>CP119310.1:1300000-2600000 GCA_029203185.1 Candidatus Chryseobacterium colombiense | reverse complement strand
CGTAAGCTGATGCCCATTGCCAACTCCGTTTCCGGTATAGGCTCCTCCAATGCCACTGACAATGGTTGTAGGTGTTGTAGAAAGGGTAATCTGTGAAGAGGGAGTTCCTAGAGCACCGGCACCACTACCTGTAGCAGATGCTATTTGCAGTTTTATATCAATACCTGGAATGTTCTGGGTTATAGAAGCAGTTATGGATCGTGTGCCACCAGAAGCTACCGCTGAAGTATAGTTCAGCCATTTAGTTGTATTATTGGTAGGGTTTGTAAGACGGTTACCTGCTTCTGTAGGTTTTATAAGGTCTAAATTAATGCTGGTTGCCTGCTCAATATCCATTAAAGCAACCTGTGGTAAGGTAAAACTAACAGTGTATGTTTGTGAAAAGGCTCCCGTATAAAACGTAAGACTTATTGAAGAGATTAATATTTTGATAAAAGTTTTCATTTTTGCTTTTTTATTTCATTATACCCCACTTTTATACTTTCTTGCTGATATTTGATTTCCGTTAGCTGCTTTACAATACTGATAGCTATATTTTTAGTTTCAGAAGGTTTTAAAACAAACTGAAATTGATTGGTAGATATTTTATAGCGTTTATCAAGACCATTTCTATATATTTTCACGGTCCAGTTTCCAGGGCGTAGATAGGTAAAATCAAAAGGTTCTCCTATGATACATATCTTTCTGTAGGTTTGTTCTCCATTGGTAGCTTCAACAATAACACCGTCTGTTTTTTTACTTTCTTTTTTCGGCTGATAATGAGCAAAAACGTAATGATTGTTTTCTTCATTTTCATTGAGCGATATGCTTCCCTGAATAGTAGCTGCAGTAGTTAAGCCGAAATTATAAATGTTTTCTTTATTGATAAGATGTAAAGTGGCCGGAAAATTAGAATATGGAATATCATTTAACTGAGTACTCGATCTATCAATTTCGAGAAAATAATCGCCCGGAGGAATATTTTTAAAAGTATAATTTCCTGCCTTGTCCGTGACAGTGATATAATTCCCCATCATTAATCGTATTCCTTCAACTTTTTGTACTCCTAGATTATTAACGGTTCCGGATAAGGTAGTGTATTCGGCAATTTTTTGTACAGGAACGTTCATCCTAAGTGTATAGCGTAAAGAAAATATAAAGTCTTTATTGGCAAGATCTCCACGTTGCAAATTGTAGCGGCCTGATATATCTATTTCATGATGCCTGAAAAGTTGATGATGAAACAAAACCTCAAAAAGATTACGGTCCTTAAAATAATCTTCAGGCATATAGTTATTTTGATAAAAAAGCCTAAAATTTGTTCTATCCGATAGTGTGCTAATAATCTGGGCACCAAAATAAGTCTGTTTTTGATTTTGCATTTGGTATCTGGATGTTATCGCATAGCTTCCATATAAATTAAATGAGGTATTAAATTTTTGAAATCCTACATTAGCTGTATAAAAGGTAGAATTTCCTGAAAATCCAGTCAGAAAGTTATTGGTATTGCCAAATTGACTTTCAAGATTTATACTAAATTGTCCTATTCTCTGATTTACACTTACTCTGAAAAATTTTTCATCATAATCAAATTGCCTTGGCATAAGACGGTCCTGGTATTTTTGATAGCCACTGTATACCATTACAGATCCTGTTTTTATGTAATTGTACTGAGCTCCGTATTGGAAATAGCTTCTATAAGGCGCAGCCAGTAATAAAGTATCTCTTTGATAGTTTTTAGCGTCCTGAATAAAGTTGGCAAACAAATTAACTTTATTCAGAATTCGATACTGTATATTTCCATTAAAAGTACTGGTGTTAGAAAAATAGCCGGCGAATCTGGGGCTGGCTTTTAAATACATAAGACTTCCACTGACTTTACTGAAATTGGCCTGAGTCTGCAGCATATAAGCAGTTCCTTCTGTTTCATTTGTTTTACTATACGTAATTTCTCCTGAAGCACTAAGATTTTTTAGAAGTTGAAATTTACCTGCTAAATAAGGCAAATGGGTATTCGAATCAAACTGAGTATTTACTGATGTAAAATTGTTTTTTTCTGAAACAGGAATTTTATAAAGGTAACCGGCAGTTAGTTCCGATTCTTTTTTTATTTTTATTTTTGAATAAATATTGAATTCATCCTTAATATCCCGGAAGAATCTTGGATGATTATAAAAAGCACCAAAACTGATTTTCTTTAAATCATAGCGGATCTCGGCTCCTCGTCCATATCGTGCAAACTCTGTAAGATAGGAAGCCGAATAGGCTTTATCTCCGATATGCACAAAAAGATTAGAATCTTTATAATTGATAAAATATTCTTCGTAAGGAGTGAAGGCATTGAAGTCAACAGGATTTTTAGTTGCCGCATGAAATTCTATTTGGCTGGTATTTTTATTTGTAAGGCTTCCTTTCCCATAAATTTCCCCTTGGAAGCCATCTTGGTAAACACCCCTGTTCTGGCTTCCTATAAAAGAAAGAGAAGCGGAAACTGGTAAACGGTAATAAATATCATCTTCTACAGGTTTTGTTGAAATAATTTTCACACTACTGTATGCCGTGACAGCCTGAGTTGGATTAACCGTAGAACGGGCGGTCAGGTCTAAATTTTGATAATCATTCTTTCCTAAGTTCGGATCTGTATTTTTAGTAATGGTAATTATTTTACTGGCTCCGGGAGCAAGAACGAGAGTATTGACCTGGCTTATCAATGAATTATTGCTTTCCATGGCCAGATACTCTTTAGTATTTCCGTTATTTTTTAAAATAAAAGAAGCTTTGATTACTTGCCCTGCCTTTACAAACTCCGGGGATTCTAATAAGGTAATAGAAATATTACGGTTTTCGGAAACAATAATTTCTGTTTTCTCTGTAAACTTATTTTCAGTGTCTTTTTCTGAGATATGCAGCGATATTTCATATTTTCCTGAAGGAGCTTCGGAAGATATCCGTAAAGGAACAATGTAAATTCTATTGTCCAATGCTGAAAGAGTAATCTCATCTTTTAAAAGAATAGGACTGATAAATGGATCTGAAGTTTCAACATTCAGAAGGTAGGTTTTACTGTACCGCGATTTATTTTCTATTTTAAAAGAAACAGAAGTGGAGCTTCCCGGGAGTAAACTATCTTTTTTATTAACAAATTCCTGAGATTGATTTTGAGAAAAGATGAATACCGGGAATAATAGGATAATATATATGATCCATTTCCTAATCATTTTTAACTTCTAATTCAACATTAAGAGCAAAGGCATTTTCATCTTCATCAGTAGCGATGATTACAGCGTTATATTTATCAGGAGGAATTTTACTGATATCTATGTCGAAAGATTTTGAAGTATTGGGAAGTAATGCCATGGTCATGCTGGAAAATGTGCCTATTTTTTCTCCTGTTTTACGATTGTATATTTCAATATTCGCGGTAGGCCTGCAAAATAAATTCCCATTATTGGCAATCCCGATTTTCACATTTCGCTGTTGTCCTTCTTTCTCAATTTTTACACTTTCAAACTTAAGAGAAGGCTTTATATTGTCAGTATCGTAATTGGTAATGACCTGAATGGCATATCGAACTATAGATGTAATACTAATACCCGGACTGTCATTACTTGGTTTTATATCATCTACAGGTTCTACAATAATAACACTCCAATACGTTCCTGACTGGGCAATTTTAGCGGGAACATTGATTTCAAAATAGATCTCTGTTTTTTCTTTAGCTTTAAGGCTTACTAAATTAGTATTGAGTTTTATCCAGTCTGTATTTGATTTCTCGTTTGTATGAGGAGCCGTATAATAGGTGGTTCCGTCTGCATGGTAGCTAAAATCCTGTAGAAAAATTTTTACATTCTGAGTAGTATTTCCAGTGTTCTGTAAAGTAACTTTTCCTTTATATACCTGGCCGTTTTCGACTTTATAAATATGAGTAAGACCATTAAGCACAACAATACTTGCCTGTAATGAGGTGAACTGTATAATAAAGGTGAGAAAAAATAAAATACGCTTTATCATCAAGAATATTTTTAGGGTGAAATAAGGACATAGAGAAATAAGAAGAAATTCGGTAAATTTCTTCTCCTCTTAATCAAAAAAGTATTTTTCTATTTAATTATCAACAAAAGTATACGTAACCTTTGCTATTTCAGTTGTTGAAGCTGTTAAATTACCGTATGCAGTCGTGGCACCGGGACTAATCGTGTAGGTAAGATTGTGGCCTTTACCGGATCCATCTTCTGTATAAGCACTCCCAATACCTGAAATTAGTGATTGATCAGCAGCTGTCAAGGTTAGTGTGGAAGTGGGTGTTCCTAAAGCTCCTGCACCTCCTACTGGCGCTGCTGCTGTAACTTTAATATCTACACCTTGGATTACTGTATCCAATTTTACAGAAATATGGCGGGTTGTAACGGTTGCTGTCTTAATGGATGAATAATTGAGCCAAAGAGTATTGTTTGTACCGGTTGCAGTTATTGGTAAACCGGCTTCCGTAGGAGCTGTAAACCCCATTAAAATATTTTTTGAAGCAGAAGGCTCAATATCAAGTATTGCAACTGAAGGAATGGTAATGGTAATATTATGATTATCACTAATACCGTCTTGTTGTGCTTTCATATTAGCAGAAATTGCAACAAAAGCAAAAGATAATGCCAATCCTGTAAGGTTTAATAGTTTCATTGTTTTTAGTTTTAGACTGTGAAGATAATAAAATTTAATAAAACTTAAGAGAAAATTTTGTCAAATTAAATTTAATACATTGTTTTTCAGTTGTTTGAAATATTTCACTAGAAAAAGAATAATTAATGGAAATCATTAAACAGTGAATTTCTGTATATATAAAGATGTATTTTCTTGTGATAAAAATTAGAATCTACTCAAGATTCCCCAATGAATTTTAATATCATTAAACTTGAATGGATTTCCAAATTCATTACCATTCGAAAGCTGGAAGCTCATGAGTCCGATAGGAATAAAGAAATTGAAACCGAAGCCAACACTATAGAGTTTGGGTTTCACATTTAAAGATTTGTTATTGAGCTGACCATACTGCCCGAAAACATCAAAGAAGGCCTGGCTTCCTATCAAATAACGGTATTCTAGACTTCCGTAATAATAAAAGTCGGCGGCAAGGGAATTTTCATTGAATCCCCGCATGGAATTCCATCCTCCGAAACGGTACAATTCATTAGCCGAAAATTCTACCTTAGAATCCATCATCGCTCCTTCTGCTTTTATATTAAGGAAATGATTTCCGTTGATGTGATAGTTATGCTCACCAAAAAAATAGAATTGGTTCTGGTTGGCTTTAATATTGTCTTTTGAATATGTGGTAGCTAGAAAATCATATCCTGCATTGATCCTTGTTTTATAAAGGAAGAGATCAATATCAGTCGGTTCTGTCATTTCATACCAGATACCTAGCCCTTTTTTATTATAATCTTTCCCCTGGATGTATAGAGTATCAATAATGCTTGATGTTTCAAAAGTTCCTCGAAACCCTATTTTATTTCTGTTATTAATGTGGTAATAAAAAGCCGGCAGCATTTTTACATTAGCATAAGTAGAATCCTGTCTGAAAATATTGATTTTCATATTCATCCCAACATTAGATTTAAAAAGATATGGGATATCTGTTTGAAGATCAAAAGTCTGTCCTTTATCCGGATTTCTTTGCCAGTATAAATTGACAGTTTCAAAACCATTGAACATATTCTTGAAATTAACGTTCAAAGTTCCGTTTAAGGTAAATTTATCCGTTTTGTCATTTCCAAAACCGATAACTCCGTCAAAGGTGTTCGTCTTTTTCTTTTCTAAAAACAGATAGATCTGTGTAGAGTCTTTCGTAAAAAGTGTTTGCGGCTGCCGTTCCAGGGAAAGAAACGGATGGCTCTGGAAATTTTTATTGATAGCTAAAAGATTTTTATCATCATAGGTTTTGCCTTTAAATTCCTTTTCAAGATTTTTCATAAACCTTTTGGGAACTTTTACATAGCCTTTCATAACAAAACCGTCAATTGTTCTTTTGTCATTTTTATTAATCTCAAGATTTACAATTGGATAGCCGTTTTTTTGCCCCTTATATTTTGCTTTGATCCTGCTGAAAGAATACCCTTCATCAATATATATTTTGTTGATGCTTTTCTTGGTAGAATCTAGATTTTTTGTAAAAAATTCTTTCTTTGATTTTAATTTGAGCGCTAAAGAATCGGAAAGATCAATAAAAGTCTCATTGAAGTTTTTTCCTTTGTCATAAAAGATTTCGGTACTGTCACCTTTTACTTTTACATCTTTTAGCTGCGTCAGAAAATAATTGCTTTGAGCCAGGGAATCTAAAAATTTGACCGCAGAAGCTGAATCTTTTACTTTTTTTCTTGCATTGGTTTCAGAATCTATAAGCCAATAATGTTTTTTCTGCGCTTGGGTAAAAACGCAAAGAAGGATAAAAAATATGTTTAAAATTAACTTCAATTTGTCATTCTGAATGTATAATATGGAAAAATCTTTATAACAAAAAGATTCTTCACTGCATCTCATTCCGTTCAGAATGACAATGCATCCAATCATTCAACTCTTTTTATGCAAGTTTATTATATTTCTTCATTAAATTCTCATAAGTTCCCTGCGGAAGGATCCATTTTAAAGGAACTCCTATTTTCTGCCCGAATTTACCAAAATAATAATGAGCTTTCCATTTGTTTTTATTTAAAAGAGCATCAACATATTCTGCAACTTCCAAAGGTTCAGTTCCATCTCCTACGTGCGAATTCATCAAAGCATATACCTTATCAAACACATTTTTGTATGGTTCGGAAACCTTTGTTCTTACGCGGTTTTCAGCAATATTGGTTTTGATATCTCCCAAATGAAGTGAGCAGACATGTACATTCCAAGGGTACACTTCGTATCTCATTGCTTCAGTTACTTTATCCAAAGCCGACTTTGAAGCAGAGTAAAACCCGCGGAAAGGCAGTCCCATTTCACTTCCGATACTGGAAACATTAATGATCTGCCCGAATTTGTTTTCACGCATTTTAGGCATTACGGCACTCATCATCTGAACGGCTCCTACGAGGTTCAGGTTGAATAATTTTAAGATATCCTCTTTAGTAGAATCTTCTACGGCTCCTACCATTCCCATTCCGGCATTGTTGATCAGAACATCAATTCTCGTCTCTCTAGTCAATACTTGGGCGATAGCATTTTGTACCGCATCGTTATCTGTAACATCAGTCGGAATAGATGTGAAATATTGACTTTCGGTATGTTTTCGGCTCAAACCATAGACTTTATGACCTTTCTTTCCGAAATATTCTGCTAATACGAAACCGATTCCTGATGACGTTCCCGTTATGATAATAGTTTTTGACATTAGTAAGTAAAATATTTTTTTAAATTAGGAATCTTGAATTTGTTTTCACCGATCCTAAAGTCGTTCATTTTTATAAGCGTGTCGAATTTATGAATAAATTCTTTGTGATCATTTTTTGGAATTTTTCTGTTTTCATCTCCGTCACATTCAGAATACGTTTCGTCAACAATGGCTTTCCCGGTAGAGAAATTTACATCGTGGGTAAAGCTGAATTCACAGGTATCTTCAAATTGATTGAATGCGCCAATGAGATAAAAATCCCCGTTTTGAAAACGAAAAGTATATTTGCTTGTATCCGTATGCCTTGAATTGGAATACAAGGACTGGGAAATGACAAGGCAATTATTCTTTATCTGTATTTCCAGCTTATTGTCTTCAGGATAAAAACCAGCCCCGCTTGAATTGAGGATCGTTGTATTTTCCTTCCATATTTTCCAATTTCCCTGAGTGCTTTTTAAAATATAGAATTTCCTTTTGTTCCCTTGATTCTCAATTTTTTCAGGAGTGTTGTATACAATAACTGTTTCTTCTTTTCCGTCTTTATCCAGATCACCTTTTACTTCCAGCACTTTTTCATACTCTTTTGGAACAGAAAAATCTTTCAATTCCTGTGATGGGAAAGGAGTAAAAGTAATGAAGGAGAGCAAAGAAAGAAAAAGTTTCATTTAGTCTTTATTTAAAATCTTCGACAGATCTTCCCAAAACATCGGGTAAGATTTTTCGACTACAATTTCGTCTTCAATATTTAATTCTTTAATCAGGCAAAACGGCGCAAAACTCATTGCCATTCTGTGATCCTGATAGGTTTTTATTGAAATATTCTCTTGCGGGTCGTTGAACCGGATTGACTGTATCGTAGTATCTGTGATTTCTGTTTCAGTTCCCAGTTTCTGTAATTCATTATATAAAGCCAGCAATCTGTCAGTTTCTTTCACTCTTAATGTTCCCAGACCTGAAATTTTGAAAGGAATTTTCAAAGCGGCTGCAGTTACACAAAGTGTTTGTGCGATATCCGGACAGTTATTCATATCCAGAACGATTTTTTCAGGGAATTGAAAATTTGGATCCGGGTGAAGTGTAATTTTATGTTCTGCTTCTGTGAAAATTGTTTTTATTCCAAAAAACTCTTCATAAATTTTAGCGATGGCAGAATCTCCCTGAGTGGATTCCTTATAAAAGCTTTTTAAATGAATCGTTTTTCTTCCCAGTGCTGCAAAAGAGTAGAAGTATGAAGCTGAGCTCCAGTCACTTTCCACTTCATAGTTTATAACAGAGGATTGGTTGTTTTCATTAAAAGGTTGCACCTTAATTAAATTTCCTACAAAACTTGCCTGAATTCCGAATTTTTTCAGAATATCTAAAGTCATCTCGATATAGGATCTCGAAGTGACTTCACCCACAAGATTTATTTCCAGTCCTTTTTCCAGCTTACCGGCAATCAACAAGAGAGAAGTAATAAACTGGCTTGATATATTAGCGGGAACATCTACTTTGGTCTCCGTAATTTTTCTTCCATGAATTTTCAATGGAGGAAATCCTTCATTTTCCAGGTATTCGATTTCTACGCCCAGATTTTGTAAAGCAGTAACCAGGTTTTTTATAGGACGTTCTTTCATTCTTCCCGAACCTGTAAGAATAGTGGTTTTTCCTTCCGCAATAGAATAGTAAGAAGTAAGAAAACGCATTGCAGTTCCGGCATGGTGAATATCTACGGTTTCAGTATTTTCCGATAAAGCTTTTTTCAGTAATTGGGTATCCTGGGAATTAGACAAATTACCAATTTGTATATTTTTAAACAAATTTTCTAAAATCAACAAACGATTCGAAATACTTTTCGAACCGCTGATTTGTATGGTATTGTCTCCGATTAATTTTGATTTTTCTAACTTCATTATTTATTTCTACATTAAATTGGGATGATGAGTTTAAATTAATTCATAACTCATTTCTATAACTATTTCAGTTTTTCATTATTCTGATGACGGTCTTTATCGCGATCAGTTTTTATTTTCATTTTCTTATCAAAAGCTTCCTGCAAGTTTACCCCTGTCTGATTAGCCAAACATAACGTTACAAATAGCACGTCCGCCAATTCTTCACCGAGATCTTTGCTTTTATCACTTTCCTTCTCGCTTTGCTCTCCATATCTTCTGGCAATGATTCTTGCTACTTCACCTACCTCTTCCGTCAGCATTGCCATGTTGGTAAGTTCATTGAAATAACGGACACCAATTGTTTTTATCCATTCATCAACCTGATGCTGCAGACTTGTAATTTCCATTATGACTTATTGTTAAGCTGTTCTTCCAAAGAACTGATTTTACTGTTTAATACTTTGAGTTCTTCTTTTATTTCTTCTAAGTAATCTGCCGATTTTCCTGAATTTTCAGTATAGTTGCCAATTTTTTTAAAGAAGCTCCTTATCGCCAGATAACAGGCGATTACAATTAAAAGGGCTAATAAAAAAGGTAATTTCTCAATAAAATTAAATTCCATTCTTAGCTTTGATTATGTTTATAAGATTTATTGATAGGCTCCAAGAGTAGGAGAAACAGTTCTGCTGACATTTACAATATCGTTAGGAACACTTGCTGCAACAGAAAGATTTCCTTTATTTCTTGCAGGAGAGGTAGACTTTACTCTTAGATTTTGTTTTGCTGTAAAATAATTGATGAATTGAGGATCATCATTTTTAATACTCTGAACAACATTTACATTGTTGTCAAACGGAAATCCTGCCTGAGAAGTTCCGGAGTATTTGAGTAAAGAGTTTTGTATTAAAAATTCAAACTGCTGTCCCGGTGTTTGTTCAAAGAAAACAGCATTGTCTTTATCTGAATATACGATACTGTTTCGAATGCTGAGCAGTTGTAAAGCCCCTTGTTCCGTTTGGCCCGTTACATCGTTTTTCCACTCATTGGCTGCAAATATTCCACTTCTTGTAAATGAACCTAATGTTTTAGAGTAATTGGCAATAGTAGCGTGTGTGTAAGTATGATAACCGCCTCTGAAAATTCCGATACAAGATTCCCCGCAGTTATTCATGACAAGATTGGAGGCATTAACGGTAGAGCCTACCGCATAAATTCCATATCCCTGAAAAGTATGAATAAATGCATTATTGATGGTAGCAGTCGCTTTTTTCATATCTAAACCTCTCTTTCCACCAAATAATCTTGCATAAGTCATATTGAGAATGGAATTGGTTTCCATCCTGATAGAGTTCCAGTTGTTAGGAATTGTATCATAATAGGTATCATTTCTATCTCCTCTTAAAATAACCTCATTATTTAATGCTCCGTTTATATTTAAAGTGGCTGCATCAGAAACCTTCATTCCGCTGTTGGAATGGAAATATACTTTTGTTCCGGGTTGTATGTTAAGTTTTATACCTGGATTAATAGTCAGATCACCATAGATAATTTTAGCTTTGTTATTACTCCAGGTAGTATTGACGTCAATTACGTTGGGATTGGTAGGCGTTTTAATGAAAAATTCAGCATCCTGTACCACAGAAAATAAAGTCACGTGTTGTTGCCCTGCTGAACTTGTGAAAAGGACTCTATCCTCGGCAATCGCTTCCGGACCTGTTGCTTCCGGGGCAATTTCTACAAAAATATAAAGACTGTCCTTTTTTCTCAAAGGAACCTCCTTGAAATCATATCCTGCTTTCCCGTCTACATTGATTCTATATAAAGAAGAAGCTCCTTTTTCCAGATTGATTCTTGGAATAATGACATCTTTATTTTCATTATTATATACTTTTACCACATAAGTTTCTGAACGTACCTGATGATATACGGTATCACAGAATACGGTATCTCTGGAGAAGCTTAAAGGCTGTGTAGGGTCATCAAATGTAATGTCGTCTTTATTACAAGATACCGCCAGAAGAAGCGCCCAAAAAGAAAAAGCAAGTAATAATTTGAATTTCATTGAAATTAAAGTTTATTAAACTTCAAATGTAACGAAAATACTTTGAATTTCTTATTCCTGAAAAATTATTGAAGGAGTATTTGTATATTATAAAAAATATTGTATTTTTGCAACCTAAAATTTAGCAGAGAAATACCATTACTATTTCGAAAGCAAAACTTTAATTTTTTAAAAATTGTATTATGAAAAACGGAATCCACCCAGAAAATTATAGACTTGTTGTTTTCAAAGATATGAGTAACGACGAAGTGTTTCTTTGCAAGTCTACTGCAGAAACTAAAGATACTATCGAGTACGAAGGACAAGAGTACCCTCTAATCAAAATGGAAATCTCTTCAACTTCTCACCCTTTCTACACAGGAAAAACTAAACTAGTTGACACTGCAGGTAGAGTTGATAAGTTCATGAACAAATACAAAAAATTCGCTAAGTAATTTTTTGCTATCACAATATTTAAAAGTCTTTCGGTTTCCGGAAGACTTTTTTATTTGTAATTTTGTTGGAACTAGAAATGAGAAGCTGAATTAAAAGTTACCTTAAATAAAATATTTGAGTTTCCGGTTTTCATCCTCTAACTTCTAGCCTCTAACTTCTAACTTCTATAGAAATGCAATTAGTATTTTCAGATGCGCAATATTGGGAAGACTTTCTTCCGCTTACCTTTACACGTCCTATTGCAGAAATGCGATGCGGGATTCTTACTTTTTCTGAAAGATGGCAGAAAATTTTAGAGAACACAGAGATCTCTTATTTTACGGAGGTTTATCTTCAACAAAAATTCAGAGAGCCGGAAAAAAAAGAAAGCCTTTTCCTGGTTACCAATTTTTTGCCAACTGAAACTGTAATTCAGCAGATCAAAGAATTGAAACAAGGAGAAGCTTTAGTATATGAAGATGAATTGATCGCAGCTAAAATCAATATGAAAGATTTTTCTCTTCATCAAATTGAGAAAATGACGGATATAAAAGAAGAGCTTATTTTCTTTAAAAAGCCTACCGACCTTTTTACCTATAATAATAAAGCCATTGATTTTGATTTTGATCTCCTTACCAAAGGGAGAGCTTCGCAAGAACTTTCCTATACCAATGGATTTTTGGGCGATAAAAAAGATTTGTTCATAGAAGAAGGAGCAGAAGTTGAGTTTTCTACTTTAAATACAAAAACAGGGAAAATCTACATCGGAAAAAATGCTGAAGTCATGGAAGGTTGTAATCTTCGTGGTCCGATTGCACTTTGTGAAGAATCGAAATTTAATCTGGGAGCAAAAATTTACGGGGCAACAACTATCGGTCCTCATTCTAAGGTAGGAGGTGAAGTGAGCAATATTATCATTTTTGGATATTCTAATAAAGGTCATGATGGTTTTGTAGGAAACTCTGTAATCGGAGAATGGTGCAATCTGGGAGCAGATACCAATTCTTCGAACCTTAAAAATAACTACGGTCACGTAAAACTTTGGAATTACAGAACCAAAGCTTTCGAAGATACAGGATTGCAGTTTGCAGGGTTAATTATGGGAGATCATTCTAAAACAGCAATCAACACGCAGTTAAATACAGGAACTGTGATTGGAGTGGCTTCTAACATTTTCAAGGAAGGTTTTCCGCCGAATTTGATCGATAATTTTTCATGGGGAGGTTTTAAGGGTGATGAAAGATTTAAATTAGACAAAGCCTACGAAGTGGCAGAAAAAGCAATGGCAAGAAGAAAAATACCTTTGACGGATGAGGATAAGGCTATTTTTAAACATATTTTTGATACCTATTAATGTGATGTATAAAAAAAACTTCAAAATTTTTTTGAAGTTTTTTGTTTTTGATGTAATAAGATTTCATTTTTAATTGTCTTACTTATAGAAACAAAACTTATGACCCAAGAGACCTTTAAGGATACGGTGTTCATTCTCAAAGATGAGATGTATCGCTTTGCGAAAAGGTTCGTCATGAGCAGTGATGAAGCGGAAGATGTGGTGCAGGATTTAATGATCAGGTTTTGGCAGAAGAAGGAAGAGTTGGGACAATTCGGGAATTTAAAATCCTATGCGTTGAAAGCCGTCCGGAACGAATGCCTGAACCGACTGAAGCACCACGATGTGAAGTTGGGATTTGCAGATATGCAGCTTCACCGCTCGGAGCTTTACAGTATGGAAGTGAATAATCTGAAAGAGCAGATTATCGGGTATATTAACCAGCTTCCGGAAAAACAAAAGATGGTTATCCATTTAAAAGATGTAGAAGAATATGAAGTTTCAGAAATTGCTGAAATGATGGAAATGGAAGAAAACGCAGTAAGGGTAAACCTGATGCGGGCTAGACAAAAAGTAAAAGAACAAATCTCACAACTGATGAGCTATGAACAACGACAAATTTCAAAATAAATACGACGAAATCTTCCACAATATAAAGGAAGAAAAAATGAATTGGGATTTTGAAGATTTCCTGAAAAAAGCAGAAGGAAAAGATGTTGAGGAAAAAGGGAGTGAAGAAACTCCGGTTATCCCGATCGGAAAAAACAAGCCTGCTTTTCCAAAATGGTTCTGGATGGCTGCAAGTGTTGCTTTGCTTGTAGGTATTGGTTTTGTTTTTAATCAATATCAACATTCAGGAATACAAAATCAGGCTCATTTGGTGGAAAGCCAGATCAAACAGCAAAAAAACAATTTCATCGAAGAAAATAATGATCATCAGTCTCAGGTTGCAGTGAATCATCCAAATGATTCTATTTCAGGAGTTAAACGGGATTCTGTTTTTCAGGGGAATACATTGGCAGAGAAAGATGTTTTAGATGAAATTTTACCTAAAAGAGGAAGGCTGAAAAAAGAAAGAAAACTGAAATATGTTTACAATTCCTCTTATAAAAAAGCTTCAGATTCTACAGGCTATAAAGATTCTTATGTCATTGTCAACGGAAAAAGAATTGAAAATGTGGAAGAAGCTATTAATGTGACTAAGTATTCATTCCAAATATTTGCAAATAACGTCAGTGAAAAACTGGTACAACCAAAAGTCGTTAATGACGATTATTAATTAACCTTAAAGATTATGCTCCTGATCAGGCTCTAATCGACAGAAAATAAAATTGACTCATGAAAAAAATAATCATAGTATTCGCACTGGCCTTCTCACATTTTTTCAATGTGTATGGGCAAAAGGATAAACTCGACCAGCTTTTTGATAAATATCAGGAAGTGGAAGGAGTGACTTCTATAAAAATCGCAAAACCGATGTTTGGGATGCTGAATAATCTGGATCTTGGTGATGCGGAACTTGACCAGATCAAGCCTTTATTATCAAAAATTACAGGTTTGAAAGTATTTATTGCGGAAAAACCTCAGGATGGAAATTCTGTAAAAGGTCAGAAGCTGGATCAGATCAGCAAAGATATTTCGTCTTATTTAAGCAATCTGAATTATAGTGAGATCATGACAATGAACAGCAAGGGTGCTAAAATAAAATTCCTTTCTGCAGAAGAAAAGAACGGAATTTTGGATGATTTGCTGTTGAGCATCGACAGTGGTGGCGAAGAAAGTATTCTGGTAAAACTGGATGGCAAATTGTCTATGAGTGATATTAATAAACTTGTCAGCTCGACGGAGACGAAAATCAATCCTGTTACCAATACCCGAAACAATATTACTTCAGACATTACTTCTTCCTATTTAAATGGAGAAGCCAGAAATGTTGGCGAATTCTCAGGAATCCAGGTAAGTACCGGTGTAAATGTAGTTTTCAAACAGGAAAGTCCTACGAATATTAAGGTAATCGCAGATGCAGACAAGCTTCAGTACATCGTTACTAAAGTTGAAAATGGAGTCTTAAGAGTTTATGTTGATAATAAAGGGCAGAAAAATCTGAAATTTAAAAACATCAGCGTGAATGTTTCTTCTCCAAGGATGGATAATATCAAAACTTCTTCGGGATCAACCTTTACAACAGTTAATGGTGTGAAAGAAAATAATATGGTAATTGATGCGTCTTCCGGCTCTGTGGTGAAAGGTAAGTTTATGATTTCAAATAATACAACGGTAGAAGCAACTTCCGGGTCAGATATTAAAATTGATATCAATTCTAAAAACTTTACTTTCAAAGGATCAAGCGGTTCGAATACAACGGTTGAGGGACAAACGGGAATGGCAAGCTTCGATATGAGTAGCGGTGCACTTTGTAAGGCAGAAAATTTTAAAGCCAATACGGTAGATGCCGAATCTTCATCAGGATCTAATCTTTCTATAAATGTTACCGATAAATTAAAAGCAAAAGCATCTTCAGGAGGTATCATTAAATATAAAGGTAATCCGGAAATCACATCCGATATAAGTAAAAACTCCGGCGGAGCTTTAAAGCAGATTAACTAATAGTAAAAACCAATCACCATGAAAGTATTAAAGAACATTTTTCTGACTGTTGGTACGATTCTCCTGATGCAGTCTTGTATCGTTTCTCCCGGAAAAGGAAATATGATTTACTTTTCAGATTCTGGAAATGATTTTAAAGGAGCGAGATTTACAAGCATTAATGTGCCCATGTTTCTGGCAAAGCCAATGATTAAAAAAGCATTGAGAGAAGACGGAAAAGATAATGATGAAATTATTAAACTGGTCAAAAAAGTTTCCAAGATAAAAGTACTGACCGTAGAAAACGGAGACAGGGCTATGTTGAAAGATTTTACGAATTACTTAAATAACAATAACTACGAAGACTGGGCGACTATAAAACATGATGGAGATAATGTGAACATTCGTGTAAAACAAAAAGATGATGTTATTAAAAATATGCTCATCACGGTGAACTCCGATAAAGAATTGGTTTTTGTGGATGTTAGAGGAAGCTTTACGGTAGATGATATTTCTAAAATGATTGCTTCAGCTACGGATAAGTAGACACTTCATATTCATATACTTATTATTTTGTACAATCAGACCGTTCTAAAAGGAACGGTTTTTTTGATTTAAGTTATTGATTATTAAATTTTATGGAAACTATTAAAATCGATTTTCGTATCTCGCTAAAATGTCTTAATTTTGCAAGAAAGTAAAGATGTCTATTCATAACAAAATTGTAGAGACAGCCATCACTTTCGATGACGTGCTTCTAGTCCCTTCTTATTCAGAAGTTTTACCTAATCAGGTTTCTTTAAAATCAAGACTTACCGACAAAATTACGCTTAATGTTCCTATCGTTTCTGCTGCAATGGATACCGTTACAGAGGCCGATTTGGCAATTGCATTGGCGAGAGTGGGAGGTTTGGGTTTCATTCACAAAAATATGACGATTGCGGAACAGGCTGCACAAGTAAACAGAGTGAAACGTTCTGAAAACGGGATGATTTCTGATCCTGTTACCCTTTCAAAAGATCATACTTTGGCGCAGGCTAAAGAAACAATGGCTAAATATAAAATCTCAGGTCTTCCTGTAGTAGATGCTGAAAATACATTAATCGGTATTATTACTAACAGAGATGTAAAATATCAGGAAAACCTTGATATGAAGGTTGAAGAGATTATGACGAAAAATAATCTGATCACTTCCGATAAAAATACAAACCTGGAGAAAGCCAAAGAAATTCTTCTTAAAAACAGAGTTGAAAAACTTCCTATTGTAGATAGTGAAAATAAATTGGTTGGATTGATCACAATTAAAGATATCGACAATCAATTGGAATATCCGAATGCAAACAAAGATCAGAATGGCCGTTTAATCGTTGGAGCAGGAGTTGGTGTAGGAGAGGATACTTTAGATAGAATTGCTGCTTTAGTTCAGGCCGGAGTGGATATTATCGGAATAGATTCTGCACACGGTCATTCAAAAGGAGTGTTAGATAAAATTTCAGAAATCAGAAAAGCATATCCAGATTTGGATATCGTTGGAGGAAATATTGTAACAGCTGAAGCTGCTGAGGATTTGATCAAAGCCGGGGCAAACGTTCTTAAAGTAGGTGTTGGACCTGGTTCTATCTGTACAACTAGAGTTGTTGCGGGAGTTGGAGTTCCTCAGTTATCTGCAATTTATAATGTTTATGAATATGCTAAAACTAAAAATGTTGCCGTAATTGCTGACGGAGGAATTAAACTTTCAGGAGATATCGTAAAGGCAATTGCAAGTGGAGCAGGAGCGGTAATGTTAGGATCTTTATTAGCTGGTACTGATGAAGCGCCGGGTGAAGAAATCATTTTCCAGGGTAGAAAATTCAAAACATATCAGGGAATGGGAAGTCTTTCCGCAATGAAGAGAGGAGGTAAAGAAAGATATTTCCAGAGTGAAGCTAAAAAATTCGTTCCTGAAGGAATTGAAGGAAGAGTTCCGAGTAAAGGAAAATTGGAAGATGTTATTTTCCAATTGACGGGAGGTCTGAGAGCAGGAATGGGATATTGTGGAGCAAAAGATGTTGAAGCTTTACAAAAAGACACTAAAATGGTAATGATAACAGGTAGCGGCTTAAAAGAGTCTCATCCACATGATGTGATTATTACGCAGGAAGCTCCGAATTATTCTTTGTAAATAAATAATTGATTATACTAAAAAACTCACAGATTTTTTCTGTGAGTTTTTTTATTTGATTTTTTTAAATTTAAAGTTTGTTTTAATGACCAGATTTAAAAACTCTCCTTTTAATCGAGCTCTGAACTTTTCAAATATTTCTGCATGAACTTTAAGTGTTTACTTAAGATTCAAAATTATATTGATTTATTCCCCGAGTTTGTCTTTAAAATCATTGATCCTGAAATCTGTTGCGGCATTTCCTTTCTCTATTTTTTCTTTGGCATACAATCGGAAATCATTTTCAGTTTTTTCAAGAAGATGGTCATAAGGACCGATGTGAGAAATTAGCTTTACCAAAACCGGAGAAATTTCAAGGCAGATAAAAAGTCCCATGATAAAACTGGCTGCCAAACCGATAATAGCTGAGTTTTTTCCTAATTCATCCAATGCCTGAAGCCTTGCCGCAAAACCATTGAATTTATCCTCGAAAGTTTCAGTAGATTTTCTTTCCGTTTCAAGATTGGTATATACTTTTGAAATTTCATTGTCGAGATATTCTAATCTAGGAGCTACCTGTTTTTGATAATTTTCTAAATCTTGTCGTCTCTGTTCCTTGAGCTCCTGCTTGCGTTTGGCATTGCTTCCAAAACCTACTTTTCCGCTGGTTAGGCCTGTTTTGGTGCCGAGAATTTCCTTTTCTAATTCTACTGAAGCTGAGTCATAAGATTTTTGATATTGGACAATCTTTTCAGAGATTTGTTTTTTCTCGGTCTCAAAAGGTCCACTCTGTTGAAGAATACGTCCGTTCATTTCTCCTTGAAGCTGTTTTTTGTTTCTTTGAATAATGGTATTCAGCTGTTTGTTGACTTCTTTTTCAAAAATTTTAAGCTCTAGTGGTTTAGAGATAATAATACCTAAAAAGGTAGCCAATACTAGACGAGGAATTGCCATTAAAATCTGATTCCACCATGTGCCTGTTTTTTTTATAGATGATACAATGTAACGATCCAGGTTAAAGATCATTAATCCCCATAAGATACCGAATCCTATCGCTGTCCAGATATTATCAAAAACCGTAAACATAGCATAACCTGCGGATAGTGTTGCAAAGACAGCTGTAAACAGTACAATTCCTCCAATTCCGGAAAACTTATTCCATTCACTTGGTATTTTTCTTAGAATATGGATATTTCCTCCTGAACAGATCATAAGGAATTTCTGAAACCAGTTGATCTTATAATCTGTTTGATTTATAATTGGTTGTGTTTTTTTCATAATTGAAAATTTATACAAAAATACTACTAAAAATCATACCAATGTTAAAAATAGTATTATGTTTTACCAAGTATGCTTAAAGTAGTCTTATTTAATAGAGTATTAAAACAAATTTTTATTCTTTATAAAGAGATTTTGGAAGGGAAAGTTAGAGAAATTGAAGATGTTTATGAGAGATTTTAATGAGATAAAAATCCATTTGTAAAAATAGTCTTATCTTTAAATAACCAACCTGCAAAAAAATTGTTATGAAAAATGCTGCAAAACTTTCATTCATGTGTATCGCGTTCGTTTTGGTTTCTTGTAAGAAGGAGAAAACTATTGATCAGGAACTTAAGGAAGTTGCCACCAATATGAACAAACTTACTCCTCAGACGCTTAATGATGGAGTTCGTCTTGATAGCGTTTCGGCATTACCCAATAAAGTTTTTAAATACAATTATACATTAACGGATGATGTTAAAGAAAGTGTAACGCCTGAAGAAATAGAAAGATTTAAGAGTCAGGCTAAAGAAGGTGCTGTCAAAGCTGTAAAAACTTCTGAAGATATGGAAGAATTCAGAAATAATGATGTGACTTTACAGTATTTCTATTCCGATAAAAACGGAAAGCCAACGGCAGACTTTACCATTACTCCTGCTGAGTATAAAGCAAAATAGTATTTATTTTAACCGATCTGGATTTTGCTTTAAAAAACTTTCCCAGCCGGTATAAGACTTGGTGTCCGTAAGAGTACCGGAATTAAAATGATGACATACGGCTACTGCTAAGCCATCAGAAGCATCGAGATATTTTGTTGGGAATTCTTTTAATTTCAGAAGATTCTGAAGCATCCCAGCAACCTGCTCTTTACTCGCATTTCCGTTTCCGGTAATAGCCATTTTTATTTTTTTCGGGGAGTATTCTGTGATAGGAATATTTCTGTAAAGACTTGCGGCCATGGCAACTCCTTGAGCTCTTCCCAATTTTAGCATACTTTGAACATTTTTTCCGTAAAAGGGAGCTTCCAAAGCAACTTCATCAGGATGGAACTCATCAATAAGGGCCAATGTTTTATCAAAAATATATTTAAGTTTTGTTTCATGATTAGGATATTTCTTCAAAAGTAATTCATGAATGGAAACCATTTCCATCTTTCCCTTATTTACAGAAATCAATCCAAATCCCATAACCGTTGTTCCGGGGTCAATTCCTAATATTATTTTCTCTGCTGAAATCATTGCTTCAAAGATACTGCTTTATTCAGCGAGTTGAAAAATGAATAAAAATTATTTTCCCACAAGCATTTTTTCGGCAATAGGAATCCATTTTCCGTCATGTCGAAGTAAGATAATTTTATCAACTAAGAATTTAGTTTTATAGATTTTATATTGATAAATTTCCCATGCTTTCAGAAAATTATCATAAGTGAGATCTCTGTATCCAACAGTCACATGAGGATTGAAAGAATATTTTTTGAAATTGAATTTTTCTTTAACAAGAAGCTGGAGCTGCTTTAAGTTTTCACTTTCTTCGGGCTGTACAAATAAAACGAGATTTTTCGGATTAGGAAAACTTCCAAAACCATTTAATACAACTTCAAAAGGAATAAGATCTGTATTGATTTTCTGAAAGGCTTCATGAATGTCATTTTCAAGTTCAGCTTCTCTGTCAAAGGGTGGAAATAAAGTAATGTGTGCTTCATTTTTTAGAGCTTTAGAATTGGCAAAATTAATGGCCAGATCTTTTTTAAAGACATTGATTTCCTCAATAATGTTTTGAGGAGGATAAATGGCAATGAAGTACATTTTTTTCATAATTCAAAGGTATGTTTTATTTAAATTAAATTTTTCTTTCATGCATAAGAAAATTATGCATAGATTTGTAAGGTATTTAAATCTTTGGGATGAAGAAAAACAGTCTCTATAAAGGAACGCTCCAGAATATAATTCTTAAACTCCTTTCAAAAGAAGTTAAGATGTATGGTTATCAAATCACGCAACGTGCAAAAGAGCTTACGGAAGGTGAATTAGAAATGACGGAAGGTGCACTATATCCTCTTTTACATAAATTGGAAGCGGACGGAATTATTACTTCCGAATTGCAGGAAATTAACGGGAGAAACCGTAAATATTATCTGCTTACAGATAAGGGTAAAAAACAGCAGGCGACACAGGAAGACGAAATGAGAAGTTATCTTTTTAACCTTAAAGCTATTTTTGATATATGATGTTAGCTGAACATAAAAAAGAAGTCCGTGATTATCTTCTGTCAAGAAAGCTTTCTTTAGATATTTTGATAGAAGTGGAAGATCATTTCTTAAACCAGATTGAAAATATACAGGCTGAAGAACATAAATCTTTTGATGTGGCTTTTGAAGATGTTAAAATAATTTGGAAAGAAGACTTGAAACCGGCTAAAAATTATAACGGTAACGAAATCCCCTTGCTTGCGAGAAAGATAAAGAACAGGAAAATAAATAAGATTCTTTTCAAAAGCCTGATTTTAGTTCTCATCATTATTTTAGGAGTTTTTCTGCTAAGTAAGCTCACTGTAAAACAGGATTTTAAGGAAATAATGACCTATCTTTTCTTTATTATTTTAGGAATTCCGGGAATCTATTATTTATGTAATCTTAGATGGTTCAACCTCACTACTCGAAATAAATCAGTGAAGATAAATATTTATCAAAGTGCAAATATTATAGCATTTCTTCCCGGTTTGATTATGATGGGAGGAAGTTCATTTTCAAAAATGGCAGTGAATATTTATGATTTTATAAATGCAGATTCAAAAATTGGTTTGATGTCGTTTATTGTATTGGCTTGCTTTTTATGGTTTTTCTCATTTGGCTTTTTACTGCAAATCGCATTCATACAATCCATGAAAAAAATGAAACCCTATCTTTCAACTTTTAACCTGAACATATGATAACTCAAGAAAATTTTATAGAAATAAAAAAATATTTAGCTTCTAAAAATCTCAGCTTGACATTATTTGTTGAGGTGTATGATCATTTTGTGATGCAAGTTTCAGAGTTAATGCTTAAAAATAGCATCAACTTTCAGGAGGCCTTTATTCGGGTTAAATGGGATTGGAAGTCTGAACTTGAAATGGTAAAAGCCGACACTTTTTCGTTTAGAAAAATAGCAAGAATTGAAAAAAATATACTTCAGACGAGATTTAGAAAAATTATTTATATATCATTGGGCGTTTCGGTGGCTTTAGGAATGGTTGGGTTGATTTCGGAACTTCTGTTTTTTTACTTAGAAATGGGAGTTTTGCTATTTTTAATTCTTATTCTGATGTATAATTTTATCTGGAAAAAAATGAGCTTCACAGAATACCGGAACCTAAGCTTTCACCCGTTATTATTACGGAACATAATAATTGGAGTTTTAATTTTTCCTCTTGGAAGCTATTTTTCCGGGACTTTTGAATTTTGGAAACCGGTGGCAAATCAGATTATTATGATTTATGCTGCAATGGTGCAAATTCAGCTTTTATATTTCAGAACTAAAAAAATCAATGTTTTATTCTCATGAAAAAAGAACAACTGGATCTCATTAGGGATTATCTTATCTTTCAAAAACTTCCGCTGGATATTTTATTGGAAGTGGAAGATCATATGGCTTCACAAGTCCTGGATATTCAGAAGAATGAGGGCTTAAGTTTTGATGAAGCATTTCTGAAAACTCAGAAATTGTGGGAGAGCGAGTTTAAAATGACTACCTATTCAGTATTTTATTCAGAACAGATTCCTGTGATTGTGAAGAAGATGGTTAAGGCTAAATATAATAAGATTTTAAAAAGATCATTTTTTTATGCATTGATTTCTCTAGCAGTCAATCTTTTGCTAATTTATTTATCGAACAGTCAGGAATTGTATACCGACTTTTTCAGAGGTCAGAACTTATTGTTTTTATTGGCTCCTGCTTTGGTTTGGGCATTTAATTATAAAATCAGAAAATACGTTAAAAGAGATTTTAAATATAAAGGAAGATCGTTCTATTCCATCTATCAGCAGAATATAGGAATTATGGTTGTGAGTACGACGACTATGGCCCAGATTTTTGCTAAAGAGGGGAAATATGCGTATTTATTACTTAAAACAGATCAACCGGGAACCCTTTTATATGGTTTGGTTACTTTGATTCTTCCTTTTTTGGCGCAAATAGTCGTGATTTTTGGAATCCTTAATTTCTTTGAGCATAAAAAAACGTTGAAAAAATTATCGGTCATTGCAATGGGATAGAAAACAAAGGTGAGCAGGTGAACAACAATTTTTTATTCAGGTTAGGTTTATTGTAAGATCAAATCGCAAAACCAAAAAACATATTCTCCTGTTTCCTTATTGTCATCAGTTTGGGGTTTCGGATATGTTTTCTTAACAGTTTCCCCAATTTTAAAATCAATTGCGGTTTTAAAAATAGGTCCATCAAAAGTAAAAGTATGAAACTCTCCGTTTTCTCCGCAAGGATCAACATTTTCGGGTAGATCTTTAATGAAATCCTTATCAATAATTCTTCCTGCAAAACTTTTATCTAAATACGTTTCATTGACACAAGTCACGATGGTTTTAAAACCTAGATCTAAAAATTCATGAATGAGATAGTTTGTGTTGATTTTCCATAATGGGAAAACACCTGTCATGCCAATAGACTGTAACTGATCTTCGCGGTATTTTCTTAAATCTTCCAGAAAAATATCCCCGAAAATAGAGTGAGTTATTCCCTGAACTTTTACCTTACTCATAGTTTTAGCCATGATCTCACGATATTCTTCCATAGTCGGCTCTTTTGGAATTTCCATTTTAATTAAAGGAAAACCTAAACTTTCAGCCTGTTTTTCTAACAAAGAAACATGAACGCCGTGCATGGAGATCCTTTGAAATTCTTTATTGATACTTGTTAGCAGGGATGTGACTTCAAATTGTTCCTCTTTTAACGTTTTATATAATGCGAGAGCAGAGTCTTTTCCACTGCTCCAGTTGAAGATGGCTTTGGGTTTCATGATAAAATAAAAATTTCCCAAAAATAGGGAGATTCTGTTTATTATTTCAGTTCGTAATATTTGCTTTTCGAGCTTTCTGTTTTTTATTTAATAGGGCTCAAACATAAAAAATCCTCCAAAATTTTAAAGGATATATCAAATATATTTTAGATTGAAATTTTATTTAAAATTATTTACTGTAAGCAATGTATAAGTATTTTTTGTTTTTTTCTTCTAACCAAATACTTGCTAATTCAGGATTTAAAAGGAAGTAAGAGAAATCTCTGGAATTTGCATTTACTGTTTCTGAAAATTCATCATAGTCAACTTTTTCTCCATCAATAAAATATATATTATGACTTGAATCTTTTTCAGGAAGTTCAGCCTTTATGATATTATTTTCGTCAATGTTTTGGTAAATAAGATCTTCAAATTGTTCTTTTTTGATGATTTTATATCGATAAGTATTAGGCTCTGTGGTTGGTATTAATATAATGTTTTCTTTTTTTACCAAATATTCATCAATGGAAAAAGAGATTTCGCCCATATAATCAATACTTCCTTCTGTAATTGAACTTTGATTTAATTTTAAAATTTTAGTATTTTTAATATATTTTTCTCCAACTTTGAACCCTCCGATCAATCGACTTTTAGGAGAATAATATTCATTGTCATTATTATCAGATCTCAATGCAACTAATGTAAAGCCGTCTATTTCTCTTGTTTGTAGTGTATCCTTTTCTTTTTTTTGGGAAAATACACTGCCAATAAAAGCAAACAAGGCAAAGCTTGTCATTAATTTTCTGAAAAATCCTTGATTATTTGTAGTAAGATTTGAAACTCTATCAACTTGAATTCTTCCGCAAATACTTTCTTTTCCTATCGTTAATGCATGAATTTCCTGATCTGAAAGATTTCTTAAATCATACACATTCTTATTACAAAGTTCACAAAATCTTTTACCGTCAATAAAATCGGAATTATTAGACAATTTAAGCGGACATTTATATCCTATTTGAATTTCATAATTTTCTTTCATATGCAACCGATTTTAATTTGAACCCTCTATAAATTTAATAGATGCTGAAAAAACTGAAAAAGTTAGAAAAGTTTTTTATAAAGATAATTAAAAAATAAAACCTCAAAGAAAATTCCTTGAGGTTTTGATTTGTAATTATTGAAGCAGTTTTGTGCTAATATTTTTTAGATTGAATTTCTTTAATAGGAATAAAAGCTCCGTTGATGTAGTCTATTTTCTGTTCGAAAGGATATGCGGGATTGGAGGCAAGTAAAACTCCCACTGCTCCGAAAAACAATCCAATACTTACATTGCCCATATTGGGCCCTCCTGATCTTAATTTTCCTACGAAATAATAATCGTTGTCTCTTTTTTCTGCTTTGGTAAAAAGATTTTCAATAGGAAGATAAATGTAAGGTTCACCTTTATAAACTATGGCATAGATGTCATCTTTTTTGATCTCTTTTTCTTTTCCGTCAGCAATTTCGTAGATTCTTACAATCTTTGGCATATTTCCATAAAATTTTGCATTGGTGATTTCCTGTTGAGGTTGCTGATTTTTTAAGGAAGCATAATCTTTATAAACACCATCTTTTAGTTGAGATGAATTAAACAGACTGATAGATTGTTTATCAATATCATCGAATTTTTTAATCTGATCAAAAGTATATTGCTCGTTTGTCTCAGGTTTTCTGGATACATTTTTAGCAATAAATTGACCAAGCATTTCGCTGCCTTTTCTTAAGATGTCTTTTGTAACGTCCGAGTCTTTATGATCTACAACTGTATCTGTTTTTTCGAGTAGGGAATAGGTTCCATTTTCATTTTTAGCAAACAGGAAACCTTGAAAATAACAATAGCCAAACTCTGTAAATGCTTTAGAAACTTCAGCAAAATACAATTGTTTAAGATATAAAACCAGACTTCCGTTTTCTGTATTTTCACCATTTACACTATTCAGTACACTCTGAAACTGGCTGGATAGAGGTGAGGTAGGAACAACTCTTGCTTTTGCGTTCAAGGCACCTTGCTGAACAATTCCTATGGAAGTTGTATCGATTCTGTTATCAATAACTGTAATGGTTTTATAATAGCTTTTATCTACTTTTTGAGATGGAAGACCAATTGTAAAATTTTCTGTCCGTTTTTGCGCTGATAAGAGGAAGGATAAACTTATAGTTATTAAAAGTGAGGTTCTTTTGATATTAATTTTCATAGTAATTATTTGGTATTGGAGTAACGGATAAAATTGGTGATTAGTTTATAAAAATACAAAAAACCTCAAAGAAAATTCCTTGAGGTTTAATTTATAATTTTTAAAACAGTTTGTTTTCAAAATTGCCAGTCCGGCTACGGACTACATATTTCTTCTGTACTTACCACCTACTTCAAATAAAGCATTCGTAATCTGCCCAAGAGAACAGTATTTCACGGCATCCATCATCACTTCAAATAAGTTTTGCTGATTGATCGCTGCGTGTTGTAAAGTTTTCAAAGCTTCCGCAGATTTATCATCATTAGATTTCTGGAAATTGTGAAGCATTTCAATCTGGAATTGTTTTTCTTCTTCAGTTGAACGGATAACTTCTCCCGGACGAACCGTTGGTGAACCATCTTTTCCTAAGAACGTATTTACCCCGATGATTGGATATTCTCCGGTATGTTTCAGCCATTCGTAATGCATCGATTCTTCCTGGATTTTTGAACGTTGGTACATGGTTTCCATTGCACCCAAAACGCCGCCTCTTTCCGTGATTCTGTCGAATTCTGCATAAACCGCTTCTTCCACTAAATCTGTCAATTCTTCAATGATAAATGAACCTTGAAGGGGATTTTCATTTTTCGCTAACCCTAATTCTTTATTGATAATCAACTGAATTGCCATTGCTCTTCTTACCGATTGCTCAGTTGGTGTCGTAATAGCTTCGTCATAAGCATTGGTGTGAAGAGAATTACAGTTATCATAGATGGCGTATAACGCCTGTAAAGTCGTTCTGATATCGTTGAAATCAATTTCCTGAGCGTGAAGCGAACGTCCGGAAGTTTGAATGTGGTATTTCAACATCTGGCTTCTTTCATCAGCTCCGTATTTTAATTTCATTGCTTTTGCCCAGATTCTTCTCGCCACACGTCCGATCACTGAATATTCTGGGTCGATCCCGTTGGAGAAGAAGAACGATAAGTTCGGTGCAAAATCATTAATGTCCATTCCTCTTGACAAATAATATTCCACATATGTGAAACCGTTTGCCAATGTAAATGCCAACTGAGAAACCGGATTTGCACCTGCTTCCGCAATGTGATATCCGGAAATAGAAACAGAGTAGAAGTTCCTCACTTTTTCTTTGATGAAATATTCCTGAACGTCACCCATCAATCTTAGAGCAAATTCAGTTGAGAAAATACACGTATTCTGAGCCTGATCTTCTTTTAAAATATCTGCCTGAACGGTACCACGAACAGTTGCTATCGTTTTCGCTTTAATTTCAGCATACACATCAGCAGGAATAATTTCGTCACCTGTAATTCCTAATAGCTTTAAACCTAAGCCATTATTGGAAGGTGGCAATTCACCGTTATATTTTGGTCTTGCTAAACCTTTGTCATCGAATTTTTCTTTAAGCTTAGCCTCAACCTTGGCTTCAAGATTATTTTCTGCAATATATTTTTCAACATTTTGATCAATCGCTGCATTCATAAAGAAGGCCAACAACATTGGTGCAGGTCCGTTGATGGTCATTGAAACTGAGGTCAATGCATTCACCAGATCAAAGCCTGAATATAGTTTTTTAGCATCATCTAATGTTGCAATAGATACTCCGGCATTTCCGATTTTACCGTAAATATCCGGTGGTAAAGCTGGATCCTGTCCGTATAATGTTACTGAGTCGAAAGCCGTAGACAAACGTTTTGCTGGCATTTCCGCAGAAACATAGTGGAATCTTCTGTTGGTTCTTTCAGGACCTCCTTCTCCGGCGAACATTCTCGTTGGATCTTCTCCGGTTCTTTTGAAAGGATAAATTCCTGCTGTAAAAGGAAATCCTCCCGGAAGGTTTTCCTGACCTTTCCATTTGATCAAATCACCCCAATCGGTATACTTTGGTAAAGCAATTTTTGGAATTCTTAAATGGGACAAAGACTCTGTTGAGGTTTCCACCTTAATTTCTTTTCCTCTTACGAAATAGGAATAAAACTCTGCATGGAAAGCTTTTTTTGTATCATCCCAAGTTTTCAGGAAGTCAATGTTTTCCTGTTGAAGTTCCTTTTCAGCTTTTTGATATTCAGCGTCTAAAGCTTCGTTGGAGATGATGTTCTTAACGCCATCAATATGATACATTTTTCTCGCAAGCTCTGCTTGTTTTTCAATATTTGCATCATAAATTCTATTGTTTTCTACAATTTCAGAAAGGTAGCGAACTCTTTTCGGAGGAATAATCGTTACTTCGTCTGTAATTTCCTGTTCAACAAATCCTTGTAGATTTAAATCAGCAAATTTATCGTTTACTTTAGAAACCAATCTGTTGTACAATTCAGTTGTTCCGTGGTCGTTGAACTGAGATGCTTTTGTGGCATAAACCGGCATTTCATCCAATGGCTGTTCCCATAACAAATGGTTTCTCTGGAATTGTTTTCTTACGGCTTGAAGCGCATCAAGAGCACCTCTTTTGTCAGATTTATTTAAAGCTACTAAATCTGCATAATCCAACATGTCGATTTTTTCCAACTGCGTAGAAGCTCCATATTCAGGAGTCATTACATACATGGAAACATCGGCAAAATCAGAAACTTCCGAACCGGATTGTCCGATACCTGAAGTTTCAAGGATGATAACATCTGGATGAGCCAATTTCAATACATTCAAAGCAGAATGAATGAACGGAGAAACAGAAACATTGTTTTCTCTCGTCGCCATCGAACGCATATAAACTCTCGGATCATTGATCGCATTCATACGGATTCTGTCTCCCAAAAGTGCGCCTCCTGTTTTCTTTTTCGAAGGGTCGATGGAGATGATGGCAATTTTTTTATCGGTATTGGAACGTAGGAAACGTCTCACTAATTCGTCTGTTAATGAAGATTTTCCGGCTCCACCTGTACCTGTGATCCCTATAATCGGGATATTTAAATCTTTTGATTTTTCATCGATAGCTGCAACCAGTTCAGGTTTTTCTTCGGAAAAGTTTTCAACCGCTGAGATGATTTTTGCAATGCTTGTAGAATTTTCAAAACTGATGGTATCTAAATCGTTTGCTGTAACATCTTTTCCTGTTGCGAAATCTGATCTTTTCACCAAATCGTCGATCATTCCCTGTAACCCAAGCTCACGACCATCGTCCGGAGAATAAATTCTGTCGATTCCGTAAGACATGATATCTTCGATTTCTTCAGGCAGAATTACACCACCGCCGCCGCCAAAAATTTTGATTTGCGGAGAGTTTTTTTCTCTTAAAAGGTCATAAATGTATTTAAAATATTCGTTGTGACCACCTTGATAAGAAGTTAGGGCAATCGCATTAGCATCTTCCTGAATAGCTGTATTGACAACTTCCTCTGCAGATTTGTCGTGTCCAAGGTGGATGACTTCACATCCTGTTCCCTGAATGACACGGCGCATGATATTGATCGCAGCATCATGACCATCGAATAACGATGCAGCTGTTACGATTCTTACTTTATTTTTTGGAGTATATTTTTGGGTTTCCATAAAAAACTAGAAAATTTCTGAATTCCCAAATATAATAATAAAATAGCAACTGCTTGTTTTAGTTTAAGTTGTTGTTATTTAAAAGGTTATTGTTGTTTTGTTGACAAAATATTCCCCAGTGGAACAAACATTCGTTTAGAAATAAAGCAATATTTGATTTAAAATTCTCAAATTAATTTCTCTACTTTTGCATCATATTATATAAGGTATGAAAAAGGCATTGTTATATTTCGCGTTGGGAACTGTTTTGAGTTTTTTAATCAATTATTTCTTTTACAGCTCAGAAAATCTTGGTCTTGATATCTATTATGCCTTAGCTTTCGGGATTGCCTGGGGAATTGCTTATTATCTGGATACTCCCAATTTTACACTGCCTCAAAAATTAGGGGTGTCTTTTTTAGCAATGGCAGTTCTTGTTATAATGGGAGCTCTATTGTTCAATCTTGCATTGGCTATTCCGTCTATCCTTAAATTTTCTACCGTATTCGTTGCTTACTATTTAATTGCAAGTTTCAGAGCCAGCAAATCACTTCGTGATTAATGCATCATTATAAAACTTGCATACATTAATAATAGTCCCATAAAGATTATTCCGATAAAATTGATCATAAATAAAAATATGCCTTTGAAGATACTCATCGTTCGGGAACTTTCGTAGACTCTGTGGTGAGCTATAAAGAAATAGATGAACATATAAATGACAGCTGCAATATTAATAAGTATAATTAATAAATTTAAAGGAATATAATCTGGTAAAAGATCTGTAATTCTATCAAGAAATATTAAGATAAGGGTTCCTAATAATAGGAATGAGAAATAGTGAAGGGTAAAAATTCCATGGTCAAAATACCACCATTTCTTTTTATTATGAAAGATCCAGATGAAGAAGGCGAAAACAGGGAGGTAAATGAATAATGCTTTCGGAAGCGTATGAATCATAGTTTCCTTGAATTTAGCAAAAATAAGATCTCTCTTCAGACCCTGTTCTTGCATATGAAAGATCTTTTTTGCGAAAGGCTTCATGAAAACATAGATCGCATGATTTTTTTTGTTTTTTGAATGAAGTGAGTCAAACTGCTTCATGCTTGTTGCTCCGAGAACACTTATTTTTCCGTCTTTAGTTTCTCCTAAAGCGTCTGTATCAATGTCATTTCCGTTGACTTCTGTTACCTTTATATCTTTAACAGCCTGTTTGGATTCTAATGAGTCTTTATTCAGCTGTTCTTTAGATAGGTTTTGTTTTAAATTGTCTGTGATTTGGGCAATTTTTTCATCTTTGGCTTTTTCTTTTTCAATTTCTTTGGCAATTTGTGATTTTTTCTCAGGCCCGGTTGATTCTTCTTCAGAACTTGAAATGAGAGGGGGAAGAAAAAAAGTAATAAAACTTATGAAAATGTATAGCTTTACCGGAGCAACATACATCTGTCGCCTTCCTGCAAGGTATTCTCTGGTTAGTTTTCCCGGTTTGAGTAATAAATATTTTATTGTTTTCCAAAACTCTCCGTCATAGTGGGTGAAATCCTCAATGAAATGGGTGAAAAGATAATGAAATGGTTGTTTAGGTTCTATATTTTCCTGTCCGCAATGCGGGCAGTATCTTTCTTCAACGGTATGTCCGCAGTTAAGGCAAGTTTTATCATCTCGGGTTTTGCCGTGGCTCATAGTTTTTTAGTGTTTAGCACAAATATAATTAATTATGAATATAAAATAATCATATTGATAATATTCTGGATGAATGTTTAAATAAAATTAATAAATAGGGTTTAAAAATAAATGATTTTAAAATGATTGTTTGTTTTTTGAAATGTATACAATATTCATATTGATTAAAAAACAACGTTTATTTCTTATTCGAGATTATTGAATAAGTCTATTGAATAGCAGAGGCACAATCCTACATCAATAGATTAAATGAAATATGTTTTTGCAATCCGAAAATAATTTGTACCTTTGCACACCCTTTTAGGGGAAAATTATGTTTAATCTTTAACTAAAACGTGTGAATACATTAAGTTACAAAACTGTTTCAGCGAACAAAGCTACTGCTAATAAAGAATGGGTTGTGGTAGACGCTGAAGGACAACCGTTGGGAAGACTAGCTTCTACGGTTGCAAAGATTTTGAGAGGTAAGCACAAAACGAACTACACACCTCACGTAGATTGTGGTGATAACGTAATCGTTTTGAACGCTGGGAAAGTTACTCTTTCTGGAAACAAGTGGAACGATAAGACTTATATCTGGCATACAGGTTACCCTGGAGGACAGAAGTCTATGACTGCGGCTGAACTTCAGAAGAAAGATTCTTTAAAAGTATTGGAAAAATCTGTAAAAGGTATGTTGCCTAAAAACAGATTGGGAGCTGCTTTATTGAAGAACCTTTACTTATATGAAGGAACTGAGCACAAACATGAAGCTCAACAGCCTAAAACAATTAATGTTAACGAATTTAAATAATTAATTTATGTCTATAGTTCACAAAATCGGAAGAAGAAAAACTTCTGTAGCTAGAGTTTATGTAAAGCCAGGAACTGGTGTTATTACAGTAAACGGTAAAGATGCTGCAACTTATTTCTCTACAGACGTGATGGTTTACAAATTGAACCAACCGTTCATCCTTTCTGAAACTGTTGGTCAGTATGACGTTACCGTAAATGTTTTCGGTGGTGGTAATACAGGTCAGGCAGAAGCTATCAGATTAGGTATTTCAAGAGCTTTATGCGAAATCAATGCTGAATTCAGATTAGCTTTGAAACCAGCTGGTTTACTTACAAGAGACGCAAGAATGGTGGAAAGAAAGAAGCCAGGTCAGAAAAAAGCAAGAAAGAGATTCCAATTCTCAAAACGTTAAGATTTCTCGTTGGCGAATGGCTTATAGCTATTGGTTACAGAAATGTATTAAATTTTTTTTTAAACTTAATCTCGGCGCAAAGCCAATTGCCACAAGCAAAAAGCAGAACGCCAATTGCCCGTTACGTTTAGCATCCAAACGCTTCTCCCATCTAAAGAAGTTGTTGATTGTTTAAAAAACGGAAAGTAAACTAACAAAAACAGAAAACATGGCAAAAGCAAATGTAAAAGACCTTCTAGAGGCTGGTGTACACTTCGGTCACATGACTAGAAAGTGGAATCCAAATATGGCTCCATACATTTTTATGGAGAAAAACGGTATTCACATTGTAGACTTACATAAAACAGCAGTTAAATTGGATGAGGCTTGTAACGCTTTAGAAAAATTAACTTCTGCAGGTAAAAAAGTTCTTTTCGTAGCGACTAAGAAGCAAGCGAAAGAAGTAGTTGCAAAGCACGCTTCTGAACTTAATATGCCTTATATTACAGAAAGATGGCCAGGAGGTATGTTAACAAACTTTGTTACTATCAGAAAGGCTGTAAAGAAAATGAACGCTATCGACAAAATGAAAAAGGATGGTACGTTCGAAACTTTATCTAAAAAAGAAAGATTACAAGTAGACAGACAAAGAGCTAACTTAGAGAAAAACTTAGGTTCTATCTCTGACATGGTTCGTCTTCCTTCTGCAATCTTCGTTGTAGATATCTTGAGAGAACACATCGCTGTAACTGAAGCTAAGAAATTAGGTATTCCAGTTTTCGGTATTGTTGATACAAACTCTGACCCAAGAAAAGTTGACTTCGTTATCCCAGGAAACGATGATGCTTCTAAGTCTATCGATATGATCTTGAGCATTGTTTCAGAATCTATCAAAGACGGTCAGTCTCAAAGAAAAGCTGATAAAGAAAAATCTAAAGAAGAAGGAGAAGTAGTATCTGCTGATAAAGATGCTGATTTCGATGCTGAATAATTAAAGATTTATCTTTAAAATATAAAAATCCGTTAAGAATTCACTTAACGGATTTTTTATTTTATAAATTCGGTTAATTAGAAAGCGTAATGCTGTAAGAAGATGAAATAAACTGAGTCTTTTTATAAACCGAATTACAAACCATCCCGGACAAATTATAATTTTGATTTTTAAGAACCATAGCATATCCGATTTTACCGGCACCGATAGGAATCTTTTTTGAGTAATTCTTTCCGGTGATTGTCAATACCATATTACAGCGAGACTTATTGGTAACCGTAATGGATGTTTTGGGGCTGTTTGAGCTATCATTGAATAGATCGGTTAATACATCCGCAGTTTCCGGTTTGTAGGTTTTTATTAAGGTATTATATTCCTGTTCGGTTTGGGATATTGAAGGAGCAGTGCTTCTAGGTTGAGGACTTTTAGAAGCAGCTGATGTCTCTGTATGGTAAGTTGTGCTACAGCTAATTAAAAGCAGAGATACAGATATTACTAAAATTATTTTTCTTTTCATGCAATTAGATTTAAAAGATAGATGAGGTGTTTTTTATATGTAAAATATAGAAACGAAAAAAGGTAAGAAAATCTTACCTTTTATATTAGTTTATTCTGAACTTTATGTATGTAATTGTTTTCCCTTTTGCAGAAAATAACTCTTCATAATACGTTCTGATGTCTCTTAAATGAGGTGTTCCCGGATCATATTCAAGAGCACTGTAAATATCATGATGGGCGCTTATGATTTCATATCCAGCTCCCTGAAGATAACCTAAAGTATAGCCATGTAAGAACTCCGAATCTGTTTTTAAATGAATTATTCCACCAGGTTTTAAAAATTTTTTATACCTGTCTAGAAAATCCGGGTGAGTTAATCTATGCTTGGTACGTCTGTATTTTATTTGAGGGTCTGGGAAAGTAATCCAGATTTCATCGACTTCATTTTCTGCAAAGAAACAGTCCACCAGTTCGATCTGGCTTCTTAAAAATGCTACGTTATGCATATTATTGTCAACAGCTTCTTTGGCTCCAAACCAAAATCTAGCCCCTTTAATATCTATTCCGATAAAGTTTTTTTCAGGAAATGTTTTGGCAAGACCTACAGAATATTCTCCTTTTCCGCAACCTAGTTCTAAAACAATAGGATTTTCATTTTTGAAGAAATCTTTTCTCCAGTTTCCTTTTAGTTCAAAACCATTCAGTGCTTCTTCTCTTGTTGGCTGAACTACATTTGGTAATATTTTATTTTCTGCGAATCTCGCAAGTTTGTTTTTGCCCATACTATATAAAATCGGACAAAAGTAATGAAAAAATACCTATTTTTTGATTTTTATAATCGTTTTGAGGACTTTTTGCGTATTATTTAGGATTGCTTAAGGCAACCATTATTGGTTTTTGAACAGTTTTCTGTGATGCATATTGTGCTCCGCAAACCAAGCTTGTAAACAGATAATTTCCTTTCTCAATTACAACGGAATTATCTCCGTGTGCAGGTACGGCAAGTCGATATTTGGTATTTCCAACACCTTCCATCCTTACGATAATATTACAGTCAGAATTGTTCTCAATCATCACAATACATTCTTTAGCATTAGGATCATTGTCGAATAATGAATTTAATATTTTAACTGTTTTATTTTTATGCTCGTCAGGATTACTGGCCATAAGCATATTGAATTCATCGGCTTCAGTATTCGGAATTGCTGCTTTCGTCGTTGTAGCTGCAGTATTGGCTACATACACATTTTGAGCAGTACTCGGAGTGTATTTTACTGATGATACTCCCGAAGCTAGCTCTGCTCTATATTTTGCAATTTGCTTTTCCTTTATTTTTGCATTCATTTCATCAAAAGTAATCTTTGTAGAAGGGCGTCTTTTTAAAAGTGCCAGGTTTTCCTGCATCGTTTTTACTTTTGGATCTCCCGGAGCAGCGTTTTGTATATATTCCTTCATCAGCTGCATTACTCTTGGTTTTATGATAGAACGACGGGGTTCATCAGGATGGGCATCCCGCAAGAAAGCATTAAGCTCATAGATGTTTCTACTTTTTAAAATGTTACTATAATCTTTGTCTTTGCTTTGTGCAGAAAGATTAATACATAATAGGGCAGTCAATAAAAAAAGTAAATTCTTCATGAAAATATATGCTTTTGGACTCGTAATCAATGAATCTTTAATCATTAAACAGGTTATAAAATTATAAATATTTTAAAAACAATCTCTATTTCAAAAAAGTAAATTTAAAAACTTTTTATTTTGCGATCTCCTGCAGATGCGAACTTTTTAGCCTTTTTTGATAAATAGGAAGATATTTTTCAATAGGTATTTTTATGGCTTCGAAGTTTCCTGCCAACACATAAGGCTCTACATTTTCTGATGTATAAACGAACTGTAAGAAATTATCAATTAAATTTTCAGGAATTTTAAACTTTACAAAATAATCCTTTCCTAAATAATTTTTAATCTGAGTAATGGAAGAGTTCATTCTTTCATATGCTAAATAACGCTGCTTTTTCTTGCGGTCCCCTGAAAGGATATCATAAATACTTTCCAGGCTGAATGTAAGTCCACCATCTCTCAAACCGGCAACCGGAAGTTCGGGTGAAGTACCATCGCCTTTAGGAGTAGGTAACCCAATTACTTTTTTTAGAGCAAGGCTTTTGTCTTCTTTCCTTATCGCATTTACATCATACCTAAGATTACCTGTAGGCTTGAATCTGCTGATAAGCACTTCCTGAATGTCATAATAGGCTATCTTAAGTTCGATCAGATTCTTGCCTCCCAACATTTGCTCAGTAACTTTAAAATCTTTTCTTTCTGTTATAATTGAGGTAAAACGAATTACATCTCCCAGCTTAGCTTCAATATTGAAATTACCATTATAGTTAGTAAGTACTGTTTTTTGGGTGGTAAGATTGGTTACATATACCTGATTGAGATACAAAATAGAATTGTCTCTTAAAAAAACTTCCCCGGAGAAAAGCTGGGCATTGATTTTAGCTAAAAAAATCAAAAAAATTAAAGTAATTAGTTTCTTCATATAATTGGCAAAATTACATAGAAATACGCCAATTTATCACTTTATAGATTACAAAAACGGGTTAAAGTATATTAAACTTTAATATAAAACTGTTAATGATTGTTATAAATATGTTTTTTTAAATTTTTATCTGTGTTTCACTAAAAGCCAGCTTGTATATTTTACGGTAGTGGGAGTGAGCCCGGATTCTATCCAACTGATAAAATACCAATAGGTTGCAGTCGGAACATTTCTTCCTCCCATTCTTCCGTCCCAAGTATAATTGTTGGTAGGTGTTCCTCTGAAAACTTCGGCACCATATCGGTCAAAAATTCTAAACTCAAAATTAGTTTTATCGGAAAGTCCGGAGTAATTGATCTGGTCATTATATCCATCTCCGCTTGGTGTGATGGTATTGATGAGCTTTACAACTACAAAAGGTTTTTCTACCATTTGACAGCTTTTAGAATCTCTTACATATACCACGTAGGAGCCTCGTGCTACATTATAGAAAACATTGGAGCTTTGCCAGTTGATACCATCCAAAGAATATTGGTAAGGAGGAAAGCCGCCTCCTACATTTATAGTAACTGTTGTTCCGTTGATATCGATGGAAAGAATTGACGGAAGCTGAGCTTCTGTAACATTTACATATTGTCTGTAAACACAACCATTATAAGTAAGATCTACCCAATAATTTCCAACAGGAACATCGGAAATGTATGTTGTTGTAGCTCCTGTGCTCCAAACGTAGGACTCGAAGCCTGAACCTGCATCTAAGGTCGTGGTTGTTTTTGCACAGATGATCTGATCTAATAAAATGTCAGATTTTTTTGGTGTCTTAATCGTAATAATTATTTTTCCTATAGCAGGGCAAACTCCGCTTTTTTCAAATCTTATGTAAATAGTTTGGGTTCCCGAAAGACTTATAGTACTATTGATTGGAGTTGTACCGTTTTGTGCATCCTGCAAATTGCTGTGGAAAGTATAGGTAACGCCGGGATCTGTTGTAAATTGAGGGATAAAAGGTAATAGGTTTACCTGCTTGCTGCCATCCAGATCTTCATCACAAATACTTGTCGTAACACGATCTGTTAATAATTGGATAGGTTGCCCAATAGAGAAGTTTAATGGTTGTACTACTGCTGCACATCCGTTCGGTGAATCTACCCGGATGTAAATTGTAGTATTTGTTGTGTAGCTCCAGCTATTAGGAAGGGTATTTGAATTTCCTGCATTAGCATCCGTAATATTTGCATAATATCTTACATTGGTAAAATAGGTAGGGTTATTAAGAACAATTGGAGTAATGTTTATTAGGTTGATGGTAACAATACCGTCAAAATTATCATCACAGAAAACTCCTGAATAATTAGGAGCTATTACTGCAAGATTATAAAGGTTTAAAGTGATTTGAGCAATACTTTTACATCCGTTATTATTTTTTACGACAGCGTAGACAATAGTACCATTTGCTGCAGTGTAAGCTGTAGTAGAGGTAATAAGTGCGGCGGGATTTTCAGTTTGAGCATCTGCTAAAGTCGGATAGTAAGTAACTGTAATAGGGGAATTGCTGCTTACATTGGCAGAAGTCAGGTTGAAAGTCCCCTGATTGTTTATATTACATGCATAAATTGTTGCGTTATTGGTTGTAAGTGCTTCTAAATGAATAGTGACTGTAACCGTTTCACAATCCGGAAAAACAGTGTCATTTCCACAAAATGTATAGGTGAATGTATCCGTGCCAGTTAATGTTCCTGGGTTGTTTGGGGTATAAGTTATCACTCCTGTTGTTGGATTAATCGTCGCAGTACCAAGAGAAGGTGGAGTGACTATTGATACGGTAGAAGGAACAGGAGTTTGGGTTGATGTTGTAAAAGCCGGAGTTATTGTCTGGGTATTACAAACATTATAAGTAGAAGTACTTTGTTTTGTACAATTTAAAACTTTAATCTCATTAGAAATTAAAGGGGCGCAGCTTCCCATAGTTACAGAACAGGTATAAAATCCAGCTTGAGTAGGATTGTATGTAGAGTTTGTCGCTCCAGGAATTATACTCCCGTTTCGATACCATTGATAGCTGTCATAGATCAGAGGATCAACAGTAAGCTGAATACCAGGTGCACAACCAGCTCCGGCTTGTAGAATAACCGGCTGTGTAGGGAATCCTGCAAAAAAACCGCCATATCCTACTGCATCACTTCCTGCATTGATTCCCGCAGTAATTGCTTTATTGGAAACAACGGTAATGGTTCCTGTGGTATTTGGTATTCCGTAGGTTACCCAGTTCGTGGTTCCTGTCATATTAAAAGGTCCCGTATTGGCTGGAGGGGTATTGCCATTTACAGTTACAACCGCTCCTTTTTGGGTAATCAGATTTAATTTGGTAGGAATGTTTAAGATTCCGGTAGGATTATTATTTGAAAGCACAAAGTTTTCGTCAATAAAACCGATTTCGTTGATTTGTTTAGGTAAGTAACAGTTTAAAGCAGGAATAAAATTAAAACCACCGGTTGCAACTTCGCTTCCGGATGCTGAATCTCCGGCAAGCATTTGATAGACATAAGCGTTTTTCGTGGTTTTTATATATAAGTTGTAATGATTGTTTCCCTGCAAAATATATTTGGTGTCAGGAATTACATAATATTGTCCCGTATTTAATGTGGCAATAGGGGGAATTTCATTGTTTACATAAATTTGGGTATTGTCTTCCGTAGCTATGACTAAAGCTGTTTCCATATTGGATCCAATGCTCCCGTTTCCTTTAACTAAGGCAAATTCGGTTCCCAATCTTTCAACAGGTACAGCCTGATCCATCAAAATATCTGAGCTTGAAGGATAGTTGCCTGCATACTGCCCGTTGAAATTACCATTGGTTACATTGATCGCTTTGTTGGCAACAATTTTTGCTCCTATAAAACCATCAAAATTTCCTGCAATATCTCCTATACCATCAATGATGAAAGATTTTCCTTTGTTTAAAGTAAAGGTCATGGTGGGATTAGTAAGCCCGGTTGTTCCATTCGAAAACTGAACGGTCGATTTATATCCTGAAATAGTAACTGTCGTATTGTCTTCAGTTGCTAAAACACTTGTCATGAAGTTTAGAATATTATTACTTACGGTAATAGGAGCGTTTGCCGCATAAAAAGTTTTTCCGGTAGAAGGTATCCCTTTCGAAGTGATGATTTCAGCGTGATTGAAAACAGAAAATCTCAAGTTAGCATAAAAAGGAAAATCTGCTTTTAAATATAGACCTTTAGTCGTGGGAGTAAAAAGATCAGTTTGTAGAGTTGTGATAATATAATCCCTAAGAACATCAAACTTCTGAGGATTGTTTTTACTGATTGTTACGGTGCCAATTAAAATATTATTATTATAAATATTTACAGGGAATGGAGTAGTACGATTGGTGGATAAGTAAAGCTTTTGATAGGGATTCGGATTTCCTGTTCTATCCATCATAGGCGCAAACCAATGTTCTCTGTCTAGCTGTGCAAAAGTAGACATGGAAATGAAAAATATAAATAAAAAAGATAGAATTTTTCTCATTCAAGGATGGCTTTTGACACAAATTTAATAATAAAAAGTAGTATTAGCTTGAAAAAACAATAAAAAAACCACGATTTCAAATCGTGGTTTTTAATAAATTTTAATATAAGTAATATTTACTCTCTGTTTTTAACTAAAATCCATCCGGAATATTTAATCGGAGTTTGTTTAGCATTTGGCTCATTCCAACTTACGCTGAACCAGTAACTTCCAGTAGAAACTTTCTTGCTTCCGTTGGTTGTTCCGTCCCATTTGTATCCGTTGGCTTTGTTTGCCTGGTAAATTTTAGTTCCGTATCTGTCAAAGATGTCGATTACCAGATTTGATTTATGTCCTAATTCAGAGTAATCTAAAACATCGTTTACACCATCATTATTCGGAGTAATTACATTGACAATATTAGGTATTGTAATTTCTACAGAAATAGGATTACAATTATATGCGTCTTTTATATATACCATTCCGCTTCCTCTAGGAACGTTTGTAAAGACATTAGAATCTTGCCAGCTAACGTTATCCATAGAATATTTATATGGCGCTGCTCCTCCTGTTGCATATACAGTAACTGTAGTTGTAGCAATGTCAACGCTTGAAATTACAGGTTGCTCAGAGGCGTAAACTTTTACCGTTTGTTTTGTCCAACAGTCTCCTGTTTTTAGTTTTACCCAGTATGTACCTACAGTAACATCAGATATTGTTTGTGTTGTTGCCCCTGTGCTCCACTGATATCCGTCGAAATTAGGACCTGCATCCAATGTGGTTTTATTTTCCATACAGATAATCTTATCAGTTAATACTGTAGATTTAGTAGGAGGGAATACAACAAGTGTAATTTTAGCAATTCTATAACATCCGTTTGCGTTTGTTACTCTTACAAATGCAACACCATTTGGAGCAATGTAGTGATCTGGAGTTAAAATTTCATTGGTTCCGTTTTGGGCATCTGTAAGTGAAGGATAGTATTTTTTTGTTACACCTGTCTGTACAGTTACTGGAGCAATTGTTAAGTTGAATTCTCCCGTAGCTGTATTACTTTCCAAGAAACAAGTTCTCAATGTTGCATCTGTTACGACAGGAAGTTCAGAAACATTAAATGTTAAAGTTACTTGTTCACAATCTACAAATTCAGGAGCTATTCCACAGAATTTATATACAACAGTATCAGTTCCTACGAAGTTAACATTTGGAGTGTAGTTAATAACACCGGTTACTGGGTTTATTGTTGCAATACCATTTGCTGGAGGAGTAATAATAGTTACAGAACTTGGATTATATGTCTGTGTCGAAACAGTAAATTGCGGAACAACAGTCTGCGAAATATCACAAACGTTCATTGTTTTTGTGGACTTTGTCAAACAAGTGAATACCTTGAAGACTGGGGTTGTTTCTGGTGGACAACTACCGATAGTAATCTTTACAGTATAATCACCTCCTTGTGTTGGGGTGTATGAATTTCCATTGGCTCCAGGGATGGGATTTCCATTAAAAAACCATTGGTATGTATCGTAGCTGTCATCTACTTCCAATTTGATACCAGGAATACAATCTCCTGTTGTTTTAGAAATAAGAGGAATTGAAGAGAACCCTGCGAAGTATCCTCCATATCCGGCTGTACTATATCCTCCATTCACTCCTGCGGTTACGGCTTTATTAGATGTAACAGCTACATTTCCTACAATACCTGTAATGGCATATGTTACCCAGTTTGTATTTCCTGTAAGTGGATATGGACCTTGTGCGGCAGTTGGTGTCGTTGGAGCCCCACCATTTACAGTATAAGAAACAGTTGCACCGGCTTCTGTAAGAATATTTAGTTTTACAAGTAAATCACTATATACAGTGCTTGGCCCAGTTACAGGCATTTCGTTTATTTTTCCAATCTCGTCAATCTTACGAGGTAAAAAACAGTTCAATGGAGGTATATAGTTATATCCTCCTGTATTATCAGCAGCCCCTACACCAACCAACTGGTAGATATAAACATTTTTTGTAGTACTGATAAACATATTAGAATGTCCATTTCCTTGATTTACGTAATTGGTTTCATTAATTCTGTACCAACCTCCTTCGTTTAAAGTGGCAAGTGGTGTTGTACTACCATTTACATAGAGGTCGGTATTATTTTCTGTTGCCACAACAATAGCACCCTCCATATTGTTAGAAGGAAGAGTAGATCTCGTTTTGACCATAGCAAAGGTATTACCAAGTCTATTTGTTGGTACCGACTGATCCAGAATAAGGTCGGAACCACTATTCGCACTGGTTCCAAAGTTCCCATTGGAGTTTCCATTGGTTACAGTAATGGGTTTGTCTGAAACAATTTTTGCGCCGATAAAACCACTATTATTAGGTACTGTACCTCCCTTCCCTGTAAAAATGAAAGACTGTCCTTTGTTTAAAACAAAAGTAGTCGTCAAAGGGGGAGCTGTTTGGTTGGTGAACTGTATATTCGGATTATAGCCAGATACCGTTACTTTCGTATTATCTTCGGTAGCCATTATTCCTGTAGTGAAATTATACGAGCTATTAACAATTGGCGTCGCTGCAGCATAAAATTTAGTTCCAATCCCCGCTTTGCCTTTTGAAGTTACAATTTCTCCGTGAGAACTTATTGCGCTTCTTAAAGAGCAATAAAATGGTTTTGTCCCTTTTAAATAGACACCTTTGTTGATCACGGAGTAAGCATCGGAATCTGCGGTGGCAACAATCGTGTTGGCAGGTAAAAGATACGTGTTTGGAGCTCCTTTACTGATCGTAACAGTTCCTAAAGCAAGATTATTGTTGTAAATAGTTACATCAAAAGGGGTTGTGGAATCTGTTGAGAGATAAAGTCTATTGTTATAGCTACTGCTTGAAACGTCAAAATATGGCGCTATCCAGTGTTCAGTATCTCTCTGCGCATATATAGTATTAATTGAAAATAAAATCAATACCAAGCTGAGTAGAAATTTTTTCATAAACGTTAGAATTAGGATTTTTGCAAAATTAAAAGAATATTTGATATGTTTTGAAAAAAATAAAAGAAAATATGATAAAGAAATAATAAAAAAGCCACAATCTTTTAAAATTGTGGCTTTAAATATAGTTTTAAAAATTATTCTCTGTTTTTAACAAGGATCCAACCTGAATATTGTATTGGAGTTTTAGCTTTATTCGGCTCGTTCCAGTTAATATGATACCAGTATGTACCTGTTACCACTTTTTTACCAGAACCTTTCCCATCCCAACGATAATTATTGAATTTATCTCCAGTGAAGATTTTATTGCCATATCTGTCGTAGATGACAAATGAAAGATTTTCCTTGTAGGCGAGCTCACTATAGTCAATATAATCATTTACATTGTCTCCATTAGGAGTGATGGCATTGATTAAATTAGGTACAGTTACTTCCACAGAAATAGGAGTACAGCTGTAAGCATCTTTCACGTAGAAAGTATGCTGTCCTCTTGATAGGTTTGTGAATACATTCGAGTCTTGCCATGTAGTAATTCCATCTACGGAATATTTATAAGGAGTAACTCCTCCGCTAACAATTACAGTAGCAGTATTGTTTGTAATTTCAATTTTAGTAATTACCGGATCCTGAGCTTTTTTCACATGTACGGTCTGTTTCAAGAAACATCCGTTGTGTTCAAGAATGACTGTGTATTCTCCTACAGGAACTCCCTGGATAGAAGAGGTTGTAGCCCCTGTGTTCCATTGGTAGCTGTCGTATCCTGCTCCTGCGTCAAGAGATGTTCTACTGTCAATACAAATAAACTTATCAACCAAAATTGCAGATCTTTTAACAGGAATTGGAACTAATTTAATTTTTGCTGTTCCATTACATCCTCCATCAGCAGTTATTTTAACATAGGCATATCCTCCTGCTGAAGCATATTTTTTAGGCTCAGTGATTTCGTTATTATTTGTATTTAAATCATTAAGAGTAGGATAATATTTTTTTGTAACCGGAGAAGGGTAGTCGGTAACGTTTGCCGTAGTAAGATCAAACAATGCTGTAGGATCAGTATCGTACTGGCAAGCTGTGATAGTTGGTTCTTTTCCAATAAGAGGGACGATTTTAATGCTGTGGGTAACCTGTTCACAGTCTACAAATTCAGGATCATTTCCGCAGAATTTATATACCAATACATCCGTTCCTGCAAATCCTGAAGTAGGAGTGTAACTGATAGTACCGTTTGAATTGACTACAGCTGTACCATGAGCAGGAGGTGTAATGATAGTTACTGTACTAGCAACTGGCGTTTGTGTAGATGTGGTAAATGTAGGTTGTATAATTTTTGTACCGCAGGTTTCATCAGTTTTTGAAGTTTGCTTTAAACATGAAAAAACTTTATAAGCAATTGTTACTACAGGTTGACAAGCACCCATTGTTACTCGAACGGTGTAATTTCCTCCAACTAATGGAGCGTAAGTATTTGATGTTGCTCCAGGAATAATATTGCCATTCCAATACCATTGATATGAATCGTATCCGGGATCTACTTCCAATATAATACCCGGTGCACATTCTCCTGTCTTTTTAGAGATAACCGGTATTGATGAGAATCCTGCAAAATATCCACCATATCCTGCGGAACTATATCCTCCGTTAATACCTGCAGTCACCGCTTTATTGGATTGGATTGCCAGGTTACCGGTAATTCCATCAATAGCATAGGTTACCCAATTGGTATTCCCTGTAAGATTGTAAGGCCCTTGTGCAGCGGTTGGTGTTATTGGAGCCCCACCATCAATACTGTATGTAACGGTTGCTCCTGCCTCAGTAAGGATGTTAAGCTTTAAAGTAATAGGGCCTGATGAGCCCGGCATTTCGTTGATTTTACCTATTTCATCAATTTTTCTAGGCAAAAAACAGTTTAATGGAGGGATGTAATTATAACCTCCGGTGGCTGTACTTGTAGATCCTACCAATTGATATAAGTAAACATTTTTTGAGGCACGGACATATATATTGTAATGTCCATTACCTTGATTGATATATGAATTATCTAATATTCTATAATACTGTCCTTCATTAAGAGTTGCTACAGGGGTTGCAACATCATTAAGATAAACTTGAGTGTTGTTTTCCGTAGCAATTACTATTCCTCCCTCCATATCATACGAAGTGGCAGGAGACAAACTTCGAACCATAGCAAATTCATTTCCAAGTCGTTCAGTTGGTACCGACTGATCTAAAATAAGATCCGATCCTGAAGTTAAACTTCCTGTAGCATACATCGCATTTGCATTTCCATTAGTAATGGTAATGGGCTTGTTGGATGTGATTTTTGCACCAATAAACCCGGTATTATTTGCTGGGGTGTTTCCAATTCCGGCAATCAGGTAAGACTGTCCTTTTTCTAGGTTAAAAGTAAAAGTCCCGGAAGTACTGGAATTGTTTATAAAAGTTATACCTGGGTCATATCCGGTAACAGTAACAGTAGTCCCGTTTTCAGTTGCCATAACTCCGGTTGTAAAGTCCATTAGAGTTGCACTGCTATAGGTAATAGGAGCAGCTGCTGCATAAAACTTTGTTCCAATTCCGGCTTTTCCTTTTGATGTTACAATTTCACCATGAGCGCTTTGTGCTGCTCTTAAACTGCAGAAAAAAGGTTTTGTTCCTTGTAGGTACAATCCTTTTTGAATAGGAACTCCTGCTTCAGAACTTGAAGTTGTATATATTACATTGGCGGCAACAGTATAAGTTTTAGGATTGTTTTTGCTGACACTAAGTGTGGTTAATAATGTTTGAACTCCATTCGCATCATTAGTATATACCTTTACATCAAATGGTGTCGCTGAGTCTGAGGATACGTATAAAGTATTTGTAAAACTCCCCACACTTGTATTAACAAAATAAGGAGCAATCCAATGCTCTGTATCTTTTTGGGCAAAGATGGTATTAAATGTAAAAAACAATAATACGAAAGAGAATAGAAATCTTTTCATAGTTGTTGGAATTAGGATTTTTACAAAATTAAAATATTATTTTGAATATTGTTTATGAATAATAAATAATAATTAAAAATAATATTCAGATTTTTATTGAAATTTATATGGAAAATGAAAAGTGTTGTTTTTCTTTGCGGACTATGAAAGTCTTTTTTTTGATGATTAGCTGTATTAAAAGACTTTTCCAAGTTCTTTTTCTGTATTTTTAATTTGCTTTTTGCATTAATATATATATGAATTTTGACAAAAAAACCGGAGAAATATTTCCCCGGATTTGAATTTTATTAGATTGATATCAATTTATTTTAATAATATACCTATTTCTTGATCACCTTTTCCACGAATACTTCATTTTTATCAGAGACTATTTTTATAATATACACGCCTTCTTTTTGTGAGTGAATATCAATGTCTACAGTATTTTGCGCTCTAAATTCTTTACTATATACTGTTTTTCCGCTAAGATCTATGATTTGAACTTTTCCAGATTCAATCTTCTTTTGATCTAAAATAACTTTAATGGCACCGCTTGTAGGGTTGGGAGTAATCTGTATTGAGTTTTCATTGATTGCTAAAGCAGAAGGTGTGGCCTGTCTCATTCCGCAATTAGGTAATGTAGTCAGTAAAAGATCATAGTCAAAATAAGGATATCCGTTCCAGCTTGCCACATCATAAGTACCTCCTTGATAATTATACTGAAATCCCAAAATAAATACAAATTTAGCATCTGTAATTCCTGGAAAACTGAAATCCGAAGGTTGTAGCGCATAATAAAAATCGGTAGGAGATGTCATTGTCGGATTAAAATTAACCCCATAATCCTGACCTGTAACAATATCTCTTGCCACTAATTTAAACTGTGAAAAAGTGGCTCCGGCTGGTAATGAATAGCTTCCGGAAATGGTTTGAACCAAGTCTGTTCCACATCCATTGGGTTCATATTTAAAATTGACACCTCCCCATCCTGAAGTATCACAAATCTGAGTTGCTAAACGTGCCCAGTAATCGACTTCTGATGAAGACATATCGAAGCTTGTTCTTGGGAAGTAAAGTCTTGTTGGGGATCCGTAATCGGGATCGTCAATATTTGTTTCCACGGTTCCGCTGTAAGATCCTCCCTGGCTAGAAATAGATGCTGCAGCTTCTGTAGCTGGGGTGTCTGGACTTATATGGATGACCGCAAACTTTGCATTTCTATTAATTTTAAAATCGGTTACATATTTAAAAGCTTCAGGCATGTTGGGAGTAGGGTAATCGTAGTTGACAAGGTAAGAACCAAAGCTTAGGTTTCCTGTATTCCTTTCAGCATCGGCAAATAATACTACTTTTAATGGATTCGAAGGATCGTTGTTTAATGTTGTCTGCGGGCTTACAATTTCTGTATTGGAAACTCCATCCAGGGCATTGCCAATAATAGCCAGGGCTTCATGAAAATGGTCTCCGTTATCAAGCCTCCTCTCAATCTGCAGTGTCGTAAAAGTATTGTTTGAGAAATCAGACTCGATGTAGATTTTCGGGCTATAGCTGGTATTGCTTGCATTGTAAATTCCAGTACCATAATGTACTACAGCTACTCTGTTTAAAGGGTTACATGACAATAACTGCTGAATCAGTTTGGTAGCTCCCAGCTTCATTGATGTAAAACGTTGTGTTGACATAGAGCTTCCATTATCTAAGACAATAATGTAGTCGGATCCTCCGTTTTGTGCTCTCAAAGCATTCAAAGACATTATAAATGTCAGAAACAAGAATAAAATTGTTTTTTTCATGGTTAAATTTTGAATTTAGTTTTTAAAAATATGAAAATATCTTCATTTAGTGAAATAATTAATTGGAATTTAGTTTTATCTTGATTTTCCATTTATTATTGCTATGGATAGTGTTTTATGAATGATTTGAATAAAAAAACAGCCTCCAAGGAAGCTGTTATGATGTTATAGGTTATTCGAATAATTATTGTCTGTTTTTTATCAATATCCATCCCGAGTAGGAAACAGGCAATTTAGTATCCGGCTCAGTCCATTTTAAAATATACCAGTAAGTTCCGGTAGGAAGTACTCTTCCTCCTGATTTTCCATCCCAGATATAATTATTGTCTGATGATTTATAAACAAGTGCGCCGTATCTGTCCACCACTTCAATGGAAACATTTTGTTTAATTCTTAAATCTGAATAATTTAAAGAATCATTATGACCGTCTCCGTTTGGAGTAATGGCATTGATAAGATTTATAATCAGGAAATCTTTTATTGTCGGTTGGCATCCGTCTTTCCCCAGTACATAAACTTTATGTGGACCTCTTGATAATCCGGTGAAAATATTGGAGGTTTGATAATCAATTCCATTTAAAGAATACTGGTAAGGAGGAGTTCCTCCGGTAACATAAATAGTAGCTGTAGGGCCTGAGGTTTCAATTCTTGTTATCGTTGGAGCCTGTGCGGTTGTGACATTTACCGTTTGGCGATAAACACATCCATTAAATCCTAAATCTACATAGTAAGTACCCGTTCCGACTGTAATACTTTGAGTATTTGCTCCTGTACTCCAAAGATATGATGTGAAACCTGTTCCGGCATTAAGTGTTGCTTTTTCGTTTGAACAGATAACTTGGTCAGTAAGTGTACCTGATTTTTTTGGTGATTTTAACTTAATATTTAAAACTGCAGTATTCGGACATTCTGTAGAACTTTGGAATCTAATATAGAATGTGTTCGCAGAAGTAATAACCTGGGATGCAGGGATGGCATTAACACCATTTTGTGCATCAGCTAAAGTAGAATGAAAACTTAAAGTTACGGATGGATCTGCTGTAAACTGATTTTTATAATCATTCAAATTGGCTGTTTCAGAGCCGTCAAGATTATTATCACAAATATCAACACTGATATTGTTATTAAGTAAGGTAAGCCTGTTGCCGACTTTAAAATTGATTTGGCCAAAAGCCGTTGTACATGTTCCCGTAGGGGCATCTACTCTTACATAAACTGTAGTGTTGGTGGTGTATGTCCAGTTTGTAGGGAGTGTATTGGCATTTCCTGCATTGGCATCTGCCTGAACCAAATAATATCTTACAGTAAAGCTGGCTGAGTTATTAACGATTTGTGGTGTGATATTCGCAAAGTTTACATTGACGATTCCGTCAAAATTATCATCACATAATGTAGCGTTAAAATTAGCCGTATTAATATTAGGAGAAGGATTGATGGTTAAAGCAATCTGTGCTACCTTTGAACACCCATACTGCGAAGTGACATTAGCATACACTGTTCCGGCAGGTCCTGTATAGGTTGCTGGAGTTGTAATTTGTCCTGTCAGGTTAGCATTGGTAAAATAAGTAACAGTAATTCCGGGATCAGAAGATACGTTAGCTGTAGTAAGGTTGAATGTTCCGTTTCCGTTTGCATCTGCACAAGAAGACAACGAAGCATTGTTTACCTGTAATACATTGGTATTGATAATAATTTTAAAATATTCAAAATCTGCAGGGTTACCGTTTCCTTGTATATAGTAGATAAAAGAATCTGTTGTATTTGCTGTTAATCCGGCATTAGGAGTATAAGTGATTTGACCTGTTGTAGGATTCACAGTGGCTGTTCCTGAAGTTGGGGCAGAAATAATCGCCGTATTTGCAGGAACTATATTTTGTGTAGAGTTCGTAAACGCAGGAATAATCGTTTTCGTATTACAAGATCCGATATTGTAGGTTGTCGTTGTGATTGGAGGGCAAAGTGTGTAATTATATACAGTGGTCAGCCTGGATTCGCAATTGTTTTTTGTAACTAAACAAGTGTAGTTTCCAGCTCCATATAATTCAGGATTGATAGAATAAGAAGTTGCTCCTGCAATAATATTACCGTTAAGATACCACTGATAGCTGTCATAGGTATTATCCACCTGTAATAAGATCCCTAAATAACAATCTCCTGTCTTAGAAATTACCGGAACCGATGAAAAACCTGCAAAATACCCTCCGTATCCTACTGCTCCACTTCCTGCAGCAATTCCGGCCGTTACAGATTTGGTAGAACTTACCGTAATAGTTCCTGAAACATTCGGAATAGAGTAGGTTACCCAGTTCGGGTTTCCTGTTACAGGATAAGGACCGTTTGCGGCTGCAATAGGATTATTGTTGTATGTTACCGTTGCTCCTGTTTGGGTAATGATGTTAAGTTTTGTGTTGTAGGTTTGGGCTCCAATTTGGTTGATAAATCCAATTTCGTCAACTTTATTAGGCATAAAACAACTTAGAGGAGGGATGAAATTCATACCACCGGTCGCATATTCATTGACAGAAGAGCTTCCCGTGATTCCTGCTAATAATTGATAGACATACACATTTTTGGTAGTGGAAATTCCCATATTATAATTTCCATTACCCTGGTTGATGTAATTACTGCTCGGAACCATAAAATATTGCCCTGCATTCAGAGTGATTCCGGTGTTTACTCCGTTTAATGAAATTTGGGTATTATCTTGAGTGGCAATCAAAAGAGCCGTTTCCATTTGATAAATAATATTTCCATTACCTTTTACCAATACGAAATCCTTTCCTAATCTGTCTACGGGAACAGCCTGGTCCATAAGAACATCATTGTTGGTGGAATTTAAATTGGTATATATCCCGTTGAAATTTCCATTGGTAACAGAAATAGGTTTTGTAGATTCTATTTTAGCTCCTACAAGACCAACTAAATTATAGGGTGAGTCCGAACTTACTGCATCTAAAATATAAGACTGTCCTTTGTTGAGCGTAAATGTTTTAGTAGGAGAGGAGCTTCCATCAGAAAAAACAACGTTGGAGTTGTATCCTGAAACTACTACCGAAGTATTGTCTTCAGTTGCAGTAATCCCTATGGTAGCATTTACATAATTAGCTGTACCTGTCATAGGTGCTACTCCCGCGTAAAATTTGGTTCCTAATCCGGCTAAACCTTTTGAGGTGATAATTTCAGCATGATTTTGTAAAGAAAACCGATAATTGGCAAAGAATTTTTTTGAACCTTTTACATACATTCCCATAGAATTGGGAGTAAATAAGAGTGTTTGATTGGTTGTAATCAGAAAATTATTCGGAATGCTTACCTGAACCGGATTTCCTTTGCTTACCTGTACGGTAGTAAAGAGTGTGTTATTATTATAAATCTGTACAGGAAACGGAGTGGTTTCGTTGGTTGACAGATATAAATAACCGCTCAGTCCGCTTGAACCTGCTTTTGAAGCCATTGGAGCAAACCAATGATCTGTATCAAGCTGAGCATTAAAGAATAAACAAAGAAATGTACAAATGGTTAATAGAAATTTTTTCATTTTTTTCAATAAGGGATGCAAATGTAAGTATTAAAAATCAATTTTTTACATAAAATTTCAACTGTGATTGTTGGGATGGTTGATATTATTAAATATTTAATGATTATTTAATAAATAATAAAATCATGTAATTGTGAAATAAAAAAAATCCCGATGAAAAAAATCACCGGGACCCATATTTTAAATCTTAAAAAGATTATAAACTAACTCTGATAAATCCTGTTACTTTAAGATCAGCATTTACAGACTTCACATAGTCAGCAACTGAAATAGAGCTGTCTTTGATGAAATCCTGGTGTACCAAAGTGTTGTCTTTGTAGAATCTCTGCATTTTACCTTTCAAGATATTGTCGATGATGTTCGCAGGCTTACCTTCTTCAGTAAGTTTGTGTCTTTCAATTTCCAATTCTTTATCGATAGTTTCCTGAGAAACTTTAGTTTCGTCAAGAGCGATTGGGTTCATTGCAGCAGCCTGCATAGAAACAGATTTTGCAACTTCGTCAGCTCCGTCTACTTTTGCAGAAAGCGAAGTGATTGCAGCGATTTTGTTTCCAGCGTGGATGTAAGCTCCTAGGAATGGTCCTTCGATTCTTTCGAATGTACCGATCTCGATTTTTTCACCGATAACACCTGTTTGCTCAATTAATTTATCAGCAACAGTCATTCCGTGGAAATCTGTAGCCAACAATTCTTCTTTAGTAGCAGCGAAGATTGCCATTTCAGCTAATTCGTAAGCTAGCTCGATGAAAGCTTCGTTTTTACCAACGAAGTCAGTCTCGCAGTTTAATGAAATAATAGCACCTAAAGTGTTATCTTCATTTACTCTTGCGATTACCGCACCTTCAGTAGATTCTCTGTCAGCTCTGTTAGCAGCGACTTTTTGTCCTTTTTTTCTAAGGATGTCTACCGCTTTTTCGAAGTCTCCTTCAGCTTCAACTAGAGCTTTCTTGCAGTCCATCATACCTGCACCTGTTTGGTTTCTTAATTTTGCTACGTCTGCAGCAGCTGGTGTATAAGACATAATATCTATTATTTTTTTATTTAAAGATTCGTATTAAATTTTAGTTTATTTTTGAGCAGTGCAAAGATAATGATTTTAATGATAAACTAAAAAATGACTTTTCACGTTATTTAGTTATTTAATAATTTTTTAAATATTTCGTTAATGAAAAAAATAGTTCTTCTTATACTTTTATGTATTTTTTCTTTAGGCTTTTCTCAAAAAAAGAAAACCAAAACTAAAGCAGTTGTTGAAAAAGAAACGGCTATTATCTATACAGAGACCGATGCCGAGAATAGCAGTGAAGCCAGAGTGATTGCAGGATTTTTGAAACAGAATCCCAATCATCCTAAAACAGATCATTTCAAAAGAAAACTAATGGATATTATTATGGCTACACCTTCTGCTGCTGAATCTAAGCCTATGATAGCGTCTGTAGCAAAAGAAAAAGTAGCTCCGAAATCGGATATGAATAAATCATTAGCATCCAATACAAGTCTTAAATCTGCTGCTCCGTCAAGAACGGTAAATTATGCAAGCGTAGGTGGGACGAGTAAAAAATCAGAACCGGACGAACACGGAAAGAAAACAGCGGCCTTGTTAACACATCTTTTTAATAATGACATTAGTGATAAAGAAGCGTATGTAAACGTTAAAAATAAATCGAAATGTAATATGGAGATGAAAATAAGCGGTAAGAAAAACTATAATTTAATTATTCCTGCAAAAAGTGAAAATTATGTTATGGTAGATAAAGGAGATTATCAGCTGTCTACTAAAGTATGCGACTCACCATACACGACTGCAAAGAAAATAGATAAAGATATTGAGATTGCTTTAAATATAGGAGAATAAAACTTAAGTAAGAAAGAACGATAAATAAAAAACGGTTAAGATTTTTCTTAACCGTTTTTATATTTTAACCTTTGAATTGTCCCATTGCAATGAATTTATCCTGTCTCTGGGTTTCAAGTTCTTGTCCTGTGAATTTTGAAAACGCTTTGATATTCTGTAAAATTGAATTTTTCAAATTCAGGAAAGTCGTTTCCGGATCATAATGAGCTCCTCCAAGTGGTTCTTCAATAATAGCATCAATGAATTTTTCTCTTAAAGCATCTTTTGGGGTAAGATTCAGTGCATTTGCAGCATCTTCTTTGTGATCCCAGTTTCTCCAAAGAATTGAAGAACAGCTTTCAGGTGCAATTACTGTATACCAGGTATTTTCCAACATGTAAACCTTGTTTCCTACACCAATTCCTAATGCACCACCACTGGCTCCTTCACCAATAATATAAGTAAAGATCGGAGTTTTAAGCTGAACCATTTCGAAAATGTTTCTTGCAATGGCTTCACCTTGTCCTCTTTCTTCAGCTTCCAAACCTGGATAAGCTCCTGGTGTATCTACTAAAGTTACAATGGGAATCTGGAATTTCTCAGCAAGCTTCATCAATCGTAAAGCCTTTCTGTATCCTTCAGGATTTGGCATTCCAAACCTTCTGTGTTGTCTTTCCTTGGTTGTTCTGCCTTTTTGAGTCCCAATAATCATTACTCTTTGACCGTCAAGAGTGATTAAACCACCCACCATTGCAGGGTCATCAGCAAAATTTCTATCACCATGAAGTTCTAAAAAACTGCCCTTGTCTGCCATTCCATTGATATAGTCTAAGGCATAAGGACGATTCGGGTGGCGAGAAAGTTGTACTCTTTCCCAAGGAGTAAGATTTCCGTAGATTTCTTTTTTCTTTTCTAAAATCTTATCCTCAATTTGGCTGCATGCTAATTTTACATCAACACCACTTTCTTCTCCTACTAAAGAACAAGTTTGATATTGATCCATTAATTCTTTTATAGGGAGTTCGAAACTTAAATATTCCATTTCTTGAAGTAAATTAAATCTTTCAAATGTATGAAAAATTATGGTAATTTTATTTAAAATTATTTATAGCATTGCTTATTCTAAGGGTAGTTTCCTCTTTTCCAAGAAGTTCCATGATGTCCGGAACATCAGGTCCTTTCAATTCTCCTACCAACGCTAAACGCAAAGGCATCATTACTTTACCCATTCCCAATCCTTTATTCTCAGCGAAGTCATGAACAGTCTGCTTAAGGTTTTCAGCATTGAAATCTGCTCCCTCTAAATTTGTAGACAATTCTCCTAGAATAGCAGAGGTTTCCTCATTCCAGGCTTTTTTAGATGCTTTTTCATCATAAGATGTCGGAGCTTCAAAGAAGAACTTACCGTTTTCATAGATATCTTTCGGGAAAGTTGCTCTTTCTTTCATCAGGTGAATTACTTTCAATAATTTTTCATCAGAAAGATTAAAGTTTAAATCTGAATTTTTAAGAATATTCAATAAATTTTCGTCAGATGTTCTCTGTATATACTGATGATTAAACCATTCTGCTTTTTCCTTGCTGAATCTTGCCCCAGCTTTATGAACTTTATTTAAGTCAAATTCTTTTGCCATTTCATCTAATGATAAAATTTCTTTATCATCGGCAGGCGACCAACCCAATAGAGCAACCATGTTGATGAACGCTTCCGGAAGATATCCGCTTTCTCTGTATCCTTTAGAAATATTTCCAGTTACAGGATCTGTAAAGTTCAAAGGGAAAACTGGGAAGCCGAATTTGTCACCGTCTCTTTTGCTTAATTTTCCTTTTCCTTCAGGTTTTAAAATCAAAGAAAGATGGGCAAACTGAGGTGCTTTCCACCCCATCGCTTCATATAATAATGTATGTAAACCTAAAGAAGGCAGCCATTCTTCACCGCGGATCACGTGAGAAATTTCCATTTCGTGGTCATCAATGATATTGGCAAAATGGTAAGTTGGCATTCCGTCGTTTTTCACCAAAACTTTATCATCTAAAGTATTTGTATTAACAGATGATTTTCCGCGGATGATATCCTCAAGATTTAAAGTTCTGTCAACCGGCATTTTGAACCTTACCACATATGGCGTTTTTTCATCCAATAGTTTCTGAACATCCTCTTCAGAAAGGGTAAGACTATTTTTTAAACGATTCCTTGTTTTGTTGTCGTAAGAGAAAATATCACCTCTTGCTTCATATTCAGCACGAATGGCATCCAATTCTTCAGCCGTGTCAAAAGCGATATAAGCATAATCTGTTTTTAAGATCTGCTCTGTATATCTGTCATAAATATCTCTTCTTTCAGATTGTCTGTATGGAGCAAATTTTCCTCCTTTTTTAGGACTTTCATCAGCGATGATTCCACACCATTCAAGGGCTTCTTCTATATATTCCTCTGCGCCTTCCACATATCTTGCGGTATCTGTATCTTCAATTCTTAATACAAATTCACCACCCTGATTTTTGGCAAAAAGATAATCATATAATGCAGTTCTTACGCCTCCTAAATGTAAAGGTCCTGTTGGACTTGGAGCAAAACGTACTCTTACTTTATCCATTTCAAATAAAATTTTTGCAAATTTAAGAAAATGAAAGGGACTATGATAAAAGATGTTACTAATAATAGTCAGGAAAATTAGTTAATTGATTGATTTAATAGTGAAAATAATAAAATTTAATGTAAGATTTAATTTTGAAAGAGTATTTTAAGTATTTTCGCTGAAATTATTTATAAAAACTGAATTATGTTAGAAATTGGAGAAAGACCTTGGGGGAAATATTATGTTTTAGCGGATGAACCCAATTATAAGCTGAAAAGAATTGAAGTAAATCCCGGACAAAAGCTATCCTACCAATATCATCACAAAAGACAAGAGCAGTGGACCATTATTGAAGGGGATGCGACTGTAGTTTTAGATGATAGCGAGATTAAATTAACATACGGAGAGAGTATTTTTATTCCTCTTGGAGCAAAGCACAGAATGATGAATCTTTCAGACAAGCCTGTTGTATTTATTGAAGTACAAACGGGAACTTATTTTGGTGAAGATGATATTGTAAGGATTGAAGATGATTATGATAGAGAGTAAGGAATAATGCACACACTAAGGATGTCTCATTATATTAATAAGCTAATGCTTTTACCGCTTATGCTTATTGTTTTTCTTATTTCCTGCTCACAACAGGAAGAAAATTTGTTAGCCGAAAATACACCTGCCGTCTCTGATAACAATATTGAATATGGTGGAGTGGTGAACTATCTTACGGATATTGGAACTCTCAATATTAATGCAATAGCAAACGGGAATTATCCAGGAATAAATAATGCTTCCTATATAAAGGACATTAACAGTCCTAATTTTTCCTATTGCCATCCTGATGTACAATATTTTCCTAATGGTTTCAACGGTTATAAATACTGGATGATTTTTACTCCTTTTTTTGGGGTAATAGGAAATGTTCGTGAATCTGAAAGATATGAAAACCCAACCATCGTTGTTTCTAATGATGGATTAAACTGGAGCAGTCCCAATGGTATTACCGGTCCTTTGCAGAAAGCGCCATCGTTGAATGAAGCCTTCCCTGAGAAAGACGGAGCTGCGAAATATACTTTTTGGTCCGATGTTGATTGGACTTTTGAAAAAGGCAAGTTTTCGCTATATTACAGAGGCAGTTTTATAAAAGCTACAGCATTACAGAAGAGAGGTGCTAAAAGCCAAAATAATTTGAAAAAATTAAAATACAATGCTCAGCGAACGATTGTAAGACAGACTTCTACAGACGGGGTATCTTGGACTCCTTTAGAAGCCGTTTATACCAGTAATCCTCCTTATTCTCCTAAAAATAATCATATTCTTTCACCTAGTATTGTGTACAACGGTCAAGACTATGTAAGTTTTGAGGTAGAAAATAATATAAGTCCTAATTTTCCTGGAAATGATCCATCCTATATTATTCAAAGGACTTCTAAGAACGGGCTGGACTTTTCAAATTTTCAACAAAGCAAGGTCGTTAATTTTATTAATAAACCTTGGGTAAAAGTAAATTCAGAATATGCTCCATGGCATATACAGGCATCTTATATAGACGGATATTATTTTTTATGTATTGCTGCAGGTGAGGTTAAAAAATATACTTCGGATATGCTTTATCTTGCCTATTCTAAAGATGGTCTGAATTTTAAAGTGTTAGAGAAGCCATTTGTAGAACAAAATACATACAGATCCTGCTTTTTTCCGATGCATACGGATAGTGATAACATCGATTTTGGAGCTATAATAGCCTATAAATCGGGAGTGTTTAAGTATAGAGAATTTCAACTTAATAAGGAAAAACTTAATGCATGCCTTACTAAATAATGATTTTCAATTAAAAATTTAATCATTACTCTCATAAAATAAAAAGACACTCTACTATTAGGGTGTCTTTTATTTTACCTGAAAAACCTGAAACGTTTTTTCTCTTTGTTTTTATTCCAATTTGACTGTAAAACAATACCGAGATAGTTTTCCTCCAAAGATTCTAAAGTAAATTTTTGTTTAAGAAAATCATTATACTGTTTCTCATAATGAAAAACTTTAAAAAGGGGTTCAGCCGGATAGATAGGGATGACCGTATTTTTTAGTAACCATTCTCCATACCAGGTAAATTCACTTGGTCTTTTTTTAAAACAGGATTGAAAGGTAAGATTGTTTTTCTCCAGATAATTTTCTTCAAATGACCTCCATACTTTTGTAGACCAAATAACAGGAGAAGGACCAAAATCATATATTTTTCCTTTCCTTTCAAGTTTATCCATAATATATCTTCGATCATTTAAAAACTCGTTTTTGGGGTTAAATCCTATTTCTTTGATGTTATTACTGCTCCAGCCAAATAATTCTTTCTGTTCATGAATGACAGTATACGGAATTTCATCAGAATACATAAAATCATGAAAATAAAAGTCTCTTATAAAATAGCTGTCGGAATCTATACATACATAATTCTCACAGATGTTCAATCTATGTACCTGTGATTTTATGATTTGCTGGTAAACCCATTTATTTTCTAGAGTACATGGATCAATCTGGCTGTCTTTTATCAGCTGAAAATTTCTGTCTCTGAATTCCCTGTCGAAAAAATCAAAATCATCATCATTCACGGAAACTACCAATGGAAGGTTGTCTTTATTATGTTTTATAATTGAAGCCAATAGCTTTTTAAAAACAATGAAATCGTTTTTATAAGTCTTTATAAATAAGATAATTTTTTCCATTATAATTTTGAATAAAGTCCATTATATATTCCTTTAAAATATGCTTTTGCCAATGAGAACTGTTTGTTTTTAAAAGCATTCTTAGCAAGCCTCCAGCGTTCTTTTCTTACAAATTTCACATTGCCATTATACATTCTGCAAAGCCAAAATCGGTTCCTCGTCATATAATATTCATAGAAACTTCCTTTATCACTATAAGTATTAAAAGCCAAAATAGTGGTATTTACTGCTAATTTCCACTTGGCCTTTCTTTTGATCCTAAGACACCATTCCGATTCTTCATAATACATGAAAAATCTTTCATTCATAAATCCAATATCATCCAAAACTTCTTTTCTGAACATAATAGCACTCCCGTCCACATAATCAATTTCATAATTGTATGGCGGCATTTGTGCCTCTGATGCATCAATATTAAAATTCACATGTCCTCCCATAAATCCTCTTTCGGGAAACAGTAAGCCGCCATCAGAATAAATTTTGCCTGAATTGTTTCTGTAGCATATTCTCGGACCAATAACTCCTACTTCGGGTTGATTCTGTAGATCATTATATAAACCTTCAATGGAAGAAATGTTGATGTCGATATCAGGATTCAGGAGCAGGAAATATTTTTTTCCATCACTTATAGCGTGTTTAATAGCCAGATTATTACCATAAGCATAACCTCCGTTTTTATTACTTATAATATGGTTGATTTTTTTTTGCAGGCAGAACTCTGCAATTTTATCCTTATCATCAGAATTGTTATCTACAATATAAATGGATTTTTCAAAGTAGCCTTCATCTAATAACTTATTTACTTCACGAGAAGTATCATCAAAAGAATTATAATTTAAAATAATAATTGCTAAATCTTGCATACAATGTTTTAATATATAAAGATGGAATATAAAAAGACTAAAAAATTAAAGCGCTCCTCCAAAGTTCGATAGATTTTTTTTCTGAAAAATTATTCTTGAAAAAATCTATGCCTTCCTGTTTTTGTTTTTCATAATCAGATGGATTATTCAAAAGATTTTTGATCATATCTGCAAAGATTTTTTCGTCATCGGTTGCCAAGCAGCCGTTTCCTGTTTTACGGGAGAAACCATCAATTGCCTTTTCTGTTCCTACAACGGGAAGTCCAAAAGATAAAGCTTCAACTACTTTAATTTTTATTCCCGTTCCTCTTAGCATGGGACAGATCGCTATTTTGCTTCGGGAATAATAATCTTTTAAATCATCAGCGAAAAAAACTTTCTCAATATTTTCTCTGTCAGGAACATGCTTACACACTCTTCCAATAATGCAGATGCTGATTGTATTTGAAATATGAGGCAATACTTTATCTATAAACCAATTAATAGCTTCTATATTGAACGGATTATCAGATCCTACAAAAATAAGGTCATATTTCTTCTCCAGATTTTTATTTTCAAAGTTTTCCGGAAAGCTTGGAGGAATATTGACGACTTTATCTCCTAAAAAGTTTTTAAAAACAGAATATTCGTCGTTCGAGATAGTGACAACTCTATCATAAAAAGATAAATTAACAATTTCTTCTCCGAATTTCTTACCGACAAGATCTAGATTTTTATTGGAATAAAATTCATTTAAAGTTATCCAGTCATGGGTGTCGACAATTGTTTTTGCTCCTTTTAAATCTGTATTTCTGATCAGATTCGTCCATCCTTCATAATTAATGATAACATAATCATACTTTTTCTTTTCAACAAAAGCATTAAAAGTATCTTGAAAATATTGCGTATGAAAAGGACTGTTATTATATTTTTTGCCATATTTTCTTAAGAATTTATGTTTCCAGTGCGCTGAAGATAATTTATTTTTAGCTGGATGGCTTTTCAGAATAAGAACATCATCAATGATATTTTTATCAATACTATCATAAGAATCTCCGAAACTTTTATAATAATCTTCTATACCTACAAGATCTATATGTAAACCTAACGATTTTAGCTGCATAAGATTCGTATGGCAGCGTAAAACATTTCCGGCACGTTTGGCAAATGGATTTTCTGGAAAAAAGAAGAGTAATTTTTTATCGGAAAAGTTTATCATATTATTGTAATTTGAAATTACCTTTTCTTTTTGGTGTAGCTTTTAGAAAAACTAATTTCCAAGTAATTTGTAATAAAATGCTTAATTTCGTTTCCCTAAAAAATAAAGGCACGACAAAATAATAAATTAAAAATGGGAATTAAAAGGTTTTTTAAAAATAAAATCAAGGACCGAAATTTTATTAGAAATAAAAGAAAGCTTAAGATTAATAATTTTGAATTAAAATTTTTTGAAAACTATTCTTTTAATTTTGAAATTTCCAAAAGCCCTGAAGTTTCCATTGTCATTTTTTTCTCAGATTCAATCAGACAAACGTTAAATTGCCTTTACACAGTCGATCAATATGATAAAAATATTTCTAAAGAAATTATTATTGTCGATAATGAAAATTCGGAAAATACAGTAAAATTTTTAGAAGGAATTCCTGGATTGACAATTATTAATAGTGACAAAAATTTAGGTTTTGTAGAGAATATCAATAAAGGGATAAAGTCTGCAAAAGCTGAATATATTTATTTGTTGAATAGCAATGTTGAGGTTCAGGAGAATTATTTGTCTCATCTCTTAGAGATTTTTAAAACAAAAGAAAATGCGGGAGCTGTAGGGTCAAAAATTGTTTCGCGAGATAATACATTACAAGAAGCTGGATGCCTTATTTTAAAAAAATCAGAAATTGTAAATATTGGCAAAGGTGAGGCTATTGACACTCCTCAATATGATTATCTGAGAAAAGCAGACTGCTCCTCAGGAAACAGTTTATTATTTAGCAGATTAAATGCGGAAGGAAATATTAATCTTCTGGATGAAGCGTTCTTATCTGTTGATTCAGGAGTTGCAGATTTATGCCTTAGACTAAAAAATGAACAAAAACTAGATACCTATTATCAGCCTCTTTCAGAAATTGTTCATGTTGAAAATATTTCGAATATAGAAAAAGAATTTTTTGCAAAAGATAAGATAACTTTTCTGGAAAAATGGGATAATAACTTTACCAATGAAATCAAAAAGCCTAATTTCCTTTTTCTGGAAGAAAATATGCCAAAGCCAGATCAGGATTCAGGATCGAGAAGGTTTTTGGAAATTGTAAAAATTCTTCAGAAAAATGGACACAGAATTATTTTGGCAGTAAAACATTTTGACGAATTAACCGACCGTTCTTATGTGAAGTTTTTCAGATCAATCGGAGTACAGGTTTGTATGGATTATGTTACTCCAAAAGATAAGATCGTAAAAGTTGTTAATCAAATTGAAGGAGCAATTCATTCTGTTGATATCATTTGGATTTTCCGTCCTATCGGTTTTGATTATTGGTACAGTCAAATCAAAAATAAAATTTCTGGGAAGAAAATTGTGTACGATATGGTTGATCTTCATTACCTTAGAATGGAAAGAGAGAACAATTATATTGATGTAATCACAAAAGAAAGAGAAAAGGAAATTGAATTCTTTAAAGAAAAAGAATATTTCGGAATGAATACTTCTGATGCGGTTCTTTCCATAAGCGACGAAGAAAAAAATACGGTTTCTAAAAACGGAGTGAAATATGATAAAATTTTCACGGTAAGCAATATTCACAAGCCTGTAAATGCTACTAATGCTGTAGAGTTTTTACAAAGGGAAGGTATACTTTTCATTGGCGGATATAATCATTTACCCAATATTGATGCGGTGAAATTTTTGCATGAAAACATTATGCCTTTGGTTTGGCAAAAGAATCACAATATTAAGGTATTCGTTTTAGGCCCTGATTTTCCTGAAGATTTAAAACAACGGTACCATTCCGATAAATTTCAGATTTTAGGATATCAAAAATCAGTTGATTACTGGTTTGAAAATTCCAGGATTTTTGTAGCACCACTTCGTTATGGCGCAGGAGTGAAAGGAAAGATCGGACAGGCTCTGGAATTTAAATTACCGGTAGTTACTACGGAAATAGGAGCGGAAGGCATGAGTTTGGAAGACAGAAAAACAGCTTTGATCTCTGATGAAAATCCACAGAATTTTGCGGATAAAATTCTGGAGCTGTATAATGATGAAAATCTTTGGCAGACTCTGCATGAAAACAGCTTACAGCCATTATCAAAATTCTCTATAGAAACTCAGGAGGAAAATATAAAGAAAATGATTGAATATCTTGGGTTTAAAGATTAATTCTTATAAATCTTCTGGTATTTTTTTGGTTTGAAAAGTTTATATATAAGCTTTCTGTACCATTCATTATAATATTTGGCTTTATACTTTTTATTTTCACGGATGAGGCTCATGATCGAATGAAAATCGAGTCCGTTCTTTTTGTAAAAAGTATAATGCTTCTTATAAATTTCAAAAAAATTATCAGAAAGCTTCGAGCTGTTGTCAATGCTTGTGTTTGTTAAGGAATTGGTGGTATTTCTGATTCTGTAAAAGAACAAAAACTCTTCAATCTTATAGACTTTTGCTCCTTTTTCAATTAAATAGATCCAGAAATCCCAGTCTTCGTAATAATTCAAATGGGTATCAAATCCACCGACTTTTTCAAAATCCTCTTTATAAATAAGGGCAGTAATAGGAATACAGTTTTCAATTAAAAAATCAAATGTGTTGAATGGCTGAAGAACCCATTCCTTATCTGTTTTTTCAAAGAATTTCCCTTTGGTATAGCAGATTCTGATCTCGGGTTTGTTTTGAAGAATATGTATTGTTTTTTCAAGAAAAGTTTTTTCAATAATATCATCACAATCCAAAAAAAGAATATATTTTCCTGAAGCATGCTTCACTCCGTTATTTCTGGCGGAAGACTGTCCCTGGTTTTCCTGATGAATGATTTTTACATTTTTAAAAGCTCCATTGCTTTCAATCGAGTTTAATACAGCATGATCAGAACCATCGTTTACAATGATGATTTCAAAATCCTGATAAGTTTGATCATAAACACTTTTTAAGGTCTCAAGGATGTACTCTTCTCCTTTGTAATAGGGAATAACAACAGAAATTTTTTCATTCATAATATTACGAAGTTAGTATTTTAAACCAGCTTTCAAAACTATATTTATTTTTTGTCTCGGTGGGAATCTTCATGTAAGGATCTTCAACAAAGCTTTTCAGTTTATCTTCATGATCTTCACCAATGATAAATATATTCTCCTTTCTGTAAAAATCGTAATTTTTTACATGAGGGTTGTCCGTAATAATCTTTTTCTCATATTTTAAAGCCTCAAAAAAACGGAACGAAAGTCCATTGTGTTCCTTTAATTTTAAATCTAAAAGAGCTTTCGAACTTTTTACCCAATTGATGTTTTCGTCATAAGTCAGGAAAGCATTGGTAAAAACAATTTCTCCGTCTTTCTCTCTTTTATCCCAGCTGAAAAGAAGTATTTTCTGTGAAATTTTCTTCTGACTTAAAGTTTCTGATATTTTCTTTAATGCTTTAAAACGCTCTTCAACATAAGTTCCGATGTAAAAAACATCGTTTTCAATCCTGGTCGGATTTTTCTTTTCTTCAAAAGTGAAAAAGAAATTAGTGAGGAAGAAAATGTTTTTCTGTTTATCAACGTCGTCCGGATCAAATACGAAAAATTTATCAAAGAACTTTAGCTTGGGATAAATGTTGGGCGTTCTTTTGAGTCCATCCCAATGATTGCCGATGAGTTTTTGAGTTTTCGTTCTAATGATAGTTATGAATTCTTCCGAAAAAAACTCGGTGGTCATCATCAGAATGGTATCATATTCTGACAGGCTTTTAGCCTTTTGAAGAAGTGTATTCTCTATAAATGAAGTTCTGAGTTTTTCTTTATATTTTTTATCACCCAGAACTGTTTTTCGGTAAAGATTAGTCAGTTTTTCGCTAAGATTTTTGTACCTGAATTTTTCTTCAGAATATAAGAGGAAATCTACATTGTCATAATGCAGATCCTTTAAGTTTTTTTTGATCAGATCTGAAATTCCTGCATAGTTGTGCATGATGATAAGTATTCTGCTCATCGGTAAAAGTATTTAAAAAAGAGGAAAAATAAGATGTTTTCAGATTTTAGGTTTTGTTCCAGAACCTGTCTTTCATTTTGAACATTTTCTACAAATCGCTTTACTTTCGCATCCTTGTTTTTCTCCAGAAAACTTCTGAATTTTCTTTCCTTATCATTGAGGGTTCTGAATTTTAATTTAAAATCCCTGAACGTTCTGGCCTTTTTGTCGTAATCAAATTTATGGATAAGTTTTTCTTTCGAAGTGTCATTTTTTGGATAAGATATTCCTCCCACCTGTTGTTCATTGTGAATGCGATAAGAGAATAGCTTTTCATTTAAAAAGGCGAACTTTTTTTGTTCAGATGAGATCAATGCGATCCATTCGTCATGATGAAGTCCATCAATATTTGGGAAGGGCAGAACCTGAGGTAAAAAAGATTTTCTCATGGCCATTGCTGCTCCCGTTGCAAAATTTCCGATTGTTGCAAAAATCTTGAAATAATCGATTTCTTGTTTATCTGCTTTTAAAAATTCCGGAACGTCCCAAACAGTGTGAAAATCTTGTCTTTCATTGTTTTCATTAATTAGGTATCCGTTTGAGCAAAGAACATCCGTTTGCTTATTTAAAGCGAAAAATGCATTAAAAGCTTCCACTTTATTATTTTCCCAAACATCATCCTGATCGCTTAAGAAAATAATTTCTCCGGTACACAGTGAAAGTGCTTTTTCAAAATTCTTTACACTGCGTAAATTTTTTTCATTACTATAAATTCTGAATATTTTCGGGAATTTCTCTTGATATTCTTTTAAGATCTGGAATGTTTTATCTGTTGAACAATCGTCGCACACAACAATTTCTTCTACGTGAAGCGTTTGATTTAAAATAGAATCTATTTGCTGACGAAGAAATTTTTCGCCATTATAGGTACAGAGTGCGACAGATATTTTTGTCATTTATTCAGATTAAAGACTGTATTTACCCAATGATCGAGTGTATATTTATAATATATTTCTTGTGGAATACTTTCGTATTCTGTTTCAAAAAATGATTTTTCAATATTACTAAAATCATCATTCAGAATCAATATATTATTAGGATTATAAAAATCGTAATTTTTAATGGTATAATTATCTGTGATGAATTTTTTTTCCAGTGCCATTGCCTCAAAAATACGGAAGCTTAATCCCATTTGCTTATTTCTTTGAAGATCAAGAATTGCTTTTGTATTTTTATAAAGCTTAGGCAAAGATTGTTGAGGAATATTCTTGGTTCTGAATGTAATAATATCAATATTCTTCTGATCAATAATCTGTGTAATTTTCTTTTTCCAGCTTTTTTTTCCGGCAACGATCGTCTTGAAACAGATATTGAGTTGATTTATTTTGTTAATCAATATGTTTAATCTTAGCAATCTGTGAGTATCATATGATGTGATGTAAAAAAGATCCATCTTAGGATGCTGCTTTTTTGCAGGGCAGAACTCCAGATAATTATAATTGGTGATTTTATTAAAGCCAAAGTTGGTTACATCTTCATCATCAAAAGAAAAAACGGTATCAAAAAAATGCAAAATATGCTCCGCTGGGTTTCTGGACATACTATCGTAGAGATAAGCAATATTCCTTTTTGCATATTTTCTGATCTCTTTATGGACCCTTTCTTCAATAGCTTCAGGATTGATAACAAGAATCTGATCCTGCTTTCCTATTTTGCGCAAAGATTCTATGATGAAATTTTGCCTTTTTCCATGTTTGAGATTTTTGCCTAAGAAAACTTTACTGAAGGTATTTTTTACTCTAGCTCCAATATTTTTGTGAGTGAAAGCTCCAATATTGATATGGTATGCCTCAATGCCTTTTTCTTTGAGCTTATTAACGATATGCTCGTCATAATGCCAAAAATCAAAACTAATCAAACAAATTTTCATATCACAAAAATAAAGATTTTAAATTTTAAATTTATACTTTTGAGCCAAACCCTGCTTTCTCAATGAAAAAAAATGTTCTGATAGATGTTGAACGATTAAAATATCCAAAATCTGGAATTGCAAACGTTTGTTTATCACTGATAAAAGGATTGGATCAAAAAATACCTGCGTTTAACTATACATTTTACGGGCCAAAAGCGAATATTCCTACCACGAAATCCAGATTTACTATTATAAACTGGAAATTCTGGCAAAAAAAAATTCCTGTATCCATCGCATCTTATGCACTTATTCATACAACGCATCAGCTTTCCGAATATTTTCATCAAATTAAAAAAGATCAGAAAAAAGTAGTGACATTGCATGATCTTAATTTTCTTCATGATAAAAGTTCGCAAAGAAAAATGGAAAAAAGCAGATGTCTTGTACAAAAGAATATTGGTAATGCTGATGTTATTGTTTGTATTTCAGAATTTGTAAAAAATGATTTTATAAAGAATAAACATTTATTTCAACTAAAAGATAATGTAAAAATAGAAGTGGTTTACAATGGTCTAATGTTTCCGGAAAAAGAAAACTTTGCAGCCTCCAAAAACTATTCTTTTATTAATGAGAAGTTTATCCTGAATATCGGAGTTCTTTTTCCTAAAAAAAATCAGAATGTATTATTGGATCTAATTTCTAAGAATGATAGACATCTGGTTCTGATTACAAGCTCTGCAAAATCTGAGTACAAAGAAAAATTTCTTGAAAAAATTAAAATATTGGGACTAGCCGAACGGGTACATATTTTAGAAAATGTAGAGAATGAAGAGAAATATTTTTTATTGCAGCACTGTGAATCCTATTGCCATCCTTCATTAGCCGAAGGTTTCGGAATTCCTCCTGTTGAAGCCATGTATTTCGGAAAGCCTGTTTTTCTTAGTAAGTATACGAGTCTTCCCGAAATTGGAGCTGATATAGCTTTTTATTTTGAAGATTTTTCTGCAGAAAATATGAATGAAGTTTACCTGAAAGGAATTTCAAAATTTAATGAGGATAAAGCTGCATTTCAAACCAAACTAAAGGAAAGAGCTTTAGAATTCAGCTATCTTAAAATGGCTGAATCGTATGAAAATATATATAAGGAATTGTTGATCTAAAGTTTTAGTTTTCCCAGTCTAAGCTTCCATTTGAATGTATTGATGTTGTCCCCGTATTTGATATCGATACGTTTGATTTCAAATTTATTCTTCCACGGATAAGACTCTATTTCGTTTCCGATTCTTATGGCTGCAGTGATTCCCGATTCTTCAAGCATTTTAAAGAAAACTCTTTTTTTATTTTTCTCTCTCGGGAACTTCCCGTATGGGTAGGCTAATACATTAGAAAATTTAATGGAGTTTTCTTCAAGAATTTTTATGTTTTTTTTGAGATCTTCCCTGGCTTCTTCAACCGGCATTTCGGCGTAATTTTTATGAGAATGACTGTGAAGGGCAATCTCAATAAGTTCTGAATTTAAGTTTCTGATTTCATCAAAACTCATAAATTTTCTTTCAGCAGAGTGTATTCCCTTTTGAATATACTCCGTAGGAATGAAAATGGTTGCTTTTAACTGGTATTTTTCCAATAAGGGAATCAGATATTCAAGATTGTTATGATAACCGTCATCAAACGTCAGAATGATCTTGTTTGGAGTATTGCTTTCTTTTTGAACATCCTTAACAAATAAAGTGGTGAAGTTGTTTTTTATATAAATGAGCTGCTCTTCTAAATTTTCTGTGGTTACAATGAGGTTATCTTTAGGAGCCAATTCCTTAGGTAATACCTGATGATACATCAGAATACGAACGATTTTTTTCTTAGATAAGCCTAATAATCCTTTTACAGCGTTTGTTAACATGCTTTGCCGAATTTAGAAATTTCGTGAAGTTTTTTATATTTTAAAAATGTGTAGAAAGCGGCTGTTGCTGCTGCATAATATCCAACCAGGCCATCTAAAAAACCCAATCGGATAATGTAGGACTTGATAAATTGAAATATCGGTTTAAAAACGATCTTAAGTGCATTTGATCTCTTTCCATTTGCATACATTTTTTCAGCCATCATCGAAGTGTATTTATTAGATTTTTCGATATGGTGATAAATATCCTTGTAAGTATAATGGTTTATTTTACCCTCTATTTTGCCTTTTTTTTCTGAAGTTATAAAACATTCGTGAACGATATCTTCAGAATATTTTCCAACATTTCTTTTGAAGAGTCTTTCCCTTTTTGTATTTCCCCAGCCTCCATATTTTAAGGCTTTTCCCAAGAAAATATTATTAAAAGCTATTTCATAGACATTGAATGGGGATGTTTCTGCTTCGGCAATTTTTTTTATCGATTGCTGCGCCTGTTGGTCAGGAATTTCATCCGCATCTAAAAAAAGAATCCAATCTCCACTGCAAAGACTTATGGCATAGTTCTTTTGTTTTCCGAACCCTTCAAACTTTTTCTGTACAAATTTCACTTTTGGAAACTTTTTGCAGATTTCTACAGTACGGTCTGTCGAGAAACTATCAACCACAATGATCTCGTCAGCAAGATCATGAATTGAATTGAGGTTCTTTTCAATAATTCGATCCTCATTGAATGTAATAAATGCTACGGATAGCTTCATACTGTATGGATGTTTAATACAAAAATACAGTTTATTTTGAGATTCGGAAATTTATAAAATAAAGACTTATATATATTCTTCTTTTAGATATTCATACGTTTTAAAAGAGCTTAAAGCACTTAGATAGGAGAGGATAATTCCTTTTTTTCCGTCTAATATTCCCAGTTTTAAAATGTACATTTTAAAAAAATTGAAAACACTTTTGGAGATTTGCTTTATCAACATATATGGGACATTTCTCTCACGCAGATCTTTTGCTTTTAGTTGTGCATAATGAGTAACTTTTTGATAATACGATTGATACGAATCAAACGAGAAGTGCAACAGATAATTTTTAAGAGTTCCCGGGTCGTTTATATTCTGAAGCCCTTCATGTACTCTTTTATTTTCATCGTAGTTTCCTACTGATTTTTTAAAAAGTCGGATGTTTTTATCATTTTGTGTTCCTGAATAATGTACCGGTTCTCCCATAAAGAAAAATTTTCTTTTAAAGTAATAGGCATCTTTTGCTTTGGGATTTCGTATTTCTTTCAGAATTTCTTTGGTAAGGGAAGGTGTTACTCTTTCATCTGCATCCAAAAATAAGATCCATTCAAAATTAGCATAAGAAAGACATAAATTTCTTTGTTTGGTAAAGTCCTCAAATGTATTTTGATAGAGCTTTACTTCTGGAAATTTCGTTTTGATAATCTCAACTGTTTTATCTGTACTGTAAGAATCTAAAACAATGATTTCATCTGCAAAATCAACGGATTTTAACGCTTCTTCTATATTTTTTTCTTCATTAAAAGTAATAAGAAGCGCACTTATTTTCGGGTTCTTCATTTTCAACAACTAATTAGTATGTATTAGATAATAAAAGTTGTAAAAAGTTAATCAATCGTTTGTATGATTTTCATAATAAAAAAATAACACTCTGAAAATGAGTGCTATTTTTTTTAATTAAATTTTAATTTTTTTATTTTTGAAACTCCAGAACCGTTTTTTCAATAATCTTTACGCATTCTAGGAGTTGTTCTTCTGTAATGACCAAAGGTGGAGCTAACCTGATGATATTTCCATGGGTTGGTTTAGCCAATAATCCGTTTTCCTTTAATTGCACACAGATATTCCAGGCTGTAGAGCTGTCCGGAGTATCATTGATTAAAATAGCATTTAATAAGCCCTTTCCTCTTACTTTGGTAATCAAATCTGTTTTTGTAATCAATTTTTCAATTTCGGCTCTGAATATTTGGCCCAGGTTTTCAGCTCTTTCAGATAATTTTTCTTCTTCAACAACGTCTAAAGCTGCAACAGCAACGGCACACGCAATCGGGTTTCCTCCAAATGTAGAACCATGCTGTCCCGGTTTAATGACGTTCATGATTTCGTTGTCTGCTAAAACCGCTGAAACAGGGTACATTCCACCGGAAAGCGCTTTTCCGAGAATTAAAATATCCGGTTGCACATTTTCATGATGACAAGCGATTAATTTTCCGGTTCTTGCAATTCCTGTCTGAACTTCATCGGCTATGAAAAGAACGTTATGTTTTTTACATAATTCGGATGCATTTTTCAGGAAACCTTCATTAGGAACATATACTCCTGCTTCTCCCTGAATCGGTTCTACCAAAAATGCGGCAATATTTCCGGCTTCTTGATTTAAAACTTCTTCTAAAGCAGCAATATCATTGTAGGGGATTTTAATAAATCCGGGAGTAAAAGGACCATAATTTTGATTCGCATCCGGATCATTCGAGAAAGAAACGATTGTTGTAGTTCTTCCATGGAAGTTATTTTCACAAACAATGATCTTTGCAGCATTTTCTGAAATACCTTTTACCTCATAGCTCCATTTTCTTGCTAATTTTACGGCAGTTTCTACTGCTTCAGCTCCGGAGTTCATAGGTAAAACTTTATCAAAACCAAATAGAGTGGTAATCTTTTGTTCGTATTCTCCTAATTTCGAATTGTAAAAAGCTCTTGATGTTAAAGCTAATTTTTGTGCCTGTTCAACTAAAGCATTTACGATTTTGGGATGAGAATGCCCTTGGTTTACAGCAGAGTATGCTGAAAGAAAGTCATAATATTTTTTGCCTTCCACATCCCAAACAAAAACACCTTCTCCTTTATCTAAAACAACTGGAAGAGGATGGTAGTTGTGGGCTCCATATTGGTTTTCAAGGTCAATGAAATACTGTGAGTTTTTTACTGCTGTTGTTGACATATATTTTGGTTTTTGACAAAGTTAAATATTATAAATTATCCGGCTTTAGTAAAATAATTTTGAAATTAAACCAGATTCAGTATAAGGGTTAAGGTTTATTTCTGAACACAGGAAAATATTTGGTAAAGAATAATTGAGTTTTGGTTTTTATATCTTTTTTCGCATATTATAAATGCATAAAAAATCCGCCTTTAATCGTTGGGCGGATGTTTTTAAATGAATAAGCAATTTAATTTATTGTTACTTGATGATCTATGAGGTATTGATCGGTATAAGATTTTAATTCAGCTTTCTTTACAGGATTTCTCACTAAATCATATATCGCGATTAATCCATTGTTGCCAAAATCTACTAATACTGAGTTTTCTTTGGTGGAGGTACTTTGCCAATTAGAATGATTGATGGATGGAGTTATTTTTTCGAGATTGAAAATTCCTACCATTGCTAAAGTTTTGTCGCCACCTCTTGTTTTGTAGTATAATTTCTTTTCGTAATTCTTTGCTGCCTCTATGACATCAATATCATTACTGTTGCCGGTTATATATTTTTTGACACCAATTCTTGCCGCATTTTCACGATTAGAATTTGTTGTTTTTGCCTGAAAAATCATGTTCAATGCTGATCCTATATATACGTCAACTGCTACATGGGTTCCGTAATCTTTAATAATTTGTTCTGGAGTTTTTTCTTCAAGATCTTTAACAAAGTTTGCGGTTAAATAATTACTCAAAAGTTCCGGAGTGGCATTTAATCTAAATCTTTTTTGTTTTATAATTAAATTATAACTTCCATAGATATAGGCAGCGTCATATTTTTTGTTATTTAAAATCGCAGAGGAAAAGGGGATTGTTTCCCCAAATACTTTAAGTTTTTCGGTTGCTGAAACTCTTCCTGAGATTGTTTTTGAAAAGGCTGCAGCATCTTCTCCGTAATCCTCTTTATATTCTTGAGAGAGTATATTTTCTTCGGAGAGACGTTGGCTTTCCTCTGTTTTAAATTTTTCAATATCAATGATTGGTAATGCTACTGAATTCTCACTTGCGTACTCTCCCAATACATTATATCCATATCCTAAAGCATTATATGCTCCAAGCGGTTTAGAAGATTCGTTGTTTGGAAGTTTGATATGTTCCCAAGATTCGTTGTTTTCTTGATTAATAATATCATCATTTGTTGCTGAGCATGATGTAGCCAAAGCCATAAGCATGACGCTGGAAGAGAGAAATAATAACTTTTTCATTATTTTAAATTTCATCTAAAATACTATTAAATCATTTAATAGTGATATTTTTAACTATGATAAAAGTCATAGGAGATCTTCTCAACTAAGACGTTCGAAGTAACTGCTGAATATATGCAGGCATGAGGAAGAAAAGAAACGTAATTTTTGAGGTTTTACGATTTATTCAATCATTCAATTATACATTTCTTCTAGTACGAAATATCAAACACTTTTTCCAGCTGTTTTTCGTTGATAGAGCCGGGCGTTGCTTTTAATAACATATTACGGAACCAAATTGCCAGTCTGTTTTCATAATGAGAAACTTTCCCAATAGTTGAACTTGTATTAACGATATAATGCGCTTTCTCCATGCGTAGCTTTTCGTATTGTATAAAAACCTCATCCACGCTTTTTCCTTCATTAAAAAGCTTTCCGAGAAGATAGGCGTCTTCAATTGCCTGACACGCACCTTGTCCCATATTAGGAGTGGTTGCATGTGCAGCATCACCAATCAGACAAACACGATCTTTTTGCCATTGGAAGATTGGTTCCAAATCGATAATGTCACTGACAAATATTTTTTCTTTAGGCGTTTCGGAAATCATTCTTGGAACTTCAGGATTAAATTCGGCAAAAAGGTCTTCAAAATTATCCGGGTTTTTAACCAGGTTCTCGTTAACTACAGCGTACCAATACACTTTTTGTTCATTAATTCTTACAAAACCAAAGCGTCTGCCTTTGCCCCATGCTTCATAGGCTTGATGACTATATTTCGTTGTCCAGTCGAATTCGCTCACACCACGCCAGCATTTTTGTTGGGCAGATCTTAGTTTTCCAATGTTTAAAATTTGATGCCTCACTGTCGATTTGATTCCATCTGCACCAATAACAGCTTCTGCATCGGCAATACTTCCGTCTTCAAAAGTGAGTTGGTAGCCGCAGTTTCCTTGTTCAATTTTGGATAAGCGTTTTGAAAGTTTAATATTTTCAAAACCAATTTTCTCAGCTAAAATCATTTGCAGATCGCCACGATGAATAGCGATATTATGTACCCCATATTTACGTTCGAATTTATTCAGTTGAACCTCCGATAGGGTTTTGAGCTGTGGATCAGTAATTTTAATAGTTGAAATTTTGTGCCCTGCTTGTTCAATTTTTTGCCGGATGCCAAGTTTATCAAAAACCTGCATGGCATTATTGGCCATAATAATTCCGGCACCAACAGGTTTTACTTCGGGTGCACTTTCGTAAATGGTAATATCCAGGTTACTTTTTTGTAGGGCTAAAGCTGTTGTTAAACCGCCAATTCCGCCACCGATAATTGCTATTTTCATTGGGACTACATTTATATTACGAGGCAAAATTAAAGGTCATAAAAGTCAAAAACGTTCACTTAAGTTAATTTCGGAATCAGTAAATTCTTTTTCGAATTCTGCTCAGAGACTGCGGCGTAATTCCTAAATAAGACGAAATATATTTCTGTGGAATTTTGTTTAGAATTTCGGGTGACTTTTTCAAGAGATTGAGATAACGTTCTTCGGGTGTATAAAAAAATAACTCGTCCAGTCTTTGTTTTGCATCCAAAAAAGCCAAATCGGATATGTGCTTTGCTACTCCAAGCCAAAAAATATCTTTCCGAACTAAGGTTTCAATATCCTTTTTATCAAAATATAAAACTTCTGTTTTTAGAAGCGTGTGTATATGAGCCATTGATTTTTTCCCAGTGATATAGCTTGCATAATCGCCAATAACATCATTATTAACTTGTAAAAGATAGCTGATATCTTCGCCTTTTTCATTGATGTAATAAATCCTGACAGCGCCGTTCAAAATGAATCCCAAACGATCAAAAACTCCATTTCTAGGTTCTATCATTTTGCTTTTATCGTAATTCACGATGTAGCAAATTTCCAGAAATTCCGTCACACGTTCCATTGAAATTTGAAGTGTTTCTGCTAATTTTTCTTTTACTGTTGATTTCATCATTTAGATGTTGGTTTTGATTGATACTATAACCAACTTTATCTTTTGTAACTACAAAAATAACTAGAAATGTATATAGTATAAAACTAAAGAAGGCGCCTTTTTAGACGCCTTCTTTTTATATGAATGATAAATTATTTAGTGATTTTCATATTTTCTATCCATCACAAAATCCTCCATGAATTTTGTTGTATAATTTCCTGCAAGATAATCTTCATTATCCATTAATTGTCTATGGAAAGGAATAGTAGTTTTTACTCCTTCAATATAGAACTCTTCCAGTGCTCTTCTCATTTTAGCAATCGCTTCTTCACGAGTTTGAGCCGTCGTGATCAATTTTGCAATCATTGAGTCATAGTTAGAAGGAATTGAATATCCCGCATAAACATGGGTGTCAACTCTTACTCCGTGTCCTCCAGGAATATTTAATCCTGTGATTTTACCAGGAGATGGTCTGAAATCCGCATAAGGATCTTCAGCATTAATTCTACATTCAATTGAATGCAATTTTGGATAATAATTGATTCCGGAAATCGGAGTTCCGGCAGCCAAAAGAATTTGTTCTCTGATTAAGTCATAATCAATAACCTGTTCAGTAATAGGGTGTTCTACCTGAATTCTGGTGTTCATTTCCATAAAATAGAAATTTCTGTGCTTGTCAACCAGGAATTCAATAGTTCCTACTCCTTCATATCCGATGAATTCGGCAGCTTTTACAGCAGCTTCCCCCATTCTTTCACGAAGTTCGTCAGTCATGAACGGCGAAGGAGTTTCTTCGGTCAATTTCTGATTTCTTCTCTGAACAGAACAGTCTCTTTCAGAAAGGTGGCAAGCTTTACCATATTGGTCACCAGCAACCTGAATTTCGATATGTCTTGGTTCTTCAATCAGCTTTTCCATGTACATCCCTCCGTTTCCGAATGCAGCCACAGCTTCCTGAATCGCAGATTCCCAATGATCTTTAAGATCTTCAGCTTTCCAAACAGCTCTCATCCCTTTTCCACCACCACCTGCAGTCGCTTTAATCATCACAGGATATCCTGTTTCTTCAGCTACTTTTACAGCGTGTTCGTAAGATTCGATCAGACCGTCAGAACCAGGTACACATGGTACTCCTGCAGCTTTCATCGTAGCTTTAGCATTGGCTTTATCTCCCATTTTTTCAATTTGTTCAGGAGAAGCACCGATGAACTTGATACCGTTCTTCTGGCAGATTCTTGAGAAATTAGCATTTTCAGATAAAAATCCGTAACCTGGGTGAATAGCGTCAGCATTTGTGATTTCAGCTGCAGCAATAATGTTAGGGATTTTTAAATAGGAGTCTTTACTCATTGCAGGACCGATGCAAACTGCTTCATCAGCAAATCTTACGTGAAGGCTGTCTTTATCAGCAGTTGAATAAACCGCAACAGTTTTGATTCCCATTTCTTTACAAGTACGTAAAATACGCATTGCAATTTCGCCACGATTGGCAATTAATATTTTTTTGAACATCTTCTTCAATTTGAAAATTAGATAATTTGAAAATTAGATAATGTTATTTTAATGTAGAATTTAATCTAACATCTAATGTCTAACATCTAACTTCTAAATTAAGATGGATCTACTAAGAATAAAGGTTGGTCGTATTCTACAGGAGTAGCATCATCCACTAAAATCTTAACGATTTTTCCGCTTACTTCAGACTCAATTTGGTTGAATAACTTCATTGCTTCAATTACGCAAACTACTTTTCCGTTAGATACTTCATCACCAACGTTTACGAACACCTCTTTATCAGGAGATGGTTTTCTGTAGAAAGTTCCGATCATCGGAGACTTGATGGTTACATATTTGCTGTCGTCTGATGCAGCTTCAGTACTTTGTGCAGGAGCTGCCGGAGTTACAGCGGGTGCAGGAGCAGCAGCTACTTGTTGAGGCGCAGTGTGGTAAACTGCAGGCTGAGCATAAGCAACTTCGCTTCCAGCTAATGGAGTTTTAATAGTGATTTCGAAATCTTTAGTTTTATATTTCACTTCAGAAACCTCTGCCTTAGATACAAACTTAATAAGATTTTGTATGTCTTTAATGTCCATAAATTTGATATTTGATTTTGGTTCAAAGATACCAAAAAAACATAAAAAACAACAAAAAACCGCCAAATTTTATCAAAATTGGGCGGTTTTTGTATTAAAACGAGTGTTTTTCAGTGAAAATCGACTCTTAGTTTTCTTCAGTAGTTGCTACTTCTTTTTCCAATACTACTTTTCCTCTGTAGTATAATTTTCCTTCATGCCAGTGAGCTCTGTGGTATAGGTGAAGCTCTCCTGTTGTTGCATCTTTTGCTAATTGAGGAACTACAGCTTTGTAGTGAGTTCTTCTCTTATCTCTTCTTGTAGACGACTGTCTTCTCTTTGGATGTGCCATTTTGTAATAACTTTTTTAATTGATGAGCGATGAGATTCATCATCCCATCATTAAACTATTTAATTTTTATTCTTTAAATTTTTTAATGCGTCCCATCTGGGATCGCTTTCATGTTCTTCCTCTTCAATATCTTTTGGACTGAACTTGTCTAAAATTGCAAGATCTTCTTCGGTTACATTAGGAGATAGCTTTTTCATTGGAATTGAAAGGGCTACATTTTCGTAGATCAGTTGTGCAATATTAAATGCGTGATCACTTGTCGGAATCGTAATAACATCTTCTTCGCTGTCATCATATTCTTCTCCAAATTTCACCAGGACCTTGAGTTGATTTTCAATGGGATGATCAAAATTTTCGTTGGTGATATCACAAACCAATTCTACCGTCCCACTTACTTTGATCTCAAATTCTAAAAAAGTAGAGTGCTTGTCTAATAAAACATCTACTGTGATTTTAGGATTTGTAAAATCCTGTTCAGTGTCAAATAATTGAAAGAACTCTTTATCTATCTCAAACCTGAACTCGTGCTTACCGGTTTTTAAACCGGAAAAGCTTACGTCGTAGTTTCTTAACTTGTCCATAAAATGAGTGTGCAAAAATATGCATTTTTTTTATAATAACAAATAATTTTTCTAACAAATTAATTTAAAATTTGTTTCAAAGATTTACCCTTCTATATCTTCTGGAAGGTCTTCGTCAACTCCGTTATCTATAGCCATTTTCCTTGGTTGCAGACGGTTGGCCATAAGTTCGTTATATTCGCTTCTGTTTTTAAAAATTTTAATAGCTGTAAAGATTGCTTCTGTAAAACTCTGTTCATCGGCCAGATTTTTTCCTGCAATATCATACGCTACTCCGTGATCGGGAGATGTTCTGATGAATGGAAGTCCGGCAGTATAATTTACACCTTCTTCATAGGCCAATGTTTTAAAAGGAGCCAAACCTTGGTCGTGATACATTGCTAAAACAGCATCAAATCCTTTGTATTTATTTGGTTGGAAAAAACTGTCAGCAGGAAAAGGTCCAAAAGCTAAAATTCCGTTATCTGAAAGTTCTTTAATAGCCGGAGAAATAATTTCAATTTCTTCATTTCCTATCACACCACCGTCACCTGCGTGAGGATTTAGTCCCAAAACAGCAATTTTTGGCTTTGCAATATTAAAATCCTCAATTAAAGTCTGATTCAAAGCTTTGATCTGCTTTTTTATCTTTTCTTTGGAAATGTTTTCAGCCACTTGTGAAATGGGGATATGATGTGTTGAAACCGCTACTTTTAAATCTTCAGTTACCAGAAACATCAATCCTTTTTTATTGAATTTTTCTTCAAAATAACCGGTGTGACCGGCATGCTTGAATCCCATTTTCACCATTTCGTCTTTGTTGATTGGAGCGGTTACCAGAACGTCAATCTCTCCTTTGATCAATGCTTCTGTGGCAGCTTCCAAAGAGTCGATGGCCATTTTGGTGGATTCTTCTGTAGGAACTCCCAGTTCTACATTCACGTTGTCTTTCACAAGGTTTACCATATTCAGTTTTCCTGCATGTGCTTGTGAAGCTTCATTGATGTAGTTGAAATTTAAATTTAATTTAAAAATATTTTTCTGATAGGTGAATAATTTTCCCGAACCAAAAATTACAGGAGTGAAAAAATCTGTAATGGTTTTGTCTTTCAGAGACTTCATAATGATTTCCGGGCCGATGCCATTGAAATCGCCAATTGAAATTCCTACTCGTACTTTATGGTTTTTTGGGCTCATTTTGATTATCTTTGAAGATTATAATTTTACAAATTTAGCAAAAAATAATATGTTCACAGGAATAATTGAAGCAGTAGGTGTTATTGAGAAAATTGAAGAAAACGGAAGTAATATAGATTTTACGCTTACCTGTCCTTTTACGAATGAATTAAAAATAGATCAGAGTCTTGCTCATAACGGGTGTTGTTTGACGGTTGTAAAAATTGAAGGGGATCAATATGTGGTGACTGCCATCAATGAAACATTGGAAAAAACCAATCTTGGGAAATGGGAGGTAGGAAGTGTGGTAAATCTGGAACGTTGCATGAAAATGGATGGAAGATTGGATGGTCATATTGTTCAGGGTCACGTAGATAAGACGGGAGAAGTAGTAAGTATCGAAAATAAAGACGGAAGTTATTTTATCACCATTAAATATGAAGATAACGGAAGTTTTGTAACAGTGCCACAAGGTTCTATCACGGTGAACGGAATTAGTTTAACCGTTGCAAAAAGTGAAGACGCGCAGTTTTCTGTTGCTATTATTCCTTATACTTGGGAATTTACAAATATGCAGCATCTGAAAGCAGGAGATAAAGTTAATTTAGAATTTGATATCATAGGTAAATACATTGCCAGGTTAATAAACAAACAGCATGGCGTCTAGTAAATATAGAGGATATAGCCTGAGAAACCGTGTTTTTTTCGGATTCTTGCTGGTATGTCTTTTAAGTGTTGTTGCTTCGTCCTTGGTACCTTATTTTGTGCTGAGGAATAATTCTTTGCAGCAAAGCCGTATCGATATGCAGGATAAAACAAATGCCGTAATGAGGTATTTGGATTATGCTGTGAGTAGAGCGCGTATTGAAACGGCAGATCTTCCGACTGTTCTGGAAAATAAAATTTTTGAAATTGCGGATATTAATCAGCATGATATTATTCTTTATGATTTAAAAGGGAATTATCTGCTTTCCAATAAGGACGTAAGTCTTGTTGAGCAAAAAAGAGTGCCGTTGCATATTGTAAATAAGATTTTGGCTACTGATGCCAGAGTTGATATTAAAAGTTATGACCCTTCCGTTGATGCAGCTCTTACCTCCTCTTATTTATTGTTGAAAAATAATGAACTTGAGCCTATTGCAATTGTATATATTCCTTTATACCATAATGAATCTGCTGATTTGGAAGTGCTTCATGAGTATGTTAAGTACATCCTGTTGGTAGATATATTTCTTATTCTTTTTAGTATTTGGATAAGTTGGGTGACTTCGAACAGCCTGGCTAAAAACATTACGAAGTTTTCGGATATGATTACCCGTATTACTTTGTTTGAAAATGAAATGCAGCCGATCAGATACTATAAAAATGATGAATTGAATGCTTTGGCAAGAGCTTATAACAGGATGATTCTTCAGATTCAGGATCAGAAGGAAAGATTACGTTTTAAAGCATCTGAAGAAGCCTGGAGAGAAATGGCAAAGCAAGTTGCTCATGAGGTGAAAAATCCGTTAACTCCAATGAAGTTAACTATCCAGAACTTTGAAAGAAAATTTGACCCGGAAGATCCTAATATAAGAGAACGGGTGAAGCAAATGAGTAAAACTGTGGTTGATCAGATTGATCTGATTGCTACTGTTGCGTCTGCGTTTTCTGAGTTTGCCAAGCTTCCGGAGAAGAATAATGAGGTTATTAATCTGAATAAAGAAGTTGAAGATATTCTTAGAGTATTTAATGATGACAGTATTTTTATGCACACAAATAAAAATAACATCATGATCAGTATGGACAGGATTTATCTTTCAAGGATTATTACCAATCTTGTTACCAATGCCAAGCAGGCGCAAAGTGATGAGAGAAAGTTGATTATTAACGTTGATGTTGAACAGCACCAGAGAAGAGTAATGATCTCGGTTCAGGATAATGGAGTTGGAATTCCTGAAAACATGTATGAAAGGATTTTCGAACCTAATTTTACTTCCAAAAGCAGCGGAATGGGGCTTGGTTTATCAATGGTGAGAAAAATGATTGAAGATTACAAAGGGGAAATTGTTGTAAAGTCGGAAGTGGGGAAAGGTTCAACATTCATTATCACATTGCCAACGAATTTATAGTGAAGCCTTTTAAGTTTAAACAATTCGAAATTCAGCAGTCAAAAAATGTTTTCCGTGTAGGAACGGATGGTGTTTTGCTTGGGGCGTTGGCTTCTGTAAACGACGTTTCTAAAGTGCTTGAAGTCGGAACAGGAACTGGATTGATTTCCTTAATGTTGGCTCAAAGGGCTTCTGAAGCAGAATTTTTGGGAATTGACATTAATGAAGAGGCAGTAGCATTTACTAAAATTAATTTTGAAAATTCACCTTTTTCGCTAAGATTAAATAATATTCTGCAGGATTTTAAAAGTTTTCATACCGAAGATAAATTTGATCTTATTGTTTCAAATCCACCATATTTCGAGGTTACTGATTCCGAAAAAGATAAAATTGCCAGGCAGACTGTAGAACTTAATTTTAGGCAGCTTATCTCCAAATCTGCAGAGCTGCTTTCTGGGGACGGTATTTTTTCTGTGATCATTCCTGTGGAAGCGGGAGGTGATTTTATTGAGATCGCAAAGGAAAATCAATTGTTCTTAATAAAACGAATCAATATCAAAGGAATTGAAACTTCGTCCGTAAAAAGACTGATTCTGGCATTTTCTTCTGTTGAAAAAGATCTTGAGGAATTGGAATTTGTTATAGAAAAAAGTCCGAGAAAATACTCGGACCAATATCTTGAACTCACTAAAGAGTTTCATGTTTTTCGTGAAAAATAATTATTCGAAAAGCTCTGAAGTATCCAATACTGAAACTTTTCCGTCTTCACATCTGATCGCTTCACCTGGGAAGTTCTGGATCATGTGATAATCGTGGGTTGCCATTACTACTGCAGCTCCGTTTTCCAGTGCTACCTGCTTTAGTAAGGTCATGATTTCATTTGAAGTTTCAGGATCAAGATTTCCTGTAGGTTCATCGGCTAAAATCAGATCTGGGTGATTTAATAAGGCTCTTGCTATAGCTACACGCTGTTGCTCTCCTCCGGAAAGTTCATGAGGCATTTTGTGCTTTTTACTTTTCATATTTACACTGCCCAGAACCTCATTGATGCGGTCTTGAATCTTTGTTTTGTCGTTCCAGCCTGTTGCTTCAAGAACGAATATTAAATTCTTTTCTACGGTTCTGTCGGATAGTAATTGAAAATCCTGAAACACAATTCCTAATTTTCTTCTCAGGTTAGGAATTTCAGACATTTTTAATTTAGCCAAATCAAAACCAACGACAGCTCCGTGTCCGGAAGCTAAGGGAATATGTCCGTATAAAGTCTTTAGCAATGAGCTTTTTCCGGAACCTGTTTTTCCGATAAGATAACAAAATCTGCCTTTTTTGATATTAAGATTAACGTCAGAAAGAACCGTGAAGTTTTTTTGGGCAATCTTTGCGTGCTGCAGACTTATGATATTATCTCCGGATATATTTGTATGTGGCATAATGCTATTTTATAATGCTATTCTTAGAAATATTTCAATTTTTAAAAATAGAAAAAAGAAACTTAAGAACCTTAAATTTTAGTAAAATTTAACAACAAAAAATGCCTGAAAAGATTATTTTCAAGCATGATTTGTATATGATAATTAAAGAATTATCTCTTAGCGCGAGATGCACTTACAGTTAAACTCTTTCTGCCTTTAGCTCTTCTTGCAGCCAAAACTCTTCTTCCATTTGGCGTAGACATTCTTTCTCTGAAACCGTGTTTGTTTCTTCTCTTTCTTTCTGATGGCTGGAATGTTCTTTTACTCATTACTATATGTTTAAATCGTAATTAATCTATTAATTTTTCAGGTTGCAAAGATATAGATTTTTTTATAAGATACAAACTTTCAACTCTTTTTTTTAAAATTATTGTTGAGGTTTTTTAGTATCTTATTTATAAAAGTCCTGCTGTAGGCGAAAACTGTAACATTTAAAAATAATACTTATGATTGAGTTAAAAGCTCTATCTTTGGAGACTCAAAATTAAAGAAGGATAGATGTTTACACCTGCAGAAATACTAGAAATCAAATCATTACTTATTCCACAAAACAAAATCGTCATCATTACTCATTACAATCCTGATGGTGATGCTATTGGTTCAAGTTTGGGGTTAAAGCATTATTTGCAGGCAAAAGGTTTACAGGCAGAAGTGGTGGTACCGAATGATTTTCCGAAATTTTTGAAATGGATGCCCGAAGCTAAAAAGAATATCATTGCAGAATATAAAAGAAAAGTTGCTTTTGATCTCATGAACGAAGCTGATATTATTTTCTGCCTGGATTTCAATTCTCCGTCAAGAATCGGGATTTTGGGAGAATGGCTGGTAAAATCCAAAGCAAAAAAAATCCTTATAGATCATCACCAGCAACCTGAACAATTCGATTTTGTTTATTCTGATACGATTATTCCCGCAACTTGCCAGATGGTTTACCATTTTATTGAAGCGATGAATGAGGAGAGTCTTGTCAATAAAGATATTGCTGAATGTCTTTATACTGGGATTATGACTGATACAGGAGGTTTCCGTTTTCGTTCTACAAGTGCGACCACTCACAGGATTGTAGCCAATCTTATTGAAAAAGGAGCGGATCCTTCAGTGATTACTTCTAATACATGGGATACCAATACGGTTTCAAGGCTTCATTTGCTGGCTCTTATTCTGGGAAGAATTGAAGTGGTGAATGATGGGAAAGTAGCTGTTTTGTACCTTACAAGAAAAGAATTACAGGAATACGGTTTCCAGAAAGGAGATACAGAAGGATTTGTAAATTATGGACTGAGTATTGTCGGAGTAAGAATGTCGGCTTTCTTTATGGAAGATTTATATGATGATTTTATTAAAATTTCTTTTAGAAGTAAAGACGATGTGGATGTTAATCAGTTTTCAAGAAAATATTTCAATGGAGGAGGGCACATCAACGCAGCCGGAGGAAAATCTTTAGAATCTTTAATGGATACACTTGAAACTTTTAAGAATAGAATTGCAGAAGAACAATTATAAAGAAGATTGTATCTTTTTATATCCCTTCTCTTCTAATTCTTTACAGGTATAGTCATAAACTTCCTGAAACATTTCGTCCAGATTCTTCTTATTGAATAGACTGAATTTGGTCATTTTGGGAGGGTCTAGAAAAATATCACAAAAATCTGCCTTGGAATACACCGACTTTGCAATTGCTAAGTGTAAAATACGGTCAAATTCCTTTAATAAGCTCATATTGGGAAGAGGATCATAGCTTAGAGAATTGACGTGAGAAGCAATCAGGAAATCACATTGATCCATAATAGGTTCTATAGGAAGATTATCCAATACTCCGCCGTCTACATATATTTTTTCTCCTATTCTGACAGGAGGAAGAACAAAAGGAACGCTAGAAGAAGCTAGCAAAGGGGCAAAAAGTTCGCCTTCTGAAAAGAAATCAACAATTCCGTGGGTCATTTCTGTTGCAGCAACATACAATGGAATTTTTAAAACCTTAAAATCATTTTCGGGAAAATAATCGACAAGAAGTTTTACAATGAACTTGGAGCTGAATATTCCATTTTTTGAAAGTCTTAAATAGGATCGGGAGAAAAAAGTGGTCTGCCTTACAATTTCCATCATTTCGTCAGGAGTCTTTCCTAAAGAGTAAAAGGCTCCAATAATAGATCCTGCACTGGTTCCTGAAATAATCTGAGGCTTCAGATCAAACTCCTCCAATGCTTTTAAAACGGCAATATGGGCAATTCCACGCATTCCGCCTCCGGAAAGAGTGAGTCCGATTACCGGTTTTTTTTGAGGAGAAGAAAAGAAGCTCATAGAATCTGTGTTTGCTAAATTGTAATAATCTTTTTAAGGCTCATCACATTGTGAGTCTATTTTGATAAATAAGGAATTGAATGCTTTTATCATTTTTTCATCGTATTCCACTCTTTTAATACTGTTATTGGCGCAATTTCCCCATCCGAAGGTGATAAGATCAACCATTGCATATTCATTTTTATTTTGGGCATGCAGATTATTTTCAAACTCATCCATGATTTTTTCCGGATTGCCATTTTTTTTGCTCATTTGTATTCTTAGCTTTCTCCATTCTTCAATCATTACGTCTTCATCAGAATTTAAAGCCCGGACAAAATTTTCGCAGTTTTTAGAGAATTTGCTGTTGAGTAATACAGATGGATCAGAAAATGCCATAATTTCAGTTTTATCAAATTCATATTCAAGAACCAATTCCTGAATTTTCTGATCCTTAATGTTTTGCCAGTAAGGATCATTAACTATTTTTAAACTCTCAAGAGCTTTTTTCTTTTCAGCAAAATCTTTATCCAGTTTTGCTAAAATTTTATCTTTATCTCTTCTTACTTCCTGTAATGTTTCAGGTTTAAAAACGGACGGCTTACTTAATGATAGACTGCTGTATTCAAACCAAAGTTTATAAGTGCCTTCAATTTCTTCCTGTGAATATTTATCGGCATCATATTGACCTTTGTTCTCACAAAGTTCTGTTGCGAAATTAAAAGTTTGTTTATTTTTAACTTTTTTCAAGCTTTCAGTCTGATTTTCTGTCGTAGAAACAGAATCTTTTGAAACGGTATTTGTAGAAGTTTCAGCGTCTTTTTTACAGCTGATTACTGCAAGAAGCAGGAGTGATGAAATCCAAATTTTCATAAAAGTGTTTTAAAGGATCAAATGTTTTGGAAGATGATGAAGAAGTTCGGTATTAATGATTTCAGCACAAATACTTGGTTTTTCCCAGTGTCCGTTGTGTCCGCAATCGAGAACATAGGATTTTATATTCGTTCTGTCAGGAAGATTTTTAATCATGATTTCTGTTTTTACGGCATTGTCGTGTTTTCCCGCTATCACTAGTATTTTTGCATCCAGGCTTTCCAAAACGTGTTTTTTGTCAGTTCTTTCTACCATTCCTTTTACCGAAGCTAAAGCTCCGAGATTATTCGTGGAAAGAGCGATTTCTAAAGCAGTCTCTATTTTTCCTTCCAGGATATCTCTTTCGTTGGGGTTGAAAAGGTTGGGTACGCCGGCTCTGGCATAGTGTGGAAAAGCATCTTTGATAATTCTGTAGCTTTTTATACGTTGTTCTTTTTTTTCTGCATCATCCGGAAAATAGGTAGAAAAAAATAAAGTTAAGCTTATAAGGAATTCAGGGTATTTTTCGGCAAAGGCCAAAGAAGTATAGCCTCCCATTGAATGACCTAATAAATGGACTTTAGTTAAATCAAGCTTGTCCAGTACTTTTTTGACTTCTTCAGCCATGATTTCCATGGTTTGAACTTCCGCTACCATTTCTGATTGGCCGTGTCCCGGAAGATCTATTTTTAATAATGAAAAATATTCAGAAAGATGAGATTCCATTTCGTGCCATATTGAAATGTTTTCCATGAATCCATGGAGCAGGACTAGAGTCTCTTTTCCGTTTCCTTTTCTTTCAAAGTTGAGCATAAGCAAGAAATTAAAAGTGGATGTCTATATAGTCTACAAATCCCGAACCATTTACCATATCCTGAAGTCGGTATGTTTTTCCGCCGTCTTTAGACGCAAAAGTTTTAGTACCTTTTCTGGTGTAAGGTTTTCCGTTATCATTATCAGAAATACTTTGAGTGATTTCCCCGGTGAAGTTCATGTGCCTGTCAGAAATAACAGCCATAAAACCTTTTATTTCTACGGAATTTTTTCCTGATTTTATAGAACCTGAAATCGTATAGTGATCTCTCTCTCCATCAATTTTTTTGAAAGTAACGGATCCTGAATTTTTAATTAAATTATGAGTGAATTTATGATTTCCGCTAAAATCTTTGAATTGATTTTTATTGCGGATGCTGTCATTTATTTTTGTTCGTACAGCATTAATGGAATCAATGATTTTTGTGCTGTCTGTCTTGCCTGAAGTGGGAGTCGTCTCTTTTTTAGAACATGAAAAAAGTAAAACTGAAATGGCGATTGCGGCTAAAAAGTTTTTCATTAAATAAAATTATACTCAAATGTAAACAAAAAAAAGAGCATTGTAAAAATGCCCTTCTTATTTTATTTTGTTAATTCTTCGTAAACTTTCTTTTCCCAAGGTTTAATATCGGTAATTCCATAGCGTTCTTTGTTGGAGATTGCAATATTGTCAAGAACGTCTACAAAATTTTTATAGTTTGCATCATCTGTTGGTTCTATGATGATTGTAAAATTTTCTTTTTTCGGAGCTTTGTCGTAGGCTTCGGAAATTATTTTGGAAATGTTAATTCCGCTGAAGTTTGTTTCCTTTAAGTTATTTTTATTTAAATCTTCCGCAGATTGTTGGTGATAAAATACTCTGTTGTTTTTTCCCAGAATAAAAGTAACCTGATTTTTTACATCTACTACTTTTTTTGGTGGGTGTGGACTTTTTGCAGGCATTCCTAAATCCATCACATTGGGTTTTGTGAAATTGGTGGTAAACATAAAAAATGTGATTAATAAAAATCCTAAGTCTACCATGGGAGTCATATCAACGCGGATTAATTTTTTTCGTTGCTTGCTGCCTCCTTGTTTTTCTTGTGCAATAACTTCAGCCATAATTAATATTTTTTAATAGTTAAACGATGCTGATAAAAAAGTAGCACTTTCCTATCTTTCTGTTTGAAACTATACAAAGTCTATACCTAATTTGTGAATTTTATGATAGATTTTTGAAAATATTGAATTTTGATACCGAAAGGTTTGTTTTGTTTTTTAATGCTGTATGTTTTTATGAATTTTTAAGAATGATATAGTAAATCTTATTGCTGTCAGAGTATAAAAAAACTCATGTCGAAAGACATGAGTTATGTATAATATTTTTGATTTTTATTTATTCTTTTTATAATAATTGACTCCGCATTCTAAGAATTTTTTGAAATCTTCTTTTGGCATATATCCTGAAACCGGAGTATTGATTACTTTTCCGTCCGGAGTTACCAGAACATAGTGTGGCTGAGAATTATTATTAAAGTTCACCTGTTGGAACAAGCTCCATCTGTCACCAATTGTCTTAACTTTTTTTACCTGTCCGTCTCCGAGGTCAATTTTTGTTTTCTGATCCTCCGGAAGCTCTTCTTTGTCATCTACATAAAGAGAGGCAAGAACAACATCGTTTTGTAGAATTGGTAAAATATCTGCCTCACTCCAAACGAATTCCTCCATTTTTCTACAGTTTTCACAGCCGTAACCGGTAAAGTCAATTAAGATAGGTTTGTCTTCTTTTTTTGCCAATTCTACTGCTTTGAAGAAGTCGTGTTGAGGATGCATTCCCAAAATTCCGTCTTTTTCATCATGGAAATAGCTTACGTTCAACGGTGGTAAAATTCCGCTTAATAACTGAAGTTTCGGACGTTCCGAAGGGATTAATCCCTGAATCAAATAGATTACAAATCCAAATCCTAAAACTCCCAGAATTTTTCTGGTAATAGAAATTTTTGGTTTTTTATCATCATGAGGGAATCTGATTAATCCAAATAGATATAATGCTAATCCAAGGGCAACAATAATCCAGATGGCGATGAAAAGCTCTCTTTTTAATAAGAATGTTTTAGAAACTAGATCTGCTTTTGATAAGAATTTTAAAGCTAAAGCCAATTCTACAAAACCTAAAACAACTTTCACGGTGTTCATCCAGCCTCCTGATTTTGGAAGACTTTGTAATGCCTGTGGAAATAAAGCTAATAGTCCAAAAATAATTGCCCAAGCCAAACCGAAACCAGCTAAAGCAAAGGTCAATAACATAGGAACGTTTGCTGAACCTGTGACTGCACTTCCCAATAAGCTTCCTAAAATCGGACCTGTACAAGAGAAAGAAACAATAACCAATGTTAAAGCCATAAAGAAGATTCCGATAATTCCTCCGGCTTCTTCCGCTTTTGAAGATTTGTTGGCAATTGAGCTTGGTAATGTAATATCGTAATATCCAAAGAAACTTCCTGCGAAGAAAATAAATATGATAAAGAATGCAATATTCAGCCAGACGCTTGTAGAGATTTCGTTGAAGATATTTCCTGCAATTCCATCAATGATATGGAAAGGAACACTTAATAATACGAAAATTAAAAGAATGAAGAATCCGTAGATCAGCGCATCTCTTTTTCCTTTTGCTTTATTTTTGTTGCCTTTTGTAAAGAAAGAAACAGTTAAAGGGATCATTGGGAAAACACAAGGAGTCAATAAAGCAATTAACCCACCGATGAAACCTAAGAATAAATAGGTCCAATAATTTTCTTTGATTTTTGTAGAACCTGTTCCGCAATCAGTCAAAGGTTTTTCAAAATCAATAGATTCGATTTTTAACTTTTTAGGATCCAGTTTTGATGCTTCCGTTATAGTAACTTCTCCTTTAGCAGGATTTTCAACGACTGTTTCAACCGTTTTTACAGAATCTTTTGCGAGTTCTGTCTTTTCTTTATCTGATGCTTCTTCAGTTGCTCCTGTTGGGGTAACCTGCTTGTTGAATTCTAAAGTATTCGGAGCAAGACAAACTCTGTCGTCACAAGTTTGATACGTAATCTCAGCAACTACATCGCCTGGTTTTGTTCCGTCTTTTAATTTAAATTTCTGTTTGAAACCCGCAGAATTGGAATAAAAAACAATCGTTCCTCCGAAAGCTTCCGAAAATTCTTCATGCTTTTTTCCAACTTCAGTAAATTTTCCGATCAGTTCAATGTTTTTTCCTGATACTTTATAATCCGTAGGAATTCCTGTATCTTCCGGGATGTCTTTGGAATAAATATGCCATCCGCTTTCCATCGTAGCGTTCAGAACCGCTTCATATTGATTGTTTCCTAAATCGTTGATGGTAAATTTAAATTTTACAGGATTTTTGATTTGTGCATTAATTCCTGTTGCTAAAAATAACAGAATTAATAAAAACCAGTTTCTAAATTTCATTTTACTTCTTATTAAAAATTTTGAGAATTTTATTGGTATTCTCTCCCTTAGAGTTTCTTCTGTCTTGTCTGAAAGGAATAATTCCGAGTACAGAATTTTCGCTGTCAGTCAGAAGCCAGATTTTTTGCCTTGCTAAAATAGATAATTTTTCGTCCCTAAAAAACTTAGAAACTTTCTTTTTCCCCAAAAATCCGGAAGGATAAAACTCATCGCCGTCTTTTTGTCTCCGTAATCGCAATGGGAAGTGTAGTTTCTCAGCATCAAAGTCCCATTCGATGTTCTTATTGATTTCTTCAATCTCTCCAATAATATCTTCGAGATTAATGATCATTTGGTTTTGGGAAAAGTCAAATTTTTCTATCAGGAGAATTTCTTCATTCAACGCAGTATTTTGGTGTTCTGTTTTTGTTTTTAGGATCAACTCATCGCGGGTAACGATTAATTGGTATTTTTTTGAAAAAAAAGAACTTCCGTTTTCAGCGGTGAAAATTTTAGGAATCTCTTCTGGATCAAAGCCATATTTTTTTAAAATCTCAAACCTTACAAAATCATTTTGCAGATTGAGCTGGTCTTTGGATATAATTTTATAATCATTGTTAAATGTTGTCAGGCTTTTTTCTATTACTCTGATCTGCTCCTGAACGAAATCTTTTGCCTGATTTAAATAAGAAATGCTTTTTTTGAAGTTCTCTAAAAAATGATCGTTCGTTTCTAATAATTTAGGTGTGATTTCCAGGCGGATTTTATTTCTTAAATAATCACTTTTTGTATTGGAAAGATCTTCGCGATACTTGATATTATTTTCTTTTGCGTATTTGTAGATTTCTTCTTTTGTGAGATGTAAAAGAGGACGCAGAATATTATTTTCATTCGAAGGGATTCCGCTCAGCCCGTTAATTCCTGCCGCTTTGGACAGATTGATGATAAATGTTTCAAGCTGATCATTCAAATGATGGGCAGTAACCAGAAAATCCAGCTTTTGCTGTTCCTGAATCTGCCTGAAAAAAGTATATCTTAATTCTCTTGCCCAAAGCTGAATAGAGTTTTGCGGCTTCTGATCCTTCTCTGAAACGTCATATAAATGAAATTGGATATTATTTTCTATACAAAATTCGGAAACTACTTTTTGGTCAAGATTAGAATCTTCACCCCGCAGATGGTAGTTAATATGAGCAATCTGAAATTCAAAACCCGAATCACGCAACTGGCTAAACAGGTGTGCTAAAACCATAGAATCGACACCTCCGCTCACAGCCAGAAGATAGGTCTGATTTTCAGGCAGATTAATAAGATTTTGTAATTCTTTTTTTAAGTCCGGTTTTTTCAAAATTTAAGTGTGGAATTTCTTTTAGGCAAAGATAACCCTTATAATTCAATTCAATTTTCCTACCTTTGGCTTGTCTAAAAATGATTATTTATGAAGATTTTTAAAATTTTAGCAGTTTCTGCAATGGTGTTAGGATTGACATCTTGCGTTAGTAAAAAGCAGTATGAAGCTTTGAGTTCCAATTACAAACAATGTATTGAAAATATTGGAGAAAGACAACGTGAGATTCAGGATTTGAAATCTCAAAATTCTGCTTTATCAGGGGAAAATAATTTGCTGAAAAGTCAGCACGATGCATTGAAATCATCTTTGGATGCTTGTCTGTCCAATACGGGTAAGAGTTCTGCAAATATTGATAAACTGGTAGGAGAGATTAATTCTTCTAACTCATATATCAAACAGTTAATTTCTAATAATGCTAAAAATGACAGTTTAAATTTAGCATTATCAAACAAATTAAAAAGATCATTGGATAATGTAGCAGATAGCGATGTTCAGGTGAAAGTATTAAAAGGAGTAGTAATGATTTCTCTTTCAGATAAAATGCTTTATAAAACAGGAGATTACAATATTCTTCCTGCAGCTCAGGATGTGCTAGGTAAAGTGGCTAAAGTGATCAACGATTATGATAAATATTCAGTATTGATTGAAGGTAATACAGATAATGCGCCATTAAGCTCTGCGAATTTACCAAGAGATAACTGGGATCTTTCTGCTTTGAGAGGGACTGCAGTGGCTAAAATTTTGCAGACTCAGTTTGGTGTTGATCCGGCAAGAATTACAGCTGGAGGACGTTCTGAATATAATCCTAAAGCGACTAATATGAGCGTTTCAGGAAGAGCGGAAAACAGAAGAACTGAAATTATCATTATGCCTAAGCTTGATGAATTTATGAAGCTTATGGATATTGCTCCAAAGAAATAAACTTGTAATAATATAAATTAAAACTCCCGAAATCTTCGGGAGTTTTTTGTTTCTTAAACTACGTCTTCTTTTTTCAATAATGAAATAATTCGCTGTAAAAATGAATTGGATATTTCGGGCTTAGTTTTTTTTGACGCATTCATTGTGATAATGCGCGTTTTTGATTCTTTAGTCTTGCTAATTTGATTTTCTCCGGTATTCATTTTGATTGTGTGTTTTTACCTTCCTCTGCAAAGGTATTGTTTAGTACTGCTGAAAAACATCCGTGTTTTTACGGAATTTTATATCGTGTATTTTACTGTTTCTATGATAAAGGCTAAATTATTTTTAGTTAAATTTGAATCATTAAAAAAATAAAATGAGTTTTTTCGAAGAGACGAATCCTGAGATGGACAGATATTTGGAAACACACGCTTCTTCTGAACCTGAAATCCTGAGAAAGCTGAGAAGGGAAACCTTTCAGAAAACAACACAGCCTCACATGATTTCGGGGTATCAGCAAGGAAGACTGTTGACGATTATATCTCAAATGATGCAGCCGAAAAACATTCTTGAAATCGGGACTTTTACAGGCTATGCCACACTTTGTTTGACCGCGGGTTTAGCAAAAGACGGAAAAATTACAACATTGGATGTGAATGAAGATCTAGCTTACCTGCCTAGGAAATATTTTACAGAAAGTGAATATTCCGGTCAGATAGATTTTAAACTTCAGGACGCGAAAGAGTTTTTAAAAGAAACAGATGAGGTTTTTGATCTTGTTTTTATTGATGCAGATAAAGAAAACTATGCCGAATATTTCCGCTTGATAAAACCTAAGACAAAATCAGGCTCTGTGGTAATGTTTGATAATGTGTTGTGGTACGGAAAAGTTTTAGAGGAAAGCCCTAAGCAGAAGTCTACTCAGGTTATCAAAGAGCTTAATGATTTGGTGGCAAATGATGAAGATTTTGAGAATCTTATTTTACCTTTGCGTGACGGAGTGAATTTGCTTCGCAGAAAATAATTAATCAAACTATTAAAAGATTAAATTATTGAAAAATTAGAGAGCGCTAATTTTTTAATTTTTAATTCTTGAATCTTTTAATCAAAATATAAATGAATAAAGGAATTTGTATTGTTACGGTAGCGCCTGTTCGTGCCGAAGGTTCAGATAAAGCAGAAATTGTTACGGAAATACTTTTCGGAGAAAGTGCAGATATTTTGGAAGTAAATAAAAACTGGACCAAAATTAAGATGCATTACGATGAATACGAAGGCTGGATGGATACAAAACAGATCAGGCCAATCTCGGATGAAGACTTTGCGAAAAGAAAAGTAACGGTAGTGACGGAGGATTTTTCTTCTGTTTTGATGAACGATGGTAAAACTCTTTTATCCATGGGATCGGAAGTAGAATTTCCTGTTGTTGCATCGCGTAGAAGTCATGATGTTCGGGAAAGTATTGCTTTGACGGCTAAAGAATTTCTTAATGTCCCTTATTTATGGGGCGGTAAAAGTTTTTTTGCGGTAGACTGTTCGGGTTTTACCCAATTGGTGTATAAAGTTCACAATATAAAACTTCCGAGAGATACTTATCAACAGGCTGAAGTGGGAGAAGCACTGAGCTTTGTAGAGGAAAGCAAACCTGGAGATTTGGCCTTTTTTGAAAATCCGGAAGGAAAAATTATTCATGTGGGTATTATGCTCGATTCCCAAAAAATTATTCATGCTTCGGGAAAGGTGAGGATAGATACATTGGACTCTACAGGTATTTTTAATAAAGAACTCAACAAACATACCCATAAATTAAGAGTCATTAAAAGTATTTTGTAGTCTTAAAACCAGTCTGAAATGGAAAATACATTCTTCATAATCTTTGATGTTTTCAATTTCGGATTGCTTGTTTTTCTGTGGTGGTTTACTGTAAAACATTATAAAACCTTACCGCAGACAATTCCTATCCATTTTGATTTTGATGGAAAGGCAGATGGTTTTGGAAGCAAAAAATATTCGTTTTTAATGCCGGTTGTTTTAACTGGGCTCTACTTTTTGTTTGCTTTTATTGTAAGATCTCCGGAATCTGCCAATTTTCCTGTAAAAATCACAGCAGAAAATGAAGATGCGCAATTTATGATCATGGAAATTTTCATCAGATGGTTATTGACACTTATTGCATTGCTTTTTCTGAATAGTCAGGACTATATGTTCCGATATTCTTTTGACGAGAATGCAAAACCGCGGATTCCGCTGTCTTCAGCAATCTTTTCGGTGATTGGAAGTTTAATTATTTTATTTGTTTTTGTAGGTATTTTCAAATGATACAATCTAAAAATAATTCCAAACATTATATCTGGGGAAACAACTGTGATAGCTGGATTTTAAAAGACTCTCAGAATCTTTCCGTAAAACAGGAAGTAATGCCTCCCGGAACGGCTGAGAAAAAACATTTTCATGACCAGGCAGAACAGCTTTTCTATATTTTGAAAGGAGAAGCTGTTTTCTGTATTAATGATGAGAAATGGTCTGTAAAAGAAGGCGAAAGCATAACAGTTTTGCCCAAGTCAGAACATTATATTTCTAACGAATCGATGGAAGATGTGGAATTTTTAGTAATTTCGACCCCTTCTACGAATAACGATAGAATAGATACTAACTAAAAACTAATGAATAAAACTCTACTTGAAATCTCTCAAACTAAAAACGCAGGCTTATCAGAAGTGTTGGTCAACTGGAGAAACTATAATCAGGAAACCGTTATTCTTGCCGTATCGGAGCTTAAAAAAAGAAATATCCCGTTCAATGATGAAATGCAGGGGCTTCTTACGGATTTTGCCGAGTACAACGGGAAATCAATTGCTGAATTAGAGCAGGGATTTTTTCAGGATAAAGGCGTCTCCAATTATGATGAGTACTATCAATCTAAAATTAACGTTTTAGAAAAAAGTGATGAAGAAAAACTTCTGCTGGATCAATTAAGACGTGAAAGAATCCATCAGTTAGGGCAGATAGAGCAAAAGCAGGCAGGTAAAGATGTTTTATATGGAGCTTTGTGGCTTGGCGGAGGACTGATTATCACTTTAATTTCTCTCAACAATGGAAAGGGAGGCGTGATTGCATATGGCGCCATCATTTTTGGCGGAATTCAATTTTTTAGAGGTTTAATGAAAAGCTGATGTCTTTTTTCTATAACATATTTATCAATTTACTCATTGTCGGGATGAAGGTTTTTTCATGGTTTAATGATAAAACTAAAAAAGGCGTTGAAGGAAGAAAAGAATCTTTACAGAAAGTGAAAACTGCTTTCAGTCAATCGGATGAAGTTATATGGATGCATGCTGCCAGTTTAGGTGAATACGAACAAGGGTTGCCGGTTTTGGAACGACTAAAAAAAGAATTTCCGGAACGTAAGATTTTAGTGACTTTCTTTTCGCCTTCCGGTTATGAAAATGTAGTCAGGAAAAAACATATTGCGGATGTCATTTGTTATCTTCCATTTGATAAAAAGAAAATGGTAAAAGATTTTATATCAGCTTTTAATGTTAAACTATTTTTTACGGTCAAGTATGATTTCTGGTATAATTTACTGGCGGAACTTAACGCAAAAGGAGCGAAGCTATATGTAATTTCTGCATTGTTTTATGAAAGACAGTCTTTTTTTACAACCTATGGAAAATGGTTTGTAAAGCAACTTAAAAACAATGTAGATTGGTTTTTTCATCAAACCCAACACTCCTATCTTTTGGCAAAAAGCATAGGTCTTGTGAATGCTTCCATAACCGGAGATACAAGGTTTGACAGAGTGAAGCAGCTTCGGGAAAGAAACAATCATGTAGATTATATCGTAGATTTTATAGGAGGGGAGAAGGCTGTAGTTTTTGGAAGCTCATGGAGCGCAGAAGAGAGAATAGCCGAAATGCTGGTTGCCAAAAACAATGAAATAAAGCTCATCATTGCTCCGCATGATTTAAAGAGAGTTCATCATCTCAAGCAGATTTTTCCTGAATCAGTTCTTTATAGCCAGATCCAAAATATTCAGAAACCTGAATTTTCAGAGAGTCAAATTCTTATTATTGACAGCATCGGCTTGCTTTCCAAATTGTATTCTTATGCAGATATAGCAGTCGTTGGAGGAGGTTTTCATGATGCGGGACTTCATAATATTTTAGAAGCCGCTACATTTGGTATTCCTGTGATTTTTGGGAATCATTACAAAAAGAATCCTGAAGCACATGATCTTATTAAAGCAAACGGAGGTAAATCGTTTGAAAGTGAAAATGTAGCCGCGCAATTTGTTCTTTCATTGGTGGCTAACGAAGATATTTTAAATGAGATGTCCGGTCACGCCGAAAGATTTGTTACAGAAAAACCGAATTCTACTGAGCTGATTATAAAGAAAATAATGTCATCGTAGAAATCCCTTTGTTTTAAGATCTTTTACAATCTGGTCAATGTTCGCAGGGATTTTCTCTGTAGCAAACCAGTTGAGATTTAATCCGTTGTTTTCACACAGTTTTTTCAGGTAATGATTGTCATCTATTTTTTGTTGTATTTCTCTTAAATATTCATCGATTTCCATCCAGTAGTCTTCATCTAGTTTTTTAGTTAAAACAAAGCTTTTAATGATTTTATTAATAATGTACAAATAGAGTTTGTAGACATTGTCAAATCGCTGGGTGTTGAGTTTATCATTGTTTTCTAAAATTTCATTTACCAGAAAAAGATTCAGGGAAACTTCTCCGTATTTATCTGTTGTTACCTTTACATGTTCCGTAATTTCGCTGCTTATTTTTCGGATATGCATCAGATAGTATTTATGATTTGATAAATACTTGCTTAAAAGAGTCAGCTTTTCATGGATGTTTTCCTCCATCTGTGCTCTTTTCTGATCTGTGTTTTCCGGATCAATAAGCTCAAAGTATAATTTTTTTGACAGCAGCTTGTCTTTTTTCAATAGTCTGAAAATTAAACGGTCTTTTTCCAGGGAAGAAAAGTTGCTTATGGCTGTTTTGAATTCTTTTGAATACTCCATCAGTTGAAAATTTTAGAATATTTAAGAAACCCGTTAATTGCCCAATTAGCGGTATAGTATAAAGATTTTACGGTAGAAAAGTTCATGTAATCTTTGTAGACAAGATATTGGTCTTTCACAATATTTTGTTTTTTTCGTGATATACTGTTGGAATGCATTCTGTATTTTGCCATAGTTTTTGGAAGGGGTTTTCCGATTGGAATTTTCTTTAAAAGTTTTAACCACATAACATGGTCTTCACGTTTGCTTCCTTCCGGAAAATATTCTTTTCCTACCCGTTGAGAATCATACATGGAAGAAAGAAGAGAAAGGCGACAGGTTTTTAAAAGATTTTGAAAGGTAACTTCTTTGTCTGCCTTAAAATCTTCAAGCTGAGGAATAAGCTCTTCGTTACATCTTGCATAATTTGAATAGGCAATTTCTGCGTGTTCCTTTTGCATGAAACTAATCATTTCGTTAAGGAATTCAGGTTCCCAGAAATCATCAGCATCTAAAAAGGTGATATATCTTCCCGCTGCCTTTTCCAGTGCCATGTTTCTTGCATGCCCCGCTCCTCTGTTTTCTTCGGAAAGGATAAGTTTTATTCTCGGATCCTCTGTGCTTTTTATGATTTCAACGGAGTTGTCCGAAGAAAGGTCGTCTGTAATCAGCCATTCCCAATCGGTGAAGGTTTGATTCATTACAGAGGCAATGGTTTCTTTCAGGAATTGAGAAGAATTATAACACGGAGTAATGATAGAAACTAACGGCATGCAATGTTTTGATACAAATATAAGGCTTAAAACATAAGCTTTAGACAACGTTATTTTTAATAATTTGAAAATTAAATTACGAAAGCTAAAAAAAATGATGAAGTTTTTAAAAAAAATCATAATTTTAGGCCTTGAAAAAATTGATATATGAAGAAATTAGCATTGCTATTTGCAGGTTTATCATTATTATCTATCTCAGCTTGTAAAGATGATAATACTGAACAAGTATATCCGCTGGTTGGGACATGGTCTCCAATTAAGGAAGTAAGAACAACCGTTCAGTCTTCGGGAGCTGGTGTTTCAGATGAGATCAGTTATACTGATTGTGAAAAAGCTTCCAGATGGGTTTTTAACGAAGGTTCTACAGGTAAAAGAAAAGATAGTGATGATGATGCGGCAAACCCGGGACAATGTATTGTGTCTCCAGACCGTATGTTTACTTATACATATAATGAAGATAAAACGATCCAGATAAAATATGTGGGAACAGTTGAGCCGGACAAAGGAAAAGTAACCCTTCTTAATGATACTACATTAAATCTTACGATTGAAGATAAAACTGATCCGACCAAATATTCTTCAATAACCTATACCATGAAGAGAATTCCACAATAAGTTAATTTTATTATTGTTAATATATTAAATCCTGTCTTATGATGGGATTTTTTTCTTTTGTATAAATGGTTTGTTAATTATTTGATAATTTTATTGATTGGGGTGCAGTATTGTATAGTACAATTAGCTAACTTTGATTCACTAAAATCTTTGTAATGCCAAGTTTAACTCCTAAAACATCTGCCTTAGGCTTTTTTAATGCATATCATCTGCTGAGAAGAACGACCTATAACATCACAAAGGCAAGAATAAATTACTTTGCAGCAAAAACTCCGGATCAGGCTCTGAATGAACTGTTTACTTTTACGGCGCCTTCACCACCCAGTCCTCTTAATAATAATGGGGAAACCATTGTTCCTACAGTGGCAAATCCTACGATTACTGATACTTTAAATACCGCGAATTCTGTGGTGTATGATAATTACTGGTGGATGTATCAGGCAATGAAAGACCCTTCTGCACAATATAAAATTGTGTATTGGTTGCATTTGCTTTTTGTAACGGATAATGATGCAAGTTTTTTTACCAACTTTGATTATAAAGAGCTTTTAAGGTTTCATACCAACGGAAGTTTAAAAGATTTGGCAATAAGAATCACGCTGGATCCCAGAATGCTTATTTTTCTCAATAACAACGTAAATAAGAAGAATAGCCCGAATCAAAACTATGCAAGAGAGTTTTTAGAACTGTTTACGATCCTTAAAGGACCTCAAATGGGAACGGGAAATTATACCAATTATACAGAAACCGATGTGCAGCAAGCCGCAAAAGTTTTAACAGGTTTTACTTTAACTTCTGCTACTCAGCTTAATAAAACGGCAAGGCTTAATACTGTAGATTCTGTCACTCAGCTTCCGAAAGGATATATAGATGTTACTACTCATGACATCACCAATAAAACATTCAGCAGTGCTTTTGGAGGAACGGTAATTACCGGAGCTAATACTGTAAGTACTATTCAGACGGAGTTTGAAAGCTTCATAACTATGATTTTTAATCAAGATGAAACCGCAAAAGCATATTGCAGAAGGATGTACCGTTATTTTGTGGGAAGAAATATTACCAGCGATATAGAAACAAATATTATTGTTCCTTTAGCGGCTACCCTTAAAACGAATGGTTATAATATTTTGCCGGTGCTTAGAATATTGCTGTCCAGTAAACATTTTTATGATGAAGAAGATTCTGTTGCAGGAGATCAAACCATTGGTTCATTAGTGAGAAGTCCTTTGGAACTGTATTTTCATATGTTTTCTTTACTTCAGCTTTCAACGCCTTTGTATGCCACCAATCCAAGTTCATTGCATAGCTTTTTATCAACAATTTCCAGTTATGCTCAAAATTCGGGAATGCCTGTTTTCAGACCGCAATCTGTGAATGGTTATGCAGCTTATTCCAGCAGTCCCAACTATGATAAAAACTGGATAACTACTTCTTCTTTAAGGATTCGTTATAATAATTCCATTGATATGTTAATCAACGGAACTACCCAAAATGGATTTCTATATAAACTCAATTTGCCTTTGTTCGTGAAGGATAGTGGAAATTTTCAAAATCCTGCCGATGCTGTGCAGTTGGTTTCGGAATTCTGTGAACTTCTTTTTGTTGATTTTCCACCTGCCACAAGATTGGATTATTTTAAATCAGTTTTCCTTAATGGTCTGAGTGTAATCAATTGGCAAAATGAATGGAATAATTATCTTACTACCGGAACGGCTACCAATGTGAAAATTCCGATTGATCGCTTAGTGAAAGCACTTATTAAATCTCCTGAATTTCAAACTATGTAATTATGGACAGAAAAAAGTTTTTGCAGTTGATTTCTATGGCAGGCGTTGGAGCTCCCTTTTTATTGAATGGAATGCCTTCCCGTGTCATGAATCAGTTTCTGGATTTTAATGTAAGTTGTGATCCTGTGAACGAACGTGTTCTGGTTATACTAAGATTGGCAGGAGCAAATGACGGTTTGAATACGGTGATTCCGATAAATCAATATGATACGTATGCTAATTTAAGACCCAATATTAAGATTAGTAACACAGGAACAGGAGCGTATATTCCTTTAGATAGTACGGTTGCTATGACTAAACAGGTGGGGCTGCATCCGTCAATGACGGGATTTAAATCTCTTTACGACTCAGGTAAATTAACTTTACTGAACGGTGTTGGCTATCCTAATCCCAATTACTCCCACTTCAGATCAGAAAATTTAATGTTTTCCGGAAAAGACGGTTCGAATAATAATCCGGATCTTTTGGATGGTATATTTGGGAGATATCTGGGTGCTTTATATCCTGGATTGGCCGGAAATCCTACCACACAAAGTCCTGATCCTTTAGCAATACAATTGGGAAATTTAAATCCAAGTTTGTTTTATGAACATACAACAGAGAAAAATATAGAATATAACCTTACGGGGTTTCAGACTTCTTTGTTTACCAATTTATTTGTAAATGTAATTCCGACTCAGTCAGAATACAATGATCTTTTAGATTATATAAAAAATGTTGCGAGTAGTATGGACAGTTATTACAATAGAGTGATGCAGGTTTTCAATGCCGGAAATAATTCTACCACAACTTATCCTGCTTCCACTTTGGCAAAACAACTAAAAACGGTGGCAAGATTGATAAAAGGAGGCAGCAAAACGAAAATTTTCCAAGTGAATTTGGGAGGTTTTGATACCCATGTTAATCAGATTCAGTCGGGGAGTACACAGTTAGGAAGCCATGCTAATTTATTGGCAGATATTTCAAATTCAATTCAGGCTTTTCAGGCTGATGTTGAAGCGTTGGGAATCGGGCACAAAATTATGACGGTTACCTTTAGCGAATTTGGAAGACAGGTAAGAGAAAATGCAAGCTTAGGTACTGATCATGGAGATTTAGCGCCGTTTTTTATTGTTGGAAATGGTTTGAATTCCGGGATTATGGGAGATCATCCTTTATTTACTAATGCTACAAGCTATTACTACAATCAAAACCAGCGAAAATTTGATTACCGCCAGATATTTGCATCCCTTCTGCAAGATTGGTTAGGTGCTGACTCAGGACTTATCACTTCTACCGAATTACAGGATTTTGTAACACCGGCCAATAAAATAAATTTAATTTCAGCATCCAGTACGGCTACTGCAGTTTGTGCAACTTTAGGAACGCGGGAAGCGATAACAAAAAATAACATTAAAGTATATCCAAATCCGGCAAAAGATTTTCTTGAAGTAGATTTTGGAAATAATATGTCGGGAGAAAATGCAACATTTGCTTTTTATGATGCTTCAGGAAGAGAAGTGCTTTCAGATGCACATGGAATTAATCAAGGGAAGGCAAAATTGTTTGTAGGGAATTTACCTAATGGTAATTATGTGTTACGAGCTAAAACTACAGAGATAGAATTTACAACTAAGATTATCATTGCTAAATAACATGAAAATAATATTTAAGTTTTTTCTTTTAAAAAACTTAAATTTGTACTTTATATAAAATTATAGAATGTTTTACGATCATCAGCAGATAGAAAAAAAGTGGCAGAAATACTGGGAAGACAATCAAACATACAAGACTTCCAATACTACAGACAAACCCAAATTTTATGTTCTCGATATGTTTCCGTATCCTTCCGGAGCAGGGCTTCACGTAGGTCACCCGCTTGGATATATTGCTTCCGACATTTATGCGAGATATAAAAGACATCAGGGTTTCAATGTGCTTCACCCGGTTGGTTATGACAGTTTCGGGCTTCCTGCTGAACAGTACGCTATTCAGACGGGGCAACATCCTGCGATTACTACTGAGCAAAACATTACTAGATACGAAGAGCAGTTGAGAAAAATCGGTTTCTCTTTCGACTGGAGTAGAGAAGTAAGAACTTCCGATGCTTCTTATTATAAGTGGACGCAATGGATCTTTATTGAACTTTTTCATTCATGGTATAATAAAGATACAGATAAAGCAGAGTCTATTTCAACTTTAATTAAACGTTTTGAGGAAAAAGGAACGGAGGGATTAAATGCTAATCAGAATGATGAATTGAGTTTCACAGCAGAAGAATGGAATTTCGCCTCCGAAATGGATAAAGAAGATATTCTTTTAAATTATCGTTTAGCATACAGAGCAGAAACGACCGTTAACTGGTGTCCTGCATTGGGAACAGTGTTGGCTAATGATGAAGTAAAAGATGGAAAATCCGAAAGAGGAGGTTTCCCTGTTTTCCAAAAGAAAATGATGCAGTGGAGCATGAGGATTTCTGCTTATTCCGAAAGATTACTACAAGGTTTAAAGACTTTGGACTGGCCACAACCTTTGAAAGATTCTCAGGAATACTGGATCGGGAAATCTCAGGGAGCACAGGTGAAATTCAATGTTGATGGTCATGACGAAATTGTTGAGGTTTTCACGACAAGACCTGATACAATCTTTGGAGCAACTTTTATGGTATTGGCTCCTGAAAATCCTTTAGTGGAAACTATTACTACAGCGGAAAAAAAAGCTGAAGTAGATACTTATATTGAAGAAACTTCCAAAAAATCTGAAAGAGACAGAATGTCTGACGTGAAAAACGTTTCAGGTGCTTTTACGGGAAGTTACGCAATCAATCCGTTTAGTGGCGAAAAAATGCCGATCTATATTTCAGATTATGTTTTGATGGGGTACGGAACGGGAGCTGTAATGGCTGTTCCTGCACATGACGAGCGTGATCACAGATTTGCGAAGAAATTTAATTTAGAAATTAAAAAAGTGGTAGAAACTGACGAAGATGTTCAGGAAGCTTCTTTTGATTCTAAAGATTCGGTTTGTGTGAATTCTGATTTCTTAAACGGGTTAAAATATGATGAAGCAAAAGCATTAATTATTGAGGCGATTGAGAAAAAAGGAATAGGTCACGGAACAACAAACTACAGACAGCGTGATGCGATTTTCTCAAGACAAAGATATTGGGGAGAACCGGTTCCTATATATTATAAGGATGGAATGCCATATACACTGCCAACTTCTGCATTGCCTTTGGAACTTCCTGAAGTTGAAAAATATTTACCGACTGAAGATGGAGATCCTCCATTAGGAAATGCAAAAACTTTTGCCTGGGACGAAGTGAATCAAAAAGTTGTTGATACTGATTTAATCGACGAAAAAACGGTTTTTCCTTTAGAACTATCTACAATGCCGGGTTGGGCCGGAAGTTCTTGGTATTTCTTAAGATATATGGATCCTAATAATGATGAGGTTTTCACAAATAAAAACCTTTCAGATTATTGGGGACAGGTAGACTTGTATATCGGAGGAAGCGAACACGCAACCGGTCACTTATTGTATTCCCGTTTCTGGAATATGTTCTTAAAGGACAGAGGATATATCAATCATAATGAACCTTTCCAAAAATTGATCAACCAAGGGATGATTTTGGGAATGAGTGCTTTTGTTTACAGAGTTGATGGAACCAATCAATATGTATCTAAAAATTTAGCAAAAGATTATAAAACACAGGCAATCCACGTTGATGTGTCTTTATTAAAAGGTACAACAGACGAATTAGATACTGAAGCTTTCAAAGCTTGGAGGCCGGATTATGCAGATGCGAAATTTATTTTGGAAGACGGAAAATACATCACAGGTCGTGAAGTAGAAAAAATGTCTAAGTCTAAATATAACGTAGTAAATCCAGATGATATCTGTGAAGAATACGGAGCAGACGGTTTAAGATTGTATGAAATGTTCTTAGGTCCGTTGGAACAATCCAAGCCTTGGAATACGCAAGGTTTGAGTGGAGTGTACGGTTTCCTGAAAAAATTCTGGAATCTGTATTTTGACGGAGATAATTTCTCTGTTTCTGATGAAGAACCTACCAAAGCAGAATATAAAGTTTTACATACCTTGATAAAGAAGGTAGTGTATGACATTGAAAACTTCTCTTTCAATACTTCTGTGTCCTCATTTATGATTGCCGTAAATGAATTACAAAAAATAAAATGCAACAAACGCAATATTTTAGAACCTCTTGCCGTTATCATTTCGCCATATGCACCTCACATCTGTGAAGAGCTTTGGAGTTTGCTAGGTCACAACGAATCTATCGAATTTGAGAAATTCCCTGTATTGAACGAGGATTATTTGATAGAAGATGAAATTGAATACCCGGTAAGTGTGAATGGGAAAATGAAATTTAAAATTTCACTTTCGGCACAGCTTTCGGCTAAAGAAGTTGAAGAATTAGCGCTTCAGAATGAAAAAATGGTACAAATATTGGAGGGTAAAACACCTAAAAAAATCATTGTAGTGCCTCGTAAAATTGTGAATGTTGTGATTTAAAAAAAAATTAACATTGGTAAAATAAAAAAAAAAGTAGGGTAATTTTTTTAAATTTTCAATATATTATTTAAAATGAAATAATATTGCCAAAAAAATAAAGAATAATTAAGATTTTGAAATTGATTTAAAATTTATCGATCAAAAAAAAGCGAATTGTTTATTTAAAATAATTGCATTTTAATTAATTTTGCCTTTAATTTACAGCCTCAAAAAAATTTAAAACAATATAATTTAGTTAAATATGGAAATGAATGTTTCAAAAAATGATGAGCAAGTAGTTGCTAAAAAAGCAGGAGGTTTAAACCCGGCTGTTATTATTCCTATCATCTTAGCAATAGGAATTTGTATTTATTTATTCGTTTTGGGGAATCCTGGGAACTTTAAGGATTCAGAAGCAATTGCTAAGAATGGAGGAGGATTATCTGTAGCATTTTCTAGTACCCCTGGGAAAGATATTCACCCTAGTGATGATTCATTTATTGGAATTATTTATAAAGGAGGTGTAATTGTACCGATATTGATTACTTTTATGCTTACTGTAATAGTGTTTTCTATAGAAAGAGCACTTGTTCTTGGAAGAGCTGCTGGAAAAGGAAACTTGGATAACTTCGTAGTACAAGTAAGAAGCTTACTAAACCAAAACAAAATTGATGCAGCTTTAGAAGAGTGCGACAGACAAGAAGGTTCTGTTGGTAATGTAGTAAAAGAAGGTCTTACTACCTACAAAGCTTTAGCTCACGATACAACTTTAAACAAAGAGCAAAAAATGGTAGCTCTTAACAAAGCGATCGAAGAGGCTACAACTCTTGAAATGCCAATGTTAGAGAAAAACATGATGATCCTTTCTACTTTAGGTACTGTTGCAACGTTAGTAGCATTATTAGGTACGGTAATCGGGATGATCAAGGCGTTCTTCGCATTAGGTTCTGGAGGAGGTACTCCTGACGCAGCTGCACTTTCTACTGGTATCTCTGAAGCATTGATCAACACTGCATTAGGTATTGGTACTTCAGCTATCGCTATCATCCTTTATAACTTCTTTACTTCTAAAATTGACGGATTAACTTATAAGATCGACGAGATCGCTATGAGTATCCAGCAGTCTTTCGCTGAATTCAATTAAGAATTAGCAAGGAATTTGTAGTAAGTAAAAAGAAGTTTAATTAAAAATTATTAATAATGGCGAGAGTCAAACCAAAAAGACATGGAGTAGTTACGGATATGACGGCAATGTGTGACGTTGCGTTCCTACTACTTACGTTCTTTATCTTGACCACTCAGTTTAAAAAACCTGACGTGGAGCAGATCAAACCGCCATCTTCAATATCAGAGAAGTTACTTCCTGATGCAAGTTTGATGACTATCAACGCTACTCCGGACGGGAAATTTTATTTCCAGCCAGTAGAAAATGCATCTGAGAGATTACAGCTTTTAGACAATATGGGTAAAAAGTATGGGATTACTTTTGACAATAAACAAAAAGCTGCATTCCAAAAAGTACAAGCGATTGGGGTTCCTATGAACCAACTTAAGAGCTATCTTGATTTGCCAGATGACGAGCAAAAGAATTTCAAGAGTCCTACAGGGATTCCTATGGATAGTACAAATAAGCAATTAGTTGACTGGGTACAGCAAAGTTTAAGTGTTAATCCTGATTACAAATTAGCAATCAAGGGTGACGTTACAACTAAATATCCTAAAGTTAAAAGTTTATTTGAAGGTTTAAGAGATATTGATTTTCTTAAATTTTGGTTGATTACATCACAAGAAGGTAAACCTAATGAATAATATCATTTAGAAATGGCAGAAGTACAAGTACAGGAAAAGGGCGCCAAGGGCGGCAAGGTACGCTCCAAGAAGCAGAGTACCAGAGTCGATATGACTCCGATGGTGGACTTAGGGTTTCTATTGATTACCTTCTTTATGTTCACAACTACATTCTCTAAACCGAATGTAATGGATTTGGGTCTTCCGGCAAAACCGAAAGAAAAAGATAAAAAACCACCTCCAACAGAAATTAAACTTTCAAATTCTATCTCTTTATTATTAGGTAAGGACAATAAGATTTTCTGGCATCAGCAAGACAATACGTCTTTAACTGATCAAAATCTTAATGAAACTACTTTTGATAGGGAAGGGATTAGAAAAGTAATTGAGCAGGCAAAAGCAAACGCGGCTGATAAAAATAAGTTTACTGTGATTATCAAACCGACTGACGATGCTGTATATAAAAACTTTGTAGATATTCTTGATGAAATGGCGATTACCAAAAGCGAACAGTACGGGGTTACTGATCTTAAGCCTTGGGAGAGAGCGATTTACGATAGAAAAGTTGGTAACTCTGGAGCTGCTGCAGCACCGGCTACAAAGTAATTTAAACCATAAAATTGTAAATCTATGGCAAATGAAAATGTATATGATCCTAATCTTACCTTAGATGAGATTGTATTTGAAAATAGAAACAAGGAATATGGTGCATACGATTTAAGACATCAGTATCCAAGACTTCTGACGAAATCTTTTATCGTTGGAACAGCATTATTCCTTATTGCGGCTTTGTCTCCTTTCATTTATCTTACCATTAAGAGACTTACTGCTCCTCCTAAACAAGAAGTGAAGGCGGATTTGGTAGAAATTCTTCAGGAAGATAAAATTATTGAGCAACCCAAAGAAAAAGAACCACCTCCACCACCTCCACCTCCAAAAGAGGAAAAAATTGAGGTAATTCAGAATGTGGTTCCGGAGCCTGTAAAAGCTCCGAAAATTGAAACTCCACCACCACCAATTTCTAAGCAATTAGAAACAACAACAGGTTTGGTAAATCAGGAGGGGGTAAAAGCTCCGGCTTATACGCCACCACCACCACCACCTTCAACAGGAACTAAAGCTTCTACAGCTGAAGTTAAACCTCAGGTAAACGAAAACCAGGTTTATACAGAGGTAGAACAAACTGCGGAATTTCCAGGAGGTATCAATGCCTTCAGAAAGAAAGTAGGAGAGAATTTTGATACTTCTGCAATCGAAGGAGCTAATGGTGTAGTAAAAGGAGAAGTTACTTTCGTTGTTGAAAGAGATGGAAGTATAACAGATGTTAAAGTTACAGGTTCAAACTCTGACTTTAATGCTGAAGCAGTGAGAACTGTTAAATCAATTAAAAACAAATGGGCGCCTGCTAAGATCAATGGCCAGTCTGTACGTTACAGATATAGACTACCTCTAGCAATGCAACCACCAGAATAATTTATTTTTAATATTAAATAATATCTAAAAAAGAGAAGCGATTGCTTCTCTTTTTATTTTTTTTGGTATTTTTGTCTTATGATGTTCAAGTGGTTATCCTTAATAACAGGATTTTTTTATATTGTTTTAGGTATTGTTGTAATTATTTACAAGTTCTTTGTAGTTACCTTAGAACCGACAATTGCCTATCCATTGGGGGCTGTTTTGGTACTTTACGGGATATTTAGAATTTACAGAGCAATATCCCAACTAAAAAAAAAATAAAGATGAATAATTCTCTTAAAATAGCTTTAATAATTGTTATAACTATTCTTTCAGGCTGTTCAAAGAAAAAAGAAAGTTCACCATCATACAATAAAGGAGATCTTACCATTCTTACTGACGAATCTTTCCAAAGTGTTACAGAAGCCTTGGCAGAAGGATATATGATTAATTATCCTGAAACAAAGTTGAAAGTAGTAACAAAAAAGGAAGATTTAGGATTTCTTGATTTATTAAATGGTAAAGCGAGAATTGTTGTGATGTCGAAAGAGCTTTCTCCTGATGAAATAAAAGAATATGAAAAACAAGTAGAGCTCAAGTTTTTGCCGGCTAAATTTGCTGCAGACGCAGTTGTATTTGTAGTTCCTAATACTTCGTCTAAAAAGTCAGTTTCTATGGACGAAATCGAAAAAGGATTACAATCAGAAGAAAAAGAATTTATTTTTGACGGAACCAATTCAAGTAATTTGAATTTTGTGGCCCAAAAACTTCATAAAGAACCTAAAGATCTTAAATTTTCAGTAATTCCGGGAAGTAAAAATCTTATTGAAGAACTGAATAAATTTCCTAATAAAATAGGGGTTATTGGATTGAATACATTTAGCAGACCTTATGATAAAGCTTCTATAGAATTAAGAAATAAAGTTAAAATTCTGAAGGTAGAGAATAAAGGGCAACTTTATACCCCCGATTATTCTGGAATGAGGGAGATGAAATATCCGTTTACCAGAATACTGTATTTTTTAGCTAATGAAGGTAACTTTAATATTGCTAATGGCTTTATAAGATTTTCTTGTACGCAGCTAGGACAAATGATTGTTCAGAAAGAAGGGTTACAACCTTACAATATCTATAAAAGAGAGGTTCAAATGCGTTAAAAATATATAATAAAAATAATTTTCATGACATTAATCATTTATTTTGGTCTGAAAATTGTCTTTAGATTATTCTAGGTTTTTAATTTACAAATATAAAATGAAAGATATAATGATTATGAATGTAAAAAAGATTGCTTTAGGAGCAGCAGTAGTATTTTTTACCAGCTTCGCAACAGCACAGACATTGCAGGATGGTATTAATAGTATAGACAGTGATAAATTTGCTCAGGCAAAGACAAATTTCACTCAAATGATTGCTAAAGAACCTAAGGCAGAAAACTATTTTTACTTAGGGAACACTTTTCTAAGACAAGGTGAACCCGATTTTGCAGCAGCTACAGAAAATTTTAATAAAGGTTTGGCCGCTGATGCTAAAAGTTATTTAAATAAAATTGGTCTGGCTACAGTTAAATTAGGTAAAGGAGACAAGTCTGCTATTGCCGAAATTCAGAAAGTAGTTGCAGATTCTAAGGAAAAAGACGCTGAAGTTCTTTTCAGAGCGGCGGAAGCTTTAACTTTATTTGAAAAAAATAATGCGCCAGATCTTGCTATAGATTATTTGAATAAAGCTGTAGAAAAAGCACAGAAAAAAGGAGTTCCTGCCTACTATTATTATACATTAGGGGATGCTTACAGATTAAAAAGAATTCCAGGAGATGCAATGACGGCTTATGATAAAGCTTTACCATTAGCAACCAATAAGGCTTCTGTTTATACCAGAATAGGAACTTTGTGGATGGCGGCTCAACAATGGCAGCAGGCTAAAACAAGCATTGAAAAAGCTATTGCTACAGATCCTTCTTATGCACCTGCTTATAAAGCAATGGCTGCTTATAATATCAGATATCAGCAAAATGATAAAGCGACTCAGGACCTTATTAACTATACAAAATATGCAGATGAAGATCCGTATACTCAGTTAGAAATTGCCAAACTTTATTTTACAAATGAAGATTTTGTCAACTCTAAGCAGGTTTTGGATAAAATATTTGATAAGATTAATGATCCGATTAAGTTTAAATTAAGAGCATATCAGTTATTCGCTGAGGGTAACTATGTGGAAGCTAAACAAAACATGGATAATTTTGTATCTCAGGCTGAGAAATCAAGAGTTCAGCCTGCAGATCAGGGATTACAAGGTCTTATTGCAGCAGGATTGGCAAAAACTGAAAAAGATGCAGCCAAGAAAACCGCTTTAACAAATGAAGCACAACAAAAAATTGCGATTGCAAAAGCTGCTAAAGATGAGACAATGAAATGGGATGTCGAATTGATGAAAATTTCAGGTGGTGGAGCTTCGCAGGCAGCTGTAGATGCAGGACCGACAAACCCGACAATTGAAGCTCTTAAAAAACAAGTTGCTGCAAACGCACAAGATTCAGATGCTTTATTTAAGTTAGCAACAGCTTATCAGGATGTTAAAAACTGGAACGGAGCTATCGTAACGTGGCAGAAAATGAGCGCGCTTCTTCCTGATTGGGCTCCTGCTTATTACAGTCAGGGATATTCTTATCAGCAAGCCGGAAATAATGATGCCGCAAAAATGGCTTATGAGAAATTCATCAATACAGTAAAACCTGCAGATAAAGAAGCGAATAAGCAGACTCTTGCATATGCTTATTTTGCTGTCGCATATATGAGTAAGGATTCAGATCTGGCAAAAGCGAAAGATTATGTTGCTAAATCTGTTCAATTAGATCCTACTTATCAGGATGCTGTAAAATTGAATGCAGAAATCAATAAATAATTTGAATTAATATCATCAAAACTTCCCATTCGTTTCGTTTGGGAAGTTTTTGTTTTAAATCTTATCTTTGAGGATATGAAAATAGATATACTTGCTTTTGGAGCACATCCTGATGATGTAGAACTTGGATGTGGCGGAACTATTGCTAAATTAATTTCAGAAGGTAAAACCTGTGCCATTGTAGATCTTACCAGAGGAGAACTGGGAACAAGAGGAACGGAAGAAATGAGAAAAAAAGAAGCAATGGATGCTGCAAAAATTCTAGGAGTATCAGCACGTGAAAATCTAGGAATGAAGGATGGCTTTTTGGAAAATTCTGAAGAATATCAGATGAGGATTGTAAAAATGATCCGAAAATACAGGCCAGAAATCGTTTTAGCGAATGCGATTGATGACAGACATCCAGATCATGCAAAAGGAGCGAAATTAGTGTCGGATGCGTGCTTTTTAGCCGGATTGAGGAAAATTGAAACAGTTTTGGATGGAGAAAATCAGGAAGTGTGGAGACCGAAGCATATTTTCCATTATATTCAATGGAAAAATATAACCCCGGAATTCTGCATTGATATTTCGGAGCATTTGGATAAAAAAGTGGCTGCATGTATGGCTTTCAAAACTCAGTTCTATGATCCGTCTTCTAAAGAACCCGAGACACCTATTACATCAAAAGACTTTTATGAGAGTTTAACTTACCGAGCTCAGGATTTAGGGCGTTTGTCGGGAGTTGCTTATGCTGAGGGCTTTACGTCAGAAAAGCTAATTTCTTTGAAAAATTTTGATGGAATTGTTTGGTAATTGAAAAATCTTCTCTATATTTGCACTCACAAAACGGTGATTGTAGCTCAGTTGGTTAGAGCGTCGGATTGTGGTTCCGAAGGTCGTGGGTTCGAGACCCATCATTCACCCAAAAATCGAAAATCCTGCTAGATTTAGCAGGATTTTTTTTATTTCTATAATGGCTTAATTTACCATTTATTAATTTCTATTTATCATAAACTGTTCGTTATTAATTATTCTTAGTTCATGTTTTTGTTACATATTAAATTTATTGTATATAAATATGAACTCTATTAATATTCTAATTGTTTAAAATTTTCTGAGTATTCTAAATATAATTATGAAGGGATAAAATCTTATAATTTGTGTATGTTTTGATACTCAATTAAAAATTTATATTGAGTATATTGATTTGAGACTGCTTCATAAAACTCTTCTGCGGTTTCTTCTGATGATGTTTCAAGGCTAATAATTCCCTTTTTGACGTTAAGAGCTTCTTTGTACAAATCGGCTATTAAGTTAAAATTTTGATGTACAACACTGAAAATAGGATATGGATTTTTACGAATAATTGTTGCGATGGTTTCCCAATATTCTTTCTTTACATGAATTATTACCTTATTATGATCTTTTACCACTTTATCAAACATAGTGGTGGGAATAAAGTTTTTTTCTTTGGTGTTATATTGAATAGCAGCTAATGTCCATTTGTTATACTCTTTGTTGTGTCTCAGTACAGGTATGCAATCTGCAGGAAGTTCTTTCAGTAATCTGTTAATATATATTTCACGCATCATTTTCGGATCTGCATATCCATTGGATATTGCAAGCAAAAAAGGATTATGGGTATTATTCTGAATCTGCATCGCAGGAATGTAATTTGAGGTGTTTTTCTCTGTAAACCTTTGTATAATAGATTTTATTTTTTCGGGTGGATATGGAGTGTAAAATCCATTAATCCTGCTGGAAAGATGCTGACTGAATATGTCTAGATTAATGTTGTCTCCGGCTTTTACATAGAAATCTTCCACATATAATTTTCCTTCTTTGTAAACTTTTACGCTGTCATGCCAGTTTTTAGTAACTTCTCTTAATTCATTAAGTACCTCATCGGATGATATGTTCAGAGGGTCTTCGAAAATTAGTTTTTGCCTGAAAATAATATATTCTTTTTGTTTTGTGGGTAATGTTTGTGCGAGATAAAAATTGGAAAATAAGCATATTAATAAAGGTAGAATGCTAATTCTTGCTTTCATTTGTGTGTAAGTTTATGTATTAATGCTTTCAAGATGAAAGTCTGAAAATATAAATGTTGTTGGGAACGGAAAAGTGTATCAATAAAAAAAGCACCTTTTTCAGATGCTTGTGTTTTTAGTATTCTTTTTTAAACTTCGTCGTCAGAATCTATGGTATATGATTTGCTTTTGAAGTCTTTATCATGTTTTTCTGAAATTACATCCTCACCCTTCTCGTTAATGATGAAATCTGTGGACTCATTAAACATCTCCTGAAAACTTTTAAAATCTTCCTTATAAAGGTAAATTTTATGCTTCTCGAATGTTGCTTCTCCATTCTCTCCGAAGTTCTTCTTACTTTCAGTAATTGTAAGATAATAATCTCCTGCTTTCGTCTCGCGCACATCAAAGAAATAAGTTCTTCTCCCTGCTTTTAACACCTTAGTGAAAATTTCATTTTCATGGCGTTCCTTGTATTCACTCATTGTTAGATATTTTTTAATCTTGTTAAGAACAAATATAAAAGTTTTCTTTTAATCACAAAATTTTTTTTATGATTTATTTAACAATTGAGAACGAAACGGCTAAGCGGTTACAGAATTTGCAATTTCGGTAAGATTAATGATTTTATCAGCTTTTTGTGCGCTAGACTCTCTATGCGTGATAATTATGGAAGTTGCGTTTTGAATTTTTCTGTCAATATTTTCTAAAATATTCTGCTCGGTTTCGGTGTCTAAAGCAGATAAAGAATCGTCAAAAATTATAATGTTTGGATCTTTAATCAAGGCTCTTGCAATACAAATTCTTTGTTTTTGTCCTCCCGAAAGCATAACTCCGCGTTCACCGACCATGGTTTTGTATTGGTCTTTAAACTCTATGATATTTTTATTAACATCGGCAATTTTAGCGTACTCAACTACTTTTTCATGACTTGGATGATCGATCGCAAAACCTATATTGTTTTCAATGGAATCCGAGAAAAGATAGCTTTCCTGAGGAATGTATCCGATGAAATTTCTGTAGTTTTCTAAGTTGTGCTCTTTAAGGTTTTTGCCGTCAATTAAAATTTCTCCTTCGGTAGGATCAATTAATCTGCATAATAAAAGAGCAATGGTAGATTTTCCGCTTCCGGTTTTCCCCATAATTGCTAAAGACTCTCCGGCTTTTACCGTGAAACTTAAATTTTCTAATGCTTTGATTCCCGTATTTGGATAAACATAAGACACGTTTCTGAATTCAATATTGCCCTGGATAAGATAGGTTTCAAAATTAGTATTGATGATTTCAGACTTTTTATCCATGAATTCATTAATTCTCTGCATGGAAGCTTCCGCGCGCTGATTAACTGAAGTTACCCAGCCTACCATGGAAAATGGGAAGATCAGAGTATTGATATACATAAAAAAGTCTGCAATTTTCCCGATACTTAATTGTCCGTCAATATATTTTTGTCCTCCGATTAAAATAATAGCAACATTTAATAATCCGATGACAAATAATATGATGGTAAAGAAATAGGCTTCCGTTTTTGCCAAATCAAGGGCTTTGTTTTGATAATCCGTGACTTTTATTCCATAATTTCTTTCAATATATTTTTCTTTGGCAAAGAACTTTACAACACGGATTCCTGAAAAACTGTCCTGAACAAAAGTAGAAATGGCAGACTGGCTTTTCTGCATGATTTTCGATTTTTTGTTGATAATTGAACTTACTTTATATATAGCATAGGATAGAATTGGGAGAGGCAGCAATGTCCACATTGTCATTGAAGCGTCTGTTTTTACCATATATATGGCCGTGATAATCACAAGAACAATTAAGTTTGCTACATACATTACCCCAGGTCCTAAATACATTCTTACCGCAACAACATCTTCACTTAATCTGTTCATTAAATCTCCGATGGTTGTTTGCTTGTAATCCGTTAAAGATAAATCCTGATAGTGTCTATAGATTTTATTTTTAAGCTCATATTCAATTCTTCTGGATGCCACAATAATGGTTTGACGCATCATGAAGGTGAAAAATCCTGTTAATAAAGAACAGCCTACAATAATGGCAACATAAATCAAAACCTGCTGATTGAAACCGAGATTACCGTTTTTTGTAAGTTCATCTACCGATTTACCTACAAACTGGACTTTATATATGTTGAAAAAATTACTGGCAATGATAAATAGGACTCCCCAAAATAATAGTATTTTGTGTTTCCAAAAATAGGGGTTTAAGGTTTTCAGCGCTTTCATAAAGTTTTACAAAATTACAAAAATGTCATCAGACTACGAATTTCATAAATTTTAAATTTTGTATCTTTGCACTCATTAAAAGCTCTTTGAATGTTAGGAAGAAGACAAATCCGTGAAAAAGTAGTACAGACTGTGTATTCATATTACCAGAACCCTGTTAAATTTGATGTATTAGAGAAAAATATGTTCTCTGGAATAGAGAAAATCTATTATTTATACATCTATCAACTGAATTTTTTAGTTTCTCTAAAAGAATTGGCAGAGAATCAAATTGAGATTGGTAAAAATAAATACATTAAAACAGAGTCTGATATCAATCCTAATCAAAAATTCATCAACAATCAAGTTTTAATTAAATTAGAAGAAAATCCTGAAAGATTATTTTTTACAGGACAGCATAAACAATTGAAATGGGATCTGCATGATGATTTATTGGTGAAAACTTTCCAGAGAATTACTGCAGGAAAACGTTATCAGGATTTTATGAAAGAAGAAGGATATTCTTTTGAGGAAGATCAGAAGTTCATTGGTAAATTATTTTTAAGATATATTGCTGAAAATGATGATTTCCACGATTATCTTGGAGATAAAGAACTTTCCTGGTATGATGATATTCACATTGCGAACTCTATGGTACAAAAAACCATTGGTTTCCTGAAAGAGGATGAAGAAAGCAGAACTTTAATTAAAATGATTAAAGATGATGAGGACAAGACTTTCGCCATGAAATTGTTGAGAAATACACTGGATAGCTGGGAAAATAATGAGAAAAAACTGGAAGAAAGACTGGAAAACTGGGATTTGGAAAGAGTTTCTTTAATGGATAAAGTGATTTTATCTACAGCTATTTCGGAGCTTGATAATTTTCCTTTCACCCCTTCAAAAGTTATTATCAATGAGTATATTGAGATTGCAAAGGTATTTGCTACAGACAGATCCAATATATTTATTAATGGAATTTTAGATAAATATTGTAAAGATCAAAATAGAATTTAACATGAAAAAGACATTATCCATTATCGCTTTGTCTATTATAGGCTTTGGTTTGGTTTCTTGTAAAAAAGAAAATAAAGAAGCTCAAGAGGGAATTCCATCAATAGATAAGAGCCATCATGATTCTTTAATAAAACAATCAGAAAGGTCATCTTCGGTGACTCCAGTTTCTGATGAACATGCAGCTCCTGCTCCTGCTTCAAACCAACCTTTAACAACTATTGCTTTATCTGAAAGTAATTTTGATTTCGGAAAAGTAAAAAAAGGAGATAAAGTAGAACATGTATATGAAGTTACAAATACAGGAACTAATCCTTTAGTAATTTCTGAAGTAAAGCCTGGTTGCGGATGTACAGCTCCTGATTTTACAAAAGAGCCGATTTTACCTGGTAAAAAAGGAAAAATCACTTTGCATTTTGATTCCACCAACTTTGACGGAGCAGTAAATAAATATGCTGATGTTTTTGCTAATGTGGAAAAAGCGCCTATTAAATTAACATTCACAGCAAACATTCAACCATAATATCATGAGTTTATTATCAATTTTTTTACAGGCTCAACCAGGAGGAGGGGGAAACATGATGATCATAATGGGAGTTATGATGGTTGGTTTTTTCCTTTTAATAATTCTTCCTCAGCAAAGAAAGCAGAAAAAAGAAAAAAACTTTCAGGAAAATTTAAAAGTGGGAAGCAGGGTAGTACTTACTTCAGGACTTCACGGAAGAATTGCTCAGGTTCAGGACGATGGTTATGTTATTGAGACATTATCAGGAAAGCTTAAATTTGAAAAAGCTGCAATCTCTAAGGATCTTACAGAAGCTCGCTTCGGAGACAAAGCTAAAACTGCTGAAAAAGCAACTGACAAAAAAGAAGTTGAAGAGAAAAACTAATTCTCTTTATTTAAAAAAAATACCTTGTTTCGGCGGGGTGAGCAAAGCTCACCCCGCCGAAAATTTTTTATATCATTAGTAAGAAATATACACAAGGCTTTCTCCAAATATGAAATTCCTTATTTCACGAGATGGCTATTTTCTATTGTCATTCTGAATGAAGCGTAGCGTAGTGAAGAATTATAATAGAAAAGTAAACAAAAGATTTCTCCTTCGTCGAAATGACATTGTTATGCCCAAGCTTTATGTTTGTTAATGCTGTATTGGTGTTATTATAGTTTAATTTATCTTTGCCCAATGAATCAAAACACGAATAAAACCGTCCTTATTTTAGGTGCAAACTCTGATGTTGCTAAAGAATGTATCAAACAATATATCAAAAAAGGATTTTGGGTAATGGCTGCTTCCAGAAATACAGATTCTCTGAAAGACTTTGTTGCTGAAAATCGTTTTGATTCTAAGGTTACGGTTTTATATTTTGATTCTGTTGATTTTGATTTCCATCAGAAATTTTACAGTGAACTTCCGGTAAAGCCTAATATTGTCGTTTATGCGGCGGGATTTTTAGTAGATAATGAAAAAGCGTTGAAAGATTTTAAAGGAGCACAACAAATGATGTTGGTGAACTATATGGGAGCCGTCTCTATTCTGAATATTATCGCAACGGATATAAGTAATAAAAATTTAGAAAGAATTATCGGACTCTCTTCACTTTCAGGAGTAAGAGGACGAAAAAGTAATTTTGTGTATGGAAGTACCAAAGCAGCTTTTACTACTTATCTGGCCGGATTGAGACAGGGACTGGCTTCAAGGAATATAAAAGTAAATGCTTTGGTAATTGGCTACATCAGAACGAAGATTAATAAAGGGTTGCAACTGAATGAATCTTTAATAATGGAACCTGAGTATGTGGCAAAATTCATTGTGAATGCAGGAAATTCCTTTACTATTGTTCCTAATTTTAAATGGAAAATGATTTATTTTATTTTAAAAATGTTGCCAGAGAGTTTGGTGGCGAAGTTGCCGTAAATCAAGATGTTATCCTTTTTAGTTTGCTTGCTTTATTATTTGTATTTTGCAACGAAAAATTATAATTAATGAAAACTATCTTAAATTTTTTATTTATTGTTGGAATCAACATTATATTATATGCTCAAAAAGTAGAATATAAAAATAATATTATCGCTATAGATGGTAATAAAATAGGAAAAGTCGAAGTACAAAAGCAAAATTTTGGACTTACGAAAAATTTTAATCTATATTCGATGGGTGGCGAAAAATTAGTTATCGCTGTTTTGAGTACGGAATTTGAGGGTGATAAAAATGACAATGCAACTATGTTTTACCGCTTTACTTTTTTACCTACAAATCAGGTTGGAATTTTTAAATTATCCACATTAGGAATGGAAAAAGGTTTTGTAAACCTAATCGGAAAAGGTGGAATTATTGACGGAAATACTCTAAATGAAGGGAAGGTAACAGAACTTATTGCTTCAAAAGGTGTTTCCCCAAGAACAGCTGTAAATTATACCTTGGTGTCGCGCAACAAAAGCTGGCCAATAGAATTAAAGCAGGATAAATCTATTGAACAAGGTGTAGAAAAAATAGGTTTCTTTACTTCTACAGGAAATGTTGGCGGACAAGATTCTTATGAATTTTTTATTCCCAATGGGGTGTTGGTCGCTAAAGTAAGTTTTGCAGGAGGAAATAATGCTCAAAATTTTGAGTTGTTTTCGGCAAAAGATAATGTTCGAAGGGTGGTTGCGATTCCGCAAAAAGATAATGTAAAATTTTCGTCGTCTGTTGTAGATCCGAATTCACTTACGTTGAAAAGAATCACCGCTTGGTTGGTGCAGAATGGATATTTGTAAATTAATTTAATATTGAAATTTTATATAAAGCGAAGAAAAATTCTTCGCTTTTTCTGTTTTTTAAATTGCTTTTAATTTTGATTTGTTATTGAGGTATTCAATTGTTTTATTAAAATTATTTTCGTCAACATTGGCTTTGTCTAAAATAAAATTTAAGTGAGGAATTACAGTAATTTAAATAAGAATTTCTTCATTCATGATTATTAAGTTTAGCAAATAAAAAGCGGAGAAAAAATCTCCGCTTCTAATTTATGCTTTTAAATTCAATTGCAATTCCAGTTCATCGAGTTGCTCATTCGCAATAGCTGCAGGGGCATCGATCATTACATCACGTCCTGAATTATTTTTAGGGAAAGCGATATAATCTCTGATTACCTCATTTCCGTCAAGAATTGCAACCAAACGGTCAAACCCGAAAGCCAAACCACCGTGAGGCGGAGCTCCGTATTTGAAGGCATTCATCAGGAATCCAAACTGGGCTTCTGCTTCTTCTTTTGAGAATCCCAAGAGATCAAACATTTTAGACTGAAGATCTTTATCAAAAATTCTGATAGAACCTCCACCGATTTCGTTTCCGTTCAAAACCATGTCATAAGCATTGGCTCTTGCTTTTCCCGGATCTGTTTCCAATAAATGGATGTCTTCAGGCTTTGGAGAGGTGAAGGGATGGTGCATAGCATGGTAACGTCCACTTTCCTCATCAAATTCCAATAACGGGAAGTCGACTACCCAAAGTGGTGCAAATTCGTTCCCTTTTCTTAATCCTAAACGATTTCCAAGCTCCATTCTCAAAGCAGAAAGCTGAGTTCTTACCTTGTGCTCATTTCCTGAAAGAATCAACATTAAATCCCCTTCTTTTGCTCCAAACTTTTCTATAATTTTCGTTAAGTCTTCCTCGTTGTAGAATTTGTTTACAGAAGAAGTTTTCACTCCATCATTCTGGAATTTCACCCAAACCATTCCTGAAGCTCCGATCTGTGGTCTTTTTACCCAGTCAACAAGCTCGTCGATTTGTTTTCTCGTATACTCTGCGCATCCTTCAACATTGATTCCGACAACCAATTCTGCTTCATCGAATATTTTGAAATCTTTTCCTTTTACTAAATCGTTCAGTTCCACGAATTCCATTCCGAAACGGATATCCGGTTTGTCGTTTCCATATTTCTGCATAGCATCTGCAAAAGTCATTCTTGGAAAATCTCCGAATTCCTGACCAGTGATGTCTTTCAACAACGTTTTCGTCATTCCTTCAAAAACATTCATCACATCTTCCTGCTCTACGAAAGCCATTTCACAGTCGATTTGTGTAAATTCCGGCTGTCTGTCGGCTCTTAAGTCTTCGTCACGGAAACATTTTACAATCTGGAAATATTTGTCCATTCCTCCAACCATCAATAATTGTTTGAAAGTCTGTGGAGACTGTGGCAATGCATAGAATTGTCCCGGATTCATTCTGCTTGGAACTACGAAATCTCTCGCTCCTTCAGGCGTAGATTTGATTAAAACCGGAGTTTCAACCTCAATAAACCCGTTGTCTGAAAGGTAATTTCTTACTTTCTGTGCCATTTTGTGGCGGAACACCAATTTATCTTTTACCGGATTTCTTCTGATATCTAAATAACGGTATTTCATTCTTAATTCTTCACCACCATCCGTTTCATCTTCAATCGTAAAAGGAGGAAGTTGTGATTCATTTAAAACCGTTAATTTTTCAACTAAAATTTCAATTTCTCCTGTTGGAATGTTGGGGTTTTTGCTTACTCTTTCGATTACTTTTCCTGTAACCTGAATAACAAATTCACGACCCAATTTTTTTGCATTTTCCATCAGCTCTGCAGTAGAACGCTCCTGATCAAAAACCAACTGTGTAATTCCGTAACGATCTCGAAGATCTATCCAAATCATAAATCCTTTATCACGGATAGTTTGTACCCATCCTGAAAGTGTAACTTCTTCATTAAGATGTTGAAGAGATAATTCTCCGTTTGTGTGCGATCGAAACATAATTATTTGTTTAAAGTTCAAGGTTTAAGACCCAATATCTTGAGTCTTTATTTTCCGTTTGCAAAGATAAGATTTTTGAAGGTTTTAGAAACAAAAAAACTCCCTTTCAGAAGTTTTTGAGTATGAATATAAAAATAAATGCGTTTGATGCTGGGTTTATTATTTGAAATTTGTGCTTTTATTGATAATTGATTTGAATGATCCGTTTTTGATCCACTCCACATAAATCTTAATCTTTTACGTACTCCAGGATGTCTCCCGGTTGGCAATCGAGTGCTTTACATATAGCTTCCAGTGTAGAAAGTTTAACAGCTTTTGCTTTTCCGGTTTTTAAAATCGAAAGATTTGCCTGTGTAATCCCTATTTTTTCCGCCAATTCCTGTGACTGCATTTTTCGCTTGGCGAGCATTACGTCTACGTTGATGATGATCGGCATGGTTTAAATTGTTAAATCGTTTTCAGTCTGCAAAGCTAATCCCTTTTTGAAAAATTCTACAATAAAGAGAATAATAATGCCAAAGAAACCAAAGAAAAGGAATGTCAGTAAAGTATATCCAGAATCCATTCTAAAATAGAAGAATTCGAAAATTCCAGCTGCTGCAATAATAAGATTCAGAAAACAAAATCGTTTGAGCCATTTTATTGCATTTTGATTGAAAATCTGATCCAAGCTCATTTCTTTAAAGCATTGGTAAGAAAAAAAGAAGAATAAGCTCAAGAAAATCATACCCAGAATATTATGGATAATCTGATTGTAAGCATAGATTCCGGTTACCATCTGAATTTCTGAAAACGGATAATTGATCCTGAACTTTAACAGGTTTTCCATGGGAATGGTCCATTTGTTTTTTGTCCATCCCACATCGTTTGCCAAAACAAAAGTATCTGATAATACTGTGCTTCCGGTTTTATATTTATAGAATAAAATACTATGACCGATAATTTCATACACAAGGTTAAAAGCAACAATGATGAACAAAACAAAAAGCAGATAGCTAATGTATTGTGATAAAGAGTTTTTACCGATAATTTTCATGGTGATGATAATTTAAATTGTTAAGTCATTTTCATTCTGCAAGTCAACGGCTCTTTTGTAAACCTGTGCGATGATATATACTACTCCTGAAACTAAAAAGAATTGTAAGCTTTTACTGTTTAAATCTGCCGAGATATTGAGGTTTCCATTCATCAGTTCATCACTCACCTTGACTAAGAAAGATAAGCTGCCAATTAACAAAGCCAGTTGGGCAATCCTGGAGATTAAAAAATATATTTCGGTAGAAAAAGTACTTTTGAGACTGATCTTTTTCAGAATTTTAATGACCGTTACAAAAAAGACAAACAGTAAAATGCCTTCAAGGATGGAATAGCCTAAAATAAAAATTGATTTTAGTTTTCCTAAGGATTGCATATCTTTTATCTTTCCGCTGAAAAGAGTCATGTTAATCTTTATTTCTTTTAAACTGCCCATGTCAATTCCGAAAATTGTAAAAAAGAAAATAAGGACCAATATGAATATTGCAATCCCTAAAATGAATGTGAATATCCAAAAGAAAATTTTTAAAATTTCAAGTATAAAATCTGAATTTAGCTTCATCTGTTAATTGTTTTATTATTGCAAATATATAATTAATTATTGTTTTACGATAAATATTTATTGAAATTATTTTCATTGACCTGTGAAACATGATCTGACAGCTGTTCGAAATCTTTTCATATGCCAAGTTGTGATCATCTTCGAATGTATATTTTTGTTAAGAACTTAAATAATAAGATTGTGAGGAAGTATTTTTCTTTTATCAGAAAAGCGTTAAGTGGCGAAGAAGTCGACTATACCAAAGCAACCATAAGAAGCGCAGTTCTTCTTTTGGCGATTCCGATGATGCTGGAAATGGCCATGGAATCTGTATTTGCGTTGGTGGATTTGTATTTTGTCGGTCATTTGAAAGAAAGTGGTTATGCGATTCAGTCTGTCGGTTTAACAGAATCCGTGCTTTCCGTCATGTATTCCATTGCGATCGGGATGAGCATGGCTGCAACGGCAATGGTTGCCAGAAGAATCGGAGAGAAAAATCCTGAACAGGCTTCCAGAAGCGCGGCACAGGTGTTGTTGGTTTCGTTTGTTGTTACTTTTATTTTAAGTGTATTCGGAGTCATCTATGCTGAAGAAATTTTAATGCTGATGGGAGCAAAACCTGAAGCAGCTTCTTACGGAAAAGAATTCACAAGGATAATGATGGGAAGTAGCGTCATTATTATGCTCCTGTTTTTAATTAATGGAATTTTCAGAGGAGCAGGAAATGCTGCGATTGCGATGAAGTCACTTTGGATTGCCAATATTGCCAATATTATTTTGTGTCCGGTTTTAATTAGAGGCTTAGGTCCGATTCCTGCAATGGGATTAACGGGAGCGGCTTTAGCCACAACAATCGGAAGAAGCATAGGAGTGATGTATCAGTTGTATCATCTATTGATTGCTGATACCCAGATCCGTATCCTGATTACTTATTTTAAACCAGATTTTGAAATTATAAAATCTGTCGTAAAAATTGCGACCCCGGGAATTTTTCAGTTTGTAATTGCTTCCTGCAGCTGGATTTTTTTAGCACAATTGGTGGCAACGACTGGGCATGAAGATGCTTCTGCGGGTTATCAGACCGCTTTACGCTTAATGATGTTTTTCATGCTTCCGGCTTGGGGACTGAGTAATGCGGCGTCAACTTTAGTCGGACAAAATATGGGAGCCAACGAAATGGTGAGGGCTGAACAATCCGTGATGAAAACAGTAAAATATAACGTAATTTTCATGTTGACGGTAAGTCTGATATTTTTCTTTCTGAGTGATTTTTTAGTAGGATTTTTCACACAGGAAATGGAAATTAAAAATTATGCTAAAAACGCTTTGCATATTATGAGTACCGGATTTATCTTCTACGGAATCGGAATGGTGATGATTAATGCTTTTAACGGAGCAGGAGATACGTGGACGCCGACTTGGGTGAATCTTTTTGGGTTTTGGCTGTTCCAGATTCCTTTGGCTTATTTTCTTTCAAAACATTTCGGAATGGGGCCGAAAGGTGTTTTTATTTCTATTCCTGCTTCGGAAGCTTTAATCACAGTTGTTGCCTTTGTTTTGTTTAAAAGAGGAAAATGGAAGACTGTAAAAGTCTAGTTTTATAATAATTTTAACAGCTTGAATTTTTGATTTTTAATTCATATTTTCTAAATTCGTCATTAATCAACCAAAATTATTACAATGGGAAAAGGCGACAAAAAATCAAGAAAAGGAAAAATTAATAATGGAAGTTATGGGAAAAGAAGACCACGAAGAAAGTCAAAATCTGCTGTAGCTTCTGAAGGACAATCTAAAAATTGACAGAAATAAAAAGACCAGAGATTAATCTCCGGTCTTTTTTATGATTTAAATTATTTTCCAAAAAAACTTCCCAGGATGCTTCCTAAACCGCCTCCTCCTTGTTGGTTTTGTTGGTTGTTACCTCCTCCAAGAACACTTCCCAGAATCTCACTCAATGGATTTCCTGAAGATTGAGACTGAGATTGACCGCCACCTAAAACGCTGCCTAAAATATCATTCAAAGGACTGGATTGTTGTGCTTGAGCCTGGTTGGATGCATTTCCGAGAATTCCTCCCAAAAGATCTCCCAAGCCTCCTGCTCCTACATTGTTCTGTTGCTTTTCTTTTCCGATATATCCCATAATTACAGGAGCTAACATCGCTAAAACAGGTCCGATTTTATCAATTGAAATACCTGTATTCTGAGAAAGTTGGTTTTCCACATTTTGTCTGTCTCCACCGAAAATATGACCCAAAATAGAACTGCCTTCTGATTCTCTGGCCTCTAATTGAGAGGAGTCATTCAGGATACTTCCGTCATGGTCTTTATCCAATGCATTGTTAAGTGCTTCTGCTTCTTTGGCATCCTGAGATTTGTTTCTCAGGTAAGAAATAATCAGTGGTGCGGCTACTGCCAATAGGGCAATAATTTGATTTCTGCTGATTCCGAATTTATTTTCAGCCTGTTCAGCAACCTGATTGCTGGTGTTTCCGGTAAGTAAATCGAGTAAACTCATTTCGTATGTGATTTTTAATTGTTGAAATCAAATTTATTAAAAATTCTGAATGATGAGTTTTTTATCTTGTAATATTAGATGTTTTTATGAAGAATTAACTTTGTGTTAAGTTAGTTCTTTAAAATTGGAACATTGGAACATGCTTCTCCAAACATTAATGACTTTACAAGTGGCTGTAACTGTTCTACCAGTTCAATATAAGCATTCTCCGGAATTTCTTTATCTGAACATCCTTTAACCAAAACTCTTTTTCCTCTCATTTCATCAAAATCATAGTTTTGGATGGCATTGTGCATGAGAATAACTTCCAGATCTTCACGATTTCCAAAAACTATTTTCTTTGTGGCTTCAGTAAGTTTTGCTGTGATTAAAAAATAGGCCCAAAGAGGAACAATAGAATCTGCCGAGTTATAAATATAGACATAGGCATCTTTATAATCTTCCGGATTGATCGCTGCTACTTTTTCGCGGAAATCTTTCTCTTTTAAAATCATCTCCATATAAAGAAAATCTTTCAGATCGATCCCCTTTCTTTCTCCTTTCGGAACAAGATCTGTAAGGTCAAAATTGATTAAACCGCTTTCTGCAACTTTATTTCTTATTTCAAATTCTTCTGACATTTTTATCATTATCTTTGAACAAATTTACAAATTAAAGATGTATAACATCTTATTTGTTTTCTATCCTGATCATAGAAACCTCCCATAACTTTAACTTATTGATAAGGCTAAAATCCAGTGGGAACGTTTGCTGATGATTATAACATAAAAGATTTCAGAAGAAATGAAATATTATATTATCGCAGGTGAAGCATCCGGAGATCTACACGGAAGCAATTTGATAAAAGCTTTAAAACAAAAAGATCCCAATTCAGAATTCAGATTTTGGGGAGGAGATCTTATGGCAAACCAAGGCGGAACAATGGTAAAGCATTACCGTGATCTTGCTTTCATGGGGTTTTTAGAGGTGGCGATGAATTTAAAAACCATTTTGAATAATATTAAATTCTGTAAAGAAGATATTAAAAAGAATAAGCCGGATGTCTTAATTCTAGTGGATTATCCGGGATTTAACTTAAGAATTGCAAAGTTTGCAAAAGAACTTGGGATAAAAGTTGTTTACTATATTTCTCCTCAGCTTTGGGCATGGAAAGAAGGAAGAGTAGAGATCATCAAAAAATATGTAGATGAAATGATGGTAATCCTTCCTTTTGAAGAAGATTTTTATAAAAAACATAAAGTGCACTCTCATTTTGTTGGGCATCCTTTGCTAGATGCAATTTCCACGCTTCAGGAAATCAATATTGAGGAATTCAAAAAAGAGAACGGACTGAACGAAAAAGAAATCATAGCACTTTTACCGGGCTCAAGAAAACAGGAAGTTGAAAAAATGCTTGAAATGATGCTTTCCGTAAGACCTTATTTTAAAGAATATCAGTTCGTTATTGCCGGTGCACCAAGTCTTCCGAAAGAATTTTATGAAAAATATGTAGATGAGAATGTACATTTTGTGTCTAACAGAACGTACGATTTATTGAGATGTTCAAAAGCGGCTTTGGTGACTTCCGGGACAGCAACCTTAGAAACAGCTTTACTGAATGTTCCTGAAGTGGTTTGTTATCGAGGAAGTAAAGTTTCTTATGCGATTGCAAAAAGATTGGTGAAAAATATCAAATATATTTCTCTGGTGAATTTAATTATGGATCGTGAGGTTGTGAAAGAACTTATTCAAAACGATTTAAATACTAAAAACCTGGTTGAAGAGTTGAAAAAGATGTTGGAAGGAGAAAAAAGAGTTGAGGTTCTTAAGGAGTACGAATTGCTGCGAGAAAAACTGGGTGGAGAAGGAGCGAGTAAAAATGCAGCCGAAGTCATTTTAAAACTTCAGTAGTTTCGTTAATTCTTTTGGAAATCAGCTGCTTGTTTCTTTTTGTATTGTAAAATTTATTAAATTGCTTGTTCAAACACAAATGATTTTGAACAGGCAGCCTCTTTTGATTCTTGTCATTGCTTTTATTCTTGGGATCTTTCTGCAAGACATTTTTCCTGTAACTGGATATGTAATTGCTGGAATTATTTTTCTGAGCCTTATTTTTTTACTTACCACTTTTTACTATTCTTATCTTGTTTCTAAAGTAAAACCTATTTTGCTTGCAGTCTCGTTTTTCGGAATCGGGATCTGTTTTCATTATTCCAAGCAGTTTAATGAGAAATCAGAATTTTCTCAAAAAGAAGATTTTATTGTTTTTAAAATTTCTAAAAAGCTAAATTCTACGGAAAAATATAAGAAATATGAAGCTTTGGTGCAGTCCGGAAAGAAATATGAAAATGCTCTGATCTACCTTCCTAAAGAATTTAAAGAACTGGATTTTGAAAATTATTATAAATCAAAAGCTTTCCGATATGATGTAAAAAAGCCTCAATATGATTTTCAGTTTGATTATGCAAAATACCTTCACCGGAAAAAGATACAGTCACAATTTTATCTTAATGGAGAGATTTTATCAAAACACAGGTCCGATCTTTCTGTAACAGAGAAAGTACAACAAAAAAGAGTAGAGGTTTTACAAAAGATTAATCAATCGAGTCTTTTGCCTAAAAGTCAGGAATTTTTAAAAGGAATTATTCTAGCAGACCGTACCGAAATTGATGCTGAAACTTTACAGGATTTTAATAAATCGGGATTAGTGCACTTTTTAGCAATTTCCGGGACACATATTGTAGTGATTTTCGGATTGTTCTATATGGTGTTGATAAAGATTTTACCTCTGCGGTTCAGAAAATATGCAATCATTTCCAGTTTGATTTTTATCTGGCTGTTCGCTGCGTTTATAGGATTCGGAAATTCAGTAATAAGATCGTGTATTATGCTGACTTTCTATTTTATGTATGTTCTGCTTCAGCGGAAACCGGATTTACTGCACTCCCTGGCTTTGTCTGCTTTTATCATTTTAATTAATGATTCTCAGCAGCTTTTCGATGTGGGTTTCCAACTAAGCTTTCTTGCTGTTTTGGGAATTTATTGGTTGAATCAGCCGATTTTAAATTATTTGCCTAAAACCAATAATTATTTTAAGAAGTTGATTTTTAATACGGTGTCGATTTCTCTTTCTGCACAATTGGCAACATTACCTTTAGTATTGTTTTATTTCCATCAGTTTTCATTGATTTCTATTCTTGCCAATTTTATTATTGTGCCTTTTTCCGAGGTTATCATTGTATTTTCATTGGTAATAACGGCCTTAATTGCGTTTGGTTTGGATATGTCTTTTATTAACACTATTTATGATTTTATAGTTCAGGAATTACTCAAATTGATTCATTGGTTTGCGGGTGTTGACTTTCTTTTTTCGGAGAATATAGCGATGAACCTTTTAGAAGTTGGATGTCTGTTTATAGCTGTTTATTTGCTTCGGTTTTTGATTTTAAAATTTAATGTTAAAAATTCTGCGAGATTGATAATGTACACCTTAATGTTTTTAATAGTCAGGACAGGTTTCAATATTTATGAAAATAAAAGAGATGAGGTGTTATTGCATGATTTTTATAAGCATAAAGTATTTTCTGTGAAAAAAGGAAATGAAGTGTGCTTCTGGATTGATAAAAATTCAGATAGACAGAAGGTTAAAAAGTTTATTATTAATCCATATTGTGCGTCACGAAGGATAAGTTTGGCTGTTGTAAAAACGATTCCGGATGATGCTCAAAAGATCATTTATGACAACAGGATTTATATGATAAAATAATTGTTAAAATTTTTATTTTCTCTTTAATTAATAATGTTTAAATTCTTATTTAGAAAGATTACAAACTGATAAATTGTGAGATTTCTCACTTTTTGATATTGTTAACATTTCATAATTTTGTGGAAATTCAAATTTAAACTTATATGGCAGGTTTAACGAGTTCTACGATAGGTAGAAAATATGCTATGGCATTATCAGCTCTATTTTTGCTGATTTTTCTTATACTGCATTTGACGACCAATTTGTTATCAGTTCTGAATCGTGATGCATTCAATACAGCATCAGATTTCATGGGCTATAATCCTTTTGTGCAGTTCTTAATGCAGCCTATTCTTGGTTTTGCAGTTCTTTTCCATTTCATTATGGGATTTGTTCTTGAAATTAAGAATAACAAGGCGCGTCCTGTAAAGTACGCATCAAACAATCCTTCTGTGAACTCTTCATGGATGTCCAGAAATATGATTATTTCTGGAGCTGTTGTTTTGGCTTTCCTTGTTTTACACTTTTATGATTTCTGGTTTCACGAGATGAGCTACAAGTACATTCAGGGGATTGCTCCTGATGCTGAGCGTTTCTGGCCGGAGCTTCATGAGAAGTTTGCTGATCTTTGGAGAGTAGCGATCTATGTGATTGCTTTTGTATTGTTGGGTCTGCATTTGGCTCACGGTTTCCAGTCTTCATTCCAGTCAATCGGGGCTAGACACCCAAAATATACTCCGGTAATTAAAGCTTTTGGGAAATGGTATTCTATCCTTATTCCTGCAGGATTTATTTTTATCGCAATTTTTCACTTTGTAACTCAATAATATCAATATACCAATATGAGTAAATTAGATTCAAAAATTCCGGCGGGTCCTTTAAAGGATAAGTGGAAAAATCATAAAGACCATATGAACCTTGTTGCACCAAACAACAGAGATAAGATTGATATTATTGTTGTAGGTACAGGTTTGGCAGGAGGTTCTGCTGCAGCTACTTTGGCTGAACAGGGATATAATGTAAAGGCATTCTGTTATCAGGATTCTCCAAGAAGAGCACACTCTATTGCTGCTCAGGGAGGAATCAACGCGGCTAAAAATTATCAGGGAGACGGTGACTCTACCTACAGATTGTTCTATGACACGATTAAAGGTGGTGACTATAGAGCAAGAGAGGCAAACGTTTACAGATTAGCTGAAGTTTCTGCGAATATTATCGACCAGTGTGTTTCTCAGGGAGTTCCTTTCGGTAGAGATTACGGAGGTCAGTTAGATAACCGTTCATTTGGAGGGGTTCAGGTAAAAAGAACTTTCTACGCAAAAGGACAGACTGGACAACAGTTATTATTAGGTGCATATTCTGCAATGAGCCGTCAGATCGGTAAAGGTAGAATCAAAATGTACAACCGTCATGAAATGATGGATCTTGTAATTGTTGATGGAAAAGCAAGAGGGATCATTGCAAGAAATCTTGTAACTGGTGAGATCGAAAGACATTCAGCTCACGCTGTTGTCATTGCTTCGGGAGGTTACGGAAACGTATATTTCCTTTCTACCAACGCAATGGGTTCAAACGTTTCTGCAGCTTGGAAGATCCACAAAAAAGGAGCATATTTTGCAAACCCTTGTTACGTACAGATTCACCCGACTTGTATTCCTGTTCACGGAACACAGCAGTCTAAACTGACTTTGATGTCTGAATCATTAAGAAACTCAGGAAGAATCTGGGTTCCTAAGAAAATTGAAGATTCAGTAGCCATCAGAGAAGGGAAACTAAGACCTGAAAATATTAAAGAAGAAGATAGAGATTATTATTTGGAAAGAAGATACCCGGCTTTCGGAAACTTGGTACCTAGAGACGTTGCGTCAAGAGCTGCTAAGGAAAGATGTGATGCTGGATACGGAATCGAAAATAATGATACAAAAGAAGGTGTTTACCTTGATTTCTCTACAGAGATCATGAAAAAAGGTAGAGAAGCCGCTATCGAAAAGCATATTCATAATCCAACCGATCAGCAGATCTATGATTTAGGAAAAGCTTGGGTTGAGGAAAAGTATGGTAACTTATTCGTAATGTATGAAAAAATTACGGCTGATGATCCTTACAAAACTCCAATGAAGATTTATCCTGCAGTTCACTATACCATGGGTGGTGTTTGGGTTGATTATAACCTACAGTCTACTATTCCTGGATGTTTCGTAATTGGTGAGGCGAATTTCTCAGATCACGGAGCAAACAGATTGGGAGCTTCTGCATTGATGCAAGGTTTGGCTGACGGATATTTCGTACTTCCTTATACAATTGCTGATTATCTTTCTGCAGATATCAGAACAGGTGTTATTCCTACCAATTCAACAGCATTTGATGAGGCTGAAAAAGGAATTAAAGATAAAGTTGATTTCTTCTTAAATAATAAAGGAACACATTCAGTAGACCACTTCCACAAGCAACTAGGAAACATTATGTGGAACAAGGTGGGAATGGGTAGAACTCCTGAAGGATTGGCAGAAGCAATCAAAGAAATTGAAGAAGTAAGAAACGACTTCTGGAAAAACGTAAAAGTTCCTGGAGATAATGACGGAATGAACACTGAACTTGAAAAAGCATTCAGAGTTGCAGATTTCCTTGAACTTGGACAATTAATGGCTATCGATGCATTGCACAGAAATGAGTCTTGTGGAGGACATTTCCGTGAAGACCACTCAACTCCGGACGGAGAAGCGGAAAGAGATGACGTTAATTACAAATACGTCGGAGCTTGGGAATATCAGGGAAGTGACATCAACAGAGAGGTGTTGCACAAAGAAGAACTGATATATGACAACATCGAGGTTAAAACTAGAAGTTACAAATAATCTCCAACCTATAAATAAAAAATTATGAGTGCAAAAAAAGGCTTACATCTTACGCTGAAAATTTGGAGACAAAAAAATAATAAAACTAAAGGTCAGTTTGAGACCTATAAAATATCAGATGTTTCTACAGATTCTTCATTTTTGGAAATGTTGGACATTCTGAACGAAAATCTTATTAACGAAGGAAAAGAGCCTGTAGCTTTCGATCACGATTGTCGTGAAGGAATTTGTGGGATGTGTTCTCTTTACATCAATGGTAGAGCACACGGTCCGGATACAGGGATCACGACTTGCCAGCTTCACATGAGAATGTTCAAAGACGGTGAAACGATCGTTATTGAACCTTGGAGAAGTGCTGCTTTCCCGGTTATTAAAGATTTAATGGTAGACAGAAGCGCGTTCGACAGAGTAATGGCTGCAGGTGGTTTCATTTCGGTGAACACTTCAGGAAATACTTTGGATGCAAATGCAATTCCGGTTCCCAAAGAAGATGCAGACAAAGCAATGGATGCTGCGGCTTGTATCGGATGTGGAGCTTGTGTAGCTACATGTAAAAACGGTTCTGCAATGCTATTCGTAGGGGCTAAAGTTTCTCAGTATGCTCTTTTACCTCAAGGTAGAGTAGAAGCGAAGCGAAGAGTTCTGAACATGGTGAAAGCTATGGACGAAGAAGGATTCGGAAACTGTTCAAATACCGGTGCTTGTGAAGTAGAATGTCCGAAAGGAATTTCTCTTGAAAACATTGCCAGAATGAACAGAGAATATATGGCAGCTCTTGTTGACAGAGGATAAAATTTTATCATTTTATAAATAAAAAATCGTCACCTTTACCGGCTGACGATTTTTTTATGTAATAATTTCTTCAAATATCTTTAGAATATGAATGTGAGCAGTTCACAAATAGGCAAACTACTTCATCAGAAACTTTTTGTATTCATTTTTTTATGTTGTTCTGCGGTTTATACTGCACAAAATTTCCAGCTTAAAAAAGATTCAGAATTTATCAAAAATTACCAGATTGAAATATACGGTCAAGAAAACCAATTGTTTATTTCTGAAAATGGTGCTGTTGATATTCCTTTGGAAAGCATCAATAAGGCGGAAAGCTTTATAATTATTGATTTAGATAAAAAGATTGACTACCATCTCTATAAAGAAGAATTAAAAATTAAAGACTCTGTTTTAAATTTTTCTTCAGGGAAAATTATTGAGACTGTTATTATTAATGGTAAAAAAGAAGAGACATTAATTGGTATAGAAGATAAAGGATGGGCTTCACGACTATACATTCGACCGGGCACATCAAGAATGGTTGAGATTCCTGAAAACAAATTGTATATAGGTAAAAAAATAAATAAAATAAGATACTATTTCAGTGGCGGAAAACATCCGGTAACAGGAGAAAGGATTGATAAAAGTGATACAAAAATCATTGCTTTTATGTACACTTGTGAATCAGCAGACTGTAAAAATCCACAATATCTTTTTCCGAAAACAGAGGTGAATTTTACGGGTAATGGTAAATATTTAGAAATAGATGTTAACCATAGAAATATTATCATTGACGAAACTTTTAAAAATATATATGTAGGATTTGTCTCACTCGGTAGTTTTGTAATTAAAATGAAGAAAGCGAATAAAATAGGCGAAAATAAATGTTATAATGTGGAAGAAAAACTTCAATGGTATGGACGAGCTACTTACCATTGCCCGGTAATTTTTCTGTCCATAGAATAAGTTTATCCCATTGTTTTTCTGAATAACTGAAATATTAGTTAAATCTTTCATAAAATACCTTAAATAATTGTTTTCAGTTGATTGGAAAAACCTATTTTTGCTACATTATTAAAATCAAAAATGAAAAAATATCTTTTATTGTTTATCATCGCTGTTTTTGCGGTGTCTTGCTCTAAAAAAGTTGAAGTAAAAGGAAAAATTACAGGAGCTTCTCCATTAGAGAGAATCGAATTTATTGAAGCTTCAGGGGTAGCTACGTTACCTTTGGCAAATATTGGTGTAAAAAATGACGGAACATTCTCAGGAAGCTTTGAGGCTCCTAAAAATGGAATGTATTTAATCAATTATGCTGGGAAGCAGAATTTAGTATATCTTAAAGGAGGACAGACTCTTGAAATTTCAGGAAACGGACTTACTTTCCCATCAGAATATGTAATTACTGGTGATGCTAAAAAGAATAATGACTTCTTTATGGCAACTCAAAAATACCTTGGAGAATACGGACAAAAGGTAAACACTACGATGTCTGAACTGATGACGAAAGATGACAAAGCTTTCGTTGCAGGAGTTCAGAAAATTGAAAAAAACATCAGTGATAATATTGATCAGAATGTTAAAAAATTCAATCCGGATAATGAAATTGTAACTTGGAAAAAGAACGATCTTTCTGCAACAATACTTTCTATTCTTATGCAGTATGAGATGAGACAGAAGCAGTTTTCGGGAAACCCTTCATTCAAGCCTTCAAAAGTGTTTACAGACTATGAAAACAAACTTCAGGAGAATAAGGATGTAATGGTAAAAGAAAATCCTTTCTACAGACAATATTTATTGACTAAAATTAGCCCTGATTTCCAAAAATATGCAGAAGCTAACAGTAAAAGTAAAACTGATATTACAACTTCTGAGCTTTTCTCTCAGTATTTAAAAACGGATAAAAATTTATCTGATACAGCTAAAGATTATTTATTAGCTTTTGTAATGGCACAGTCTGATATTCACCCAGGTACTCCTGCTAAAACTTCAGATAAAATTAAGAAAATCATTGATACTGAAATTAAAGACGCTACTATTAAAGCAGATTTAGCTAAAATTCAGACGGCTGTAATCGGATTGAAAGTAGGAGAAGTTGCTCCGGAAGCATCATTGATCAAGCAGGATGGTAAATCTTACAAATTGTCAGAAAATAAAGGGAAGCCTTACATGTTATGTTTCTATGCATCTTGGAATCCTTATATCGCAGAATCTACAGTGCCTGTTTTGAAAGAAGTTGTTAATTTCTATAAATCAAAAATGAATTTTGTTTTTGTAAATGTTGATGACACTAAAGATCAGTTTATTAAGACAAGCAATGCAATGTTCAAAGGAATTCCAGGAACAAACGTATATGCAGAAGGAGGATTAAGCTCTGATATTGCAAAGAAATATGGTATCTATGGATTCAAACTTCCAAATTTTGTAATCGTTGATAAAGACGGGAAAATTGCAAGCAGATCTTTTGTAAATCTTGGTGAGCAGGAATTGGTAACGGTTTTGGATAAGCAAACTGGTTTATCTGCTCCTAAAGTAGCTCCCAATGTTCAGTTACAACAAGGTGCAGGAATGGATCCCGCGGTAGTAGCGGCTCAGCAGGCTGCTGCACAAAAGCAGGCTCCTCAACCGGCTCAGACAAAATAATAAACATTTAATAACATATAAAACCTTGTCTTCGGATAAGGTTTTTTTTATTGTATTTTTGCAGACATGAAACTTTTAAAGTTTCAATTAGAAAAATAGAAAATTTTAGAATGAGCAGAAAGAATAAGAAAAATTTAGTTCTTGAAAATATAAAACTGTTGACAGCTGGTGCAAAGGGTGTTGCTATCGGGAAAACGGAAGAAGGGAAAGCGGTGATGGTAACCGGAGCAATTCCTGGTGATATTGTGAATGTGAAAGTGAAAAAGGCGAAGTCAAAATATTATGAAGGCGAAGCTATAGACGTTCTTGAAAAATCTCCTTACCGAGTTGATCCTAAATGTATTCATTTTGGAGTTTGCGGAGGTTGCAAATGGCAGAATATGAGCTATGAAAAGCAACTTGATTTCAAGCAGGAAGAAGTGTACAACAACATCAAACGAATTGGCGGAATTGAAAACTTTGAAACCGTTCCTATTCTGGGTTCGGAAGAACAGTATTTTTATAGAAATAAAATGGAGTTTTCGTTCTCGAATGCCCGTTGGCTTACTCAATACGAGATAAGTTCTGAAGAAAATTTTGGAAATAAAGATGCCTTAGGTTTCCATATTCCGGGAATGTGGAGCAAAATTCTTGATCTTAAAGAATGTTTCCTGCAGGAAGATCCTTCCAATCAAATCAGACTTGCTGTAAAAAAATATGCGGTAGATAACGGACTGGATTTCTTTGATGTCAGAAATCATGAAGGTTTTTTAAGAACCTTAATGATGAGACAGAATTCTAAAGGCGAATGGATGGTTCTTTTCCAACTGTACAGAGAAGAAAAAGAAAACAGAGAAAAGCTTTTTGAATTTTTATTAGAGAAATTCCCTCAGATAAAAACGCTGGTGTATGCTATTAATCCAAAGCCCAATGACTCTATTTATGATCTGGATATCAATGTATATTTCGGAGAAGGGTATTTGATGGAAGAAATGGACGGACTGAAGTTTAAAATAGGTCCAAAATCGTTCTTTCAGACCAATTATAAACAAGCTCTGGAGTTATACAGAAAAACGCTTGAATTTGCCGATTTAAAAGGAGATGAAGTCGTTTATGATTTATATACAGGAACAGGAACGATTGCACAATATGTGGCGAGAAATGCAAAACAGGTGATCGGTATCGAATCTGTTCAGGAAGCTATTGATGCGGCAATTGAACACGCAGAGCTGAATGGTCTCACCAACACGACATTCTATTGTGGAGATATGAAGGATATTTTCAACGATGAATTCCTTGCGAATCATCCAAAAGCAGATGTGTTGATTACGGACCCACCAAGAGACGGGATGCATCAAAAAGTTGTGGAGCAGATTTTAAAACTTTCTCCGGAGAAAGTGGTTTATGTAAGCTGTAATTCTGCAACTCAGGCAAGAGATCTTGCTTTGATGAAAGACCATTATGATGTCATTAAAATTTTACCTGTAGATATGTTTCCACAAACCCATCACGTGGAAAATATTGCATTACTTATCAAAAAATAATTACCTACATTTGAAATATTAATCATAAAATTTAAATGAAAAAAGTGAAAAACCTCAGTGCTGCCTTCGTCTTAGTTGCTTTGATGTTTGGTCAGTACGAGCTGAAAGGGCAGGAAAAAGATTCTACGGCAGTAAAAACGGATACCGCCAAAGTGAAAAAGGATGATAAGAAAAAGCCTTCTATGAAGTCTTATAAAGAGATTATCACCGATAAAGCAATTTCCGACCAGGGGATTATCACTGTTCATAAAATTGAGGATAAATATTATTTTGAAATTCCTGATAATATATTGAAAAAGGAATTTTTGTTGGTAACAAGACTTACAAAAGCTGCGGCGGGAATGCGTTCTGGAAGTACAGGCTATGCAGGAGATCAGATTGGACAACAGGTGGTAGCTTTTGAAAAAGGCCCGAAAGATAAAATACTTTTAAGATCAATTTCTTTTGTTGACTATGCAAAAGATTCCACATCAGATATGTACAATTCTGTGATCAGAAATAATGTGCAGTCTATTATTAAATCTTTTGATGTAAAAACGTACGGAAATAATAATAAATCTTCTGTTATTGAAGTAACAGATCTTTTAAATTCGGATAATGAAATGGTTTCTTTCTCTGCGAATTCTAAAGATGATTTTAAAGTGGGCGCTTTTCAGAAAGATATGTCTTTTGTGAATTTTGTAAAATCTTATCCAACCAATATTGAGATCAATACCACCAAAACTTTTGCCCGTACGCTGGGAAGACCTATTCCTGGAGTTCCGGCTGCCAACCTGCCGAAAGTAAGTGGTAATTATACGGTGGAAATCAACGCTTCATTTGTTCTTCTGCCCGAAAATAAAATGCAGGCAAGGTATTTTGATCCAAGAGTAGGATATTTTGCTGTGGGATATACAGATTTTGACCTTGATCCTCAAGGGGTAAAAAGAGTTTCTTTAGTTAAAAGATGGAGACTGGAGCCTAAACCTCAGGATTTAGAAAAATATAAAAGAGGAGAACTTGTAGAGCCTGCAAAACCTATTGTATTCTATATTGATCCGGCAACCCCTAAAAAGTGGGTTCCTTACCTGATTCAAGGAGTAAATGACTGGCAAAAAGCTTTTGAAAAAGCTGGTTTTAAAAACGCAATTTATGCTAAAGTTCCTGATGCGAAAACTGATCCGGAATGGAGCCTTGAAGATGCTAGGTTTTCGGCAATCGTTTATAAGCCTTCGGATGTTCCGAATGCTTCAGGACCTTCAATTTCAGATCCGAGAACAGGCGAAATCATGGAAAGCCATATCAATTGGTACCATAATGTAATGATGCTGTTGAGAAACTGGTATTTTATTCAGGCTTCACCCAATGACGAAAGAGCAAGAAAAATTGAATTTGATGATCAATTAATGGGCGAGCTTATCCGTTTTGTTTCTTCTCATGAAGTGGGACATACATTAGGATTGAGACATAACTTTGGTTCAAGTTCTACTGTACCTGTTGAAAAATTGAGAGATAAAAAATGGCTGGAAAAAAATGGCCATACTCCTTCAATCATGGACTATGCCCGTTTTAATTATGTGGCACAGCCGGAAGATAATATTGGAGAATCCGGAATTATGCCGAGAATTGGAGATTATGACAATTGGGCCATTGAATGGGGATATAGAAGATTCTATCAATATAATACTCCTGTTCTGGAAAAGGAATATTTAAATAAATGGGTAATTAAAAACCTTAAGAACGAAAGACTTTGGTTTGGAACTGAATCTAATCCTCTTGATCCCAGATCTCAAAGTGAGCAGGTAGGAGACAATGCAATGATTGCAAGTACTTACGGAATCAAAAATCTTAAAAGAATTATTGATAATCTTGAAAAGTGGACTCAAACACCCAATGAAAATTATGATAACCTTGGAATGATGTATGATCAGGTAACGACACAGTTCAGAAGATATGCAGGACATGTTTCAAAATACATCGGAGGACAGATGGAAACTCCTAAAACTGCAGAACAGTCAGGACCTGTATACGAAGTCGTAGCCAAAAAAGATCAGAAGGAGGCCATGAAATTCTTAGAAGAAAATATTTTCACCACACCACAATGGCTTCTTAAGAAAGAAATTTTTGAAAAGACAGGAAAAACACCTGTAAGAACCGTTGAAGATATTCAAAATGGTGTTCTTGCAAGAATTTTGAGCCCAATGGTATTAAATAATATGTTCCAGATGGAAGCGGTAGATCAGAATACCTATACAACGGTGGAATTATTTTCAGACCTTAACGCTTCAATTATTAAAAAAGAAAATCCGGATGTGTACGGAAGAAATCTTCAGAGAAATTATGTTGATAATTTAATTAAGCTTATTGATGTGAAGAACTCTGACCGATCTGATGTTTCGGCCATTGCAAGAGGAAATCTTGTCACGATAAAAAAAGAACTTTCCGAAAGAAAAGATTCTAATACAGTAAATAAATATCACTATGAAGATCTTGTCTTCAGAATTGAAAAAGCTTTAGACCCAAAGTAAAGTAGAAGTATGAAATATATTAGCATTATTATATTATTATGCAGCCTCGGAATGCTTACTTCCTGTGGAGGAGACGATGATATCTGTGAAAGCGGAGAAGGTACACCGAGAATGAAAATCAAGTTTAAAAAAGCAGGAAAGCAGACTACTTTAGATTCTATTAAAGTATTTGTAAATTATGGTTCTAACGTTGTAGATTTTGGCTGGCAAAAAAATGTAGACTCTGTTTTTGTTCCCTTGCGTGTAGATGATTCTCCTTATACGGATTTGTTCATTAAAACTACGACTAAAGCAGATTCGTCTAAAGTCAGAGTAAGTTATACGACCAAATCGATTTATGTTTCGCCGGGCTGTGGAATAAAAAAGAACTACGAAAATCTAAAATCAGAATTATTATTACCAACCACTGTTTTAGGTGTGGAAACTGGGCAAAATTTTATTGAAAATGAAGAGAAAACTAATTTATACCTTAATTTTTAGTCTTTCATATTTTGTGGCTTTTGCTCAGGAAAAGAAAGAAGATCATAAAAAAGAATGGCACTATAAACCTAATTTTATGGTAGGTTTTGATCTGTTGAATACAGGTGCTTCTTTTTTTTCGGATAGAAAACTGTATCAGGGTTTTATATCCTCAAGAATTAAAGATAAAGTTCACGGAGTAATAGATGCAGGTTTTGACTCCAATGTTTATCAAAAAAATGGATATGATGCCAAAGTAAATGGTGTCTTTCTTCGATTGGGAAGCTTTTACATGTTGGCCAGAGATCCCGAAAATGAATTTAATGGTTTTTACGGTGGTGGTAAATTAGCCGGAGCATTTTACAAACAGGAATATATGGCTATTCCGGTACGTGGATATGGTGGAAGCAGCTCTTCAGTAGCGTTTCCTTCCTCTACTCAGTCATCTTACTGGATCGAAGGTTCTTTAGGAGGAAGAGTCCAGTTATTTGAATCTAATTTTTATATAGATGTAAACTTGCAGCCTAAATACTTAGTATATACGACAAAGCAGGATGATATACAACCGATGATTGTTCCCGGCTTTGGAAGAAGTTCTGGCAAATTTGCCATGGGATTTGCCTGGAATATTGCGTATAAGTTTTAGTAGAAAAAAAATAATATTTTAGAATAACAAAAGACAACTATTGTGTTGTCTTTTTGCTTTGTATGATTTGTTGTACTGCTCTGTAGAGAGAAGTTAATTCTTTCGGAGGATTGGCTGCATCAAAATTGGAAGACTGATAGCGGCTTCCATTCGATGTAATTATAAGCGTTGAAGCCAATGCACGATCCGAATGGTGATCTGTAGAAGGAGCTGCAAGTGACGAGATTTTGGAAACATCAAGAAGCTTTGCCTGTTTTTCTATAGATTCCCACTCAGCTAAAGATATTTTCGATTTCTTGCTGTCTCCGTTTGAAGTTGTCGTAAAAGCAGTGGAACTGAATGTAAAACTCCTTTTTAAACCTCTTGTACGTTCGGTGAGTTCTATTTCTTCAATTTTTTTATCCACAGAATTATTGGTTTGAGTGCTTATATTTTTTTTTGTAGAACAGGCACTTACTAAAATAAGTAAAAATGATAACGTAATTGTTTTCATTGGACTGAAATTTTTGTGTAAAATACATCTTAATTTTTAAATTATTACAAAATTCAATACCTTTGTACAATATTGATAATATAATGAGAAGAATTTTTACATCTGTTTTATCGTTTTCATTTATTGCAATGGGAGTTGTTGCTCATGCGCAAAAAATACAGAGAACAAATATAGCTGGCGATTTTCCAAAAAAATCAGCACAAGAGTTAGCAAAAAGTAATGGTTTCGACCGTTGCTCTTTTATAGACTATGAAGATTATCTACGAAGAAAAGATCCGAAGAGAATGACTACGGATCAGTTTGAGGCTTGGATTGCTCCATTAATTGAAAAAGCGAAACGTGAGGGATTAACAAGTAAATCTACAAACGGAGGCATTATCACTATTCCTGTGGTAGTACATGTTATTCACAATGGAGAAGCTTATGGAACGGGTGCTAATATTACAGACGAACAGGTTCAGTCACAAATTACGGTAATGAATCAGGATTACCGTAGAATGGCAGGAACACGAGGATATAATACCAACGCTGTAGGAGCGGATACTATGATCCAGTTTGCTTTGGCAAAAGTAGATATGAATGGGAACCCTACGAATGGTATTGATAGAGTGAACTTGTGTAGTACAAGTTGGTCTCAAGACAATATTGATGAATATGTAAAGCCAACAACGATTTGGAATCCTACACAATACATGAATATGTGGAGTGTGAGATTTTCTAATAATACATTGTTGGGATATGCACAATTTCCTTCAGCTTCTGGGTTGCCCGGACTGGATGCAAATGGTGGTGATGCTTCTACTGATGGTGTAGTTGCCAATTATGCAACTTTTGGAAGTACAGATTTTGGGTCTTTCCCCATGACTTCAACATATGATAAAGGAAGAACAATGACCCATGAAGTAGGACACTTCCTAGGATTAAGACATATTTGGGGGGATGATAGTGATGCAACAGTATGTGCTACAGATTATTGTAATGATACACCACCTGCCCATGAAGATAATTATAGCTGTTCGACACCTATTGCAAGCTGTACTGCTGGTTTGTTTGAAATGGTAGAGAATTATATGGACTATACTAATGATACCTGTATGAATATTTTCACACAAAATCAGAAGGATAGAATGACTGCGGTAATGAATAATTCTCCTAGAAGAATGGAGTTGAAAACTTCTACGAAAGATGTAGCAATTCCTTTGTTTGCAAATGACGGGGAACTTAAAGCAGAAAGAGTTTGTACTTCTAATACAACTTGCGGAGGAACTGCAGCTATACCGTTTTTATTTAGTCTTTACAACAGAGGTACATCTCCACTTACAGCTGCGGTAATTAGCTATACCGTAAATGGTGGAGCTACACAAACTTATAATTGGACGGGAAATCTTGTTCAAGATAAATATGCGATAGTTAGTATATCGGCTCCGGGTAATTCTGTTATCTCTGCACAAATTACTTCCGTAAATGGAACTACAGATGCCAGATTAAGCAATAACGCTGCAACTTCTATTGCAGGAACATATGCAACTACACCGGTTGCTAATACAACTGTTAATTTTACTCTTCAACCAGATTTTTACGGTACAGAAACTACTTGGACGTTAACAAACAGTGCTGGAAATGTTGTGAAATCTGGAGGTCCATATTTAAATGGTGTACAGGTTGGAGGTCAGATTCAATCGTTGCCTGCTTTGGTTACTGAAACATGGAATTTGACACCGGATTGTTACGTATTTACAATTAATGATAGTTATGGGGATGGTATTGCATTGTACGGTTATTATAATTTGAAAAACTCTGCAGGAAATATTATTTTTGCTGAAGGATCAACTAATTTCGGAAGTACACAGTCTAAGTCATTTAAAGTATTGGTATTGGGTACTAAAGAAGAAAATTTTGTAAAACAAAACAGCATTCAAATTTACCCGAATCCTGCAAGTGATGTGCTTAATGTAACTAAAGTTTCAGCGAAAGCTAAATTTGAAATTCATAATGCAGTAGGACAATTGGTGAAATCTGGAGATATTAATAATAATCAGGTAAGAGTGGCTGATCTGGTTAAAGGAACTTATATTATTACTGTCAAAGATATTAACCTTTCTGAAAGTATTAAGTTTATTAAAAAATAATAATAATCTTATTATTATTCTATATATAACCTCAAGCAAATTGCTTGAGGTTTTTTTATCACCAATATTTGATTTTTTGTAAAATGATTATTTAACATAATTTTTAGTTTTTTATACATTTTGAATAATTTTAAAGCATTATATTTGGGGATTAAATAATTATTAAGATTTGTTTATATGAAAAAAATAATTACATCCTTGTTTGTGGGATTGTTGGCAGGTACGGCTACCGCACAATGGTCTCCATCCAATGGGGCAAGTGGTTCTGCCGGGAACCCGAAAAGAGGGGAAGTTGTTCCCGTAGCTACTAACTCCATGAGAAGCTATTACAAACTGGATATAAATCAGATTCGTGAGCAACTGAAGAATGCTGTTGAGATGGGGGCAAATGCTAAACCGGTTGTAATATCTGTACCAACACTAGAAGGCAAAGTTCAGAAATTTAATGTATATAGCTTTCCTGTTGTGGTAAAAGAGCTTGCTGATCAATATCAGTTAGGTTCTTATGTAGGTGCTGCGGTTGATGATCCTACACAACAGATTAGGTTTTCTGTGGCGCCAAACGATTTCCAATCTATGTTATTTAAAAACGGAAATTATGAGTTTATAGAGCCCGTGGATAAATCGACAGGATTATATGCAGTACATCCAAAAACGAAAAAGACAGGTGATAAACCTTTTACTTGTAGCACTACCGAGAATCCAAATGCAATACAACAGGTAGAGAATCTGTATGATAATGCAAAAACATTTACTCATCAACCTGGAACATTCAATAAAAGTTCAGATAAAAAATACCGTACAATGAGATTGGTAATGTCAGTTACGGGAGAATATACGACTTATTTTGGGGGTACAGTTGCTGGAGCTTTAACGGCAATTAATGCGACAATGACAAGAGTAAATGGAGTATTTGAAAAAGACTTTGCATTGCACCTTATTCTTCAGAGCTATCCAGGAGTTATTTATACTGATGCAACTACCGATCCTTATTCTCCTTCCTCAAGCATGGGAAACTGGAATACAGAATTGATGAATACCTTGCATAATAATGTTGGGGATGCTAATTTTGATATAGGGCACTTATTTGGTGCTTCTGGAGGCGGCGGTAACGCAGGATGTATTGGTTGTGTGTGTAATAATACACTTTCTGTTGGCGGAGGTGCTTTTGCATCTTATAAAGGTTCAGGATATACATCTCCTGCAGATGGTGTACCTCAGGGTGATAATTTTGATATTGATTATGTGGCTCACGAAATGGGACACCAATTAGGAGCAAATCATACCTTTTCTCATTCTATTGAAGGGACTGGGGTGAATGTTGAGCCAGGATCTGGATCAACAATTATGGGATATGCAGGAATTACGGGTACTTCTACAGATGTACAGGCACATTCTGATGCTTATTTTCATAAAGCGAGTATAGGACAAGTACAAACCAATTTAAGTTTGTCTAATAAAACATGTGATACTGAAACCTCTGTTACGAATAATCCTCCTACGATAGCTTCATTACCAAGTTATACAATTCCTAATAAAACGGCTTTTGTATTAACAGCTAGTGCTACGGATCCTGAGAATGATCCAATGACATATACATGGGAAGAAGTTGACAGTGGATCTACATCTGCTCAAACAATTAATAAAACAAATTTAGGAACTACTACGTATGGTGCGTCATTTAGATCTTTCACTCCTACGACAAGTCCTACAAGGTATTTCCCTAAATTTCCATCAGTACTTGCGGGGGTTTTGGATAACTCTTTGAATACATGGGAATCTACATCTCAGGTCGCAAGAACTTCTAATTTTGCTGTTACAGTAAGAGATAATAATGCAAATGCTACTCAGCAACAAACTAATTTTGCTCAGCAATCAATTACGGTAGGTAGTGATGGGCCATTCCAAATTACTTCAGGTTATGTGTTTAGTAATACATCTACGAATTTAACTTGGGATGTTGTAAATACGTCTGCTGCCCCTTATAATGTGGCTAATGTAAAAATAGATTATTCTACGGATAATGGTGTGAGCTGGACAGTATTGGCTGCGTCTACACCTAATAATGGTACTGCAACTATAGTTGCTCTGCCTGCATCTCTAAACGGTCAACTGATAGTGGTGCGTATTTCCGCAATTGGAAACGTTTTCTATGCATTGAAAAAAATTACAGTAAGTACACAAGCAAGTTGTGGTTCTGCTCCTGTTGGATTGGCTGCATCAAGTCTTACAAGTGTAGGTGGTACTGTTTCTTGGGCTCCGGTGAATGGGGCGAGTTCATATTCTTTACAATATAAGTTGTCATCTGCGTCGACATGGACTACAGTTCCAGTAAGTAGTAACACATATACGCTGAGTAATTTAACAAGTTGTTCATCATATCAAGTACAAGTTGCAGCTGTTTGTTCTGGCGTAACTGGTCCTTATTCTGCTCCTATTACATTCTCAACTGTTTGTACAAATTATTGTACAGATACAAGTACTAACGCAACGCTGGATTATGTATCAAATGTAACATTAGCAAGTGTAAATAATACAACTGGAGCATCAATGTATTCGGATTTTACAGTGAATTCTGCATTGCAGCCTACTTTGTTAACAAACAGTTCTAACTCGATAAGTGTATCTGTTACAACTCCTACTGCAACAGGAAATACAAGTGCAATGGCAGTTTGGATAGATTTCAATAAAAACGGAACATTCGAAGCAAGTGAAAAAGTTCTTAATAAACCTGCTGTATTAACGTCAGTTGGAACAGTAGCTACTACAGGAACGTTCACAGTTCCATCAACAGCAATTACAAATTCTCCATTGAGGATGAGAGTAGTTACTATAGTTGCAACTGCGGCAAGCGCAGGAGCAAGTCTACCTGAATCTTATGCATGTGGAACTTTCACTTATGGTGAGGTAGAAGACTACAATGTTATTGTACAAAGTAGTTTAGGGACAAGAGATGTGGAGAACCCTAATAATGGTATCCAAATCTATCCAAACCCAGCAACAGATTTCTTAAACATAACTAAAGTTTCTGATAAAGCAACTTATAAAATTTATAATGCAGCAGGACAATTAGTGAGTAACGGAAATATTAGTGGTGGAAAAATTAATGTTTCAGCTTTGATAAAAGGTGCTTATGTAATTGCTATTGAAGATAAAGGAAACGATTCGTTTAAATCTAAATTTATTAAGAAATAGTAAATTTTCTAAATTATACTTATAAGCCTCATGTTCTCATGAGGCTTTTTTTTTTAAAAGATTGGACAAATTTTAGATGTTGAAGTTGATAGATATTTGAAGTTTATTATATGAGATAATAGGTTTGAATTGATTTTTTTAATGGTATCGATAAAAAAATAAAGTTTTAATAGGTAGATCACAAAAAATGATTAGATTTGTATGAAATAATACCAATACAAGTGAAATATTATGAAAAGAAGCTCTACATTCTCCATATTTTAATTGTTCAGAAGGGTTGGATTTAATAAATCTGATTCGTTAATATCTGACAGAATAATCTCAGCCTATTTCTATGAATAATATTATTTAAAAAATAGTATAAAAATAGACCTATTGGCAAATTTAAAATCATCTTAACACTCATTTATTATACTATGAAAAAACTTTTACTCATGTGCCAATTGCTTTTTGGCTCGTTTTTGATGGCCCAGGTCACCTATACTCAGGATTGGACGGCCTCGGGACTTAACAGCTGGACCACCAGTGGCTCGGTTTTTTCCAATAATACTACTGCCAATCAAATATGTGGAACCAGCGGTGGAACCATTAGGGGAGAAAGGTATTATGGAAATACTGGACAGTTTACTTCCCCCAATCTCACAGGGAATAATACTGGGCAGGTCACTATGTCTTTTGATTACAAAGTAACAGATTATTATGCGGGAACCTCTGCTACGCCTTCTGCCAATATAGGTACTATAAAGGTAGAATATGCTACAAGCACTTCGGGACCTTGGACGACGGCTTATACGATTAATTCTGCCAATCACATAGCGGCTAATACATGTGCAACAAAAACGATTACTTTTGTGCCTTCGGCAGGGAATTTATATGTTCGATTTAATGTTACTTCTGATATCAATTCAGATGTTTATTATTATTTTGATAATGTATCAATTTCTCAATCAGCACCTCCAACATGTGCTGCACCATCAGCAATAACGTTAGGAACTGTTACTGCTGCTACTGCTGCTATATCATGGACAGCACCTACTCCGGCTCCGGCAAATGGATATGATGTCTATTATAATACTACAGGAATACCTCCAACTTCAAGTACTGTGCTTAATTCAAGTAATTCTGTACCAAGTACTACAACCTCAGCTACGATTTCAGGCTTGTCACCAATAACTACTTATTATGTTTGGGTAAGAGCAAAATGCAGTGCTACTGATCAGAGTTATTGGATCCCAATGGCTTTGCCGTTCACAACCCCATGTGTTTCAATTTCTACTTTTCCTTGGTCTGAGAATTTTGATTCAATGACAAGTATTGGAGCTGGTGTGTTACCGAGTTGTTGGGCAACCAATGGAGGTTCTAATTTATTTACAACTCAGGATGCTTCTTCTCAAGGATATAATGATCCAAAATCTACTCCTAATTATGTAACTGTTTATTATCCTACAACAGCATCTTATTTATGGACGCCAAGTTTTCATTTAACAGCAAACCAGTCTTATGATTTTTCCTTCTTCTGGGTAGGAGACGGATATTCCGGTTGGCAGGGTGATGTGTTAGTAAACACTTTACAATCTTCTACTGGAGCTACCAATTTGAGCACCTTTGTAACTTCTTCACAAACAACAAATGGTGGTTCAAACAGTACAAACTATACGAAAGTTAAGGTAACATTTGTACCTACTACAACAGGAGAATATAATTTCGGAATTAAAGCTTATGCTGCTACTTGGGATCCGTATTATATGGGATTTGATGATTTTAATGTAATGCCGACTCCTAACTGTGTAGAACCTACAGCAATGGCCGTGAGCGGAATCTCTTCAAATATGGCTACTATAAGTTGGACTGCTCCAAATCCTGTTCCTGCAAACGGTTATGAATATTATATTTCCACAACCAATACGCCGCCTACGGCTCCTACAGGACCTGTAGCTGGAACTTCATTTAATTTACCAAGTACTTTAGTTCCAAATACTACTTATTATTGGTGGGTAAGAGCAGTTTGTTCTTCTACGAATTCAAGTATTTGGATTCAGGGGCCAACATTTACAACAACGCAAATTCCTGCGACATTGCCTTATTATCAACCTTTTACCAGTAATGATTTTGGATTTGTAAACGGGTCTCAGTCAAATAAATGGTATTATGGTTCAGCAGCAGGTAATCCGTCGAATTCAATATTTATCTCTAATGATAATGGAGCTACCAATGCATATGATGCCTATTCTACGAGTGTAGCCCAGGCATATAGAGATTTTGCTATACCTGCGGGAACAACAGCAGCTTCCCCTGCTATTCTTACTTTTGATTGGAGAGCAATGGGAGAGGGAACGACACCATATTTATATGATTATATCAGTGTATGGATGGTTCCTTCATCGTATATGCCAACTGCAGGAAATGCAATTACAGCAGGAGCAAATAGAGTTCTATTAGGTCAGCTGAACCAGCAGGGAACTTGGCAGAGCTTTGTGAATACTAATGTGGATTTATCAGGTTATGCAGGAGGTGTTATGCGTTTGGTATTCGAATGGAAAAATGATTCATATGGAGGAAATTCTCCGGCAGGGGCAATAGATAACATCAATTTATTAATCCCGACTTGTAAGGTTCCAACAACCTTGAATGTAACAGGAATTGTCTCGAATGGAGCGACAATCGGCTGGACGGCGCCAACACCTGTGCCTGCTGGTGGATATATATATTATGTATCTGCTTCAAATACACCTCCTGGTGCAGGGACTGTTGGAGTTCCTACCACAGCGACTTCTGTGAATTTGGCTCCTACTTTAGCTCCAAATACGACGTATTACTGGTGGGTAAGAGCAGTTTGCTCCACTACAGACTCCAGTATTTGGATTCCGGGACCAAGCTTTATGACCACACAGGTTCCGGCTCAGCTTCCTTATATTCAGAATTTTGAAGTGGCAAATGATCTAGGATTATTGAACGGAGGACAGACCAACAAATGGTTCTATGGTTCTGCAACCGGAAATACCGGAAAGTCCATCTATATAACAAATGATAATGGAGTTACAAACTCATATACTGATAATGCAACAAGTATTGTACATGCCTATAGGGATATTGAGATTCCAGCAGGTACCAGTCTTGCGACCTTCTCTTTTGACTGGAAAGCAGATGGAGAAAGCTATTATGATTATTTAAAAGTATGGCTGGTACCGGCTACTTTTTTACCTACACCGGGAACTCAGATTACAACTGCAACAGGAACACCTGGAGCACCAGGAAGAGTTCAGGTAGGACAGTATAATTTAAATGGAGCAACTTGGCAGTCTTATTCTAATACTAATTTAAATTTGACCAACTATGCAGGTGGTATAATGCGTCTGGTATTCGAATGGACTAATGATAGTTCTGGCGGAACACAGCCACCAGTGGCGGTTGACAATATTGTATTAAGAGTATGTAGTACGGCTACACCTGTTGTTACCGTAATTCCGACTTCTATTACGTATAATTCGGCTCAGGTTAGCTGGCCACAGGATATCGGAGGAGCTTCTTATAAATTGAGATACCGTCCGGTAAATTCTACTCAATGGTTGCCAACAACAGGTCCGGTTGATATACCAGCATTAACAACAGGGACTACACAGACGTTTACATTGAATCCGCCAACTTATCCGCTATTACCAGCGACTTTATATGAAGTAGAAATAGCAGCAGTTTGTAATACGGTTAATGTAGGAACTTATTCTCATAATGAATTTACTACATTGTGTGATCCGACTCCACCAAATGTGACTTTTACTAATATTACATCTACTACAGCAGTTGTTAACTGGTCACCATTGGCAGCAAGTGCTACTTATCAGTTGCAATGGAGAAAAGTAGGAGATCCAACATGGATTGGACCAATTAATTTACCGAACCCTCCGGCTAATAGCTTCTCGCTTCCTTCAACGGGATATACTTTAACACCGTATACACAGTATGAAGTTCAGGTAAGAAATATATGTGTTAATTCCACAACACCTAACCCGTGGTCTAGCTTAGCAAGATTTACGACAGAAAGAACTTGTGATATTGCGCCACCTGGATTAACCATTCTTGAGTTAAAACCAACAAGTGCTAAAGTTCAGTGGGATCCTTACGTAGGACCGGATGCTACAGGTAAATATGTATTGAAATACAGAAAAGTAGGAATTCCGGGATGGACTACTGTTCAGGTAACGAATAATATTTATACTCTTACCGGTTTAACGGAGCTTACTAAATATGAAATGGAGGTAGCTAATGTTTGTAGTGGTACTCCGGGTAATTTTACGTTACCGTACTATTTTACCACTCCAACAGTAATTTACTGTCAGATGGGAGCATCGAATTCTGTAGGTGATTATATCTCTAAAGTAACAGTAATTCCTAATGGCAAACCACAGATGGTAAATACTTCTGCAGCTTCAACATATACTGATTATACAGCTGTAGTCCCTGCTCAGATTGAATTGATCCAGGGATCAACCAACAACCAGCTAACAATTGATAAAGTAGTAACCGCAGATGCAGGGGTTGTAGCATGGATCGACTTCGACAGAAATGGGGAATTTGATATCAATGAAAGAATCTTAGTATCCGGACCAAATACTGCAGCAACAGCAACTACGACATTCAGTGTACCTTCAGATGCATTTGTAAGCAATGCAGACTATATGTATGTAGTGATGAGAGTTGCTTTAATGAAAGGAGGTATTCCGGTAAACTGTACTAGCTTCAACAGTGGAGAAGTGGAAGATTACACGGTAAGAATTTCTAAAAAACAGGCAAACAGTTTATTGAATCAGGATGATATCTTAATTTATCCTAACCCAGTAAGCACGGTATTGAATGTCAAGAATATCAGCAAGAGAGCTAATTATAAAATATATAGTTCTGCAGGACAGTTGATCACAAGTGGAATTATCTTAAACAATAAGGTAGATGTTCATTCATTGATTAACGGAATGTACGTGATCGATATTCAGGATGGTTCAACTTCGGTACAGAAGAAATTCATCAAAGAATAATATATCATAACTGATTACTTTTAAAATAGAATCAGCTCTCATTTGAGAGCTGATTTTTTTATTGACGTTTGTGGAGTTTTAACTAAAAAATAAAATGTTTTAAAAAAATAACTCGAATATTTTTCATTCAATAGAGGATCGGTAATTTTTTTAACAGAATCATTCTTTTTAAGAAAATAGTGACTTCGTTTATTGACTAAATGCTTTTATTTATGGGGGAAATCAATGTTTTAAAAATTCACACCTTTGTGTATTTTTCTGATATTTATAATCATAATTGAAAGATTTTATATATTTTAGTTAAAATAAGTAATTTTTGATGGTATTTTTAATGAAAATATGATTAGATTTGTGTAATTATTAAAAATCTTACAATATGAAATAAACATTTATCCTTTCCTTAATGCAGTTGAAACTGCAATAAAATATATTCAGAGCTTTGAATATATAATCGAAAAAATAACTTGTCTTTCGACGATTATCATCATTAAATTTTAAAAAACTATGAGCGTATTTTTACATTGTAAAAACAAAAAATTCTTTAGGGAGTTGGTTGTATTATTCTGTATGCTGTTCGGGCTGTTTGTGAATGGACAGACAGGATCGATTGGTACGGGTACTGCTACATCAAGCTACCTTCCTGTTTACTCTTGTTATGGATACAGTTATTCACAACAATTGTATACATCTGCTGAGCTTACCTCAGCTATTGGGACTACCAATACGGTAATTACCAAAGTAAGGTTTTATGTATCCGCTACGGCAGCAACCCAATCCAACTATAATCAATGGACAGTCTATATTGGGAATACCACAAAAACGACTTTTTCTTCTACGACCGACTGGGTCCCTTTATCACAAATGTCGCAGGTTTATTCTGGGACATTAAGTAATATGACGACAGGAAACTGGGTAGAGCTTTCTCTTACGACACCATTTGTGTGGGATGGAACGAGCAATCTGGTAATTGCGGTTGATGAAAATGCACCTGGCTATTCATGTACGGCTACATGGGGAGCATATACATCGGGAGCAAATACTGGAATATATCAGTATAGTGATACTGTAAATGCAGATCCGGCTTCGCCGCCAACTGCAAATAGTAGAACGGCATCTATTCCAAGGCTGCAACTTGTAAGCGAAGCACCTTCCGGATGTATGTTTCCAAATCAGCTAGCTACAGGAGTTATTACTTCAAATAGCGGACAGATTACCTGGACAGCTCCTACTCCTGTACCAGCCAACGGCTATGATGTTTATTATAACACTACGGGAGTTGCTCCTACTTCTTCAACGGTACTTAATGCTAGTAATTCCGTACAAAGTACTACTACATCTGCTACCATTTCGGGATTAGCAGCTAACACTACTTATTATGTATGGGCAAGAGCTAAATGTAGTTCTACGCAACAAAGTATTTGGGTAGGGCCGGTTTCTTTCTATACGGGATATTGTGTGCCGACAGGAGGAACGAGTTCAACATCTTATTATTTGAATAAAATCTTAACGACAGGAGGATGGACAAACTTGAATTATACAGCATCTTCTTATACAGGATATGTTAATAATTCAACAAATACTCTTACTACTTCACCGGGAGCTGCCATTAATGTTAGTTTAGCGGCGGCGGGATCTAGTAGTTATTACTATTATGTGTGGGTAGACTGGAATAATGATATGGATTTTAATGATGCGGGAGAAACTATTTTAGCAACAACTTCTTATGCTGCTACAGGATCGACAACTATTAACGTTCCGGCAGCGCAGCCTTATGGAAACTACAGAGTAAGATTTGCGGTGTCATTCAGTGGAGCGCTTACTTCTTGTGGCACTGCGCCATATGGTAATTATGTGGATTATACTATAGCGGTTGGAGCTCCTCCTACTTGTATGCCGCCAACAGCATTGGTTTTAAACTCTGCTACAACATCTTCGGCATCTATTGGATGGACAGCTTCTACAACAAATCCTCTTGGATATGAAATTTATTACAATACAACAGGTATTGCACCGGGAGCTGCAACTACTCCTCAGATTACTGGAGTAACAGGTACAACGACTACAATTTCTGGTTTGGCAATTAACACTACCTATTATATATGGGTACGGGCAAGATGTAGTTCTACTGATGCGAGTCCTTGGTCTGGACCAGTTACTGTATTTACTAATTATTGTGCTCCAACAGGAGGAAGTAGTTCGACAACCTACTACTTAAACAACGTTACAACTACAGGAGGATGGACAAATCTTGGATATACAGCATCATCTTATACAGCTTATGTTAATTCTAACATGTCTTTCCTTAGTTCACCGGGAAGTAGTGTTGTAATGAATTTAGCGACTTCTGGAGGTTCTACATATTATTATTATGTTTGGATTGACTGGAATAATGATATGGATTTTAATGATCCGGGAGAAACTATTTTAGCAACAACTTCTTATGCTTCTACAGGAACAGCAACAATTAATATTCCTGCAGGACAAGCGTTAGGAAATTACAGAGTGAGAACTTCTTCATCTTTTATTGGAGCGGTTACTCCTTGCGGACCTGGTCCATATGGAAACTATGTAGACTTTACATTGGCTGTAGTTGCGCCACCAACTTGTTTACCTCCTACAGGTTTAGCAGTTACAGGTTTGACAGGTAATGGGGCAATTATAAGCTGGGCAACTCCTGCAACGCCACCGGCAAACGGATATGCGTATTATGTTTCTACAACCCCAACGCAGCCGGGAACACCTACAGGGACAACAACGGCAACTTCGGTAAACCTTGCACCGACTTTAGCTCCGAATACGACCTATTACTGGTGGGTAAAAGCAATTTGTTCTCCTACAGATAATAGCTATGTAGCTCAGGGTCCAAATTTTATGACTACGCAAATTCCGGCTCAGCTTCCTTATATTCAGAATTTTGAAACAGCAAATGATTTAGGGTTACTGAACGGAACACAACTTAATAAATGGTTCTATGGTTCTGCAACAGGAAATACGGGAAAATCTATCTATATTACAAATGACAATGGTGTAACGAATGCTTACACAATTGCTTCTGCGGCAAGTACTGTACAAGCCTATAGAGATATCCAGATTCCGGCAGGAACAAGTCTTGCTACTTTCTCTTTTGACTGGAAAGCAGAGGGTGAAAGTGCTTATGACTATTTAAGAGTATGGTTGGTGCCATCCAACTTTATGCCTACACCGGGAACTCAGATTGTAGCTGGTACTGGAAGAGTTCAGATAGGACAGTATAATTTAAATGGAACGACTTGGCAGTCTTATTCTAATGCTAATCTAAACCTTACCAGCTTTGCAGGAAGTGTAATGCGTTTGGTATTTGAATGGAGAAATGATACTTCAGGAGGAACACAGCCACCGGCAGCTGTTGATAATATTGTATTAAGAGTATGTAGTACTGCTACACCTGTTGTTACTGTAACTCCGGCTTCTATTACTCATAATTCGGCGACGATTACTTGGCCACAGGATATCGGAGGAGCTTCTTATAAATTGAGATACAGACCGGTAGGTTCTACTCAATGGTTGCCAACAACAGGCCCAATTGATATACCAGCAATAACAGGTACTACACAGACATTTACATTAAACCCGCCAACTTATCCATTAACTCCTGCAACGAATTATGAAGTAGAAGTAGCGGCAGTTTGTAATACAGTGAATGTAGGAACTTATTCTCATAATGTGTTTACCACAAAATGTGATCCGACTCCACCGAATGTGACTTTTACTAATATTACATCTACTACAGCAGTTGTTAACTGGTCACCATTGGCAGCAAGTGCTACGTATCAGTTGCAATGGAGAAAAGTAGGAGATCCAACATGGATTGGACCGATTAATTTACCGAACCCGCCGGCTAATAGCTTCTCACTTCCTTCAACAGGATATACTTTAACACCGTATACACAGTATGAAGTTCAGGTAAGAAATATATGTGTAAATTCAACAACACCTAACCCATGGTCAAGTTTAGCAAGATTTACGACTGAAAGAACTTGTGAAATTCCGCCACCGGGATTAACCATTCTTGAGTTAAAGCCAACAAGTGCTAAAGTTCAGTGGGATCCTTACGTAGGACCGGATGCAACAGGTAAGTATATCTTAAGATATAGAAAAGTAGGAATTCCGGGATGGACTACTGTTCAGGTAACGAATAATATTTATACTCTTACCGGTTTAACTGAGCTTACTAAATATGAAATGGAAGTAGCCAATGTTTGTAGCGGTACTCCGGGTAATTTCACTTTACCGTATTACTTTACCACTCCAACAGTAATTTACTGTCAGATGGGAGCTATTAATTCATCAGGAGAATATATCTCTAAAGTAACAGTAACTCCTAATGGTAAACCACAGATGGTAAATACTTCTGCAGCTTCAACGTATACAAATTATACAGCTTTTCCTGCTGCTCAGATCGAATTGATCCAGGGATCAACCAACAACCAGTTAACAATTGATAAAGTGGTAACCGGAGATGCAGGAGTTGTAGCATGGATCGACTTCGACAGAAACGGAGAATTTGATATCAATGAAAGAATCCTGGTATCCGGACCAAATACTGCAGCGACAGCAACGACAACATTTAGTGTGCCAGCAGATGCATTTGTAAGCAATGTAGATTATATGTATGTCGTGATGAGAGTAGCCTTAATGAAAGGAGGAATTCCGGTAAACTGTACCAACTTTGACAAGGGTGAAGTAGAAGATTACTCGATAAGAATCTCTAAGAAACCGACAAGCAGTTTATTGAATCAGGATGATATCTTAATTTATCCTAACCCTGTAAGTACGGTATTGAATGTTAAGAATATCAGCAAGAGAGCCAATTATAAGATTTATAGTTCTGCAGGTCAGTTGATCACAAGTGGAATTATCTTAAACAACAAGGTAGATGTTCACATGTTGATTAATGGAGTTTATATGATCGATATTCAGGATGGTTCAACTTCGGTACAGAAGAAATTCATCAAGGAATAAGAAATTACTATAATTGATTACTTTTTAAATAGAATCAGCTCTCAGAAATGAGAGCTGATTTTTTATTATAAATATGTTACCGATTGTAATATGTAAGAATGAATATTTTATGCATAATAGTATTAAGATTTGATGGAGGAAAAAATGAAGTTTTTTGACAGGAATTATTTTTTTTGTTTCAATATGACTGATTTAATGGATATTTGATAGATAAATATTGTAGTTCTTAAAATTTAAATCTTTTTTTTGGTTTTTATTTATTTCCAATAAAAAATGAAAATTGGTGTTATTTATTTAAAATAAATAAGGGTAAGGTATTTGTGAGATAAAAGTATTAGTTTTGCAACCAATTTAAAATAATGAAGCCTATGATAAAAATTTTTACATTTTACTATTTTCTATAATAACTTAAGGTTTTAAACGTTAATCATATTTTTAAGACCATTCAATTTAATTCTAATTTAATTTATGTATAATGCTCAAAATCCTAATAATGGATTTAATATTTTGATGATATGAAGAAGATTTTACTACTTTTTTCATTTGCAATTGCATTTATGGGTAATGCACAGGTGAGTTCTTACAGTTTTGTGAAGTCATCTGGAACTTACACGGCTTTAACAGCGCCTACTGTTTTAGAAGCTGCAACGGCAAATACACTTGCGGGGTCATTGGATAACAATGTCTATCCGGTAACCATTCCATTTAATTTTTCTTTTAATGGCGTTAATTATTCATCATTAAATGTTTCAACAAATGGTTTCTTAACCTTTGGAACAACAGCTCCGTCAACATCTGAATATTCTCCTATTTCCAGTACAACAGCCTATTCTGGTGCTGTTTCTGCATTTGGTGGAGATCTTAATTCAGTATTCAACCTTGGTGGTGCTACAGGTAGCATCAGTTGGAAAGTTGTAGGAACAGCTCCAAACAGGGAAGTAGTCGTTCAGTGGGCTGATTTCAGACCTGCTTACACGACGACGACTACAAGTGCTTATTCTTTTTCCTTTCAGATCCGATTAAGAGAAACTACCAATACAATTGCTGTAGTTTATAAGGGAGGATCTTATCTTGTAGGAAGTACATCTGCTAGTGGGACCAGACAAGTTGGGCTTAGAGGTACATCCAATGCAGATTTTAATAATAGAACTAATTCAACTTCAGTTCTTTACTCAAATGCTACTGCGGGTACAACAAATAGCAGTACTCAGTCATTTAATACGACTGCTGCTACACCTGGAATGCCAACGGACGGATTGACTTATACTTGGACGCCGCCAACTTGCTTTGCGCCTACGAATTTAACGTCATCAGCAATAACCGCTACAAGTGGATCAGTTAGCTGGACCGCTCCATCGTCAGCTCCGGGAAGTGGATATGATATTTATTATACTACTTCTACAACAGCGCCAACATCTTCAACGACACCATCACAAATGGTATTTACAGGAACTTCTGTAACACTTTCACCACTGTCTCCCAATACAACATATTATGTATGGGTAAGATCCAGATGTAGTGGAACAGATCAAAGTGGTTGGACGTCTATATCCTTTACAACACCATGTGCAGCTATAACTGCTTTACCATGGACTGAGAATTTTGATTCTATGTCAAGTATTGGTTCAGGGATTGTTCCTTCTTGCTGGAAACAAGTAACAGGTACTAATGCGTGGACTTCTTCTAATACGGCTTCTACAACATATAATGTACCTAGATCTACTCCGAATTATATGAGGATTCAATATGGTAATACCACGGCAAGCCAATTATGGACACCCGGATTTGCATTAACAGCAGGTACAGCCTATGAGTTTTCATTCTATTATAACACAGGAGGGCAAGGCTCTTCTTACCAAGGATTTACAGGTAATGTATTGGTGAATTCTGCGACTTCTACTACAGGGGCAACCAATTTAGGAACATTTATAACAGCTACTCAGGATACGCCAGGTTATGTTAAGTATAAAGTATATTATACTCCAGCAACATCCGGAACATACTATTTTGGGACTAATGTAACTGCTACTAGCTCTCCTTGGTATTTAGGAGTTGATGATTTTAAATTAAGAGTAGCTCCTACATGTATTGAACCATTAGGAGTAACAGTAGTTAGCTCAACGTCATCTACTGCGACAATTTCTTGGACACCACCGGCTACTGCGCCTGCAGGAGGATATCAAATATATTACAGTACTACAACTACACCGCCTCCGACACCTAATATTACAGGAATTCCAGGCGGAAGTACAGGATATACAATTCCAGGACTTGCACAAAGTACGACCTACTATATATGGGTAAAAGCATTATGTAGCTCTACAGATCAAAGTGATTTATCTGACGTAGTTTCTGTTATGACCACGCAGATTCCGGCTCAGCTTCCTTATATTCAGAATTTTGAAACAGCAAATGATTTAGGTTTAATTAATGGAACTCAAACCAATAAATGGTTCTATGGTGCTGCAACCGGAAATACAGGAAAGTCTATCTATATTACCAATGATAATGGGGTAACAAATGCTTATACCATTACTGCAGGAAGTGTAGTACAGGCGTATAGAGATATAGAGATTCCTAATGGAACCACTTTGGCTTCTTTCTCTTTTGACTGGAAAGGACAAGGGGAAAGTGCTTATGATTACTTAAGAGTATGGTTAGTACCGTCAAGTTTTATGCCTACATCGGGAGTTCAGATTACAGCTGCAACAGGAACACCTGGAGCACCGGGAAGAGTTCAGGTAGGACAGTATAATTTAAATGGGACTTGGAGTAATTATTCCAATTCAAACTTGAATCTTACGAATTATGCAGGTACTACTATGCGTTTGGTATTCGAATGGAGAAACGATACTTCAGGAGGAACGCAGCCACCAATGGCGGTCGATAATATTGTATTGAGAGTATGTAGCACGGCTACACCTGTCGTTACCGTAACTCCGGCTTCTATTACGCATAATTCAGCAACAATTACCTGGCCACAGGATATTGGAGGAGCTTCTTATAAAGTAAGATACCGTCCGGTTGGTTCCACTCAATGGCTACCAGTATCAGGTCCAATTGATGTCCCGGCAGTAACAGCGGCTAACCAACCACCTTTTCCTCTTACAGGATTAACTCCTGCAACATTATACGAAGTGGAAGTAGCAGCGGTTTGTAATACGGTGAATGTAGGAACCTATTCCCACAATGAATTTACTACAAAATGTGATCCGACTCCACCGAATGTAACGTTCACCAATATTACGTCTACTTCGGCAATTGTGAATTGGTCGCCGTTAGTTGCGAGTGCAACTTACCAAATGCAATGGAGAAAAGTAGGAGGAACTTGGTCTCTGCCAATTAACTTACCAAATCCACCGGCAAGTACATATCTGCTTTCGGGCTTAGATCCATATACACAGTATGAGGTTCAGGTAAGAAGCACATGTGTTAATTCAACGACACCTAATCCATGGTCTAGCTTAGCAAGATTTACAACTGAAAGAACTTGTGTTATTGCGCCTCCGGGATTAACCATTCTTGAGTTAAAACCAACAAGTGCTAAAGTTCAGTGGGATCCTTATCTAGGACCGGATGCAACAGGTAAATATGTATTGAGATACAGAAAAGTAGGAATTCCAGGATGGACTAATGTTCAGGTAACGAATAATATTTATACTCTTACCGGTTTAACGGAGCTTACTAAATATGAAATGGAGGTAGCTAATATTTGTAGTGGTACTCCTGGTAATTTCACGTTACCGTACTATTTTACCACTCCAACGGTGATCTACTGTCAGATGGGAGCTAATAATACATCAGGAGAATATATTTCCAAAGTAACTGTGCTTCCTAATGGTAAACCACAGATGGTAAATACTTCTGCAGCTTCAACATATACTGATTATACGGCTGTTCCTACTGCTCAGATCGAATTGATCCAAGGATCAGTAAACAACCAGTTGACAATTGATAAAGTGGTAACCGCAGATGCAGGAGTTGTAGCATGGATCGACTTCGACAGAAACGGAGAATTTGATATCAATGAAAGAATCTTAGTATCCGGGCCAAATACTGCAGCAACAGCAACGACAATATTCAGTGTACCATCAGATGCTTTTGTAAGCAATGTAGACTATACGTATGTGGTGATGAGAGTAGCTTTAATGAAAGGAGGAATTCCTGTAAACTGTACCAACTTTGACAATGGGGAAGTGGAAGATTACACGGTAAGAATCACTAAGAAACCAGCTACTAATCTGTTGAATCAGAATGATATCTTAATTTACCCTAACCCGGTAAGCACAGTATTGAATGTTAAGAATATCAGCAAGAGAGCTAATTATAAAATATATAGTGCTGCAGGACAGCTGATCACAAGTGGAATTATCTTAAACAACAAGGTAGATGTTCATGCATTAATCAACGGAATGTATGTGATCGATATTCAGGATGGTTCAACTTCGGTACAGAAGAAATTCATCAAGGAATAAGAAATCATAACTGATTACTTTAAAATAGAATCAGCTCTCAGAAATGGGAGCTGATTTTTTTATTCGTAGATAAATAAAGACAAAAAAACTCGTTGAAAAAATTCCAACGAGCTGTATTTTATTCAATATCAAAAATGATTTTTTCTGTTTGTTCCTTCAGATCATCCAGGTTTGTATTATTATAGATGATATGATCGGCCAGCTTTATTTTGTCTTTTTCCGGCATTTGTTTTTCCATGACAGCTTCTACTTCCCGATAGGTTTTTCCGTCCCTGTCCATTACTCTTTTAGCCCGGATGTTGTCTTCGGCAGTTACTAAAACAGATTGATAACATTGCCTGTTTAATTTTAATTCAAATAACAACGCTGTCTCTTTAAAAACAAGATATTTGGTCTGTCTTTTCACCCATTCTTCAAAATCGATCCGGACAGCAGGATGAATAATTTCATTTAGGCTGTGGAGTAGATCTTTATTATTAAAAACTTTTTCAGCAACGAATTTTCTATTGTAAAGTCCGTTTTCATCATAGGCTTCATCACCTAAAAGGGTTTTAATTTTTTCCTTCAAGTCATCATTGTCGTTTACAATATCTTTTGCCCTGTCATCTGAATAATAAACTGGAAATCCGAACTCTTCAATGAATTTTGCAACAGTGGTTTTTCCTGATCCGATTCCTCCTGTTAATCCTATTATTTTCGGGGTAGATAACGGTTCTGGTTCTGCTTTTTGAGTTTCTGACTGTAATTCTTCCATACTTAAAAATTAATATCCAAAAACATCATTAAAACTAAAAGTCTCGTCTAGTCTTACTCCTTTTTCCGTCATTTTAAGACTTGCCAATTCATTATGGGCATCATGTTCAAAAAATAACAAATATTCATTATCTACGCATTGCTTCAGGAATTTTCCTTTCTCTTCTAGTGTTAAAAGAGGTCTTGTATCATATCCCATTACATACACCAGATTGATATGTCCAACTGTAGGAATCAAATCAGCAGCAAAAACTATTGTTTTATCCTGATATTGAATCACAGGCAACATTTGTTTTTCTGTGTGACCATCAACAAATATGACATCCATTTTCAAGTCGGGTGCAAAGCCGTAATTTCCGGTGGTTGGAAGCGGTAAAAAATTCAGCTGTCCGCTTTCCTGCATCGGGATAATGTTTTCCTTTAAAAAACTTGCTTTTTCTCTTGCGTTAGGTTCTGTTGCCCATTGCCAGTGATTTTCATTGGTCCAGAAATGTGCATTTTTAAAAGCAGGTCTGTAACCTGTTTTGTCATCGTTCCATTCGATAGCTCCACCACAATGATCGAAATGAAGATGGGTTAAAAAAACATCTGTGATATCTTCCCTTACGAAACCATATTTTTTTAAATTTTTATCTAAATGATCATCTCCCCAAAGAGAATAATGCCCGAAGAACTTTTCATCCTGTTTGTTTCCAAGACCGCAATCAATTAAAATTAATTTCTTTCCGTCTTCTACAAGAAGTGAGCGTGTTCCAAGCTCGATTAGGTTTTTTTCGTCTGCAGGATTCGTCTTTTCCCACAAACTCTTTGGGACGACTCCAAACATGGCTCCGCCATCTAATTTAAATTTTCCACACTGTATTGGATATAGTTTCATATAATATTAAGTTTTATAATGTATTATTTTTTAACAGTTTCATTTTCTCAGCAATCTTTTTTCCGTTTTCATCGCTGTTTTCAAGATTTGAAATGATATTTTTAAAATCATTCTCTTTTCTGTTTTGAGAAAGCTTCTGTTTAATGAAAATTTCGGTAGGAATAATTTTTAATCCGAAAGCCCCTTTCATCTCTTTTTCAACAAATTCTTTTCCCATATTTTCTACCATCATCGGGCATTGCTGAAACATCTCGTATTTTGAAGTCAGTTTATCTAAATGATCATACAGCTCTTTCGGGGTCATCAGTTCGACTTTTCCATAGATTTGCACGGCTTCATAATTCCAGGTCGAAACATTCACATGGTCATACCAGCTGCTTGAAACATAGACATGCGCTCCTAAAAAATCGCAAAGAACTTCATCTCCGTTTTTTAGTATTTTTGCTTGTGGATTGGCTTTTGAAATATGAGTTTCAATATAAACATTTTCTGTGTCATCTTCATTCAGCATCATCATAGAATGGGTGGCACGAATTTTATCCACGGAAGAAATTAATAAAGCAAAAGAATGCTCTCGGATAATTTCTTTCATCAGATTGTAATCTTCGCTTTTGTATAATTTAGGTATAAACATTATTTAAAATAATTCCCCAGGATTTTTAGGTCTTGCAATATTCAGATGTTTATAGGCTTTTTCAGTCACTTCGCGCCCTCTTGGAGTTCTAATGATAAATCCCTCCTGAATTAAAAAGGGCTCATAAACCTCTTCCAGTGTTTCAGGATTTTCGGCTATTGAGGTAGCGAGTGCGGAAATACCTACAGGCTTTCCTTTAAAATTCTCAATCATTACACGCATGATCTTATTATCCATTTCGTCCAATCCGAATTCATCTACATTCAATGAATTAAGAGCATATTTGGTGATGTTAATTTCAATTTCACCATTACCTTTTATCTCAGCAAAATCACGGACTCTTCTCAATAGAGCATTGGCAATTCTTGGAGTTCCACGGCTTCTTCTTGCAATTTCAATCGCTGCATCTTCATAGATTTTCACACCCAAAACTCTTGCACTTCTGATGATGATCATTGATAAGAGTTCAATGGTATAATATTCAAGTCTGCTTTGAATTCCGAATCTTGCCAACATCGGTTTGGTCAGCATTCCGCTTCTTGTCGTTGCACCAACCAAAGTAAAAGGATTCAGGCCGATCTGAACACTTCTCGCATTAGGACCGGTTTCCAGCATGATATCGATTTTATAGTCCTCCATCGCGGAATATAGGTATTCTTCTACAACAGGAGACAACCGGTGAATTTCATCAATAAAAAGAACATCATTTTCCTCAAGGTTTGTCAATAATCCGGCTAAACTTCCGGGTTTATCCAGTACAGGACCGGATGTAATTTTGCAGTTTACTCCCAATTCGTTGGCAATAATATTTGCTAAAGTTGTTTTTCCCAAACCTGGAGGACCATGCAATAAAACATGGTCGAGTGCTCCGCCACGTTTCTTGGCAGCGGTTACGAAGACTTCAAGATTTTCCAAAGTTTTCCTTTGTCCCGCAAAATCTTTAAAGCTTTGAGGACGAATCTGTTCTTCCTGTATCAGCTCCTCACGGGAGTAATTGTCTTTGTCTGGGTGTAAAAAATCAGGCATTAATTCAATTTCATTTACCGTAAAGATAGGAAAATTGAGGTTAAGATTAAGGTTGGATCAGATGAAAAATTAAGATTTGAGCAGAAGAGATATTTTGAGTATTTTTGAGAGAGAAAATTTTGGATATAAAGAAGTTGATGTTGCTTTAGAAGTATAGAATCGTAATTGAATATTTTCTAGCATTCCTGTAAAGCATGAGTTCAACTGTTTTTCCAATATTAGCATTAAACTAAATAAATGAAACTTATTGGTCCTTTCAAGCAGGTTGTAACACTTGCTAATCTTCCTTTAAGAGGAAAGCTTTCTGATGAGCAACTTGAAATTATTACTGATGGAGGTATTGTAGTCAATAATGACAAAATCCATCAGATCGGAAATTTTGAAACATTAAAATCGGAAAATCAAAATATAGAGATTGAAACTGTTGAAGGAGAACAGATCGTTCTTCCGGCTTTTGTAGATTCTCATACCCATATTTGCTTTGGGGGAAACCGCGCGAATGATTTTGCGATGCGTAACGCAGGAAAAACGTATCTTGAAATTGCAGAAAGCGGAGGGGGAATCTGGAGCTCTGTTCAGCATACAAGAAATGCTTCAGAAGAGAAATTATTGAAAACTTTACTGGAAAGAATTGATTTTCTGGTTTCTTTAGGAATCACAACCATTGAAGTAAAAAGTGGTTACGGATTAGATGTCGAAAATGAATTGAAAATGCTTCGAATCATTAAAAAAGCTCAGGAACAAACGAAGGTAACTTTAGTTCCTACCTGTCTTTCCGCACATTTGAAACCGAGAGATTTTGAAGGAAATAATCAAGAATATTTACAATATATTTTAACTGAAATTTTACCTAAAGTAAAAGAAGAAAATCTGGCGAAACGCGTCGATATTTTCATTGAAAAATCTGCATTTCAGCCTGAAGAAAGCAAAGATTTCTTACTTAAAACGAAAGACTTAGGTTTTGAAATTACAGTCCATGCAGACCAGTTCACTCCCGGAAGTTCAAGAATTGCAGTGGAAGTGGGGGCAAAATCTGCGGATCATCTGGAAGCAACAATTGATGAAGATATTGAATTCTTGGCGCAGTCAGAAACTGTGGCAACAGCTTTACCGGGTGCAAGTTTAGGCTTGGGAGAAAAATTTACTCCCGCAAGAAAACTCTTGGATGCAGGAGCAATTGTAGCCATCGCAAGTGACTGGAACCCTGGTTCTGCTCCTATGGGAAACCTGATTACACAAGCTTCTATTTTAGCAACATTTGAAAAGCTTACTACAGCAGAAGTTTTAGCCGGAATAACATTCCGTTCGGCTTTTGCACTTGGTTTAGAAGATAGAGGAAGGTTAGCAGCGGATCAGAAAGCTGATTTTGTAACTTTTAAAACCAGTAATTTCCAAAATGTTCTGTATAACCAGGGAAGCTTACAAGCTGAAAGTGTTTATATTGATGGAAAAAAAGTTTAGACTAAATACAAAATTATCAAAGTAATGAACAAAATCTGGCAGGGTAGATTAGATGGTGAAGAGCTTCTTTATCACAGGCTCTTTCAAAGAGTGAAAGAAGAAACTAATTACGATGCAATTTCAACGAATGATTTCGTTTTACATGGGTTTGCCGTAGATGAAGGGGTTCGGAGAAATAAAGGAAGACAGGGGGCAAAAGATGCTCCATGTATCATCAGGAAAAATATGTCCAACTTTCCGGTGATTCTTCCTGATTTTTCGTTGCTTGATTTTGGTAATGTTACCTGTGAAGATGGAAAATTAGAAAATGCTCAGAATAATCTTGCTAAGAATGTTTCCAAAGTTCTGTTGAAAGGAGGAAAATCAATGGTTTTGGGAGGGGGGCATGAGGTTACTTATGCCCATTATTTAGGTGTTAAAACAGCTTTTCCTGAACAGAAGATCGGGATCATTAATATTGATGCCCATTTTGATAACAGACAGCCTGAAAATGGAGTAGGAGCAAGTTCCGGAACAGGATTTTGGCAGATTGCCCAGGAAAGCGAAATCAATTCACTGCATATCGGAATTCAAAGAAATTCCAATACCTTGAAATTATTTGATACAGCACATCAGTATGGAATGAAATATATTTTGGCTGATGAACTGTTCTTTGAAAACTTACCTTCTATTTACCAGAGAATAAATGAACTGCTGGAAAGTGTTGACTATGTTTACTTAACGATTTGTATGGATGTCTTTAATGCTTCCATAGCTCCGGGAGTTTCAGCTTCAGCCTATAATGGAATTTTTGCAGATGCTACATTTATGCATTTTTACAGACACATTTTAAAAAGTGAAAAGCTATTAGCTTTGGATGTAGCAGAAGTTAATCCGTTATTTGATATTCAGGAAAGAACGGCGAGACTGGCGGCATGTCTTATGAATGAATGGTTTATGATATAAACGATAATTTGATATTCTTCGATAGAGAAAATCATTATTTTATTTAACCCTAAGGAACAAATTTTGTTGCTTATATGATGCTTTTTAGAGAAAGGCATTAATTAAATTCATTGATTTGAATTTAAAAACAGAAATTACAGTATGGAACAATCAATTGAAAATAAACTTATCCAAGGAGATAAGGCATTTTCAGAATGGAGAAAAGTACCATTCGAAAACAGACAAAAACTCATTGCAAAAGCTGCAGGAATTTTAAAAAACAATGCTGAGAGATTTGGTACTATCATTACTCAAGAGATGAATAAGCCGATTTCAGAATCGATTGCTGAGGTAGAAAAATGTGCTTTAATGATGAATTATTATGCCGATGCCGAGAACATTTTAAAACCAGAGAAAATAGACTCCGAATTTTCTTATTCAGAAGTTCATTATGTTCCAAAAGGTGTGATTTTAGGAGTAATGCCTTGGAATTTTCCTTTCTGGCAGGTGTTGAGATTCGCTGCGCCTGCAATTTTAGCGGGTAATACTATTGTTTTGAAGCATGCATCAATTTGCTTTGGAAGTGGAAATGCGATTGAAGAGGTGCTTTTGGAAGCGGGCTTTCCAGAAGGTGTTTTTCAGAATCTTGAAGTGGGACATAAAGCCGTAAAAGAAATTTTAGAGCATCCTATTGTAAAAGGAGTAAGTCTTACAGGAAGTGGAAAAGCAGGTGGTGAAGTGGCTTCGATAGCCGGTTTAAACATTAAGAAATCCCTGCTTGAATTAGGAGGAAGTGATGCATTTATTGTTTTTGATGATGCAGACCTAGAGGAAGCTGCGAAGGCCGGAGTGAAATCCAGGCTTCAAAACTGTGGACAAACTTGTACTGCAGCCAAGAGGTTTATTATCGATGAGAAAGTTGAAGATGTTTTTCTTCCAAAATTCATTGAAGAATATAAAAAATATGTTGTCGGAGATCCGATGAATAAAGAAACCAGGATTGCAGGAATGGCAAGGCCGGACTTGGCCGATGATTTGGAACAGCAATTTAAAAAAGCTTTGGAGAACGGTGCGGAAATTATCATCCCATTGGAAAGAATTTCAGATATTGAATTTAATCCAGGATTAATCCGTGTAAAAGAAGGTAATCCAATTTTACAGGAAGAACTTTTCGGACCGCTTGGAATAGTGATGATTGCTAAAAATGATGAGGAAGCTTTACAAATGGCGAATGATATTCCCTTCGGACTTTCAAACTCTGTCTGGACAGCTGATAAAGCCCGTCAGTTATTCTTTATCGAAAACCTGGAATCGGGAACGGTAAATATCAACAGAATGACAAGTTCTGATCCCCGTTTTCCTTTTGGCGGAACAAAGGCTTCGGGTTATGGTACGGAGCTTTCTTTACTGGCTTTAAAAGAGTTTGTAACGGCTAAGACGATTGTCGGAAATTAGCTTTATTGAAAATAGGAAATAATTTAAACATAAAAAAACTCCCAAAATCTTGGGAGTTTTTATTGTATACTGTTTTTCGTTTGATTAAACCGTTGTTAATCTCAATGTATTCGTTTTTCCACCTTCGTATGATGGTGTAGCATTGATGTTGATTACAAAATCTCCGGTTTCAATATAACCGTGGTTGTGAGTCAGCATATTTACCTGGATAATCGTTTCATCCGTAGGTTTCTTCATATCATAATAGTAAGCATGAACTCCCCAAAGCAGGTTCAGCATGGTAATAACTCTCTTATTTCCGCTATAAACGATGATATGCGAGTTCGGTCTGTGTGCTGCAAGCTGGAATGCTGTATATCCTGAATGTGTTAAAGTAACGATAGCTGAAACATTGGTTGTTTTTGCAATTCTTACCGCTGCAAGACAAACTCTGTTAGTAATGAATCTTTCATCGATGCAGTTGTAGTCTTTTTCAATCGGTTCATTTTTGTGTTGGTAAAAATGGGTCATTTCAATGTTCTTCACAATTTTAGCCATATTTTCAACCACCTGAACAGGATATCTACCTACAGAAGTTTCTCCAGAAAGCATTACTGCATCAGCTCCGTCCAATACGGAGTTGGCAACGTCGTTTACCTCTGCTCTTGTTGGTGTTAAGCTGTTGATCATTGTTTCCATCATCTGAGTAGCAATGATTACCGGCTTAGAGTAAAATCTGGCTTTTTCTACCAATGTTTTCTGAATAGCCGGAACTTCTTCCATTGGAACTTCTACTCCTAAATCTCCACGCGCAACCATTAATCCGTCACATTCCAATAGGATCTCATCAATATTTTTTACGCCTTCAGGCTTTTCAATTTTCGCAATAATCGGAGTCTTAAATTTACCTTTCGGGTGTTTATTGATTAATTCTTTCAAATCAATAATATCCTGAGCGTGACGCACGAATGAAAGAGCCACCCAATCTACTTCCTGATCAAGCATGAAATTAGCATCCTGAATATCTTTTTCCGTTAAAGCAGGAAGAGAAACGTTGGTATTGGGAAGGTTTACTCCTTTTTTAGAACTTAAAGGTCCCCCTTGAATCGTTTTTGCTTTTACCGTATCGGTCAGATTGGTTTCAGTAACTTCCAAAACTAACTTACCATCATCGATAAGAATTCTTTCACCAACTTTTACATCTTGTGGAAACTGTTGGTAAGTCATATATACTTTTGTAGAATCGCCTTCTATTTTTTCATTGGTAAAGGTCAGAATATCTCCAGGATTCAGATAAGAACCTTCTTTTACCACACCTACTCTCAGCTTAGGACCCTGTAAATCTCCCAATATACCTACAGAGAAACCATATTCTTTATTAAGCTCTCTGATGATTTTGATATTTGCTTTTACTAGATCATAATCGGCGTGTGAAAAATTAATTCTAAAAATATCAACTCCCGCTTTCATTAATCCTAACATTACTTCCTTCGACGATGAAGCCGGTCCAAGTGTTGCGATAATTTTTGTCTTCTTTAAATACTTATTCATAATACTGGATAATTTGATAAAGTTCTTCCTCAGAACTCAATGTATAATCTTGAATTGGAAATACAAGATTTTCAGGGAGCAAAATTACGGAAAAATCAGGAAACTGTTCCGAACTATGCAGAATATATTCTACATCTACCTGATTATTTAATAAAAATTTAATGTTTTCTTCTTCTGAGAAGAGTTCTGTTTGTATTTTTTTTTGTTTACTTTCAGAAGATCTGTTCGAAATGAAAGTAAAACATGTCTTTGTAAACTTGTGATAAGCTTCAAATCTTGGAAAAAAATAATCATAATAATCTCCGTGTAAGACAATGTCCTTTTTTCTGGAGAAGGTAAGATCATTATTTTGATTTATTTTGTAGAAAAACTCGTGATCAGGTATATTTTTTGCTAATCTTACCAATCCTATGGCAATATCTTCAAATTCTATATCGTCTAGATCATAAAGTTTTTGGATTTCCAAGTATATTTTCTTTTTTATTTAAAATATAAAATGCTCTCTGTGCTGCTTTTTCTTCTGCTTTCTTTTTGGAGGTTTCTGTAGCATTGGCTATTTTTTCTTCACCTAACCAAACATGACATCGAAAAACGACGGCTTTATTTACCTGGATTTCTTCGCAGGTCTCATATTTTATATTTACTTTTTTCTTCTGGCTCCATTCCAGCAAAAGACCTTTGTAGCTTACAATTTTATTCTCAAGTTTATTGATCTCTGATGGCGTTAAAAGCCTTTCCAAAATGATTTTCTTACAGGTGTCATATTGAAAATCCAGATAAACGGCACCAATTAAGGCTTCAAATAAATTTCCGGAGATATTTTCCCCTAAAGCCACAGAATTTTGCTTTTGCAGAAGATCTGTCAATTTTAAATCTTCTCCAAGTTTATTAAGGTTTTTCCTGTTGACAATCTTAGATTTCATTTGTGTCAGATACCCTTCATTAGCTTTAGGATAAGTCTGAAACAGATGACAGGAGATAATTGTACCCAAAACGGAATCTCCCAAAAATTCAAGTCTTTCGTAATTACTATTGTCTTGATTTTTAGAAGAGCTTTTTAAAGAAAAAGCTTCACGGTAAAGCGCAACATTTTGCACCTCGGTACCTAACATTTTGTGAAGTTCAGTACTGAGGAAGTAGTCTCTCTCCGTTAATTTTCTTTTTCTTTGTTTGAGAAGGAATTTAGAAAAGTATTTCTGTAACTCCATTCAGTAAAATTAGATTTTCTTAAATAGAACGCACGCGTTATGTCCACCAAACCCAAAAGTATTACTCATGGCTACTTTTACATCTTTCTTCGCAGCTTCGTTGAACGTAAAGTTCAGTCTGCTATCGATATTTTCATCATCAGTAAAATGGTTGATGGTAGGAGGAACAATACCATGAATAATAGTTCCTAACGCAGCAATAGCTTCAATAACCCCGGCAGCACCCAATAAGTGACCCGTCATTGATTTTGTAGAATTAATCTGAATGTCGAAAGCGTGCTCTCCTAATAATTTTGAAATCGCATTAGACTCTGCAATATCTCCTAATGGAGTAGATGTGCCATGCATATTGATGTGATCTACTTCATCAGCAGTTAAGCCTGCATCTTCCAAGCAACTTTTCATTACCAGATAAGCTCCTAAACCTTCAGGATGAGGTGCTGTCATGTGATGTGCATCTGCACTAAGACCACCACCTTTTAATTCCGCATAAATTGTAGCACCACGTTTTACAGCGTGCTCGTATTCTTCAAGGATGATACATCCCGCTCCTTCACCAAGTACAAATCCGTCTCTGTCTTTGTCAAAAGGTCTTGAAGCTGTTTTAGGATCATCATTTCTTGTAGAAAGTGCCATCATTGCATTGAATCCACCGACACCACTTGCTGTAACGGCAGCTTCTGAGCCTCCGCACACAATTACATCTGCTTTTCCTAATTGGATAAGCATTTTGGAATCAATTAAAGCATTTGCCGAAGATGCACATGCAGAAACAGTAGTATAGTTCGGTCCGTGGAATCCATATTCAATAGAAATATGTCCTGGAGTAATATCTGCAATCATTTTAGGGATAAAGAAAGGATTGAATCTCGGAATTTCCGTATTGGCCCATCCTAAAACTTCAGTTTCGAAAGTTTCTAAACCTCCGATTCCTGAACCCCAGATTACACCGACTCTGTTTTTATCTACATGGTCTTCAATAATTCTTGAGTGTTGTACTGCTTCTTTAGCAGCAACCAGTCCAAGTTGTGTATTTCTATCCATTTTTTTAGCCTCTTTCTTATCGAAATGGTCTAATGGATTGAAATTTTTTACTTCGCAAGCGAATTTTGTTTTAAAGTTTGTGGCATCAAAAAGAGTAATCGGAGCGGCACCGCTCTCACCTTTCACAAGATTTTCCCAGTATTCTTTTGCATTATTTCCAATCGGTGTTATTGCTCCAAATCCTGTTACAACTACTCTTTTTAATTCCATAAACTTTGTTTAATTTCTTTTTTGTTGAAGAATATTATTTATTTACTACTTCTTCGATATAAGCGATAGCGTGTCCTACAGTAGTAATTTTTTCAGCCTGATCATCAGGGATTTGAATGTTGAATTCTTTTTCAAATTCCATGATTAGTTCAACTGTATCCAATGAATCAGCTCCTAAATCGTTAGTGAAGCTAGCTTCAGGAGTTACTTCTGTTTCTTCAACGTCAAGCTTATCAGCGATGATAGCTTTTACTCTTGATGCAATGTCTGACATAGTAAATTATTTTTTTTAATTGTTAGATGGTGCAAATATATAAAATTCTTTACGATAAAACATTTTTTTAGTCTTTTTTGTGGCTTGCAGGTGCTTATTTTATCCTTGGTTAGTTTAGTGTTTTAGTTTTCAGGTGTTTATATTTTGGCATTATATGTCCTTGTTTTAATTTGATTGAAATAATATTTTGTTGTGTGGATATACCTTATATAATAACTGCTTAATTTTAACTGAAATGATTCTTTAAACAAAGTGAATTTGAGCTTTTTAACAAACCTGTACGAAGCATTGTTGACGGAAATTTGTATCAAATAAAATCAATAATATAATGAAAAAAGTTTGGTTTATCACAGGAAGTTCAAAAGGTTTAGGAAAAAGTCTAGTTGAAGCAGTATTATTAAAAGGAGATTATGTTGTGGCTACCGCCAGAAATCTTCAACATTTAACAGAACTGACTGAACAATATTCGGGGCAGTTGTTGTCATTGGAATTAGATGTTCAGAATAAAGCGCAGATTTATGCTGCAGTTGAAGAAGCGGTGAGTTATTTCGGTAAAATAGATGTTTTGGTAAATAATGCAGGTTTCGGAATTACTGGAGCTGCGGAAGCTTTTACGAATGAACAGGTAAGAAGTCAGTTGGAAGTTAATTTGTATGCGCCGATTGAAATTACTAGAGCTGTTCTGCCTTATATGAGAAAAGAACGTTCGGGAAATATTCTGCAGATCAGTTCTATTGGAGGCAGGGTGGGGAATGCAGGGCTTTCCATTTATCAGGCTGCGAAGTTTGGTTTAGTCGGTTTTTCTGAATCTCTGAGTAAAGAAGTTGCTCCTTTGGGAATAAAAGTAACCTGTATTCAACCTGGTGGTTTTCGTACAGAATGGGCGGGTTCCTCAATGAGCTTTGCAAAAGATATTGATGGGTATGAAGCGACAGTAGGTGGCGTAAAAGAATATTTGACTTCCGGGAAGTTTCTTCCGATGGGAGATCCTGCGAAGGCAGCAAAAGTAATGATTGATGTTGTAGAAAATGAAAATCCTCCATTGCATTTGGTCTTGGGAAGTGAAGCGGCGGCTATTTTAAGAGCAACTGATGAAAAAAGAAAAGAAGAGTTTGAGAAATGGATGGATGTGACGATCTCTACAGATCATGACAACGCGGTTAATATTTTTGACACAGAGTACGGAAAGAAGTATTTAACCCATAAAGGAATTAGTCTGGAATAATAAATGGGTTGAGTTTTTGCGATCTCGTTTTATATCTTTGTATATCATGAAACCTAAAAGAGAGGATTTTGGAAATATTGTATTTTCCTGCTACACTCAGCTGAGTAGACAGGGAGAGCATTTTGTGTCTGATCATGTGCTGAGTTATCAGATCTCAGGTGATTTGATTTTAAATGACGGTTTCCATGATTATTCCGCGAAAGACGGTTCAATTCGCTTTCTGAGAAGAAATCAGTTATTGAAATTTACCAAACAGCCACCTCCTGATGGAGAGTTTAGGTCTTTATCTATTTATTTAAATCAACAAGTTCTTAAAGATTTTAGTATTGAATATAATTTAATCTCGGAAAGAAAAGAGTTTAATAAACCCTTATACTTATTTAATGACAGTCTGCAATTTAAAAATTATATGAACTCGCTACTGTTTTATTATAATTCAGAAAAACTTTCTGATGCAAGACTGGTAGATTTAAAAATAAAAGAGGTATTAATTTTATTACTTGAAGAAGAGCCCGAATTAAAAAATATTTTGTTTGATTTTAATGAGCCCGGTAAAATAGATATTGAAGCTTTTATGAATAAAAACTTCCATTTTAATGTTAATTTAGACCGCTTTGCATACCTTACTGGGCGAAGCTTAGCGACTTTTAAACGTGATTTTGAAAAGATTTTCGGAATTACACCGGGAAAATGGCTGATTCAGAAAAGATTGCAGGAAGCTCATTATCTTATTTTGGAAAAAGGAAAAATGGCTTCCGAAATATATCTGGACCTCGGTTTTGAAGATCTTTCTCATTTTTCGTTTGCCTTTAAAAAACATTATGGCTCATCACCCAGTAAAATAATATAGATATCTTATATATAATGAAGTTGGAATTTGTCTGTGTAATTCTGCTTTTAAATTGTCATTTACTGTTTTCTCAATCGAAAGGTAAGGTCATTAAAGTGAAAGATGGAGATACTGTAGTCGTTCTCTTAGGAAATAATCGGCAGGAAACATTGCGTTTAGCAGAAGTGGATTGCCCAGAAAATGGACAGGCTTTTGGTAAAAATGCAAAACAATTTACCGGTTCTCAGGTTTTTGGTAAAAAAGTAATGTTTTATAGAACGGGAAAAGACCGGTACAAACGAACGGTTGCTAAAATATTCTATGATAATGATAAATATTTGTCTGCTGAGATTATAAAATCAGGTTTTGGATGGTGGTATTTTAAATCTTCAAAAAACACAGAATTAAAAAATTATGAATTAACAGCCAAAAACTCAAAAGTTGGATTGTGGAAAGACAGTAATGCGATTTCACCCTGGAAGTTTAGGAAGAATAGGAAAAAGAAAAAAGAGGTTTTGTAATTACAAAACCTCTTTTTTGTGGAGTTGGAGGGATTCGAACCCTCGTCCAAACAAGCAATACATAAGCTTTCTACATGCTTATTCTACTATTGGTTTTTGACTGGAGGCAGAGAGCAGACACCCAACTTCCAGCTTATCTTCTGAGGTTTTCGAGTTTTAGCCAAAGCATCTAAAACCTTATTTCTGCATTCCTATATCCCAGGATCAAACGCCGCAGAACAGAGCATTTGTGGAATATCTTGCTTCCCTACTGAAATCTTCGGGAAAACGCTTGATCTACTATACTTCGATATTAAGCTGCAAGAGCGAACTCTTCGTTGCCAGTTAAAATTTTGTAGCAAGGGATTATAGAGATCGCGCTACGGTTCTCTGCATGCTTACTTACCCATTGGTCTTGCTGTCGAAACCAGTCAACCCCATGAAAAGTGAGTGCAAATATAATTAATTTGTTTAAATAATATTAGTATTGAAAGTAGCTTTTTGAATACTGTTTTGTGCAGAATGATGATTAAAATTAATAAGCTAAAAATAATTATCACGGTAAACCACCATTAATACAGGGTTTTTACATGTTTTAAAAATGATTTTGAATTATAAAAAGCTTATTTTTTTGTGCTTTAATAAAAAATGTCTATTTTTGCAATCCAAAATGAGATGTAATATATGTTAATAATTCCAGTAAAAGACGGAGAGTCTATCGACAGAGCATTAAAAAAATATAAAAGAAAATTTGATAAAACGGGTACAGTTCGTCAATTAAGAGCTAGACAGGCGTTTATCAAGCCTTCTGTAACTTTAAGACAAGCTAGACTGAAAGCTGCTCACAAGCAAAGAAATCTTAGCAAAGAAGAACAGGCTTAAGATATTTTCTTAAACACATACTAAATTCACTCTTTAAATACTTATATTTGAAGAGTGAATTTTTTGTTTTTATACTTCAATGATGCGGGATAAATTTTTAGACTATTTACAATTCGAAAAGAGGTATTCTCCTCACACAATTACAAGCTATAAAAAAGACCTGGAAGACTTTTCTCATTTCTATCTCAGGACAGAGTCTTCCGAAGATATTTCTAAAGCAGACAAAAAAATCATCAGGAATTTTATCGTAGAACTAAGCGAGAACGGTATTTCCAAGAGAAGTATTAATAGAAAACTTTCTTCATTGCGTAGCTTCTATCTTTTTCTTCTTAAAGTAGGTGAAATTAAAGTTTCTCCTACAGAAAGTATTTCTTCCCTTAAATTTTATGCAGAGAAGCAAATTCCTATCTCTAAAGATGAAATGCAGGTTCTTAGTGATTCTGTATTTGATCATATACATGATGTTTTAGAACAGTGTATCATAGAGGTGTTATATCAGACAGGGATTCGTAAAGCTGAGCTTTGTGGTATGATATTTGAAAATGTTAACCTAGACGAAAACGAAATGAGAATTATCGGAAAAGGTAATAAAGAAAGAGTAATCCCTATTTCCGCAGAGTTATCATATTTGTTAAAAGGTTACTTAAATATCCGTAAACCATTGACTGATTATGAGTCCTATTTTTTTGTCAATAAGAAAGGCAAAAAACTCTCTGAAAAATTTGTTTATGTGGTAGTTAATAAGTACCTTAGTCTTGTAACAACAAAAGAAAAAAGAAGTCCTCACATCCTTCGTCATAGCTTTGCTACACACGTTTTGGATAATGGGGCGGAGATCTCCAAAGTAAAAAAAATATTAGGTCATTCCAGTCTTGCCAGTACTCAGGTCTATACGAATGCTAATATAGAACAATTGAAAAAAGTGTTTAATCAGGCTCATCCTCGAGCATCAAAAAAAGAAGAATTATGAAGATCACAGTTCAATCAATTGGTTTAACTCCTCACGAACCACTAGAATCACACATTGACAAAAAAGTAAGCAAACTTGATACGTTTTATGATAAAATTCATGAATGTAAAATATTCCTGAAAGTGGAAAATAATGCTGATAAAGCTAATAAAACTGCCGAGATTATTTTGGCGGTTCCGGGAGACGATATCGTAGTAAAAAAGACTACTACAAGTTTTGAAGAAAGTTTAGACCTATGCGTTGATACTGCTAAAAAGCTATTAATCAAGAAAAAAGAAATGGCATAGAAAAAAAAATAAAAAAAGTCATTAAAAAATTTGAGAATTCAAAAAATCCGTTCTATATTTGCACTCGCAAAAAGGGAACAGCGATCTTTTGAATTCTTTTTTATTAAATGCTTCCATAGCTCAGTTGGCCAGAGCACGTGATTTGTAATCTCGGGGTCGTGGGTTCGAATCCCTCTGGAAGCTCTATTTAATATAAAATATCTGGGGAGATTCCAGAGTGGCTAAATGGGACTGACTGTAACTCAGTTGCTTCGGCTTCGTAGGTTCGAATCCTGCTCTCCCCACATTTTATATTAGAAAAAAAGTTGCACAACTAAAGGATTTTTCCTAAGTTTGCACAGCGTTACCAATAGTTTTGGAAACAAAATTGCGGAAGTAGCTCAGTTGGTAGAGCGTCAGCCTTCCAAGCTGAATGTCGCGGGTTCGACCCCCGTCTTCCGCTCGAATATCACACTTTTACTAGCGTGATTTTTTTTACTACTGAAATGATGTAGAGTAGAGTTTCTCACACGTTCAGTCCATATATTAAAATGCTTCCATAGCTCAGCTGGCCAGAGCACGTGATTTGTAATCTCGGGGTCGTGGGTTCGAATCCCTCTGGAAGCTCTATTTAATATAAAATATCTGGGGAGATTCCAGAGTGGCTAAATGGGACTGACTGTAACTCAGTTGCTTCGGCTTCGTAGGTTCGAATCCTGCTCTCCCCACATTTTATATTAGAAAAAAAGTTGCACAACTAAAGGATTTTTCCTAAGTTTGCACAGCGTTACCAATAGTTTTGGAAACAAAATTGCGGAAGTAGCTCAGTTGGTAGAGCGTCAGCCTTCCAAGCTGAATGTCGCGGGTTCGACCCCCGTCTTCCGCTCAACAAAAATCACGCTATTCAGTGTGATTTTTTTAATTAATGCCGACTTAGCTCAGCGGTAGAGTGCTTCCTTGGTAAGGAAGAGGTCACGGGTTCAAGTCCCGTAGTTGGCTCTCGTTTAATCCCGATTTCTTCGGGATATTTTTTGCCTGAATTTTGACAAGTTTTAAAATCATTTAGAATCATTAATCTTTTACAAAAAAGAAAAAATTAGACTTTGATATAAGATAGTGGTTAAACAGTCATTTTAAAATTTATTCTGATAATAGCAGAATTTCAACAGGATTATCGTGATGCTTTTATTTTAATTATAGTTTAATATTAAATTTCAACCTTAAAATTTAATTAAAGTATTTGCTTCTCTTTATAACTTCATTTACTATCATAAAAATTTTTGTTACATTCGTATAAAATATAGTTTGATGAATATTCTTTTATTGGAAGATGATCTTATTCTTTCGGCTGAACTTTGTAAATTCCTTGAATCAAATAATTTTACATGTGATAAGATATATGATGGGGAAACTTTTATCCGGCAGATAAAGAATAATACTTACGATTTGTATTTGCTTGATATCAATGTTCCTAAGATCAATGGGCTGGATGTTTGTCAGACCATTCGTTCATTTGATAAAAATACGCCGATTATCATCATTTCAGCCTATGGAGATTTGTCAGATAAGAAAGATGCATTCACCCGATTGGCGGATGATTATCTAGTAAAACCTTTCCAGTTTGAGGAATTATTGTTACGCATCAATTCATTATTGAGAAGAAAGTCTTCTTCTGAAACAACAGATCAAGATATTATCAGAATAGATGATTTAATTGTCAATAAAACTGAACAAAAGGTATATCGTGGCGGGAATGAAATCAGTCTTACCCTGAAAGAATTTCAATTGTTGGTTTATCTTGCAGAAGCGCAGGGAAGAACCGTTTCCAAACAACAGATTACAGAGCATGTGTGGGAACACAATTTTAATACAAATACCAATACAGTAGAAGTTTATATCAATTTTTTAAGAAAGAAAATAGATAAAGATTTTAAAATTAAACTTATTCATACACGTTCCGGCTTCGGGTATTACTTAAGTCCACTATAAAAATGTCTTTAAAACGGAAGATAGCACTCAATCTCAGTATTGCCTTTTCATTGCTTTTTGGTATTGTTATGGCGGTGATTTATATGTCCTTTAATGATTTCCGGAGAGATGAATTCAAAGAAAGATTCAGGCAGAGGCTGGAATTTACTTCACATTTTATTGCCAAGTCAAAGGATTTTGAAGAAGAGGCTCCTATTTTTTTTAATGAGAATTCAGATAATATTCTTTTAAACGAAACCATTTTAATTTTTAATAGCGAAAAGGAATTAATTTACAGTACCATTAAAGATAGGAATGTAACCTGGGATAATACTTTGTTAAAGGAACTTGATGAAAAGAAAATCATCTATTCTGAAAAAACAGTTCCTGAAATTTATGCGGCTCTAAGAACAATCAATGGTGAGAATTATTACATTCTTACCAGTGCATTCGATACCAACGGAAAATCAAAACTGGCTTATTTAAAATATCTACTAATCACGGCCTATGTAATGAGTACGTTGCTCATTGGCTTTTTCAGTTATTATTTTATGGGGCAATTCCTGAAACCTTTAGAAGATCTGAATAAAGAAATTTCGGAGGTTACCGCCCATAAATTGACCACTCAAATTCCTGTTCGTGAATCGAATGATGAAATTGATGTACTGGCACAGTCTTTCAATACCATGATCGCGCGACTGGATGATGTTTTCCAGTCACAGAAAGACTTTACAGCGAGCGCGTCCCATGAAATCCGGACACCCATTACAAGAATGGCTTTCCAGCTGGAAAATTTAATTAAGTTTGAGCAGCATTCTCCGGAAACCTTATCTTCTTTAAAACAAATTCAGCGCGATGTTTATCAGCTGTCCGATTTAACGAATTCACTGTTGCTGTTGACGAAATTCGATAAAGAAAATATTCAGAGTATTTACGAAGAAGTAAGAATTGATGAGGTGATTTTTGAGTCGTTTGAAGCTGTTGAAAAAAGTTATCCCAAGCTTAAAATGGACTTCCTTATTTCCGAAAATACTTCCGAAGATGCTATTTTAACGATAAAAGGAATACAGTCTTTACTGGATATTGTTTTCATTAATTTATTTAAGAATGCAGCGGTTTATTCGGATGATGTAGAAGTCGATGTGCTAATTACCGAATCTAATGAAAATCTTATCGTAGATGTGATTTCCCATGGGAATACCATTTCGGAAGAAGAGCAGTCAAAATTATTTGAAGCTTTCAAACGCGGGAAAAACTCTCAGAATATTTCAGGTTCAGGACTTGGCTTAAGGATTGTCAAGAGAATTCTGGAGTATCACAATGCTCAAATCATTTATACTTCTCCGGGGGATTTATTGAATAAGTTCAGCGTCGTTTTTCACAAATAATTCTTTGCAATAATTTTCCCTTTCACAAAAGCCAAACTCAGTTTTATGTTAAACGGATGATTAATTTTTATCTAAAATTCAACAGTTAGGGATTAAATGTGAAATGAAAATGAAAAAATAATCGGTTGAAAAATCAGTATTAATCAGGGATTTTAATTTTTTTTTAAGGATTCTTTAAGAGCTTTTTAATAGCATAAAGGCAATTTTGTAACTTAAAAAGAAAAAATAATGAACAAATTTGCAGGACTGTTCATCGTCATTTCCTCATTCATGGCGGCACAACAGAAAATGTCTCTTCAGGACTGTGAAAAAGCTTTTCAGGAGAACAATTTACAACTGCTTGCGGAACAGTATAATATTAACATGGCCGATGCAGATATTTTGCAGGCCAAAATCTGGGAGCTTCCGCAGCTGAGCGGACAAATTAATGCGTACAATCCTGAAAACAGGAAAATTTTTGATGCTGGACAATCAAAAGGAGCTCAGGTAACACAGCTGATCTACATGGGGGGCAAAAAGAAAAATGAAATTGCCTTTGCAAAATCCAGTAAAGAGCTTGCACAGCTTCAGTTTTCCCAACTTCTGGTAGATTTACGATCTCAGCTTCGTTCCGCTTATTTCGATCTTTATTACGAAAAATTAAAACTTGAAAATACCAATAAGCAGCTTGGGTATATGAACGACCTTTTAGCAGCTTATAAAGTGCAGTCAGCAAAAGGAAATGTCTCTTTGAAAGATGAAGTAAGACTTCAGAGTATCGTGATACAGCTGAACAATGACAAAATAGGCATCAATAAAAATATTCTTGGGTTTGAACAGACTTTAAAAGTTCTGACAGGGGTTACAGATGATATAGAGCCCGAACTTTCGGATTCGGAAGCGAAAGATATTCTTGCAGCTCAGCCTTTTGGAGACGAAACCGAATTACAGAAAAAAGCATTGGAGAATAATGCGGATTATCAATATAATTTAAAATTAATAGACAACAGCAAGTTGTATGCTCAATGGCAAAAATCACTGAATGTTCCGGATCTTAATCTAGGTGCAGGATGGGACCAGAACGGAGGAACTTTTAAAAATGAAGTGAATCTCTTGGTAGGAATTCCCTTGCCGTTGTGGAAATCCAATAAAGGAAATGTTGAGAAAGCCAATTTTGCCATTCAGCAAAACCAGAAAAATGCAGATTTTCAGAAATTAAATCTTGAAACTAAAGTTCAGGCGGCTTATAAAACCTGGAAATCACAATACGATCAGCTGGCACAAATTAAATCTGATGATCTTAATAACATGGAATTGGTATATAACGGAATGCTGAACAATTTCAGAAAAGGAAATGTGAGCCTTATCGAGTTTGCGGATTTCATGGACAGCTACAGGCAAACGGCTCTTCAGATCTATGATATGAAAAACGAAATCATACAGTCGGCGGAACAATTGAATCAACTAGTACAAACGAAAATCTTCTATTAAACAATGAAAAATTATATAATTCCGGTAATGATAGCTTTGTCAGTTTTATCTTGCTCCAAAAAAGAGGAAGTGGTAAAGCAGCAGGCAAAAAAAGGTTTTGAACTGAGCAACACCATGCTTCAATCGATTTCTTTAGCTAAAGTTGAAAAACGATATATTCAAGACGACTATAATTTCTACGGAAAAATTTCGGCGGATAAAAATAGTTATATTGACGTTTATCCACTGGTTGGAGGAAACGTTTTGAGTGTAAATGCAGAATTGGGAGATCATGTGACGAAAGGTCAGGTTCTGGCGACTATCAGAAGTACCGAATTAGCAGAAGTTCAGAAAGACGTGAGCGATGCAAAAACGGATTTGGTGGTTGCTCAAAATAACCTTCGTGTTGCCAAGGAAATGTATGAAGGGAAACTGAATACCGAGAGAGATGTACTGGAAGCTAAAAGTCAGCTGCAAAAAGCACAGGACCAGTTGCAGAGAGCAAGTGCGGTAAGTACGGTTTATAATGTGAAGAAGGGTAATATTTACAGTGTGCTTGCCCCGATCAGCGGATATATTGTTCAGAAGAATATTAACAAAGATATGCAGCTGAGAAGTGACAGAAGTGATAATATTTTCGATGTGGCCAATACCAACAACGTTTGGGCCATTATGAATGTCAACGAATCTGATATTGATAAAATCAGTCTTGGAATGAAAGCTCAGGTTTCTACTTTGTCTTATCCGGATAAAGTTTTTGACGGAAAAATTGATAAAATTTTCAAGATTATCGATCCGCAAACCAATGCCATGCAGGCCAGAGTAGTATTGGATAACCAAAACGGATTGCTTATTCCTGACAGTAAAGCGACGATAAAAGTGACCAGTTCGGAAAACAGTATGGCGCTCACTGTTCCTTCAAAAGCAGTAATTTTTGATGATAACAGAAGTTTTGTGGTGATCTACAAATCCAGAACGGATGTAAAGGTTAAAGAAGTAAAAGTTTTAAAACAGGTTGGTGATATTACCTATATTTCCGAAGGTTTGTCTGAAGGAGAACAGGTAATTACCAATAATCAATTGCTGATTTACCGCTCTTTGAATAGTTAAAATTTTATTTAAGCCATTAGACTTTTAATAATGTATACTTAAGAAGTTAAGTTTAATGAAGGAAATATTTAAAGATATTTAAACATTCGATCTTACAAACTTCGTTTACGAATTTCTTAATAATTCTTAACTCCTTAAATATCCTTAATGGTTCAAAAATGAAAATTCTTTGTTAAGTGAAACGCCTTTGCGAACTTAAAAACTTACAGTTTGTCAAAAAAACTGGCGCTCTTTGCGTTAAAAACAAATTCACCGACTTTTTTAGGTCATCAAAAAATCTATCATGAATAAATTCATTAAAAATATAATTGCTTTTTCGTTAAAAAATAAAGCATTTACCTTTATTTGGGTAGCAGTTTTGGCGGTTGCAGGATTTATAAGTTTCAAAAATATGCCTATTGAAGCTTTTCCGGACGTTACCAATACCCAGATTGTTATCATTACTCAATGGAACGGACGAAGTGCAGAGGAAGTAGAGCGTTTTGTGACGACTCCCATCGAATTGGCGATGAGCCCTGTTCAGAAGAAAACCAGCGTGAGAAGTACCACGATGTTTGGACTTTCCATTGTCAAAATTCTTTTTGATGATGGTGTGGATGATACTTTTGCACGAAATCAGGTGAATAATCAATTACGGACAGTCAGCCTTCCGGATGCGGTGGATCCGGAAGTTCAGCCACCTTATGGACCAACCGGGGAAATTTTCCGGTATACTTTGGAAAGCAAGAAGAAAGATTCCCGTGAATTATTGACTCTTCAAAACTGGGTAATCGACAGAGCTTTGAGAGGTGTTCCGGGCGTTGCTGATATCAATGTTTTCGGGGGGCAGGATAAAGTTTTTGAATTGAGTATTGATCCGAGAGCTTTGGATAAATATAATTTAACACCGCTTCAGGTTTACGATGCAGTTACTAAAAGTAATTTAAATGTCGGTGGAGATGTGATCGAAAAAAACGGACAGGCTTATGTTGTTCGTGGAATCGGTCTGGTGAAATCCGTTGCTGATATTGGAAATATTACCATACAAAATGACAGTGGAAACCCGGTTTTGGTAAAAAATGTGGCCGAAGTTCACGAAAGTTCGATGCCTAGAGTAGGGCAGGCGGGATTGAATAATCATGAAGATACCGTTGAAGGAATTGTCGTGATGCGAAAAGGCGAAAATCCACGTGAAGTTTTAGTGGGAGTGAAAGCTAAAATTAAAGAGCTTAATGAAAAGATCCTTCCTAAAGATGTAAAAATGGTTACGTTCTATGATCGTGACAATCTGATGGATTTCACAACGCATACGGTAATGCACAACCTTATTGAAGGAATTGTTTTAGTTACCGTAATCGTTTTAATTTTTATGGCAGACTGGAGGACTACTCTAATTGTTTCCATCATCATTCCGCTATCTCTCTTATTTGCATTTTTATGTCTAAAATTAGCCGGAATGAGTGCCAATTTATTATCTCTTGGAGCAGTAGATTTCGGGATCATTATTGACGGGGCCGTCGTCATGGTGGAGGGACTATTTGTAATGCTCGACCACAAAGCTCATAAATACGGAGAAGAACGATTTAATAAATTGGCCAAAGGAGGATGGATCAAACAGACAGGAACAGGATTGGGAAAAGCTATTTTCTTTTCAAAATTAATTATTATTACTTCCTTGATTCCGATTTTCTCATTCCAGAAAGTGGAAGGGAAAATGTTCTCACCATTAGCATTTACGTTAGGTTTTGCTTTGATGGGAGCTTTGATTTTCACTCTGACATTAGTTCCGGTTCTTTCACATCTCCTTTTAAATAAGAATGTTAAAGAAAAAAACAATCCTTTTGTGAATTTCTGGGACAGAATCGTTTTGAAAGGTTTTAATTATACCTTTAAACACAAAAGGATGAGTTTAATTGTCGCCATATCCTTTTTGGCAGTGACGTTATTCTCAGGGAAATTCTTAGGAACAGAATTTTTACCCCAGCTAAATGAAGGTTCTCTTTGGATTACGGCAGAAATGCCAATGAGTTCGTCATTAAAAGAATCTTTAAAAACAGCAGATCTTCTTAAAAAAGATATTATGAGCTTCTCGGAAGTAACGGATGTTCTTGCGCAAACAGGACGAAGTAATGATGGTACCGATCCCAATGGTTTTGGATTTGTACAGTTTGCAGTAAATCTTAAACCTAAAGAAGAATGGAAACGGAAAATCACCTATGAAGAGCTGATTGAAGAAATCGATAAGAAATTGAGAACGTATCAAGGAATTACCTTTAACTATTCCCAGCCGATTTCTGACAATGTTGCTGAAGCAGTGGCTGGGTTTAAAGCAGAAAACGGAATTAAAATTTATGGGGATAACCTGGAAACATTGGATAGATTGGCGGAGGAAGTTTTAAAACAAATCAAGGATGTAGATGGGGTAAAAGATCCGGGAATCATCAAAAATATTGGTCAGCCGGAAGTAAGTGTAGTCCTTGATAGAGATAAAATGGCGGCTTACGGAGTAATGCCTGCAGATGCACAGGCGGTTTTGGAAATGGCTTTTGGAGGAAAAACGGCTTCGGAAATGTTTGATGGAGAAAGAAAATTCCCGATTCGTCTTCGCTATTCACAGCAATACAGAAAAGATGAAAATGATATTGCAGCATTAATGGTTCCTACTCAGGATGGTGCTAAAATTCCTTTAAAAGAAATCAGTACCATTATTAAAGATAACGGAGCGGCGTTTATTTATCGTGATGATATTAAAAGATATATTGGAGTGAAATTCTCTATCCGAGACCGCGATTTGGGAGGTACAATTGCAGATGCTCAGAAAAAAGTGGCTAAAATTGAGCTTCCGGATGGCTATTCCATAGGATGGACCGGTCAGTTTGAAAATCAGCAAAGAGCATCAAAAAGATTGACTCAGGTGGTTCCGATCAGTATTTTAGGAATTTTCTTTCTGCTATTCATTCTTTTCGGAAATATGAAAGATTCCCTTTTGGTATTGGCCAATGTACCATTTGCTTTGATCGGAGGAATTATTGCTCTGCATGTGACAGGAATTAATTTTGGAATCTCAGCGGGAGTAGGGATGATTGCTCTTCTTGGAATCTGTATTCAAAATGGGGTGATTCTGATTACGGAATTCCATCAGAATGTCAAGAGCGGACTGAGTCTTGATGAGTCCATATTAAATGGTGTAAAATCCAGAACACGTCCGGTAATCATGACGGCTTTAATGGCATCGATTGGATTAATGCCTGCAGCGTTGTCAACAGGTATCGGTTCGGAGTCTCAGAAGCCATTAGCAATCGTAATTATCGGAGGATTAATCACGGCAACTGTTTTAACGCTGTTAATTTTCCCGATTATCTTCTGGATCTTTAACAGAACCAAAAGATCACAACAGATCTAACTATTCTTTCATTTATATTATATTAACCAAAAGGGCGGAAAACAAAGTTTTCCGCCCTTCCTTATTGAAAAAAATATTATGAGTTTAGAATCCTAATCCCACTGTAAAACCTCTCACGGCATTCGGGAAATCAGAAACTGATGTTGCTGCTCCCGTTGAAGTATTAATGCTGTAAATTTTTGTTGAGGTTCCTACTGTTGCAAGCAAATAAGCTTTTTGGCTCATGCTTCCGATGTCGAAACCATTGGCGTTGGTAATATTGATGCCCAAAGAACCTGTTTCTACCAAAGTTCCGTTATTAGGTGGGTTTTGCTGATATAATTTATCAGTATTATGATCAATAACAAACAAAGTTGTTGAAGTAGCTCCTGCGAAATTATTAGTGTAAGCTGCTGCTCCAATCATGGGACTTCCCGGGTTTAGAATACCGTCTACTGCAGTAATTCCACCTGTTACAGGATCAAGACGTAAATTTTGTCCTGTGTTGCTAACTACTCTTATTTTGTCTACCGTAGGATTGAAGTCAAATCCGAAATCTGTTCCTGCCAATAAAGTTGCAAAAGGAGAAGTTCCCACAGCTGTTGCAGCTCCGGTTCCTAAATTAATTATATATAGTCTGCTTGAGCTTCCTAAAGCGTAAAGTTGCCCGTTTACAGGTCTGAAATCTATTCCCAGAATATTTTCACCACTTTGAAGTCCTGTAATTGCCTTTGAAACCGGCATCGGATTATTAGGATTGAAGATCTGCAGATTATTGGAATTATCCACTGCGTAAGCAACAGGTTCGGTAGGAATAGCAAGGTCAATGATTTGTTGCTGTAGCATTCCGACAGCAGTGGCTTTACCACTGTTTAGATCCAGTACATGCAAATTATTATTTAAAGCTAATAAGGCCACGCTATTATCGTATTTGATATCAAAAGCTGCCTGTCCTGTAAAAGTAGTTCCCAGGCTTCCTACTTCTACCAATGTCCCGTTGTTGGGAGGATCTTGCTTAAATAATTTTCCTGAAGCCATATCAATATCATACAAAACAGTGCTTGCAGCTCCTGATTTGCTGTTGGTGTAAGCTATTCCTGCTACAGAAGGAGTTCCGCCTCCATTGATATTCATATCGGTAGCAGCAACTGCTCCTGTTTCGGGATGAAGCCTTAAGTTTTGTCCGGTATTGCTTACTAAACGAATTCTGTCCACGGTAGGATTAAAATCTATAGAAGCAATAGTCCCTGAAACTGTAGGTGAAAATGCAGTGGTACTTACCGCTCTTGCAGAAGCGTTTGAAGTGTTGATGACATATAGTTTGCTTGCGCTTGATAAAGCGTAAAGTTCCCCTGTTGCAGGTCTGAAATCTATACTCATCAGTTTTTCTCCTGCAATCACGCCGGTTACTGCTGTTTTAGAAATAAATACCTTGGGATTGTTGGAATTAAAAGACACCAGTTCGTTACTCGATGTAAGTCCGTATGCCATAAGATCTGGTCCCTGTACTGACATTTCTACGGGTGACATCATATCTTCAGAATTATTACATGAAAATAAAATGGAAATGCTGAACAGTACGGTACATAAATGTAGTAATTTTCTCATAATATTAATTTTAATAGGTTGTTTTTTTATTTACGAGAAAAAAATAAACATGGATTTACCGGAACGATTATTATTCCTAAAATTATTTCATTCATAATTAATAAGATAGTTTGGATTTTTAATAAAAGAGTTTTCCGAATTTTTTCAATTGAGAAAAATGTGTAAATTTGCAGTCTCAATACTTTGAAAATACGGTTTGTACTTCTTAGGATTTAAATATTAAAACTTTTTTTAGTAAAAAGGTTTTGGTATGTAAAAAATCATTATATTTGCACACCGAAAATTTGAAAAACAATAAATAAATAATTTTAAATCATGGCAAAGGAAACGTTTAATCGTAACAAACCACACTTGAACATTGGTACTATTGGTCACGTTGACCATGGTAAAACTACTCTTACAGCTGCTATTTCTGCTGTATTAGCTAGCAAAGGTCTTGCTGAGAAAAAAGACTTCTCTGCAATTGACTCTGCTCCAGAAGAAAAAGAAAGAGGTATTACTATCAATACTGCTCACATCGAATACGAAACTGAAAAAAGACACTATGCTCACGTTGACTGTCCAGGTCACGCGGATTATGTGAAGAACATGGTAACTGGTGCTGCTCAGATGGATGGAGCTATCGTAGTATGTGCTGCAACTGACGGACCAATGCCTCAAACTAGAGAACATATCCTACTTTGCCGTCAGGTAAACGTACCTAAGATCGTTGTTTTCATGAACAAAGTTGACATGGTGGATGATCCAGAATTGTTAGAGCTTGTTGAAATGGAACTTAGAGATCTATTAGCTACTTATGATTTCGACGGAGATAACTCTCCAGTGATTCAAGGTTCTGCTCTTGGTGCTCTTACTGCTGCAACTAACGGTGATTCAGAAGATAAGTGGTTCAAAACTGTTGAAGCTCTAATGGATGCTGTTGATGAGTGGATTGATGAGCCTGTAAGAGATACAGAAAAGCCATTCTTGATGCCAATCGAAGACGTATTCTCTATTACTGGTAGAGGTACTGTAGCAACTGGTAGAATTGAAGCAGGTATTATCAATACTGGTGATCCAGTTGATATCGTAGGTATGGGTGATGAAAAATTAACTTCTACAATTACAGGAGTTGAGATGTTCAGAAAAATCCTAGACAGAGGTGAAGCTGGTGATAACGTAGGTCTATTGTTGAGAGGTATTGAAAAAACTGACATCAAGAGAGGTATGGTTATCGCTAAGAAAGATTCTGTTAAGCCTCACAAAAAATTCAAGGCTTCAGTTTATATCCTTTCTAAAGAAGAAGGTGGACGTCACACTCCATTCCACAACAAATACCGTCCTCAGTTCTACGTAAGAACTACTGACGTTACAGGTGAGATCTTCTTGCCAGAAGGTGTAGAAATGGTAATGCCTGGTGATAACTTAGAGATCACTGTAGAATTGTTACAACCAATCGCTCTTAACGAGGGTCTTAGATTCGCGATCAGAGAAGGAGGTAGAACAGTTGGTTCAGGTCAGGTTACTGAAATTTTAGACTAATCATCTTAATATAATTAAAGTTCCGTAAGGAAACTTACGGAACTTTTAATCTACGGGCATCGTCCAATGGTAGGATACCGGTCTCCAAAACCGTTGATCAGGGTTCGAATCCTTGTGCCCGTGCAAATAACAATTATGAGTTCATTAATCGATTTTTTAAAAGGTTCTTATAACGAATTCAGACATAAAGTTGAATGGCCGAAGTGGGCTGATCTGCAATCCTCTACAATTGTAGTGACTATTGCAACAGTTATTTTGGCACTATTTACTTTTGGAGTTGATGAATTGTTTTCTAAAGCAATCAGCAACATAATAGGAATGCTAATCAACTTGTTCAATTAATAATAAAAGTATTTTCCCATAATGAGCGAATTGAAATGGTATGTGCTGAAAGCAATCAGCGGACAGGAAAATAAAGTGAAAAACTATATTGAGACAGAAATCAAACGTTTAGGGTTTGAGCAGTATGTTACTCAAGTGGTTATTCCTATGGAAAAGGTTATTCAGATTAGAAACGGAAAAAAAGTTCCTAAAGAAAGACCCTACTATCCTGGATACTTAATGATTGAAGCTGACTTAATGGGGGAGATTCCTCACATTATTAAAAACATTCCTGGAGTTATTTCTTTCTTGAGTTTAACAAAAGGAGGAGATCCGGTTCCAATGAGAAAGTCTGAAGTTAACAGAATGCTTGGAAGAATGGATGAATTGTCAGAATTCGCAAGTGATGTTGAAATTCCTTATATAGTGGGTGAAAACGTTAAAGTAATTGACGGACCATTCAACGGATTCAACGGAACAGTAGAAAAAATCCTTGAAGATAAAAAGAAAATTGAAGTTTCAGTTCTTATCTTCGGTAGAAAAACTCCAATGGAACTTAGCTATATGCAGGTTGAAAAAGTATAATATTATTTTATAAAAATATAAAAAGACTGCTTAATAGCAGTCTTTTTGCATATATGACTATTTTTAACAGTAGACTAAAGGATTGGTTAATCCTTATATTGAAATCGGATTTTCATATTTTCCCTGTGATAATTGTTTAGGCTTATTTTATTGTTTAAATATGAAGCACTGCAACTGCTAAATAATAGTTGATTTAGTAATTTTATCACTTTTAGTGCTTATATTACCTCTGACCTAAATTTTTGAATAATTTAATTTAAATTGAATGGCATACTTCTTGTAATTGAGTTATTAACTATTTCCAATTTTTACATTCTTTATTTATTATAGAGTAATTTCTATGCGTTTAATTAAGAATATAAATGTAGAATAGTTAAAACACAATCTTAAAAACACATTTCAATGAAAAAAATTATTTCTATGATCACTCTATTGAGTGCATCAGTACTTATGAGTGCGCAGGTTGGAATCAATACGACTACGCCGGAAAAAGAACTTACCGTAAATGGTACGATGAAGACGTCAGGAATGGTTTTCAAACAGCCTATGGAAAAATTGGGAGCGGATGAGAATTATACTTTCCTTATCAAATCTCCGGCTCCGGAAAACAAAATTACTGCGTATAATGATTCTTTTGTGCCTAATGCGCCGGCACCCATTAACCTTATTCAGTTCAAAATTAATTGTGATCCTACGGACAAGGATTGGGTAAATCAATTTGATACAAAGATTAATTCCAGCAAGTTTTTGGTGGTGATTTCTTCTTTTGGTTTTACACAGCCTACAAGAACGTTTTCTGCTAACTGGCTTACCCCCGTGCCCCAGATTTTTGCCTATTCTTCGGGAGGGACATGGAAACTGAAGGCAGATTATCAAGGATTCGCCCCGGATTCATCACTTCCTACGGGAATCTGGACACTGAATCTGTTAGTATTTGATAGATCATATGCCAAAGATTTCAATGCAACACAAAGCCTTAATGCTTTAGGGACAGGTGCGGCAGCAGCTCCATTAATTCAGTAAAAACATAAAACAAAATGATGAAAAAAATTATTGCAATCCTCTTTACGGGTTTTGCTGCCTTAGGTATGCATGCCCAAATCGGAATTAATACTACAACACCAAAAGGAACTCTTGATGTAGAAGGAGAAACACTGGTAGAATCCTATTTAATAGATACTGAAAATGCGAAGGCGGGAGGAAATTATCTCCTTCTTACCCGTTCAAAAGACAGTTCACCGGTAGGAAAAGTTAAGATGCTGGATATAACGCTCCGTGATGTAGCGCCTGTAAATACCTATAATATTGTATTGAAAAATGTGAAACAGGATGAAGTTATAAATCTCAATACAGGGTTGGATGCGAGTAAATATGTTGTGGCTATTACAGGTGCTATTTTTACAGGAGCGGTTTCTGCAGCAAATACAACTACAAATCCGAAATCATTCGGATCTTATTCTACAGAAATTACTCAAGTAACGAGTGGGGGTAAAAACTATCATGCTATTAATTTAGCTTTTAAAGGCGCAGGAACAGTTTCATCTCAAAACGGAACCTGGACACTTTCTTTAAATGTCTTTGAAAAGTCATTAGTTAAAGACTGGGGAACTTTCACCGGCTCTGTTTCGGCAGCAGCTTCGCCTATTTATTCAGGGATTTCAACCAATACACCTCTAGGACTTCAATAAGAAAACTATGAAAAGAAATATTTATATCACAATAATCATGTGTGTGGGATTGTTTATAAATGCCCAGCAGGGAAAAGTAGGGATAAACACAACAAACCCTACAGAAACACTTGATGTTAATGGTAAAACATATACCAATTCTTTATACCTTAGAAATCCGGGAGAGCCTACCATGTCGGGAGGTAGCTTTCTGGCAACTTCAGAAAATGCTTTACAGTTATATGATCCTGCTTTGGAAAGTAGTGGATTGTTTAATTATCTTAAACTAACTCTTACCGGAGTTCCGGGTACAGGAATTGAAGATTATGACACAAAGATAGATGCCAATAATTTTCTTGTTGTGCTTCACAACTACTCATTTAAGTTAAATGACGGAACTACCAGTGTAATGCTTGATTACGGAGATAATGGTCTTAATGATGACAGGCAGGGATCTCCTGATGTTATTGCATTCAAAAGTAATGGAACATGGCATATCAAAGCAAAGTTTACGGATAGCAGAATTATTGCGACGAATTCACCTATTCCATCAAGAACATACAACAACTTTACCGTTGATCTGTATCTGATGGCATATAAAAGATTGATTGAAAAGCAAAACATCAGTGATGTCAATACTGATCTTGGGGGAAATGACGGTTCTACGCAAATGATAAATAAGCCATCAGGTTTTTAACGGATTTTTCATGTCAAAATATATAAAGGCTATTTAGAAGTAAATAGCTTTTTTTATTTTTGTTTCTATAAATTTTTACATGTCGAATATTTCAAAAATACGGATAACAGATTTTTTTCTTAATTGGAAATCTTTTCTTGTTTTTAACATTCTTATTTTCGTTACTAAAATCGTTTTTTCAGCATATAATAACTTTCACGCAGAATGGTTTGAAGATTGGAGTATTGCCAGGAATTTAGCTGCTCTTGAAATCTACTCATGGAACTATAAATTTGGAAGCTCGGCCTATAAACTTCCCTTATATCCTTTATTTCTGTGTTTTTTCATGAAATGTTTCGGACTCCTGAATGCTGTTAAATTTATCATTATTACTCAGCATGTTTTTTACTTTGTTATTCCTGTAATAATTATTAAAATATTCGAAAATTTTAATCTAAAAACAGTTGGTTTTCTATCTGCGTATTTTTTTATTTTTTCGCCTGCTTATTTTTATTATTCTAATATTTTAGAGGCTACCAATTTATTTATTCTGCTTTTTGCCATTTGGCTTTATTGGTTTTCTATATGTTGGACCCAGGTATATATTAGCTTAAATAAGATAGTGATTTTTTCTGTGATCACAGCTTTTGTTGCTTTGACGCAGGTGGTAGCTGTTCCTGTTATGGGAGTGATGACTGTATTTTTAATTTTTTATAAAAAATTTTCTTTAAAAGATATTTTCACTGTTGCCTTTATTACTGTACTTGTTTATTCTCCTTGGGTAATTAGAAATTATATTACTTTTGATAAGGTTATTATCAGTAAATCACCTTTTTGGCAAAACGTATTTTTGGGTTATATTCCGGATTATCAGATCTTATCGGGTACTCATTTTCTAACAGAAGAAGAAAAGAAAATCGTCTTTAAAAAGACAGCAGCTCATAATGAATTTATCAATGAGAAAATTTATAAGGAAGAGGTCTTGAAAATTGTAGAAAAAGATAGTTTTGCTCCTATTAAAAAAGGGGTAAATAACTTTATTAGCCTATGGTTTGTTCCCAAAACCTATTTTGATAATGATGCATGGTCAATTCTCATCGGAAGGAAGCTGTATGTGGCTTTCATCAATTTATTACTATTAATAAGTCTGATTTATTTTTTCAGAAATCAAAAAAAAATATTTATTTTTTGCTGTATAGTATTTGGAGGATTTACATTCCCCTATTTAATAGGGCATGCTGCCAATATTCGTTTTAAACTGGATTTTGAATGGATAGAAACCTCAGTGATTTCGCTTTTTTTATTTCTAAAATATTTTGTGCGGGGTAAAGAATTTGAAATAAAAGAAAAAATAAATTTTTAGAGAAAAATATAATACTTTCTAAAAATCAGTCGATTCGATTTGCTATTTCAAAAATATTTCATAATTTTGCAGTCCGAAAAGTAGGATTGTCTGAGGTGAGAATAGATAACCTGCTGAATAATAAATGCTTCCAAACTCATTAATTATTCAAATTTAAAAAACAAAAAATGGCTAAAAAAGTCTTTAAAATGGTAAAGCTTCAGGTGAAAGGTGGCGCAGCTAACCCTTCTCCACCAGTAGGTCCAGCTTTGGGTTCTGCAGGTGTGAACATCATGGAGTTTTGTAAGCAATTTAACGGAAGAACTCAAGATAAGCCAGGACAAGTTTTACCTGTAGTAATTACAGTATACGAAGATAAATCTTTTGAATTCGTAATTAAAACTCCTCCTGCAGCAATCCAGTTAATGGATGCGGCTAAAATCAAGGGTGGTTCTGGAGAACCAAACAGAAACAAAGTAGGTTCTGTATCTTGGGATCAAGTGAAAAAAATCGCTGAAGATAAAATGGCGGACCTTAACTGCTTTACAATGGATTCAGCTGTTTCTATGGTTGCTGGTACTGCAAGATCTATGGGATTAAAAGTAACAGGAACTAAACCAACTTTTAACGCTTAATACTTAAAGAAGAAATGGCAAAATTAACAAAAAAGCAAAAGGAAGCTTTAAGCAAAGTAGAGAAAGGTAGAATCTATAACCTTGAAGAAGGTTCAGCTCTTGTAAAAGAAGTTAACACTGCAAAGTTTGATGCTTCTGTAGATATCGCTGTAAGACTAGGTGTAGATCCAAGAAAAGCAAACCAAATGGTAAGAGGTGTTGTATCTCTTCCTCACGGAACTGGTAAGGATGTTAAAGTTTTGGCTTTAGTAACTCCAGATAAAGAAGCAGAAGCTAAAGAAGCTGGTGCTGACTATGTAGGTCTAGATGAATATTTACAAAAAATCAAAGAAGGTTGGACAGATGTTGACGTTATCGTTACAATGCCAGCTGTAATGGGTAAATTAGGACCATTGGGTAGAGTATTAGGACCAAGAGGTTTAATGCCAAACCCTAAATCAGGAACTGTAACTATGGAAATTGGTAAAGCAGTAACTGAAGTAAAAGCAGGTAAAATTGATTTCAAAGTTGATAAATACGGTATTATCCACGCTGGTATTGGTAAAGTATCTTTTGATGCTGCTAAAATCAAGGAAAATGCTCAGGAATTGATCTCTACTTTGATTAAAATGAAACCAACTGCTGCTAAAGGAACTTATGTGAAGTCTATCTATTTGTCTTCTACAATGAGTCCAGGTATTGCAATTGATACTAAATCTGTTAACTAATATAAATCCTTAAGACAATGACAAAAGACCAAAAAGTTGTAGCAATACAAGAGATCAAAGATTTGCTTCAGGATGCAAAAGTAGTTTACGTAGCAGATCTAGACGGATTGAACGCTGCAAAATCTTCTGACTTCAGAAGACAGGCTTTCAAACAAAATATTAAAGTAAAAGTAGTAAAAAATACACTTTTACAAAAAGCAATGGAGCAAATGGAAGGGGTAGATTACTCTGAAATGTTCCAGTCTTTCAAAGGAAATTCAGCTATTATGATTTCTGAGACTGCAAACGCTCCTGCAAAATTAATCCAAGGGTTCAGAAAGAAAGAAGAAAAGCCAGCTTTGAAATCTGCTTTTGTTCAGGAAACTTTCTACATTGGTGACAACAACCTAGATATGTTGGCTAACATCAAGTCTAGAGAAGAAATGATCGGTGAAATCATCGGATTACTTCAGTCTCCAATTCAAAGAGTTGTTTCTGCTCTTCAAAACAAATCTGAAGCTGGAGAAGCTACAACTGAAGAAGTTGCTGCTCCTGCAGTAGAAGAAACTCCTGCTGAGGCTGCTCCAGAAGCTCCTGCTGCAGAAAGCACTGACGAAACGCCAGCTGCTGAATAATTACACTCAAAAAATAATAAATAATCAACAAAAACATTACAACAATGTCAGATTTAAAAAATTTAGCTGAAACGCTAGTAAACTTAACAGTAAAAGACGTAAACGAATTAGCTGCTATCCTTAAGGATGAGTACGGAATTGAACCAGCTGCTGCTGCTGTAGTAGTTGCTGCAGGTGGTGCAGGTGAAGCTGCTGAAGAAAAAACAGAATTCGATGTAATTCTTAAGTCTGCAGGTGCTTCTAAATTAGCTATTGTTAAATTAGTAAAAGATTTAACTGGTGCTGGTCTTAAAGAAGCTAAAGATATCGTAGATGGTGCTCCTGCTCCATTGAAGCAAGGTATCTCTAAAGACGAAGCTGAAGCTCTTAAGAAGCAATTAGAAGAAGCTGGTGCTGAAGTAGAATTGAAATAATCAATTTATACGATACATAATAAGCCTGAGTATTTACTCGGGCTTTTTTTATAGATTAAAGTTTGGATCGCTTGAGTTTAATCAAAGAATGATGAGTAATATTATGAGATGAAATATTGTGAATGTGGATAACTTTTCGTATCTTTGCTCCTCTTTTGGCGCGAAAAATTGTTTGTAAATCTATAAAATACTGAGGATTAACTCTTTCATGAAAATGAAAGGGCTTTGTTGTATATAGATATTGCGGCGGTTCTGCCTCAAAAGTAATAAAAATATTTTGCATTACACTGTGAAAAGATATACCAGTGTTGCAGTTAGAAGCTTAATACGATTTAAATAGTTGAGCATTAGGAATAAAACTTGATCATTGCGCCAAAATTTTCTTATTTATCCTTATTCTCATATTTAATACGATTCTCTTCTGATATTTTTTAATCAAAATATTTTTTAACCCTTTCTTAAAAGTTTTATGAGTAAAACAACAGCAACAACTAGGGGGGATAAGAGAGTTAACTTCTCTTCAGCAAAAGGAAAAATCATTACTCCTGACTTCCTGGATATCCAGATCGAGTCTTTCAGTGAGTTTTTCCAGCTTGATACCCTTCCGGAAGACAGAACAAACGAAGGTTTGTATAAGACCTTCCAGGAAAATTTCCCAATTACCGATTCCAGAAACCAATTCGTATTGGAATTCTTGGATTATTTGGTGGATTCTCCACGTTATTCAATTGATGAGTGTGTGGAAAGAGGATTGACGTATTCAGTGCCTCTTAAAGCAAGACTTAAATTGTATTGTACAGACCCTGAGCACGAGGATTTCCAGACTGTAGTTCAGGATGTATATTTAGGCCCTGTTCCATACATGACGCCTAGTGGATCTTTCATCATCAATGGTGCAGAAAGAGTTATCGTTACGCAGCTTCACCGTTCACCTGGTGTATTCTTCGGACAAACGTACCACGCAAATGGAACAAAACTGTATTATTCAAGAATTATCCCTTTCAAAGGATCTTGGATGGAATTTACGACCGATATCAACAGCGTTATGTACGCATATATCGACCGTAAGAAAAAATTACCACTAACTACTCTTTTAAGAGCTATCGGTTACGAATCTGATAAGGATATCCTTCAGATCTTCGACCTTGCTGAAGAAGTGAAAGTTTCTAAAGCTGCCCTTAAAAAAGTTGAAGGAAGAACATTGGCTGCGAGAGTTTTGAACACTTGGTTTGAAGATTTCGTAGATGAAGATACAGGTGAGGTAGTTTCTATTGAAAGAAATGAAATCATCTTGGATAGAGAAACTATTCTTGAAAAAGAACATTTAGATCTTATTCTTGATGCTGGTGTGAAATCTATTTTGATTCACAAAGAAAACAGCAATGAATTCTCTATCATCCAGAATACATTACAGAAAGACCCTACAAACTCTGAAAAAGAGGCTGTAGAATATATCTACCGTCAGTTAAGAAATGCTGATCCGCCAGATGAGGAAACTGCAAGAGGAATTATTGAAAAATTATTCTTCTCTGAGCAAAGATATTCTCTAGGTGAAGTTGGACGTTACAGATTGAACAAAAAATTAGGTCTTAACATTCCTACTACTACTGAGGTTCTTACAAAAGAAGATATCATTGCTATTGTAAGACACCTGATTGAGCTTGTTAACTCTAAAGCAGAGGTTGATGATATCGACCACTTATCAAACAGAAGAATTAAAACTGTTGGTGAGCAATTAGCAGGTCAGTTCGGTGTAGGTCTTTCAAGAATTGCAAGAACAATTAAGGAGAGAATGAACGTTAGAGATAACGAAATCTTTACTCCGCTTGATCTTGTTAATGCTAAGACTTTGACATCAGTAATCAACTCGTTCTTTGGTACCAACCAGCTTTCTCAGTTCATGGACCAGACCAACCCGTTATCAGAAATCACGCATAAGCGTAGACTTTCTGCATTAGGACCTGGTGGTTTATCTAGAGAAAGAGCAGGTTTCGAGGTTCGAGACGTTCACCATACGCACTACGGAAGAATTTGTCCGATTGAAACTCCGGAAGGACCAAACATCGGTTTGATTTCATCTTTAGGTATTTATGCTAAGATCAACAGACTAGGTTTCATCGAAACTCCATATAGAAAAGTAATAGACAGTAAGATCGATTTATCGGCTGATCCAATTTACTTAAATGCTGAAGACGAAGAAGATAAAGTAATTGCTCAGGCAAACGTTGAATTGAACGATAATGGTGAATTCTTAACAGACAGAATTATTGCAAGATTGGATGGTGACTACCCTGTAGTTGAGCCTAATCAGGTAAATCTTATCGATGTTGCACCTAACCAGATTTCCGGTATTTCTGCATCATTAATTCCGTTCTTGGAGCATGATGATGCGAACCGTGCATTGATGGGATCCAACATGATGCGTCAGGCAGTTCCTTTGTTGAAGCCACAGGCTCCAATCGTAGGTACAGGTCTGGAACAGCAAGTTGCAAAAGATTCAAGAATTTTAATTAACGCTGAAGGTACAGGTACTGTAGAGTATGTAGATGCTGATAAAATCGTTATTAAATATGAAAGAAGTGAAGACGAAGATTTAGTACAATTCGAGTCTGCTACTAAAACATATAACTTAACTAAGTTTAGAAAAACTAACCAAAGTACAACAATTACACTAAGACCAAACGTAAGAGTAGGTGATGTAGTTGAGAAAGGTCAGGTGCTTTGCGACGGTTATGCTACTGAAGACGGAGAATTGGCTCTTGGTAGAAACTTAGTGGTTGCGTTCATGCCTTGGAAAGGATATAACTTCGAGGATGCGATCGTAATCAACGAAAAAGTTGTACGCGAAGACTGGTTTACTTCAATCCACGTAGATGAATACTCTCTAGAAGTTCGTGATACCAAATTAGGTATGGAGGAATTGACAGCGGATATTCCAAACGTTTCTGAAGAAGCTACCAAAGATCTTGACGAGAACGGTATGATCAGAATCGGTGCTGAAGTGAAGCCTGGAGATATCATGATTGGTAAAATTACTCCAAAAGGTGAATCTGACCCGACGCCTGAAGAAAAACTTTTGAGAGCAATCTTCGGTGACAAAGCTGGTGATGTGAAAGATGCATCATTGAAAGCTGACTCTTCATTAAGAGGTGTTGTTATCAACAAAAAATTGTTCTCAAGAAACATTAAAGACAAAAAGAAAAGAACTGAAGAAAAACTTAAACTTGAAGAAATTGAAAACACTTACAAGGCTAAGTTTGATGAGTTGAGAAATACTTTAATTGAAAAATTAAATACACTGGTAAGCGGTAAAACTTCTCAAGGGGTTACCAACGACCTTGATGAAGAAATCATCGGTAAAGGTGTGAAGTTCACTCATAAATTATTGACTTCAGTTGAAGATTATGTAAACGTTAGCGGTTCAGACTGGACTGTAGATAACGATAAAAATGAATTGATTAAACAATTAATTCACAATTACAAAATCAAATACAACGATATCCAAGGGGTTAAAAACCGTGAGAAGTTTGCAATTTCAATCGGAGACGAGCTTCCTGCAGGTATCATGAAATTGGCTAAAGTTTACATCGCTAAGAAACGTAAACTGAATGTAGGGGATAAAATGGCAGGACGTCACGGTAACAAAGGTATCGTTTCAAGAATCGTTCGTGAAGAAGATATGCCATTCCTTGAAGACGGAACACCGGTAGATATCGTATTGAATCCACTAGGGGTACCTTCTCGTATGAACATCGGTCAGATTTATGAAACAGTTCTTGGATGGGCTGGTAAAAAATTAGGATTGAAGTTCGCTACACCAATTTTTGACGGAGCAAGTTTAGATCAAATCACTGAATACACTGAAAAAGCAGGTCTTCCTAAATTTGGTAATACTCACCTTTATGATGGTGGCACCGGAGAAAGATTTACACAGCCGGCTACAGTAGGGGTAATTTATATGTTGAAACTAGGACACATGGTAGATGATAAGATGCACGCACGTTCTATCGGTCCTTATTCATTGATTACTCAGCAGCCGTTAGGAGGTAAAGCTCAGTTCGGAGGTCAGAGATTCGGAGAGATGGAAGTTTGGGCTCTTGAAGCATTCGGAGCATCTAACATCTTGAGAGAAATCTTGACTGTGAAATCAGATGACGTGATTGGTAGAGCAAAAACTTATGAAGCAATTGCAAAAGGTGAATCTATGCCTGAACCAGGTATTCCGGAATCATTCAACGTATTACTTCACGAGTTACAAGGTCTTGGATTAGACGTAAGATTGGAAGAGTAATTTAAAGATTTAATTATTCAAAAATTTAAAAATCATTGAACTCATAAGAGTGAAAGAAAAACATCAAATTAATTTTTGAATCTTTCAATCTTTTAATCTTTAATCAAATTTAAAATGTCAAATAAAAATAAATCAAGTAGATTTAATAAAATAACCATCGGTTTAGCTTCACCGGAGTCTATTTTACAAGACTCAAGAGGGGAGGTTCTTAAACCGGAAACTATTAACTACAGAACACACAAGCCTGAAAGAGACGGTTTGTTCTGTGAAAAAATCTTCGGTCCTATAAAGGATTACGAATGTGCTTGTGGTAAATACAAGAGAATTCGTTACAAAGGGATCGTTTGTGACCGTTGTGGTGTAGAAGTTACGGAGAAAAAAGTACGTAGAGAGAGAATCGGACATATCGGTTTGGTTGTTCCTATCGCGCACATTTGGTATTTCCGTTCTCTACCAAACAAAATCGGTTACCTTTTAGGTATTCCTTCAAAGAAATTGGATATGATTATCTACTACGAGAGATATGTAGTGATCCAACAAGGTATTGCTAAGAAATTAGACGGTTCCGACTTTGAAAAAATGGAATTCCTTACAGAAGAAGAGTACCTTGATATCATGGAAACTCTTCCTGTAGAAAACCAATATCTTGATGATTCTGATCCAAACAAATTCATCGCTAAAATGGGTGCTGAAGCTGTTGAGGAATTATTAAAAAGAATCGATCTTGATGCATTGTCTTTCGATTTGAGACATAAAGCACACAACGAAGGTTCAAAACAAAGAAGAACTGAAGCGCTGAAAAGATTGAACGTTGTAGAAGCATTGAGAAATGCTAATACAAGAATGATCAACAGACCGGAGTGGATGATTATGCGTGTTCTTCCGGTTATCCCACCAGAACTAAGACCATTGGTTCCATTGGATGGAGGACGTTTCGCAACTTCTGACTTAAATGACCTTTACAGGAGAGTTATCATCAGAAACAACCGTTTGAAGAGATTATTGGAGATCAAAGCTCCTGAAGTAATCTTGAGAAACGAGAAGCGTATGCTTCAGGAATCAGTAGATTCATTATTTGATAATACAAGAAAATCTTCTGCTGTAAAATCTGAATCAAACAGACCATTGAAATCTCTTTCTGATTCATTGAAAGGTAAGCAAGGTCGTTTCCGTCAGAACTTATTAGGGAAAAGGGTAGATTACTCTGCGCGTTCGGTAATTGTTGTAGGTCCAAACTTACAGCTTCACGAGTGTGGTATTCCTAAGGATATGGCTGCGGAATTGTACAAACCGTTCATCATTAGAAAACTAATTGAAAGAGGGATTGTAAAAACAGTAAAATCTGCAAAGAGAATTATTGATAGAAAAGAACCCGTAGTTTATGACATCCTTGAAAACGTGATGAAAGGTCACCCTGTTCTATTGAACAGAGCACCTACGCTTCACAGACTTGGTATTCAGGCTTTCCAACCTAAGATGATCGAAGGTAAGGCAATCCAGCTACACCCATTAGTAACAACAGCATTCAACGCCGATTTCGATGGTGACCAGATGGCGGTACACTTACCGTTAGGACCAGAAGCGATCCTTGAGGCTCAGTTATTGATGTTAGGTTCTCAAAACATCTTGAACCCTGCAAACGGTTCTCCAATTACGGTACCTTCTCAGGACATGGTTCTTGGTCTTTATTTCATGACTAAAGAATTGAGCTCTACAGAAGATATGAAAGTAAAAGGTGAAGGTCTTGCATTCTATTCTCCTGAAGAAGCGGAAATCGCTTATGCTGAAGGTAGAGTATCTTTAAATGCTAAAGTAAGATGTAGACTTCCAGTAAAAGAAGACGGTGAAATCGTTACAAGATTGATCGAAACTTCTGTGGGTAGAATTTTGTTTAACCAGATTGTACCTAAACAAGTAGGATATATTAATGAACTTTTAACTAAGAAATCATTAAGAAACGTTATCGGTAAGATCCTTGCTGATACAGATTTCCCTACAACGGTGAAGTTCCTGGATGCAATGAAAGACTTAGGGTATTCAAATGCATTCAAAGGAGGTCTTTCTTTCTCATTAGGAGACATCGTGGTTCCTGTTGAGAAAAAACAGATGATTGCACAATCAATTGAAACTGTAGACGAAATTAGAGCTAACTATAACATGGGGCTAATTACGGATACAGAACGTTATAACCAGGTAATCGACGTTTGGACAAATACCAACGCAGGATTAACTGAAATGATCATGAGCAGAATGAAAACTGACCAAGGTGGTTTCAACTCTGTATATATGATGCTTGACTCTGGGGCGAGGGGTTCTAAGGAACAGATCCGTCAGTTATCAGGGATGAGAGGTTTGATGGCGAAACCGCAAAAAGCTGGTTCTACCGGTGCGGAGATCATCGAAAACCCGATCCTTGCAAACTTTAAAGAAGGTCTTTCCATCCTAGAATACTTTATCTCTACCCACGGTGCTCGTAAAGGTCTTGCGGATACCGCTCTTAAGACTGCCGATGCAGGTTACTTAACGAGAAGATTGGTAGACGTTGCACAAGACGTTATCGTTACAGAAGACGACTGTGGAACTTTAAGAGGTACAGAAGTTACTGCACTTAAGAAAAATGACGAGATTGTTGAAAAAATCTCTGAAAGAATCTTAGGTAGAGTTTCTTTACATAATATCTACGATCCTGAAAGTGATGAATTAATCGCTGAAGCAGATCAGGTAATCAATGAGGTATTGGCTAAGAGAATTGAGGAAGCTGGATTAGAAGCTGTTGAAGTTCGTTCTCCACTTACTTGTGAAGCTAAGAAAGGTATCTGTGCGAAATGTTACGGTAGAAACTTGGCAACAGGTAAGATGATCCATATGGGGGAAGCGGTAGGTGTAATTGCAGCACAGTCAATTGGGGAACCGGGAACTCAGCTTACGTTGAGAACTTTCCACCAAGGGGGTACTGCAGGAAACGTATCAGAAAACCCGTCAATCGTTGCAAGAAGAGACGGTATCGTTGAAATGGATGAAGTAAGAACTATTACTTCTGAAGATGAAAACGGTAATACATCAGAAGTTGTAGTTTCCCGTTCAACGGAATTCAGATTAGTTGCTGATAATGAGTCCAGAACTCCATTAATGGTAGCTAACGTACCTTACGGTTCAATATTGGCTGTAAAACCAGGTGATAAAGTTAAAAAAGGGGATGTAATCTGTACATGGGATGCCTATAACGCGGTAATCATTGCTGAAACTTCTGGTAAGGTTGAATACGAGGATATTATCCAGGGTATTTCATTCCAGTTGGAAATTGACGAAGCTACAGGATTTGAAGAGAAAGTAATCTCTGAATCTAGAAATAAGAAAGCGGTACCTACGTTAAAAGTAGTAGACTCTAAAGGTGTTGAACAAAAAGGTTACAACTTACCGGTAGGAGCCCACTTAATGGTTAACGATGGTGAAAAGATTAAGGCTGGTAAAGTCCTAATCAAGATCCCAAGAAAATCTGCGAAAGCAGGGGATATCACAGGAGGTCTTCCGAGAGTTACCGAATTATTCGAAGCGAGAAATCCTTCAAACCCTGCGGTTGTTACAGAAATCGATGGGGTAGTTTCTTACGGAAAAATCAAGAGAGGTAACCGTGAACTTATTGTTGAGGCTAAAACTGGAGAAAGAAAAATTTACTTAGTTAAATTATCAAACCAGATCTTAGTACAGGAGAATGACTTCGTAAGAGCAGGTTCTCCATTATCTGACGGTTCTATCACACCGGAAGATATCCTAAGAATTAAAGGTCCAACTGCAGTTCAGGAATATTTAGTAAATGAGATTCAGGAAGTTTACCGTCTACAAGGGGTAAAAATTGATGACAAGCACTTTGAAATTATCGTAAGACAGATGATGACGAAAGTATCTATCGTTGATGGAGGTGATACTCAGTTCCTTGAAGGAGCTCTTGAGCACAAATATGACTTCTTAGAAGAAAACAATAGAGTATTCGGTCTTAAAGTAGTTGTTGATGCTGGTGATTCTAAAGTATTCCAACCAGGTCAGATGATTACAGCAAGAGAATTAAGAGATGAAAATTCTAAATTGAAGCGTGAAGATCAGGCTTTAGTTGAAGTAAGAGAAGCTTTACCTGCTACAGCAACACCTGTATTGCAAGGTATTACAAGAGCGGCTCTTCAAACTAAATCGTTCATGTCTGCAGCATCGTTCCAGGAAACAACTAAAGTGCTTAATGAAGCAGCAGTTGCTGGTAAGGTAGACGATCTTAACGGTCTGAAAGAAAATGTAATTGTAGGACACAGAATTCCTGCAGGTACAGGTCTTAAAGAATACCAAAATGTAATTGTAGGTTCTAGAAAAGAATTCGAAGACCTTAACTAAAATTAATGATTTGGAATTTGAGGTTTGAAATTATTTTTATATTTTCACAACCTCAAATTTCGAATTAAAAAAAATAATTTATAACAATGGACAACAATCAAAATCCACAAGACGGAAACATCAACATCGAATTAAACGAAATGGTAGCAGCAGGAATCTATGCTAACTTAGCATTAGTAAACCACTCTCCATCTGAATTCGTTGTAGATTTTATCCAATTAATGCCGGGGGTACAACAAGCGAAAGTAAGATCAAGAGTTATCCTTGCTCCACTTCACGCAAAAAGAGTATTATCTGCTCTTCAACAAAACATCGCTAACTACGAGCAACAATTTGGAGAAATCAAAGAAGTTGAGCCTTTCGTATTAGGTGCTAACAACGTACAAGCTTAAGAATTTTTCTTAAACATACATAAGATGCCTCAATGAAAATTGAGGCATTTTTTATGAAATAAATTCTGTATTTTAACCGGATATAGCTGATTGTTCATAATGAAGAACACTTAAGGAAACTTTAATTATGATAAGTATATGTAATTAATGGCGTTAAATTATTATATTTTGTATTAAACTTAATTATATTTGTAGAAAATATGTAAAAATGAAACAATACTATCTTTTGAGTCTATTGTTGAGTGTAAATGTGAGCATGTATGCCCAGAAAAATAACACACTTCAGGAGAATCAAAAGCACCTGCAAGAGCTGTATGCTAAATATAAAAAAGATCTTAAAAAGCAGCATAAGTATGGGAAGTCGGCAGGAATACCTCCTAACCCATATAATGAAGAAGATTTTAAGAGGACTATGGATCCGGTTACGGGACAGACAAACTTTGAGGGATTATTAAAAATAAGAAAAGATATTTTAGAAGGAAAGTATGCTCCTCAAACCGGGATGTCCTTTCTTTCTAATAATGCATCTGCAACTTCAAAAAGTTTTGATCAGCCTTGGATTGAAAGAGGGCCTTATAGTGTAGGAGGCAGAACAAGGGCTATTATGTTTGATCCTAATGATCCTACAGGGAAAAGGGTATTTGCAGGAAGTGTTTCAGGTGGACTTTGGGTAAATCAGGACCCTTCAGTTAGTACTAATGAATGGACTCCGTTAAGTACATTCTGGGCTAATACCTCGATTTCAAGTATTACTTACGATCCTAACAATCCCCAGGTTTTTTATGCGGGGACTGGAGAAGCTTCAACATCAGACGCAATAGGATCCGGAATATGGAAATCTACAAATGGAGGTACCACATGGACTCAGATTTTTACAATACCGGTAACGTATGTTAATGGAGTCAGAAGTGGTAATTTTTATATCAATGATATAAAAGTAAGAAACAATGCCGGAGTTTCTGAAGTCTATGCTGGAGTAAGTGGTAACTATAATGATGGAGCATACCAGGGATTAAGTCAGTCAGGGTTGTATAAATCTACCGACGGAGGGGTAACATTTGTAAAAAATACCAGTTTATTAGCTCTTAATACGACGACAGGTGTAACAAGTACCACAGGGTATTCTATTCAGCAGATAGAAATTGGCGCAGACAATTCAGTCTGGGTTTCTACCAGGTCTTCAAGATATTCAAATATAGATTCAGGGGGAAGAATTTTAAAATCTACTAACGGAACTACTTTTACTGAAGTTTATAATGTTGGAAGTGCTGGTGCAAGGGTGAATTTCACTCTTTCCAAAACAAATGCCAATAAGGTATATGCATTTATGCAGGGAGCAGGTTCTTCCGAACCTATACGCATTGCGAAATCTACAGATGGAGGTACTACATGGCAGGCTACTAATGATGGAACAGGAACTATAAATCTTCCTACTGCTACAGATACAAGTATTCCGGCAAATGATTTTACAAGAGGACAATCTTTTTATGATCTTGTAATTGCGGCAGATCCTCAAGATGATAATAGTGTATATATTGGTGGGGTAGATTTATTTAAATCTACTGATGGAGGAGTCAATTGGTCACAAATTTCAAAATGGTCTAACAACAATGCAATGGCGAGCTTGCCGGTTTCTATTGTACATGCGGATCAGCACGCTATAGTTTTTAATCCTTTTAATAACTATGCAACAGGACAAATGATGTTTGGAAACGATGGCGGAATTTATTTTGCATCCAATAAAGCCAATATTGCAACAAATACTGGTTTTTCAGCAAGAAATACAAGATATAATGTAACGCAGTTCTACTCTGCAATGCTTAATCCTATAAAAACACCTGCGAATGAAGAATTGTTAGCCGGAGCTCAGGATAATGGTTCATGGTGGCTGTATGGTGCACCACAAGCGAATAATTTTCTGACCAGTCAATCTGCAACGGGTGGAGACGGAATGTACACAGAATATGACGATCAGGATAATTATGAAATTGCCAGCTATGTTTATAATAACCATTATTTACTAACATCAGGCACATACTATTTGCTGTCTTCTGCTAATAGAAATAACTATGGACACTTTGTGAATGAACTTGCTTTAGACAGAATAAATGATGTGTTTTATTCTTATCGTTCTGGGCTGACACTTTTTAGAACTGCCGGACTTTCTGCTACTGCTACAACATTTACAAATGTTACAGTGACTGCAGGAACAGCACAAAGTGGCGAGCAGATTTCTTGGATGAAAGTTTCTCCTTATACAACCGCATCTACAACGCTGTTTGTTGGAACAAATTTAGGAAGGGTATTTAAAATAACCAATGCTAATACGACATCTTATACCTCTACACTTCTTACATCCCCTGCAACCGGAACCATTTCAGATATAGAATTTGGGGCTAGTGAGAGTGAAATTATGGTAACATTATCCAACTATAACCTAACAAGTGTATTCTTTTCTACAGATGGAGGAGTTACATGGCAAAATAAAGAAGGAAACCTTCCGGATATGCCCGTAAGAACAATATTGAGAAATCCTGACAACGTAAATGAAGTATTATTGGGAACAGAAATGGGAGTTTGGGGTACAACTAATTTTATGGATCCTGCACCAATCTGGTCATCAGTAACGGGGAATATCGGAAATGTGAGAGTAACAAATTTAGATTACAGACCATCTACCAAAACAATATTGGTTTCTACCTATGGAAGAGGAGCATGGACTTCACAAAACAGCACTTCTTTAGCAACTGGAGAAGTAAGCTCTAAAAAGGATATGACCATGATCTATCCTAACCCTTCAAAAGGAATTGCCCATTTAAGATTTGATTCTTCTAAATATAGTACTGTAGATATAAGCATTTTTGATGGATCAGGAAGATTGATATACAGCAAACAAAATGTAAAATCTGACGAAGAGTTTGGACAAAGGTTAACACCTGGAAAATACGTGCTTAAAGCTGAATATAAAGGAGAAAAAATCTATAGCGGTAATTTCTTAGTACTGGGAAGAGTAGGAGGAGATGATGACTAAATCATGAATAATCAATTACTTTTAATATTATTTTGGATACTGGCTTCTTGCGGGAAGCCGGTATCTTCTGTATATCAGGAAAAAAATATATCAGTAATCTCTGCAGAAAAAACAAAATGGGTGGGAGGAAGAGCCGGTGTAAGAGGGATCATGTATACCATAAAATTGAAGAAGAAAAATAATCAGGTTATTATGGTAAAAACTTTGCACGCAGAAGGCAATACGATTCCATTTGTACAAGATAATTCTGAAGGTATAACTGTAATAAGAGGAAATTTGCAATTAAATAATACAGAAGATAATCCTGTTTTAGGCAGAATTACGACAGACAAACCTCTATCCCAGACCTTGCATCCCAAAGATAACTGGATAGAATATGCCGTGAAGGATTCCAAAAAAATATATAAAATAAACATTTCTAAGTTTGTTTTGGTCGAACCAGCAGGCGAATTAATTCCCCAAAGACAATAATACTTTTTTGAATAAAAAACTATTTTTTATTTTTATCTGCATCCCGGTAATCATGTTATTCAATAATGTGATCTACCATATTATTTCTCATGTGAAAAGAGAGTTGTACGAAAATGTACAATATAATATTTCAAACAAAAATTTCAGGAAATCCGAAACAATATTTTTTACGGAAAAAGATCTGGTAAAGGCAAAATGGAAAGAAGAAAAAGAATTTATTCTCAACGGGTATTCTTATGATGTTATTAGGATTAGCATTATAAAAGGGAAAAAGTATTTTCTCTGTTATATAGATAAAAAAGATATCATCATTAATTCATTATTGACTTTTTCAGAAAAACTCAGAGTGAAGAAAGTAAATGTAAGAAAGCAAATAGATCTGCCTGTTCATGAAAGAAGTATATCCAAAAGATCCAACTTCTTTACGGCTTTCGAAGGTCCTGATCTTAATGTTTTTAATATCTTCTATATCAGAATATTGCCAAATCATTACACGCAATTAGAAAATACACATTATTCATTCATTATTATTCCGCCTCCTGAAGGAAGCATCCACAGAGAACGAATATAATTTAATGATAATAATTTTTTAATGTAATGAAAAGATATATAGGAATTGCAGCTTTATTATGCTGCGTAGTTGCGAATGCTCAACAGTCACAGGAAAGTACAATAGAAGAAGTAGCAATACAGGGAAGGAAAAAAATAAAACAGGAACGTGCCGAATTCAAAAGACACGGACAATCTGTAGAAACACTTTCTGAAGAAGAATTAAATAGAAACAATCCGGCAGCAATTGATCAGACGCTATCAACAATGTCTGGTCTGCAAGTGGATAAGAGAACCAATTTCGGAGGTCAGAGACTGGTTGTACGTGGATACGGAAATGACCAGAAGTTTAATAACTGGGGAGTTAAGGCTTATTGGAATAATATGCCTTTAACAAACGCAGAAGGAATCACAATCTTAGATGATGTTGATTTTGCTTATGTAAACAATGTAGAAGTTATAAAAGGTCCGGCTGCGACAATGTATGGAGGGGGAGTTGGAGGAGCGGTACGCTTCTATACCCGTCCGGATTTTACAAAAGGAGTCTCAGTTTCAGAAAATGCAATGTTTGGAGCTTTTAAGACTTTTCAGTCCAGAACACAGCTGAATGTTGCAGATGAGAACTATTCTATTAATGCAGCGTATGGACACCTTGAAACCGATGGTTACAGACCGAATGGAGGAGGATTAAAAAACTTTTTCAATATCAATGGAGCGGTGAAGCTTGGGAAAAAAGATCAGTTAAGTTTTTTTGCAAGTCAGGCTTACTCTTATGAGCATACTTCAGGACAAATTTCTTATGACGATTATTACGCAGGAATTGATAACGGAAACACGGCTTATATTAGTAAAAATGCAGGGACTAAAATAAAATCTACAAGAGTCGGATTAAGCAATACGGTAAATATTTTACCCAACCTGAGAAATTATACGACCTTATTTTATTATAGTGCAAATACGGAAAGTATTTCAGCTGGTGCTTATGGTATTACAAGTTCACCCAACGTAGGATTACGTTCAACATTTACCTTGAAAAATGAGTTCAATAATTTTGAAAACAAATTAGACTTTGGAACAGAAATTCAAAACTCGGTTTCTACTGCTTCAAGCTATCGTTTTGATGGTAGAGATCCCAATAATCCATTATTGACAACAGGAATTAACGGAGCTTCTTATTTCAAATACAACAACAATCAGTCGACCTATTTTGCAATAGACTATCTTACTTATAAACCGTGGGGAGTAACTTTGCTGGCAGGAGTAAGTGCGAATAGAACGAATTATGACAGAAAAGACCTTTTTGCTTTGCCGGGATTAATTGCCGGGCATACAAAGGACCAGTCATTTGAAAAAGAGTATAAAGTTGCTTACACGCCACACTTTGCATTACAAAAAGAATGGAAGCAGCAGATTTTTAACTTAAGTTATAGTGAAGGCTATAATTCTCCTACAGCAGCTTCATCATTCATAAACTTTACGAATACCGCAAATGATGACTTGAAACCAGAGCGTGCCAAAATGTTTGATTTCAGTGTGCATGGTCTGCTGTTAAACACAAAATTGGATTATCAGGTTTCCGTATTCAGAATAGATTATTCTAATAAACTGACTCAGTTGGTGATTCCTAATTCCGGAAATCAAACGTACTGGGCAAATACAGGAAGCCAGAAAAATAACGGACTGGAAGTGAGTGTTGGATATCAGTATAAAAATGAAAATTCATTTATTAATAAAATTGTTCCGTTTGTTAATCTTTCCTATTATGATGCAAAATATAAAGATTTTAAAACAAGACTGGCAGGAGGAGATCAAGATTATACGCATAAAACCGTAGTAGGAGTTCCAAGAAATAAATATGCAATAGGCTTGGATATTTATACAAAACCGGGTTTTTATCTTGTGAATACGTACAATTATTTAGGAAACGTATATGCTGATTTTAACAATGACAGATTAGTAAAAGGCTTCGGATTGCTCAATTCAAAATTAGGCTATAAAAAATCCTTTAATAAACTGGATTTGGATGTTTTTGTAATGGGAAATAATTTGACAAACCAGATTAATTATACATTCCTGTTCTTAGGAAACAGTATTAATGATTCAGATACAGGGAGTAATTATCCGAAAGGAGTGGCAACCGATCTCAATCCGGGACCTCATCAATCATATTTCTTTTACGGCGCAAATCTGAAATACAGATTCTAAAAATTTAAAACTGCTTCATCTTAATGAAGCAGTTTTTTTATGAAGAATACATCTGGGAGAGTAGTAAATTTTATATTGAATTCATTTTTCTTAATATAAGCTCTTTTTTAAACTGGAATAGATAGCTTAAATGAATAAAATATAAATTTTTTATATAGATAATAAAAGAATTTTATTTTTTTACAATCATAACTCTTCATTTTTATATATTTGTTACTATATATGATTTAATGAATATGATAAATAACCAGTTTATTATTAATAAATTCGGGTTTTTGGGAGAAGATTTTTCAATTGAGCTTGAGAAGAATGCATTTATTACCAATATTAAAGCCAAAACAGAGATTATTACAGAAGGGCAAAAGGTAAGATATGTTCCATTTTTAATAAAAGGCTCTATCAAAGTCTATTCTTTAAATGATGGAAGAGAACTGATCTATTATTATGTAAGACCTAATGATAGTTGTTTGATGACTTTTTCATCTATTTTTGGTGACTATACCAGTAAAATATATGCTCTTGCTGAAGAAGATTCTGAAGTAATGCTGGTTCCTGCAGCAGTATTGCACTATTGGCTGATTAGATTTCCCGAGATCAATAAACTTTTTTATCATGAATATGACAAAAGGTTTACAGATGTCATGAACATGGTTAATGATGCTGTTTTCCACCGGCTCGATAAAAGAGTATTAAATTATATCAAACAGCAGATTTTGATAACTGGAAATAATCCTGTAAAACTTACTCATAGAGAAATTGCCAGTAACTTGGGAACTTCCAGAGAAGTGGTAAGCCGTGTGTTGAAAAAAGTTGAAAATGAAGGAGAAATTATCCAGACCAGAGAAGGTATAAAAATACCTGTCAATGAAAATGTTAGATGATTCTAATAAGTGTTATTTAATTATTTTAACAATCTGATTGATAAAAACAATTTTGTCGGTGACTTTTATCACCTGCTTTTGAAAGCATAAGTCTATAAGTTTGTTGTACTAATTTTTAATAAAAAATAAGCGTATGACAAAAACTTTCTTCTTTTTGTCAATGTTGGCTTCAGGTCTTGCCTTTGCACAGGAAGACTTGTTGAAGGATATTGATACTATTAAAACAAACACCGAAATTTCACAGCCTGCATTCAAGGCATTACAAATCGTCACGGGACAATCTACAAAACTTCCTTCGAAGAATGAGTGGTACATTGTTGTAGCCCATCGTTTTGGGGATGTAAGCAGAGGTTTCAAAGATTTTTTTGGGTTGGATAATGCTTCTACCAAATTAGGCGTCATTTATGGCGTTACCGATGGCCTTTCGTTACATCTTTCCAGAGAAACGAATCAGAAAACCTTTGAAGGCGGTGCAAAATACAAACTGTTAAAACAAAGTGAGAGTTTTCCGTTAGATATTGTTGGATATAATGTATTGGCTGTCAATACAGATCTTAGCAAAGATAATTATCCGGAGCTTCAGTTTGGGGACAGGCTTTCTTATCTTACCCAGGCGTTAATTTCAAGAAGGTTTAATGATAAATTTTCTTTACAATTAACCCCTTCTTATGTTCATAAGAATCTTTACGAGCCAAGTATCGAAAATAAAGACCAGTTCCTTACAGGATTAGGAGGCCGTTATAAAATTTCAAAAAGAATTTCTCTTAACGCAGAATACTTCGTGAATTTTGATAATCACAGTTTTTATAAAAATCCTTTGTCATTAGGGATGGATATAGAAACCGGGGGACATGTTTTCCAGCTGTTATTTACCAATTCCCAACTCAATTCAGACATTGGCTATCTCACCAATGCAACAGGAAATTGGGGAAAAGGACATATTTTCTTTGGGTTTAATCTTTATAGAGTTTTTTAAATTATGAAAAAGTTTATGTATTTAATTTCATCAGCAGTTTTGGTAACAGCTTGTGAAAGCAGAACTTATGAAGAGATTTCGGATGTTAAACCTATCGCGGATAAAGTAACGTACTCCAAAGATGTAAAACCTATTATGGATGCTAATTGTGCCAACTGCCATTCACCCGGAGTTCAGGCTTTAACAAATTATTCCCAGGTAAAAGCGAATATTGACAATGTCATCGACAGAATAAGTAGGGCTAATGGAGACCCCGGAAAAATGCCTCAAGGAGGAGCCTTATCTCCGGCACAGATCAATATTTTTATTAAATGGAAAACTGACGGACTTATTGAAAATTAAACTGAATTAATATGAAAAAGTTAATAATACTAACCGTTTCGTTACTTTTTGCAAACCTTGTTTCAGCTCAGAAATACAGCTCAAAAACAGGGAAAGTAACGTTTGAAGCTTCAGTTCCTTTATTTGAGGACGTTTTTGCTCAGGATGATAATAATATTGTCGTTTTAAACGCTGATACAGGAGATATTGCTTCCGTTTCAGCAGTTAAAAACTTTCATTTTAAAGTGAAGCTGATGGAGGAACATTTTAACGAAAGTTATGCAGAAACTGCAAAATATCCGAAAACCACTTTTTCAGGAAAGATTTTGAATTTTGATAAAACAAAGCTGACCGCAAATCCTCAGAAATATACCATACAGGGAACATTGAATTTTCATGGAGTTGATAAAGCCTATACTTCCGGTGCAACCATTTATGCCAAAGACGGGAAGATTTATATATCGGGAAGTTTTGTAGCAAAATCAGCAGACCATAAAGTAACAATTCCTAAAATGGTCACTAAAAAAGTGGCTGAAAATGTAAATGTTCAATACGATTATATCCTGTCAAAACAATGAAAAATCTAATAATTATAATGAGTGTATTTCTGAGCCTCACATTTGTGTCTGCCCAGGAAAAAGCAAAATCAATTTTTGATATTGCCAGAAGCGGAACTGTTTCGGAAGTAAAAGGACTGATGAAACAGAACCCGGATGTTATTAATCAAACCAATGATCACGGCTTTTCTCCTCTTATTCTAGCATGTTACAGAGGAAATATAGAAGTGGCTGAGTTTTTGATTGATCATGTAAAGAACGTTAATTATAAGAGCCAGGAAGGTACAGCTTTAGCCGGACTTTCTGTGAAATATAATAAAGATTTGGTAGAGCGTTTGTTACAAAAGAACGCCGATCCTAATATCGCGGATGCTACAGGAGCTACTCCTTTATTCTGGGCAGTGAAATTTGGTAATAAAGAACTTATAGAATTACTACTGAAACATAAGGCAGACAAATCCATCAAAGATGCTCAGGGAATGACTCCATTCGAATATGCCCTTCAAACGAATAATAAAGACATCATCAACCTCTTAAAAAATTAAAAATGAAAAAAATTCTACTATCAATGGGAATGCTTCTGGCAAATTTTGCCTGGGCTCAGTTTACGACAGGAACAGTCTCGTTACCAACTGCAAGTATGACTGTGAAAATAGATACTACGCCTACTACGGTAACTTTAACATTAACTGGAGACAGTAATTCAATGCTGGGAATCGGTTTCGGATCGAGCGGGATGGCAAGTGGAGCAGACGGATTTATTTATAATTCTTCAGGAAATACCGATTATACTTTTGGAGGAATAGGAATTACCCCTACTGCAGATGCATCACAAGACTGGACGGTAAGCAGCAATACAGTATCTGGAAGTACAAGAACTATTGTTGCAACAAGAACTTTAGCTGGTGGAGCCGGAGATTTTGCTATTTCCAATGCCAATACAAGCATCAATATCTTCTACGCAAGGAGAGATGGGAATACAGCATTGGGATATCATAGTTCAAATAGAGATTATGCAACGTTGTCTAGATCGGCAAGTCTTGCAACGGCTGATTTAGCACTTGAAAACAAAAAAATAAGCATTTATCCGAATCCGGCTAAAGAAGCGGTAAACTTTAAAAATGCAGATAATATCAAGTCAGTTGATATTTATGAATCTACAGGACGAAAAGTGAGAACTGTAAAAGTTGAAGGTGGGAATATCAGTATTTCTGATTTAAGATCCGGAAGTTATTATTTGGAAATTACCCAGAAAGATGGAACATTGTCCTATGAAAAATTGATTAAAGAATAGATTAGAAGAAGCCACTGAAAAGTGGCTTTTTTATTCACATATATAATCTCTATCGATTAGTATATTGTTTCTAAAATAAAATCTGGCATAGCATTTATCTGAATTATTTTGAAGAATATTATTTTCACAAAAAGAATCAAAAAAATAAATTAAGATTTCATCAGTACTAAGGTTTTCCTTCTCAGTTGTATTTGGGGTTCCGAATACTTTTTTAAAATCTGATAGGGTTGAATTTTTGAGATTGTATTTTTGAATTAAATTTTCTGCATAATTATTATTCCTCTTTTTCAGGCATCCTAAAGAGTCTTTAATCCATTCATTGTTAATTTCTAGTGTGGCGGTGATTCTTTTATTATCCTTATAACAGCCCGTAAATAAAAAAAGGATAAATAGAACTATTATGATTTTCATGGTTGGCTTTCTTTGAAAACTAAAGTTAAAAATTTTCTGTTTACATTTATTCTAAAAAATGCTTTTAATGTTTTTTTAACCCAGGAAATTTTTAGGTCTAATTTTACAGAAGTAACTTTGCAAAAAAATGATAATGAAGCGAGGATTACAATTTTTACTGTTAATTTTTTCATTGACGGTTTTTGCCCAGAAAGAAACAGTTGATACGGCACAGGTCCTTATTCCAAACAGATACAATAGTGCTGAAGCCCAGACAAAGCCTTATGTAATCATGATTTCAACAGATGGATTCCGATATGATTATGCTAAAAAGTACAATGCAGAAAATCTTCTAAAGCTTTCAAATGAAGGTGTTCAGGCTAAAGCAATGATTCCAAGTTATCCGAGCATTACTTTTCCGAATCACTGGACTTTAATTACCGGACTGTATCCTTCTCATCACGGATTGATAGATAATTATTTTTACGATTATAAAAGAAAAGAATCTTATGCGATGAGTAATAAGAAAAATGCTGAGGATGGAAGCTGGTATGGAGGAATTCCGCTTTGGAGTTTAGCTGAAAAGCAGGGAATGGTTTCCGCCTCCATGCAATGGGTGGGTTCTGCGAGTGATGCGGGTGGAAAAAGACCGACCTATTATTATCCTTATCACGAAAAATTTACTCCGTCAGAAAAAGTGAATAAAGTAATCAACTGGCTGAAATTGCCTATGGATAAAAGACCTCACTTTATTTCATTATACTTTCCTGAGGTTGACGGAAGCGGGCATCACTTTGGACCCGATGCCAAGGAAACCGAAGATGCTGTTCATTTAATTGATAAAGCCATCGGAGAGCTGGTTCAAAAAGTGAATGACTTAGGATTAAGAAATGTCAACTTCGTGTTTGTTTCAGACCACGGAATGATAAAAGTAGATGGTGGAAATCCTTTGGAAATTCCTGCAATGCTTTTAGATAAAAACAGATTTGATATTTATAATTCTCAGACTTTACTGAGAGTTTATGTTAAAAACCCTGCTGAGGTTAAAAAAATATATAAAGAATTAAAAGCAAATAAAACCGAAGATTATGAAGTATATTTAGATAAAAAGCTGCCAAAATATCTTCACTTCGGAACAAAAGACGATAAATATAATAGAATAGGACAAATCTTATTAATACCGAAAGCTCCAAAAATATTTCTGGAAAAAGGAAAGAAAACTTCCGTTGGGAAACATGGTTATAACCCGAGAATAGTTACTGAAATGAAAGCTACTTTCTTCGCTTGGGGTCCTGAATTTAAAAATAATCTGATCATTGATGAATTTGCTAATATCAATGTGTATCCTTTAGTTGCTGAAATTTTAGGATTGAAAATTCATCAGCCAATTGATGGGAAATTGAAGGTTTTGAAAGAAACTTTAAAAGAGAAATAAAACAATTGATTTTAATTTCAGTATAAAAAATCTAGTAAGATATAGTTTCGGCGAGCCTTTGGCTCGCCGAAACTATATCTAAACGGTATATTCAAACCGACCTCGGAATCAAAAGCGTCAAGAAAAATGAATTTTATGGACGTTAAAAAAATTCTACTGTCTGAAGCGCGAGATCAATTTAGAATTAAAATACAAATCATGAATTCGCGTAAGTTTTAGAATTTTTAGTGAATAGAATTTATTTTTAGCATTTTGATTCCAAGTCTTGAACTTTTGTTTCTTTTGATTCAAGTCAAAAGAAAATTAAGCACTAAACTTACCCGCAAATTCTTTGGCAAACTCCTCCAGTTTAATTTCACCATCAACTACAGAACCATGCTCAATAAAATCTTTCTGCACAACTCCGGTTCTGATTCCTCTCCCCATTTCCGTATATAATTCTGCAATTTCTTCCGGAAGACCGGCCTGTAACATTCCGTTTAACGATTCTTCGTCTTTAAACTCAACCCAAGGGAGCTCAGGTTTTCCGATGGCATTTCCAAAAGTTTTGGCTAAATCAGAGGCATTCTTAAGATCGCTTACAATATATCTTACATTTTTACCTTCAGATGTTTTTGTCAATTCCTCTGCAGCTGCTTTTGCAATGTCTTTCGGGTGTACTAAAGGAACTTCTATATGACCCGGATAATTTCCTCCGATAATTCCTGCATTTTTAATCAGTGGAATATCATTGAAGAAATTAATATAAAAATATCCGGCTCTTAAAAAGGTCACAGAAGTATTTTCTAATTCGTTATAGAGTTTTTCGATAAAATGGAGACCTTTGATTGGTCCGTTTTCAACCGGAGATTCAGCTCCGATGCTGCTTAGCATTACAATCTTTTTTACACCTGTCTGTTTGATGGCTTCAGCATAATTTTTACCTGCATGAATTGTATTTTCAACAATGTTTTCAAATCCTATATTAGGAGGAGTCATCAAAAATGCGGCATCATTCCCTTTAAAATTTTCAATTAAAAAATCTAAATCTGTGATTGAGCCGATAGCTGCTTTTGCTCCTAAACGTTCAATTTCCTCTTTTTTAGAGGCATTACTGCTGATTACAGTAATATCATGACCTTCAGCAATTAATTGCTCTGTAAGAGGTTTTGCAACATTTCCTAATGAACCTGTGACGATGATTTTCATAATATTTGTATTATTTGTTAATAATTATTTTTTTATTTCCTGATACAAAGGTATATTTGTGCTTACTTTTATACAAGTACTTACCCTAAAGTATGTATTATGGCAGCAATTAAAGAAAGTTCAACCATTCAGCAGAATAAGAAATATGCGCTCGATTATTGTCCGGTAACGTATGTGATGGAAAAAATCGGTGGATTCTGGAAGCCCATTATTTTATATAATCTTTCAGGAGGTGATAAAAGATACAGTGAATTGAAACGGGCGATTCCGGCAGTGACGGAAAAAATGCTGATTCAGCATTTAAAACAATTGGAAAGTGATGGTTTAATAATAAGAACGGCAAAACCTGTGGTTCCGCCTCATGTAACCTATGAATTAAGTAAAGCCGGAAAAGGCTTGATTCCTGTTATCAATTCAATGGCAGAATGGGCATTTGAAGATATGGGTGGAAAATACGGGAATTAATTTAAATATTGTTTTACTATAAGAAAAAGACTCTCCGGAGAGAGTCTTTCAGTTAAAAATATACGAAGAATTACAAAGATTGCATATCAATTACAAAACGATATTTTACATCGCTTTTCAGCATTCTTTCATAAGCATTGTTGATATCCTGGATTTTAATTAATTCAATATCAGAAACGATATTGTGTTTTCCGCAGAAATCAAGCATTTCCTGAGTTTCAGCAATACCACCGATCAATGATCCCGCCACAGAACGACGCTGGAAAATCATAGGTACGGTACTTGGTTTTGCTTCTTCAAACTGGCCAACGAAACCAACCAAGACAAGAGTTCCGTTCAGGGCTACAGTTTGCATATAAGGATTGATGTCGTGCTCGTAAGGAACAGTATCAATAATTAAGTCAAACTTTGCAGCTACTTCTTTCATTTGAGCATCATCTGTAGAAATAACGACATGATCTGCTCCCAATTTCTTAGCATCTTCAGTTTTTCCCGGAGTTCTTGAAAATAAAGTAACCTCTGCTCCCAAACCTTTTGCCAGTTTGATGGCCATATGTCCCAAACCTCCTAAACCTACAACGGCAACTTTAGAATTTGGACCTACATTCCAGTGTCTTAAAGGTGACCATGTTGTAATTCCTGCACATAGAAGTGGTGCTACTGCGGCAAGATCAAGATTTTCAGGAACGCTTAGTACGAAATGTTCGTCAACGACTACTTTCTGAGAGTATCCACCGAAAGTATGGCCTCCCAAATGTTTGTCTTTTCCATTATAAGTTCCGGTGAAACCATTTTGGCAGTATTGTTCCAGATCGTGCTTACAGCTGTCGCAGTGTCCGCAGGAATCAACCATACAACCAACGGCGGCTAAATCTCCCACTTTAAATTGGGAAACTTCGCTTCCTACATTTGTGATTCTTCCTACAATTTCGTGTCCCGGAACAACAGGATACATAGATCCGCCCCAGTCATTTCTTGCGGTGTGAAGATCTGAGTGGCAAACTCCGCAATATAGAATTTCAATTTCTACATCTTTAGGCGTTACTTCTCTCCTTTCAATGTTGATTTCAGCTAAATCTGCTGTCCTGGATTCTGCTCCGTAAGCTTTTACAGTGATTGTGCTCATATTTTTTTAGTTTAAATTTTAATTAGTTGAGTTTTAAATTTGTATTGAAGGATCATTAAAAATGAATGTTATAATTTACGATTAAAATATATCCGCTGGAATTAAATATTATTATCATGGATACAAAAGTCGAAACTTTTAGCTCAACTCGGCTTATATAAATTACGGAAAGATGTACCAATTTTACAGACCTTATAAAATGTCAGCTGATAAAGTGGTAATTTTGAATAGAAATAAAATATACTTCATGGAAAATCAGAAGGTTGAAATATTTAATACGGTTGCGGAATATAATAAAATGATGAATCATGAAACGATGCATCCGCTGATAAGTGTGGTTGATTTTTCCAAGGCAAATCCGATTTGTCAGTATATCAGAAAATTTGGATTTTATACTGTTTTCCTAAAAGATGTGATGTGTGGAGATATGCTGTATGGAAAGCACAGTTATGATTATCAGGAGGGAACACTGGTTTTTATTGCTCCGGGGCAGACTTACGGAATTTATAATGCAGATACTTATATTCAGCCTGCAGGTTTTGCTTTAATTTTTCATCCCGATTTATTAAAAGGAACCAACTTGGGTAAAAATATCAACAATTATAATTTCTTTTCTTATGAAGTTCATGAAGCATTGCACCTTTCAGAAAAGGAGAGGGAAATTATTTTAGAATGCTTCAAGAATATAAAACATGAGCTGGAGCAGACAATAGACAAACATAGTAAATCTTTAATAGTAAACAATATTGAGTTGTTTTTAAATTATTGCATGCGTTTCTATGATCGTCAGTTCATAACAAGAGATCATATCAATCAGGGAGTTATCGGGAAATTTGAAAACCTGCTGAATGAGTATTTAAAATCTGACAAACCTAAGAATATAGGTTTTCCTATGGTCAACTATTTTGCAGAGCAGCTCAATCTTTCTGCCAACTATTTTGGAGATCTTATTAAAAAAGAGCTCGGAATTTCTGCCCAGGAATATATTCACAATAAACTTATTGATGTTGCCAAAGATCAGATTTTTGATCCTGCAAAATCCATTAGTGAAATTTCTTATGATCTTGATTTAAATATCCGCAGCATTTTACCAGACTGTTCAAAAGTAAAGTAGGAGTGTCTCCGAGTGAATATAAAACCTTAAACTAATTTGATAGGTACTAAATACTAAAAAAGTAGTAAATTGAAGTGGAAAATCTGGAGCCTATTACTTACTATTTTGAAATTCAATGACATCACAACAAAATTTTAGAACTCATGCTTTTCAGACGCCGTTCGGAAAAATTTTAGCTTTAAAAGAAAATGGAGTTATTAAGGCTCAAAGCATCCGCTATGCGACATCAGAAAGGTATCAGAAACCTGTTCCCGTAAAATATTCTTCCTCAGAAATTGGTTTCCCAGACAAAACACCGGTTTGTCCACAGAAAATAAGTCCGCTTTTAGAAAGGCTTATCGGAAAAACAGACATTGAAAAATTTCATGTTGATGAATCTCCCCAATATTTAACAATCACACGGCCGGAAAATTTTAAAGACGAAGAAAGGCTTCCTGTAATTGTTTGGATTCATGGTGGTTCTTATGAAGTTGGCTGCGGAGATCTTCCTACTTCAGATCCTTCAGTTTGGGTGAGAGAACAACATATTATTGTAGTTTCTGTTTCTTATCGCCTCGGACTTTTTGGTTTTTTAGGCGGCAATGAAAAAAGACCTCCGAATTTAGGGCTTTTCGATATCATTGAAGCTTTACAATGGATCAAAAGCAATATTGAAAGCTTTGGCGGAGATTCTCACAATATTACTCTTTTCGGACAATCTTCCGGAGGTGATGCGATTGCCCATTTAATGATTTCCGAGGGCATTGAAAATTTATTTCAAAGAGTGATTATTCAGAGTGCCCCTCTTGGTTTTCGTCTTAAAAGAAGCAAAATGTCTCTTGAGTTTTTTCAGAAAACAGCATTCTTACAAGATGAGAAAGATCCTTTAAAAATGACAGAAAGCTATTCAGCGTTTCTACCGTCATTTATGAAATATGGCTTAAAAACCTCCATGCCTTTTTGTACACAATATGGCTATTCTCCGTTATGTACCGAAGAGGAAAGTCTTCCGAAATGGAAAGAAAATGCCAAAAAATATGATGTATTGATCGGTTTAAATCATGATGAAACTGCTTTTTATGTAAAAACTGCCGAAGAAGGACTGTACACTTATTTACATGAAAAAATTCTCGACAGAATTGTTCGGAAAACCACAGAATCTATCTATGAAAAGCCTGCTGCTATTTTTGCCCAAAACTATGCAGCAGGAGGCGGAAATATTTATCAGTTTACCCTTCATTCCCGATTAAAAAATAATTTTATCGGAGCTTCTCATTGTGTAGATCTTCCGTTGATTTTTGAAAATGAAACCGCGTGGAAAGATTCCGAATTATTAAAAGATGTACCTTGGGAGTATATTCAGAAAAACGGAAGAAAACTCCGGGCGCTTTGGGCAGAGTTTGCTAGAACCGGTACAATTTCTGAAGACTCGGAAAAACCTGAAATTCTGGAACTTAAAAAACTTTAGTTTCAAAAGTTTTTATTCAGGAATCCAAACACTCACGTTTCCTGCGGGAACAGGAAAATTTCCCCAGCCATTTTCATCAATCGTTACTTTTTCTTTGAATCTTTTTAAAAGATCATGAAATTTCTTTCCGGAATATTGTTTTCCGACCTCCATAGGTTTATTATAGGCATCTTTATTACTGATCACAACAGCGCAACCACTATGTTCCTGATCTCCTTCCCGAACCCAACCTAGGCAATTGGCATCTTCAAAATAATCTCTCTGAGCTCCGTAAGCATAATCTTTCCGGGCTTTTAATAATTCTTCAATCTTATCAATTTTGGGAAGAAAAATTTCCTGATCATTGCCTGCTCCGTCCTTATCTATATAATGAGCTCCATATAAGTCGGGGTAAAAAACACATGGATAGCCTTCTTCTCTGAGTAATATGAGTGCATAAGCAATAGGTTTAAACCATGATTCCACAGGAGCTTCAAGCTTTTGTAACGGCTGAGTATCATGATTATCAACCAAAGTAACAGAGTGCATAGGATCAGCCAGCGTTAGAGTCTCATCAAAAATTCTTCGTAAATCATAAGAACCACCTTCTTTGGATGCTGTATGGAAGTTATTCTGCAAAGAGCTGTCAAATAAGCTCATGCAGCCTTCCGTCACTTCAAGATATTTCTGAAGCAGATGCAGATGTCCGGGAGCCCAATATTCCCCAACGGCAAAAATATTTTTTCCGGAATTGGAGCGCAGTAAAGTGAGCCATTCTTTGTAAAAATCAAAAGAAATATGCTTTAAGGCATCCAGTCTTACTCCGTCAAAATCAGTCTGATCAAAATACCACTTTGCCCAATAGTTGAGTTCTTCACGTACATGAGGATTTCGATGCTCAATATCATTGAACATGAGGTAATCATAATTTCCTTTTTCATCATCAATCATTTCCTCCCAATCGTTTCCGTACTCAGATTGGATTTTATAGATATGCTTGTCCATTCCTTCTGCGTAGTCGGTTCCGCTGAAGCAGGTGAAATTCCATTCAAAATCTGAATATTTTTTTGCTCTTCCAGGAAAAGTAAATTTAGTGTAAGACTGTATTTCAAAAACGTCGGAAATTACTTTTTCACGGTTGTTTTCGTCTACTTTTACCACTTTAAAGGTTTCCAGTTCATCACCACCGCCTTTATGTCCCAGTACAATATCAACAATGACTTGAATATTGTTTTTTTTAAGGGTTTTAATGGCTTTTAAATACTCATCTTTTGTTCCGTATTTTGTAGGAATGGTTCCTTTCTGATCAAATTCCCCGAGATCGAACAGATCATAAGTGTCATAACCAATAGAATAGCCTCCGTTTGCGCCTTTGTAAGCCGGAGGAAACCAAATCGCCGTGATTCCTAATTTTGATAAATATTTTGACTGTTTTTCGGCTTCCTGCCAAAGCTTTCCGTTTCCTTCCGAATACCAGTGGAAAAATTGAATCATTGTCTGGTTCATATTTTGTAAAATTTGGTTTCTACAAGATAGTGAAAATTTACAAACTATTGATCTTCAAATTCCTTAAACGGGATTTTTAGTTGAACGGAAACCAGTTTTTGATCTTCAGTATTCAAATGGGAGAGTGATAAGCCTAATAATCGGACAGGTTTGTCGAACGGACGGAGCTCCCAGAGTTTTTTTCCGGTATTGAAATATTGATCTGCCGAAGAAAAATAATCTTCTTTAGTGATGCTTCTTGTAAAAAGTGAGAAATCTTTGTATTTAATTTTTAACGTTAAGGTCCGCCCGAGAATATTATTTTTTTGTAGTCTTGAATGAAGCTCGGTACTTAGACTTTCAAGTTTTTCATTGATCTGCTGTTCATCAAAAATATCTTCAAAAAAAGTTCTTTCCACTGCCACACTTTTCTGTATGCGATGAGGTTTTACTTCAGAATGATGAATTCCGCGAACGACATTGTAATAATATCCACCGGATTTTCCAAACATTCGGGTTAAGTCTTCAATAGATCTTTTTTTTAAATCTTTTCCTTTAAAAATTCCTAAACTAAACATTTTGTTAGCCGTAACTTTTCCAACGCCGTAAAATTTTTCAACAGGAAGTTCTTCTAAAAATGTTTCGATTTTATCAGGATGAATCGTTTTTTGTCCGTTCGGTTTATTGATATCGGAAGCTACTTTTGCTAAAAATTTATTAACGGAAATTCCTGCAGAAGCGGTGAGTCCGGTTTCACTGAATATTTTCTGACGGATTTCCTTCGCAATCTGATTGGCGGATTCTATTCCTTTTTTATTTTCGGTAACATCAAGATAGGCTTCATCTAAAGAGAGGGGCTCTACAAGATCTGTATATTCGTAAAATATTTCCCTGATTTTTCTTGAAATTTCTTTATATCGCGCAAAACGTGGGGGAACAAAAATTAAATGAGGACATTTTTCTTGGGCTGTTTTACTGGGCATTGCAGAGCGAACTCCAAATTTTCTGGCTTCGTAGCTTGCTGCGGCAACAACTCCTCGATGCTGTCCTCCAACGGCGATGGCTTTTCCCTTTAGTGTAGGATTGTCATGCTGCTCTACGGAAGCATAAAATGCATCCATATCAACATGAATTATTTTGCGGATGGGAAAAGGAAAATCCATATCACAAAGATATGGATTCTGTATTTTCTTGTCATGGTTTTAGAGTGCAACGAGATTCTTAATCTCAATCTTAGCCTAAACCTTATTTATTTAATAACTTATCAATAGTAAATTGAATTTCCGGATCTTCAGGTGTGATCGCGTAATATTTTGCAATAGAAGATTTCTGATCGACTACCATATATCTAGGAATCCAGTTGAGGTCAACATAATTATTAAAGTCATTTTTCCAGCCGGAAGCAAACCAATAGTTTTCTTTGTCCTTCATTTCAAATCTTTCCAGGCTTTTATCAAAACCTTCTTTGGAGCGGTCGAGCGAGAGGAATACGAAATCAATATTTTTATTGTTTTCTTCCAGTTCTTTAGCTTTTGGAAGCGCTTTCAGACAGTCTCTACACCAACCTGCCCAAAAATCAATAACCAATACTTTTCCTTTATGCTGATCCAAAATTTGCTGAATAGTAGTGCTTTTCCCATCTTCATCTTCCAATTTCTGGTTTAAAGCTTCTTTGGAAAAACCGGTTTTAAGAACTTTTGGAACTTCCTGAGAATGACCCAATCCAAAAATACTTAAGGCAAAAATTAATACTAACTTTCTCATTCTTTCGATTTCATTTTATGCAAATCTAAACAATGAAACGGAATTTGAGATCAGTTTCTTATGAATAAGGAAAAATTTATAGATCGAGACTGTCTATTGGTAATTTTTTACCAGACCTTTTACCAGAGTAATCACATTGGGCATTGCTTTGTTGGCTGCATTTAAAACTTCTTCGTGAGAAACGGTGAAGGCAATATCGGGTCCTCCCAGATCTGTAATTACGGAGACACAAAAAACATCCATATTCATATGTTTGGCAACAATTACTTCAGGTACGGTACTCATTCCTACCATATCACCACCGATTGCTTTTATCATTCCGTATTCTGCCGGCGTTTCAAAAGTAGGTCCCTGTAAGGCAACATAAATTCCCTGATGAACTTTAATATTATTTTCTTTGGCAGATCGTTCGGCAACGGAAATCATCTTTTTGTTGTAAGGTTCGCTCATATCAACAAAACGAGGTCCCAATTCATCGATATTTCTGCCACGAAGCGGATGTTCAGGCATCATATTGATGTGGTCTTTTACAATAACAATATCAGCGATGTTGTAATTCGGGTTTACTCCGCCACAAGCATTAGAAAGAATTAGATTTTGGATGCCTAATAAATGAAAAACCCTGATAGGAAAAGTTACGGTTTCCATGGAATGACCTTCATAGTAATGAAAGCGGCCGCTCATCATCAGTACTTTTTTACCTTCCAGAATTCCGTAGATAAGTTTTCCGCTATGGCCTGCAACTGTGGTCTGTGGAAAATTAGGGATGTTTTTGTATTCAAGAATATGAATTGCTTCCACTTCATCCTGAAGCTTTCCCAATCCGGAGCCTAAAACGATGGCAAAATCAGGAGTTTCCTGAATGATGTTTCTGATAAAATCGGCGGTCTGCTTAATTTTTTCTAACATAATCTAAGATGATTTGATTGAATTCTTCTTTCTTATCAATGATCACATTAATAGGCCAGTAGTAAACAATATCTCTAAGATAGTCAAAAGTTTTAAGACGTACGTAATCTTTTTCTGTGGTTAAGATTAATTTATATTCACCCAGTTTTTTATACTCGGCAATGATTTTTTTGATGTCATCATCCGTAAAGTTATGATGATCTCTGAATTTTAAATGCTTTACCCTCTGCGAAAATTTGGCTAAATGCTGCAACAAAGGTTTTGGATTGGCAATTCCTGTGATTAATAGAATGTCATAATAATTCAGGTTGTTGTCCGGAAGCATTTTTTCTTTTCCATACACGTTTTCGTCATAGCCAATGGATGAAAAGAATACTTTCTGGGTACGATCCGGTCTTATTCTCGAGATATAATACTGCTTGGTTTCTTCCGTAAGTTCATCGGGACATTTGCTGACCATAATAATGTCTGCTCTACTGGAGCCCGCTCTGGACTCTCTTAAATCTCCGGCCGGAAGTAAATGATCTTTAAAATAAGGATCATTAAAATCAGTCATTAAAATATTGAAACCTGCTTTTATGGCTCTGTGCTGCATAGCGTCATCCAGAACAAGTACGTCAAGATCCATATCGGCAATAACTTTCTTGGCTCCCGGAACTCTTTCTTCGGAAACGGCAATGACAAAACGGTTCTTAAAGCGTTCAAACAGCTGCATCGCTTCATCACCCACCATTTTATAGTTGCTGTCGTAGTTCGTTACTTCATAACCTTTGGTAACTCTTCCATAACCACGTGAAAGGACTCCGGTTCTGTAATGTTTTGATAAAAACTGAGCGAGATACATCACCATGGGAGATTTTCCGCTTCCGCCCACAGAAAGATTGCCGACGCAAATAATCGGAGTTTTGAATTTTGTAGATTTAAAAATCCCTACATCATACATTGTGTTTCGGATACCCGTTACCAAATGATAACCGAGGGAAAAAGGATAAAGGTACCATCTTTTCATACGTATGCAAAAATAGGAATTTCAACATCATTTTGTCTCATATTCAGGACGAGTTTTCAATAAATATTTTATTAAATTAAAGTATTTTTGTAAAATTAAACTATTACATTGAGGTATTTTATTGAATTTTCTTACAACGGTAAAAATTATTTCGGTTATCAGATTCAGCCGGATGCTATTTCTGTGCAGGAAGAATTGGAAAAAGCACTTTCCACAATCTTGAGGGAAGAGATTAAAACAACAGGAGCGGGAAGAACAGATACAGGCGTTCATGCGAAGAAAATTTTCGCCCATTTTGATACGGAAAAAGTTTTGGATGATGATCTTCCCAGAAAATTAAACAGCTTTCTTCCGCCTGATATTGCGATTAAAAGAATTTTTAAAGTAAAAGATGATTTTCATGCCCGTTTTGATGCTACTTACAGAACCTATGAATATTATATTACCTTAGAGAAAAATCCGTTCACTACAGAATCTGCATGGCAGCACTGGAAAAGAAACCTGGATATTGATAAGATGAATGAAGCCTGTAAAATATTATTTGAGTACGAGGATTTTACAAGTTTTGCTAAATTAAAAACCGATAATAAAACCAATATCTGTAAAATGTACAAAGCAGAATGGGAGCAAAGCGGAAGTGAACTGAAGTTCACTGTTTCGGCAAACCGCTTTCTGAGAAATATGGTGAGAGCAATTGTCGGAACCATGGTTGAAATTGGTTCAGGAAAAATAAAACCTGAAGATTTACGAAAAGTAATTGAAGACAAGCATCGTAATTCTGCAGGAACTTCCGCGCCCGCTCATGGATTGTATCTGGTAGATGTAGGATACGAATTTGAATAATGTAATTAAAAAACAAAAAACTAATAACTATGCTGGGAATTTTTATTTTGATAGCTGCATACAGGTATTATGCAAGGCTTGCTGAAACATTTAGAAAAACAAAATGGCACTATGGGCTTTTTGCAATTGGAGTTTATATAGGAACGCAGTTGCTTTTCGGTTTTTGTTATGGTATTTATGTAGGGATCACAGATCCAGAATCTTTAGACGATATAAATTACACTGGTTTTTCAGGAATAAATATTATTGGCTGGCTTATTTCTATTGCTGCAGTGTATGGAGTGTACAAACTTCTTGAAAATAAATTTATAAAAGAAAATCGTCAAAAACCTACTTTAGAAATAGAGGAAATTGGCAAAACAGAATGATTATGAATAATGGTGGCTCGATGTTTCGAAGTCACCATTTTAATTACAGATAAAAACTAAAAACCATGGAAGAAATAGAAAGATTAGCTTTTGCGTTGAATCATTTTGCCGGGCTTTCGGAAGATGATTTTAGATTATCCGAAGATTTTTGGCTTCCCAGAGATTACAGAAAAGGTGATTTTTACAATCTTCGCGGAACGGTTTGCACCTATTTAGGGTTCATTGTTGATGGAGTTTTCCGTTCTTATACCATCGATGAAAAGACGGGAGAAGAAAAAAATGTTTTTCTGTATTCAGCGAATGGTTTTGTGGTTTCTTTTAAAAGTTTCATTAATCAGATTCCGTGTGATTATCATACTCAGGCATTAACGGATGCTTCTATTATTTATATTAGGTATACGGATTTGCTTTCACTGTATCAGAAATCGCATCGGTGGGAAAAGTTTGGAAGACTTCTTGCTCAGGAAGCATTTAATGTTACAATGAGCCGTATAGAGGGATTTATTTTAAAATCTCCTGAAGAACGGTATTTAGATCTTATTAAACAACATCCTGATATTTTCAACAATGTTCCGTTGTATCATATTTCCTCGTATTTAGGAATACAGGGCCCGTCTTTAAGCAGAATCCGGAAAAGAATTTCGGGTAAGTAACACGATTTTAACCAAGGTTAAAATTATCCTCATTTTATTCGCGGAACTTTGTCTCATAATTTAAAACCAATAAAAAATAAAAGTTATGAAAACAAAAACTATCGTATTGATTCATGGGTTATTTGTGAATAATACAAGCTGGAAAGAATGGAAAACTTATTTCGAAGCACAAGGGTACACTGTACACACTCCTGCCAATCCGGGACATCATGGTGATCCGAAAGAATTGAAAAAGAACATTCCGTCAGACTTGAAAGATGTCGGGTTTGATGATGTGGTTGCTTATATATCCAAATTTATCGACACATTACCTGAAAAACCAATTGTCATTGGGCATTCATTCGGAGGTTTGATGGTTCAGAAACTGATTGATATGGGAAAAGCAGTTGCGGGTGTAAGCATTGACGGAGCTCCTCCCAAAAATGTAATGGCTCCTTTTTCTACAGTGAAAATCGTTTGGCCTGTAGTGAATTTCTTTAAAGGAAATACGGTGTTTATGGGTTCAAAAGAATGGTATCATAAAGCTTTTTTCAATAATTATTCTAAAGAAGAGAGCGATCAATTGTATGAAACGGTAGCAGCTCCTGAAAGCAGAAAACTGGCAAAAGATCCATTGTTTAAATCTTCTGCAAAATTAGATTTAAAGAAACCTCACGAGCCTTTACTGTTCATTGCTGGTGGAAATGATCATATTTTTCCGGCAGAATTTTCAAGAAAAATTGCAGGTGCATATCAAGATAAAAACAGCATTGTCGACTTTAAGGTGTTTCCGGGAAGAAGCCACTTTATAGCAGGTGAAAAAGGCTGGGAAGAAGTCGCTGGATATGTTCTGGACTGGCTGAAAAAAGTTAATTAATGATATTCATACCATAAATAACAGCTATCTGAAATTTTCATGAGTATTTAATGAAGTTGTAAAGGCTGAGAAATTTGAAAGTCTTATTTTTGCAAAGAATTTTATTTTAATTCTTTCTTCAATTCGTACAATGAAAAAACAAGATACCTGGGAAATTATCAAGAGGCTGTTCTTTATCGGGATGAAGTTTCGTTCTTGGTTCATCATTACGCTGATTATCTCTATCTTACTGGCAATGGTTTCCACGTATAGACCTTATCTTACCATGCAGGTTGTGGATAATGATATCACGAAACTAAGAGACAAAGCTCTGATGATGAAGCATATCTACTTACTGGTAGGTTTGGTTTTTGCAGAAACGGTTCTGAATTTTTTCCTGGTTTATTTCTCCAACTATATTTCACAAAATGTAATCAGAGATATCAGAGAAAGACTTTATAGTAAGCTTATCTATTTTAAAACGTCATTTTTTGATAAAACTCCGATCGGACAGCTGGTAACAAGAGCCGTAGGTGATGTTGAAACGATTGCAACAGTTTATACAGACGGATTCCTGATGGTTTTCGGAGATGTGTTGAGGATTGTTTTTGTGCTGGTGATGATGTTCAGCACAAATGTTCACCTGAGTTATATTACATTAGCAATTTTACCTTTGATGGTTATTATCACAAGATTTTTTCAGAAGAGACTGAAGAAAGCTTTTGGTGATGAAAGGAACTGGACAGCCAATCAGAACTCTTTTGTTCAGGAAAGATTGGCCGGAATGTCTATTATTCAGGTATTCAACAGGCAGGAATCTGAGTTTAAGAAATTCGATGATATTAATATTACTCTGAAAGAAGCGTTATTGAGAACGGTATTTATTTTCTCACTGTTCTTTCCTGTAGTAGAGCTTATTTCTTCACTTTTTATCGGATTTATCCTTTTCTACGGAGGTTATATTACCATCAGTGCGGGAGTTGTCATTGCATTTATTCAATATATTTCGATGTTGATTCGTCCTTTAAGACAGATTGCGGATCGATTTAATAATATTCAAAGGGGTATTGTAGGAGCGGAAAGAGTATTGGGATTGATGGATGAGGATTACGCCATGTCTAATACAGGAATGGTAAAAAAAGATCATTTTGACGGAAAAATTGAGTTCCAGAATGTTCGTTTTGCTTATGATGATAAGCAGGAAGTTTTAAAAGGAATTGATTTCAAAGTAAATCCAGGAGAGACTGTAGCGATTGTAGGAGCAACCGGAGCCGGAAAATCTACCATTATCAGCTTGATTACGAGGTTATATGATATTAATTCAGGAAATATTCTTATTGATGATGTTAATCTTAAAGATTACGAATTATACAATCTGAGAAGTCATATTGGTGTTGTATTGCAGGATGTATTCCTGTTCCACGGAAGTATTTTTGAAAATCTTGCGTTCGGTGACGATACGATTACTTTAGATAAAATAAAAGCAGGGGCAAAAGAAATTGAAGTGGATCAGTTTATTGAACAGCTTCCCGGAGGTTACGATTATGTGGTGAGCGAAAGAGGTTCATCTATCTCACTGGGACAGCGGCAGTTATTATCTTTCTTAAGAGCTTATTTATCTGATCCTAAAATTTTAATCCTGGATGAAGCGACCTCTTCTATTGACCATGAAAGTGAGAAATTAATTCAGAGAGCAACGGAAAAGATTACAAAAAACAGAACATCAATTATTATTGCACACCGACTTTCAACCATCGAAAAAGCAGATAAAATCATTGTAATGGAACACGGAAAAATCGTTGAGGAAGGAAAACATCTGGAGCTCTTAGATAAAAACGGATATTATGCGACGCTGTATAAAGCTCAGTTGAGACATGAGGTGGAAGAGACTGAGGAATTAAAGTAAATGATCATTCATAGATACAAAAAAGGTTAAAATCAACACTGATTTTAACCTTTTTAATTTTTATTTATTTCTTAAAATTTTCCGTAAAAAATACTTACATCAAAATATAAACCGGGAACCTTGTATTTATCTTTTTCAAATTCTAAATAGTCACATGTTCCTGAGTAGCTTTGGGACCGGGTTTCCATCTGAAACATATTTAACAGAACATACTCATCCGGTACTGCAATCACATGAAATCCTGTCTCGCATTTTTGACCGTCACCGGAAGACAAAATAGCATCCAGCAAACCGTGAAAATTTTTGGACATCTTCTTGGCTGTAACCTCATCTTTGTTGAGGTGATAAAGGTATGATAAGTAATTCATGGCGCGAAGATTAAATGGATTCTCTTCCAACTCCTCTGTGAAAAGTTTAATCCCCTTTGGAAAATCTTTCTCAGTAACCTCACCAAGATAAAACTTTTTCAGTTCATCAGTTTTCTTACTGATTTTATAAGGTTTATAGTTTTTCTGGAAAATAAAACCAAAATAAAGATGCCTGTAATGCTCATTGGTAAGAAGGGTATCATTCTCTTTCAGTCTTTTTAGAACACGGGGATAATAAAATTCTGAGGTTTTATCTTCTATATTCTTTTTGATCAGAGTATAATCTGGAGCCTGAAACTCTTGTTTCTGAGCCTGCAGATTTAAAAATACATTCAGAAGAAATAAAATGAAAAATATTTTACTATTCATAAGTGGAAAAGGGTTTCTTTCAGGGGTAAATATAGGGAATGTGCATGGATATAATGAAAAAGGTTGTTATTTTTCATTTATTTTTACATTTTGTTAACAAAATCTTATGATTATTTGGATGAATTTATTAACTTTAATGAAAATTTCAGACATCACCCACTAAAATGGCAGGGTGTTTGAAATAAAATTAACTGTTTTTTTAATTAAACCCAAAATATAGATGAAGAATATACAGGATGAATTTCAAGTTTTTAAAGATGAGCTTAGAAAATTGAATATTGATGTGCAGAAAGTAATAAAAGTAGGAAACGGGAGTATGGATTTCCATGAAGTTTTTTATAAGTCACCAAGGTACCAAGATGTAAAGAGCGTGTATGTGCAGAGGCATAATTTAGACAATATTTTAGAGAAGTTTAAACAAGCTTATCATTAACAATAAAGCGGGCGGCTCAGAGAATCTGAGCCGCCCGCTTTATTGTTAATATTAGATTTAATCTTTATTTAAAGTGGAAGTTTCTTTAGTGTCCTTCATTCTTGAATAGACTACCATTGAGAAGAAGATACACGCAGTAATGTACCAGTAAAAATAATGTTCCACATTGGCCTGTTTGAACCATAGTGCAATATATTCTGCCGTTCCTCCAAAGATAGCAACCGTTAAAGCATATGGTAATCCTACTCCTAAAGCTCTTACTTCAGATGGGAAAAGTTCAGCTTTTACCACGGCATTGATTGAAGTATATCCGCTTACAATAATTAACGCGGACATGATTAGGAAAAAGGCACCCCACATTGAAGTGGTATGGCTTAAAGCATTCAGAAGGGGATAAGTGAAAACAGTGCCTAGAATCCCAAAACTTAATAATAAAGGTCTTCTTCCTATTTTATCAGATAAAGCTCCGAAAACAGGCTGCAAACAAGCAAAAATAAAGAGCGAGATAAAAGAAACAAGAGTCGATTCTTCTTTGGTAAGATGAACGGTATTTACCAAAAATTTTTGCATATAAGTGGTGTAGGTATAAAAAGCTAACGTTCCGCCTAAGGTTAATCCTACAACCGTTAATAAGGCTTTAGGATGCTTTAAAAGTTCTTTGACAGAACCTTTTTTCTTTTCACTAACTTCTTTTTTATTTTCAAAAGCTTCCGTTTCATGAAGATTTGATCTTAAATATAAAGCAATCACAGAAAGTAGTGCTCCGATCACAAAAGGAATCCTCCATCCCCAATCTTCAAGCTGAGCTTCTGTTAATAATAGCTTTTGTAAAATCAATTGAATTCCCAAAGCAATCAGCTGTCCGCCAATTAAAGTGACATATTGAAAGCTTGAATAAAATCCTCTTCGATCATTGGTGGCCATTTCACTAAGGTAGGTTGCGGAAACTCCATATTCTCCTCCAACGCTTAATCCCTGTAATAGTCTTGCAACTAGCAAGAGAAGTGGGGCTAAAACTCCGATCGTTTTATAGGTTGGAGTTAAAGCAATCAGTAAAGAACCAAAAGACATTAGTAAAACAGACAGTGTCATTGCTCTTTTTCTTCCAACTTTATCGGCAATACTCCCGAAAAGCCATCCTCCTACAGGTCTCATCAGAAAACCGACTGCAAAAATTCCTGCAGTATTTAAAAGTTGCGCCGTAAGATCCGAATCCGGAAAAAATGAATTGGAAAAATAAATGGCAAATGCAGCATACGCATACCAGTCATACCATTCTACCAGATTTCCTATCGATCCGCCTACAATGGCTTTGATTCTTTGCGTGGTGGTGATTTGTGATGAATTCATAAGGGAAAGATATTTATTTTTTGTTAAAAATTAAAACCGCTCTGTAAAAAGAACGGTTTCAAAAAATATGTAAATAAAATTTTCTAGAATTTAAATCCTAAAGACAATCCGCTTCTGAAGCCAATCCATGGACCGTCTACTTTGATTCTGGCTCCATTGGAGTTGGTCTCTACGGTATATTTTACATAAGGAATATTAAGATCCTCGATTTCTTTTTTCAGTTGAGCCTGCATATCGGGTGTTAAAATAACATCGCTGGTCATGGTAAAGTCTCCCTTTCCGGCTCCGTAATGGGCTCCGGCAATCCAAAAATCCAATACTAAGTTTTGTTTTCTGGTGAGAAAGAATTGTACTCCCACCATTAAGCCACCACTGTTCCCGTTGGTGTTTCCGAATCCTTTTATCGGAATTCGGAAGGTATTTCCATTCAGTCTGTAATCATAATAAAAATCGAAGGTGTTGGATGTAACTTTTGAATAACGGTAATACGGCGCAAAATAAAATCCTTTCCCATATCCGTGCCCGATATAGAAACGGGGTTCTATGGTGAAATTAAAAGCTTTTACTTCAAGGTTTTGAAATTTTTTTTCATCCTCATCATTCAGAAAAGAATTGATAAAAGGAACTTTTCCTTCCGGCATCGTACCGAATCCCATATTGACTGAAAACCATTTGTTAAAGGCTCTTTCATAAGAAAGATTAATATTCCTGAAAGCATATGCCGTAACATTCGTTTTGACGATATTCATCCTTTCTGAAGATACAGCTCCCGATTCTTCCTGTGCGTTTATTCCCGAAAAAATAAAACAAAGAAGCAGAATGAAATATTTTTTCATGACTTTATATTTTAAGTGTGTGTATTAAAACAGAATGCAAAAAACAGGCAAACTTATTATATTATAAGGTTTTGAGAAACAGAAACACTGAAATATTTACTGTTTATCAAACTTTCTATTTTTTTATAAGTTTAGTGATTTCTGTTTTTGAATCTTTCCCTGAAATTTCAATGAAATAAGCTGCAGCGGGTAATTCTGAAATCTGAATCTTTCCGGATTTGATATCGGAAGTTTTTACCAGTTTTCCATCCAGACTGTAGATTCTTGCTGTTGAATAATTGTTGGAGTCTCCGGCAAATTCAACAAAATCTTGTGCAGGATTCGGATATATTTTAAAACTTTGCTTTTTAATTACATTGTCATTTACCGCTAAAAAAACTTCATTGAGAGCCTGCGCTCCGGTTGTTGTTTGATTGATGCTCAATAACGGTACGCTGAGTGTTCCGTTGGTAGAGCTTAGCAACGGAAATTTATGAGTACTGTCAAAATAAGTGTATGATGTATTGATCACACTTCCGATAGGGAAAAGATAATTGGTGTCTGTAGACTGATATAAGTTGAAATTCTGTACAGATTTTATCCTTAAAACATTAGTATACGTTTTCGGGCCTACAAGAAGAGTTCCTGAGGCATCTGCCGTAGTGACAATGGTTCCTTTAAATAATCCCGAAGCTGCTGTTGAGGTAAAAGTTCCTTTCGCAGTATCGGTATTTGAATATCCGAAACTTGCAGGGTAAGTAATAAACGTTCCGTTATCAGCGGCAAAATTTAAAGTGGCAGTAGGAGTGATCACTCCTGTAATTTCAAGCTGGGTTGCCGTAGCTTTGTATAAAACGAAGTTTCCGGAATCATTCATTTTAATCGTAGATCCGGGATAGGTACTGATTTCAGAAGAAGTAGGAGCTATGTAAGTCACTTGTGACGCCGCTCCTTGTGTCAAAGATGCATTGTTGAAGGTTGTATTGGCTCCTGTTGCAGAATTATCAACCGTTCCGTTGACCACAAAGTTATTCACGATGTCTCCTACAAGAGGATCGTTAAATGCTTTGGTGATGGTAGTTTGTGCTGAGCACAATCCTGAAAACGCAAGGATAAAAAGTAGGTTTTTTTTCATAATCAGAAATTTCATTAAATATAATTAAAAACTTGTGTATGAGAATGTGTTTTATTTAATCATAAATAAATTTTAATCATGAATCAAAAAATAGCCGTTCAGATATTTTGAACGGCCCTTTTTGTGCGTTAAAGCTTTATTTTAATTTTGACTGATCATCATTTTACGATAATGATAAATATCGTCAATGGTTACTACCGTCATTTCTCTTTTTTCTGCGAAATCTACGATTTCCGGAAGTCTTGCCATGGTTCCGTCTTCGTTGGTTAATTCGCAAAGCACAGCATCATTACCCAGATTGGCTAGCTGTACCAAATCTACACTTCCTTCTGTGTGGCCACGTCTTTCAAAAACGCCGTTCTTTTTAGCTACCAAAGGAAATACATGCCCAGGACTGGCAATATGTTCTGCTAAAGCATTTTCTGCAATGGCTGCTTTAATGGTCGTGACGCGATCTTTTGCAGAAACTCCGGATTCTACACCTTCCCTGGCTTCTATAGAAATGGTAAATGCGGTTTGATTTTTAGAATTATTGGTTTCCACCATCGGACGTAGATTAAGGTGTTTACTTTTCTCTTCAGAAATACATAAGCAAACGATTCCGCTGCATTCGCGGATCAGAAGTGCCATATCTTTTTCTGTGATGGTAGAGGCAGGAAAGATAATGTCGCCTTCGTTTTCACGGTTTTCATCATCTACTAAAAGGATTCCTTTGCCTTGTTGTAATTTCAGAAGTGCATTTTCTACACGTTCTTTCGGATTGGCTCCGAATTTTTCTAATAATTTTTCCATGTTATTTTACTTTTGAAAGTTAAAATACACTTCGGTACATGGAAATGAAATACAACACAATGAGTCCATCGGAATAGCCTCACTGATTGTTCCATTTTCTTCTCCCATCCAGACTTTAACTGTCGGTTTTGGAATTTCACCAAATCAGTCCTCTCAAAAAAGAAAGGAGTCGCGGACTGTAACCGCCGGTAGGGAATTTCACCCTGCCCCGAAGAAAACTTATACTAAGTTTTACTGTATGTTCTGTTTAAATTTTTAATTCATTAATTTTTTGTTTAACGCACAGGCTGCTAATTTCGGGAAGTTTTTTGAGGTAAGGAAGAGATTATTTGATTATTGAAATAATTTGACATACAAGTTGGTGTGGGAAAGTTAAAAAGGCTTGAGGTAATTTTCTCTTTTTATTCATCAGTATTTATTAGATAATCTATTGTTGGAGACTATTGCATCGAGATAAATCTCTTTTAAAAAGACTTAAAGAATCCAATTTTTTAATTTCCTTTTTAATCATATTATCAAGCTTTACAATTTTTAAATTATTGTTATAGTTATAATTTATATTTTTAGGATTATTAGACATGTTGTAAAGATCAAAATGATTATAAATTTCAATATCGGATTTAACAATCAAAAATTGCTTGAATGTAGAGTGGTCAATCATTGAAAATGTATTTTTATCTGTACTATAATATTTTATTTTTTCAGATTTAATGGTTTTGAAATTATCGTTAACAAAATCTGTAATTTCAAAGTTGTTTAATTCAATCGGGAAGAATATTCCACAGTTATCAGATTTTTGAATCCATGCTTTACCATTTTCATTCCAAAACAAAAAAAGAGGATCATCAGGATTACAATTAGGGCAAGTGTTGGAATCTATTTTATTTAATCTAATACTTCCAATAGAATAGCTCTTGTAAGCAATAAAATCATTTTTTTTACTACGAAGTTCTCGAGCTTTGATAAGAATAGCATTCACTTCATTATTATTATGTTGCTTGCTTTCTTCACTAATTCTTACATATTCTCCCAGAGAATTAATTTTTTTCGTCTGACAATTTATAAGTAAAAGAAAGATAATTATTGCTGTAATTGTTTTGTTTAGTAATCTCATTTATTTCCTCAGGATTTTTTCCATTGTTTTTCCTTTTGCCAATTCATCAACCAGCTTATCGAGATAGCGGATGTTTCTCATGGGATCTTCTTCGATTTCTTCGATGCGATATCCACAGATGATTCCTTTTATCAGAGATGCGTTAGGATTAATTTTAGGAGCTTGTTCAAAAAATGTCCTGAAATCGATTTTACTTTCTAAAATTTTCTGAAGACTTTTTTCATCATAGCCTGTTAACCAAAAAATAATTTCATGCACTTCTTCCTTGGTACATACAGCCTTTCTTTTCTGCTTTGGCAATATAATGTGGATACACTCAGGCAAAAGAGATGGCATAGACTTTTTCGTTGTTTTTCATTATTCAATTTGACATAAAGATAAAAAAACGCTCTGATTTTTCAGAGCGGTATTTTCTAGGATATTTTTGCCATAGAGTGTTGTTCCTGCAGTTCTTTCATGAATGCTAAAAGCTCTTTTTTATGGTAAAAATATTTTCTGTGAAGAAAATAAGGAAGGTAATTGACAGCTTTCATCAGAAGCTGCAGATTATGTTCCATGTATTCGTTATTATTAAAATAAGGATGCTCTTTCTCTGTGTAGAATTTCAGGTCTTTTATATCTTCTTCGTTCATTTCTTTAATGAGTATCTCGTTCTGATAAAAAACGGTCATCTGATCTTTTAATTTTTCCTCAAGAGGTTTCAGGTCACTGAAGTTTTTCCTGATCTGTTCGAATGGAGTTTTCGTATTCATAAACGCAGTAGCATTCATCAACTCTATATAAAGCTTATATTGATCATCGTATTCAGTATCATAGGCTCCGAAATTTTTGTAAAGCTGGATGAAATTTTCTCTTTTCTGTTGATCTTCAGTTTTTTTTATAAAATAATTATAAATGTCATTGTCGTTTTGATGAATCTTTTCTTTGATCTCCCGGATGGCTTCCTGGATTTTTGGAATTAAATGTTTAGCTTCTTTCTGTTTATATTTTTTTCCGTCGTAATCAAAAGTTTTAATAGTATATTCTTTTCCTGAAATCGCTTCCACAGTTTTTAAATCAGTTTCAAGAGCAATTAATGTGTAGACCCATTCCACTTTTTCTTTACTGAAAAGCTCATCGAAAGAAATTTCATCAGTGAGTTCACTTTCTTTTACTTTGAAATCAGGGTTTTTGTTGTCATAATATGCGTTGAAAATTTTATCAAACGAATCTTTCTGATATTGTTGTTCAAATTCGGACTGAAATTCTTCAAATTCAAGATCGCTTTTTTGTTTCTGGTATTGTACTCTTGAAAAGAGTTTTGAAGTAATCTGTTCTTCTGTTTCCTGAAAGTTTTTGAAAATATTTTTTGCAGGCAGATTATCCTGTTCCTTTACAATATTTAAAGCTCTGAGCTTAGTGATTCTCTCTTTTTGAGAAGGATGTGAAGCCCACTGGTTTTCAATATTGAGTTTTGATTTATTGAATAATCCCGATTCCGAAAGCTGAATATTGGGAAGTCCGTTTTTGGATTCCACTTCACTTTGTTCAGCAAGAAAATTCATGACAAAAAACTGTTCGCGGTAGATATTTTTACTCGATTCATTTTTAGAATATCTTTTATCATAAAAGCTTAAGACATTCTGATAAGAGTTGTCAGCAAGTTCCAGCCTTAAAAGCGATTCTTCCAATGCCAGTGAACCGGCAATATTGGCGGCCACTTCATCCGCATGAAATTCCATTTCCCTAGAAAGCGCCATGTGACGGATATTGACAAAATTGTACATTTTTACCAAAATCCACTTGATTTTTCCGGTAAAGAACAATGCTAAGGCTGCAAATATTGAAAAATAGCCGCTTACACTTGCAAACTTTTCTACTGAGTTGCGGTAAGATTCGTCATCATTGACTAAGTTGAAAATAATCTGATTAACATTGTATACGTAACTTCCCACTTTCATAGAACGTTGGGAAAAGTGCCCGAATTCGTGGGAAAGGATGGCTTTCAGTTCCTGTTTTGTAGTGGTATTGATCAATCCCATTCCGATGGTGAGATTTTTCTGAATGGGTAAGAACATGCTCCAGAAACTTGAATCATAAAAAACACTTGCATTCACATCATAAGAAAGGTAAACTTTTTTAGGAGCGTTGGTTCCTGCTTCCTGTACAATTTTGTCGATCATTTGGAAAAGCTCGGGTTCATCATTTCTTCTGATTTCGGTAAGATCGCTTCTGTCGTTGATGTGTTTTTTAAATAAAAACTTAATGATAAAAAAGAACACAAAAAGTCCGGTTCCTGCCAAACCTGCACCTAACATAAGGGTGATAAACATTGGTTTAGCGGCGATGATGGCAATTCCTCCGGCAATGCAGCCAAGAGCCAAAGCTACTGTCAATAGAAATAAAAGAATATAAATGAAAACGAAAATGGCGATAGAAAATACAGCCGCTTTAGTTTTTCTCTTAAAATCCTGAGAAACTTCAATGTACATGGAAATAATTTTTTACAATAATACGTACAACGAATCAATAGAGCAAAAAAATCCCCGAAAATTGAATTACGTTATTCTGCTTCAAAGTAATTAATACCAAGCAATCCTTGTTTAAATTGTAAACGGATTGTATCTCCTCTTTTCAATTTTGAAGCGTTTTTTAATCCGGAATATTTATAATAATCCGACTCATCGATGAAGTCATTCGGTCGGCTGATATTTACTGCTGTAAAATATTTTTTATCTGTGATATTAAATGTTTCATAAGACTCAATGATTTCTTTGTTAGTTCCTAATCTGTTGATAAATAAACAGAAACAAGTGACGGTGTTTTGCATTAGGAAGAATATCGTAAAACAAGTAAATAAAGCGAAAATGAAAACGTTCAAAATTTGATTAAACTTACATTTTTTCAAAAATCCAATAATTAGCATAATGCATATGATTATTCCACTGCCCATCATAGCTATTGTAAGATAATGACTCTCTTGGAAAGTTTGAATGTCTTTTGCTAAGTAGTACTCTTTTTGTTTCGGATTAAAGAGAAAAGAGATGAATGCAAAGAATATAAGGTAGATCAGTCTGTATTTGTATTTAAGGATAGAAGATAAAAATTTGTTTTTCATATTTTGTTTATGCTGATCTCTTAACTCCATCTTGTATCGCGGCTTTCAATATGTCAATATTAATATCGTTAAGCTTTTTAAATTTAATACAGTATCCGGTCACACTCGCTTTACCTATTTTTTCTCCATAGGTTTGGAGTAAATATTTTTTATCATCAATCCCCATGATATAAACGGAAATTCCGGTTGTATTTGCGCTTATCCCGATCTGATAAAACTCTTTTGAAGTTCCGTCTTTGTATTGTATTGAATAGACTCCATAACCGATATTAGGATTGGAAACTATTTTGCCTTCTTCATTTTTACCATCCAGGAACCAAAGTTTAGATTCCGGTATGAGTTCCAAAATAATGTTGTGAAGTTCTAGGATATCGCTGCGTTTGGATTCAGGCAGGCTGGTTACATATTCCTGGATTTGATCTTGGATGGTCATTGATTTAGGCTTCGTAAATAATTTTCCGAATATAACAAAAAACACTCTGAAAATCGTAACGGTTTTATACTATATTAATTGATACTTGTTACATCAGCATTCTTATAGATATTCCAGAAATTATAATCTGTCATGGGTGCAATATTTTGTTTGGTGATTTAGTCTGTTATAAAAATAATAAAATAGAAGCGGGATTGAGCAAGGTAGAAATCTTAAACAGTTTTATATTTTAAAATAAAGATTCCCCATTCAAATCCGTAGTCAGTACTTCGCTCATATAATCAAAAAAAGGACGCATGGCTAATAAGGTGAGAACAGCTTCTTTTTGAAAATCATCAGACAGCACTTCCTTACCCGTAAATTTTCTCATGACCACATATTGTTTTTTTCTGATGAGGTCTATGGCGGGATGATCTTTATCAAATCCTCTCGGTGCTGTTTTTACTGCTTCGCCTTTAATTTCTTTAAAATATTTTATGAATGTATCGTCTGAAGTGATCTTCTCAATTTCTGCGGTATTGATTTCAAATTCTTTACGGATGCGGAGCAGGTCTTTAGCATCGGGTCCCCAAAATCCGCCTCCTACAAAACTGTTGCCGGGTTCCAACTGGATGTAATATCCTCCTCTCAGCATTGGTTTTGAGCGGGAGTATCCGACTCCGAAATGCGTCTTGTACGGAGTCTGGTCTTTAGAAAAGCGAACATCTCTGTAAATTCTGAAAATATGGATTCCTTTTAAATTATCATGTTCCTGAAGCTCATTATAAACCTGATTGAAAAAGGTTTTGTTTTCTTTTATAACCGAATCATACTCCGTTTTGTGTTGGGCAAACCATTCACGATTGTTGTTTTTTTCTAATTGTTTAAGGAATTCAAAGGTTTTTTTCATTGGTGTATTTTAGCAAAGCTAGATAATGTTTTATTGCGTATTACGATTGCGATTCTAATTGATAATTTCAGCATCCGGATTTTCCCGAAGCTTTGCGATTCTTTCCCGCCAGTTTTGGAGCTCTTCGTCTGTTAACCGGATCCAGTCTGTTACTTCACCGACAATTCTTACAGGTTCTTTACTTCGATAAGATCGGGTAGGATTCCCCGGAAATTTTTTATCGGTAACGTTAGGATCATTTTCAAATTCTCCTGTGGGTTCTACAATATAAATTCTTTCATGACCATCACCTTTTGCCAGTGCAGCAGCTAATCCGGCGCCGTTTTGTAAGGCAGTAAAGTAAATATGATTCATGATGATCTCTGGATAATAATTTGATTGAAATCCGGCACTGAGCAAATCACCGATTTGTAAATCAGCTTTTGTACCGTGGTAGAATGGACCGTTATCCAGAATTTTTTTCTCTTTTTTGTTTTCCATTGTGAAAGTGTGTTTTGAAGCTGGAAGAACCTGTAAACTTAGGAATTTGTTTTGGAATGGAAAAGTAACAAGAAAATTTTGATGGGTTTATCTAATAACCCTAACCTTTTGTAAAACCCCTTTCTCATTTTTGTAAGTAAAAATATACGTTCCGCGTGGTACTTTTGTTAAATCTATATTTTGATTGTAATAGGCAAACCCTTTTCCGGCTTCTTTTCCATCCATTGTATAGACTATGTATTCAAACTGGTTGCTGTTGTTTTTATTACTGATCGTAAAACCGTCTCTCTGAGCATTGGTATAAACTTTTGATTTGAACACATCTTCATTAGTCTCTTTAGCGGAAAGGGCTTCTTCGCTAATATCTGCCACCTGAATGCTTTTAATGGCTGATTTGGTTAAAGATGTTGTACTTCCACCCATGATGTATAATTTATTGTTATAAATTTCCGCAGCAGCATGTCTTCGCGGGATCATGTTTGAAGATAATTGATGTAATTTATTGGTTTCTGTATCGAAATACGCTAAAAAAGTTTGATTATTATAACCGCCTGCAATAAAAATCTTATTACCGGATACTGCTAATGAATGACCTGATATCCCAACAGGCATCGTATATTGCTCAGTCCAAAGATTTTTGTTGAGGTCGTAAACATTGACCAGATGGGATGATGTACCATTAAAACCACCAATAACATAAAGCTTATCGTTCACAATTTTGCCTTTTGCTTCTCTGGCTTTGGGCATATCTGGTAATGGATGCCATGTATCTGAAGCAATATCATAATATTGGAATCTATCAGAAAATACAGTGGTTGCAGCACCGTTTAACCCACTGCCGCCGAACACGTATATTTTTCCATTATGGATGGCTGAACCTGCATTTCCTGTATAGGCATGATTAACAGCTCCCTTTGTTATTTTATGAGTTGCAAGGTCTAGAATTTCAAGATGGCTATTTCCCCAGCCGTTAAAAATATAAATTTTATTACCGTAAGTTTCCGAATTAGCGAATCTTTTGGGGAGTAGCGTAGAGTTGATGATACTCCAGCGGTTATCTTTAATACTGTATTTCTCAATAAAGTTTGCATTCCCATCAGTGTCTTTATACCCATTGCTCACATAGATGTTATCATCTACAATGACACTGCTGATAGCTCCTCTGCCCATAGACATATCCGAAAGATGTTTAAAATTTAGGGTTTGCGCATTTGCAAAGAATAAGCCGAAAAATGAAAGGAGGAATGCTTTTGTTTTCAAGGGTGGTGAGATTTGATTTTAAAGATAGGAAAAAGTGATGGATTGGAAATATGAGATATCGAGTTTGTAATGAAATACCAATAATAAACTTAAAGTGGTTACATTATCATTTCTCTTTTTTATTAAGAGTTATTGTAAGCTTGTTTTTCTTTTGGGTGATATCTACCATTTGACCTTCTTTAAAACCCAGCTTTTCTAGCCATTTTCCTTTAAGCCGGATTTCCGGAACAGTTATCATCCTGTCCGTACTTGTTTGATATCTCGTATGAATTTTAAGTTTTCTTGAATTAATCATTTGTCATATAATTATACGACAAAAATATAATTAAATTTCGAATTGTCATATTTTTATATGACAAATTTGTCAACAAATTAGCTGACATTTGGTTTATGACCAGAGAGAAGTTAAAGATAGAATTGGGTAAGCGGATTATTAACCTTCGTGAAAAGAAAGGCTGGAGCCAGTCTGATCTTGCCCGTGCCTGTAATAAAGATCGTCAAGCTATTGAAAAACTGGAAAATGGTAAAGTGAATCCTACTCTTTATACTTTGCTTGAAATAGCTAATGCTTTGGAGGTTTCTTTACCAGAACTAGTCAATTTTTCTGGATAGGTTCGGCTATTGTTTCTCACTTCTTGCTCTCAGGAGCGTCTTTTTGTTGAAATTGCAACTAGATTAAGAGCACATTTCAAGGAATTATTTGATATTGTTTTTGAGGAATACTATTCTGGATTAGATAAATAAAATAAGCTCTAAAGTCATCAGACTTTGAAGCTTATTTTTTAATAGACTGGTTTTATTGGTGCAAAGTCTCCTGACTTTGTGCAGTGAAGAACTTCTGTTGAATTTAGAACTGAACCAGACATTTGCCAAATTTCTGCTATTTGCTGCTCCTTTTTCGGTCTTGTTTGTTGAGCTAAATTTTATATATCTGTTTAATCATTTCCTAAATCTCAAATTCCTCGTTTTATTGTAGCCTCCAATTTCTTTCAATTCATCCACAATATTCCTTGTTTTCTTTGTTATCAATTCCAAGCGGACTTTTGGGATAATAATTGGAATTTTTTGATATAATTTGCTGGATTATTTGCCCTCTGTTACCGCACGAATTCTCTAGTATGGTTATATTATAAATTAAACATTATAATCTAAAAGGTAAATCCACACGATATAATGGTTAGATACCAAGTGGAAAGACTTTAAAAGGTTTGTTCCGCAGAAGAAAAGCAGAAACTGATCTGTTCTTTTCAAAATAAAAAAGCCCCCAATTACGGAGGCGTATTTTTTAATAAAAACGATTAATTGATTTAATCATTAGATGGTTATTAAATCTTGTGTTTTCATAAGTGTATGGTTTTGAGTTGAAGATTAGTTTAATGGTGTAAAATTAATTAAATATTTTAAATACGCAACATAGACATGTTAATTATCATCATTATCTATATTACTATCATTAATCTTGGATTTTTTAAATATATCGTCAATATCTATGCCATGCAATGCCTCATCTTGTTTAGCGTAACTATATAGACCTTTATCTAGTTGGAAAGCTTTAATAAGATAACGTTCCGCTTTGGCTTTTAATCCATCCATGTATTCTGTCTTTGGCTCATCATTGAACTCCGAGTACTCTCTATAATAATTACATGCCAGATTATAATGAGCAGGTGCAAAATTAGGAGCGGATGCAATTAGGTTTTGTAGTTTTTTATTTGTGTTATCAAAATCTTTCAAAAACTTACTATTGATATAACAGGCGTTTAATAAACAGTATTTTTCATCGTTATTTTTATTATATGCAATTTCATACGCTTCAGCAGCAGAACTGTATTCTTCAATAACATATAAAAACTTTGCCAACCTTTTTGTCATCAAATAATTTAATTTATCCAAGCCATTTTTTGCGACATATTCTAAAATTTCTTGTTTTTCTTTTGGATTCATTTTAGTAAAGTCAGAATCCAAAACCTTATCAACGTTATCTAAATGTAATTCGTTTGAATTCATAGCTGCTCCTGCTAATATAGATTCTATGTTTTTATCATTAACCACAAGCTCTTCAAAAATAGTTGTTACAGATAAAATGAAGAATACTATAAATCCTAAAATAAAAAAAGTTCCTATAATAGCTGCAATAATAACTGTGTGACCGTTGTCTTTGCTTAATGAATAAGATAGGTGATGAATAATATATTTTAAGTATCTAAAAATGTCTTTAAATTCAACTAAAGTAATACCTACAATTATTTTTGTTAACCAGCTTGTTATTTCTTTTAAAGAAGAATTTCGCTGATACTTTTCTAATAAATTATTATTATTGTTATGAGAAGGGAATCCGAAAAGAAATCCTAGAAAACTTCCAGCAAAAAATGATAAAAACTGAAGTAATATAAGAGATGACACAGTTCTGCTATATTCTGCAACACTAGTAGTATTAAGGCTGTAAATGACAATTAATACACTTGTAACTATAAGAATTAAACATGAGTAGTTTAAATACTTATTATTACATATAGGTAAATATTTGTTCATGTTTTTATTATTATTCATGGTCTTTTTATTAGTTTTCACGAAAATAGTATTTATTTATGACATTAAAAGATGTATTATTTAATTTTAGGTGAAACTACAGAATAAAAATTGAGCTATTATACGGTTTTGCGTAGTATTATAATTACAAATCAAGTAAATGATATATTCTAGTGTTTTATTAATTGCAGCTTCTTTTTTATGGTATTCTGCCAATTCACCATTGCCACACGAATCCTTTCGAGTAGTTATAATTAGATATTTTCTTTAATTAAACTGACTATTTTTTCAATTCTATTTTTCCATTCTTTTGAGTTTCTAAAATCTTCTTCATTAATTCTAGAGATTCTTTCTTCCAACAATTTTTTGTGTCAAATCCTTCTTTCCTTTCAAAACTTCTCATTGATACAAAGGCGAGAGATATATTAAGTTTCAACTTTATACAAACATCAATTATAACTGTAAGTTTAAGGCCTTGTTCAGTTGTTGTTCCGGCAACAATTAGAATAAGTTTACCATTTACTTCAATAATAAAAGTGGTATTAAAAATATTTTCTATTTCGGTATCAACTAATTCTTCTTGTGAAATTTTTAGTCTAAACACTTTGGTTGTTTTAAGTTATGTACAAACTTCTTTTGCAGTTGTTGATTTACCAGCATAACTTGTTCCAATAATTAGTATTGATTTCGTCATTATATTATTAATTTTTAAATTTATGTGTATTACAAGTCTATATATTTAGAGATGTACAGATCATACTTTTACTAAAGTTAAGATATTTTATTAGGATTAAATTACGGGAAACCGCAAGAAACAAAAAAACGCTCCACAAAAGTAGAACGGTTTATATAATAAACTTGTCTTAGTGACTCGCTACTACATAATTCTTGGCATTCGACCACCCATTGGCATAGCTTGTTCGTCTTTTTTCACTTCAGTGATTACACATTCAGTTGTTAAAAGCATTCCAGAAACAGAAGCTGCGTTTTTAAATATATTATTTAATTCTTTTCACTTCTATAGATTTACCTTCGACAATCATTATACTTTTTAATCCGTTCTCATAAATTGCGGCTTTAGGTCTATATGAATAATTATAGTCATAATCATATGAATCTTGTTTCCAAATTTCACCATTATCCATTTCAAAAATTGTATCTCCTTTCCAACCATTAAAATCACTTATAATTGTATATTCTTGTATTTCAATTTTTTCGACCTCTATAAACTGATTTTGGTTATCAATAGTTAAATATGTTCTGCTTAGATACTCATAAATCTTTCCACTTGGTCTATAAGCATAATAATACCAATATTTGTAATCTTTTTGCAACCAATATTCTGAGTTTGTAAACTCAAAAATTTTATTATCATCAAATCCTTCAAATTCATCTTCAATTTGGAATTTTTGTAATAATTTACCTTTAGATATGATTTCTTCTATTGTTAGCATAGTATAATTGTTTTTTTAGTAAATGGTATGATGTGATAATTCTAAATTCTTACTAAATTAAGATATAAGAATGATACTTGTTTATGGGAAAACGTAAAAAACGAAAAAACCGCTCCACAAAAGCAGAACGGTTAATATATTAAATTGTCTTAGCGACACGCTGTTACATCATTCCTGGCATTCCACCACCCATTGGCATAGCTGGTTCGTCTTTTTTCACTTCAGTGATAACACATTCAGTTGTTAAAAGCATTCCAGATACAGAAGCTGCATTTTCAAGGGCAACTCTTGTTACTTTTGTAGGGTCGATGATTCCTGCTTCAAGCATGTTTACGAATTCATCAGTTTTAGCGTTGTATCCGAAGTCTCCGCTTCCTTCCGCTACTTTAGCAACGATTACAGAACCTTCACCACCTGCGTTAGCAACGATTTGTCTCAATGGCTCTTCGATTGCTCTTTTTACGATTTTAATACCTGTAGATTCATCAGAGTTGATACCAGTAAGGTTTTCCAATGCAGCAATAGCTCTTACCAAAGCAACACCACCTCCTGCAACAATACCTTCTTCAACTGCTGCTCTTGTAGCGTGAAGTGCATCATCCACTCTGTCTTTTTTCTCTTTCATTTCCACTTCAGAAGCTGCTCCTACGTAAAGTACGGCAACACCACCAGCTAATTTAGCCAATCTCTCCTGTAATTTTTCTTTATCGTAATCAGAAGTAGAAGTTTCCATCTGAGCTTTGATCTGAGTCACTCTACCTTTGATTTTGCTTTCTTCACCACCACCGTTTACGATCGTTGTGTTGTCTTTATCGATAGATACTTTCTCAGCAGTTCCCAACATATCCATCGTAATGTTTTCCATCGTGAAACCTTGCTCTTCAGAAATAACTGTTCCTCCTGTAAGGATTGCGATATCTTCCAACATTGCTTTTCTTCTGTCTCCGAATCCCGGAGCTTTTACCGCAGCAATTTTAAGAGAACCTCTTAGTTTGTTTACTACTAAAGTTGCCAAAGCTTCACCTTCAACTTCTTCAGAGATGATCAATAAAGATTTACCACCTTGTGCGATTGGCTCAAGAACCGGAAGTAATTCTTTCATTGAAGAGATTTTTTTCTCAACTAAAAGGATATATGGGTTTTCAAGTTCAGCTAACATTTTCTCAGGATTAGTCACGAAATATGGCGACTGATATCCTCTATCGAATTGCATCCCTTCTACAACGTCTACTGTTGTATCGATACCTTTAGCTTCTTCTACAGTAATAACTCCTTCTTTACCAACTTTTCCGAAAGCTTCAGCGATCAAAGCACCGATCGTTTCGTCGTTGTTAGCAGATACAGAAGCAACTTGCTTTACTTTATCTGTAGAATCACCAACAGCCTGAGACTGAGTTTTCAAGTTTTCAACAACAGCAGTTACTGCTTTGTCGATTCCTCTTTTCAAGTCCATTGGATTTGCACCAGCAGCTACGTTCTTAAGACCTTCTCTTACGATAGCTTGTGCCAAAACAGTAGCGGTAGTTGTACCGTCTCCTGCGATATCATTAGTTTTGGAAGCCACTTCTTTTACCATTTGAGCTCCCATATTTTCTACTCTGTCTTCAAGTTCGATTTCTTTTGCAACAGAAACACCATCTTTAGTTACGTGAGGTGCACCGAAAGATTTTTCGATCACCACGTTTCTCCCTTTTGGTCCTAAAGTTACTTTTACTGCATTAGCCAATGCATCAACACCTCTTTTTAAAGCGTCTCTTGATTCAATATCGAATTTTATTTCTTTTGCCATTGTTTTAAGCTTTTGGCGATTTGCTGTTAGCTTTTGGCTTTAGCAATTCGCGGTTTGATTTTATAATTTGATTTTAATTTCCGTTGAGCCTGTTCCAAAGTGTGACAAGCTTCTTTTTTAAGATAGTTAATTCGCTTAAAAGATTTTGATAATCATTTTCATTAATGTAACCTAAATCTTTAGCAAGAATTAATTGGTTTTCGGCTTCATTGGACGATCCTAATGCAATATTGATGAAATTAGCAAATTCTTTATCAGAATTTCTTCCGCTTCCTTCTGAAATATTATATCCGATTGAAGCAAACGATCTTCTGATTTGAGAGGTTAAGCCAAACATTTCTTCCTTTGGAAAACTTTGACTGGTTTTATAAATTTTTAAAGTTAGTTGATGGCTCAGTTGCCAAACTTCAAACTTTTTAAAATCTCTCATGCTAATCTATATGCAGTCACGCCATTAGCCAAAAGCCAATAGCTAGAAGCATCTTATCCGATGATTCCTAGTAAATCCCCTTCTTTTACAATTAAATAATCCTTTCCTTCCAATTTCAATTCAGAACCTGAATATTTCCCATAAAGAACTTTGTCACCTACTTTTACAGTTGTAGGCTCATCTTTTTTACCTGGACCTACTGCCACTACAGTACCTTCTTGAGGTTTTTCTTTTGCAGTGTCCGGAATAATAATACCTGATGCTGTTTTAGTCTCTGCAGCGATTGGTTCTACCAAAACTCTGTCTGCCAATGGTTTAAAGTTTACTGACATAATATATTTAATTTTTTAATTATTTCTGTGTTGAAATTCTCTAAATGTGTGCCATTGGAGTTAGCTGGCTGAAATGGCAGAAGATTTTATGTAAAAGTGAAAATTTGTCACATAAAAATAAATAGTGTATTGATAATATGTGATCAAAAAAAACGTAATTTTATAATGTATAAATAAATTAATAAACATGAAAAAAAACAGAGAAACAGAATTAATAATCCGGTTTTTTATGTTTTCATTTGCTTTTTCTATGTTAGGATTAATGTTTGTAGGTTGTGAAAAGAAAATGAATACCGGCCTGAAAGAACAGGTAAAAGCGGATAGCAGTGGAATGAACAATAAACTGCCGGAAGATGAAATAATCAAACGAAATTTGGCGAAATTTGATACGTTAGATTTCAAGGTTTTTAGCAAACGAGACTGGAAACGTTTCCATGAAAGTCATGCGGATGATGTGATTGTTCATTTTCCCGACGGGCATACAACGAATGGCTTGAAAAAACATATAGAAGATATGGAGGCTATGTTTGTATATGCTCCTGATACTAGAATTTCGGTTCACCCTATCAAAGTTGGACAGGGAAATATTACCGCTGTTACCGGAATAATGGAAGGAACTTTTACAGAGCCAATGCCAGATGGAAAAGGAGGCTTTATTAAGCCTACCGGAAAAAAGTTTAAACTCCCAATGGCAACTTTCAGTATTTGGAATGACAACGGAACAATGAGTGAAGAATATTTATACTGGGACAATCAAACGTATATGAAACAATTAGGACTCTAAATAAAAATAGGCTATCGGAAGAGATAGCCTATTTTGTTTATTTTTTGTTTCCTGCAGCCTGCATCGGATTTACTTTCCCATTGGAAGCGCCTCTTGCATTACCGCTTTCTTTTTGTTTAAATAACTGGAATTTGGAAACTTCAGCCGCTCCGTTATCATTGCTCCAGAAATTGTTTGAAGTATCTATATCGGCTGTTTCTCTCATCGGATCCAATTGAATTGACTTTAATTTTTTGTCAAAATAATAGGTTTTGGAAACTTTTTGCTCGTTTTGTCTCCAGATCTGTGCAGAAGATTTATCAGTCAGCTTTGTTCCGTCTTCAAAGGTAAATTCAAGAATGATTGGCATTACTAAACCTCCCTTGTTGACGAAATCGATTTGATAACCGGTCAGATTTTTAAATTTCTCTTTTTCTTTTGCAGTTAAAGGTTCTGTCCCTTCAGTTTTAGAAACATATTCTTTTTGTGTATCTACTTTTTCCTGACCTCTGTCGTATCTGTAATAGAAATCCTGAGCAACTTTATCTTTTTCTACATAGAAGGTGATATTTTTATCTTCTCTGTTTCTGACTTTTGAAATATCTTCAAACTCATTCTGTAAAGGTTTGTCGACTTTGTATTTAGTTTCTGAAGCCTGTTTTGGAGCTGTTCCCAAATCAGGAGTCGCAATGGTTACTTTATCAATGGCAATATCTACAGGATCTGTTCCGTAGAACCATCCTCTCCAGAACCAATCCAGATCTTCACCGCTCGCATCTTCCATGGTACGGAAAAAGTCTGCAGGTTCAGGATGTTTGAATGCCCATCTTTTTGCATAGGTTTTAAAAGCCTTATCAAAAAGTTCTCTTCCCATAATCGTTTCACGAAGGATATTCAATCCGGTTGCCGGTTTTGAATACGCATTTGGACCAAACTGAATAATATTTTCTGAATTACTCATAATCGGTTCCAGCTGATCTTTCGGAAGTTTCATGTAATCAACGATCGTCCAGGCCGGTCCTCTTTTGGATGGGAATTTGTTGTCCCATTTTTCTTCCGTTAAATATTCGGTAAACGTATTTAAACCTTCATCCATCCAGCTCCATTGTCTTTCATCTGAGTTGATGATCATCGGGAAAAAGTTGTGTCCAACTTCATGGATGACAACTCCCAACATTCCGTTTTTGATTCCTTCAGAATAGGTTCCGTCTTTTTCTGTTCTTCCGTAATTAAAGCAAATCATAGGATACTCCATCCCGTTGGATGCTTCTACGGACTGAGCAACCGGATACGGATAAGGAATCGTAAATTCGGAATAGGTTTTAATCGTATGTGCAACGGCTTTTGTAGAGAATTTTCTATATAATCCGTAAGCTTCTTTGGGGTAGAAACTCATCGCCATTACTTTATTGTTGTTTTCAGGAATGGTAACACCCATTCCGTCCCAAACAAATTTTCTGGAAGAAGTCCATGCGAAATCTCTTACGTCATGTGCTTCAAAATTCCATGTTTTTCTTTGTTTTGAATGATTTTTCTCTGCTTTTTTAGCTTCGTCAAGCGTTACAATTTCTACAGGCTCCGCTGAAGTTTTAGATTTGTTGTATCTCGCTAACTGATCCGATGTTAACACCTGATCGTAGTTTTTACATTCACCGGTTCCTCCTACAACATGATCTGCAGGAACATTCATTGAAACTTTAAAATTTCCGAAAACCAAGGCAAATTCTCCTCTTCCCGTAAACTGATGATTCTGCCATCCGTGGAAGTCACTGTATACGCACATTCTCGGATACCATTGTGTCATGGTATACAAATCATTTCCGTCTTCTGCGAAGTTTTCGTAGCCGCCTCGGCCTCCCATTTTCATTCGGTTAGGGATATTGTAATTCCAATCAACTTTGAAAACCAGTTTTTCGCCTTTTTTCAGCACTTTAGGTAAATCAATGCGCATCATGGTTTTGTTGACCGTATATTTTAGCGGATTGCCTGAAGCATCGGTTACTTTTTCAAGATTTACTCCATATCCGTTATCTTTTACAGGCAATTCGGAAGCTTTAAGCTGCTGATCGTTGGCTGCTTTCGGAAGGGTAGAAGAGAAGGGGAAGTCTGCCTTTTTTACGGTAGACTGTTGGTTTTCATCCAGCTGAAGCCAGATATAATCCAAATCATCCGGAGAATTATTGTAATAGGTAATGGTTTCCGATCCTTTCAGATTTCTTTTGTCTTCATCCAAAAAAGCAGTGATGTCATAATCTGCCCTGTTTTGCCAGTAAGCGTGTCCCGGAGCTCCTGAAGCGGTTCTGTACACATTGGGAGTAGGTAAAATAGTTCCCAGTTGTTCAAATCTGTTTCCGTGATTGCTTCCCGGATTATTCTGAATGTTTTGAGCAAAAGCACCGATGTAAAAAAGAACTGAAAGTGCTGAAACTTTAAATTTCATAACCGAAATGATTTAATTAATTTTCAAATATAATGATAAGTAGCTGAAAAATTGAAAATGTTTCAAGGCTAAAAAGGAATTCTTTCCAATGTCATTTTTAAGGATAAAGCGAAAACTCCAGAGGATACAAATAAGATCCAGTCTTTTTTATTGACTTTAAATAGATTTAAAAGTATAAAAAGCAGAACGAGAATTCCTAAAACGATGGCAATCTGCCCAACTTCCAGTCCTACATTAAATCCTAGAAGAGGTAATGCAATGCTCTGGCTTTTAGCAATCATCACTCTTGCGGTATTGGCAAATCCCATTCCGTGAATAAGCCCGAAGAATAAAGCCAGATAATAATTGAGTTTACTTTGAGACTGTTTCTTATTTTTCATAAGAATATTCCCTAAAGCTGTTAAAACAATCGTAAGCGGAATTAAAAATTCAACCCAGGCTGAAGGAACCCTCACGATATCTAAAATACTTAAAGCTAAAGTAACGGAATGCCCAATGGTGAATGCGGTTACCAAAACTAAAATTTTTTTCCAGTCGCTGTAGGAATACACCGCGATAAGTGCTAAAACAAAAAGCTGATGGTCTAATGCATCCAATGAGATAATGTGTTCCCAGCCAAGGTTTAAGTAAAATAGAAAATCCTGCATCATAAGTTTATATAATAAAGGTTACGAAAATAATGATTAATTTCGGAACGGATTTTAGCAATAGATCGATATATGAGAAAGCTTTTGTTGTTTTTGTGCTGTATTTTTTTTCTTTTCTCTTTTAAAGAAGAGAAACACCCTTATCATGTAGGCTCGGTGGAAATTAATTACAATTCTAAATCAAAGACTTTTGAAATTACGGGAAGGTTTTTTCTGGATGATCTTGAAAACGGACTGTCTCAAAAGTATGGAAAATCATTTCATTTCAATGATGCAAAATACAAAGCTCAGCTCAATGAAGCCTTAAAGAATTACAGTGCTGAATACTTTAAACTGAAAACTGATAATAAGTTTTTAAAAATAAACTATGTTGGTTACGAAGAAGATAATGAATCTGTAAATCTCTATCTGGAATCTGAGACTGTTGTTGCGCCTAAAAAAGTTGAAACTGCAGTGAGTTTTCTGTATAATTTATTTGAAGATCAGATTAATATCGTCCATATTATCGTTAACGGAAACAGAAAAAGTGAAAAACTGACGTATCCGAACCGGTATTTGTATCAGCAATTTTAGAATGAATTATCTTTCCATTTGTAAGAGTGCATTTTCTGCTTTTGCATGAGTGAGAAGATCTGGGAAGAAATCATCATAGCATTTCTGCAGAACTTCTTTATTGTCAAGAAATGCCTGAAATATCGGAATGTCTTTTTCTAAGTATTTGGCTTTATTTAAAACATTTTGAATGCTGAATTTAATTCCCCAGTCTTCACGATAATTGTACAGCCAGTCGTCATGCTCCATTTTTACAAGCATTTTTTTGAAATTTTCGGGTAAGAACTGACTGTTTTCATGTAAAACCCTGTAGACTTTCAAAGAATGATCCTTCCATTCTTTTTCTGAATGTAAGCTCAAATCATTAGCTAAGAAATAATCCATAGCAACATCCACAAAAGCTCCGGCATATAATCTTACCAAAGGACTGAATACTTTTTTTGCCTCATGAATTGCAGGGTGTGAATCTGTAAAAGTATCGATGGCTCTGTGCATTGTAATTCCATCCTGAATTTCTTTAGGAAAAGAAAACCTCTCTTTATTTTTGATAAAGTCTTCCAGAAACTGGCCGACAATTTGTCCGTCAGTAAAAGAGAGAAAGGAATGGGCCAGATAATTCATAAACGAATATAAAAAAATCTCCAGTTATTAAAAAATAAAAGGAGACTTAATTAAGTGGAGTGATATTTTAATTTTTCAGAAATTTTTTACTTCCTATGAAAGTATTTTTCCCCGAGTAGATATTAAGAAAATATTCTCCTCTGGGATATTTGCTGAGGTTGATTTCTTTTGAAGTTGTTTTCAGAAGAGCTTGTCCTGCTGCATTAATGATTTCGAAACTATAGCTTTCCTTTTCATCGGTTGTAACGTTAAGGATATCTTTTGCAGGATTAGGATAAATGGCGAATTCTTTAGTTTTAACATTTCTTTCTTCTACCGCTAATACATCACCGGCGCTGGCTGTGAATCCGGCAACAACACAAACGAAACGTGCAAATCCGAAAGCTTCATTGGCAGGATTTGTACTTCCTATAGCAACTCCTGTCGGATAAGTATTGTAATTGATAGCGGGATTTGCCCATCTGTTGATTCTGGTACAACTTATTCCTGCATTAGAGCACTCGTCATTGTAGGCCATGATGGTTCTCCATTTTTGGGCTGATGTTGCAGAAGTTCCGTTTGTAATAGCAACTGCATTGGTGTAACCGTGGTGATTGCTGCAAGGTGTTGTACTTGTATCTACATACCAGTCGTGTCTTAATCCCATATTATGTCCCATTTCGTGCGCTAATGAATAATTGGATACTGCACAATTGTATAAAACGGCAGAAAAACCTGCTGTAGCTACATAATTGGTTGCTGAAGTATTTACATATCCTAATCCACAAGTCGATGTAGGGGTAGAAGTAACCAGAGAAACAAGATCTGCCCCGTAAGTTGTTCTTAACGTATGAACGTTGTCCATATAACCGTCTGCCGTAGCTCTTAATCTTGATAAATCCGTGCTTAAATCTCCGGATTCTGTATAGGAAATAACTCCGGAATAGACAAGATTAATGGTTGCATTTGTAATTCCTGAATTTGTAAGCGCTGTATTAAAATTGGTAATTGCTGTTGCAATGTATGAATTACTTTGCGAAGTTCCTCCCCACGCTGTGCTCGCTGCACTCGTATAAACAACCATAACATCTACGGTGGATGCGGGACAGGTTGCGGTGCTTGAAGAACAAATATTACTGTTGGTTTTGGCAGTGATTAAATTTTCTACCGAAGATTTGTCAATGACTGTATCATCTGCAGAATCCTGATCGATCAATAATTTTTCAGCCACCTGAGAGATGGCGAATGTATTCTCGTTGACCTGATGATACATTACCTTTTCACCTGAACCTGAAACATACATTCCGGTAATAATATTGTCATATTTGGAAAGGACCAGTTCTGCGGAAGGATCATTCTCGACTTTATAAGTGTAAGATTCGCTTTTGTTGGTGTATCTGTAGATTTTGTCAAGTTTTGCTACAATCATCTGATCTTTTACTGTCGGAATTTTGATATCCTGATTCAGATCAAATGCTGTCTGATTATAATATTGTGTATTATAATAGGTAGTGGCAAGCTCCTTTGAAATTTTTTGTGACTCTTTTACATTGCTGTTAGGGATTTTGTTTTGAAAAAAAGTCTGCTGGGCAAAAGCAAAAGAGGAAACCGCTAATGCAAAAATTGAGATTTTTGTTTTCATAAAATAAATATTTAAGTTTATCGGTGGTGTTTAGTTGATATTTTTATAAAATTAATAATTTATTTCTAAAGTATGTGAATTTTTATTATGTTTTTCATAAAAAGACTCGGGCGTTTTTCCTAAAGGAAAAACGCCCGAGTCTTAAAAAAATATATTTTAAAAAAGACGCTCGTGGAAGTCTTCAATCTTACTTACTTCTTCGATTTTGATCCCAAATTTTTTCTTGGGGATTTTATTGAGGTTGGAAACAAAAATTTTCTCGTAACCTAATTTCTCGGCCTCAGAAATTCTCTGTTCAGCCTGTGCAATGGGGCGGATTTCGCCACTTAGTCCTATTTCTCCGGCAAAGCAATAATGTTCAGAGATCGGAAGGTCTTCATTGGAAGACAGAATAGAAGCTACCACTGCTAAATCTAAAGCAGGATCATCGGTTTTTATACCTCCGGTAATATTCAGAAAAACGTCTTTGGCTCCCAATTGGAAACCAGCTCTTTTTTCCAGTACAGCGAGTAACATATTTAATCTTTTAGAATCAAATCCGGTACAGCTTCTTTGTGGAGTTCCGTAGACTGCAGAACTTACTAATGCCTGAATTTCCAATAGCATCGGTCTGTTTCCCTCTATGGTTACAGCAACGGAATTTCCGGAAAGCTCTTCAGATTTTTTTGTGATTAATATTTCTGAAGGATTTTTGATTTCTTTTAATCCTTGTGAGATCATTTCGTAGATTCCGATTTCGGCAGTTGAACCGAAACGGTTTTTATTGGCTCTTAACAATCTGAAAAGGTGATTTCTGTCTCCATCAAAATTTAAAACGACATCTACCATGTGCTCCAGCACTTTTGGACCTGCAATCTGCCCGTCTTTTGTAATGTGCCCGACTAAAAATACAGGAACATTATTTTCCTTGGCGTATTTAATGATTTCATTGGAACATTCTCTGATCTGGGAAACAGTTCCCGGAGAGCTTTCAATCAGCTGAGACTGTAAGGTCTGGATAGAATCGATGATGACGAAATCAGGTTCCAGTTTTTTGGCTTCGTGAAGTATTTTCTCCAGTGAAGTTTCAGTGTAAAGAAAACAGTTTGGGTTTTTCACATCGGCTAAACGGTCAGCTCTCATTTTGATCTGGGAGGCGCTTTCCTCGCCTGAAACATAGAAGATCTTTTTCTTCATTTTAAGGGCAAGTTGAAGAAGTAGAGTGGATTTACCGATTCCCGGTTCTCCACCAATTAAAGTGACAGAGCCTAATACAATGCCTCCTCCCAACACTCTATTAAGCTCATCGGAAGGTGTTTTTATTCTCGGCTCTTCAATAGCTTCAACTTCAATGATGTTAATGACATGTTGTTTCGTTTTTGAAAAAGGCGGAGTCTTGTGTGAAGCTGTTTTTTCTACAACTTCTTCCACCAAAGTGTTCCATTCACCGCAATTTTTACACTGTCCAGTCCATTGAGGATACTGTGAACCGCAGTTTTGACAGAAATATGCCGTTCTTAATTTTGCCATACCGCGAAGTTCAAAATTTTTTTTGAATTTTTCTTTTGATTTTTAGTTAATTTTCTGGCATGAAAAATATTTTACTGAAAAGCGCTCAAACTTTTGTATTGATGTCAATCATGAATTTATTGTTGAGTGCACTGATCTTAAATATTGCGTGTTTTCCCGGCGGAAGTTTTGGGATGTATCCTTTTTTGATACTAATAGAATCTTTAGTAACTTCAGTGGTAGCTTTTATTACTGTTTGTATATTTCGAAAAAACTATCGTTCTGTTTTAAGAATGGCGGTTTTATTTCAGATCATTTATTTGATTAGCTTAATTTTAGTAGGCTTTAATCCATTCGGATCTGATGTAATGAATATTTTCAGTTTATTGCTATATATCAATTCATTTATTGTTCTTTTAATTGTTTATTTGTTTGATTTACTTTATTCAAAAATAATTTTAGGAAAATCAAAAAACTAACATAGATCAATGTATAAATTCGCAATTAAAGAATAACTTTGTTAGTATAATAAATAAAAAAATGAGAAAACTATTTTTAACTTTTGTATTGGCTTTAATAAGCATTACAGCTTTTGCGCAATCTGCGTGGTCAGTAGATCCTATGCATTCTTCCATTAATTTTAATATTAAACATATGGGAATTAGTTTTGTACAGGGGAAGTTTGATAAATTTGACGGAAAAGTTTCCACAGCCGGAAATAATCTGGAAAAAGGAGCGTTTGATTTTATCGTATATCCTGCTACGATCAATACTGGAGTAGACAAGAGAGATAAACACCTTACAAGTGCAGATTTTTTTGATGCAGAAAAATATCCGCAAATCAGATTTGAAGGATTTACAGTGGCAAAAGGAAAAGACAATACCTACACTTTGAAAGGGAAACTTACGATTAAAGATGTTACAAAAGAAATTACTGTTCCTGCTACTTTTGGAGGCGTTGCAAAAAACCAGCAGGGAAAAGAAGTATTAGGATTTCAATCTAAGTTTACAATCAACCGTTTAGACTATAATATCAAATATGATCCTACAGGAGCAGGAGTAGCTAAAGATGTTGATATAGATCTATATTTTGAATTGATAAAACAATAATTAAGTATATAATTTGATTTGGGTGAAAGGCTTTCAACATAGGTTGGAAGCCTTTGTTTTTAGTGTGTTTTGGTGAATGTAAAATTTAAAATTGCAACAAAATTGCTTTGTATTTCTTTTTCCCCTAACTTTGCACAAACCTAATCTAATGAGTAAAAAGAATACAAAGTACATCTTTGTGACAGGAGGTGTAACTTCATCTTTGGGAAAGGGAATCGTTTCAGCTTCTCTTGGACTTCTACTAAAATCACGTGGCTTCAACGTAACTATTCAAAAGCTTGATCCTTATATTAATATCGATCCGGGAACTTTGAATCCTTATGAACACGGAGAATGCTATGTTACCGAAGATGGCGCGGAGACGGATCTGGATTTAGGACACTATGAGCGTTATCTTGATGCTCCGACTTCCCAAAACAACAACGTTACCACAGGAAAAATCTATCAGACTGTCATCGAAAAAGAAAGAAAAGGAGACTTCCTTGGAAAAACAGTTCAGGTAATTCCTCATATTACAAACGAAATCAAACGCAGAATTAAAATTTTATCTAAACAGAACTACGATATCATCATTACTGAAATTGGTGGAACTGTTGGAGATATTGAATCTTTACCTTACATCGAAACTGTTCGTCAGTTAAAATGGGAATTGGGTGAGAAAAATTCTATGGTCATTCACTTGACTTTATTGCCGTATTTGGCTTCAAGTGGAGAATTAAAAACAAAACCATCTCAGCATTCTGTTCGTCAATTAATGGAAAGTGGAATTATGGCGGATGTTTTGGTGTGCAGAACGGAACATAAAATTCCAAAGGATCAGAGAGCGAAATTGGCTCAGTTCTGTAATGTTTCTTTAGACAATGTAATTGAATGTAAAGATCTGGATACAATTTATGAAGTTCCGATGTACCTTCAAAAACAAAACTTTGATGATGTAGTTCTTAAAGAATTAGACCTTAAAAGTGATAAAGAAGCAGATCTTAAAGACTGGAAATCTTTCTTAAAAAAATTCCAGAATCCTAAAAAATCTGTTGAAATTGCATTGGTTGGGAAATATGTTTCTCTTCAGGATTCCTATATTTCAATTGCTGAAGCTTTCAAACATGCAGGAGCAGATCTGGAAACTGAAGTGAAAGTAAGATGGGTGTACAGTGGAGATATTACTCCTGAAAATATTAAAGAGACTTTAAAAGGCGTAGACGGAATTCTTGTTGCTCCAGGTTTTGGCGACAGAGGAATTGAAGGAAAAGTTCTTACCGCTCAATATGCAAGAGAAAATAAAATTCCGATGTTGGGAATTTGTTTGGGAATGCAGATTATGACAGTTGAATTTGCTAGAAATGTTTTAGGATATTCTAAAGCCAACTCAATGGAATTCGATACTTCTACGGAACATCCTGTGATTTCATTAATGGAAGAACAGAAAAATGTAGTAGATAAAGGTGGAACAATGCGTCTTGGAGCTTGGAAATGTTCTTTGAAGAATGGTTCTAAACTACATGACATTTACGGAGCTAAAAATATCACCGAAAGACACCGTCACAGATATGAATTCAACAGTGATTATATTGGTGAATTTGAGAAAAATGGTTTCTTAGCAACAGGAACCAACCCGGAAACAGGATTGGTAGAAGCATTGGAAATGCCGGATCACCCGTTCTATGTTGGGGTACAGTATCACCCGGAATATAAGAGTACGGTTGCAACACCGCATCCGTTATTCAGAGCTTTCATTAAGGCTTGTACATCGAAATAAAGTAATTTTTTAATTACTAACGTCATATATAAACTCAGACTGATTTTTCTCAGCCTGAGTTTATTATATAGTAATATATTATAGCATAGAGTTTTGATAAAAAAACAGTATTTTTGTCGACTCGAAAAGTATAACATTGGAATACTTTTAAATTTGAAAAATTTTAATTAAAAATAAAATGCAACAGAACAACGGACTCGATAAAAGTCAGATTATTAGTTTTGCGGTTTTATGTTTGGTTCTCTTCGGTTTTATGTTTTATTTCCAAAACAAACAGTCGAAAGAGGAGGAAGTAAAAGCTCAGCAACAAAAAACCGAACAGACGAAAAATGCTGTAAAACAAACTCCGGCAAGTAATATCAATCCAAATGTAACTCCCAACGCAATTCAAACAGCAAATCTTGCCAACAATGAATTAAAAATTGAATTTAACAGCTTAGGAGGGCAGGTTTCTAAAGTGGAGCTTGCAGAATACAAGGCATACGATCGTAAGACAGATAGAGCCGATCTTCCGCTTTACCTGATCTCAAAAAATAATTCAAACTACGGTTTTCAATTCAAAGATAAAACCGGAAAAGTAATCAATACTAAAGACTTGGTTTTTGCGCTGGCTGTTAATGGAAATGCAGTAACGATGACGGCTAATTATAACGGAGCGGTTATCCAGTTTATATACACATTACTTCCCAAATATACCCTAGATTTTAAAGTAAGAACGCAGGGGCTTTCAAAAATCACTACTGATAACAAAGCTGATTTTCTTTGGGACTATAACGTTAGAAACCTAGAAAAAGGTAGAGCGCAAGAACAGTCTCACTCAGAATTCTCGTATGCTTTCGATAATTATAAAAAATATGATTACGATGGAAGAACAACGATGAATGAAGACAAAGAAACACTGAACTGGATCGGGGTAAAACAACAATTCTTTGCTTCTGTAATTGAAGCTAAAAACGGATTTACGCAAAGTAAGGGAAATCAGGAAACTGTTGAAGAAGGAGAATATTTGAAAAAACTAAATTATGAAGGTTTTGTTCAGATGGCAGGAAGTGAGCTGAACCAAGATTTTACATGGTACTTTTTACCTTTAGATTTACCCTTATTAAAAGAATATAATAAAAACTTTGACGAAATTCTTCCATTGGGATGGTCTTTCATCGGATGGATGAACAGAGGGTTCTTTATTCCGATCTATAACTTCATTGCATCTTGGGGATTAACTGCAGGTTGGGCAATTTTCTTATTGACAATCTTGGTTAAATTGATTTTATCACCTATTATGTACAAGCAGCACAAGCTGAGTGCAATGATGAGAGTGATCCGTCCGGAAATTGATGAGGTAAATGCTAAGTTCAAGGATGCAGATCCTATGAAAAAACAGCAGGCTACCATGGAAGTATACAGAAAAGCTGGGGTAAATCAAATGGCGGGATGTTTGCCGGCGTTGGTTCAGATTCCTATTTTCTATGCATTATTCCGTTTCTTCCCGAACTTTATTGATCTGAGAGGGAAAGGTTTCTGGTTTGCAAAAGACTTAACAGCTTATGACGATCTGATTAAGTTGCCATTTAAAATTCCATTCCTGGGAGACCATTTGAGTATTTTTGCTTTAGCATGTACCATTGTAATTTTGATTTATACAGTAATGACTTCAGGAAATATGCAGCAACCACAACAGGAAGGTATGCCAAACATGAAAGTGTTAATGTATATTTTCCCGGTGACATTCCTATTCTTCCTGAATACTTCTGCATCTGGTCTTTCTTGGTATTATTTTGTATCCAATGCAATCAATATTCTGATTATCCTTGTTATTAAATATGTAATTCTGGATGAAAAGAAGATTCATGCACAAATCCAGGCTAACAAAGAAAAGCCAAAAGCTGAAGGGAAGTTCCAAAAGCGTATGAGAGAAATGATGGAAAAAGCTCAGGAACAGCAAAAAACGCAAGAGCAACAAAGAAAGAAGAAATAAAATAACTTATTATAACAAAAAGAGAAGCAAATTATTGCTTCTCTTTTTTTATTTAGAAATGATTTAAATTTCAAATGTTAGTGATAGAGGATAGATAATTCACAGTCCTGTTTTAAGATCAATCATATTTTAACCTGAATGACTGACGGTGATGCTGGGTTGGGCCGTGTTTTATTAAAGCTTCCTGATGCTTTTTCGTCGCATAACCAAAGTTAGTGTTCCATCCATATTGTGGAAACTCTTCATGCAGTTCTATCATTAATCTATCCCTGTAATTCTTAGCTAAAATAGATGCAGCAGCAATAGAAAGTACTTTTGAATCTCCTTTAATAATACATTCATGAGGAATGTAATTATAAGGATGAAATTTATTTCCGTCTACTAAGATGAGCTCAGGGATTATACTTAGCTGATCAAGTGCTCTATGCATAGCATGTATGCTGGCATTGAGGATGTTATGCTGATCTATAAATGAAGGCGAAAGTTCTGCAATCGCATAACTTTTTACATTATTTTTAATATAGTGATCAAGCTCCATTCTTGTTTTGAAATTCAACTTTTTGGAGTCATTGATTAGATTTTGCTCAAAAGTTTCATCCAGAATTACAGCTGCTGCCACTACAGGACCACATAGACAACCTCTTCCTACCTCATCGCATCCTGCTTCAATATAATTATTTGTCCATTTCTTTAGTAATTCCATAAAAACTAAAACATTTTAAAGGGTAAAATTGATGTTTTTCCTAATACTATGACAAAAATAACATTTTTTTAAGATTTTATTTTGTCTTTTTAAGAAAGTTTCACAAATTTGTTATTGCAAAATTAATTGATATGAAGAAACTAACAGTAGGTGTGCTTGTATTGGTATTGTCTTCGTCTGTTGCTGTTGCGAATGCTCAGCAGACAAAGAAGGATACTGTAAGAACACAAGAAATTGAGGGTGTAGTTGTAACTGCGCTTGGTATTAAGAGAGAAAAAAAATCTCTAGGATATGCAACTCAAGAAGTAAAGGGTGATGATGTCAACAAAAACCCTACTCCTAACTTTTTAAACAATCTCTCCGGACAGGTTGCAGGGATGGATATCAAGCAAAGTACCAACTTTGGAGGATCGATCAATGTGGTTTTAAGAGGGTTTAAATCTTTTTCAGGATCTAATCAACCTTTATTTGTAGTGGACGGAGTTCCAATTATTAATAACAATATTAACACATCTAGCCAGACTACAGGGCGTTATGGAATTGATTATGGTAATGCCGCTTCAGATATAAATCCAAATGACGTTGAAACAATTAACGTACTAAAGGGAGCGGCTGCTGCTGCTTTGTACGGTTCTCGTGCTGCAAACGGAGCAATTATTATCACGACTAAGAAGGGGAAAAAGAATCAAAAAGGGATTGGCTTAGAATATTCAAGTTCAATTACAATTTCTTCAATTGATAAAGCTACTTTTCCTAAGTATCAAACGGAATATGGAGAAGGGTATTTCGGTGAAGATGAATGGGGGAGTTATAATGGTGGTTTAGCTGCTGGTTTTGGAAGCGATGCATCCTATGGACCAAAGTACGATCCCAATTTAATGGTGTATCAATATGATGCGTTTATCCCGGGATCTCCTAATTATGGAAAGGCTACTCCATGGACAATGGCTAAAAATGGGCCATTATCATTCTTTAAAAATGGTACTAATTTCACAAATAGCATTTCCCTTAGTGGAGCAAATGATGTTGCAACTTACAGAATCAACTATACCAATTTAGATGCTACGGATATTATGCCCAATAGCTCATTGGTAAAAAATAATTTCGGAGGTAATGCATCCTATAAAATTACAGATAAATTAACGGCATCTTTATATGCTAATTATATCACACAGAAAACCAAAGGTAGAAATGATACTGGGTATAATGGAAATATAATGACTGGCTTTAGACAATGGTGGCCAACAAACGTTGATTTAAAACAACAAGAAGATTTTTATAATATTGCACATCAAAATTATTCTTGGAATATTACAGATCCGACAGATCTTACTCCTCAATATTGGGATAATATTTATTTTCAACGATACCAAAATTACCAAAATGATTCAAGAGACAGGTTCAGTGGTAATGTTTCTTTAAGCTATGATGTTTCTAAAGAATTAAACTTTTTATTAAGATTAAGTAATGATAGCTATAGTATGACCACGGAGGAAAGAAAAGCAAACGGATCTGTTCCGAATATCTTTGGTCTCAATATTAATACCGCTCAGCCTTCAGGATACAATCTAGGTAATTACCGATTGTCTGAAAGAAATTACGATTTTATAGGAACCTATAAAAAAGATCTTACTGAAGATCTTAATTTAAATGGAGTTTTAGGAGCAAATGTCCGCTATAATACTGCTTATTCTGATATACATTCTACCGTAGGGGGCCTAAACGTACCTAATTATTTTGATATATCAAATTCTAAAGGACGGCCACTTAATCAAACAAGTGATACAAGCAAGCAGGTTATAGGGGTTTTTGCTCAGGCAAGTTTGGGTTATAAAAATACGTATTATCTGGAAGGAACAATACGAAGAGATCAGACTACTGCATTATCATCAGATCATAATGTATATTGGTATCCTTCGGTTTCGGGTAGTATAGTGCTTTCAAATTTAATTAAAGCACCGTGGCTAAGTTTTGCGAAAGCTCGAGCTAATTATGCTGTAGTAGGAAATGATACTGATGCTAACCAATTAATTGATACTTATTTAGCAGGGTCTTCCTTTGGGAATTTGCCTGTCTATCAGTTTAATGGAGTTTTAAAAAATCCAGATTTGGTGGCCGAAAAATTAAAAAGTATGGAGTTTGGTTTAGAGACTTCCTTTTTGAAAAACAGAATTGGTTTTGATGCTACATGGTATAAAAATGATTCTAATAACCTGATCTCAAATGTACTTGTTTCTTATGCATCAGGTACTACACTTCAGAAACAGAATATTGGAAACTTGAGGACAGAGGCATTTGAGCTTTCATTGAGATTGACTCCTATTAAATCCTCAAATTTTAGTTGGAATTTAACAGCTAACTGGTCTAATCCAAAAACAACTGTTACTGCACTGAAAAACGGAGTAGATAATTTGGCTTTACAAACAAATACTTCTCAAGGTGGCGTTACATTAAATGCTCCTTTGGGAGGGTTATATGGAACAATTTACGGGACAGATTACGTATATGCTCCTGATGGACAAAGAGTAATTGATCCTGATACAGGTGCTTATATGAAGACAACTTCTACCAATAATAACTTGGGAAGCTATCAGGCTAAATGGTTTGGTGGGTTGCGAAACACTATAAATTATAAAAATGTTTCTTTAAGTTTTCTCATTGATGTAAAACAAGGTGGAAAAGTATTTTCTCTAGATCAAGCATATGGATATGGAACAGGAATTTATCCTGATTCAGTAGGATTGAATGACTTGGGCAACCCTATTAGAAATACGATTGCTAATGGTGGGGGAGTGGTATTACAGGGAGTTATTCCTGATCCAAATCATCCAGGGCAATATCTAGCAAATAATGTCAGACTGGATAAATCATGGTCAAGCCAAATATTGAATACAGATCCTCCTGCTGCTGCGTTTGTATATGATGCAAGTTATGTCAAGTTAAGAGAGGCATCTATCACTTATACATTGTCAAAAGAAGTTTTGGGTTCCAAATTTTTACAGGGTATGTCATTTAGTCTTATAGGCAGTAACCTTTGGATTATTCATAAAAAATTACCTTATGCAGATCCGGAAGCAGGATTATCTTCAGGAAATTTACAAGGATACCAATCAGGAGTTATGCCTACGACAAGAAATTTCTCATTCAATGTAAAAGTTAATTTTTAAAAAAAAGAAAAATGAAAAAAATCATAATACCCATATTACTAGGAACATTATTTGTTAGTTGCGCATCCGATGATATTAATATGGATCCCCATTCAGCATATACAACGATTCCGTCGACATTGGTAACAAATGCTCAGAAGGAACTAAGCGATTATGTAAATACGTGTAGCGTAAATGAAAACAATTTTAGATTAACAATGCAGTATTGGCAGGAAACTACCTATGTAGAAGAAAGTAACTATAACTTCACTAATAGAAATGTTGCTAATCAGATCTTTATTGATAATTATGTTAATGTATTGAATAGCTTAGTTCAGGCAAAGAACTTAATAAATGCATATCAACCGGTGCCTGCTGAAGCATTAACATGGCCTACAACTAAAAAAAATCAGCTTGCTATAATTGATATTATGCAGGTATACACTTATCAAGGATTAGTAGATACTTTTGGAAATATTCCTTATTCACAAGCCAATCAACTTGGATCAAATGTTGCTCCGGCCTATGATGATGCAGCAGGAATTTATTCTAGTTTAATATCAAGATTACAGCAGGATATAGCAGCTATTGATGTTAATGGAGGTCTAAACTCGGCATCAGATGATTTTTCTTCGGCTGATGTATTTTATTCAGGGGATCTTTCAGCATGGAAAACTTTAGGTAATTCTCTTTTATTGAAATTAGGAATTGCTATTGCGGATTCAAATCCTACGTTGGCTCAACAGACTGCGACTTTAGCTATTAATAATGGAGTAATGACTTCATCTGCCAATGATTGTAAATTTCAATATTTATCGGGGTCGCCAAATTATAGCCCAATATATGAAAATGTAAAGGCTAATAATCGAAATGACTTTGTAGGAGGTAAAACATTGGTGGATTATATGAATGCTAATAATGATACGAGAATAGCTAAGTATTTCAAGCCTGTAGGAAGCACAGGAACTTATGTAGGACAATCAATTGGTTTGCCTGCTTCATTTGCTAGTTTTTCTGCTCCCGGTACTTTTGCATATACTCCTACCACACCAGGCATTTTGATGAACTATACGGAAGTAGCATTTTACTTAACTGAAGCTAGTGCTCGTTGGGGAGTCGGAGGATCACCAGCTACCAATTATACAAAGGCAATTACTTCTTCATTTACGGATTGGGGAATATCAGCAGACGCGGCAGCTTATATTGCTGCACATCCATATAATGCAGCAAACTGGAAACAGTCAGTTGGTCAGCAAGCTTGGGTAGCTATGTATAATCAGCCTTTGGTTTCATGGAATTTCTGGAGAAGACTTGACTATCCTGTCCTTCAACCTGCTGCTGCTGCAACAATTAACAGTGTTCCTATGCGTATGTCATATCCTACTAGTGAATATCAGACTAATGGGGCGAATGTAAGTGCTGCTTCATCGGCTATTGGTGGAGATTTACTAACAACTAAAGTATTCTGGGATAAAAATTAACAGTTACATACAAATTTTAATATTTTAAAAACCGCTGAAAGGCGGTTTTTTTATTTCCGTATATTTGTATTTCAAAATGGAATAATGAATATTAAAGATATAATAGAACAAAAACTAGCTGAAGTTATCCTTAACGTTTACCAACTGAAAGAGATCAAGCTGGAAATTCAGGAGAATAAAACTGAATTTGAAGGAGATTTTACGATTGTTACTTTTCCTTTGGTAAAGCAGTTGAAAAAAAATCCGGAGAGTATTGGTGTGGAATTAGGTGAAGCTTTAACGGAACAGACTGAACTATTGGAAAGCTTCAATGTCGTGAAAGGTTTTCTTAATGTTAAAGTTAAAAATCAGTTTTTTGTAGATAATTTTAGATCGGTAGCTAATCAGTTTGATGTTGTTGAAAAGAAAAATTCTACGGTAATGGTAGAATATTCTTCACCGAATACGAACAAACCTCTTCACTTGGGACACATCAGAAATAATTTATTAGGTTTTTCTGTTGCTCAGATTTTAAAAGAAGCAGGTTATGATGTGATCAAAACTCAGATTATTAATGATAGAGGAATCCACATTTGTAAGTCGATGTTGGCTTGGGAAAAATATGGAAAGGGTGAAACTCCTGATGCTACTCATACCAAAGGAGATAAGTTTGTTGGTAATTATTATGTGAGATTTGATCAGGAATATAAGCAGGAAATGGCTGAACTTGTTGCTCAGGGAATGAGTGAAGATCAAGCAAAAAAAGAAGCTCCTTTGATGAAAGAAGCTCAAAAGATGTTGCTGGACTGGGAAAATGGAGATGAAAAAGTAAGAAATCTTTGGAATGAAATGAATTCCTGGGTATATAAAGGATTCAATGAAACCTATAAAAGATTGGGAGTAGACTTCGATCAGGTACAATATGAAAGCAATACCTATATTTTAGGTAAAGACCTTATTCAGGAAGGTTTAGATAAAGGAGTTTTGTATCAAAAAGAGGATGGCTCTGTTTGGTGCGATCTTACGGATGAAGGATTGGATCAGAAACTTTTATTACGTTCGGACGGAACTTCAGTTTATATGACTCAGGATTTGGGAACTGCGGTAGAGCGTTTTAAACAAAATGATATTCAAAAACTGATTTATACGGTAGGAAACGAACAGGATTATCATTTCCAGGTTTTATTTAAAATTCTAGGAAAACTGGGATATTCCTGGGCGGATCAGCTATATCATTTATCTTACGGTATGGTTGAGCTTCCTAACGGGAAAATGAAATCCCGTGAAGGAACAGTAGTAGATGCGGATGATTTGATGCAGGAAATGTTTACTATTGCAAAATCTAAAGCTGAAGAATTAGGAAAATTAGAAAACCTAACCGAAGAAGAAAAGAATGCGAACTATGAAAATGTAGGAATTGGGGCATTGAAATATTTCATGCTGAAAGTGGATCCGAAGAAAAAAATGCTTTTCAATCCTGAAGAAAGTATCGATTTTAATGGAAATACAGGTCCTTTCATTCAATACACTTTCGCACGTATTCAGTCTTTATTGGCTAAAGCTAATTTTGAGCAGAAAGAAATTGCTGAAGTTGAATTGAATCAGTCTGAAAAAGAATTGATCATGCAGCTGGCAAATTATAAAATTGTTGTTGAAAAAGCAGCAGAAGTCTTAAGTCCGGCTTTAATAGCCAATTATGTGTATGATCTGGTAAAAACATACAATTCTTTCTATCAGAGTAATCCGATTATGAATCAGGAAGATGAGAATGTAAAACAGTTCCGTCTAAGTATTTCGGATCTTACGGCAAAAACGATAAAAAAATCGCTACAGCTCCTAGGAATACAAACTGTAAACAGAATGTAAAAAATAAAAGGCTTTTGAATTTCAAAAGCCTTTTTTATTGAAGTTAAGATCAATATTTTATGTTGAGGTTTTTCTGCTGTCTTGATAAAGTTTAGCATTGCTCCATTTAGCATGTTTTGAAGGAACAATTCTGTAGCCTTTTTTATAAGTATATACTTTAGTGAACTCTGCTCCGAAAAACACAAGCATACAGGAATAGTTGATCCACATCATAATTAAAATGACGGTTCCGGCAGTTCCGAATGCCGAAGTAGGTTTCGCCGTTCCAAAATAGAGACTTAATAAAAATTTTCCCAGCGTAAAAAGGATCGTAGTTAGCAATGCTCCTGCCCAAACCGATTTCCAGCTGATTTCTACATCGGGAAGCACTTTAAATAATAAGGCAAATAAAAGCATAACTACACCAAAACCCACTGCAAAGTTGATCAGTTCTACCAACATATAGGTTTCCAAGCCAAAATATTGGGTAATGAATTTGTTGAAAATGCTGATTAAAGAGGACAAAATCATGGTCACCATAAGCAGAAAACCAAGAATTAAGATCATTCCTAATGAATTGGCTCTATCCAGTAAAAACTTCACAATAGCTTTTTTAGGCGCTGCTTCTACATCCCAAAGGGTATTTAATGAATGTTGCAGTTGAAAAAATAGAGTAGTAGAACCAAAAACTAAAGAACCCACTCCTATGATTTTCATGAAAATATTTTGCTTATCGATCAAAGCTCCAGCAATCATATTCTCTATACTTTTTGCGGCATCAGCACCCATCAAACCGCTGATTTGCTGACTAATTTCTCCGCGTATTGCTTCCTCCCCAAAAAAGTATCCTGCAATCCAAATAATGATAATTAATAATCCCGGAATCGAAAAAATAGCATAATAAGCTAAGCTTGCCGAATCTGTGGAAGCAGAAGAACTGTTCCATTCAGAGAAGGTTTCCTTTAGGACTTCCCAGAAAAATTTTATATTTTTTATCATATTATTCATCAGGGTTTATTGAACATAAAATTAGAAAGGGTATCCGATGGCAATATTCAGAATAAGATTATCCTTTCTCCAGCTGGAATCACCGAAATTTATTTTATCGAATGTCCATCTGTCATTTTTTTCATAATATGGAACTCTCAGTGGCATGGCCAGATCCAATCTTAAAATTAAAATAGAGAAATCTAATCTTAGGCCAACTCCGGCTCCAACGGCGACTTCACTTAAAAATTCTTTTGAAAATTTGGCTCCCGGTCTGCTGGCATCTTCATTGATCAGCCAAACATTTCCTGCGTCAGCAAAAACGGCGACATTTAAAAACTTATAAAGATTGGCGCGGTATTCTGCATTAAGTTCTAATTTAATATCACCGGACTGATCAAAATAATAGCCTTGTTGAATCGTTCTCGGATCAAAACTTCCGGGCCCTAAGGTTCTTGCGCGAAATGCTCTTACACTGTTACTTCCCCCGGAGAAAAACTGTTTTGAAAAAGGAATATGCTCAGAATTTCCGTAAGGATAAGCTAATCCGGCGATAAACCTCGTTGCTAAAGATGTTTTTTCGGTGAACTTATGATACAGTCTGAAGTCATTTTCAATCTTTGCATATTGACTGAACGGAACTCCGAAAACTGTTTTTTCTTTATCTTTTTTTACATTCGCACCCGTGACCAAACCTGTTATATTTCCTGCTAAATCCAATGTACCTTTATAATAAATGGTTGTTGGTTTCGACAGCATGGTATTTGTATATGTATAGGAATAAGTAGGTCCAAAAATCAATTGACGGGCCACTACTCTCCGCATCGCATCACTTTTTGCAGAAATTGAATCATACAATGCCGTAATTTTTGAAGGAGAAACATAAGTCACATCAAAAATTTTCAGATCATGTTCTTTTCTGGCATTCTCTTTCCAAAGGTATCCGAATGAACCTGTGAAGGTATTTAAAGTGTAATACTCGGTACGGTTCTGGAACTCGTAGCCTAGAGTAATATTGGTTCTCGGGACAAAAGCACTTGAAGAATTAAACCTGAAAGGAGCAACAATTCTCGGTATGGAAAGCTGAACATTCGTTCCGGCTCTGAATAAATTTTTAGCATTTTCAGGACCTCCCATCTGGAAATCGAAGGCTCCGTAAATTGCGGCTTTAAACTGTTCTGCTCCTTTGAAAAAATTTCGATGCGTCCAGTTGAGGTTTAATTCACTTCCGGCATAATTGGCAGAATTTGTTCTTCCTAAAGCTTCTAAACGAAGAGACTGTATTTCTCTCGGTGTTAAAAGATAATAAGAATCAAATTTATGCTGAAGAGAATCTGATACGATAAACTCGTTTTTCACGAATTTAAAAACTCCTAAACTGATCAGTCGGTTTAAAGTAAGGTTGTGATTGGTACGGTTGTAAAGATCTCCCTTTTTAAAATATAAAGCCCTGTCAAAGATTTTCGGTTTGAATTTGTGTTGCGGATCGATGACATAAATATCCTTATAGGCATATTGAGCGAGGGAATCCGTATTCATCGGAATATGATATTTCCCGGTTCTTACATCCTGGATATTATAGGTCGGAAATACAATCACCTTATCAATACTGAACTGCTGTGTGGAAAGATCCGGAGTGTCATCTTTCAGTTTTACATTAAGCTCTACCTTATGATTTTTGCTTACGGTACTATCAGCCTGAACAATAATATTATCAGGATGGAAATAATAGAAACCTCTTTCTTTAAGCCCATTATCAATTCTTTCTCTTTCACTTTTAATAACGTCCAGATCAAACGGATTGCCGTTTTTAAGAAATGTTTTACCGGATAAATCCTGAATTTCCTTATTCACTAATGAAGAATCTTTCTGAAACTTAACATTACTGATTAAATATCTTGAACCCGGTCTTAACGTATAGATAACCTGTGCTTTTTTGTTTTTAGAAACGGTGTCATAAGTAGCTCTTGCATTAAAATATCCTTTATTTTCAGAATAATTCTGAATGATATCTTTATTAAACTCCCGGTCTACATCTCCCAGTAAAACAGGTTTTTCCCCCATTTTATATTTCAGCCAGTAGTTAAATCCTTTTTCCTTTTTAGGTTCTTTGGCGATATTATAGAAATACAGTTTGGGACGCATTCCTAAAAACGTGGAATTGGGCTTTGGAGTAAGGTTAGCTTCCAAGGCGGTCTTAAGCTCTTTTCTTTCTTTTTTTGAAAGAGAATCGTTTTCTATTTTTACCTCCGCTCCGGTGTAAAGCATTTGTCCTTCCTTCAAAAATTTAGTATTGCTACAGGAAAGGCTGACCGCTGCAAATCCGGAAGCGAATAAATATTTGAAATATATAGAGAGTTTATTTTTCATTCTTTAGTGTTTATTTGAATTCTACTGCCTTATCCTTTTTCTTTTCTCTGACTCTTTTCTCTGTAGATTTTTTGAAAATATCACGGAATTTATCATAATCCAATGTGATAATAAAGCCTACTCCGGTTTCTATGATTTGTCCCTGAAGAGCCACTTGATATTCATCTTTACGGTACGCACGAAGCATATATCTTCCGTCTTTAGAAAGGCTGTAATCTACCGTTACATTTCCGGCGATATTGGTCATATTTTCATTTTCGCGGGCATCACCTTCTAAAGCAAAATTACTTCCTACAGAAACTTTGAGACGGTCATTCAGCAGTTTCTTACTCACTCCTACATTAAGGTCAGTTCTTGTATTTTTATTACCGGTTGAATAATCTTCTGAAGATTCGAGATCAAAATTTAAATCTACTCCTTTTATCAAATCAGATGCCAGATTATTTAGCTGCTGAGAAAGAAGTTTGCTCACACTTTGTCTGGCGATCATTTCCCCGGACATTCCTGCGCTGGATTCAAAAGGATTTTCACCAATGAAGCGGTTTAGTAGTAAGAGAGCAAAAACCTGCTTATTCATTTCCGATTCCTGGGTTCTCAGCTGGGCAAGTTTCTGATCTATAGTTTCAATTACGGCAGATGAAACTGCGTTATTCTTCTTATCAGTAGTAATATCAAATGTAATTTCAGGTTTTAAAAGCTCTCCTTTCATTTTTAATAATGTATTGAAAGGAATTCTTTGCTTGTACTGATTGAGTTCTCCCGGAGAATCTGGATTTAATTGCTGTTCTACCAAATCTATTGGGGCTGTTTCGGTCTTGTAAATGGCAGTAATATTCAGTATTGCGGTGGTAGGTTCTCCGGTCCAGGTAATGGTGCTTCCTTTTTGGATATCGAATTTACGTTTCAGTAAGCTTACTGACATTTCATACGCTCCGGATTCTACCTGATATACTCCGACAAGTGTAGTTTTTCCGGAAGGATCTATTCCTCCTGTTAACTCTGCTTCTCCCTGAAGTTTTACAAAATCCCCGTTTGCTTTATCGATAATAATAGAAAGTTTTGCTTCTTTACTTACCTCTATATTCACGCTTACATCCATTCCTTTGATGCGGCTTTGTGCATTTAGAGAATCTGCCTTAATGGTTTTATTAAGAACGACCTGATCCTGATCGATAAATTCTACAATTCCGTCTCTTTCCTGCAATGACGGGCTCGATTGTGGAAGTACAAATGAAAAATCGGTGGCATCCGAAACGCTAAGTCTTCCATCAACTTTTGGAAGATCCAGATTACCGCGGATATGAAGATTGGCATCAATCGCTAAAATTCCGTACATAATGGCATCGTTCGATTTTTCAGAATTTACGACTTTAAAATCCTTGGCTCTGACATCTAAATTGAAAGCAAAATCTTTATAGGTTTGTGTAAGAACCTCTCCGTTAATTCTCAGAGAGTTTCCGTCTCTATCATTGATTTTAAAATTATCGAACTCTATACCTCGATTGGTAAAGTTAATTTCATCATTCAGCTTTCTGAAATCACTTCCTGTTTTGGCAATTTCCAACCCTACATCATTGAATTTGACTTTCCCTAAAATGTTAGGTTTATCAGTTGTTCCTGTAATTTTAAGATTTCCTGAAATGTACCCTTCCGTATTGGTGATCGCATTCATGGAAAAACCTTGGATGCTCTTCATTTGAAGCTGATTGATCGCCATGTTCAGATCAAAAGTGCTGGAAGAAGTATTGTAGTCTCCCAGAATTTTCACATCATTATTATTTCCTGAAAGGACAACATCAGCATTCAGAAGGTTTGGAGAATTGTTGTTGACTTTTACGGCAAGATTTCCGACAGGATTTTCATATACGATTAAATCTGAAATATTTAAATCGGTGGTGAATGTCATTTTTTTCGTCAGATCTTTCAATTGAGCGGTTCCATTGATTGTTCCTCTTGCCAGAAGAGTGTCTTTTTTAATCAGTTCTGTAATGGTCTCAATTTTGAAATCTTTCAACGAAACATTTAAAGGAGAGTTTGGAGACTGAGATTCTGATTGTAATGAAATTTCACTTCCTCCATTGGAAAGTTTGAAATTATCTGCAAAAATTCCTTTATTTCCGATTTGAATTTTGTTTCCTTCTGAGACTGTCCAATCCGTATAGTTTAATTTTAATCCATCCGGATTTAGAGATACTTCTGTGATGTCATTCAATGATTTTGCATTTCCGGCGATCAGAAACTGGGTTACATCTTTTGTGTCTTTCGTGGTAATATTGTAATTGATGATATTGTTGGCAACATCTCCACCTATATTTACCTTATTTAAAGCAAAACTTGAGCTTTTTAATCCTGCTACATACAGATTGTACTGTAGTGCTTGATTTTCGTTGGTAACTTTTAAGGTTGCATTTTCAACAGAATTTTCACCATACAAAAGCTGCGGAATCTGTCCGTCAATTTCAATTTTCTGAGAATCGGCATCATAATTTCCAGTCAGATTAATGGTCTCAAAACTCTTCAGATCCGGAACAAATTTTCTGATGATATCATCATTTTTAATTTTTGCATTAAAGGTAAAAAACTGTCCCTGCTGAATTTTCTGAACTTTTCCTGGCTTTTGAAACTGATAATATTGATTGATGGTATTGGATAAGGATCCAAAAATCTGAGTCAGTTTATATTTTCCTTTTAGTTCTACATTTGCAACCTGCGAATTAAGAACAATTTGCGTAGAATCGTTTGTGGAAGAAGCTTTTAGATTTAGTTCCTGAACAGGATATACTTCTTTGGTATCTGAGAAGGCAAAATCTTTTAAAGTTAAATAACCATTCAGATTGTCCGGATCAAGATTGGTGAAATCACCATCAATCTTTCCTGCAATAATCATTGGTTTTTCATAGAATCCAAGCTTGTTGACATCCAGTTTTATCACTTCTCCATTCACTTTTACCGTAGGATTTTTTTCATTGTAAACTCCGGAAGCGGTTAGTAATAAATTAGCATTCGGATCTTTTGAATTTAAAACAATAGTATAGGCTCCACGATTGATTTTCCCTGTAAGGTTCATGTTTTGGTAACGGTAGCCTTTGTAAACTGCCGATGCAACGTGCCCTTTTATATCTGCTTTTGCATTTTTGAAATCAAAACTTTCTCCTTTGGCATAAATTTGTGCTGAAATTGCTCCGATATCTTTATTCTGAATAATTTTACCAATCTGTAATCCCTGGAGATTTGCTTTTACATCATACAGCTCATGATTCTTTCTGCGCATATCCACTTTAGCAATCACAGCCGCGTTGCCAAGACTGGAGTAGAGGTTCAGATTGGCGTCTACAACTTTCGTGGTACCTTTTGCTATTCCTTTAATACTCATTTGTGAAGGCAGGGAAATATTGGAAGGAATCGTCTTTTTCGGAACTAAATTAAAAATCGTTTTTGCAGATGAAGATAATTCTGTAAACCTTAAATCATAATATAATTTATCAGGATTCATCGTATTTTTGATTCTTCCCGATGCTGCAACTCTCAATTGATCCAAGCCTGAAACTTTAAGATTGTTGATCAATAAATCGTTGACATTTCCTTTTACATTGGCATTAACATTTAAAACAGCATTTGGATATTTATTGAAAGGAACGGTGTTTCTTAAAGTCGGAACCAAATTCAGAATATCTGAAAAACCAATTCTGGAATCTTTAATATTCGCTGAAACTTTTACAGCACCTAAATTTGAACTTAATTGTTCAATAGAATTGTAATTTAGAATGATCTCATCACGCAATAACGTTTTTGGGGTTTGCAGATAAAGGTCTTTTAAATAAGCTTCTTTCTCATTGTATACAAAATCCGTATTGAATTTCTGAATATCGAGCCCTCTCGCTTCCTGAATTTCTGCTGAGCTTACAGTTCCTGCAAAGGTATTATTCTGCATTTTGAAACTTCTTACCTCAACATTCATTTTTGGGAAATTCATATGATTGAAATCCATTCCCTGTTTTGTAGGAGCAATGGCGGTATTGTTATAGGCAACTTTTACATCATTTAAAACCAGTTTTCCAAGTAACAGACTCATTGCTTTTTCTTTATCCGTTACTTTAGAAGCTTCAAGTTTTTTGCTGTTTTTCGGATTTGCATTCTGAGCCGGAAGATAAAGATTGGCATTGATATCTGCACCGGAAAGGAAAATATTATCTACACTATAAGCATTGTTTTCCAGGTCAAGCTTGTTAACTTTTGTGCTGAGTTCTTTGAACAGGACTTTTGCGAAAGTTTTAGTATTTTCGTCGCCATAGTCGATATCGAAATTGGTGAGTTTTATTCCTCTTAGCCCAATCTGCATCGGCTTTTTATTATTCAGGGAATCAACTTTCTTTTCAACTTTTTTGGAGACTTCTTCTACGAGATCCTGTTTTAATTTTAACTTTAGTCCGTCAAGATTAATATCATTAACAGCGTATTTATTGTTATTTAAGTCAAAGGTTTTTACCCTTGTATCAAAAGATGTAAAGTAAAGTTTTATATCATTTCGGGATTGCTGGTCATTGAAGGTAACACCAATATCTTTTAGTTTAATTTTATCTAAAGAAATGATGAAAGGTTTAGACGGGCTTTCTTCTTTGTCACTGGTTGCAAAAGCATCAATAATATAATCAAAGTTGAATTTTCCATCAGGTTTTCTCACGACATTAGCTCTTGCTCCTTCCAGATCTACTGAGGTAATATCTGCTGTGGAATGAATCAGTTTCAGCATATTTAAGCCAACATCCAATTTTCTTACCGCCAGAAGAGTATCGACATCTTGTCCTTTTAAATACAAATTTTCCATAACAAGACTGTTTGGAAATCCGATGTAAACTCTCTCGAGGCTTACTTTTGTTTTGATTTTCTTTTCAAGATAGACGACCAGTTTATCCTTGATGAAGTTTTGAACGGCCGGAAGCCTTAAACTAAAAACAAGCAGGATAAGAAAAACCAATATGGAAATAATGGTGATAAGGAATCGCCTTAAGAGCTTTCTAGTATTAATTTTCAGTTTCAAGAGTGATTCGTTTTAGACAAATATAATAATACGAATTTATTATCTATCTGCGGTGATACTCTTTGTGAATACAAAAATCCTGCCTTGACTGTCCATTTATGGAATTTAAGTTTAGTTGTCGTCAAGTGAATTAGTTGATGAAGACAGCCAAGGTGCGGATTTTTTGTTTTTTAAAAGCCCCCTTTTATCATTTTTTATGGTGAAAAGGTTAGCAAAAATGAAATTTCAAATGTTAGTTTAGTTATTCAAAGGGGGCATTGGGTTTGTATGTTGAGATAAAAATTTATTCATTTCCGTTTTCCCATTTTACTTCTTCACCTTGTGGTGCGGCACCTCCTTGAGCAGGAGTTATAGGAGCGGTTTCCTGATTGATATGATAAACATAAGCTGCAATTTTTTCGGCGTCTCTTCCTGTGATTGTTCCTTCTTTGATGAACGGTCTCATGGTAGGATTGTTGGGCGATCCGTTTTCAAGCATCCAGATCACATTTTTGAATAAACTCTTTTGTTTTACGTTGATCCAATGAGTATCGGTTAAATTAGGGCCAATTCCTCCTTTCCCGTTATCACCGTGGCAAGTAACGCAGTTGGTTTTAAATAATTCCTGACCTTCTGTAATGTTGTCTGCACTATATTTTGCCGTTTCAAGAGTTACCTGTGGAGCATTTTTTTCAAACTCTTCAATGGAAGCAAGCATTTTTTTTGTTTCATGGTTCAATTCTGCTTCGGGATGTGCATAATCTGTAAAAGCAAAGGCTGTAAGATATACTGCACAGAAAATGCACCCAAAATAAAACAGACCGATCCACCATTTGGGAAGCGAGTTGTCAAGCTCAGTAATTCCATCGAAGCCATGATCGATAAGAATATCTTTTTCTTCGGTAGCAGACTGTTTTTTGAAAGCTGAATTCCAAAGTTTCTGAAAATAAGGTGTGTTTTTATCTTTTAAATATTCGGCTTTTTCTTCTGCAGATAATTTGGTGAAATTCTGATTTTCAATTAAATCCCCAATTGAATTCATAATCAAAAGAAGAATGATTGCGATCAGTATTAGTCCCCAGAAAAAAGGTGAAGAAAAGTATCCTGAATCGTGCGCGAACATTTCGAACGCCATGATCGTCAAACCTAGTGTGACAAGGATGTATATGGAAATTGGAGTTCTTGTTTTCATTGTAATTCAATTTAAATTATTCTGCACTTGCGGTTTGAATCTGAGTTGTTTTGATATCGGTTCCTAATCTTTGGAGATACGCAATCATTGCAACGATTTCTCTTTGTTCAAGCGGAACAAACGTTGCTCCTTTTGCAACTCGGTCTTTTTCAATCTGTTCTTTCACATCGGTAGCTTCGGAATAAATTCTTTTTACAATTCCTGCCGCCTGATTATTCGCCCATTGATTGGCTGAATCTATTTCTGCTTTTGTATAAGGAACATCGAAATAATTTTTCATCAATTTCATTTTGTCCACCATTTGTGTTTTGTCTAATTTGTTTGTAATTAACCAAGGAAAACGTGGCATGATAGAACCTGCTGAGGTAATTCTTGGGTTATACATATGTTTAAAATGCCATGAATCAGGATTTCTGCCTCCTTCTCGGTGTAAATCAGGTCCTGTTCTTTTTGATCCCCAAAGGAAAGGTCGGTCATAGATAAACTCTCCGGCTTTGGAATACTGTCCGTTTTTCCCTTCAAATCTTACGATTTCATCTCTGAAAGGTCTTATCATCTGAGAATGGCAAGCGTTACATCCTTCTCTGATATATAGGTCTCTTCCTTCCAGTTCTAAGGGAGAATAGGGTTTTACTGCGGTAATGGTCGGGACACTTTGTTTTAAAGTTAATGTCGGGATAATTTCTACTAAACCACCGATAGCAATAGTGATGAATGCTAATATCGATAATAATTTCGGGGTTCTTTCCAGCCATAAATGAATTCCTTCGCCTTCTTTTCTTGTACTTCCGATATTGGCCAATGCAGGAGCTTCTGCAGGAACTTCTCTCTGGAATGATCCTTTTCTTACAGTAGCAATAACGTTTACAACCATTAAGATCGCTCCTGAAATATAAAATAAACCACCCAAAAATCTCATTTTGTAGTAAGGGATGATTGCAGTAACGGTATCCAGCCAGTTTTTCCACAACAACGTTCCGTCCGGGTTAAATTGTTTCCACATCAATCCTTGAGTAAATCCTGAAATATACATGGGAACTGCGTAGAAAATAATTCCTAAAGTCCCTAACCAGAAATGCCAGTTAGCCAGTTTCTTAGACCATAGTTGGGTTCTCCACATTACAGGAATCAGATAATAGATGATTCCGAAAGCCATGAAGCCATTCCACCCTAATGCCCCAATGTGTACGTGGCCAATTACCCAGTCGGTGTAATGTCCGATTTTATTTAAAGATTTGGTTGCTAAAAGCGGTCCTTCAAATGTTGCCATACCATAGCAGGTAACAGCTACTACGAAGAATTTTAAAATAGGATTTTCTCTTACTTTATCCCATGCTCCTCTTAGAGTTAAAAGTCCGTTTAGCATTCCTCCCCAGGATGGTGCAATCAGCATAATTGAGAAACCTGTTCCCACTGCTTGTGCCCATGCCGGAAGCGCAGTATATTGCAAATGGTGAGGTCCTGCCCAAAGGTAAACGAAGATCAGTGACCAGAAGTGAATAATTGACAATTTATAAGAGAAAACCGGTCTGTCCGCCGCTTTGGGTAAGAAATAATACATCAATCCCAAAACCGGAGTCGTCAATACGAAAGCTACGGCATTGTGACCATACCACCACTGAACCAAAGCATCTTTTGCTCCTGCATAGATTGAATAGGATTTCCAGCTTGTAAAAGATAATGGCACTTCAAGATTATTGAAAATATGAAGCATGGCTACGGCGATCCAGGTTCCAATGAAAAACCAGATGGCAACATATAAATGTCTTACTCTCCTTTTGGCGATTGTTCCGAACATATTGATCCCGAAAACAACCCATGAAACTGTAATTAATATATCAATTGGCCATTCGTGTTCCGCATATTCTTTAGAGGTGTTGATTCCCATTAGAAAAGTGATGACTACGCTGATAATCATGATCTGCCATGTCCAGAAATGGATCCACGATAAGGTGTCACTGTACATTCTTGTTTTAAGCAATCTTTGCATGCTGTAATAAGCGCCACAGAAAAAGGAATTACAGACGAAAGCAAAAATGACAGCGCTCGTATGCAACATTCTGATCCTTCCGAAGCCTAGAGCTCCTTGTGTATTAATCAGTCCCTGAATGTTTCCAGATGCCAAACTTTTAATGGTGGTGTCATCTGTTCCGAATAAAAATTCCGGAAGTTCAGGATAAAAAAGCATCAGTGCAGCGGTAAGCCCGAGTAAGAACCCGACTAAACCGAATGCAATGGTAGCATAGAGGAATGCTCTGACAATAGTATTGTCATAATTAAATTTTTGCGTCTCCATAATTCCTATGTGTTGTACTGAGGTGATATTTCCTTTAAAACAGAAGCTTTTGAGCAAATTTTCAGCTTAGGTCTTAAATATCATGTAGCGTAATAATGTTTTGACAAAGGTATTTACTAACTTTGTGTAAGTCTAATAGATATACTTCTAAAATATACCGAAAACTACTAAAACAGACACGATGAAGATATGTGGACAAAATATTAGAAAAATAAGAAGAAGTAAGGATTTTACTCAGGAATATATGGCTTTTGAGATGGGAATTTCTCAAAAAGCATATTCGGATATTGAGAATGCTAAGGTAAAGATCAACTTTGAAATTCTGACTAAAATTTCCGATATTTTAGAAATTAAACCTTCGGATATCTGTAGTATTTCTCATAAATGCGGAAATGATGAATACGAAAATAAATTTCATGATCTTGTAGAGTACATGAAAAAAAATAATATCGCTATTCCTAAGGATTATTTATAGGTTTTTAGTAAATGAAAAAATAAAAAGGCTGTCTTAAAACAAGACAGCCTTTCATTTTTTATGTTGAAGTTATTATTTGGTCGGTAATTCAGAATAAATAATCCGCCTTTTTTAGAATGATTAGTATTGTTCTGTGCTTTCCCTAATCGCTGCTAATGCCAGAGAAAGAATTTTTTTTCATTGTAAATTTTTTTAAGGTTGGGATATTGGGATTAATCAAGTATGAATCGAATATTAAGTTTAATTTCTTTTGTTGATTTATGATTAAATCAAAATTATATGGTGCAACTGTTATCATTTTATGAGTCTCGTAGACTAGCCCCGAGAGAAAGTTTTTATATATTTAGGCTCATATTTTTCATTATGAACAACGAAAATAAAGGAGAACAAAAAGATTCTCTGGTTAGAGGACTTACTAACCGCCATATTCAATTAATTGCCCTTGGTGGGGCTATCGGTACAGGGCTTTTCTTAGGAATTGGTCCGGCCGCCGTATTGGCGGGACCGTCAGTTATTTTAGGGTATGCTTTGGCGGGTATTATTGCTTTTTTTATCATGCGGCAACTTGGTGAAATGGTGGTACAAGAACCAGTTTCAGGGAGCTTTAGTTATTTTGCATACAAATATTGGGGTAATTTTCCAGGATTTGCTTCTGGATGGAATTACTGGATTCTCTATATCTTGGTAAGTATGGCGGAACTCACTGCGATCGGCCATTATATTCATTTTTGGTGGCCTGATATTCCGCTTTGGGTGTCCAGTTTGTTCTTTTTTATTGTGATTAATGCTTTGAATCTGGCTTCAGTAAAGGTTTATGGTGAAACAGAATTTTGGTTTTCCATTATAAAAGTCGTGGCAATTATTGCAATGATTGTTTTTGGAATTTATTTGCTGATCAGCGGAACAGGAGGAGAGAAGGCGACGGTTTCTAATTTGTGGAACGATGGCGGATTTTTCCCGAAAGGATTATTCAATAAAACTGAAGGAGGATATTCTGGATTGTTTGCGGCGATGGCAATGATTATGTTCTCTTTTGGAGGATTGGAACTCATCGGAATTACAGCAGCAGAAGCCAAAAATCCAGAGAAAACAATTCCAAAAGCAACCAATCAGGTGATTTATAGAATTCTGATTTTTTATGTGGGAGCTTTAATCATTTTATTTTCATTGAGTCCATGGAGAGAAATTACGGAAGGAACGAGCCCGTTTGTAATGGTTTTCCAGAATCTGAATGGTTTTGAATTTACGTTGTTTGGAAAGGTGATTCAGTTCAATATTTTGATTGCAAATGTTCTTAATTTAATTGTATTGACGGCAGCTTTATCCGTTTATAACAGTAGTGTTTACAGCAACAGCCGAATGCTTTTCGGGTTAGCTCAACAGGGAAATGCACCGAAGTTTTTAACTAAATTAAATAAAAGTAGTGTTCCTACCAACGCGATTATTGTGTCATCGTGTTTCGCCGGAATTTGTATTATCATTAATAAATTAATTCCTGAAAAAGCATTTGAATATCTGATGGCTTTGGTGGTTTCTACTTTGATTATCAATTGGCTGATGATTTGTTATACTCACTTAAAATTCAAAAAAGGTAATCTGGAAGCAGGTGTTAATTTGAAATTTCCGTCGATATTTTATCCTGTTTCAAATTATATCTGCATGGCATTTTTATTAGTTATTTTAGTATTAATGAGTATTACAGGCATGGAAATTCAGGTGGTTCTGATTCCGATCTGGCTGGCATTTTTGTTTTTAATGTATAAAATATATAAACCGAAATCTTAATTGATTTTGTTTTTTGAAGGAATATGGGATTGAAGAATAATATTTTTAATCCCATTTTTTGTATAAATACCAAAAGAAAAAACCATCCTTGAAAAGGATGGTTTTTCGTAGACTCACAGGGATTCGAACCCCAGATGACTGAACCAAAATCAGTAGTGTTACCGCTACACCATGAGTCTCTGTTTGTTTTAGTGGTGCAAATTTACAGCTTTTTTCATTACATGCAAGAACTTTTTACAATTTTTTTTAAATTTACTGTACTTTTTATTCCCGCTAATTATGCTGATAGACTTCAATAATCTCAATATTAATCAATTATATTTTGGAACCGAATTTGAAATTAAAATTAAAAATTTCTTAGAAGAATGGTTTTCAAATTCAGAAATGGTAAAAGTGCAGACTTCCGGTTCTACAGGAGTCCCAAAGGTTTTTGATATTGAAAAAAAGAAAATGATTAATTCTGCAGAAATGACTTGCAATTTTTTAGGATTGAAAGAAGGAGACACTTCTTTGATTTGTTTGCCTGTGGAATATATTTCTGGAAAAATGATGGTTGTTCGTTCCATTATTAGAAAATTAAAATTAATCATTGTTGATCCTTCTACAAAGCCTCTTGAAAGTCTGAATGATACAATTGATTTTTGTGCGATGACTCCACTTCAGGTAGAGAATTCTTTGGATAAATTACATTTGATTAAAAATTTAATCATCGGAGGAGCTGCAGTTTCAGAAACTTTAAAAACGAAAATTATTCAAACGCTCAGGCTTTCAAATTCCTCTACTAAAATATTTGAAACTTACGGAATGTCTGAAACGCTTTCTCATATAGGACTCAAGCAGGTAGCTCCGAATCCGGAAGATTATTTTACAGTTTTTGAAAATGTTGAGATTTCAAAGGACGAAAGAGGCTGCCTGAAAATTTTTGCTCCTAAAGTAAATGCTGAGGTGCTGCAAACTAATGATTTAGTTGAAATTAGGAATGGAAATCAGTTCAGGTTTTTAGGACGAATGGATAATGTCATTAATTCAGGTGGAGCAAAGATTTTTCCTGAACAATTGGAAGCTTTAGTCAAAAAAGAAATTCCTAATGAGGCTGTTTTTTTAGGCGTTGATGATGAAAGTTTAGGACAAAAATTGATATTGGTTATTGAAGGGGTGAAGTCAGCAAATTTGCTGGAAAAGATTTCGGAAATTTCTTTTGAGAAAAATTTTCATAAACCTAAGGAATTAATTTTCATTGAAAACATTCCGAGAACTCCTAATGGAAAAGTGAATAGAATTGAATTAAAAAATATGCTTTAAGGTTTATCTTTATAGCCCATTAAAAAGAAAATGAAAGATTTCACAAAAGAGCTCAGTTTTAAAACTTCCCGCAGCAGCGGAGCAGGAGGTCAGAATGTCAACAAAGTGGAGACTTCTGTTACAGTCCTTTGGAAGGTAGACGAATCTGAATTTTTTACTGATGAACAAAAAGATTTAATTCGGGATAAATTAAAAAACAGAATCAATGTGGATGGTTTTTTATTCTTAACGGTTTCTGAGAGCAGGACACAGCTTATGAATAAAAATAAAGCGATTGAAAAGATACTGGAAATCGTTGATAAATCTTTATGGATTCCTAAAAAACGAATTGCCACCAAACCGTCTAAAGCTAAGAAACAGAAAAGATTAGATACCAAAAAGAAGCTTTCGGAGAAAAAGGAAAACAGAAGGTTTAAGTTTTAAGAATTCTTATAACTTCCGGCTTCCATCTTACAACCCAAAATTCTTATCTTTGCAAAAATTAAAAAAATGAGCAAACCGATTACTGAATTCATAGAAAAATATTACCTTCACTTTAATGCGGCAGCATTGGTGGATGCTTCTAAAGGATATGTTGCACACCTTAAGGATGGCGGAAAAATGATGATTACTTTGGCTGGAGCAATGTCTACTGCCGAGTTGGGGAAAATTCTTGCTGAAATGATCCGTCAAGGTAAAGTAGATTTTATCTCTTGTACGGGGGCAAACCTTGAAGAAGACCTTATGAATCTTGTAGCGCATTCTCATTATGAAAGAGTTCCTCACTATAGAGATTTGACAGCTCAGGATGAGTGGGATCTTTTGGAAAGAGGTCTGAACAGAGTTACAGATACTTGTATCCCTGAAGAAGAGGCTTTCAGAAGATTACAGAAACATATCGTAGAGATATGGAAAGATGCTGAAGCAAAAGGTGAAAGATATTTCCCGCACGAATTCATGTACAAAATGATCCTTTCAGGAGTTTTGGAGCAGTATTATGAGATTCCTAGAGAAAACTCTTGGATGATCGCTGCGGCAGAAGCAAATTTGCCGATCGTAGTTCCGGGATGGGAAGATTCTACAATGGGTAACATCTTCGCTTCTTATTGTATTAAAGGAGAGCTTAAGGCTACAACCATGAAATCAGGGATCGAATACATGACATATTTGGCTGATTGGTATACTAAAAATTCAGGTGGAAAGGGAGTTGGATTCTTCCAGATTGGTGGAGGTATTGCAGGAGATTTCCCGATCTGCGTTGTGCCGATGTTGTATCAGGATATGGAAATGCATGATATTCCGTTCTGGTCTTATTTCTGCCAGATTTCAGACTCTACAACATCTTATGGATCATATTCAGGAGCGGTTCCGAACGAGAAAATTACTTGGGGTAAATTAGATATTACAACACCGAAATTTATCGTTGAAAGTGATGCAACGATCTGTGCACCATTGATGTTCTCTTATATTCTTGAGAATTCTTAATAGAAAATAATCATAAATTCTAGATAAAAGGCTTATTATATAGGCCTTTTATTTTTTTACATCAAATAAGATTTATTAATCTAAAGCGTTCACTAATACAAAATATCGATACGCCAGAATTCCTTTCTGAATTTTTGTGAGTGTATTAGGATCTTTATGGCTCAATTTAGGAAGAATCAACTTATTGATGCTATTCAGAAATTTGAAAAATAATTTTTTCATGATAATATATTTTAGTGATTATTTCATAGTATTCAAAAACTATGCGGTTTTACTAAAATAAAACTGCCCATCAATCCGACAGGCAATTTCACTACTAACATATTAAATTTATTATTTACTGCATTATCCTATTTATGGATTTCCATATATATTGGATTCTCCTCCGTCGATGGCAATTACCTGTCCGGAAACATAGCCGTTTTCATCACTCAATAAATAAGCTACCAAATGTCCCACATCCATTGGATCTCCTAATCGTCTTGTAGGATTTCGGGATGCATATTCTTTTTCGGCTGCCTTCGGATCGTTTGGATTTACCTGCTTAAAAGCTTCTGCTACCATTGGTGTTAAAATAGCTCCCGGAGCAATAGCATTGGTCAGAATATTATCTTTACCGTATTCCAACGCTGCATTTTTTGTCATTCCGGCTACGGCGTGTTTTGTCGCTACATAAGCGGTCTGATTCAAAACTCCTCTGATCCCGCCGACAGAAGCTACATTTACAATTCTTCCCCCTCCGTTTTTCTGTAGCTCAGGGATCACATATTTCATTCCATAATAAACTCCTAAAAGATTAATATCAATTACTTTTTTAAAAATATTAATGTCATAATCTATTAGAGGAGCTTGTTTTCCCTCAATTCCTGCATTGTTGTATAATCCGTCAACTTTCCCAAATGTCTTAACAGTCTCGTCAACATAGTTCTTTACATTTTCTTCTACAGAAACATCTGCAGCTACTGTTAAAAAATTATTTTCCGGATATTTTGATTGCAGATCTGCCTTCGTTTTATTCAAAGCTTCAGCATTATAATCTACTAATGTCAAATCGGCTCCTTTAGAAGCTAATACATCTGCTGCAGCCAGACCAAGTCCCATGGCTGCTCCTGTTACAATTATTACTTTTCCTTTTAAATTTGCCATAATTTTTTTGAATTAATGATATTTAAATTTACGAATTAAAACATCTTTATACCTTGATCTATGATAAGAAACCGATTGCATTATTAGAAATGATAATATTGTAAAACAGGTTTTCCGATCTGAAAATTATGTTTATCTTTAATCTATTCAGATATTTTATGGACGAAATCTTTAAGCAACAGGTCTGGGAAATTACAAAATTAGTTCCCAAAGGCAGAGTAACAAGCTACGGAGCCATTGCAAAAGCAGTTGGTTATCCTAATCATTCACGACATGTAGGAAAAGCAATGGGAGGTTGTCCGAAAGATGTTCCTGCACATCGTGTGATTTCAAGTTCGGGAACTTTATCTGTTCCGGAATTTCATGTAAAATTAGAAGCAGAGGGAATTGAGGTGGAAAATTTTAGAATCAAAAATTTTAAGAAACTTTTTTGGAATCCTTTGGATGAGCTATAAAATAAAAGTTTCGGGGCGGCAAAGTCACCCCGAAACCTCAATATAAAATAACCAATTATTTATTTAAATTCTGATAACTTCTTTGGATAAAGTCTGTCAGATCTTTTCCTTTCAATAGATTCTGAGAAAGTTTTGCTAGATCTAAAGCATATTTAATTAAACCTGCTTTTTCCTCAATATTTTCTGTATTTAAGATTTGGTTGGCAAATTCACTGTTGGAATTTACTACCAGATTATACATTTCGGGGAATCCGCCCATTCCAAACATTCCGCCGCCACCGGTTGCCTGCATATCTTTCATTCTTCTCATGAATTCTGGCTGGGTAATGGTAAAGGGAGCATCATTGCTTTCTAAATCTTCAAGCTGAACTGTGAATTTTGTATCGTTGATTACTTCTTCAACGTTTTTCTTCAATGATTCTTTTTCGGTTTCGTTCAACTTCGAAATGATCGGTTCGTCTTTTTTGATCAGATTGTTGATGTGATCCGCATCTACTCTTACAAAAGAAATTTTCTCTTTAGACGTTTCCAGTTTTTGAATCACGTGAGGAACAATTGGCGAGTCTAAAAGAAGAACTTCATAGCCTTTATCTTTTGCAGACTGGATATAACTGTGCTGCTCATCAGCGTTGGAAGCGTAAAGAACAACTAAATTTCCATCTTTATCAGTTTGGTTTAATTTAATTTTTTCTTCCAGCTCATTCCACAAGAAATATTTTCCATCTGTTGTAGGATATAATGTGAATTTATCTGCTTTCTCAGCAAATTTTTCTTCCGTTACAATTCCGTATTCAATAACCACTTTAATGTCATTCCATTTTTTCTCATAATCTTCGCGGTTTTCATTGATTAGAGATGACATTTTGTCGCCCACTTTTTTCGTAATGTAAGAAGAGATTTTCTTCACTGCACCGTCTGCCTGTAAATAAGAACGGGATACGTTAAGAGGAATATCCGGAGAATCGATCACTCCACGAAGCAACATTAAGAAATCCGGAACGATACCTTTCACTTCATCTGTTACAAATACCTGATTTTGATATAATTGAATTTTATCTTTTTCAATATTCAGGTTATTGCTCAGTTTCGGGAAGAATAAAACCCCAGTTAAGTTAAATGGATAATCAACATTCAAATGAATATTAAATAAAGGCTCCTCAAACTGCATTGGATACAATTCGTGGTAGAAGTTCATATAATCTTCATTGGTCAGTTCATTTGGAGCAATAGTCCAGGCCGGAGTAGGGTTGTTGATGATATTATCAACTTCCTCGGTCTCTGCAACTGCATCTTCAGGAGCATCTTCCGGTAAAGGTAAAGTATGGGTCTTTGTTCCGAATTTAATAGGAACAGGCATGAATTTGTTGTACTTTAATAACAATTCACGGATTTTCCCTTCTTCTAAAAATTCTACTGAATCTTCTGCAATATGAAGGATAATTTCAGTCCCTCTGTCCGTTTTATCAGCAGTTTCTTCTAATGTAAATTCAGGGCTTCCATCACAGATCCAACGAACAGCAGGTTCTTCTTTGTAGGATTTGGTTAAGATCTCAACCTTTTCTGCAACCATAAACGCAGAATAGAATCCAAGTCCGAAATGACCTATAATTCCTGAATCTTTTGCAGAGTCTTTATATTTTTCCAAAAACTCTTCTGCTCCTGAAAAGGCAACCTGGTTGATGTATTTTTCGACTTCTTCACCGGTCATTCCGATTCCCTGGTCGATAATATGAAGAGTCTTGTTTTCTTTGTCAATCTTAACCTCAAGTTTTGGATTTCCATATTCAACTTTCGCTTCGCCGATGCTTGTTAAATGCTTTAGTTTTAAAGTGGCGTCCGTTGCATTGGAAATCAATTCTCTTAAGAAGATTTCGTGGTCACTGTACAAGAATTTTTTGATCAATGGGAAAATATTTTCCACAGATACATTGATATTTCCTTTCGTCATAATATTTTTAGTTTTAATTTTTCTTCAAAATCTTTCTCAAAAAAAATACCGTTTCATGAAAAGTGACATTTTGACATTTTTATAATGAGCCATATGTACTGATAAAAGTTTTGTCGAAGAAATATCTTATTTTTAAACTTTAAAAGTATTTAAAAATGAAGTTGAGAAGTACAGTTTTTATCCTGTTCATTATGAGTTATCTTGTGTATGGACAGAAAAAGCCTTTAGATCATTCAGTGTATGATAACTGGCAAAATATCGGAGCAAGAAAAATTTCCAATGACGGAAAATGGATTTCCTATTCTGTGGATGCGCAGGAAGGAAATTCCAATCTTTTTTTATATTCAGTTAAAAATAAAATTTCAAAACAGTTTGTAAGAGCAACAAAAGCTGATTTTACAAATGATTCCAAGTTTGCTGTTTTCCAGATCCGCCCATTATATAAGGATATTAAAGCGGTAAAGGATAAAAAACTGAAACAGGATAAATTAACAAAAGACAGCCTTGCCATAGTTAATCTTTTCACTGGTACAACAGAAAAAATTCCGAATGTAAAAGGGTTTAAAATTCCTGAAAAAGGCGGTTCGTATGTTGCGTACCTTTTGGAAAATATGAAAGATAAATCTGATGATGCTTCGGATAAAGAAGATGGAGATGATAAGAAAGATGAGGATAAAAATGCAAAGCCATTGCAGTTGGTTGTGCGAAATCTTCTCGATGGGAAGAGTACAACGTATGATAATGTAACCCGCTATGAATTTAGTAAAAACGGGAAACAGCTGGTTTTTGTAACCAAGAAACCGGAAGAGAAGAAAACTAAAGATAAGAAAGGGGAGAAAGATTCCGGAGATGAAAAAATTGCTGAGAAAAAGGATAATGATAAATCGAAGCCGAAGAAATATGCACTTGAGACTGTGCAGGTTGTTGATCTTCAAAAAGGATCAGTAACTAAAATTTCTGAAATAGAGGGTGATTTTTCACAGTTATCATTTGATGAAGAAGGAAATCAGTTGGCATTTGTGGGAACTTCTTCTGCGCAGAATGATCTCGTGAAATTGTATCAGCTGTATTATTTTAACTTTAAGACCAATAAAAAAGAAACTGTAACCAATGAAAATGCCCAAATGAGAAAGAATTGGGTAGTTTCTGAAAACCGTTTCCCAATATTCAGTAAAAGTGGAAAGCAATTGTATTTTGGTGTGGCTCCGAAACCTGTCGCTAAAGATACAGCCATGATTGCGAATGACCATGCTGTAGTGGATATCTGGAACTACAAAGATGACTACCTGCAAACAGTTCAGCTGAAGGAACTGAAAAATGATCTGAAAAAATCCTACGCTGCAGTAATGCAGACAGAAAAGCCTGATTTTTTTAGAAATATTGATGGGGAAGACTTGGACACTTTACGATTGGTCAATGATGGGAATGCGGATTTTGTGATCGGTATTACAAGTTTAAATAATCGGATTTCCTCGCAATGGGAAGGTTCTACAAAGAAAACCTATTTCCTTATTGATAATAAAACAGGAGATAGAACAGAAATTATTAAAAATTTGGATGGATCGGTTTCTGTTTCTCCACTCGGAAAATTTGTTGTGATATTTGACAGAGAAAAGGGATCGTGGTTGAGTTACAATGTTAAAACAAAGCAAACACTTCCATTAAATAAAGGATTACAGGTTTCTTTTGTGGATGAAGAATTTGATATGCCGGATTTTCCAAATGCTTATGGTATCGCTTCTTGGACGGATAATGATGAATCAGTGATTATCAAAGATCGTTATGATCTTTGGGAGTTTTTCCTGAATGGATCAAAAAAGCCAAGAAATATGACCAATGGATTTGGACGTAAGAATAAAATAACATTTGATACGTACGATTTAGATAAGGATATTAAAAGTTTAAACCGTAAAACTTCCATTTATTTATTAGCATTTGATAATACATCTAAGGCAAATGGAATTTTTAAAACAAAGATTCAGTCGAATTCTGATCCAGTGAAAATTAAAATGGAAAATGTCTGGGGATACAGAAGTCTTCAGAAAGCGAAAAATGCGGAAGAATACATTCTTGTAAAAGAATCATATACAGATTCTCCGAATATTTTCACTACATCCGATTTTTCTGAACAGCAAAAATTAAGCAATACTAATCCGCAACAAAGCAATTATAACTGGGGGACAAGTGAACTGGTAAACTGGACCACCCCGAAAGGAAATTCATCTACAGGTGTTTTGTATAAACCGGAAGATTTCAATCCGAATAAAAAATACCCTATGATTGTGTATTTCTATGAAAAACTTTCAGACAACCTGAATCGTTATGTAGCACCTGCTCCAACGCCTTCAAGACTGAATATTTCTTATTTCGTCAGCAATGGATATTTGGTTTTTACACCGGATATTTCCTATGTTGATGGTCTTCCTGGAGAATCAGCCATGGAATATATCAATTCTGGAGTAGAAAAACTAAAACAGAATTCTTGGATAGATGGTGCTAAAGTAGGAATTCAGGGACAAAGTTGGGGAGGATATCAGGTGGCATATCTTATCGCTCATACTGATATGTATGCAGCGGCATGGAGTGGTGCTCCGGTTGTTAATATGACTTCTGCCTACGGTGGAATCCGTTGGTCTTCAGGAATGAACCGTCAATTCCAATATGAAAAATCGCAGAGTAGGTTAGGGAAAAATCTATGGGAAGCACCGGAACTGTATATTAAAAACTCACCGCTCTTTACAATTGATCAAGTGAAAACTCCGGTGGTGATCATGAGTAATGATAAAGATGGAGCCGTGCCTTGGTATCAAGGAATTGAAATGTTTACAGCTTTACGACGTTTAGGAAAGCCAGTATGGCTTCTGAATTATAATGGAGACGATCATAATCTTATAAAGCGTCAGAACAGAAAAGATATTCAAATCCGTGAACAGCAGTTTTTTGATTATTATCTGAAAGGAGCTAAAGCTCCGGTCTGGATGACAAAAGGTATTCCTGCAATCCAGAAAGGAAAAGATTGGGGATTTGAGTTAACGGAGGATAAACCTTAATTGAAGTTTCAGTTTCGGCGGCAAAGCCGCCGAAACTGAAACTGATAATAAAAAAGCTCGGCGGGACCAAAGGTCCCGCCGAGCTTTTTTTATACGAACAAATTACTATTTTTTAGTAGAAATCTCTTCTTTAATTTTATTTTCCAATTCCTCGGAAAGCTCAGGATTATCCTTCAATACATCTTTCACTGCATCACGACCCTGTCCTAATTTTGTTTCTTCATAACTGAACCAAGAACCGCTTTTCTTTACAATTCCTTGTTCTACCGCCTGATCCAAAATTTCTCCTGTTTTAGAAACTCCTTCACCGTACATAATGTCGAATTCTGCCTGTTTGAATGGTGGGGCTACTTTGTTTTTCACAATTTTCACTTTCACACGGCTTCCGATCGCTTCATCTCCATTTTTAATAGGCGCAGATGCTTTTCTGATATCAATTCTTACTGAAGCATAAAATTTCAAAGCGTTACCTCCTGTTGTTGTTTCAGGATTTCCGAACATTACTCCGATTTTTTCTCTCAGCTGGTTGATGAAAATCACGGTACATTTCGTTCTTGAAATTGTAGCTGTTAATTTTCTTAATGCCTGAGACATCAATCTTGCGTGAAGACCCATTTTTGAATCTCCCATTTCCCCTTCAATTTCAGCTTTTGGAGTAAGAGCAGCTACGGAGTCAATTACTACAATGTCTATTGCTCCGGAACGGATCAGGTTATCAGCAATTTCTAATGCCTGTTCCCCGTTATCAGGTTGCGAAATGATTAAATTTTCCAAATCGATTCCTAATTTGGCAGCATAGGTTCTGTCAAATGCGTGTTCCGCATCAATAAAGGCAGCAATTCCTCCTGCTTTTTGAGCCTCAGCAATGGCATGAAGTGTTAAAGTCGTTTTACCTGAAGATTCCGGACCGTAGATCTCAATGATTCTTCCTCTTGGATAACCACCAACACCTAAAGCGATGTCTAATCCTAAAGATCCTGAAGGAATCACCTCAATGGTATTATCTACAGAACTGTCTCCTAAAGTCATTACAGTTCCTTTTCCGTATGTTTTATCTAGTTTTTCAAGCACTAAGGCAAGTGCTTTCTTTTTATCGTCTGCGTTACTCATCTGTATAATTATAATTTCTCAAAAATACATAATTTCTCAATGAAAAGCTAATATTATTTATTACAGAAAATCATTTTTAAAATGATGAAAATATAATGTATTCATACTTAACTCGTTCAAAATTAAAAGAATGTGAGCTTTGTTGTTTAATGAAAATTTGAGTTGTGTGTGATCTTTAAATAATCATTCAATACTTTCATCTGGTCTTTATTTCCTTTATTTATTCTGGCTTGCCGGCTTACCAATTTGTTGTATATTTTATTAACAGCCCATTTTGTTTTCGGGAAAACTTTTCTGTTGGACACATCAGGAATCTGAAGCCTTTTACAAACTTCATCATCCAGTAAAAACCATGTGCAGCAAATATGAAGATAGCGTAAGTTTTTTCTCTGAAACTGATATTTTAAAATGGGATTTTCCAGTGACTCATTCAATAAAGAATGTGCCAGAAGTACAGAGTCTTTATCAGCAGGTGGCTGAACAGAGGTCCATAAATAAAAATATTCGGTAGCCTGTTTTTTATCGTTAGGAAGAAGGGGTTCAGGAATTCCCAATAAATAGCCTACATATTTCCAAAGGTGGAAAATTCCTTTTTCCTCTTTCTCTGAAAAGGCATTTCCCAATTTATGAAGGCTATGTAAAAAAACAAGGCTGAAACCAATATAAGTAGCCATCATATCCCAAGAATTAATGGGTTTGCCCCAATTCTCTGTATCCCAATCTTTATAGTGTTTTTTAATGGAAAGTCTGGCGTAAGAATGAATCAGACGGGTTTTTATAGCAAACTCATAGCCTTTTGCATGAATTTCCAGTGCGTTGTATCGTGTAGCGTTTACCCAAAAATCCAAAGTTTCAGAAAGACGTTTTACGGCACCTTTTTTCAGTGCTTCGGTGACAATCAGAGGTTTGTTGAGGTAAGCATAGTCATAGCCGCCAATCAGACAATAATCTCTCAAAGAAATCAAAGAATCAAGATTGCTTCGCATGCAGAGTTCTGCACCGGATGTGATTAAATCATAATCCAGCCAATCAGGAATTGTTTGGGTTTGAAGAAAAAGTTTTTTTACACTTTCAGGAACATCGTCACTTTCAGAAACTCCATTTCGGATATAGTGTTCAATTTCTTTAGAGGCTTCATGGAATTTTTTAGTGAAATAAATATCTTTTACAACCTGATCTCCGACTTCATCGACATGATAAAAATAAGGTGCGAATTTTTCAAAATCATTAAAGCTTACTTCTGCACCAGAAAATTCAATAAGCTGCTTTCCGTTGCCTTTTGTCCAAAAATCTTTGAAGTGAGCTGATTCCTTAAATCGTGGTTGTAAAATTGTGTTTTCCATTCCTATAAAAATACAGGTTTTTCATGTAAATGAGGTTGTGAGATTTGTCAGTTTAAATGAAAAATTTAATGCTTATTCATTCTCGGAATTTTATTAGAAATACTACAAAAGTGTGATTTTTTTATATTTAGATAAATCCGAGATTTGTTATATTAACAACTAAAACTAAATAATTATGAGAACAAAAATTGTATTGCTGTTCCTGCTTGGATGGGCGGGAATGTTTTTTGGGCAAGAAAACTTTAATGTGAAGTATCGGATTTATGATAAACTTGGTGAATACAGTCTTAAAAAAGAAGTTATAAAAAAATATGATAGCTTATCAAGGGAACAGCAGAAAAAAATTAGAGATCAATACAAAATTGGTGATAAGCTGCTAGTCGAAGATAAAATAATTATTAATAAAAATGAGGTTACCACAACTCGTGAAATTATTATTGATGAAAATTTTTATAAAACACTTTCCTATTCAGAAACAGAAGAGGTTAAATTATGTTCTGTTAAATATGGAAATGTTAAAGTGGAAAAAAATAAACTATTAGTAAACTTACTATTAGATGGGTGTAAGGACCATCCTGTTTATTTCTATGAATTAAAAAACAGGAAAAGTCCACATTTATCTTTTACATCAGTTACTGTAAGTGCAATTACAATACCACTTAAATATAGATTTAAAGGTAATAATGGTTTAGGTGATGAATTTTCTACAGAAATCAATGGAAATTTATTTGTGGGATATACATATGGAAAAACCACCTTTTTTTATCAAGAGGAAATGGAAACTAAAATAAATACCTGGAAAATTACAGGAGGCCTTCTTTTTGGGGCTTCTTCTGTCAAATTGGATAAATCAAATTCATTTATAAAACCAAATCAAGACTTAAATATTATTGAATATGTAGATGCAACAAAAGGCTTGGCTTCTATTGCGTTTGGTTTGACGTATTCATATAATAACATTAATATAGGTGCATTTTTAGGGTTTGATTATGCGATTGGTCAGTATGCTGATTTATGGAAGTATAATAAAAAACCTTGGTTAGGAGTTGGGGTAGGGTATAAACTATTTAATTTTTAGTAATGAATGTTTATGGTCATTTTAATGGTGTGATTAAATAAAAAAATAAAAGCCTTCCCATTGGGAAGGCTTTATAATACTTATTGCTATTTATTTTATTACAAAGAAGCAGCATGGATTAGCATATCAACTAACTTGTTAGAATATCCCATTTCGTTGTCATACCAAGAAACAAGTTTTACGAAGTTAGGAGAAAGCATGATACCAGCATCTTTATCGAAGATTGAAGTTCTCTTATCTCCTACGAAATCCTGAGAAACTACAGCATCTTCAGTGTATCCAAGAATACCTTTCAATTCACCTTCAGAAGCAGCTTTGATGGCAGCACAGATCTCGTCGTAAGAAGTAGCTTTCTCTAATCTTACTGTTAAATCTACTACAGAAACGTCAACAGTTGGTACTCTGAAAGACATACCTGTTAATTTTCCGTTTAATGAAGGGATTACTTTTCCTACCGCTTTAGCAGCACCTGTAGAAGAAGGAATAATATTGTTAAGCGCAGCTCTACCACCTCTCCAGTCTTTCATTGAAGGACCGTCAACAGTTTTCTGAGTTGCCGTTGTAGCGTGTACAGTTGTCATTAAACCTTCTACGATTCCGAAGTTATCGTGGATTACTTTAGCCAAAGGAGCTAAACAGTTTGTTGTACAAGAAGCATTTGATAAGATTTTGATATCGTCTGTAAGTTCAGTGTGGTTTACACCCATTACGAACATTGGAGTATCATCTTTAGAAGGAGCAGAAAGGATTACTTTCTTAGCACCAGCGTTGATGTGCTTTGCAGCATTTTCTTTATCTAAGAATAAACCTGTAGATTCAACGATATAATCAGCTCCGATTTCGTTCCACTTCAGGTTGTTAGGATCTCTCTCAGCTGTTACTCTGATTCTTTTTCCATTCACAACAAGGTCGTTTCCTTCTACAGAAACCTCACCTGGGAAAATCCCGTGTACAGAATCATATTTTAACATGTAAGCCATGTATGTAGCATCGATAAGGTCATTGATTCCCACTACTTCGATGTTGTCTCTTTCAGTCATTGCTCTGAAAACAAGACGTCCAATTCTACCAAACCCGTTGATACCTACTTTGATTGTTGACATAATAGTTTGTTTTAAATTATATTAAAAATATTAGATTGCTAAAATTTCTGAAATCAATAAAAGATCCTGATTGATTTCGTTATGCTTTTTAATGGCTTCTTCGATAGGTGTATAAACAACATCGTTAGAACGCATTCCTGCCATTACATTGGTTTGTCCTTCCATTAATCCTGTTACGGCTCCGTAGCCTAATCTGCTTGCCAAAACCCGGTCTGCACAGCTTGGAGATCCTCCTCTTTGCATATGACCAAGAATAGCTACACGAATATCGTAATCAGGGAAAGATAACTTTGTTTTTTCAGCCAGTTCGTAAACATTGGCTAATTTTTCACCTTCTGCTACCACTACGATACTTGAAGACTTTCCTGATTTTTCAGCCGTTCTGAAATTAGCAAAGAGCTCATCAATGCTGTCTTTTTTCTCAGGAATTAAAATATCCAGTGCTCCGGTTGCCAATCCGCTGTTTAAAGCGATAAAACCAGCATCACGACCCATTACTTCTACAAAGAAAACCCTGTTGTGAGAAGTGGCCGTATCACGGATTTTGTCGATGGCATCCATTGCAGTATTTAATGCAGTGTCATAACCGATCGTGTTATCAGTTCCGAAAATATCATTGTCAATTGTTCCGGGTACACCAATTACACGGATTCCGAATTCTTCATTAAAGATTTTCGCTCCCGTAAAAGTTCCGTCTCCACCAATACACACCAAACCGTCAATTCCGTATTTTACACAATTGTCATATGCCTGTTGACGACCTTCTTTGGTTCTAAATTCATTGGATCTGGCAGATTTCAGAATAGTTCCGCCTTGGTTGATTATATTTTTTACGGAACGGGGGCCCATTTTAAGAAAATCATCGTGGATTAAGCCATTGTAGCCTTCCCTTACTCCGTAACATTCGATATTATAATAATTTGCGGTTCTTACTACCGCCCTTAATGCTGCATTCATACCCGGAGAATCACCTCCTGAAGTAAGAACTGCAATTTTTTTTACAGCACTCTCTTTCATCTAGTAAAAAATTTCGAACACAAATTTACAAAAACAAGTTCAGATAATGGCAGTAACTTGATAAGAGTTTTGAATATAAATTATTAAAAGCTTCTGAAGTTTGTAGGTTTAAAAAAATATCGTGCAGTTTTTGTTTCTGCGGCACAGATGTCAAGATTATATGAGGATGTAAATTTAGCTGCTATAAGGATCAGTTTATTTAACTATCCCGGTTCAGAATTAAAAGCTGTTTTATATTTTTTCTTTTTCAGGGATCAGCAATTTTCCCCAATCATTCAGTTGCCAGAGAATCTCTATCAGCTTTTCCCCCAGTTCTGTAAGGGTATATTCTACCCGTGGAGGAAGCTCATTAAATGACTGTTTCTCCAGAATACCATCTTCTACCATTTCGTTTAATTGTTGATTCAGAACTCTTCGGTCAACTTTGGCAATGCCGCGCAAAAATTCACTGGGGCGTTTTTTTCCTTCATTGATCTGCCATACGATGGGAATTTTCCATTTTCCACTGATCGTATTCACTGCGATTTCCAGTGGGCAGATTTTATTTTCTTCAGCTTTTTCCTCTGTTTTCATAAAATTGACTTTTTTATCCCTATGGGTGAAAAATATGCGGTATTGCCTATTCTTAAAGGCTTTTAGACCTTTGTAAAAATAATAAATTAAAAATAATGAATACACTGTCAATGCAGATTGAGCAATTGAATCATGAACTTTCTTCACAGCTTTCACAAGATGTTTTAAACGCATTCGGAAACTCTGTTGAAGATTTAAAAACAAAAAATATACAGGAAAACAGTATCCAGATAGGAGAGCAGGTCCCTGAATTTTCTCTGCCCAATGCATATGGCCAAAAAATAAATTCCAGAGAAATCCTTAAAAATGGAAAAATGATTCTGGTATTTTACAAAGGAAGCTGGTGTCCCTACTGTAATCTTGAATTGAAATTTTTGCAGGATAATATTTCAGAGATACAAAAGAAAAATGCTGTTTTAGTGGCTATTTCTCCACAAAGTCCCGATCATTCTCTGCCGATGATTGAAAAAAACAATCTTGAATTTGAAGTGTTAACTGATCATAATAATGATTTTGCTAAAAAACTGGGTATTGTATTTCAGCTTCAGGATTTTGTATTACCTTATTATAAGGATTTAGGTATTGATCTTTCACTTTTCAACAAAAATGATGAAAATACATTACCTGTTCCCGCTGTTTTCGTTATCGATGAAAACCATAGGGTCATATATAAATTTTTAGAGGTAAATTACATGATCAGAGTAGATGTAGAAGAATTAATACAATCATTATGACAGAAAAAAGAAAAGGAGCCCGTTCCATTAAAGATATTCCTGCTGATATTTTAGAACAACTTAACTGGGGAGAAATAGAAACGGCCAATCTTACTGAATGGTTGGCGGTTGATCAAAGAATATTGTTAAAAAACCTTCTGCAGCAAAATAATCGTACAGAATATTTGCAATTGGTTTTAAATACTGTGGACCAACTGAAAAAACAAACGGTCAATACAGTCAATGAAGCCATTGGTATTACATTGCTGCATCTGGCTACAAACAATAAAGATGATGAGTTTCTATTGAAGCTTGCAACCCATCCGGCAGACCTGGTGCGTTGTTGGGTTGCCTATAGCATTGGAAGAAATGATAAATTAAAGCTTGGAGAAAAATTTAACGGTATTATGACATTTGCTGCAGACTCCCATTTTGGAGTGAGGGAAATATGCTGGATGGCGGTACGTCCTGATATTTCAAAAAATCTTGACGAAAGTTTATCCATTTTATCAGAATGGACTCAGCATGAGAATGAAAATGTGAGACGTTTTGCAAGCGAATCTACCAGACCGAGAGGGGTGTGGTGTGAACATATTAATGCTCTAAAGCAAAATCCCGGATTGGGACTTGAAATTTTAGAACCGCTGCGATCCGATGTCTCCAGATATGTTCAGGATAGTGTAGGGAATTGGCTGAATGATGCCAGTAAATCACAGCCAGAATTTGTGATAGAGATTTGTGATGAGTGGCTTCGTCAAAGTTCAACAAAAGAAACCCAATACATCGTGAAGAAAGCTTTAAGAACCATCAAAAAGTAAAAGTTAAACACAATATGAAACTATTGATGATTTTTCAGACATTTTAAATCTTAACGGGAATGCTTGATTACCATTTTTCAGTGAGGTACTTCCAGTATCTTTTCGGAACATGCTGAATATGAAGCTTCATATTTTTACGTTCAATGATATTGGTTTTGGTAAAATATCTTTGCCAGAGTTTCTGGTATTTTTTTTCTTCATCATGAAACTGCTGTTCATACTTGTTTAAATCCAGTTTTTCATCTGGATAAAAGAAATCGCAGGTTTCCAGATCATATAAGATTCCATAATTTCTCCTTAAATCATAAATCATCCACTTCTGATCCTGATAACGGTCTTTAAAATGTTTTCGAATCAGGGGAATGACATTGAAGTCGGGATCAATTTTAGCAAAAAAAACACCATCCTGCATCTTTTCAAAACGGACAAAAGCAGTCATCCTATGCCTTTCCCGACTGATGGATTTGCAGATTTTAGAAATTTTTAAAATATCCTGATCCGCATAATTTTGCAGAATATTTTCATTCGGATGCTGTACAGATTGGCTTACTGCTGAAAAAATAAGCTGTTCCAACTCAGGATCTTCTGATAAGTAGACTTTCAGCAACTCGTGAATTCCAGATTTTCCGATATTTTGCTCTAATTTTTTAAAAACTCTTTCAGCTTTGTCATCCTGAGTAATGACTTCATGAATTTCTGCAAAAATATTTTCCTGATGAAATCTTTCTCTGCTTACAATTTCTATGTCTTTATAGTTGTATTCGAAAACTTCAAATATCGCAGTTAAAAGCCCGTCGAAACTGCCGTCGTAGAGTAGGGTAATCATGTTTTAATTTGAAAATGTGATAATTTGAAAATTAATTAATGTTATGTGGTTAAACTGTCATTCTGACGAAGGAAGAATCTCTTCAATATTTCATTCCAAATGTCATTTCGACGAAGGAGAAATCTGTTGTACTTATAAATGGATTCTTCACTACGCTACACTTTGTTCAGAATGACAGCCAAAAGTTTTATTTTGTGTTCACTCATGCAAAATATTCACTAAATTTATGTTTAAAAAAGAGTCAATTGCTGTGAAAACTGATTCTGAAACTTCGAAGAACTTCCTCCAATCAATAATTTTCTGAGATTTTTATCAGTTAAATATCTTAAAAAGGCATTTCCGGCATTGAAATCAATAAAGTATTTAGCTCGATTTACAGCGGCTCCCAGCTTTTTCAAATGATCCATATTCAATACCTGAAAACGTCTTGCACTTACAATTTTTTGTGCTGTTTTTACTCCGATTCCGGGAATTCTTAAAATCATCTGGTAATCTGCAGTCTGTAAATTGACAGGGAACTGATCAAGATGCCGCAAAGCCCAGCTTAATTTCGGATCGACTTCTAAATCCAAAAACGGCATGTGAGGATCTAAAATTTCTTCCGCTTTAAATCCATAAAAACGCATCAGCCAATCGGATTGGTATAATCGGTTTTCACGAAGCATAGGAACTTCAGTCGTTAAAGAAGGTAACCTTTTATCTTCCAAAACAGGAACATAACCTGAATAATAAACCCTTTTTAAACTAAAGTTCTTATAAAAATGATCGGCAACTTTAATGATTTGTAAGTCATTTTCATTCGTTGCACCCACAATCATCTGAGTAGACTGACCGGCCGGAGCAAATTTTGGTGTTTTTCTGAAAATTTTCTTTTCGTCTTTATACTGTGCAATTCCATTCTGAATATATTTCATCGGATTCAGCATATCCTGTCGATTTTTTTCAGGAGCCAATAATTTCAATCCGCTTTCCGTAGGAATTTCAAGATTGATAGATAATCGGTCAGCATATAAAGCGGCTTCCTGCATCAGTTCGTCACTTGCTCCCGGAATCGATTTTAAATGAATGTATCCGTTAAAATTTTCTTCCAAACGTAATTTTTTTGCAACACGAACCAAACGTTCCATGGTCGTATCCGCATTTTTAAAAATTCCTGAGCTTAAAAATAGACCTTCAATATAGTTTCTGCGGTAAAAATTGATCGTTAAGTCAACAACTTCTTCTACCGTAAAAGCAGCTCTTTTTATATCGTTGGAACTTCTGGAAACACAGTACGCACAATCGTAAATGCAGTGATTGGTCAAAAGAATTTTGAGAAGCGAGACACATCGCCCGTCTTCCGTATAGGTATGACAGATCCCGCTTACGGAACTATCTCCTAAAGCACCTTTTTTATTCTTTCTCGTTCCTCCGCTTGATGAACACGAAACATCATATTTCGCTGCATCCGCAAGGATTTCGAGTTTTTCTTTCAGGCGTTCAAAATTCATAATGTAATTCTAATTTTACCACAAAAGTCACAAAAGATTTTAAGTCTAAATAATTTGATAATTAAAAGCTAACAAAAGAAAAATCGAAGATTTTTAATATACTTAAATGTACTTTTTACAGTATTATATTAAACTTTTTAATTACTAAAGTGTAAAAACTTTTGTGACTTTTGTGGTTTAAAACTTAAATTTTCTATTCAAATTTAGTTCCAAAATTGATAAATATCAACTGTTTTTGGTTGAAGTTATCCACAGTTTACAGATACAAAATTAGTATATTTACGGACATTAATTTATGAGTGTAATCGTAAAATCGTATTACATTACTGTATAAAATCGCTTACTTATGAATCACAAACCGGTAGAAGGTTTTTCTAAACTGACAAAACAGGGAAAAATCGATTGGCTAGTTAACGAATACCTTGAAGGAAACTCAGAATATCAACATATATTAAATCAATACTGGAACGAAAATGCTGATTTGCAGAAACTACATGACGAGTTTTCTGAAAACACGATTTCCAATTTCTATATGCCCTACGGAATTGCTCCGAATTTTTTAATTGACGGGAAATTATTTGCACTTCCAATGGCAGTTGAAGAGAGTTCTGTAGTTGCTGCAGCTTCAAAAGCCGCAAAATTCTGGATTGATAAAGGTGGTTTTAAAACAACAATTATTAACAATGAAAAACTGGGTCACACGCATTTTATCTTTAATGTTGAACCACATAAACTGCTTCATTTCTTTAATTTTAATTTGAAGAAAAAATTAATCGAAGCAACAAACGATATTACGGCCAACATGAGAAACCGTGGTGGTGGAATTTTAGATATCAAATTGGTTGATAAAACGGCTGAAATGCCGAATTACTATCAGTTGAAAGCAAGTTTTGATACCGTAGATTCGATGGGAGCCAACTTCATTAATTCATGCTTGGAACAATTTGGAAAAACATTGAAGCAGGAAGTGGCCGTAAGTGAAGATTTCTCACAGGAAGAAAAGAATTCTTTACAGATCGTAATGAATATCCTTTCCAATTTTACACCTGATTGTATCGTAAGAGCTGAAGTTTCCTGTAAAATTGAAGATTTAAAAGATGACAGCGGAATTTCCAATGAAGAATTTGCTTCAAAATTCAAACAGGCTGTTACGATTGCTGAAATTGAACCTTTCCGCGCGACCACTCACAATAAAGGAATTATGAATGGAGTGGATGCAGTGGTAATTGCTACAGGAAATGACTTTAGAGCAACGGAAGCTTGTGCACATGCTTATGCGGCAAGAAACGGAAAGTATTCTTCTTTAACACACTGTACCACAGATAACGGGATTTTCAGATTCTGGATTGATCTTCCGATTTCTGTAGGAGTTGTGGGAGGTTTGACGAATCTTCATCCGCTGGTAAAATTCTCTTTGGCACTTCTTGGAAAACCTTCTGCGCAGGAATTGATGAGTATTCTTGCGGTTTCCGGTTTGGCACAAAACTTTGGGGCACTGCGTTCTTTGGTGACAACAGGAATTCAGAAAGGGCATATGAAAATGCATTTATTGAATATTTTGAACCAATTAGGGGCAACAGAGGAAGAAAAACAACACTTTGTAACCTATTTTAAAGATAAAACAGTGAGTCATCACGAAGTGATCAATGAGTTTAACAGATTAAGAGATCAATCATGATACAGATTATTCTGGCAATTATAATCCTGCTTTTCGGATTGTTTTTAAAGAGAACCAATCATCCGGGATTCAGAAGCTCTAAAAAGTTTGCCGTGATGTTTATTGTTTTGGGAGGTGCGGTATTAATTGGTAAGCTGGTTTCCTATTTCTTACTTCCTGCATAATGAAAACCAGAAAAATAGTTAAATCTAGAATTAGAAGAATTATAAAATGAAAACAATTACTTTAGTCTTCGGTGCTGTTTACGGAATGTTGTCTGTAATTTTGGGAGCATTCGGAGCACATGCTTTAAAGAAAATTTTATCTGTGGAAAGACTGGAGAGTTTTGAAACAGGAGTAAGATATCAAATGTATGCTACTTTTTTCCTTTTAATCATCGGCTATATTTTGAAGTTTGAAACACCATCAGAAAAATGGACTTCAATTTTAATGATTGCAGGGACATTTTTATTCTCAGTAAGTATTTATTTTCTGAGTTTGCAAGACTATTTGGGTATAAATCTTAAATTTTTAGGCCCTATTACTCCACTTGGAGGGCTGTTAATGATCTTAAGCTGGGGAATGCTTATTTTGTATTTTGCTAAAAACAGAATCTAATTTTTTCTAAAATTTATTTTTTAGACTTAGAATCTTGCACTTCCGTGTCTTTTTAGTAAATTTGTCAACCTTTAAATTTTAAAATAAAATAATAAAAATAATATGAATCTTCACGAGTATCAATCAAAAGAGATTTTATCAAAGTATGGAGTAGCAATCCAACGTGGTTTCGTAGCAAACAACGTAGATGAAGCTGTAGCTGCTGCTGAAAAACTAACGGCTGAAACTGGCGCTCAAGGGTGGGTAGTAAAAGCTCAGATTCACGCAGGTGGTCGTGGTAAAGGTGGTGGTGTAAAGTTCTCTCCAAACATGGATAAGCTTAAAGAAAACGCTCAGAACATCATCGGAATGCAGTTGATAACTCCACAAACTTCTGCTGAAGGTAAAAAAGTAAATTCTGTTTTGGTTGCAGAGGATGTATATTATCCGGGAGAGTCAGAGACTAAAGAATTTTATGTTTCTATTCTATTAGACAGAGCTGAAGGTAAAAATACAATCGTATATTCTACTGAAGGCGGTATGGATATTGAGCACGTTGCTGAAGTAACTCCTCATTTGATCCACAAAGAAATCATTGATCCAGCTTTAGGTCTTCAAGGTTTCCAGGCTAGAAAAATTGCTTTCAACTTAGGTCTTGAAGGAAATGCTTTCAAAGAATTCGTAAAGTTCATCGGTTCTCTTTACAATGCATATACAGGAATTGATGCTTCTCTTTTCGAAATCAATCCGGTTTTGAAAACTTCTGATAACAAAATTATCGCAGTAGATGCTAAAGTAACTTTGGATGACAACTCATTGTTCCGTCACAAAGATTTAGCTGAACTTAGAGATACAAGAGAAGAAGACCCAATGGATGTTGAAGCTGGTGAAGCTGGTCTTAACTTCGTAAAATTAGACGGTAACGTTGCTTGTATGGTAAACGGAGCTGGTCTTGCTATGGCAACTATGGATATCATCAAATTATCTGGTGGTAACCCAGCTAACTTCCTTGACGTAGGTGGTACTGCTGATGCTCAGAGAGTTCAGACTGCTTTCGGAATTATCCTGAGAGATCCAAACGTAAAAGCAATCTTAATCAATATCTTCGGAGGTATCGTAAGATGTGACAGAGTTGCTCAAGGTGTTGTAGATGCTTACAAAGCTATGGGTAGCCTGCCTGTTCCATTGATCGTAAGATTACAAGGAACTAACGCTGTAGAAGCTAAAAAATTAATTGACGAGTCAGGTCTTCCTGTTCACTCTGCAATTACTTTGGAAGAAGCTGCAAACAAAGTAAAAGAAGTTTTAGCTTAATCTAAAATTTTTATATAAAACAAAAAAACCGTTTCATTTTGGAACGGTTTTTTTTGTTAAACCTAATATATTCATTTTAAAATTGCTATTTTTACAATAATTGGGTTTTAAAGTGAAAATGCATCTATACTTTTTCCTCTTTTTATTTCTTAATTGTCAGTCTCAGGTTGTCAGTAATAATAGAATACCCAAGGGAAAGGAAATTCAATTTGAAGACAGATACCATTATCCTTTTAGCTTAACTTCAAAGGACTTTCTTCTTATTAATTCCCAGCAAAAAATGGATGAGGTTTTTAAGCTTATCCATAACAATAATAAAGGAAACAGGTTTTCTCCAATTCCTGTAGTTGTTGAAAATGAAACCTATCTTATTATTAAGCCATCTTTAAAAGATTCTAATGATGTTTTAATTGAGAAGATAAGTTTAGATAAAAATATACTCTATATTAAAGTTACACGATTTGATAATCCTGATTTTGCTAGAGCAAATAGAGTTTCACCTAATATTTTATTAAAATTAACTGGAAATATCACCATTAAAAAAATCACCATTAAATACTAATATATTAAAATTACCCTCATGAAAACTAAACCATTTATTGTCTCGTGCCTTTTAATAGCGGTGCAAGGATTTAGCCAGCAGAATTACTGGACAAAACTTAAAGATCAAAAAGTGAGTAGAGAAAATTTGAGTCCGAGATGGACGACTCCAACTGCTTTTTCATTGTATCAGTTGGATGTAGACAAAATTAAAAACGATCTTAAAAATGCTCCGCAACGTTTTTCTAAAAATGAAAACCTTATTGTTAAGTTTCCGGATTCTGACGGAAAAATAAGAGATTATATTGTTCAGGAAGCTCCTGTAATGGAGCCAGAGTTACAGGCTAAGTTTCCGGAAATTCGCTCGTATGTTGGCTGGCAAAAAGGCCACCCTGAAAACTCAATCCGTTTCAGTCTTACTCCACAGACCGGAATCAGTGTGATGTATTTTGATAACTGGGACATCAGTTATCTTGATAGCTATACAAAAGATCATTCTTCCTTTATCTTGTATAAAAGAAAAGATTTACCTAAAAATGACCGGCTTTTTGAGTGTCATGTTGAGAATGAACTGGATAATTTAAAAAATAATGGCTCTGCCAATAAAGCACCTGTAGTTTCCGACGGGCAATTCAGAACATACAGATTAGCTTTAGCGGCAACAGGAGAATATACCACTTTCCATGGAGGTACAGTAGCTGGAGCACTTGCAGCAATGGCGACAACGATGACGAGAGTAAACGGAGTTTATGAAAAAACGATATCCTCTACCATGGTGATGATAGCCAATAATAATTTATTGATTTATACAAACGCCACTACAGATCCTTATACGAATAATAACGGATCTACTATGTTGGGTGAAAATCAGACCAACATTAATACGATTATTGGAACGGCTAATTATGATATTGGGCATGTCTTCAGTACCGGAGGCGGTGGTGTTGCTTATTTAGGCTCAATTTGTACGACTAATAAGGCGAGAGGAGTTACGGGTTCCGGAGCTCCGGTTGGAGATCCTTTTGATATTGATTATGTGGCTCATGAAATGGGGCATCAGTTTGGTGGAAACCATACTTTCAGAGCGAATACAGGTTCATGCAGCGGGAATGCCAATAACTCTACTGCCTATGAGCCGGGTAGTGGAAGCACTATTATGGCTTATGCAGGAATTTGTGGGTCAGCGAACAATGTTCAGAACAACAGTGATGCTTATTTTCATGCTGCAAACGTACAGGAAATGTATGCTGTATTGCAACGGGCATCAGATTGTTCTGTGAAAACTCCTAATAATAATCTGGTTCCAACTGCAGATGCGGGAGCAGATTATATTATTCCAAACGGGACAGCTTTTGTTTTAACCGGAACCGGAACCGATCCTAATGGTGATCCGATCACTTATTTATGGGAGCAGTATGATAACACTTCAAATACTCAGCCTCCGGTTTCTACGGCTACGGGGGGACCTGTGTATCGTTCTTTGTTGCCGACAACTTCTCCTTCAAGATATTTTCCGGTGTTAAGCTCTGTAGTTGCCAACAATTTGATTCCAAAATGGGAAGTTACGCCGAGTGTAGCAAGAACGTTGAACTTCTCACTGCTTGTTAATGATAATAAAGCGACGGGAAATCAGGCAGCGAGAGATGCTATGGTGGTAACCGTTACAAGTGATGGTCCTTTCACTATTTCTTCACACACGAGTAATGTTTCGTATACCGGAGGTACAACTACCAATATTACCTGGAATGTTGCAGGAACTAATACGGGAACCATCAATACTCAAAATGTAACGATTTTACTTTCGAAAGATGGTGGTCTTACTTTTAATACGGTGTTGGCTGCAAGTGTTCCGAATAACGGATCTGCATCAGTGGTATTACCTAATGAAAATATTGCCTCAGCAAGAATTATGGTAAAAGCGCTTAATAATATTTATTTTGCAGTAAATTCTTCAAATTTCTCAATTACTCAATCGTTGGGAACCTCGGAATCTGTAATAAAAAGCGGTTTCTTAGTCTATCCTAATCCTTCTCATGATGTGGTTAATATTAAATTAAAAAATCAATCACAAAAAGCGGATTATTCATTATTTGACGCTTCTGGAAGATTGATGAAAAACGGTAGCTTTAAAGGGGAGACAAAATTGAAAGTAAATGACCTTACCAATGGAAATTATTTAATTTCAATTACTTTAGAAAATGGAGAGAAAGTAACCGAGAAGCTGATTATCGGGAAATAAATAATTTTAATCTTTAATAAATAAAAGCAGTCAAATCGACTGCTTTTATTATTTATCATGATTTTCATTGATCCCAACCTCTCCGTTGGTAATGCTTATACTTGTTGGAGTTACCAGCTGAATTCCATCTGTATCCAGACGTTGTTTTATTTTTAAATAGGCTTCACTTTTGAGCTGAACCATATTAGCACCTATTTTCATCCAGAATTTTGCCTGCAGGTTAAAAATACCTTGTTTCAGATCTGTGAAAATAACTTCCACACTGTCTAAGCGATCTACGTTTTCAAGATTTTTGACAACCTCTAAAATTCCTTTTTGTGCTTTGCTGATATCTTCATCAGCGGGAATTTCAAAATTTAAAATAATTCTTCGTTGCGGAGAAGCTGTAATATTATAAAATGGAGCATTAAAAACTACCTGGTTCGGAATATATGCCTTCTTTCCGTCATCGGTAAGGATTTTAGTCGTTAAAAAACCGATTTCCTGTACCGTACCTGAGTGATTTCCTATAGTAATGTAATCGCCGACTTTATACGCTTTGTCAATTCCAATAAGCATTCCTGAAAATATACTGGAAACTAAATCCTTCAATGCAACCCCTGCAATTACCCCTGCAACCCCTAAACTTCCGATAAACTTCCAGAGGAATCCGCTGAAGCCCATGATTTCTAAGGCGATAAATGTTCCCATTACCATAATTAAAAACCTGAAAACACTAATTAAAGTGACAAGGGAGCTTTCTTTTTGACTTTTTGGGAAAAATTTATGGAAAAGCTTCACAGCTATTTGGCTGAGATATTTACTGGTAAAAAGAAAAAAAGAAAATACAATAATCCCTACGACCAGTTTAGGGGTGAGTTCTGCAAAAGTTAAATACCAGTTTTCTAAAACTTTGTATACAACATCTATATATCTTAAGCCTGTTTTTTCCATGGAATTCTAAAATTAAAATTTTTTTAGAAATTTTCAACAAAAATTTTGCCAGTCTCAAAAAGTCTACTAAATTTGTAGACTAATAAAACGAATTAATATGTCAATTAAACTAGGAGATACAGCACCAGACTTCAATGCAGAGTCTACTGTTGGAAGCTTGAATTTTTATGATTTTCTTGGGAATTCATGGGGGATTCTATTTTCCCATCCTGCAGATTATACACCGGTATGTACTACAGAACTTGGTTTTACTGCAAAATTGAAATCCGAATTTGAACAGAGAAATACAAAAGCAATTGCTTTAAGTGTGGATGGAGTAGAAGATCATCACAACTGGATAAAAGATATTAATGAAACCCAGAATACAGAAGTGGAATTTCCTATTATAGCTGATAAAGACCGGAAAATTTCAGAACTCTATGACTTTATTCATCCGAACGCTTCGGCAACGGCAACTGTTCGTTCTTTATTAATTATTGATCCTGAAAAAAAAGTGAGATTGATTATTACTTATCCGGCGTCTACAGGAAGGAATTTTAATGAAATCATAAGAGTTTTAGATTCTTTACAATTGGTGGATTCTCATAAGATTGCTACTCCGGTCAATTGGAAAAACGGTGAGGATGTTATTATTCCACCGGCTATCTCTACTGAAGATGCCAAAAAAATATTCCCGAAAGGAGTAAGGGAAATCAAACCGTATCTAAGATATACGCCCCAACCTAATACATGATTTATTTGATTTTTTATAGTTTAGTTTTAATTTGTACGAAAAGCGGCCCGGAAAATTTCCGGGCCGCTTTTATTGTATTTAACTAAAGAAGCATTATTTAGCTTCTCTGATTACTTGTTTTGCTTTTGATGTCGGAATATAGATACTGAATCCAACATTAAAAGTAATATTGGAATTTAGTCCTTCACTTCCGAATCCTGCTTGCCCTTGGTATTTTACTAAACCTTCTAACCCGATGTTAGGTGTAATGAAGTAAGAATATCCAGGTCCAACTCCGAAATCAAGACCTGTAGTTGAGTTTCCGCTTTCTACAGAAGAACCTCCGATTCCTACATTCCCTTCAAAAAACCATCTTCCGTGATTCAATAAATTATCAACTCCTTTTTCTCCAGGAGACAAATAGTAACGTCCTAAACCCCCCACTGCATAATCAAATCTTGTAGGGCTTCCGTTAGTTACCTTGCTTATTCCAAGATTTACATAACCACCGACTGCTACATTATCTTCAATAAAATAAGCTCCTTTTGGCTGAATGGATATGTTGTAACCACCTCCTGTATTAAGCCCAAAGTTGCTGGATAAAAGGCTGCTTCCTACCAACCAATTCCCCTTCTGTATTTGAGCATTTGCTGTAGCAGTAAGTCCACCGATCGCAAAAACTCCTGCTAAAATTAATTTTTTCATACTTTATCGTTTTAATAATTAATGTTTATTATCTTAATGTTTTGTTAAAAACAATAAATATGCCATGTAACTCATTTTAAGGTGATTTTTTATTATTTACATAAAATTAAGTTAAAACTTGATGTAATTTTTTGAGCCTTTTTTTATTGATTTTATAATTTTTTTATATAAAAATAAGAATGATTGAAACAATAAGCCCTACAATGGTAAACACCATTCCGCGTTTGAATGCTTTTGTTTTAGGACTGAACATCCAGAAACTTGAGATCACAAAGAAAAATAATGCAATTCCGAAAAAAGCATTTAACGGAGAAAGGGTGTCTTTTGACTGAGATTTATGAAGTTTTGTCATTTTATCCAGTACAAAAGGAAGCTCTTTTTTGGTATACTTTGCCTGACCTGTAGCTGCATCATAAGTTCCCTGTTTGAATTTTAAAACACTGCCTTCTGTTTTCTCTACTTCCAGGTTTTTAAGTCTTAATTCTTTTCCCAGCTCTTTTTCAGAAAGGTTTTTGGCAATGACCTTATCAATTTTCTTTTCTTTTTTTAGAAAATCAGTGTCCCTGTAAATCAATAACACTCCACTTATTGCATAAACTGCCATAATGCCGGCAAGAAAGAACCCGAGATAACGGTGGGTAACTCTCATGAAACTTCTTGTGTCTTTAATCTTATCCATATCTTAATTATTTTTGTTTATAAAGTTCAAAGTGGAAACTGCAAAAATGCAACTTCCACTCTTATCTGAAAAATTATTTAATCTTACAGTTTATAGGTCAATGTGAAATAGAAATTTCTTGGTGTAATAGGGTTTACCGAATAGTTTTCATGTACATTATAGTTTACGGTGTCAAACAGGTTTCCAACTTTTCCTTGAATTGAGAACTTCTTCCAGTCGTAGCCTGCAGATAGTGAAACAGTAACATAAGGATCTACTTCAAACATTCTGGTCACATTGCTTCTGCTAGCTAATGTTGCTTTGGTATCATTCCAGCCTGCAAATCTATTTCCAACATAGTATATTCCTGCTCCCACTTTCAGACCTTGTAATGTGCTGCTGAATTTATAAAATGCAGACAAATTTGCTGTTGTTGCAGGAGTTCTGACTAATCTTTGATCTTCTACATAAGCATTCAGTGTGTTTGGGGTATCTTTGTAAACAGAATGATTGTATGAGAATCCTCCAATAATAGAAAGCTGTGGTGTAGGATTTCCCGTAATATCTACTTCAAAACCTTTGCTGTCTAATTTGCCAATATATTCTTTGATAGTAGTGTCGCTATTTACTGAACCATCTGCTCTGAATTCTGCTGTTCCATAATAGTTGTTGTATCTGATTTGATATAAAGATACATTGAACGAAACGGCGTTGTTCCATATGTTTTTCTTTGCCCCAATTTCGTATTGATCAATTGTTGTAGGCTTTAAAGCAGTAAAATAAATATCTGTACCAGTATTAGCTGCAAATGAATTGGTATAAGTTGCAAACACGGATAAGTTATCATTAGGCATATAAACGATTCCTACTTTTGGAGAAAAGGCTTGGTCTGAAGTTGCGGAATTATCAACGAATATTTTATTTACAGTAGAATTAGGGTCAACTATATTATTTTTAGCAGCTTTAAAATCCGTTCTTATAGTAGGCATATTTTCAATATACGACCAACGTAAACCAGCAATAACTTTGAACTGATTGGTTAAGCTAATGAAATCCTGAGCATAGAAACCAATTCTTCTCGTATTGATTCTTGATTTGCTCAGTGTTGCAGAGTTTGGTTGTGTTCCGGAAGCCCAGGTTGACGGATCATCAAGATATAATGTTCCTGATTGACCATTGATTCCTGCTGCACCATTTGCCCCAAAATAATAGCTGGTCCCGTAGACTTTGTTATTATCAGGATTATAATAAGTGTAAGAATCTGCTGCTCCATAATCAGCATCTCCGCCTATTAATACTTTATGGTTGATTTTTCCTGTGCTGAACTCTCCGTTTAAATTAACTTGTGCTGAAGTATAGTTCATTTCATTATAAGTCCTGTTTAAAGGTCTGTTCCAAAACAGTCTGTTAGTTTTATCATAAGCCCATTGAACTCTTTCGGTAGAAAAATAATCTTTCGTATAGCTTTGATAGGTTGCAATAGCATTCAGCGTCCATTTTTCATTAATTTGATGATTGAAAGTTGCGGTTGTAGATGCTTGCTGAACATTTTGGTATTGCCAATCTGTTCCTAGGAAAGAATTTCTGTCAAGTAAATTATTTAATTTGTAACTACCATCAGTATTGGTTATAGCACCAATTCCAAAATCAGGAGTGAAATCATTTTTCAAGTAATCTGCTTCAATAATTAATTGAGACTTGGAACCCAGATTAAATAAGAAAGATGGATTGAAATAATATTTATTGGATTTTACTACATCTCTGAAACTTTCAGCATATTCGTAAGTTCCGTTTACTCTAAATGCAACATTTTTAGATAATGGACCATAAACGTCAACAGTTGGTTTATATGAATTCCAGCTTCCTGCATTTATTCCTACGCTTCCTCCGAAGTTAAATCTTGGTTTTTTAGTAATCATATTAATAATACCACCGGCAGCAGTATTTCCATACGACATAGCATTTGCCCCTTTTAATACTTCAACTCTTTCCAAACCACTTACTTCAGGGAAAACACCACTGTTTATCCTACCTCCGTTTTTGAAAATATTATCATTCCCTAAAGAGAAACCACGCCCCCCAAAACTGTCCTGAGAATTACCTCTGGAAGAAGTAATATAAATTCCGTTTACGTTTTGAAGTACATCGCTAAGTTGTTTTGCCTGTTGCTGTTCAATGATTTCGTGGGTAACGATAGCAATTGGTTGTGGCGTTTCCATCACGGTCAGATTAGACTTTATTGATGATGATTTTGCCTTATTCGGATTTCCGGTCTTATGAAGATTTACATCTTCAATGGTTTGGATTCTGATCGTATCAGCTTCAGTGTTTTTCATTTGTGCACTTAAAGACACTGCAGTAAATAATAATCCTAAAGTTACCAGCTGCTTTTTCATTCTTATTTTTATTTAGAGTAGTTTTAAATAAGGTGCAAATCTAATTATTTTTTTGTCTTTATTTAGATTTATTAAAAATAATATTGCTGATTTTTATCATAAAAAATGTTAATTTTTTGTATTAAAGCCATCTAACTTCAAGGTATTTATAAATATCTTTGTTAAAAATATGAGTATGCAATTGGTAAAAGTAGGGCTTTGTGCCTTTGGAATGAGTGGAAAGGTTTTCCATGCTCCGTTTTTAAAAGAACATCCAGGTTTTTTTATGTCGGCGGTAGTAGAGAGAAGTAAAGAAGAATCTAAAGAAAAATATCCTGATGCTATTATTTATCGATCGGTTGAAGAGATGTTAACTAATGCAGATATTGAATTGGTTGTAGTGAATACACCGGTTCAGACTCATTTTGAATATGCAAAAATGGCCTTAAATGCGGGCAAAAATGTGATTGTAGAAAAACCTTTTACCGTAACATTGTCTGAAGCGGAAGATTTGGTGAAACTGGCGGATGAAAAAGGATTGTTTGTTAGTGTGTATCAAAACAGAAGATTTGATAGAGATTATTTACAGGTACAGAAGATCATTCAGGGAAGTAAATTAGGAAATCTGAAAGAAGTTGAAATACGTTTTGACAGATTCAGAACCGAGGCAAGCGGAAAACAGCATAAAGAAAATCCTGAACAAATGGGTTCCGGTTCTTTACATGATTTAGGATCACATCTTATTGATCAGGCAACTCAGTTCTTCGGTTATCCTGAGAAACTATTTGCAGATATTTTTTCTATGAAAGGAAAAGAATTCGCCAATGATTACTTTGAAGTCCTTCTTTATTATCCGAACGAGCTTAGAGTAAGGTTAAAGTCTTCGGTTTTCAGTAAAGAAGCTCATTATGCTTATATTCTTCATGGAGACAAAGGAAGCTTTTTACAGGAAAGAAGTGACGATCAGGAAAATGAACTGGTGGCAGGATCAATTCCGGAATACGGAAAAGAATGGACAAAACCGCTAAAAGGAACTGACGGAATTTTAAATTATATCAACGAAGTTTCCGAAACTGAAAGAAACCTGACTTCAAGCGAAGCCGGCAATTATATGAATTATTACCAGCGGATCTATGAATATACTGTTTTTGGATATGCATTACCTTCTCCCGGACATGAGATCATTCAAAATATGAAAATTATTGAAGCTGCGGAGAAAAGCTCTGAAGAAGGGAAAGTTATTCATCTGGTTTAAAAAAGTAAAGGTTCATGAATTTCATGAACCTTTTATTTTATGCTTCTCCCAGAATTTCCTGAAGTTCCAGCCATCTCATTTCGTGGTTTTCCAGTTTTTCGGAAATCTTTTCTAATTCTTCTGAAAGTTTGGAAATCTTTTCATAATCAGCTTCGTTGTTAAGTTGATCTAAAATTTTTGCTCTCTGTTCTTCCAGTTGAGGCATTTCTTTTTCGATGAGCTCCAGTTCTCTCTGCTCTTTAAAAGAAAGTTTTTTCTTTTTGGATGGAGATTGTGGCTGTGCCGGAGTTGGAATAGTTTCTTTTGCAGATTCCTGTTTCTGAACCGTATTTTTTTCTAAAGATTCTTCACGGCTTTTCGCTTCACGGTATTCAGAAAAATTACCCACAAAATCTTTTATTTTTCCGTCTCCTTCAAAAGCCAGAACGTGATCCACAATTCTGTCCATAAAATATCTGTCGTGAGAAACGATGATCAATGAACCCTGGAACATTTGCAGAAAATTTTCAAGAACCGTTAGAGTAGGAAGGTCAAGATCATTGGTAGGCTCATCAAAAATCAGGAAATTAGGGTTCTGATACAAAATATACATCAGATGCAGCCTTCTTTTCTCTCCACCGGAAAGTTTTGAAATAGGAGAATACTGAGTTTGATCGTCAAATAAGAATAATCTTAAAAATTGCGAAGCAGAAAGACTTTTTCCATTTGCTAAAGGATAGAATTCTGCAATTTCTTTAATAAAATCAATAACCCTCTCGTCTTCTTTATAAGTTAAGCCTTTTTGAGAAAAATATCCGAAAGAGATCGTTTCTCCGGTTTCTATTTCTCCTCTGTCAGCTTTTTCAAATCCTTGAATAATGTTTAGAAGGGTAGATTTTCCGGCACCGTTTTTACCTACAATTCCTACTTTTTCTCCTCGCTGAAACTGATAGCTGAAATCTTTAAACAATACTTTATCTCCGAAACTTTTATCGATGTTCTTTAATTCAAGAATCTTATTTCCTAAACGTTTCATTTCAAAGTCCAGTTCAAGACCCTGTTTTCTGGTATCTGTTTTGGCTACTTTTTCCGTTTCGTAAAAAGCATCGATTCTTGATTTGGATTTTGTGGTTCTTGCTTTGGGCTGTCTTCGCATCCACTCAAGCTCTTTTCTGTACAAATTGTTGGCTTTGTCTATGGTTGCATTCGTATTGTCTTCGCGGATCATCTTATTTTCAAGATAAGTTGCATAAGACCCGTTGTGAAAATAAAGGTTTTTATCTTCCATTTCCCAGATAATATCACAAACACTGTCCAGGAAATATCTGTCGTGAGTAACCAGCAGTAAAGTTATTTTTGCTTTATTCAAATAATTTTCAAGCCATTCTACCATTTCTACATCCAGGTGATTGGTAGGCTCATCCATGATCAATAAAGTATGACGGTGTTCTGCTCTGGTTTCGGTTAGAAGTTTAGCCAATGCCACACGTTTAATCTGTCCTCCTGAAAGTGTGCCCATCTTCGCTTCAAGATTGGTGATCTTAAGTTGGGAAAGAATCTGTTTCATTTCATTCTCAAGATCCCATGCTTTGTGAACTTCCATTTCAGCCAGAGCCTTTTCGATGAAATCATTGTCTGTAGAATGAAGGGATTTATGATAATTTTTTAGAGCCGCAATCGGAGCAGAATCTAAGGTCATCATAAATTCATCTACGGTAAGATTCGAATCGAAATCTATTTCCTGATCAAATAGAACAACCTGAATGTCTTTGTTGATGATTACATTTCCGCTGTCTGCAATTTCTTTTCCCATAAGAATTTTCAGAAGGGTAGATTTTCCGCTTCCGTTCTTGGCGACAATGGCAATCTTATCACCTTCATTGATATTGAAAGAAATATTTTCAAATAAAACTTTTATTCCGTAGGATTTGGTAAGGTTTTCAGCAGCAACGTAATTCATTTTCTATAAAAATTTTGTAGCGCGAAAATACAAAAATATAAAGCGTTACAAGAGATAAAATATATTTTGCTGTGGAAACATTTTTTAGATGTTTTTAATAATTAATTTCACTTTTTGGTGAGACTTTACAATAAGTTTAACAGTTGTGTTGTTAAATTTAATAAGGTATTATGAGCTTTTGATTAGGAAAATAAGGATTTTTGTTTCAAATTTTTACCATGAAAAAACTTAGTTTTCTATTCCTTTCCCTTGTTGCTGTTTATTTCCAAGCACAGGTTGTTTCAGCCACGGTATTTTCCAAAGAGGAGAATAAACCGATTCCTTATGTAAAAGTAGGTGTAGACAAAGAGAAAACCGGAGTGATTTCAGATGAAAACGGGAATTTTTCCATCGATCTTTCCAGGATAAATTCTACCAAACCTATTTTGATTGAAGTTCCCGGATATGAAAAATATTCTCAATCTGTTCAAGACTTTAAAAATCTGGACGGACAAAAGATATTTTTAAAAGAAAAGGTGAAAAATATTGACGAGGTACATATTAAACCTAAAAAGCTGGTGGATAAAAACTGGGGAGTGAATACCAAGACAAAAAGCGTGATGTACAATGTAAATCCGGATATAAATAATGAGAACTTTTTAGGTGAGACAGCTTTAGAATTTAATACCAGTAAAAAATCAAAAATTAAAAACATCAATCTGAATATCTCAAGCTATACTTCTGATCAGCCTGTTCTAATGCGTTACAGCATTTATTCGGAGAAAAACGGTTTTCCGGATAAGAATGTTTTGGACGAAGAAATTACGGTTGAACTGACGAAAGAGATGATAAAAGACGGTACCTTTACTTTGGATGTTAATGACCGGAATATCTGGGTTCAGGGGAGATTTTTTGTCGGAATCCAGTTTTTGAAAAGATTCCAGGGGAGAATCACGATTAGTGCTGCGTTGTTCAGAACGGGATATATCAGAGAATTTTATGGTGACTGGAAAAAAATGACTATTGCTGCACCAGCTATTAATATTGATGTTAAAGTGGATAAAAACGGGAAAAATAGTAAAGACGACGTGAAGGATAATAATGATAAGGTTTCAATCCTGGCTCCGGATCTTAGTCAATATAATTTAGAATCTGAAAATTCTGTTTACGGTAAAAATGATGCTGTGGGAAACACTCTGAAATTGAATGATACGGAATTGTATTATGAAATCTATGGAGAAGGTGAGCCACTTGTTTTACTTCATGGAAACGGCGGAAGTATCAAAGAATTTTACAAACAGATTCCCGAACTTTCAAAAGAATTTAAAGTCATTGCTGTTGATACAAGAGCTCAGGGAAAAAGTAAAGACTTTACCAAAGGTGATCTGAACTACAAAATTTTTGCTGATGACTTGAAGCATTTAATAGATCATTTAAATATTTCAAAAACTAATATTTTAGGATGGAGCGATGGAGGAAATACAGGGCTTGAATTTGCTTTAAAATATCCTCAGAATCTCAACAAACTCATCATTATCGGAGCCAATATCTTTCCAGAAGGAGTTGATGAAGATTTGCTTAAGAATTTTAAAACCAAAGCCCGTTTCATAGAACTTGCCAACCAACCGGAACATGAAACTGAAAAACGATTGTTGAATCTTATGCTGACTGAGCCAAATATCAATAAAAAATCTTTACAGAAAATTCAGAATCCTACATTGGTCATTGCCGGAGAAAACGATGTGATCAAGAAAGAACATACTGAAATGATTGCCAAAGAAATTCCCAATGCCAAGCTTAAAATTTATCCTAAAGCTACCCATTATCTTCCTTTTGAAATTGCAGAAGATCTAAACAAAGACGTTATTGTTTTTTTGAAAAATTAATCTAAAGTCAGGCTTTTTAAAGACCATGAACTTCCATTGTAGATATCAAGATCTACTTTGGTGTTAATGCCGTGTACGATTCCGTTTTCGGTAAATTGCCAGAAATCCCAGCTGTCATCGGGAGACGGAGCGGGAACATCATTATAATTGGCAAGCCAGAGCGGATAATCATCAAATTCACCTTTCAAAAAATCTTTATAATAATGATAGTAGGTGTAAATGATAGGCTTTTCGCCATATCTTTCTTCTACAATTTTGCACCAGACTTTTAAATCCTCTACCAGTTTTTTGTTGGATTTTCGCCTGGGAATTTTTTCAATATCTAAAATAGGCGGCAAATCACCACCTTCTAAATGCACGTTGGCCAAAAAATTGTTAGCCTGAATGACAGGGTCTTCATCGGATCTGTAAAAATGGTATGCTCCCCGTATCAGTTCATGCTTTTTGGCCTGTTGCCAGAACTCATCAAAATGTTTGTCAGCACTGCGGTTTCCCATGGTAGCCCGCATAACTACAAACTCCAGAGGAATTGTTTTGTTCCCAATGCTTAAACTATCCCAGTTGATATCTTCCTTATTCTGATAATGTGAAACATCAAAACCATACGTCTTATCAAGATTATCCGAAAGTATTTTTTGAATTCTTAAGGCTTCTGCTTCAGTATTATGTAGTTTTTTATGCTTAAATTTATTAAAATATAAAGCATAATAATAGCTTATGGAATGTTTTAAATACAATCCTGTTCCGATAAGAGCAATAAGAAGTATTACCAATACAATCCTGCGACGGAAGAAATAGCTTTTCCGTCTGTTTTTATGGATCTTTTTGGCAGTCTTTTTGGTGTACTTTCTAGGGCTCATAAAGTTTTGCAAAACTAACTTTTTAAGCGAAAAAATACTAAATAAAATAAGTAAATTTGTGTAATATGGAAACACGCGAAAAGATCATCATTATAGGAGGCGGCTTTGCGGGATTGCAACTTGCAAAAACGTTGAACAATAAAAATAAAAAAGTTATTGTTCTGGACCGGGTAAACCATCATATGTTTCAGCCGCTTTTTTATCAGGTGGCATGTGGCAGGATAGAACCTTCCAATATTTCTTTTCCGTTCAGAAAAATCTTTCAGCAATCCAGAAATACACAATTTCGTCTGACAGAAGTAAAAGAGATTGATGCAGCTCATAATAAAGTCATAACAGATGGAGCAGAATTTACGTATGATAAATTAGTTATTGCAACCGGCTGTAAGACCAATTTTTTTGGAAATAAAGATCTTGAATCAAAAGCTTTCGGGATGAAAAATACCCAGGAAGCCATCAGTATCAGAAACCATGTTTTAATAACATTTGAAAAGTTGATCTTAGAAAAAAGCAGAAGCGATGACGGAAACTGGAATATTGTAATTGTAGGAAGCGGACCGACGGGAGTGGAACTTGCAGGTGCTTTTGCCGAAATGAAAAAAGATATTCTTCCAAGAGATTATCCTTACATGAATTTTGATCACCTTAAAATTATCCTGGTAAGTTCTACGGAGAAGCCACTCGCAGTAATGAGCAATGAATCCCAGGAAAAATCTGAAAAATATTTAAAAGATTTAGGAGTGACTTTCCTGAGTGAAGAATATGTAACAGATTACGATGGTGATAAAGTGTACATGAAAAGCGGAAAAGAAATTCCTTCAAATAATGTGATCTGGGCAGCAGGAGTTACCGGAAATGTGATTGATGGTTTTCCCGCCGAAAATCTTATAAGAAACCGATATATTGTTGACCGGTACAATAAAATAAAAGGGTATGATAATATTTATGCCATAGGAGATATCGCCTATATGGAGACTCCGAAATATCCTCAAGGTCATCCGCAGGTTGCCAATGTAGCCATAAATCAGGCAAAAAATCTAGGGAAAAACTTTTTGAAAAAGAAAGTTAGCGAATGGAATGAATATGAATACGATGATAAAGGTTCTTTGGCGACAATAGGCAAACATAGAGCAGTTGTAGATCTGCCGTTTATAAAATTTCAGGGATTCTTGGCTTGGTATTTTTGGATGTTCCTCCACTTAATGCTAATTTTGAGCGTTCGAAATAAACTTGCCGTGTTTTTTAACTGGATGTGGAGTTATTTCAACAAAGATTCAGCTTTAAGATTAATTATTTTACCTAATAAGAAAAACGGAACATTACAATGAGAATTGATATCATAAGCGTACTTCCAGAATTGATGGAAAGTCCATTTCAAACTTCCATATTAAGAAGAGCAATGGATAAAGGACTGGTAGAAGTGCACTTTCATCATCTTAGAGATTGGGCAATCAATAAACACAGGCAAATAGATGATGAGCCTTATGGAGGAGGTGCAGGAATGGTAATGATGGTAGAGCCGCTGGATAAATGTATCTCCGAACTGAAATCGCAGAGAGAATACGATGAGGTGATTTATTTAACACCGGACGGTATTACTTTGAATCAGAAAATTGCCAACACGCTATCTATAAAGAACAACCTGATTTTCCTTTGTGGTCACTATAAAGGAATTGATCAGAGGGTAAGAGATCTTCATATCACCAAAGAAATTTCTATTGGAGATTATGTTTTAACCGGAGGAGAACTTGCAGCATGCGTGCTCGCGGATTCTGTGATCCGTCTTTTACCCGGAGTTCTTAATGATGAACAAAGTGCATTAACCGATAGTTTTCAGGATGATCTTCTATCGCCGCCTATTTATACAAGGCCGGAAGTTTATAAAGGATTAGAAGTTCCCAAAGTATTGCTGAGCGGTAATTTTGGCAAAATTGAAGAATGGCGGCACGACGAAGCCGTAAGAATAACGAAAGAAAAACGACCGGATTTATTATAAATCCGGTTTTTTATTGAAATAAATTCCCAAAATTTTAATAAAAAATGAGTAAAGTTTCAATTGGGTCTAAAAAACATAAAATAATCTTATTTTCTGACTAAGGTTTAGATTAAAAAACCACAAAAACAGTGATTGTTAGGTATAATTTTTAATTTTTTTACGAAATATCTTCGAGGTTCAAATTGACTGAAAATTATCCGGGATTGAAGAAAAATTAATTTAAGATTCAAGGTATTTTAAGTAAAATTTAAACCCATACTAATGATTAAATTGTTAATTTTCGCATTATGTAAATTTGGTTTTTTTGTTTTTCATAAAATAATTGTGAAATAGGTAATAATATTTGTAAAAAAGTGATAAATTTACATTCGGAATTTAAGGTGGAGAACCGCGTTTTGAAAATGAATGTTGATGGAATTATTAGCTTTTTATAATGTAGAAAATTTATTTTTACCTGATCCGAAACCCACACATAAGCTTGATCCTACTCATTCAGGATTGAGAAACTGGGATGAGCGAAAATATAAGAATAAGCTACACAAAATTTCTCATGTTTTTCAACTCATAAAAGATAAGAAAGGTTCCCTGCCATTCCTCATTGGTTTGTCTGAAATTTCAGGAAGAAAAGTCTTAGAAGAGCTTGTACAAATGCAGCCTTTTAATTCAGATTATGGAATTGTACATTACAATTCTATGGATGAAAGGAAAGTAGACGTAGCATTGCTGTATGACAAATCAAAAGTGGAAATTTTAGATTCCGAAGCCATTACTTTTTTTTTTGATAGAGGAAATCCGAATAAAGAAGATTATGACACGACAAGAGATGTCCTTTTTTCGAAAATAAAATGTAATGATGAGATTATCAACGTTTTTGTTGCTCATTTACCCTCCAAAAGAGAAAAAGACGTCAATAAGCCTAAAAGAGACTTTATTCTCAAAGAGATTAAAAGCAAAATTGTAGAAATCATTAGTAACCGTAATGAATCTGTGATTTTGTTTGGTGATTTCAATGAGAATCCGGATGAAAAAAATCTAGTTGAGATGTTATCTGACTCCCCCTCGGGTAAAATCTTAGAAAATCCTTTTCGGCAATTATTTACTGAGAAAAAGTACTCCACTTATCATTACAAATCTGGTCTTTTGTTCGATCAGATTATATTATCCATGTCTTTTTTTAATAAAAGTATGGGGCTTTGCTTTGAGGAAGCATATGTTTTTAATGTGGAAGAAATCAGTAGCAAAGATAAAGTGTTTAGTGGGAGGCCTTTTAGAACCTATGCAGGAACCCGTTATTTAGGAGGATATAGTGATCATTTTCCTGTAATTGTAGAATTAAGAGAACATAATAAGTAAAAATAAAAGTAAAAAAGCAAAAGTTTAACAAAAATGAAAGACGCTGAAAACACAACCTACCACCTAGACTCCATAGATAAGCAGATTATCCATATGCTGATGGATAATGCGAAAACTTCTTTAGCACATATTTCAAAAAATGTTGGGATTTCTACAACAGCAGTGCATCAAAGAATAAAAAAATTGGAGCAGGCAGAAGTTATTGAAAATTCAATTTCTTTTTTGAATCCTAAAAAGATAGGGTATAAGGTAATTTCCTATATCGGTGTTTTCTTAGATCAGCCAAGTCATTATCCGGATATGGTAAAGGCTTTGAGAGATATTAATGAAGTAGTGGAAGCACATTATACAACCGGAAATTATACGATTTTCTTAAAAGTTCTGTGTAAAGACAATGATCATCTGATGCAGATCCTTAGCAAAATTCAGAAGCTAAAAGGAGTGACCAGAACAGAAACTTTCATATCTTTGGAACAAGGTATTTACAGACAACTGAAAGTATAACAGATTATGAACATTGCACAATATTTGGATTCAACCTATTTGAAAACTCCTGCGCAGTCGGGACTTTCAGATGAAGAAACTTTACAGAAAGATATAGAATTGACACAGGAAGCGATTGATAACGGAATCTTTGCCGTAATGATTCGCCCTGATTATGTATCTGAAATCAAAAAGTATATCCAGGAAAAACAATCCAATGTTGTGGTAGGTACTGTTATTGGTTTTCACGAAGGAACAGATTCTATTGAAGAAAAACTGGCGGAAGCTAAACAAGCAATCGTAGACGGAGCAGATGAATTGGATTTTGTTATTAATTATACTGCATATCTGAAAGGAGATTTACATTTAGTAAAAGAAGAATTTGTACAATGTACATCCCTTTGTCTGCAGCATCATAAGATTGCAAAATGGATTATCGAAATTGCAGCTCTAACGGATGTACAGATTGCAGATCTTACTAAGAATATTTCTAACTGGGCTGAAGAGAGTTTTTCTGAGAATGATTTATCAAAAATTTTTGTAAAATCTTCAACCGGCTTTTATAAAACTGAAAATGGAAAACCTAACGGAGCAACATTTGAAGGAGTAAAAATTATGCTGGATAATGCAGGGAAACTTTCTGTAAAAGCAGCGGGAGGAGTGAGAACTTTTGAAGATGCTGAAAAAATGATTAATCTTGGAGTCAAGAGAATCGGAACTTCTTCTGCGCTGGCTTTAATTAAAAATCAGTCTGCTTCAGAAGGATATTAATAGAAAGATATTTTTTTAATACAAAAAGAAAACCCATCAAATTTTGATGGGTTTTTATTTTATGCTTGTTGAGCGAAATATTCGGTGTAAAATTCCTGAGTTTCTTTGATTAAAGCATCCATTTCTTCTAAAGTAAAAACTTCCAGGAATTTCTTTCTGAAATCCTTGAAATGCGGAACTCCACGGAAATAATTGCTGTAATGCTGTCTCATTTCAACCAGTCCCAATCTTTCTCCTTTCCATTCTGCACTCCATTCTGCATGTTGACGAACAGCTAATAATCTGTCTTCAATAGTTGGAGCAGACAAATGTTCGCCGGTCTTAAAGAAATGTTTTATTTCGTTAAAGATCCAAGGATAGCCAATCGCTGCACGACCGATCATAATTCCGTCGCAGGCGTATTTTTGTTTATATTCCAGAGCTTTTTCAGGAGAATCGATATCTCCGTTTCCAAAGATTGGAATTTCAATATTTGGATTTTGTTTAATTCTTGAGATATGCTCCCAATCGGCTTCACCTTTATACATCTGAGCACGTGTTCTTGCATGGATCGTTAATGCTTTGATACCGGTTTCCTGAAGACGTTCGGCAACTTCGTCAATATTAATGGAAGTGCTGTCCCATCCTAAACGGGTTTTTACCGTTACAGGAAGATGAGTAGAGCTTACTACAGCCTTAGTCAAACGAACCATAAGGTCAATATCTTTTAAAACTCCAGCTCCGGCACCTTTGCAAACCACTTTTTTTACAGGACACCCGAAATTGATGTCAACCAAATCAGGATTTACAGTCTCTACAATTCTTGCAGACATGGCCATTGCCTCTTCATCGCCTCCAAAAATCTGAATTCCGACAGGTCTTTCGTAATCAAAAATATCAAGTTTTTTTCTGCTCTTAATCGCATCACGAATTAAGCCTTCAGAAGAAATAAATTCTGAATACATTAAATCTGCACCATGCATTTTGCATAATCTTCTGAATGGAGGGTCACTTACATCTTCCATCGGAGCCAGCAAAAGCGGAAATTCCGGCAGTTCTATGTTGCCTATTTTTATCATGGTGCAAATTTACGAAATTCTAATCTTTTGAAAATATGATAATATCTATTATCGTAATTAATAAGGAAAAATGTTAGAAACTTGCTTTTACCTGCATGCTTCCGATATGAATGGTTCTATCTCCCGAATTTCTTCCTTCATAAGTTAAATTCAACTGAAGGAATGAGTTGATCGCCTGTTGAATAAACACACTCCATACCTGGTTTTTACCTGGTTTTAATCCATCAAGCATTTGATTTCCTACAATACTAAAATTATTTCCGGTAAAGTCATTATTGATGAAGGAGAAATTTCCTCTGATGGAAGTTTTTTTACGCTCCCATTGTATGGTCCCGGTAATGTCGAATGCTTTTAAAAGTTCTTCACCATCTACTCTTTGTTTCTGTCTGTAGGCAGAAGAAAGTTCGGCTTGAATGGCATCTGTGAATTTATAGGTTGCTTTAGGCTTTGTTTCAAAATTGTTTAAGCGATAATCTCTTGTTGCAAACAGCTGGGAAGAATTTTTAATATCATGAACAGAGTTTTCCCAATCTACCCTGAACTCTTTATTAAACCAATATCCGATATTTAAGAAATGGGAAGTTTGCTCTCTTTCTTCGTTACTGAAATTGGCATTGATGAGGTTGTCATTTGAGATAAAACGGTAATTACCATTCCAGCCTGATTTTTCGGTAGGATTGAACTGTACAGAAGTTAATATATTCTGATTTTTCAGGATCTGATTATCACTTTTTTCAAAAGGATTGAGCACAAGTACTTTATCTTTTTTATAGAATGAATTTTGTGAATTCAGGGAAATATTAAAATTCCAGCGTTTTAAAAATTTATTTTCAGAGTTAAATATAATGGCAGGATTGACGAATAATGCTAACTGAAGCTTGTTTTTATTGGAGGGAAGATAACGTACCGAATTGGTATATACTCTTATGTATTGTGCTAAATCCGAATATTCTGCAATCTCAAATTCATCAAGCTGCTGAACGCCATCTCCATTGTAATCGGTCCATTTATAAATACCCTGTCCGTCCGTTACTTTTATATACTGAAATTCTCTTTGTGCTTCCTGTCCGTTTCCTAATTCATAAAATGCCTGTAGACGCATTCCGTTTCTGAAAAGCTGCTGATTGTAAAGAATGTTTCCGACAACGAAATCATTGTTCTGGGTTACATTCGGCTCCTGGTTTTGATAGAAAAACTTTCTGTAATGAAGCAAAGCATTCAGCGTTGTTTTTTCTGTTTTAATAATCTGGCTTTCCGCCATGAATCCTAAAATATTATTCATACTTTGAAGACGGTTATCACGTACAGAGTCATTACCTCTCATGTATACTTTTGCCAACAGTTTGGTTCTGGTACTGTCTCCGATTTTTTTCTGCACAAAAAGTTCTCTCCAGCTGAAACTGGTGACATCCATGAGTTGAGTGTCATTATATGTTTTCTCATTATGCTCCATACTTCCTCCTACCGCCCAGCTTCCTTTCTGTCCGGTAAATTCTGTAGAAGCTCCTCCTCTTATGAATTTGGTATTCTGAAGGGTTGCTTTTGTATCCAGATATGATAAATTTCCTTTTGTTAAAAATTTACCTTTAATCCAAGAAAAATCCAAATCATTTTTAATTCCTTTATAAGAATCCTGTTCATCCAGGTAATTGATGCGGTAGTTTAAAGTCGATTTATTATTCCATTTATTTAAAAAGCTGAATGTAAACCTGTTTTGAGTTCTTCCGCTGAATTCCTGGGCCAAGTTGAAATCCCTGGAAAATTCCACATCATTGATGCGGTCTAAGATATGGAACTGCTTATCAATATATTGATATTCAAAAGTTGGAGTACCACTCCAGTTGTTTTTCTTGAAAATTTTGTTTCCGAATACACGCCATGCATATCCAGTATTTAGTCTTGAATCCTTTGAAGAAAATAAGTTAACATCATAATTACTCAATGAAAAATCTGCTCCTATTTTACCGTCTTTAAGTGCATATTCAGAATTTAATGAGTATACCTGGGATTTTTCAGGAGATGGCAGTTTTCTTACAGCTCTGTAGTCTCCCAGATTTGTCCCTACATATTGGAAAACACGTCCGTTGTTGGTGGTCTGAGTAAGTTTATAATCCCCTAGATTGGTACCAAAATAAGTAAAAGATACCTGATAAAGGGTTTCGTTGGCATCTGTTGAAAATTCATAATAATTTCCATTAGGATTCAGCCTGTATAGGATTTTGTTCACATCATACTGGGTGACCACTCCTGATGGTGCATACATAAGATCAGGATTATTACCTGCATTTGCTAAAATTTGTTCATCCTCCTTAGAAAGATTAAGAGCCAGAGGAGCATTTTTATTATCATTTTCCATAAACCAGTTTAATCCTAGTTTAAGTTTCTCCCTTGCATGTTCTATTTTCCCTGTAAATAAGTATCTTGAATAATTTCTATTGGTATAATTATAAGAAATGGTAATGAAATTTTGTTGGAAAATAGGCCGGAAACTGGTAAAAGTAACTTCTCCGGTATTGTAGTTGATAATGTAATCCTGGTTTTCCCCTCTTTTCATTAAAATACCATCAATAAAAACCTGTTCAGAACCGGAAATCAGCGTAATGAACTGTTCCCCGTTTTTTCCGGTTAATCGATAAGGTCCCTGATTTCCTTCCACCCCCTGAAAACGGACTCTGTGGAATTCACTTCGCGCTACACCCATAGAAACATCCACGAAAGTTTTATTTTCCTTTCCCATTTCGGTCTGGAATTGAAGTCCCATGCTTCTCCTCTGATATTTGGCAAAGTAATTTTTTGTTTCCGCTAAATCCAGATGTCCGGCTCTAAGAATAGATTTATCTTTTATGTTAAGCTGCATATAGATCTTATCAAACTCTTCCAGGGTTTGAGTATATCCATCCGCTTGAATAGGAAGGTTGTGATCAGAAATACTGGCTAAAATCGTGACATCTTTAGAAAGTCTCCCGGAGATTTGAAGGTCCATAGAGCTTTGTACAGACTGTCCCTGATTGTTACCAAAAGTAATTCCACGGATAATAGAACCTTTGGAATTTAACTCCCCTAAAAATCTTTTTTTGTCATTTTTAGCTAAAACCGCTTCATCTACAAGGATTCTGTTGCTGGTCTTTACAAAATCTAAAGTGTCCTTTGCAAAAATATCCTGTTCCAGCTTAGCAGCAATGATACTGTCTTTCTTTGCGGAGAGAATACTGTCTTTTTTTAAAGTGTCTTTGGGCAGGTTCGGATTTTTCCACGAGAAAATCTGCGCATTTCCATAGAATATGCCCGTAAAAAACAATACGAATATTAAAAGATAATTCCGCAATTCTTTAAAAATAATTGGTAAAAATAGCTAAAAAAATACTTATACTTGGGGTTTTAGTAGTATTAACAAAAAATTAATCCAATTATTGCTTTTGATTAAAAAAATGATGTAATTTTGTGCTATAAATTATAAATAATTAAAAAATTAAATTATGAGAAAAATATTTACTGTTTTAGGAATTGTTGCTGTTTCAACAATAATGAATGCGCAAACAACTGTTTTAACGGATAACTTTAACTATACCGGAGCTTTAACTTCAAATGGTTGGGTTTCACATAGTGGAACTGCAGGTCAATTGACTGCTGATGGAACTAAGGTTACTCTTGTGGCTGGAAATAGTGAAGATGCTAATAAAGCATTTTCAACGCCATATACCGTAAGTGCAACAGGGATTAGTAAGGCAGATTATTCTGCTACAATTAACGTTGCAAATGCTACAGGGTTAACTACCGCTGGAGATTACTTTTTGATGTTTGTCGTAACAGCTGGAACTACTCCTGGAAACTTTAATGGGAGATTATATATTAAAGGCTCTGCTACAGGATATACATTAGGAGTTTTAAATAATGGCTCGGGAACTCCTGCGCCAAATCCAACTTATGGTGCTGAAATTCCTTATGGTACACCTGCAAATATCACTCTTACATATATAATAGACAATTCTGCAAGTCCTGCTACAAATACTACAACATTGCAAATTAATTCACAGCCGCTTTTGACAAATAATTTAGGAACTGGATCTGCACCTGCAACTTTAGGAGGAGTTGCTATTAGACAGGCCGGAAGTGCAACATCTGGTACTGGAAATGTTAGTATCAGTAATTTGGTGGCTAGAGTTTATGCCAATGGTTCATTAGCTGTTGCAGATTTCGGAAGAGAAAAATCTCTTTTTGTAAAAAACACTTTTGTAAAGAATAATAAAATTGTTTTCGGAACTGACGCAAAAAATGTAAAAGTTTATAATATGTTCGGACAAGTAGTGAAAACAGCGTCGGTAAAAGCTGATGGAACTTTAAATGTTGCTGATTTGGCAAAAGGAAACTATATCGTTACAGGTACTGTAAATAATGAAGCAGTTTCTCAGAAAATTTTGAAAGATTAATTTTAACAGAAAATTATATTTTAAAAGAGCTGTCATTTTTGATAGCTCTTTTTTTATTAATTAATAAATACTCAAATTAACTTTTGATTTTAGTAGTTAAAAATTTACTAGGAGGTAAAATAGTTATAAATCACGCCTGTTCTTACATGATTTATTAATACCAACCTCGTCTCGCTGCATTAATAATAGATCCCAGGTTTAGTACCAATGTATATCGTATACGTTTTGCATAATCTTTGAAAGAAGGCTCAAAACCTAATGAAGACTGTACAGGGAAAAATACCTCAAGAAAATCAGGAATTATCTTCACTTTTATTCCACTGTCCCAGATAAATTGAGTCGGTCGGTTTTTGTTTTTATAAAATCCGGCGTCTGCATATACATGGAAAATTTTCCAGACACTGGAATCTACATTGAAAGAAGTGATCCATTGGTTTACACTTCCTGGTAGAAAAGATTTGAATCCTCCGTCTGCTAAAATAAACTGCTGGGCCAAAATTCCGCTGCTGGCACTTTCACCTAAAAGTGTGTAGGAAAATGAATAATTGGAAACTCTCGAAATACCATAATTAAACATACTGTTTCGGGTATCATTTCTTAGGAAATATCCGGCAAATAATCTTAAGCTCAGTTTTTGTTTAGGAGCAAATTCCCATCTGTAAAAACCTTCAGCATTTATTTTGTTAAAATCTTCCATTCCCTGAGTACTAATGCTTAAGCTTTTCTCATGGATCATCTGACTGTCGCTGTATCCATATCCAAGGCTCCAGAGATTATATTTGTCATAATCTTTGTTGGCAATCATTGCTGGACTGAGATCTCTTTCGAAATAGTTGTATGAAAAAGCCAGACTTCTTCCTACGGTGCTTCTTGGATTTTTTCTGAAATTAATGTTAGAAAAAGCAGAAAGTTTGTGATAGGCAAGATTATAGTCATAATGAAAATAAGAGCCCGAAACTCCGAAAGTCAGACTTCGGATAATACTTTCGGCAGGAAGAAAAGAGTAGGAGATGGCTCCAGAACCCGTCATTTTTCCTGTTCCGGAACTGTACAGCGGGGTAAATGAATACAGGAATTTCTGGTCAAAAAATGACTGGTTTTTAAAATTGACTCCAAACAAGAATTTATCGTAAGTATTATTAAATCTGATCTTTGGGCTTATATAGATTTCATTGAATTCCGGATTGGGAATATCTTTTATGAATTTGAATTTAATTTTCTTAGTGTTAGAGAAAAAACCTTTGGCATACAGGTAATTGTCCCTGTATTTAGATTCAGGGAAGATATAATCTTCATTCAGTGTGATTTTGTAAATGTCATCGGCAGGAAGTGGAAAAATTTTTGTTTTTTCGTTGTCTTCGGCGTCGACCCAATATTCTTGCTTGCTGCCGTCTCTATCTTCTGTTTTTAATTTTACAGGAATGTTTGAAAATGTATTTTTACGAATTTTAATATTCAATGTGTCATTTTCTGTATGTAATCTTTTTAATTTAAAATTAACCCTGTTTTTGTGTTCCAGAAAGTTGGCCAGATATTCTGTTCTCTTATCTTTTTCTGAAAGCTCCTTTAAAAAATCTCTCGGATTAATGTTTTGATGAGAATTTTTTACAATAAAATCTTTTAAAAGATTGTTGAAATTATCATATCCCATTTTATCAGCAGAATAATTGAACAAGCTTCCTGTTTCAAAACTGCTGATCGCCATATCATTAAAGTTGCTCAAAACCGTGAACTTTTCATCAACTTTCTGGTCAAGATTCTGCGACATGATATATTGGTAGGCAAGACCATATCGGTCAACCAGTTTAACCTTGGAAGCATGGAATAGTTTTAAAGGCTTTATTCCAAAGATTTTAGCTTCCGGAAGTGTTCCCAAAAGTTTGGTCTCTTTATAGAATTTATTCAGATACTGGATTTCCAAATAAGACTTTAAACCATTTTTAAACCAATGATTATCCTGTTTATTGGTTATAATGCTTTCATCAAGAATTTTCTTTGCAATAATTCCAAAGTAGTCCAAATCTATTTTTTCAGCATCTGTAAAAAGAGGAAAATTAAACTTCCAGACACTAATATCGTTATTCCCGAAAAAATCTTCCTTATTCCTGAATTTCTCAGAAATAAAAAGTGTTTCAGGAACAAATCCTAGTTTTTCTTTAATAAACCTTAAATGAAGAGGGAGAAAAAACTCCAGATTTTCTTTTTCCTGAGGATTCAGATCATATCCGAACTTTATTTCAGTGTTAATATCATCAGTATTGATTTTGATAACCGGAAACGCTTTTTTAGAAAGAATAAATTCAGGATCAGAATCAAGATCATCGGTGAAATGGCCATTTGAAGATTGAGAGATATTACTTTGAATAGAATAGGCTATATCGGAAGTGAGATTAATATCCCAAAAAGTATTGAAGTTTACAGATTCTTCAATATCATGATATTTTTTTGAAGAAATATTGTCCGGATCGAAGTGATCGGGAACAATAAAGAAATATTTTAGAGCTACACCATTGCTAGATGTGCCATATCCTGTAAACCTTTGATCGGGGAGCTGCATTTTGTACTGCAGCTGCAATTTGATTTTTTCTCCCGGTTTCAGTGCTTGCTGTAAGGGAAGGAAAAGATTTTCGTCTGAGAGGTCTTGAACGGGAATATCCCGACCGGAACTTTTAATCTGTAAGTTTAAAAGCTTTCCCAGTTGTTCATCTTTAGCAAAATGAAGATCAGTATTCCGGTCTTCCAGTTTTCTGTAGGCTAAAGATGTTCCTCTCTTATGATAGGCAGAAATCCAGTTTAACAGTTTTATAGTGTTCAGCTCTTTTTCAGAATGGTTATAATAGACCAGTTCCTGAGTTACCGTTAATGTTTTGTTATCTGCAGAAAGCCTGGCTTCAACAGATATACTGTCTTTCTGTGCAGAAATCTCTACAACACCTAAAAACAAAATAAGACAAATACTAATTCTTTTCAATATTCCTGATAAAGTACCAAATATAACTTATTTTGGATAGATTTCGTAAAGATTTGAGTAAGGAGTTGATAAAAAATTAACCACAAAAGATATAATAGATCTAAATAAGTTCTTTAGTACCTCTTGTGGTTAAAAATATTTTGAATTATTTCTTATAAAGAATTCAAATAAGCTTTCCAGCCTTCATTTTTATAAGTGATAGCAGCTTGTTCAGGGTTTTCAGCTTTATAAATCCCTCTGCCTACGATAATGAAATCGGTATGAAGAGTTCTGAACACATGTTCCGGCGTATTGTATTGCTGTCCTTTTCCATCACCTGAATCAGCAAGATTCACACCTGGCGTGAACAATAACAGTTCTTCAGGAAGTGTATTTTGAGAAACTCCTCCTATTACATTTGGGTGAGATGAAGCCACCTTTAAAGCTTCTTCTCTGTAGCTGCTTGTAGTTAAAGCTCCTTTAGAAGACATTCCGATAATGGCAACTACACCTACATTTTTGAAACAGTCTAAAGATTCAAAACCTCCAATTACCTGTGAGGTTACAAAATCTGCCCAGTCAGTAATTTTAAAAACTCCACTTGTGAACTGAAGCTGCTGAGTGTTTCCAATGTCTGCAAATTTTCTGTCTTCCATTAATAAGAAATTGTGTTTTGCAGCCAATGCTTTTAATGGAGTAATTGTTTTTTCGTATTCAAAATCAGAAATAACATCGATATGAGTCTTTAATGCAATGATATGCGGTCCAACTTTATCAGCAAGATCTAATAATTCCTGAGTGGTCGTAACATCAGCAGAAGCAATTAGATTAGATTGTTTAGCGATGGCGGTTTCTAATAATTTTTTAGAAACAGAATGCTGAGCACTGTTTAGCTTTTGTTCGTAAGAAGCTTTTGTTTTTTCTTCAAACTGAATATGGTTCCCTTGTAAGAAATCATGAATTCTTTTTACCTCTTCGTCAGATAATTCTCCATTTTCCTGAAGAATCTCGCAAACTTCTGAAATGTTGAAAAGTGTGTGTACTTTATACCCTTTGCTTTCCAAAAGCTGTGTTCCGCCTTGTTCTCTGTCAAGAACGACAACGATATCCGCAACTTTAAGATCTTCCTGTTCTACTTCTGCAATGGTTTCGATCAAAGATTTTCCTGAAGTGATGACATCCTCTACCAAAAGACAGTTTTGTCCTTTCTGATAAATTCCTTCGATCAGTTTTTTTGTACCGTAGCTTTTTGCTTCTTTTCTTTTAATAATTAACGGAATGTAACTTTCCAAAGACATTGCTGTTGCCATAGGAAGTGCAGCGTAAGGAACCCCACAGATTAAATCGAAATTATCCAGAGGAAGCATTTCCAGTAAATAATTAGCCAGACTTTTCAAAATTTTAGGATCTGAAGCCAGTGGTCTTAAATCTACATAAAACGGACTTTCAATACCGCTTTTTAATGTAAATCTTCCGAATTTAATGATGCCAAGCTTGTAGCACTCCAAAAAGAATTCTTTTTTACTTTCCATTATTTTTTATTAGATGGTGCAAATTTAAGGATTTGAAAACGAAATGGGAAAACTCAAATATCAATTTTATCTAGGAAAGTAAATAGTGAATTTTACATTCAAATTTTTGATGATATTTTAAAACGTTGTTAGGGATGATTATTTGTTGTAATGAAAAAATAGTTTGTCATTTCGACGATAGGAGAAATCTAATTTATGCTCAAAGGATTCTTTCACTCAACTTTCGCTTTGTTCAGAATGACAGCCGATAATAAAAAAACATTCCCGATCGGGAATGTTTTCTATTCTATTATTTCAGCGTCAATAATCTTTGGTCCTCCTGCACTGTATTTTTGTTGAGCTTCCCAAAGTAAAAATTTGTCCACCTCTTTGATGAGTTTAGGAATTACCAGGTATAAAACCGCAAGATCATCCATGACTCCTAAAACAGGTATTGCTACTTCAGGCACAAGATCAATAGGAGAAATTACATATAAAAGACCTAATAAAGGAAGAATAATGTCGATAGATTTCATGGGATATGTCCCTTTTCTCCACATTTTTATCATTCTGAAAATATCAGGAATCTTTTTCATAAAGCCTTTGTGATTGATGGCTTCTTTTGCAAGATTAAGTTTCGAATATTTCATTTTGTGTTTGGTTTAAATAATTTTAACCCTGTATATTTCACAAACTTTGTACCAAATATTTATAAAATTTAGTTAAAAAATTATTTAACGATGCTGTCGATAAACTGATGTGCTGATTCTGAGTTCCAGTCTCTTGAAGCATCTTCTTTAATGATGATTCTTCCGTTTTTATCCAAAAGATAAGTGGTAGGAAAAACTTTAGGAAGTATTTTTTCAGAAATAGGACTTTGTGCAATATATACAGGAACATTGTAATTGTTGTCTTTCAGGAATTTTCTTACGGCATCTTCTTGATCATTCATGGCGATTAAAACAAAGTTTACCTTATCTTTTTTTGTGTCATAAAGTTTTTGGATCGAAGGCCATTCTTTTCTGCACGGAGGACACCAGGTTCCCCAGAAATTAAGAAAAACAGCTTTGTCTTTAAAAGCTTTAAGATTGGTACTCGGTACATTGATTCCCTGCAGATCAATATCATAATCTTCTTCGCTTACATGAACGGCATTTTCAATGGTTGCAATTGGAAAAAAAGCGTCCTGTAATTTTTCTTTCACTCCGGGAACGAATGCAATCACGCCGATAATGATAATTAATACAAGATAAAGTATGTTCTTTTTCATGAGTTTTACTATTAATTAGCCCAAAATGCAGATAAAAATTTATATTTTTCTGAATATCAGAATTTACAAAAGATCTAAAATTTCCTGAACAGCGTCTTTTCCTCTATTTTTTGCATAATATAGCTGAAGATCGTTATAAAAACTGTCTTTTGGGTAGCCTTCAGGATCAGCTTTGTGTTTCATAAGCAATTCGGTTCCGTATTTTGGACGTGGTCCCCAAGATTTTTTTACGTTGAAATCTTTATCAAGAATAATGATTTTCGGGATAGATTCAGTCCCATTCGTCAAAAACTGATTGATTAAACTTTTATCGCTATCTCTCAGGAAGATTCTTACTTCGTTGTGACCTTTAAAAAACTTAACCAAAGCTGGAACTGTTGCGCTTGCATCACCACACCACGCTTCAGAAATGATTAAAATCTTTCCGTCAAAATTTTTAGCAGCCAGTTCTTTTAATTGTTCTTCATCCGGGACATACTTTTTTACCGTTCTGTCCATTCTTTGAAGTCCAAGCTCATAATATTGTTTATAGTCGATTTCTTGTTGAGTGGAAGGATTTTCTAATCTTTCTTTTGCAATTTGAACATAGTCTTCAAAAGAAATTCCTTGAGCCCAGTAATTTTCCATTACTCTGTTTATATTTTAAAAATTATTAATATTTCTTGTTTTGTTAATCAAAAATAGATCTGCTAAAACAAAAGCAGCCAAACTTTCCACTACAGGAACTGCTCTTGGAAGAACACAAGGATCGTGGCGCCCTTTTCCTTCTACGATGGCAGGATTTCCGAATTTATCAACACTTTCCTGAGGTCTTAAAATGGTAGCTACAGGTTTGAAAGCTACACGGAAATAGATATCCATCCCATTTGAAATTCCTCCCTGGATGCCGCCCGAAAGATTAGATTTTGTCGTAAAATCCTCATTGAAAAGATCGTTATGTTCTTTTCCTGTCATTTTTGCACCACAGAATCCGCTTCCATATTCAAAACCTTTTGCTGCGTTGATGTTAAGCATTGCTTTGCCTAATTCTGCCTGTAATTTTGAGAAAACCGGTTCACCAATTCCGACAGGAACATTTTTGATTACACAGGTAATCGTTCCGCCGATTGTATTGCCCTCTTTTTTAATTTCTTTGATTCTTTCGATCATCTTTTCTGCCGTTTCGGCATCAGGACAACGGACTTCATTGCTTTCCGTTTTTGAGAAATCTAGAGCCTGATAAGGTTTTTCACAGAAAATTTCGCCTACGGAAGAAACGTAAGCATTGATCTCAATATTTGATAAAAACTGTTTTGCCAAAGCTCCGGCAACCACCCAGTTCATGGTTTCTCTTGCTGATGACTTTCCTCCGCCGCGATAATCTCTTAGACCATATTTTTGATCATACGTAAAGTCTGCATGACTCGGACGATATGAGTTAGCAATATGATCATAATCTTTTGATTTCTGATTTTCGTTTTCGATAATAAAACCAATGGGAGTTCCGGTAGTTTTTCCTTCAAAAATTCCTGAAAGAAACTTTACTGTGTCACTTTCTTTTCTTTGGGTTACAATTGCAGATTGTCCGGGTTTTCTTCGATCCAATTCGTATTGAATTTTATCGAAATCAACCGTTAAACCTGCCGGGAAATTATTGATGATTCCACCATAAGCCAAGCCATGACTTTCTCCAAATGTTGTAAGACTGAGAAGATTACCTAAAGTATTTAACATGATACAAATTTACGGCTTTTTCTTCAGATAAAAAGGCTCATAAATTACTTCTGTTTATACAGATTGTTGATAGAATTGATAACGTTTTCTGCTTCTTTTTTTTCTTCTGAATTTAATTTTTTCCAGATAAATCCACTTTTCATATTTGTTTCATCGATAAGCTGTGGGAAAATTCCGGCTTTTACATATTCAAAAACATAGCCTTCGGAAATAGCAGGAAGAGGAATGTTATAATTAAGCGGATATTTTCTGGAGACATTGAAATTTAAGTTTCCTATTTTGTAAGAATTGTAATCTATGGTTTTATAAACGGATGGTTTGTAAATCTGTTCTACTTCAGGTTCTTTCATAAAGTTTCCTAAATAGAAACTCTGAAAATGTTTTTTAACAAGTTGAGGAATTGATATAAATCCGATAAAAAATATGCTGAAAACAGAAAATATGATAAGTGATTTTTTTTGATCGAAGTAATTCATAAACATGATAAAGAAAATGACAAAGAAAACATCTATGAAAAATCTATATTGTGCGGAAAATGAAATTACTAAAATGCTTTTTATTAAAACCGAAATACAAATTAAGGTAATGATTCTGTTTTTTTTGATGAATGCAAATCCCGTGAAAATAATTAAGCTTATAACAAATAGTATATTGATCTTTGACTTCATTCCGTGCAAGAAAAACCAGTTTTTTACATAATCAAACCAGGAAAATTGTTGAATTTGCTGATAAGAATACTGCATATCATATGTTTTTTGAATAGCAATTTCAGAAGAGGTTTTTAAAATATCGGGATTAGGTTTCCAGCTTACTCCAACATCTCCAACTGAAATTGGGAAAATAGGATAACCAAAGGTGTAAATATTCTTAATACAAAATAATATTAGGATCGAAATTCCTGGAATTAGGCTTTTAAAACCTGATTTGGTAATGAATATTGAATAAGCAAAACTTAAGATAGGTAGCCAGATCATTGTTGGCTTTATTGCAAAAACAAATGCTGAAAATATAAATAAAATGGTTGTTTCCTTATTTTGTTTCACAATTTCATTTAATATAACTAATGAAAAAATGATGACAGGAAGATCTGGACTCGGGGATTGCGAAAACATAAGTAAAAAAGGAAGGAAGCAAAGGTGGATCCAGCATTTTTTTTCAATGATATAGAGTATGTAAACAATGAGTAAAACGGTGTTTATTCTCAGAAAAGGATCTGCTAAATTGGAAAATCCAGCTTGAAAAATATGCCAAATAGACATTTGACCAATAACGGGATTCAGGTTTGAAATACCTTTAATCGTACCATATTCTGTAAGCCATTTTATTGAGGGAACATAATATCCGAAATGATCTATCATGTAGGGATAAAACGAACCGCAGAATAAGATGATCAGCGAAATCATAAAAAATAAAAAATAGTCTTTTTTCGAAAATAAAGTAAATTCCTTATATAATTTGTCTTTGAAAAAATACAGAAGCCCCAATAAGATTGTCGGAATTTCTACATATAGATTTAACGGAATGAAGAAGGAAATAACAGTCCAAATCAAACTGATGGTTAAAACTCCGGAAAATATTTTCCCTGAAATTCCTTTAAATAGTGGAGTTAACAAATATTCTGAGATTCTTCCCCAGCCGATCAGGGTCGGAATAATCAATATTGTGGAAAGTAAAATTAAGATCATAAAAAAAGATTGCTTAAAAATAAGCAATCTTTTAGTTTTATTGAAAAAACAATAATTATTTTGGCTGAACCCGGCCGTCTTTTCTGTCACCTGCTCTACCAATGGTATAACCGGTTGCACCTCCTACAACTCCGCCGATTACGGCACCAAGTCCTCTGTTTTTCTTAGCGATAATTGCACCTGCTGCTGCGCCCCCTACAGCACCAATGATGGTACCTTTTGCGGCCTTACTCATCCCTTTTTTCTGAGTAGTTCCCTGTGAAGCTGTACTGCTTCCATTACTTCCATTGTTAGCATAGCTTCCGTTTGAACCTGAACTTTCTCTATATATGGTTCTCTCTCTTATGATCTGAGGTTTTGAATTACTTGAAGTAGCTGCTTTTGCTTTTTTAGCTTCAACAATGCTGTCTGCTTGCTTCTGAGCTTCGTAAGCCATTTTTTCTTTTTCAATAGCTAATTTCTGTTTTTCAATTTCTAGCTGTCTCATCTGGAATTCAATTTTCTGCTGTTCCAAAGATTTTTCAGCTACTTGATCATCCTTTTTACAAGCTGTCATTAAAAATACTGACAAAAAACTTGCTAACACTATCTTTTTCATAATTCAATTTTTTATTGATAACATTTACCAATTGTTGTAATGATAATTTCAATTATAAAGCCAAACAATGTTAATAAGTGTTAAAATTGGTGGAATAAATAAAAATAACACAGCAAAATTCTTGCTAGAGAAAGGTGAATTTTAGATTGTAGATTGCTTTATTGTCAATAATTTGTAATGTTTTTCTTGTATTTATTTCACTTTTTCTGGATAGAAAAACAAACAGTCCTTTTTTCTTTCTGAAGGATATGCTTAAAAGTATTATAAATAAAGGGTTTCATTCTTTTTAATGAAATTTTTGATGAAAAAATATTATATTAATTCTAAAAGAAATGAAATAATTATAAATCTATTTTTAGTGATTTTTTTACACTTTATTTGTTTTTATGATTTAAAAAAAACTTTAAAAATATCATTTGTTAGTTTTTTATAGCATTTTTATTTTTGTAGATTTGTACAAACTAAAAAACTTTCCATGGACTTATTTGATCATTCATTCGTCAAGCTAATTGTATTATTAGTTCTAATGATGTTTGTAATCTCCTGTTTGTATTTATTTCTCCGTAAAAATAGTGGCCGATCTGGTTTTTGGCATTACAGTAACAATTTTCCTGATTACAGACGGTATATGGAGATTAAGAAAAAAAATATAAATTCCAAAAAACATTGATGCTAATGTTCATGATGAGAAAATATAATTTAGTTTCTAATTTTTATAAATAACTTTAAAATAAAAAACTCTAATCTTAAGATTAGAGTTTTTAGAAGGATGTTATTCTTTCTTTGCAATATTTTCGGAGAGTAAAATAATCTCCTTGTTGATTACATCTGCGTTTGCTTTTTTCGTAATGATACTACCATGATTGGCATTCATGACGATTTGTTTTCCTTGAGAAGAAAGTTCTTTTATTTCTTTTTGCATATCAAACCATAATTGAACTTGCTTTTCAGGATCAATCCCCTTTTTTCTGTATTGTTCTTTTTGGGATTCATTATACTGTTCTGTAGCAGTAAATACTAAAACAGGTAATGAATCTAATTTTTTCGCCTCACCTGCACGCTTCAGTACGTCATTAGTCAATTTATTTTCTCTTAAAAACATATTATAAACATCCCCGGAATTATTTGTTAGCGATTGTGAACGAATATACACCTCTTTGGGTAAGCCATCACCTTGATATGGAGCTTTACTAAAAATCCGGTTATAAAGACCTAAAATACCTAAATCCGAAAGTATAGCTCCGATTTTTAATGTTTTTGCCTGTCCTTCAGGAACCAATTCTTTTTGTGCTAATCGATTCCATTGTTCAGGATGACTTGAATCTATGAAGACCATTCCTTTTACTTCGTTCGGATAAAGATCTCTGAATATTCTGGTATAAGGACCTCCCATAGAATGGCCCACCAAAATATAAGGTGGTTTTTCTCCTGTTTTCTCTAATAATTCATGAAGCTGATGTGCATAAAATTCAGGAGATCTATGATCACTGTTACTCGCTTCGCTAAACCATTTTCCATCTCTGTCATAACGTATTACTCTCGTTTTATCTTTTAAACCTTCCGCAATCCAATGCAGCATGTCTGTATTACTGTGTGCTCCAGCTTCAATAATCACTGTAGGTAAAGATTTTTTGTCTCCCTCTGCTCTTACATGGATGTTGGTTCCGTTAACATTAACTAATGTACCGGGAGGAACTGGTTTGGGGCTAAATAATCGGTAACACAGCCCTAAGAACAATATTGCTATTAGAATTCCTAGTATGAACTTACCTAAAAACTTAAATATTTTAAAAAATGATTTCATGGTTATTTTTAAATTTCAAATTGATAATGGAAGAATTGATGAGACAGAATATTTACGAAAATCTAAATTTGATCTGTGTATATATTATATTGGGTTTTTGATATAGGCATGCTTAGAAATTTCGCACAAATATAAAAAAGCCTTCTATAATAGATGGCTTAATTTTTCTTTATTTCTGCCAGGAAATAAGGCTTGCTTTTTCTTCTATTAATTCTTGAATAATATCTATTGATCAAATTTTGGGGAACATCAACGTATGGGTAAGGCTTTATTATTTGGAATAGATATGATCTAAAAAGATGAATTCTTATTTATCGTGAAAATATCGTGAAGGTTTGGAAAGAAAAAACCCTAAACTATTTGTATTCAATAGGATAGGGTTTTATGAGGTGCCTAGCGGATTCGAACCGCTGTAGATGGTGTTGCAGACCACTGCCTAGCCGCTCGGCCAAAGCACCGTTTTTTTACGTCTGCAAATATACTAAAATTTCTTGCTCGGCAAAAAAAATATCCAATTTTTCTGTCCTTTACATTCTTTTATATTGTTTATCAGTGGGATAAATTTTAAAAAAAGTCGTTGTTTTCAGATAAGATAATTCAAATTCCAGCGAGGGTAAGCTTTAAAGATGCATTAGTATCAATAACGGCTGTGATTGCTGTTGATGTTAAGAGTATTTTTGTAGGTTTGAGATTAAAAACCTTTCCGGTCATTTTTAATCCTTTGTAATATTCTTTGTTGAAAGCCTCTTCGATGCTTTTTTTCGAATTGTTTTCCAGATCTTCAGTAGGAATACCATATTCTTCTTCTATCATTTTTACGATTTTTCCCTGAAATAAAACAGAAGCTGTTTTCTGTAAAAAATTGGATGTTTTAAGTTTGAATTTGGTTTTCGAAAGAACAATTTTCTTTTTTGCCTCATCATATACCGGAATTCCTGAAATAATGCTGGTTCCTTTTACATAGCCTTCGGTTTGAGCTTCAATCATAATTTTATCATCTATACCATAGACTCTGATATCGGTAATTTTTACTTTTGAATCTCTGATATCGAATTCTTTGTTCAAAAATGTTTTTCTTGCGATATTGCTGGCTTCTGTATAAGGAATATTGGCGGTTGTCTGTAATAAAAAATTATCTCCTAAGCTAGGAGAGAAACTGAAGTTTAAGGCTGTTTTTATAGGCTGTGAAGCATCCGGTTTGGTGCCTGTGAAAGTTTCAGAATAAATATCTATTCCAATATTGGTATTAATCTGATTAGCATAAAATTTTAACGGAGTAATATTTACACTGATCGGGGAGATTTTTAGCCAGGTATTGTATTCTTCTGATATATTAAAAGGTTGTGAAAAAGCATTCCACGCCAATACTGCATATTGCTGAAAATTCAGCTGAGAGGCCATTTGCTGATCTATGGTTTTACAGAATTTTTGCTGCTGTTCTATTAAATTTTTTTCGACAATAGAAGTGATGGGAATTTGAATTTTCCCATAATCTAAAACCGGTTTTGTTACCCATCGGAATCCGTTGGGTTTGGTACTGGTTGTAATGGTCCAGTTATTTTGAAAAGTCAATGTAGTATTAAAAGACATTACGGTTTCAAAAGTTGTATTTTGATAGGTGTAAATACCTAATGTTCCGATGCCTTTTTCTGCCCATATTTTTAAAGGAACTTCAATTAATATATTCTGATTGGTTCCTCCAACTAGCCGTATAGGGCGGGTTTTCCAGACTTTGACTTTGAACTGGTCATTATTGTTGTCCGTGTAAGAATCGTCCTGGTAAATAAGCTCTTTTACGGAAGCATTAATCATATTACTGATTTCCGAAAGAGGAATCGTTACCGGCATGGTAATATTAGATTTTATCTTCGGAAAATTATATGCTATTTGCTGGCTCTCGACATTTGTTTGTCCAAAAGCATTGATAAAAGCTACTAAAAATAATATTTTGATGATATTCAATGGTATAAAATTTTAGAAAACTAAGTAAATTTAATTTTCAGGTTTAAAACTTTGCTCCAGTTCGATACTTGCCCCTCTCATTTCGCCTTGCATAGGTGGGGCGGTTTTGGTGATTTTTAATTTGATATAATTTATCTGTTGAAACTCGTTATGGATCCGAGAAATGATTCTTCCTGCTACATGTTCCAATAGTTTAGATTTAATCTTCATTTCATCATGGATGATTTGGTTAATGTCAGCATAGCTTATGGTGTCGTTCAAATCGTCAGATTCCGCTGCTTTCCACAAATCGGTGTGAAGTTCCACGTTTAGAATATAGTAGGTGCCAATAATATTTTCTTCTGGTAAAACACCGTGATAGGCATATATTTTTAAATCTTCAAGAAAAATCTTGCTCATATTTCTTAATTTTTATCAAGCAAAAATCGTTTTAATTCTGCAAAGTCAGGTTGTATTTCAAGACTTTTTTTCTCCTTTTTCATTAAATCTTCTAAAGATTCGGGGAGCTTAATAGAGATTTGGGTTGCCTTTTCTACCGCATCAGGAAACTTTACAGGATGTGCTGTTGCCAAAATAAAACCTTTTTTACCCGGATTTTCTTTCAAATATTGTTCCATTGCTGTATAAGCGACTGAACTGTGGGGGTCAAGCAAATAATTAAAATTTTCATAAACTTCTTTGATGGTGTGTAAGGTTTTGTCATCATCGATGGAGTAGCCCGAAATTTTGCCTTTTACATCTTCAAAATGATTTTTAAAAAGCTCTAGAATTCTTACGAAATTGCTCGGATTTCCAACATCCATTGCATTCGAAAGGGTAGCAACTGTTTCTTTCGATTCTAGTTTTTGTGTTTTTAAATACTGAGGAACTATATCATTCTCATTACAGGCCGCAATAAAATGATCAACAGGAAGTCCTCTGAAATGAGCTAGAATTCCTGCGCAAATATTCCCGAAATTTCCGCTGGGAACGCAAATGACAGGATTTTGTTTTTCCAATTTCTGCCACTGTTTTAAAGCCAGTAAATAATAAATCTGCTGAGGAAGCCATCTTGCGACATTAATAGAATTTGCAGAAGTTAAGAATAAAGATGAGTTTATTTCTTTATCTGAAAATGCCTGTTTTACCAGACTTTGACAATCATCAAAACTGCCGTCAACTTCCAGAGCAGAAATATTTTCGCCTAAAGCGGTCAATTGTTTTTCCTGAACTTCACTCACACGATTTTTAGGATAAAGAATAACAATATCAATATTTTCAGTTTTGTAAAATCCATGGGCAACTGCACCTCCTGTGTCTCCAGACGTCGCAACCAAAATCGTTACCTTTTTATCTTCATCCTTCAGAAAATAGGAAAGAATGCGACTCATAAATCTTGCTCCAATATCTTTAAAAGCCAGAGTCGGTCCATGAAAAAGTTCTAAAGAATATATGTTTTCATTAATTTTTTTCAGAGGAATATCGAAATTAATGGTTTCTGAAACGATTTCTTTTAAAATATCAGAAGTAATTTCATCTCCAATAAAATCTTTCATGCATTGAAAAGCAATTTCTTCAGCGGAATATTGATGTAAATTTTCTATAAAATCCTCATCAAATTTTGGAATAAATTCAGGGAAAAATAAACCTTTTTCTTTTCCCTGTCCTTTTATGGTCGCAGTTTTGAAATCAACGGCTTCTTCTTTATCTTTTAAATTGTAATACTTCATTAGGTTAAATTTTAATTTTAGATGATTTTAATTTCGGAGGGATTTATTTTTGAAACATATACGAAACTTTCAATGCCGATTTTATTATAAACAGATTTCATCATGTCTGCGATTTTTTTTGAAATTTCTTCTTTTTCTGAAATCATAAAAATTGACGGTCCGGAACCTGAAATTCCTCCGCCCAAAGCTCCTAATTCTAAACTTTTTTCTTTGATATCATTAAACTTTGGAATTAAAATGCTTCGTACGGGCTCTACAATGACGTCATTCAGACTTCTGCCAATCAATCCGAAATCATTATTCTGAATTCCGGCAACCAGTCCTGCAATATTTCCCCACTGTTCTATTGCATCTTTAAGAAGAATATTTTTCTTCAGGATCTGTCTTGCATCGGAGGTTTTCACTTCAACCTGCGGATGAACTGCCGTCACCAATAAATCTGGAGAATTCAGGGGAATAATATCAATAGGATTTGATGATTTAACTAAAGTTATTCCGCCAAAAATACAGGGCGCAATGTTATCTGCATGTTTTACGCCGGAAGCCAGTTCTTCCCCAAACATTGCAAAATATACCAGTTCTTCTTTGGTGAAAATATTTCCCAGTAATTCATTAGCTCCCACAGCAGCTCCGGCCGCACTTGCAGCACTGGAACCTAATCCGCTTCCTGGTTTTATCTTTTTATTTATGATGATTTCAAAGCCGTTTTTTAAATTCAAATATTCCTGGATTTTTAATAAAACAACTCCGGCAACATTCTTTGAAGGCTCTTCCGGTAATCCGAAATGATCTTGATGTTTAATAATAATTTCAGGCGTTTCTAATAATTTCAGTTCCATTTCATCATATGGTTCATGGATAGCCATTCCTAAAATATCGAATCCGCAAACCAAATTGGCGACTGTTGCAGGGACTTGTAATTTTATATTTTTCATAGTCAAAATTTTAAACAGAACGAACAATATCCGCGAAAACTCCACTTGCAGTAACTTCAGCACCTGCTCCTGCACCTTTCACAACCAGAGGCTGTTCAGAATACCTTGAAGTTTTAAAAATCACAATATTATCTTTTCCATATAGGTTAAAAAGGTCGCTTTCGGGTGCTATATGCTGTAATCCAACTTTTGCTTTGCCGCCTTTAAATTCAGCTACATATTTTAAAATTTTGCCGTCATTTTTAGCTTTATCCAGTAAATTTTTAAAATGAGTTTCGTATTTGAGAAGGGAGTTGTAAAAATCTTCCACGTTTCCTTTCATGCATTCTTCAGGAAGAAAACTTTCATTTTCGATTTCATTGAATTCCAGCGAATAGCCTGCTTCTCTGGCAAGAATTAAAATTTTTCGGGCTACATCGGTCCCAGATAAATCCAGTCTCGGATCGGGCTCTGTGTAGCCTTCTTTTTGGGCTTGGGCTACGATTTCAGAAAATGGTTTATTTCCATCATAATAGTTAAAAACAAAATTTAAAGTTCCACTCAAAACTGCTTGAATAGAGGTGATTTTATCGCCGCTTCTTATCAGATCGTTAATTGTTCCAATGATGGGAAGTCCTGCTCCGACATTGGTTTCGAAGAAAAATTTACAGCTGTGATTCCGGGCAATGTTTTTTAAGGTTTTATAATTTTCAAAATCTGATGAGGCTGCAATTTTATTACAAGCTACAATATTTATACTTTTTTTAAGCAATTTTTCATACATATTCGGAATTTCTGAACTTGCCGTAACATCTACAAAAACAGAGTTTCTTAAATTCCTTGAAATAATTTCGTGAGCAAATTTTTCTGCAGAAGCATCTTCGCCATTCTTGTTAAAATTGAAAAATTCGTTTTCTGAAATTCCTGTATCTGAAAAAATCATTTTACGGCTGTTGGAAAGTCCTGCAATTCTTAAATTGATTAAAAGATTTTCTTTAAGATATTCGTTCTGGTCATAGATCTGCTGAATTAATTTCATTCCAACATTTCCAGTTCCGCAAATGTAAAGATGTACCTGTTTTATTTCCGATTCAAAAAATTCTTCATGCAGCACGTTCACTGCTTTTTTGATGTCTTTTTCTGAAATGACAATGCTGATGTTTTTTTCAGAGGAACCCTGTGCAATTGCCCGTATATTGATGCCGTTATTTCCCAAACAGCCAAACATTTTTGCGCTTACGCCGCTTCTGCTTTTCATATTTTCTCCGACCAAAGCTACAATGGCAAGGTTGGTTTCAATTTTTACGGGCTCGACTTTTTTTAGCTTTAAATCATCTTCAAAAGCGATATCAATAGCATTTTTTGCATTAAAAACATCTTTTTCATGAATGGCAACAGTTATGGAATGTTCAGACGAGCTCTGTGTAATGAGAATAACACTCACTTTTTCACTGCTTAAACATTGAAATAATTTTGCGGAAAATCCCGGAATTCCAATCATTCCGCTTCCTTCTAAAGTCAATAAAGCAATGTTGCTCATATTAGAAATTCCGACTGCAATCTGCTGATTTTCAGAATTTATTTTTTCCAGTTGATGAGAAATTAATGTTCCGCATGCTTCCGGCTCGAAAGTGTTTTTAATTCTTAGATTAATATTTTTCACCATCACTGGTTGAATTGTCGGAGGATATAAAACTTTTGCTCCAAAATGGGAAAGTTCCATTGCCTCTGCATATGAAATTTCAGGAATTAGTTTTGCGTTGGAAACCAATCGTGGATCTGAAGTCATCATTCCGCTTACATCTGTCCAGATCTGAAGTTCATCAGCATTGATGGCTGAAGCAATGAGAGATGCGGTATAGTCTGAACCGCCTCGTCCTAAGGTTGTAGAATTTCCTTTTTCATCTTTAGCAATAAATCCGGGAGCCATAATAATCTGATTTTTATTTTCGTTTAAAAATTGTATCAAATTCTTTTCAGTGGCTTCAAAATTTACTTTTGCATTGGTGTAATTGTTATTAGTAACAATATTTTCGGAAGAATTCATCCATTTGATATCAAATCTTTCGAATTGTAAATTTGCAGCGATAATGTTTGACGACAGAAATTCGCCGTAAGACATAATTTTATCTTTAATTCTATCTGTGAATTCTCCCAATACGAAAATTCCGTTACAGATATCTTCTATATCATTAAAATGTTTTTTAACGAAGCTCAACCATGAACTTTGATTCGAAATCGGAATTAATTCTGTGACTAAATCTAAATGTTTTTCTTCAAGTTTTTTAATAATCTGAATATAATTTTCATTGTTTTGAGATGCTGATTCTGCTGCTTTTATCAATTGATCTGTCACACCTTGAAGTGCAGAAACTACAATTACGACTCTGTTTTTCAGAGATTCTTTCTTTATGATATCTTTTACCTTTAGTATATTTTGGGCATTGGCGACAGAAGTTCCGCCAAATTTTAAAACTTTCATGATGTTTTATTTTGAGTTATGGAAAAATGAAATTTTACTCTTCAGAAAAAGAGTACACGCTAGTGAATGATATGTGAAAATTTACCCCGTTATGGGGTAGTGGTAGTTGTTGTAGCAATAATGGAAACAAAATTTCCTTCCGAAATAGAGAAATCCGGAATAGAAATATCAGATATGTTTCTTAAATAATTCATTGTTACTTGAACAAATGTACAAATTATTTTGAAGCACGAATAAAAGTTTGCATCAAATATTATTTACTGAATAGAATTTAACATAAAATAATATTTATCAATATTTAGTGATTTATTAATTTAATATCTATTTTTAAATCACCTGAATCAAGAAAAATAAAATACCATGAAAAACCTAAAAAAATTAGACAGACAAAATTTAAAAACAATTAACGGAGCAGGAACCTGTAATTATACTTGTCCTCCCGGGCCTTATGGTCCCGGTTTTCCAAAATCTTGTGCAGACTATGATGCTTTGCCGGAATGTTGTAAACCTAAAGTGTTGTTAAGCTATGAATGTTCTCTTGATTAAGGTTACATTTAACCATTAAAACTATTTACTATGAAAAATTTAAAAAAAATTAAAAGAGAAAACCTGAAAAAGATTTTGGGTGGGGTCAATCATGAGTGTAATTTTGATTCTGACTGCAGCCCAATACCGGGTTGTGCTACTTGTTCTTTGTTTTTGGGAAGAAGAGTTTGTATAATGTTTTCATATGATCCTGTAACTCATACTTGTCCATAATAAATTAGCACATACGGAAAACTCCCAAGATGCGCTTTACTTGCGTACAATATTTTGCATTATCCCCAAAGTGTCGAATGTGTTTAGACGTGAGCGCAGATTGTTTTGAAAATTAATTCTAAAGAAAAAAAGCACTGTAAAAACAGTGCTTTTGATTTATTTGATACTTTTTGAAAGATCAAGCATTGCCTCGATCGGTTTTAATGCTTTTAATCTTAATTCTTCGTCGATCAGAATTTCAGGAAGTTCATATTTCATACATAAATACAATTTTTCCATTGTATTACGCTTCATATAAAAACACTCCGAACAGTTGCAGGTTTCATCAAAAACCAAAGCCGGAATCAATTCCTTATGGGGAGCACGTTTTTTCATTTCGTGTAAAATCCCTTCTTCTGTAGCAATGATAAATTTCTGACAATCGTCTTTTTGTACATAATCCAACAATGCAGAAGTAGAGCCTATAAAATGAGCCAGTTTTAGAACAGCTTCCTCGCTTTCCGGGTGAGCAATTAATTTTGCGTCCGGATTATCTGCTAATTGTTTTGCAATTCTCTCCATGGAAAATGCTTCGTGAACGATGCAGCTTCCGTCCCAAAGAATCATATCGCGTCCTGTTTTTTGGGATAGATATCTTCCTAAGTTTTTATCAGGTGCAAAAATAATAGGTCTGTCTTTTGGAAGGGCTTCAATTACCGTTTCAGCATTTGAACTTGTTACGATAATATCACTCTCTGCTTTTGTTTCAGCATTACAGTTGATGTAGGTCGCTACCAAAGCATTTGGGTGCTGTTCACGCATTTTTCTTAATCCTTCTCCAGAACAACCGTCTGCTAAAGAACATCCTGCCATTGTATCCGGAAGAACAACTTTTTTAGTTGGGTTCAGGATTTTTGCTGCTTCCGCCATGAAGTGAACTCCGCAGAATACGATCATATCGGCATTGGTATCTTTTGCCTGTCTTGCCAACTGTAGTGAATCTCCTAAAAAATCGGCAATATCCTGAATTTCTCCAGGCTGGTAATAATGCGCTAAGATTACCGCATTTTTTTCTTCTTTCAATTTAAGAATTGCTTTTACAAGCTCTTCTCCTTGAGGAATCACTAAATCTTTAATGTCCAGAAATCCTTTTACGGGAATTGTAGATTTAGCTTTTTCTAGTGTTTCGGTACTCATATCAACCTCAATGTTTTTAATTATAGAAGTTAGACTTTAGAAATTAGGGGTTAGATTTTTTTACTAACATCTGATTTCTAATTTCCAGTTTCTTCAATGAAATTTTTTATTAAACTTTCTATTTCTTTTTTTGCTTCATCCAAATCCGTATTAATGACGATTTTGTCAAATTCATCGGCATAAGACATTTCCTCTTCTGCTTTTGCTACACGGGTTTTAATGGTTTCTGCATCATCTGTATTTCTTGAAATCAATCTTCGTTCCAACTCTTCGATGGAAGGTGGTTCAATGAAAATTGACAATGCCTTTTCTCCAAAATATTTCTTTAGGGAAATTCCGCCTTTTACATCAACATCGAAAATTACGACTTTTCCCCGATTCCAGATCTTTTCAACTTCAGATTTTAAAGTTCCGTAATATTTATCTGTATAAACCTCTTCAAATTCTACAAACGCATCTTCCGAAATTTTCTGTCTGAATTCATCCGGTGTTAAAAAATGGTAGTCTACCGCATGAACTTCGCTTCCTCTCGGTTGTCTTGTAGTACAGGAAATTGAGAACTGCAGTTCATCAAAAACTTCCAGAGAATGTTTTACTAATGTCGTTTTTCCGCTTCCGGACGGTGCTGAAAATATGATAACTTTATTCATATTGTTGTTGGTTGATAATTTTTAGTTGACAGCTGTAAAAACCCAACAACCATCAACTAATAACTATCAACTAAGTTATAGTACGTTTAATGTCTGTTCTTTAATTTTTTCCAAATCATCTTTCATCATCACCACCAGTTTCTGAATTTGTGCATGATTGGCTTTTGAACCTAAAGTATTGATTTCACGGCCGATTTCCTGAGAAATAAAACCAAGTTTTTTTCCGTTGAAATCCTCATTGTCCATTACTTCTTTGTAATATTTCAAATGCTGGGCTAATCTTACTTTTTCTTCAGAAATATCCAGTTTTTCTGTGAAATAGGCCATTTCCTGATAGAAACGGGTTTCATCCACGTTTTCGAATTCCTTTAAAGTTTTCTGATAACGCTCTCTTACAGCGATGATTCTTTCTTCTTCAAAAGGAATAACTTCACCTAGATATTTATCAATATTCTGAATATTTCTTTCCAGTTCTTCATGCAGGATTTTGCCTTCTGTTTTTCTGAACTCTTCGAAACGGTCAATCGCAGCATTTACAATTTTTGCTAAAGCTTCCCATTCTCCTTCAGACAAGTCATCGGGTCTGGAAGTAATAGCGTCCGGAAGTCTTACCGCCATTTTCAGATATTCAAAATCCGGTCCATCGGAGGCAATGTTTCGAAGTTCATTAATGTAAGAATCAATTAATCCTTTATTGATTTTTACGTCGTTTGTCTCTTCTAGATTCTCTATATTAACGTAGCAGTCTACTTTTCCACGGATGAGTCTATCGTTAAGAATTTTTCTGATTTCAAATTCTTTTTCTTTGTAACGCAAAGGAATTTTAATATTCAAATCAAAGCTTTTGCTGTTCAGTGATTTAATATCTATTGTAATTTTTTTTCCTTCAAAAACGTCTTCGGCTCTACCAAAGCCTGTCATTGATAAAATCATAGTTTTTTATTGTCGTACAAAGATAAACATTTAAGTCTATAGTGTGACAAGATGAAACTTTAACGTTAAGATCAAGTTCGATTTTAACCATTAAGATTTTGATTAAGAAATTTAGAATATTAAGATGAACTTTGCTTTAAAATAATGCTTGAGAAAAATCTATTAGATTTATTCTTAACCAAATTCTTAATGGTTCAAAATTAAGACACAATTTTTTTGTGACTTTGAGATTAAAACAAAAAAATCAAATTTTCGTAAATTAGCGATGTGAAAAAGAAAAATTTGATTTCTGTTGTAGGACCTACCGGAATTGGTAAAACGAGATTGGCAATTGATCTGGCAAAACATTTCAATACGGAAATTATTTCCTGTGATTCCCGCCAGTTTTTCAAAGGAATGGAAATTGGTACTGCCGCACCTTCTGCAGAAGAATTGTCAGAAGCACCTCATCATTTTATTGGAAATCTTTCAGTTCAGGAATACTATTCCATTGGGCAATATGAAGAAGATGCCTTAAAAAAACTCAACGAACTTTTTAAAGATCATGATACCGTCATTTTGGTGGGAGGAAGTATGATGTACGAAAAAGCTGTAATTGAAGGGTTGAATGATTTACCCGAAGCTGACGAGGAAAATCAGAAAAAATTACATGATATTCTCGAAAACGAAGGCATCGAAAAACTTCAGGAAATTCTAAAAAAATTGGATCCCGAATATTTTGAAGTGGTTGATTTTCATAATCACAGGAGACTTTTACGGGCAATTGATGTCATTTGGCAGACGAATAAAAAGTATTCGGAACAAATTGCTGTTTCACAAGATTCAAGAGATTTTATTACAATTCGAATTGGAATTGAAGCACCGAGAGAAGAATTGTACGATCGAATCAATAAGAGAGTGGATATCATGATGGAAAAAGGCTTGTTGGAAGAGGCAAAAAGTCTGGAAGAATTTAAAGATCTGACTGCTTTGAAAACCGTTGGATATTCTGAATTATTCAAATATTTTGATGGGGAATGGGATTTGGATTTTGCCGTTTCTGAAATTAAGAAAAACAGCCGGAGATATGCAAAACGCCAATTGACCTGGTATCGAAAAGCGGATGATATTCATTATTTGCAGTTGGGATATTCGAAGGAGGATTTTGATCAGTTGATTGAGTATATCAATAAAGAGACTTTGAAATAATTTTATTTTCCAGAGATTTCCACATTTTTTTGAAAAATATTAGACATAATTTTAACCATTAAGATTTGATTAAGAAGTTTAGAATATTAAGTTTAGCTACGCTTTTAAAATAATGTTTATAAAAATCTATTTGATTTTTCTTAATTAAACTTAACAACTTAAATGCTCTTAATGGTTTTAAACTTTCACACATTGTCATTCTGACGAAGGAAGAATCTTTGTTAACAATTTAGATTCTTCACTTCACTTTGTTTCGTTCAGAATGACAGTGAGAGTGGTTAAAAAAGTTTAGTTAAACAAAAAAATGCAGCCCCGAAAGACCGCATTCCATTAACAATATAATTTTAATTTACTACTTCCAACCGCCTCCTAAAGCTCGGTACAAGTCTACAATACTGCTTAATCTCTGTCTTTTTACGGACGCCAAATTTAGCTCTGCCTGTAGAGAATTTCCTTGAGCTGTTATTACTTCTAAATAATTTGCCATCCCGCCTTTGTAAAGCATTTCGGCACTCTTAATTCCGTCTTTTAACGTTGCAACCTGTTCTGTTGCTTTTTGTTCCTGAACTTTTAAACTTTCATTTGAAACCAAGGCATCAGAAACTTCACCTACCGCATTTAAAACTGATTGACGGAAAGCCAATACGTTTTTCTCTCTCTGGATTTTAGCAACATTTAAATCTGTTTTCAATTGTCTTTTCTGGAAAATGGGTTGAGTCAATCCTCCTAAAACAGAACCGAATAATGAAGCCGGAATCTGAAACCAGTTATCAATTTTAAATGAATTTACTCCACCATTTGCTGTAATTTTCAATGAAGGATACATGTTTGCCTGAGCAATTCCCACCATTGAATTGGATTCCAACAATACCAATTCCTGTTGACGAACATCTGGACGACGGCTTACCATCGCTGCAGGAAGCCCCGCAGAAATATCTTGTGGCAAAGAGGTATCTGACATTTCAATCGTTCTGCTGATTTTTCCCGGATTTTCCCCAACTAAAATACTTAATGCATTTTCCTGGATGGCAATATTTTGTTCCAATTGTGTAATCAGAAGTTCTGTAGATTGCTTTTGAGCTGTTGCCTGCTGAACTCCCAGAGAAGTTGTATCCCCGCTTTTCCATAATTTTTCTGTTAAAGAAAGCGTGTTTTTGCTCAATTCTAAATTTGAGTTGGCAATCTGCAATTGTTTGTCGAGCATCAATAAATTATAATATCCTTGAGCAATGGCTGCCACAACTTGTGTCTGAATTGCTTTTGTTGCTTCATAAGTCTGCAGATACTGCATTTTAGAAACTTCCTGCTGATTTTTAATTTTTCCCCAAATATCGGCTTCCCAAGATAAATTGAATGCTGCATTGTAATCCTCAACATAGCTTTTTCCTAAAAATAAATTTAAGCTTTGCCCGTTCATGCTGTTTTTGGAAGGTTTTGAAATTTGTGCAGTAACACCAAAACCTACATCAGGATACTGAAGATATTTTGCCTGTTTTAATTTTTCCTGTGAAGAAGCAACCTGTTTTAAAGCAATCTGTAAATCGTAATTGTTTTTAATTCCTTTTTCAATCAGGTTTTGCAATATCGGATCGTTGAAAAACTGTTTCCATTCTAAGTTGGCAACGCTTGCTGTATCGGCAGTTGCAGTATATTTGAACGTTTCGGGAAGCTCAAGCTCAGGCTCCTTGAATGCCAGTTTCGACACGCAGGAGACCGAACCTAGAGCCAGTCCAAAAGCGATGATGATATTTAATATTCTTTTCATAAGTAAATATTTATTTTTATTAAAAGGTCTTATGTAATCTTGCGATTTCATAATTTTTTAATTGATTACAAAACTTTGAGAAGTTATGAGTGCAAAGAAGTCTTTAGTAGGAGAAAATGCTTTGCTCTTTTATGATATTAGTTTGAATAGTTTCTTCTCTATTTTTATTTTATTTGAACCATTAAGAATAGTTAAGGAATTAAGCTTAATTAAGAAAAAATCAAATTGATTTTTAATAAACATTATTTTAAAAGCGTAGCTAAACTTAATATTCTAAGCTTCTTAATTAAAATCTTAATGGTTCAAAATATATTTGAAATATTCTCAAAGTTTTGTCAATCATTATATTAGTGAGCCGGAGTTAAAAGTTCTTGCTCCAATTTTTGTTTTTGAAGTCTTTTCTTTTTTCTGCTCGGCATTTTTTCGTGTAAGTATTGGAAAATCACAAACATTACAGGAATAATGAAGACTCCGAATACAACACCTGTAAACATTCCACCCACTGTACTCATACCGATCGAGTGGTTTCCTTTTGCGGAAGCTCCCTGAGTCCAAACCAATGGAAGCATACCGATGATGAAGGCAAATGAGGTCATTAAGATCGGTCTTAAACGTAGCCTTGAAGCCTGAAGCGCAGATTCCAGTAATGATCTTCCCGCATTTCTTCTTTGCACTGCGAATTCTACAATCAGGATCGCGTTTTTCGCCAATAATCCGACCAACATGATCAATCCAACCTGAACGTAAATGTTGTTATCAATTCCAGCCAATCCTGTAAAAGCAAATACTCCGAAAATACCCGTTGGAATCGTTAAAATAACGGCAAACGGTAGAATATAACTTTCATACTGAGCTGCCAACAAGAAATACACAAACAAAATACTTAGCATAAAGATAAATGCTGTCTGTCCGCTTGTTTTGATTTCTTCACGAGTGATTCCCGTCCATTCGTAACCGTAACCTCTTGGAAGTGATTTCTGCGCAACTTCTTCTACAGCCTTGATCGCGTCTCCGGTACTGTAGCCAGGTTTGGGAGTTCCGTTAATTGTAACCGCATTGAATAGGTTGTTTCTTGTCACTGTTTCAGGTCCGAAGCTTCTTTTTAAGGTTACCAATGTTTTTACAGGAACCATTTCGCCTGATTTATTTTTAACATAAATTCCTTCCAGAGAATTCGCGTCGGTACGATAAGGAATATCCGCCTGAGCCATTACTCTATAGTATTTTCCGAATCTGTTGAAATCTGAAACGAAGCTACTTCCGTAATAAATCTGCATCGTCTGCATCAATTCTGTGATAGAAACGCCAAGCTGATTGGCTTTATCATTATCAACCTCAATGGTGAATTGTGGATTTCCTGCTGCATACGTTGTGAAAGCGAATGCAATTTCCGGACGTTTCATCAATTCTCCAATGAAAGCCTGAGTATTTGTTCCCAATTGTTCTAAAGAACCGTTCGTTCTGTCCTGAAGCATAAATTCAAAACCGGAAACGTTACCAAATCCCTGAACTGTAGGGAAGTTGAAGAAGAATGCACTTGCATCTTTCACCTGGGAAACTTTCCCTGTTAATCCTGCTGCAATCTGATCCGGATCGGTGATTTCACCTCGCTGATCATGATCTTTTAATTTGATAAAACCTGCAGAGTATGGAGAAGCATTCGCATTACTGATGAAGTTCAGACCGTCTGCAACCCAAAGGTGGTTTTTCGCTTTTTCACCGTCTATGATTTTATCGATTTGTTCGGTTGCATTGTGCGTTCTGTCCAATGAACTTCCCGGAGGCGTGTTTACCGCATACAAGATGAACCCCTGATCTTCTGTAGGAATAAATCCTGATGGTGCTTTTTTAATTAAGAAAACACTTACCGCAGTAATAAGAACTAATCCGCCAACCGCAACCCATTTGTTTTTAATTAAAAATTTAAGGCTGTAAATGTATTTTTTAGTTAAATTATTAAAGCTTGTATTGAAAGCATTGAAAAATTTCGCGCCGAAACCAGTTTTTTTGCCATGTTCACCGTGCTCACCTTGAGGATCATTTAATAATAAAGCACAAAGAGCCGGACTTAATGTTAAGGCATTCACCGCAGAAATTAAAATCGCAATCGCCAATGTAAAGGCAAACTGTCTGTAGAAAACTCCCGCAGGACCCTGCATGAAACCAACCGGAATAAACACGGCACACATCACCAATGTAATGGAAATAATCGCTCCGGAAATTTCACTCATCGAACTTGTTGTGGCTTGTTCCACAGGCATTCCTGTATGTTCCATCTTGGAGTGAATGGCTTCTACCACAACGATTGCGTCATCTACCACAATACCAATGGCGAGTACCAATGCAAACAACGTCAACATGTTGATACTGAAACCAAATAACTGCAAGAAGAAGAAGGTACCGATAATCGCAACCGGAACGGCAATTGCAGGAATTAATGTAGATCTGAAATCCTGAAGGAAAATATATACTACAATAAATACCAGAATAAATGCAATTACCAATGTCTCAACAACCTGATGAATAGACGCGTCTAAAAAATCTTTAGAGTTGTACATGATGATCGGTTCTACGCCTTTTGGAAGGGTTGTTTTGAACTGGTCAACCTGTTTTTCAATTTCTGTTAAGATCTCGTTGGCGTTCGAACCGGCAGTCTGCATGATGGCAAATCCGGCTACTGGTTTCCCGTCAACTCTGTTAGCTGCTGTATAGGTATAAGATCCGAATTCTACTCTTGCAACATCTTTCAATCTTAGGAATGAACCGTCGCTGTTCGCTTTGATGGCAATATTTTCGTAGTCTTCGTTCTTGTTTAATTTACCCTTATATTTTAAGATATATTCGTAAGTTTCCTTACTTCCCTGTCCCAAACGACCCGGAGCGGCTTCTAAGTTGTGATCTTTCACTGCATTCAAAACTTCCTGAGGCGAAAGTCCGTTTGCGGCTAATCTGTCCGGTTTCAGCCAAAGTCTCATGGAATAATCTCTCGTTCCGAAAACTTGTGCCTGAGCAACCCCTGGAATACGTTGAATTTGCGGAATAATATTGATTTTTAAATAATTCTGTAAAAACAGTTCGTCGTATTGTTTAGGATCATTACTTGTTAATCCCATGAACATGATCATACTGTTCTGTACTTTCTGAGTAGAAACCCCTGCCTGAACAACCTCTTGAGGAAGCTGGCTCATCGCTTTGGATACACGGTTTTGTACGTTTACCGCAGCATTGTCCGCGTCAGAACCCTGCTTGAAGAAGACGTTCAATGTCATGGTACCGTCGTTACTGGAGTTGGAAGTCATGTAGGTCATGTTTTCCACCCCGTTCACGGCTTCTTCGATAGGTGTTGCCACAGAACGTGCTACCACCTCCGCGTTTGCTCCCGGATAAAATGCCGTCACCTGAACGCTTGGAGGAGCGATATCCGGAAAGAGGGCAATGGGTAAATTAAAGAGGGACAGAGCCCCCAATAATAAAAGTATTATGGAGATCACGGTAGAGAGTACCGGTCTTTCTATAAATTGTTTTAACATAAGAAGTTTATTTTTTAATGGTGTTTAAACTTGTTCTTGTAAATTTTTGAAGCACTTTTTAATGAATAGCCGCGATAAAAATTTAAGTTTAAACTGTTACAATGGTTTTGCTTTCAACAAGCTATCAGAAGAAATAGCTTTCGGCTTGATAGAAACACCATCTTTTAACATTCCGATTCCTGTGAATACGATTTTTTCTCCAGGCTGTATTCCTTCAGAAATAAAGTAATAGTTTTCTGTTTTTCCTGAGATCTTTACAGGCTTGCTGGTTACTTTCTGGTCTTTTCCAACTACGTAAACATATGTTTTGTCCTGAATTTCAAAAGTAGACTCCTGTGGAATGACTACTGCATTCGAAAATAATTGCGGCATACGAACACGTCCTGTGTTTCCGGTTCTCAAAGCTCCGTTAGCATTTGGGAATACAGCACGAACGCTGATGGCCCCGGTTGTTTTATCGAATTGTCCGTCAACAATGCTCATTTTTCCTTTTTGTGGATAAATGGTGTTGTCTGCAATCACTAAATCTACCATCGGCATATTTTTTAGCTTTTGCTCTAAAGTTGCTCCTTCATATTTATTTTGGAAAGCAATGAAATCAAGTTCGCTTAAAGAGAAGTACGCGTAAATCTCACTGATATCTGATAATAAAGTCAATGGATTTGGGTCTGTTCTTGAAATCAGACTTCCTTTTTTGTAAGGAATTCTTCCGATATATCCGCTTACCGGCGCTGTAATGGTTGTAAATCCAATGTTGATTTTTGCACCACCAACAGAAGCTTTCGCCTGTGAAGCGGCTGCAACAGCGGCTGCGTAATTTGCTTTTGCCGTTCTCAATTGTACATCAGAAACTACTTTTGCGGCAACAAGAGGTTCAAGTCGATCAACTTCCACTTTTGCTTTTTGAATGTTGGCATTGGCAACCTGAAGATTAGCAGAAGCCATATTCATTTGTTCTCCGTATGCTCTTGAATCTATTTTGAATAAAGGCTGTCCGGCTCTTACATAAGCGCCTTCTTCCACATAAATTTTATCTAAATAACCGTCTACCTGCGATCTGATTTCCACATTGTTTTTTCCTTCCAGAGCGGTTGGGAATTCCTGATAGGTAGTAGCAGGTGACGTAATGACAGTATAAACAGGCAGTTCGGGAGCTGGAGGAGCAGCATTTGATCCTTCAGCAGCTTTGGTGCAGTTTTGTAAAAGGATAATACTTGAGATAAGTACGATGAACCTTATTTTTCCAGGTATTTTCATTTTGAGTTTAAGTTTTTAATGAAGTGTTAGATTAAATAATAATGTTTTAAAGTTGAATTCTGTTATTTTTACTAACGGTGTTAATTTTTAGTTCAAAAAAAATTACAGAATTCTTAATACTCGATGGTTAAATCGTTGTTTTCATAATTGAAAAATGGTTTTAATGTTGTTTTAAGTATAATAAAGATGAGGTGTCAATGGGTGCTATTTTGCTAACATTTTATTTAATTAAAAATTGAAAGTTAAGCTTGTATTTACATGGCACTATTGGTTTTTAAGACTAAAGATTACTAAAATCACCTGTTAAATTACCTAACAGTGTTAATGGTAAGGAAAAAAAATTGCCATAAGCATGGTTATAAAATCATATTTCATTTTAAAAAATTTTAAGTTATAAATGTGAAAAAAAATTATTGATGATACTTTTCCTAACGGTGTTAATTTTTAATTCAAAAAAAATTTACAAAGACTTAATGAAAGCAGAAACTGTTTCATCCAATGTAGTCTTGTTCATCGTAGAAGGAATATCATCATTTCTCATCATCATGATAGAGATCAATCCGTGCACTGCCGAAAAAAGGGCGTGAGACATGTGGCAGGCATTTTCAATTTTTGATCCGTTTTTCTTGATAATTTCATAGGTGCAGTCGTAAAGCATGTCCTGAAAAGATGAAAATTCTTCTTTCATCATTCCCCTTCCGCTGCACTGCATCCCCAATCCGAACATCAATTGATAGTACTCTTTGTTCTTAAATGCAAACTTCCAGTAAGCATCTACAATAGCTTTCAATTGTTCATCCGGAGTGTCGTGTTCTCTCTGGGCTTTTAACAATTCTATGTGCAAACAATTGAAACCATTCAACGAGATTTCGTACAGAATAGCCTCTTTGTTTTCAAAATAATCATAAACCACCGGTGCACTGTATTCTATGGCATCGGCAATTTTTCTCATGGAAAGTGAAGCCCAACCTTCGGTTTTAGCCAAAGAGAAAGCCGCGTCCAAAATGCTGGTACGTATGTTTTCTTTTTCTCTTTGTCGACGTTCATGTAGACCCATGATTTTTTATTACTAACAGTGTTAGCAAAACTACTAACTTTTGAATATATCTTCCAAACAAATTTTTAAATTTAATTTTTTTGAAAGCTTTAAAAGAGATTTTAAAAATTAATTGAATCTTGGAAACATGGGAGCTGGGAGATAGTTTCTATACTTTAAATTTGGAATTATTGTAAAAATTAATGAATTCAATAGCCTCATTCAATTATAGCATGTTTTGGCTGTATACTAAAAGAAATTTTTATCTTTGTGATCAAATAAAAAAGTTATGAATACGCCTTCAAATATGATCGCTTTGGGTACAAAAGCACCTTTTTTTGAGCTTCCGAACCCTTCAAAAAGTAACGAAATCCAATCGCTGGATGATCTGAAAGGAGAAAAAGGGACGTTGGTGATCTTTATGTGCAACCATTGCCCGTTTGTTCTTCATGTGATTGATAAATTAAATGAATTGTATGAAGACTATAATGAGAGAGGGATTGAGTTTATCGCGATTAACTCTAATGATGTAGAAAAATATCCTGCTGATTCTCCGGAAAAAATGATCGAATTCCAGATCGAGAGAAAATTTGATTTCCCTTATTTATATGACGAAAGCCAGGCGATTGCAAAAGCTTATGATGCAGCTTGTACACCAGATTTCTTTTTCTTTGATGAAAAACTGGATCTTATCTACAGAGGGCAAATGGATGATTCAAGACCGGGAAATCATAAGGATGTAACGGGTGAAGATTTAATTATTGCTTTTGAAAATCTTTTATTGGGCGAATCTCAGGAAGAAATTCAGAGACCAAGTATGGGATGTAATATTAAATGGAAATAATTTTTATCCATTTTCAAAATACAAAGCTGTCTTTTAAGACAGCTTTTTTATTATAGATACTTTGCTTCGCTCAGTATGGCATTGCAAGTAATCATTTTTAAAATAAACAAACTAGTCTCTAGAATTGTCATGCTGAGCAAAGCCGAAGCATCTCAATATTTCTATAAAATCTAGACCTTACTTTAAAAAAGGATTGTATTGTTTTTCAAATCCGATTGTTGTGGAATTTCCGTGGCCGGAAAAAACCTGAGTTTCATTATCAAGAATGAAAAGTTTCGTTTTGATGCCATTAATTAACTGATCGTAATTTCCTTTATATAGATCTGTTCTTCCAATGCTTCCTTCAAAAAGAACATCACCGGAAATCATGAATTTTCTTTCATCATTGTGGTAAACTACACTTCCCGGAGAATGTCCCGGAACATGGTATATTTTGAATTTTTCTCCATCAAGATCAAGTTCATCACCTTCATTGATATAAGTGGTTTCTACTTTAACCGGGGAAACCTGAAACCCGAATCTTGCACCGCTTGCAGAAAGCATATCCAATACTTCCTGATCATCCTGGTGTAAAGTAACAGGAACTTTATAAGTGTCGAAAGCCCATTGTAATCCTAAAACATGGTCAATATGAGCATGCGTTAAAAGAATTTTTTGAATGTTTAAATTATTTTCAGCGATAAAGTTACTAATGACATAAGTCTCCTGCTCATTCATATTTCCAGGATCAATAATCCATGCATTTTTATTATCGTTATAAAGGATATAAGTATTTTCGCTGGCAAAATTGAATACGAATCTCTGAATATGAAGCATAATTGAAATTTTTTTCAAAAATACGATATTATGTAGAAAATGGGTATTTTTCGTTATCTTCGTCATAATGAAAACTTTGCAATTACTTTTATTTTCTTTGAGCGGACTGATGTTTGGACAAAATATCCAGAGTATTCAGCTTTTTAATCCTCAAACCAACGATGAGACACCTGTAATCAAAATGAATGAGACGCTGGTTTTAAGTTTTGATGATCTTTCCAATAGCAATCAGATTTACAGATACACTATTAAACATTATGACAGAAACTGGGAAGATGACAATCTTTTCTTTACTGAATTTGCGAATGGAAGTTTAAATGGGCTTTTGGATAATTTTCAATATTCATTTAATACGTTACAGGCCTATACTCATTACAAATTAGTATTTCCCAATGATAAAATTCAGCCTAAAATTTCAGGTAATTTTGAATTAATCGTTTACAAGGATTCTGCTGACAAACCTCTTTTCAAAAGAAGGTTTTATATGGTGGAAGATAATGCCAGTGTAGCTTTGGATGTTTCAAGATTTGTAGATAAAAATCCGAATCTCAACCAAAGGGTAGAGGTGCAGGTGGTTTCAAAAGGAGGAGATCTTACTTCCAATGTCAATTCAATGAGCCTGAATGTGATGCAGAATAATAATCCTAATATGGTTATTAAGAATTTAAAACCCAGTACAACATTGGGTAATAAACTGCTTTTTCAACAGTTAGGTCTTGCTTTTCCCGGGAATAATGAATTTTATTATTTTGATAATAAGAATATGAATATGGCGGCAGATATGGTTCGCGCAACGGAATTGAAAGATGGCGTAAATAATACTTATCTTCATTCGGTATGGGCCTATCCTTTGAATTACCAATATCAACCTGATGTAAACGGAGCATGGTATTACAGGAGAAGTGATTTGGGAATTGAAAGAAATGCAGAGCGAGAAGCAGATTATTCGTGGGTATATTTTTCAATAGATTCGGATCCTATGGATAAGGAATTATATGTTTTAGGCGGTTTTAATGATTTTAAACCTTCTAAAGAATATCAGATGCAATACGATGAAGCTACTAAAAAATATGTGGCAAAAATATATCTGAAGCAAGGTTTTTACAATTATATCCTGGCAACGAAAGATGCTAATGGAATTTTAAATTTAGGAGAGATTAATGGTAATTTCTGGCAGACAGAAAATCTTTATCAGGGTTTCTTATATTATGCTCCTTTTGGCAGAAATTATGACGGTTTGATGGGGTATGGAGAATTTAGAACACCGATACGATAGATGTATATACATAATGTGTAAAATAAAAACCCTTATAGATATTTCTGTAAGGGTTTACATATAATAATAGTTTAGGAAATTCTTTTTATATTTTAAAAATAGCAGTTACCAGTAGATTTTCATGATCTTCAAATATATAATGAATATTCACAGGGAAGTTCTGCATGGCATTCACGGTGATTTCCTTATGTCTTGTTTCATGGTTTTTGTTTTTTTGTAGGATCTCGCCAATAGTTACTTTCAAATCTTCAAGAAAGTCCATTCCTTTATTTTCTTTTTCTGCATTAAATACCCGCATAAGAAGTCTTATGTCATTTTTTGCAATGGAGGAGAGGAGAACGTTCATTTTATGCACAATTCTTTTTCAGCTCAGAAATATTTTCGTAAAAATCTAATTTTGTAGTGGGATTCTCGTTATGAAACTGAATTCTATACAGGACTTCATCCAATTGAAATTGTGGGATTGCAGGTCTGTTGTTTATTTCAAAATTTTCTACCAGCTTAGCAAATGCTTCCAGGGTTTCCGGACTGAAGTTTTCGATCTTTGTTTTTAAAATTTCGGCAGTTGCATTCATCATTTTTAATTTTTAAGGTTAATGATGTTCTTTTGATGGGGTAAAGGTAGTAAAAATAATTAAATATTATAATTTTATTTTAAAATAATAGGGGTGTTTGTGTTGAAATTGTGTTTATTTTGAAATTTCACTTAAAAATGAGGGGGTATTGTTTGGAGAATTAGTTTTTGTAAAAAAATAACCTCCGTTTCCGAAGGTTACTATTTTAAACTAAATAAAATTCATTGAGCTTTTCCTCACACAGTGTTTTTACCACTTCAATCCACCGGTCTTCATCATTCAGACATGGGATATAATGGAAATTTTCTCCTCCACCGTGTAGAAATTGTTCTTTGCCTTCTACAGAAATTTCTTCTAATGTTTCCAGGCAGTCTGAAACGAAAGCCGGACAAACAATGGCCAGGTTTTTTACTCCTTTTTTCGGAATAGTTTCAAGTGTTTCATCTGTATAAGGCTCGATCCATTTATCTTTCCCTAGTCTGGACTGGAAAGAGACGATTGTTTTCTCCTTTGGTAAATTGAGCTTTTCAATCACCAGATTCGTAGTTGTAAAACATTGGTGACGGTAGCAGAATTTATGACTCGGATTACTTTCTCTTGAGCAACAATCATTTAGATTACATGTTTTTGTGGGATCGGTTTTATAAATATGTCTTTCCGGAACCCCATGATAGGAAAACTGAAGAGCATCGAAGTTTTGAGGAAGTTTCTCCTTGATGCTTTCTGCCAGACAATTTATATAGATATCTCTGTCGTAAAAAGGCTGAATATAATTAATCTTTACATTCGGAAATTTAGCTTTTCTTACTTCTTCTGCTTTTTCGATTACAGTTTCCGTCGTACTCATTGCATATTGCGGGTACAAAGGGAAAAGAACGATTTCGGAAACGCCCTGCTCGGTTAATTTTCTGATTCCTGTTTCAATGCTTGGTTCAGCATATCGCATTCCTATTTCTACCGGAACATCTACAAGCTTTTGAAGTTTTTTCTGAATTTTTTCGGTGATGACAATCAAAGGTGATCCTTCATCCGTCCAGACTGTTTTGTAAGCTTCTGCAGATTTTGCAGGTCTGGTATTTAAGATAATTCCACGAACCAAAAGTGCGCGGAAAATCCATCGATAGTCAATCACTCTTTCATCCATCAGGAATTCATCCAGATATTCTTTTACGTCATTTACCGCTGTAGATTTTGGTGAACCAAGATTTACGAGTAAAATTCCTTTTTTAGCCAAAATTTTTAATTTTAATTATCAATAGACTTTTCAAAATTTGTCATAAACTTTGAAATTTCGGTAAAGGTATCGTTTTCTATCGAGCCGTTTTTATCAAATCTGCCCTTTATACCTTTTATCAGCAGTTGGTGGTCATCAACTTTTGCGCCAAGAGTTTTCAGAATTAATAATAATTCTTCGTGTCCTTTTTCTCCATTCGCAGAAGCGGTAACAACTCCGACAAGTTTTTCACTAAAAATAGTAGTGGAAACACACCATTCCAATAAATTTTTTACCCTACTCGGAATACTGAAAATATATTCCGGCGTAGAAAAAAGTACACCTGCCGAAGTATCGATATCTTCACGGATTTTCAATACTTCAGCAGGTGTATTATTATATGTAAGTTTTGTATCAAAATGCGGGAGAATAGAAAGGTCATCATATATTATGAAATCAACATTGGTTTTTGTTTCCAATGCTTTTTCCATTAATTTTAAATTGCTGGAATTTTTTGTAGCGCTTCCAATAATGATGATTATCTTCTTTCTGTCAGACATTTTTACAGAAAATTATCCGTTTACAGCTTCCACTCTTTCTACCAAATCAGGAACGAATTGTTTTAAGATATTTTCAATTCCACCTTTTAATGTAGCTGTTGAACTTGGACAACCAGAACAAGCACCTTGTAGAAGCATTTTGGCTGTTTTATGTTCTTTATCGTATTCCATCAAAGAAATTTTTCCACCATCATTTTCTACTGCAGGGGCAACATATTCATTTAAAATATCAGAAATTTTCTGCTCATCATCTGTATATTCTCTGTTGATGATTTTTTCTACAGGATTTTCGTGTTTCTGGGCTTCAATAGTAGCAATCTCACCTCCGCTTTGAAGATATTCAGCAATGAAACCGCGGACAGCCATCATCACCTGATGCCATTCTACAGAATTGTCTCTCGTTACTGCAACGAAATTGTCAGAAATAAAAACTTCTGTAGCAAAATCGAACTCTGTGAAAATTCCCTGAGCCAAAGGAACTCCTTCTGCCTGATCTCTTGATTTTACTTCTACAAAACCTTCAAGTAAAAGTTTATTAGAAACAAACTTCATTACATTCGGATTCGGTGTCATTTCAGCATAGATCTGATACATTTCTTTTTTCTTCTGAAGGTAAATTCTCGGGTTAGCTAACAATTCGTCTTCTACTACGTTTTTAAGGCTTTCAGCTACGTGCTCCCATTCTACGGTGTCTTGTTTTGCTACCGCTACGAAATTAGCTGTAATGAAAATTCTTTCTACAAACGGATAGTTGAAAAGCTCCTGAGCTAAAGGAATTTCTGAAATATCTGAATCTCTGTCCAACTCTAAAGATCCGGGAATCAAATTGTAATCCGCTACAAATTTAATCACTTTCGGGTTTTCGGTTGGTTCTATAAGGATAGTATGCATTTTTTCGTTAAATTTGAGATACAAAAATACGGAATTAGAAATTAGAAGTCAGAAGCTGGAAGTTAGATTTTCGCTATCGCTATCATTTTAAATTGATGAGAGATCAAATTTAATTTTCAAATCAGCTCATTATCAAATTATCAAATTAAAAATATGGCACTTATAAAAGAACTTTTAGGCAAAGCACCACAAATAGGAGAAAATACTTTTTTGGCGGAAACGGCTACTATTATTGGTGATGTTACGATGGGACAAGACTGTAGTATCTGGTATAATGCAGTAATTCGAGGTGATGTTCATTACATTAAAATGGGAAATAAGGTAAATGTTCAGGATAATGCAATGTTACATTGTACCTATCAAAAACATCCCTTAAATATAGGAAACAATGTTTCGATTGGTCATAATGCAATTGTTCATGGATGTACGATTCATGATAACGTTTTGATTGGAATGGGAGCGATTGTAATGGATGACTGCCTGGTAGAAGAGAATTCTATTGTGGGGGCGGGTTCTGTGGTAACGCAGGGAACTCATATTAAATCCGGAGAAGTCTGGGGTGGTGTTCCTGCTAGAAAAATCAAGGATATTAATGCGCAGCTGCTGGAAGGAGAAGTCAACAGAATTGCTGATAATTATGTAAAATACTCTTCATGGTATAAAGAAAATGTGAAGCACGTTGAGGGATAATTACAATGAATTAAAAAAATAATAAAAAAACTCTCCCGGGTTACTAAATCGGGAGAGTTTTTTTATTTTAAGTGATACTTTATTGATAGATTAAAACTGCTTTTCCGTTTTCACATTTCACTCCGGTAGGTTCTGCAGGCATCATACAATCTGAAGTAATATTGTATTTTTTATTGTATTCAGACATGATGTTGGTGTAGCTTTTAATTTTAGGAAGGATGTCACTTTCCATTTTTTTAGGATAGGCAATGTAGGAAACAGGTCCGCCACAGGCTTTTGATCCGAGGGGTGAAAACGCCCAGTCTGCAGCATTTGTGCATTCTTCTTTTGCGATTTCTTCTTCAATAGTCGATTTTATTTTTTCTAATCTGGCCTGATCGTATTTTTGGCTGTTTTCGTCAACAGGTCTTTCAGAAATGTCTTTTGGTAAAGTAGAATCATCCTTAACCACTGTTTTGCATGATACAGCAAAAAGAGATAGGCAAAACAAGACGGAAGATATTTTTAGCAGCTTATTTTTCATAAATTTTTTTTAACAAGAATCAAAGTTTATGCCTTAACGACATTTTCCGTAATTTTGACAGCGATGAACAATCATTTTTTTGACTTAATAGAGCATACCAACCGAAGTGTATTTTTAACAGGGAAGGCGGGAACAGGAAAGACGACTTTCCTTAATGATTTTGTGAGGCGTACACGTAAAAAGCATATTGTAGTGGCTCCTACGGGAATTGCTGCAATTAATGCAGGTGGAGTTACCATTCATTCGATGTTCGGACTGCCACTGAGGACTTTTTTACCAACCACCGAAAGGATTGATACAAGCCTGGCAAATAATATTGCCGATCTGATGCCTCATTTTAAATACCGTAAAGATAAACTTAAATTGCTAAGAGAAGTTGAGGTTATTATTATTGATGAAGTGTCAATGCTTCGTGCGGATGTGATGGATATGATGGATTTTTCATTACGGTTTATCCGAAGAAATAATCAACGTTTTGGTGGAGTTCAGATGCTGTTCATCGGAGATTTGTATCAGCTTCCGCCGGTAGTGAGAGATGAGCATATCTTAAAATTATATTACAATTCTCCTTTCTTTTTTGACAGTTTAGCCATCAAAGAAATTCCATTAATTACCATTGAATTAACAAAAGTTTACCGTCAATCCGACGAAGAATTTTTGGCGATCTTAAATGCAATCCGTGATGGAGATGTTGCCAATATCGATTTTGGTCATTTGAATGAAAGATACGATCCTGATTTTGATATGGGAAAAGAATCCTACGTTTACCTGTGTTCACACAATAAAATGGCGGATGAAATCAATCAGGAAAAACTGACGGAAATAAAAGTTGATACTAAAACCTATGAAGCTAAACTTTTTGGAGAATTCAAAGAAAATCAGTTTCCTAATGAACAGTTTTTAGAACTAAAAATAGGAGCTCAGATCATGTTTATCCGTAATGATATTTCGGGAGAAAAGAAATATTTCAACGGAAAATTAGGTGAGATTTCCGGATTGGATGAAAACGAAATTAAAGTTGTTTTAGAAGGAAGTGAAAGAGAAATTACCGTAAAAAGAGAAGTTTGGGAACAGAAAAAATATTTCCTGGACACCGATAAGAATATCAAAGAAGAAGTTTTGGGAAGCTTCGAGCAGTTTCCAATAAAGCTCGCTTGGGCAGTTACGATCCATAAAAGTCAGGGCTTGACGTTTGATAAAGTAATTATTGACGCAGGGAAAAGTTTTACGGCAGGACAGGTGTATGTGGCATTGTCACGTTGCCGAACGTTGGAAGGAATTGTTTTAAAATCGAAAATTACCCCTGAAGTTATTTTTAAGGATAACAGGATTCTGAAATTTCAGGGTGAAACGCATGCCAATGATAATGTAGAAGCCATTCTCAATCAGGAAAAATATGATTACAGTATCAGGAAAGTTCTTCGTACGGTAGATTCTCAATGGCTGCTGAATGAAGTTGAAGAATGGAATAAATTATCCATCACAGCAAAAAGTATTGATAAAGTGAAGACAAATCGGCTGTACCTTCAGCTCAAACATGAGATTGTCAACCTTGGAAAGATCTTCGAAAAATTAGAAAGAGTGATTTCTCAGAAGGTCAATAATTTTATTGAACAGAAGGAGGAATGGTCTGAAATTGAAAATAAAACAAAAGGTGCGGTTAATTTCTTCTTTACAGAGATCAGAGATAAAGTTTTTAATCCTCTAAAAGAATTCTATGCCGAAATAAAAGGGGTAAAAGGGTTAAAACAATACAATGAGGAATTTAAAAACTGGCTGGAAGATGTGGAAGAATATCTGAACAGTTTAAAAGAGATCCATTTGTTGGAGACGAAATTGCTGGATGAAAAAAATGATAAGGAAATCAGTATGAAAATTGCTAAAGTTCCGTCTCAGGTTCTTACTTTCCAATTATTTGAGCAAGGGAAAACAATTTCAGAAATCGCGCTGGAAAGAGGATTGGTGAAAGAAACAGTGATCGGTCATCTGGCGAAGTTTGCAGAACAGGGCTTATTGGATATTTCAAGAGTGATTACATCAGACAAAATAAAGGCTTTTGAAAATGTTTTCTATAAAGATCCAAAAGAAACCTTAACCGAGTGGAAGAATGCATTACCAAGTGATTTTGAGTTTAATGAAATCAGGATTCTGATCAATCATTTTACTTATTTGAAGGAGAAAGGAAAATAAATAAAAAGGTTTTAATAATTCATTGATTATTAAAACCTTTTTATGTCTATTTATTTAATAAATCCTGGTTGATGTGGTATCCTACAATTTTAATGTTACCTTCTTTGTCTTTTTGTAAAGTAAAAGTTTCATGCGTTGTTTCATTCCCTCTTTTTACATCATAAGTGAAAAGATATTCGCTTTTAGGATTGGTTCCTTTTACAACCAAAGTTTCCCATTTTGAAAGATTATAGGTCTCTACAGGTCCGATTTTAGTAACAACGCTAAGTAGCTCATCAAGTTTCTCTTTATCTGTTACCTCAAAAAATTTTTCGCCAAATAATTTGTAGGTATTATCCTGATTGGTTCCATATTGAAGTTCACAGTAAAATTTTTGCGGAATTTTTTCTCCGTCTGCTTTGTCAGATTCTCGATCTTTATAAATCTGATTAAAATTACAGCTTAGTAGAAGAAATGATGTGATCAATAAATAAGCTATTTTTAATTTCATGGATTTGAAAATTAGTAGAGCAATATTAATAAATAAAATTGGAAGAAACAGATTATCATTTTATTCTTTTAATTGCTGGTTAAGTTGGTCATACTCTTCAAAACTCAATAATATTTCTGTTTCTGAATTTTTACTTATTATAGAATTTGCATAGCAACTTGTATCAAGTTTAATTATCTTAATTATTTCATTTTGATATTTAAAAACAATAATGTTTCTAAAAATTTTTTTGCATCCAGTTTCGTATTTATTGTAGCCATTTTTTTGGAAGCTAAAAAACTATCTATTGCTGAACTTTTCTGATCAGAAATATGAGATATTTTGTATCCGGCTTTTTTTAATTTAGGAATAAATTCCTCATTAATTTCATTATGATTTGTAAGTCCAAAAACTAAATGGTATTGAAATTCTGTATTTTTCCATTTTTTTAAATTAATATTTTCCGTCAAGGAATAAATCTCGATCGTCGTATTTTGAGATGAGGTTTTATCATCTGTGAAATTTGAAAAAATTCCGACACAGAGAATAACAGCAATAGTCTTTTTAGAGAAAAAATTCATAATTAAAAATAAATACGAAAATTAACACTGACTAAAATTAAAAAATTATAACTAAAAGTTTGATATAGATATTAATTTCCAATAGTTTTTTCCTGAACAGACCAATCCATCCTATCAATTACAAAAAGTAACTAATGCAATTTATTAGTTTTAAATTTGCTTGGTTTTATACCTAAAATTTAAAATATGAAAATCGACGAAGGAAATTCCATGTTTCCTTTAAAAATAAATATCTCAATATGAAAAATTTTGAAATATCGGTACTTGATCTTGCACCCGTGAAGCAGGAGAAAAGTATTCACGATACCTTTCAGGACAGTTTGTCTTTAGCCAATTATACTGAAAATTTAGATTATAAAAGATTCTGGCTTGCCGAACATCACAATATGGAAAGCATTGCCAGTTCTGCCACTTCTGTTCTCATTGGTTTTATTGCGAACGGAACCAAAAAAATAAGAGTTGGATCGGGTGGAATCATGCTTCCGAACCATAGTTCATTAGTGATTGCAGAACAGTTCGGAACATTAGAGTCACTTTTTCCGGGAAGAATTGATCTGGGACTGGGAAGAGCTCCCGGAACAGACGGATTGACTGCTCAGGCATTGGGAAGAAACCCTGCAATTATCAACCAGCAGTTTCCGAGACAAATTCTGGAGCTACAAAAATATTTTTCAAAGGAAAATCGGGATGCCTTAGTTCGTGCAATTCCGGGAGAAGGATTGGACATTCCGTTGTATATTTTAGGATCAAGTACAGACAGTGCTTTCCTGGCTGCAGAATTAGGACTTCCGTATGCATTTGCAGGACATTTTGCTCCTGAACAAATGGAAATGGCATTTAATATTTACAAGCAGAATTTTGAACCGTCAAACTATTTAGATCAGCCTTACATCATTGCCTGTGTCAATGGAATTGCAGCTGAAACTTCCGAGGAAGCACACAAGATTTCTACTACTTTATTTCAGGCTTTTATTAATATTATAAGAAATGACAGAAAGCCTTTTGCTCCGCCTGTTGAAGATATGGATGAAATTTGGTCATCTATGGAAAAAACAATGGTGTTGCAGAAGTTAAAATATACTTTAATCGGAGATCAGGATGAGATCGAAGAAAAGCTGAAAAGCTTTCAGGAAAAGTTCAATGTGGATGAATTAATGATCAATTCTCATATTTACGATCATCAGAAAAGATTGGAGTCTTATCATATTTTTAGAAATGCTAAAAACTCAATATTCAAAGCATAAGATTAATTGCAAGATGCCTTTTTTTATGAGTATCTTTGCATAAATTTAAAAAGTAAAAATGTCTGATATTAAATTAAATACTATTCCAGAGGCTATTGAAGACCTTAAAAATGGTAAAATAATCATAGTAGTAGATGATGAAGACAGAGAAAACGAAGGTGATTTTCTTTGTGCAGCTGAATTAACAACACCGGAAATCATAAATTTCATGGCACTTCATGGAAGAGGATTAATTTGTATGCCGCTTCCTGAAAAAAGATGTGATGAACTAGGATTAGAAGTAATGGTAAGCAGAAGCAGCGATCCTAAAGAAACAGCTTTTACCGTATCAGTTGACCTTCTTGGAAATGGAACTTCTACAGGAATTTCTGCAGGTGATAGAGCGAAAACTATTTTAGCTTTAATGGATGAAAAATCTAAGCCGACAGATTTCATGAGACCCGGCCATATTTTCCCGCTTCGTGCAAGAAAAGGAGGAGTTCTGAAGAGAGCAGGGCATACAGAAGCAGCAATCGATCTTACGCATTTAGCCGGATTAAAAGAGGGTGGTGTAATCTGTGAGATTATGAATGAAGACGGATCTATGTCTCGTTTACCTGATTTGCACGTTTTTGCTCAAAAGCATGATATGAAGATCATTTCTATTGAAGATTTAATTCATTATCAGCTTAAAAAAGGAAACCTGATCGAGAGATTGGAAGAAAGAAAAGTGAAAACAGCTTACGGAGACTTTGATTTCTTTGCTTTTAGAGAAACTTCAAATGATCAGATTCATTTTGCTTTGACGAAAGGTTCTTGGACTGTTGATGAACCTGTTTTGGTAAGAGTTCAGTCTTCCGATTCTTATTTTGATGTACTGACAAGATTGAATAACGGTGAAAAACCTTTATTGGAAAAAGTAACCAATATGGTAAATGAAGCAGGGAAAGGAGCTATTATTTTCATTAATAATGTTTCGAATTCTGAAAATACATTAAGAAAGCTACAACAGTTCTTAAATTATCAGGATGGTCAGGAACAGCATCCTACGCTAGCTTACAATTACAGAGATTACGGAATTGGAACTCAGATTTTAAAGAATCTTGGAATTAACAAGTTTAAAGTAATCACTCAGAATCCTAATATCAAGCCTCAGGTTGGAGGATATGATGTTGAGGTAACGGAGATGGTTCAATTATAAAAAAGAAAGTGGCTTGATAAAATCAAGCCATTTTTATTTCGTCGAAGTTTCTGAAACCGTTCAGAAAATCTTTCACGTTCATTCTTTTCTTTCCTTCCAGTTGTAATTCTAAAGGGAAATATATACCGTCACTTGTATAGATTTTAAATTCGTTTTTCGAAATATCTAAACTTCCTGCAGTTTTATTATGATTGGAAAGTTCGAATTTTCCGCTGAATACTTTTAGTCCTTTTTCTTCCTCTCCGATTTTCAATGTTGTAAAAGCAGCCGGATAAGGTGACATTCCCAAAATAAACTGATGAACTTCTTTTGATGTTTTTGTCCAGTCGATTTTAGTGTTTTCCTTGAAGATTTTATAAGCATTTTTGGGATGCTCTACATTAGGTTGAGGTTTTTCTATAATTGAATTTTCTGCTAATCCATCCAATGTCTTCACCACTAATTTTGAACCCATTTCCATTAATCGGTCATGAAGACTTCCTGCAGTTTCATCAGGTAAAATAGCTAATTCTTCCTGTAATAATATATTTCCTTCATCAATTTTTTCATTGATAAAAAATGTAGTTGCTCCGGTTTTTTCTTCACCGTTAATAACCGCGTAATTGATCGGGGCAGCGCCTCTGTAATCGGGCAGAAGGGAAGCATGAAGGTTGAAAGTTCCCATTTTTGGCATTTCAAAAAGAACTTTTGGCATCATTCTGAAGGCTACTACCACAAAAACATCTGCATCAAGTTTTCTCAGTTCCTCTAAAAATTCAGGATTTCTTAATTTTTCAGGCTGAAAAACAGGAAGATTATTTTCTACAGCATAAACTTTTACAGGAGATTGATTGATTTTCTGTCCGCGTCCGCTGGCTTTATCTGCAACTGTTACAACACCTACAACTTCATGATGGGATTGATGAATGGCTTCTAAGGAAGTCTTTGCAAATTCCGGAGTGCCTAAAAAAACTACTTTCAATGATTTCATATTGCAAAGATAAGTTCTTTATTAAAGGATTAAAAGATTTAAAAATTAAAAATTACTTCTGCCATTTCGATTGAAACGTGGTGAGTGAAGAATTCAATTTAAATAGAAAAGATTTTTTTACTCTATCAGATGAGAAAAAATTTTTAAGCTAACATATATGTTCTGAAATTCAGCATCTTTACCTTTCCGGAATCTAAAAGATAAATAAGATTTTCCAGAAGATTATCTTTGGGATGATAGGTCAGTTGTATGGATAGTTCTTCTATCGTGGCTGGTTTTTTAGCTAAAATATTAATAATTTCCAGAGAAATATTCTGTCCGAAAACTGAACGTTTCTTTTTTTCGCAGACGGAGCAGTTACTACAGTTTTTAGCATCCTTTTCTCCAAAATAGGAAAGAATCAGCTTCATTTTGCAGTATTGACTGTCTTCAAGATAGAACTTCATTTCCTCCCATTTCTGAATTTTATTTTTTTGAATGTGTTCAAAAAGCTTCCAGTAGGAGCTGTTGATAACTCTTTCGTCTCTTGGTTTTAAAAATTTAATGCTGGAAAGAGCACCGTCAACATATTCAATATAATTTTTTTGTTGAAGTTCTTTTAATCTTTCCTTTATTAAATGAACGCTTACATTAATTTTATTGCTTACCTGCTGCTCACTGAACATGACTTTGTGCGTGGCAATTCCTGAAACGGTTCTTAGCAACAGTTCAATAAAATAAGCGTCTTTTTGAGGGAGCTGATCAATTTCATCGGGCTTCATCAGCAATTCCAGTGAGGAAAGACTTTTATTATTGTTAAAATATATAATTTCCTGATTATGAAGAAAACCTAATACATTATTAATTTTTGCCTTTGATAATCTTGTGAAATTCTGAATTCCGGCCGTGTTCAATTGAAATACTTTTTCTGGGAGCTCATATTCAGCCACCTGAAATATGGAGTAGAGATAAGAGATTATTTTTAAAAATTCAGCTTTATTGGGTATCTGATTTTTTAAAATCTGATCAAAATTTGAAAGTTCCTGCTTATCCCAAAGCAAGAAGGCAAAACTTTTTTTACCATCTCTTCCCGTTCTTCCTATTTCCTGATAATAATTTTCAATAGAAGGAGAAGGGGAGAAGTGAATGACGAAACGGACATTATCTTTGTCAATTCCCATTCCGAAGGCATTAGTTGATATTAAAACATGCTGGTCGCTGTTATTCCAAATGTTCTGTCTAGTATTTTTTTCTTTTGTTGTAAGTCCTGCATGGAAAAAATCAACATTTTTCAACTGGTTTTTATGGAGGAATTCAGTAAGCTGTTCCGCATCTTTTCTTGTTCTTACATATACAATCCCTGACTTTGTAGCATATTTTAAGATGTCCAAAACTCTTTGATATTTATCTGAAACCTCTTCTGAAAATATTTTGATATTATCTCTTCTGAAGCTTTTTTGAAATACAGTAGGATTTTTTAATTCAAGTTTAGATTTAATTTCATCCAAAACTTTTGGTGTCGCTGTTGCTGTTAAAGCTAGACAGGCAATTTCGGGATTGTTTCTTCGAAATTCTTTGATGTTTTGATAACTTGGTCTGAAATCTTGTCCCCATTCCGAAATACAGTGTGCTTCATCAACAGCAATGAATGACAGCTGTATTTCTTCAATGTGTTGTAAAAACTGAGTATTCGTCAATCTTTCGGGAGAGACATATAATAACTTTGTGAGGCCATCCTTACATCTGTTATAAATAACTTCTGCATCAAATTCATCGAGCTCGGAAGATAAGTATTCTGCTTCAATCTGCCGGCTTTTCAGTTGATTGACCTGATCCTTCATAAGAGCAAGTAACGGTGAAATAACCAGACAAACTCCTTCACGTAGAAGGGCGGGTAATTGATAGCACAGCGATTTTCCGGCACCTGTAGGCAATAAGGCCAATGTATCTTTTGAATGAAGTATGGAGTCTATAATTTCTTCCTGAGAATCCCTGAAAGTATCATAGCTCCAAAAATATTTCAGAGTATCAAATTTTAATTTTTGTAGGTCTTGTGGAGAAATCATAAGGTAAAAATAAGGAAAGTATTGAAACAAAAAAAGTCACGCGTTATGCGTGACTTTTAAATATAATAGAAAGTTTACTATTTAGCTTCGAAATATACTCTTCTGTTGGCTCTGTTTTTCCATTCAGGACATTTTGTAGCAGGGTCACATTCAGGATATTTCAGATCTTTTTTACCCTTACCAATTGCATTTAATTTTCCAGACTCAACTCCGTTTTTGATTAAATAATTTTTCACATTATTTGCTCTTCTTTCGGATAATTTCTGGTTGTAAGCATCAGTACCTCTTGTATCCGTAGCTCCTACCACTGTATAAGTACCAGTTGATGAGTTGATATAATTTACAGCGTTGTTAAGAATAGGCGTGTTAGATGGTAAGATTCTGTCTGAGTTCAGATCAAATTCAATTCCTTCCAGAGTTCTTGTATCATCTGTTACAGGTCCGGTTGTTGCAGGAGCCACTGGGCAACCAGCATTTTCAACAGGTCCAGGTACAGTCACACACTTATCGTAAAGGTCAATTACTCCGTCTAAGTCTGTATCCAGTGCAACTCCGGCTCCGTCAACTCTTGCACCAGCAGGAGTGTCAAGCTGTCTGTCCCAATCGTCACAAACACCATCGTTATCTAAATCACCTTTTTTACAAACTTCAATATCTTGATTTCTATTAGCCAAAACATCTAATTTGTAGTATACTTCCTGAAGAGGGTCATGCCACATTAAGTGAGATTCATGTTTCCCTAATTTTAAGCTTACCCCTAAAGTAGCGTTAAAGAAGTTGTCAGAAACTTGCTCTTCACGTTGGTTGATAGCGCTGTATGGTGCACCTCCTCCATCAAATGCATCATCACCAGTGATAACATACATTACTCTACCTTCAATATCAATTCTTCTGTTAACTTTGAATTTAACACCGGCACCAGCTTGGGCAAATAACGAACCTAATTTAAAAGGTTTAATTTCTGTCATCAATCTCTGTCCGGTCTCATCTTTCTGATAAGCTCTGTAGGCTAATGTACCAACACCTCCATAAGCATGTAAAGCCCATCTGTATGGAGATTTGTTATCAACTCTTCTTAATAGGTTTGAAATATTAACATCTCCCAATAAAGAGATTGCATCATATTGAGTTCTTGCTCCCACCTGCTGATAAGCAGATGCATTTGCAGGCGCAGCATTTTTAGTATTGAACCATCCTTGTCTAGTTTCTCCTCTGTCGTATTGTAAGTTAATACCAAAAGCATGGGTAATAGCTTTATCAATACTTACATATGCAGAATATCCGAAAAGGTTTTTACCATTACCATTTTTTATTGATGTTAAATCTGCCGATTGAACTAATGGTACACCGACCCCTGCTGAAATAGCCCAATCATTAAATCTTTTAGATTTATTTGTGAAGGGGGAAACATTTGCTGAGCCTGATGAAAAAGTATTAGGATATTTTTCTGCACCCGAAACTGCTGTTGAATCTTGTGCAAAGCTTATGGCAGGAACAGCCAGTGCTAATGCTACAATTGCTAAACTTATTTTCATAGTGTATTTTTATTATTTAGTTAATTAAATGATTATTTATTTAGGGCAACCAGCATTTTCAACCGGTCCTGGTACAGTTACGCATTTATCGTAAAGATCAATCACACCGTCAAGATCCATATCAAGAGCAACTCCGGCTCCGTCAACTCTTGCTCCTGCAGGAGTGTCGAGCTGTCTGTCCCAATCATCACAAACTCCGTCATTGTCTTTGTCTCCTTTTTCACAAACAACAAAGTCTACATTGGTATTTTCTAAAGTGTGAATTCTAGAATAGGTGTCTTGCAACGGATCGTACCAAGCTAAATGAGTCAGATGTTTTCCTAGTTTGAAAGATACTCCTAAGTTAACAGTCCAAGCATTATCAGATCTTCTTTTGTTGATCATGTTGTATTTGGAAACTTTAGACGTTGGATCGTAATCGGCTGGTCCTGCGTTTCCTCCACCATCAAATTCATCATCCCCACTGATAATATACATTGTTCTTGCCTCTATATCAATAAGCTTAGAAACGTTATATTTCAATCCGATACCCATCTGGTAATAGATTGAATTAAGATCCATTTTCTGCTTAATGAACAAAGGAACTCTAGCTGGAGTGGTGCTCCATCTGAATTCATTATTATCATGTAAAGATGTATTATAACTCATCAATCCAATACCGGCATAACCATGGAAAGCCCATCTGTAAGGAGAAAGGTTGTCAACTCTTCTCAAAAGATTTGAAAAGTTAACATCTCCCATTAAGGCAATCTGATTAAATTTTGTATTAGCTTCCGCAACTCCTGCGGCAATACCAGTAGCTCCTTCTAGCTGAGCTTTCTGTTTTGTTTCACCTCGCTGATAAATAAGGCTAACTCCTACAACATGAGTAATCTGTTTGTCGATACTCACATAAGAATTATATCCCCAGTTCACCTTTTTATCATAAAAAGATTTCAAATCAGCGTGAACCATGAAAGCAGCACCTCCACCGACTGAAATAGACCAGTCGTTGAATTTTCTTGCTTTGTTGTTGAAAGGCTGTACATTGGCAGAACCAGAAGAGAACGTATTAGGGTATTGATCGTAGGAACTAACAGCAATACTGTCCTGTGCATATGTTGCAATAGGCAATGCAGCCAATAATAATAAACCTAATTTCATACAATATGTTTTATGTTTTAGATAAAGTCTTTTAAGATTATCTTAGAGAATTCCCTTTCAAAAAGATGTTTCTGATGAGGGATTTCTAGCTTTTCTGACACAAATTTCAGGTTGTCAAACTTTACGATATCAATATCTATTACTCTGTCTGTATATATTCCAAGAGTGCTAGAATCATGTACTCTTCCCATCTCATTTTCAATCCTTTTGATATGTTTAAGTAATTGAATTGGTGAAAAATGTGTGCATATTACTAATGCAATATTACAAAAAATATTAGAACTAACAAATTCTACGGGTTCAGTAATTAAAAATTCGCTTAAATTTGTTACATTTCCAACTTCCTGATTGAGTTTATCAATAGCATGCTCAATATTTTTTTTTGTATCACCAAGATTACTTCCGAGTAACAAAATGGCAGTATGTTGCGACATATTGTTTAAATATAAATTTTATGAAGAGTTTCTTTAAAAATGTATTGGCAAATATAGTTGCATTTGTAATACTATGTGCCGTGTTTTTTTTCTTTTTTATAGTCGTTGTTTTCTTCAGTGCGATGAGTGGAGAAAAATCTGTAGTGGTAAAAAAGAATTCAGTTTTAACAATTAATTTAAAAACAGATATTTTAGATAGTCCTACAGAAGAGCAAACCAGTATATTTAATGTAGGAGATAAGAATAAAAGTATATTGTTGTATGATGTTTTAGAGGCTATTAAGAAAGCTAAAACTGATGATAATATTAAAGGGATCAGTATTGAGACAGATAACTTACATGCAGGAATTACTCAGCTTGATGATATCAGAGCTGCCATAGAGGATTTTAAGAAAAGCGGAAAATTTGTATACGCTTATGGAAATGGAGTTTCTCAATCTACCTATTATTTAGGATCTGTGGCGGATCAGTATTTTCTAAATCCTTCGGGAATGATCGATTTGAAAGGTCTTTCTACTGAGGTTACTTTCTTTAAAGAGTTTGCTGATAAGTACGGGATCGGAATAGAGGTAATCAGACATGGTAAATTTAAATCTGCTGTAGAACCTTTTATTAGAAATGATATTTCCGATGAAAACAGAGAACAGTTAAGTACTTTGCTTAATGATATTTGGAGCAATACAGCTGCCAAAATATCGGCTTCCAGAAAAATAGATGCTAATCAGTTTAAAACTGCAGTGGATAGTCTTTACGGAATGATCCCGGAGCAGAGTTTAAAATATAAATTGGTAGATAAATTAATTCAGAAATCAGAATATGATGATTTTATCAAATCCAAGATTGGCTCTTCCAAAGAGGATAAGCTGAATAAAGTGTCTATTACCAACTACATTAATTCATATTCTGACAAAGACAAATCAGGTGATGGAGTCGCTATACTTTACGCTTCGGGTTCTATCAATAATGGAGATAAATACGGGGATATTTATTCGGAAAAATATGTAAAATATATCCAGGAGCTTAAAAATGATGATAAGGTAAAAGCTGTCGTTTTCAGAATTAATTCTCCGGGAGGAAGTGCAAATGCTTCAGATGAAATTTTACATGAACTTCAACAACTTAAAAAAGTAAAACCGGTAGTAGTATCATTTGGAGATTATGCAGCTTCGGGAGGATATTACATTGCTATGTCTGCTGATAAAATTTATTCTGAACCAAATACGCTTACGGGCTCGATTGGTGTTTTTGGAGTAATGCCTTACTATAAAGAGATCGCAAATAAAAATGGGATACGTTCCGATATTGTAGCTACGAATGCGAATTCTGCTTATTACTCTGCTTTGAATGGATTGACACCTTATGGTGTTGCACAGGTTACCAGAAGTGTTGAAGGAACTTATAAAAGATTTGTTCATTTTGTGACACAAAACAGAAAGCAGACTTTTGAGCAGATTGATAATGTAGGAGGAGGAAGAGTTTGGAGTGGAGTACGAGCTAAACAAATTGGTTTGGTAGATGATTTAGGGACATTGGATGATGCGGTGAAATTTGCGGCGCAAAAGGCCGGATTGAAATCTTATGGAGTAATATCTTATCCGAAGAAAAAAACAACATTTGAGCAGATTTTTGATGATATGAATGAAGATGATATTTCTGCAAGATTGATTAAAAATAAAATAGGGAAGGCCAATTATGAAATTCTTGAGCAGATTACTAACGAAAAGCTGAAGTCTGAAGTGAAAATGGAGATGCCCTATCAGATTAAAATTAACTAAATTATATATTGTACAGAAGCGGCGGATTTGAATTTCAAATCCGCCGCTTTATTTTTTTTATACTAATTTTTTCAGCTGCTTTTCTTCGTTGCCATTCCGTATATCCAGAGTACGATGAGTGCTCCTCCGATTGCTAAAATCCAGCTTCTTGGATTCCAGAAAGAAGTGACATCACCCCAATGTAAAATATACACTCCAATAGCTCCTCCCACGAAAGCTCCTACTATTCCTAAAATAATTGTAATCAGCCATCCTCCTCCTTGAGTTCCCGGCATGATCATTTTTGCGATTGCTCCAGCAATAAGTCCGAATAAAATCCATGTTAAAATTCCCATAGTTGCAAATTTTTTAATTGTTAATATTTATGAAATTGAATTTTGCTAATTTAAGGGAAAACATGATAAATATCATCTTTTCTTGAAGAACGAATCAACAAATTCCGTACCATTGAATAATTGGAGGTCCTGCATTTTCTCGCCCACTCCAATATATTTTACCGGAATTTGGAATTGATCGGAAATACCAATCACAACTCCGCCTTTTGCGGTGCCGTCAAGCTTTGTTACAGCTAAGGCGTTCACTTCTGTTGCAGCGGTAAATTGTTTAGCCTGTTCAAAAGCATTTTGTCCGGTAGATCCGTCAAGAACCAATAAAATCTCGTGAGGAGCATCGGGAATAACCTTTTGCATTACCCTTTTGATTTTGGAAAGCTCATTCATTAAATTGATTTTATTATGAAGCCTTCCTGCTGTATCAATGATGACAACATCTGCATTTTGAGCAACGGCACTTTGTACAGTATCGAAAGCTACAGAAGCAGGGTCTGATCCCATTTCCTGTTTTACGATAGGAACTCCGACTCTCTGGCTCCAGATCACTAGCTGATCTACAGCGGCTGCTCTGAAGGTATCTGCAGCTCCTAGAACTACTTTTTTTCCTTCAGTAGTAAACTGATGGGCTAGTTTTCCGATTGTTGTCGTTTTTCCGACTCCGTTTACTCCCACAACCATAATAACATATGGCTTTTTAGAAGCGTCGATATTTCCTGTTCCTGCATGAGGGTTTTCAAGCAAAAGACCAGAGATTTCTTCACGAAGAATTTTATCCAGTTCATTTACGCTAACGTATTTGTCGCGGGCAACACGTTCTTCGATTCTTTCTATGATTTTGATGGTTGTAGAGGCACCCACATCGGATGCGATAAGTACTTCTTCAAGATCATCCAGGACTTCATCGTCTACTTTGCTTTTGCCGACTACGGCTTTCGTCATTTTTTCAAAGAATCCCTGGCTGGATTTTTCCAATCCTTTATCTAAAGTTTCTTTTTCTTCTTTTTTAAAAATATTTTTAAACCAACTCATAGAATTTTATAATATAAGATGTTGTGTTATCTGTCTTTAGAGCAAAGATAACAAAAAAACTACCCAAAAGCTGAGTAGTTTTTTATATTGTAAATAAAGTGTAGATTATTTTTTCAAATAACCGTCTACCTCGTCTGCATTCATTACTTTTTCTTCGAAAACGTAAGCACCTGACTTAGATGACTTAACCATTTTCACAACTTTAGTCATTTTTTTAGACCCAGTTTGTAGGGTTGCTACTACTTTCTTTGCCATGGTAAATTATATTTTCTAAATTACTTAATTTCTTTGTGAACGGTAACTTTCTTAAGAACCGGATTGTACTTCTTAAGCTCCAATCTTTCTGTAGTGTTCTTTTTGTTTTTAGTAGTGATGTATCTAGACATTCCTGCTACTCCGCTTTCTTTATGCTCTGTACATTCAAGGATTACTTGAACTCTATTTCCCTTTTTTGCCATGATTTATTAATTCTTTTTAATCAATCCGTTTCTAGTAGCTCTTTCAATAGCTTCCTCGATTCCAATCTTGTTAATCACTCTCAATCCATGAGCTGATACTTTCAGTGTTACGTGCTTATCTTGCTCCGGAAGGTAAAACTTCTTCTCCAATAAGTTAATTTCAAAACGACGCTTCGTTTTGTTATTAGCGTGAGAAACGTTGTTACCAACCATTGCACGCTTTCCTGTTATTTGGCAAATTCTTGACATATCTCGATGTTCTTATTTGTATAATATTTGAGGTTGCAAAATAACGAAGAATTTTTTAGATAGACAAATGTTTTAAAATTTATTTTTCAATTAGTTATAATATTTTTTCAGAAATACGACCATTAAGCCTGTTGTTTATTGATCTTTTTCTGAAACCTTTTTATCAGGAAATAAAATAATAAAAATCCTAAAGCAAAGATAGAGAACCTTGTTAACAGATCTCCAGCTTTTATATAAAACGTTTGTTGGTCATATAAGTTTATTTTGGCAAATAAAGCTGTTTGGTCTCCATAAAAAGTATCTTCTACAATTTCACCTTTGGCATTGATATGAGCCGAAATCCCACTGTTTGCTGCGCGTGCAATTTCTCTTCGGGTTTCTATCGCTCTTAATTTAGCATAGGAAAGAAGTTGTTTATGTCCTTCTGAAACTCCCCACCAGGAATCATTGGTCATGATACCCAGAAAGTTGGCTCCTTTTTTTACATAATCTGTTACAAATTCTCCATAGATGCTTTCGTAGCAAATGATAGGAGCGATTTTACCTTTGTTGTAAGGGTTGGAAAAGGCAACTCTTTCTTTATCCGAACCTAAAGAAGCAACAGTTCCTCCCAGATTAATCATGGCATCGCCAAGAAGGGGCTTTAAATAGTTCATATAAGGGAAAATTTCCACTCCGGGAACTAATTTGCCTTTGTGGTAAACTTCTACCTTATGATTGGGTATAACCTGTATTGCTGAGTTAAAACTTTCCACCCAAAGTCCCTGATTGATTTGGTAGGCTTCAGTAGGAAGGTCTTTGGAACTGGTGTAAAATTTATGAGATGAAATTCCGGTTGAAAAAACAGAACCGGGATGTTTGGCAAGGAATTCTTTAAGATTATTTAAAATAATGCTTTTTTCAAAGGCAGTTTCGGAAATGGAACCTCTCCCGGGAAGTGCGGTTTCGGGAGCAATATAATAATCAATTTTTCCTTTTGTATTTTTCTCGGCTAGATTTAAAAGATCCTGTTCGATTGTTAAACTGTCTTTTGAATATTTCTCTGCGTACGGATCAAGATCTGGCTGAAGCATTAGAACATTAACGGTTCCGATTGGCTTTTCATTAAAGCTATTGTATTTTATTAGTGAAATAATCATCGGGATGATGATTAAAGCAGCAACAATAAAAGAGTTTTTAATCAGATCTTTTCTCTTTCTTCCGGCTTCCCAGGTTCTTATGGTATAAAACAATAAAACATTGACCAGTAAGATCCAGAAACTTCCGCCTGTAGCGCCTAGTGTATCATACCATTGTACTAATTTCGGATATTCTGAAAATGAATTTCCAAGATTCAGCCAAGGCCAGGTTAATTCCCAGTTCAAATGGAATTTTTCAAAGCTCATCCAGATGGCTACAAAAAATGCCAATCCCCAATACGTTCCTTGTGCGTTTTTGTACCAGTGATAACATTGGAAGACTAATGAATACAGTAATGAATTAACTAAAACCGGAAATACAACCGCCATTAAAGAATGGCTTCCGTCAGGATTTTTTGATCCATACAACCAGCCTGTCGTCACAATATTCCAAATGATAAAGCATAAGTAGGAAAGTCCGAAAACAACCCAGCTTTTTCTTTGGTAATCTGAAAATTTAGAAACACCGTGTTCCATCATTAAAAGAGGAACCAGTGCAAAAAATATAAAAAACGGAACTCCATAAGTCGGCCACGAAATGGACAAAAGCATCGCTGAAATGAGCGTAAGTAAAACGTATTTCATTAAATTAATTTAACACACAAATTTAATGTTTTTGAAATGAATAAATTTGCAATCGATGTTAAAGAAATTTTATAAAATTATTATTGTTCCTTATACTTTATTTTTACTCTATCTGATGTTTTTCGGGATGGGCAGAACTTAGATGGAGGATAATTTACTGACCATCGAGCCGATATTTTCTACGATAAATTTTATTAAAGGCTGTATCTCCTGGAAAGATATAGTAATCATCGTTGTCGGAAATGTTGTAATGTTTATTCCTTTCGGCTTTCTTGGCTGGATTTTTCCACAGCTTACAGAATTAAAAAGTCTTCTTTTTACTTTTATTTCGGCTATTACGATTGTTGAGGCCACTCAGTATTTTACAAGAATGGGTATTTTTGAAGTAGATGATATTATTTTGAATACGTTTGGAGTGTTTCTAGGTTTCTTAATGAGAAGGTTGATGGAAAAGAAATATACATATTGGGTTACGTGAGTTGTAAGTGGTAGAATTTGTATAAGTTTAACTACTTTAAAATCATCCGTTCAGTTCCTTGGCTCGCTTTTCTGCATTCAGAATTCCTTTTTTCAGAATTTCTTTACAATTGTTTTCGTTGAAAGTTTTTAAAGCCGCTTCTGTGGTTCCTCCTTTTGAGGCAACATCCTGAATCAGTTCTTCGAGACTTTTTTCGGAATTATTCATCAGGTGATAAGCTCCCAACATGGTTTGTTTTACAAAAAGCTTGGAAAGATTTTCCTCAATTCCCATTTCAACTCCGGCTTTTATCATGGCATCAACGATGTAATAAAAATAGGCAGGTCCGCTTCCCGAAAGTGCTGTAACGCCATCCAGTAATTCTTCATTTTCCAGATAAACCGATCTTCCGGTAGAGTTTAATAATCTTTCGATATTGATTAATTGGCTGAAAGAAATTCCTTCTGCTGCTGTATATCCCGTAATCCCCATTCCTAAAAGAGTAGGAGAGTTCGGCATGGCTCTGACTACTAATGGGTGATGTAATAGTTTTTGAATTTTTTCAATTTTGATTCCCGCCATGATCGATAAAACCATCTGGTTTTCTTTCAACTGAAACTTGAAATTTTCAGCTACATGTCGAAAATCCTGGGGTTTTACAGCGATGATAATTAAATCCGCATCCAATTCTTTCACTTCATCAAAAGTCGAGATTTTTGATTTTGGAAATTCTTCCGATATTTTAGAAAATTTGGATTCGTTTCTTGTAATTAAATGCAGGTTTTCGGGCTTTATCAATTCATATTTCAGAAATGATTTTGAAAAAGATAAACCCATGTTTCCAGCTCCGAGAATGGCGATTTTCATATTTGTATGTTTTTTTGTTTGATTGTTTAGAGATGCTTCGACAGGCTCAGCATGACACCGCTACAAATTCATTACTAATAATATGATTAGTATTAGAGTTGTCATGCTGAGCCTGTCGAAGCATCTATATTTATTAATTTTTTCTAAATAATATTCACTTCTCTTTCCAGCTCAATTCCATATTTTTCTTTAACAGAATTGATGATTTCGGTAGAAAAATCAAACACTTCTTTCCCTGTCGCATTTCCTTTTGCATTGATGATCACTAATGCCTGAAGCTTGTGAGATGCCACATTGCCAATCTGTTTTCCTTTCCATCCGGATTGCTCAATCAGCCATCCGGCCGGAACTTTAACGGAGTTTCCACTGGGATAACCTTGGATATTTTCAAACCTTTCTTTTAATGCTTCAAATTGGGCTAAAGGAATTGTTGGGTTTTTGAAAAAGCTTCCTGCATTTCCGGTTTCTTTTGGGTCCGGAAGTTTACTTTGTCTGATATTGATCACCGCTTTCGAAACATCTTGGATTGTCGGATTTTCAATGCCTAAATTTTCCAATTCAGATTTGATGGCTCCGTATTCTGTTTTAATGATATGATTTTTGGTGGTAAGTTTAAAGGTAACTTCCAGAATCACATATCTGCCTTTTCCCTCCTGTTTAAAAATGGAATCTCTATACCCAAATCTGCATTCTTCAAGATTGAATGTTGTAAGCTCCAGACGCTCTAGATCCAAAACTTTACAGTTTACAAAAACGTCTTTTATTTCAGTTCCGTAGGCTCCGATATTTTGCATGGGAGAGGTTCCTACATTTCCGGGGATAAGAGAAAGGTTTTCCAGGCCGCCATAGTTTTTATCCAGACAATACATGACGAAATTATGCCAGTTTTCGCCTGCTTTAGCAGTTACCCATACTTCATTTTCATTAATAACTTCTTCTGAAATACCTGTCAGATTTAGCTTAATGGCAAGTCCGTCAAAGTCTTTGGTGAATAAAATATTGCTCCCGCCTCCAAGAAACAGGATGGGAATTTTGGGTGTTTGAGAATTTGAGAAGATAATGGCTTCTTTTAATTCCTCTACAGTCGTGACTTCAACGAAATATTTTGCTTTAGCTTCTACTCCGAAAGTATTGTAAGCTTTTAATGAAAAATTTTCCTGCATAAGTTTATGGATGTTCTGATAGAATTTTTTCTAATTGTGTTTTGAATCTTTGGAATTGCTTATAATGAATGGTATCATGATAAGAATTTACATAAACATGAGATTTTTTTGAAGTTCTGATCTGGAAGACTTCATCGGTTCCGCCTTTAGCCTGTATGCTTTCTGAACTTTTAATGTGATCCAGAGTTTTCAGATTGAAAGTCTGGGTAAGTTCTTTCCATGTTTTGGTCTGTATAGCGAAAGCCCGTTGTTTATGAATTTGTTTAGCAGTATTTCCCTGCTCAGATACAATAGAGTCCCTGGTAATTTTAATAAGTCTGTAATTGTCTAAATTCCCACTTACATTAGAAACACTGATAAATGTGATTTCGTTATTTTTAGGGATTGTTTTTTCTGTTTTTGAGCTGCAGGAAAAAAAAGTCAGCAATAAAACTATTGAAAAGAATATTTTCAAACCTAAGAATTTTATTGCTGACATGGTATTGTATTAAAGTTTGAACTCTAATTTATACTGTTGTAGTGCGTCTTTCAGGATTTCTGCGCTTCTTCTTAAATCCTGTTCTTTAAGAACATAAGCTATTCTGACCTGTTTTTTACCCAATTCCGGATCGCTGTAGAATCCTCCTGCAGGGGCAACCATGATGGTTTCGTTGTTATTGGAGTATTTCTCTAATAGCCATTGTGCAAACTTTTCACTGTCATCCACGGGAAGTTCAGCGACACAATAGAAAGCTCCTTTTGGTTTTGGGCAAATAACTCCGGGAATGGCATTCAGTAAATCTACCAATACATTTCTTCTGTGAGTATATTCTTCTCTTACAGCTCTGATATAAGCTCCGTCGTTTTGGTGAGCGGCAGTTGCAGCAATTTGTCCCAATAAAACAGGGCTTAGTCTTGCCTGTGCAAAAAGCATGGCTGCATCGTGAATTTTTTTAGAACGGGTGATCATACAACCAATTCTTACGCCACACATAGAGTAACGCTTAGATTCTGAATCGATAATAATACAGTTTTCGCTTAGTTCAGGGAAGGCAAGCATTGAAATCTGTTGCTTTCCATCATATACATATTCTCTGTATACTTCATCTGAAATAACAACAATATCATATTTTAAAGCAATTTCTGCCAATTTCTGCAATTCTTCACGGGTGTAAAGGTATCCTGTCGGATTTCCCGGATTACAGATAACGATTGCTCTTGTTTTTTCTGTGATTTTCTTTTCAAATTCTTCAATCGGAGGAAGGGCAAATCCCGTATCAATAGTTGACGGAACTGCTACTACATGCACATTAAAAGTGCTTGTAAATCCGTTGTAGTTTGCATAGTATGGCTCAGGAATGATTACCTCGTCTCCATCATCACATAATGTTGAAATGGCAAAATTTAAAGCTTCTGAGCCTCCGTTAGTCACAATAAAATTATCAGGGGTAAGATCTGTGAAGTCTAAAGAATGGTAATATTCAGTAAGAGCTTTTCTGTATTCTATGTTTCCTTCGGAAAGGGCATATTCCAATACTTTTAAATCAATGTTTTTTAAAGCATTCAGTGCTGTTTCTGGGGTTTCAATATCCGGTTGCCCGATATTGAGGTGGTATACTTTAGTTCCTTTTTGTTTTGCTTTCAATGCAAAAGGTACCAGTTTTCTTACCGGTGAAGCTGGCATCTGTTGTGCTCTGTTTGAAATATTAGGCATTATTTTTTATCTAAAATTGATTGCACAAAAATAGCAAAATATTTTTTCTAAGGACGGTATGTAGTGCATTAAATCCAATATCCTATGTTTTGAATAATAATTATGATATATTTTGTTATTTGTTTTATTTCATGTATTTTTTTTGAAATTAAACGTTTGTTTATTGTTTAATTTATCTAGTTTTGATGTAAATGTTGAAAAATATTTAAATTAATTATTGCGGATTTAGATTTAATTCATAGTTTTACGTCAGACTAATAAAAATTTTTATGAGAAAAAATCAACCAGCTCTTGTGCTTGGTGCATTAGGACTATTTGCCAGTTCTTTTGCTTTGGCACAAAACTATCAGCAAATGCCTGTCCAATCAGGTTTTACGGCGGATGTAGTTGCAAATGGAACAGGCTCCTCAGCTGTGACTACCAATAATGATGTAGACGGAGTTTCTTATGCTTTTGTAGCTAAAGATTTTCTGTTAACATCAACAAGTACACCGATTACTTACGGTCTTCCTGTTGATGGTATTATTAATTCAATAGTGACGACAACACCTGGATTGAGCTATCAATTAGCAAGCTTAAGTGCGAACAATTCCTTGAGATTAGCTGCGGTAAACGACACCGGAACTTTAACGTTTACAACACCAAAAGCGGCTACTAAGTTGTATATGCTTTCTACGAGTGGAAGTGGGGCGTCAACTGTTTCTGTTACTGTAAATTTTTCAGATGGCACAAATCAGCAGTTTACCGGCATCAGCATTGCCGACTGGTATAATGGAACTAATTTTGCTGTTCAAGGTTTTGGCAGAATTAAAAAACCTGTTGGAACTCCTGTTGCAGGTGATGATGTTCCGTCACCAGAAGGCGGGACTAATCCCAGATTATATCAGAATGAGTTTGTTATAAATACTGCTAATCAAACGAAGCTTATTCAAAGTGTTGCTGTGACAAAAACAGCAGGTACTGGACTGCCAAATATTTTTGCTTTTTCAGCAGATGCATATTCAACCTGTGCACCTCCAACATTGCAGGCAGTTGGTACAATTACGGCTAATTCTGCTGCAATTTCATGGACGGCTCCTACGGGATCTACTCCGGCAAGTTATGATATTTACTATAGCACCTCGAGTACAATTCCATCAAGTACTGCTACTCCGAATTTTCCGGGAGAAACAGGAACTTCTAAAGTTATTCCTGGCTTGAACCCAAATACGGTTTATTATTATTGGGTAAGATCGAATTGCAGTACGGGAACAAGCCAGAGTGCATGGTCTTTTGGCGGTACATTTAAAACAGCTTGCGGTGCTGTGACTTCTATGGCTGAAAATTTTGATTCTTATGCTACTGGAAATATTGTTCCCGATTGTTGGGTAAGAAATGCAGGTACGGGAAGTATGACCATTTCTTCAACTACTCCAGCTTCCGGAACAAGAAATATTTATCAATATGTTGCCTCAACGGGAACTCCAAGTACAGTTGTATTGCCGGAGTTTTCCAATATAAATGCCGGAACGAATTGGTTGAGATTAAAAGCGAGAGTAAGTACGGCTACCGGAACTTTAAAAGTGGGATATGTAACTAACCCTACAGATGCCTCTACCTTTGTTTTGTTACAGTCTCTAAGTTTAACTAATACAACCTACACCAATTCTGAATATACAGTAACAGTTCCTAATACCGTTCCTGCTAATGCAAGGTTAGCGATCCAGAATACAGCAGATGGTAAGTCATATTACTGGGATGATGTTTATTGGGAGCCATTGCCTTCTTGCTTTGCGCCAACAGTTATTACATCATCAAATGTAGCTTCGTTTTCGGCTACAATAGGCTGGACAGCTCCGGCAACAGCACCAGCAAGTGGATATGATGTATATTATAGTACATCTAATGTCGCTCCTACTTCAAGTACGGTTTTAAATAGTACAAATTCTACAGCTTCTACTACGACTTCTGCTCAATTAACAACATTAGCGTCTAATGCAACTTATTATGTTTGGGTGAGATCAAGTTGTAGTACGACAAGTAAAAGTACTTGGACAGGTCCAATTTCTTTTACCACTCCATCATTTTGCCCAACAATAACAGCTCCTGTAGCTGGAGCAACAGGGGTTTCTGTAACACCATCAATTACCTGGAATGCAGTTGCTGGAGCTGCGGGATATAAATTGACGGTAGGCACCACGTCAGGAGGAACAAATATTTTGAATAATGTAGATGTAGGAAATGTTACTACTTATCCGTTTACTACTTCTTTAGCATTTAATACAAAGTATTATTATACAGTTAATGCTTATGCTGGAGGGCAGACCTCATCATCTTGTACAGAAAATAATTTTACTACAGCATGTACAAGCACAGGCGCTCCTTATCTTTTAGATTTTGAAAGTGTAACAACACCTGCACTTCCTAGCTGCACATATAATTTGAATGCAGGAACAGGAAATAGCTGGACAACAGCGGATCCTCCTACGGATTGTCCAGGATTATCGACTAAAGTATTAAGATATGTTTATAACAGTTCAAATGCTGCTAATACTTGGTTCTTTACTCAAGGATTGAATTTAACAGCTGGAACCCAGTATGCAATTTCTTATAAGTATGGGAATAATTCGACTGTATTTGTAGAAAAGCTAAAAGTAGCCTTTGGTACTTCGGCAACCGCAGCTGCTATGGTTAATGCTATAGCTGACTATCCAAGTATTAATGATAAAACGGCTCATGCGGTGACTGTTAATTTTACAGTACCTACAACAGGAATTTATTATTTTGGGTTTAATGCTTATTCGGCTGCAGATCAATACTATTTATATGTTGATGATATTAGTATTAACAATGCGAATTTGGCGACATCTGAAGTTGTGGCAAATAAAAATGACATTCAGGCGTATCCAAATCCATTTACAGATGTATTGACTATTTCTGATATCAAAAATGTGAAATCTGTTTCTATTGTTGATATTGCAGGAAGATTAATTAAGAATATTGAAAGTCCTTCTTCTACTCTTCACTTAGGAGACTTGAAACAAGGGGTGTACTTGGTGGTTCTAAATATGAATGATGGTTCTAAACAGACTATAAAAGCAATTAAAAAATAACATCTTATATTATTATTAAATATTATGAGCGGTCTTACTTTTGGTAAGGTCGCTTTTGTTTTATATTAAATTTGTTAATTTTAAGCCATTAAATTATACTAAGATGCAAATTCCTGCAATTTCAATAGATGATTATATCTCAAAGATTCCTGAAGAAAGGCAGGAAGTTTTTAAGAAGATTTTTGATGCAGTAAATAATAATCTGCCCAAAGGTTTTTCAGAAAATATCAGTTACGGAATGATTGGCTGGGCAGTTCCGCTGGAAACTTATCCTCCTGGCTATCATTGCACTCCTGATACGCCACTTCCTTTTATGAGTTTAGCTTCTCAGAAAAATTTTATTGCATTGTATCATATGGGAATATATGCAAAACCCGAATTGTTGAATTGGTTCGTGGAAGAATTTCCCAAACATTCAAAAAGAAACCTGGATATGGGTAAATCTTGTATCCGCTTTAAAAAAGTTGATGATATTCCCATTGAGCTTATTGCAGAGTTGAGTAAGAAAATAACTGTAGATGAATGGATCGAGACCTATGAAAAGAATTATAAAAAATAAATTTCTTACCCCAGCTTTATCTTTTTTTATACTTCTGTTCATTGCTGCTGGATGCGCAGGAATTAAAACTTTGGGACTAAAAAACGGGGACTTGCTTTTTGTTACAGCAAAAGATTCGGGATTATCCGGAGCAATTAATAATGTAACGCAAAAGGAAAAAAATGCTTCTTTTGATCATATCGGGATTCTGGAAAAAGTTGATGGCCATTATTTTGTACTTCATGCATCTCCAAAAAGAGGTTCAGACAAACAGAAACTTAAAGATTTTGTAGAAGATCAAAAAAAAGACGGACAGGATATTTTTGTTTATAGATTAAAACCTGAATATCAAAATGCGATTCCTGATGCTATTGCTAAAGCAAATTCAATGTTGGGAAAACCCTATAATTTTAACTATATATTAAATGAAGATTCCTATTACTGTTCGGATTTTATAGAGCGGATTTTCAGGAAAGATCACATTTTCACCTTAGAGCCCATGACTTTTATTGATCCCCAAACCGGTAAAACCAATGAGTTCTGGGAAAAATTTTATCAGAAGAAAAATCTTAAAGTTCCTGAAGGAGAATTAGGGTGTAATCCAAATGGTTTAGCAGGATCGCCCAAAATAGAAAGAATACAACAACTTAAATAATACACTAAAGAAGCATTATAGCTTCTTTTTTTATTTTGAAAATAAATTAAAAAATATTAGTCTATAAATTTGGTAGACTAATATTTTTTTATATTTTTGTCCTGTATTTAATAACAAATAATTGTATGTATTTCAGAAAATAACTTTTTAACTAAAAAACGAGATGTTATGATAACAAATTTGCAATCACGGCCTAATAACGTAAACCTAATTAAGAAAGAGCTGATTCTAGAAATAGAATTGAACGGGAAAATGAAATTTGATCATTTACTCAATATTATCTATCAGCAAATGGGAATGTGTTATAAGCTTTTGAATGCAGATGTGGAATATATCAACGGAAATGATTTCGGATCATTTCAATTATATCTTAATGCCACTTCAGAAGATTTTCAGCAGCTTGAATTTTTCCTGAATAAAAATAAACTTTTGAATACTACTGTAGAATATATCTGCAGAAAGTACTCTTAGTTGTGTAGATCCATATAGTTTGAGGAGCGTTCATTTATTGAGCGCTTTTTTTATTTCCTTTCCGTTAAAAAGACTATTTTTATCCAAATAAAAAAATCACAAAATTATGGTTGCACTTATTATTATCGGTATCATAGCAATTTTTCTTCTGTATGCGGTTTCTATTTATAATCGCTTGGTAAAACTTAAAAATTTAGTTCAGGAAGCTTGGAGCAGCATTGATGTGATGCTGAAAAAACGTCATGATCTTATTCCTAACCTTGTAGAGACGGTAAAAGGATATGCCACTCACGAAAGAGAAACTCTTGAAAGCGTTACGAGAGCAAGAAATCAGGCAGTGGGAGCTAATTCTTTAGAAGCCAAAGAAGCTGCTGAAAAAAAACTGAACCAGGCAATGATGAATCTTTTTGCAGTTGCAGAGCAGTATCCCGATCTGAAAGCTAATGCTAATTTTCAACAATTACAGGCGGAACTTACTTCTATTGAAAATGATATTGAAAAGTCGAGAAGATACTATAACGGAACGGCTCGTGAAAACAATACACTGGTAGAATCTTTTCCAAGTAATATCGTGGCCAATATGTATAAGTTTGAAAAGGTTTCCTATTTCGAGCTGGATAATATTGCAGAGCGAGAAGTTCCAACGGTAAAGTTTTAACAATGCAGAAATTTCTGAAATTTATATTTTTTCTGTTCTTTATTCTTGGTTTTGCCCAGGACGACAACTCATTAAACGAAAATTTGTCCGGAACAGAAAGAATTCTGCTTTTTCATTCGGATATCAATGTAGATACGCACTCATCTCTTCATATTACTGAGAACATCAAGGTTCATAGTCTCGGAGATAAAATTCAAAGAGGGATTTTTCGTACACTGCCTTTGTCGAGAAATCTGAATAACAGAACGCAGAAGGTAAAGTATGATATTATTTCCATTAAGAAAAACGGAATAGAGGAGGATTACCATGAAGAAATAGAAGACGGTTTCCTTAAAATATATATTGGAAGCAAAGATGTAATTCTCGAACCTGGAAATTACGAGTACGAGATTCAGTATAAAACAGAAAATCAAATTGGCTTTTTTGACAAATATGATGAGCTGTACTGGAACGTTAATGGAAATTATTGGGATTTTCCCATAGATACAATTTCTGCGGTGGTGCATCTTCCGATAGGAGCGAATATTTTACAGAATTCCTGTTATACTGGTATTGCTGGGAGTCGGGAACAGAATTGCGCCTCAAAGCTACTTTCGGGTCATTCCATAGAATGGCGTGCTTCCGGTTTTCAGGCTAATTATGGGCTTACGGTGGCTGTAGGTTTTAAAAAAGGAATCATGATTCCACCTCCGCCTCCAAGTTTTCTGGAGCGATTTGGGATATTGATCGGAGGTTTTCTTGTGTTTTTAGGATTGTTGTATTACTATTATTCAACATGGAGAAAATATGGAGTAGATCCTGAAAAACCTATTGTCTATCCTCAATTTAACGTTCCTGATAATCTTTCACCGGCATCTTTAGGGTATTTGAAAGCAGAAAGTTTCAAGAATAAATACGTAACGGCGGCATTGGTCAACCTTGCCATCAAAGGCTATGTTCAGATTATTGAAAAAGATAGTTCTGGTCTTTTGGGACTTTTTAAATCAAAATATTATACTGTTAAAAAACTGAAAATAGCTGATGAAGATCTCCCTAAAGAAGAAAAAAAACTGATGGATTATCTCTTTTCAAGCTATCGCGATACCATTGATTTTGATGGGAAATATGATTCTAAAATAGAACAGGCTGTTTTAAATTGTAAAGAAGCATTGAAATTTCAGCATGATGCTTTTTTAAATGAAGGAAACAATACAAAAAAACTGATTCTGCCATTTTTGCTGATTAGCTTTGTGTATTTTGCAGGCTTATTTTTAAGCTTCAGAATGTTCCCTGAATTTGAAAAAATTGTAATGGGAATGTTTTTATATGGAGGGCTGTTTATTGCATTCTTTATTGCGGGATTATTATTCAAATATTTTCCGGCTCTCTTTAAATTATTTTTAGGATTTCCGGTTTTTGTTTTTATTCTTATCGGAGTATTTATTCATAAAAGCAGTGATTTTACCATTGATAATAATTTTAATATCTGTTATATTTTTATTGTATTAGGGTTTACCTCACTTATCATCTATGCTTTTTTAATCAAGAGGCCTTCGGAAGAGAAATTAAAGATAAAATCTCTTATTGAAGGTTTTCAGATGTATATGGGAGCAGCGGAAAATGAACAGCTTAAATTTCATAACCCACCTGAAATGACTCCCGAGGTTTTTGAAAAATACCTTCCTTTTGCAATGGTATTAGGAGTGGACGAGATTTGGGGGCAAAAATTTGATGCAATGCTTTCGAAAATGTCAACCGAATATCAGAATAACTGGTATGTTGGTTCCACTCTAAATCGGTATGCCTTTGCAAGCTCACTTAATTCGAGTCTTACAAGTTCAATACAGTCTTCGTCAACACAACCTTCCAATAATTCCAGCAGTGGTTCTGGTTCAGGAGGTGGTGGTTTCTCCGGCGGAGGCGGCGGAGGTGGAGGTGGAGGCGGTTGGTAAATTGCTCCAATGTCTTAATAAAAAAAGCGTTCAGAATTTCTGAACGCTTTTTTTATATGGTTAATGAGAATCAATTAAATTCTTTCAATATCAGCACCAATAGCTTTTAGCCTGCCATCAATGTTCTCATATCCTCTGTCGATCTGCTCGATATTATGGATGATTGATTTTCCTTCAGCAGAAAGCGCTGCAATAAGAAGCGCGTTTCCGGCTCTAATGTCTGGAGAAACCATTGTTGTTCCTCTTAACGGAGTTTCCTGATTTAAACCGATTACAGTTGCTCTGTGTGGATCACATAAGATGATCTGTGCACCCATATCGATTAATTTATCAACGAAGAATAATCTTGATTCAAACATTTTCTGATGTACCAGAATACTTCCTTTAGCCTGAGTGGCAACCACTAAAATGATAGAAAGCAAATCCGGAGTAAATCCAGGCCATGGAGCATCTGAAATCGTAAGAATAGAACCGTCTATAAATTTCTGGATCTTATAATTTTCCTGAGATGGAATATAGATGTCATCACCGCTTTGCTCCAATTGGATTCCTAGTTTTCTGAAAGTATTGGGAATGACTCCAAGTTGATTCCAGTTTACATTTTTAATCGTGATTTCAGATTTTGTCATGGCAGCAAGTCCGATCCAAGATCCGATTTCCACCATATCTGGAAGCATGGTGTGTTCTGTACCTCTAAGATGAGTTACCCCTTCAATAGTTAAAAGATTGGAACCAATTCCTGAAATATTTGCCCCCATTCTGTTCAGCATTTTGCAAAGCTGTTGCAGGTAAGGTTCACATGCAGCGTTATAAATTCTTGTTTTTCCTTTGGCTAAAACAGCTGCCATTACAATATTGGCTGTTCCGGTTACAGAAGCCTCTTCCAGAAGAATAAATTTTCCGTTAAGTTCTTTAGCTTTTAAAGAATAAAAATATTGTTCTTCATCGTAGTTGAATTCTGCACCCAGTTCTACCAATCCCTGGAAGTGAGTATCAAGTCTTCTTCTTCCGATCTTGTCTCCTCCCGGAGTTGGCATATAGGCTTCTCCGTATCTTGCAAGCATCGGTCCCATCAGCATGATAGATCCTCTTAGTTTAGCACCGTCTTTTTTAAATTCTTCAGATTTTACATAATCAAAATTCACAGAATCAGCCTTAAACGTGTAATCACCGTGGCCGTTTTTCGTCACTTTTACACCAAAATCAGCTAAAATTTCTATCAGTCTGTTGACATCATGAATGTCCGGAATATTTTTTATTCTTACTTCTTCATCTGTTAACAGAACAGCACATAAAATTTGTAAAGCTTCATTTTTTGCTCCTTGTGGGGTAATTTCACCCTGTAATCTTTTCCCTCCTCTTATTTGAAATGTTCCACTCATTATTTTCTGTTCTTGTGATTATTGTTATGTCTTCTCTTGTTGGGCTGGTTTTTATTATTGTTGTTATTGTTGTTGCCGCTTTTATTATTACGGTTGTTTCCGGTATAATAAATCTTACTTTTCTCCAGTGTTTCAATTCCGGTAAGGTCTAATCTGTTTTCAGAAAGTTCTTTCAAATGGCGGAAAATAACATCATCAGTCACATGCTCTTTATTGTAAACATTGTAAGACTTTTTCATATTGTTGGCAATCACTTCAATCAGAGCTTCTTTTTCGTCTCCTGCTTCAAGTTCAATTGCTTTTTCTATCAGTTGAAGGATACTCTTTCCGTAAAATTTGAAGTCTCCCTGCAGTTTAGGATATTCCATCCTTTTAGGTTTTTCGGCAAGCTGTTCTCTTGTAGGGAACGGATAAGGAGAATCAACATCCAAATCATAATTTGCTAGAATAAAAAGATGATCCCAAAGTTTATGCTTATAGTTTTCTTCGTCGCGAAGCTGCGGGTTTCTCTGACCCATAAAATCGATGATTGCCATTGCCATTTCACTTCTTTCCTCTTTTGTAGGAAGCTCTTTGCAACGCTCAACCAACTGTTGTATGATTCTACCGTATTCCGGTAAATGAAGCTGTGTTTTTTGGGTGTTATATTCCATAGTTTGCAAATATATGCATTAAAAGAAAAATGGTTTCGAAAAACTTAATTCTTTATGATTATTTAATAAAAAAATCTTGAAGCTGTTTTTTATACTTCTATGAATTTCTTCTTCTGATGGGCATCAGGTAAAAAACACTTTTGAGACGAAAGTTTCATCCTGTTTTTAGAAACCATATCGTAAATAGCATTACTGAAAGACGTGGGAAATACTTTACCCAATAGACTTACTAATTTATAAAACCCGCCTAAAATATCAGAAATCTTCAAGACGGCTTTAGACTTTATAAGATAATACTGCTGAGGTTTCCAGAGATAAAGGGTGTTGAATTGTTTATTTTCAAGACCACGTTCTGTAAGAAATCTCTGTCCAAAATCAGATTGAAGTGAGGCAAACAAAAATTCATCGTTTTTATCCTTTTCCAAAATCCACTGAACCCAGAAATTACAGACTCCGCACTCTCCGTCGAAAAAAACTATGTGTTTATGTTGCATATCCTCTTGCATAATCCAGTTTAAAAAAATTCTAACGAATAAAGGTAGTGAATTTTAAATTAATTCTAATACGTGGCTAATGATTTCATTTTTAATAATTTGAATGATTCTAAATTGATTTATTAAACTTCATTTATTAATAAAATAAGACATAATTTTTCTAACTTAATTGCAGGATAATATAATTTATCTGGATACTATTTCATGTAAAATAATTTAAATGATATATAGTTTTTAACTATCATGTAAATATTTTCAATAGATTGTATTTATTTTAAAAACTATTGTAAGTTTGCTCTGTTCATTAGTGAAAAATTAAAGGTAATCAACATAAAAAATTAAACGATAATGGAAAACGATTTGAATGACATCAGTAAATGTCCGTTTCATAACGGAACAATGAAAAAACAAAGTGTAGCAGGCGGAGGTACTAAAAATCTGGATTGGTGGCCGGATCAGTTAAGAGTAGATATTCTTCGTCAGCATTCATCTTTATCAAATCCAATGGATAAAGATTTTGATTACGCCGAAGCATTTAAAAGTCTCAATCTAGATGAGGTAAAAAAGGATCTTCATGCTTTAATGACTGATTCTCAAGATTGGTGGCCGGCAGATTTTGGACATTATGGTCCTTTATTTATCCGTATGGCTTGGCACAGTGCAGGAACTTACCGTGTGGGTGATGGTAGAGGCGGTGCGGGAGCCGGGCAACAACGTTTTGCTCCTCTTAATAGCTGGCCGGATAATGTAAGCCTGGATAAAGCGAGAAGATTGCTATGGCCGATCAAACAAAAATATGGAAATAAAATTTCCTGGGCAGATTTGATGATCCTTACAGGAAATGTGGCATTGGAATCTATGGGCTTTAAAACCTTTGGTTTTGCAGGAGGTCGTGAAGATGTTTGGGAACCGGATATGGATGTATACTGGGGGTCAGAAAAAACTTGGTTAGGAGGAGATTTACGTTATGCTCATGGTTCGGAAGGGGTCGGTGAAAAACACGGAGTCCTGCCTACAGATGATGATGCGGATGGAGACATTCATTCAAGAAATTTAGAAAAACCTTTAGCGGCGGTACAAATGGGGTTGATTTATGTAAATCCTGAAGGACCGGACGGAAATCCGGATCCTATTGCGGCTGCAAAAGACATTAGAGATACTTTCGGAAGAATGGCGATGAATGATGAAGAAACCGTAGCTTTGATTGCGGGAGGACATACTTTTGGAAAAACCCACGGAGCCGGACCTGCAGATCATGTAGGAAAAGAACCTGAGGCGGCCGGAATTGAACTTCAGGGATTAGGATGGAGCAGTTCTTATAAATCTGGAAAAGGTACCGATGCCATTTCAAGCGGATTGGAAGTCACCTGGACAGAAACTCCGACACAATGGAGCAATTATTTCTTCAAAAATCTTTTTGAAAATGAATGGGAACTAACCAAAAGTCCTGCAGGAGCTCATCAATGGGTGGCCAAGAATGGTGAAGAAATTATTCCTGATGCATTCGATCCTTCTAAAAAGCACAGGCCAACCATGCTTACCACGGATTTGTCATTGAGGTTTGATCCTGTTTATGAGAAAATTTCAAGAAAATTCTTTGAAAATCCGGATGCTTTTGCAGATGCATTTGCCAGAGCCTGGTTCAAACTAACTCATAGAGACATGGGACCAAAAGCTCGTTATTTAGGTCCGGAAGTACCGGCGGAGGAATTAATATGGCAGGATCCTATTCCGGAAGTAGACCATGTGTTAATTAACAATTCTGATATTGAAGCACTGAAATCAAAGATTTTAGATTCAGAATTAAGTATTTCTGAACTGGTTTCTACAGCCTGGGCTTCAGCTTCGACCTTTAGAGGAAGTGATAAAAGGGGAGGGGCAAATGGAGCGAGAATCCGTTTGGCTCCGCAAAGATATTGGGCGGTGAATAATCCAACACAGCTTCAGAAAGTTTTGTCAGTTCTGGAAAATATTCGGAAGGAGTTTAATGAAAATCAGACAGGAGGTAAAAAAGTTTCCCTGGCAGATCTGATCGTTCTTGCAGGAAGTGCCGGAATTGAAAAAGCAGCTAAAAATGCAGGCCACAATGTGATTGTACCTTTTGCGCCGGGAAGAATGGATGCTTCTCAGGAACAGACCGATGTGGAATCTATGGGATACCTTGAACCTGCAGCAGACGGTTTCAGAAATTATTTAAAGAAAAAATTCTCCGTTTCTACAGAATCATTATTGATTGATAAAGCACAGTTATTAAATCTTACCGCTCCGGAATTAACAGTATTGGTAGGAGGAATGAGAGCTTTGAATACAAACTTCGACGGTTCTTCTCATGGAATTTTAACTCAAAATCCAGGTGTTTTAAATAATGATTTCTTCGTAAATCTTTTGGATATGAATACACAGTGGAAATCAGCTTCCAATGATAATGAGCTGTATGAAGGGGTGGATCGTAAAACCGGAGAGAAAAAATGGACAGCTACCCGTGCAGATCTTGTTTTCGGTTCAAATTCTGAATTGAGAGCTATTGCTGAAGTGTATGCAAGTTCTGATGCAAAAGAAAAATTTGTGAATGATTTTGTTTCTGCCTGGGTGAAAGTAATGAATGCGGACCGATTTGATTTAGTGTAATTAATAATATCTGACTCAATATAAATGAAAACCATCCTTATATAGAGGATGGTTTTTTATAGACGTATATTTAATAAGGATATTCTGAAAAGCATATCAATAAAAGAATAATACCTAATGCGAATAACATGAATGAGAGTATAGTAGAAATCAGAGCTAAAATTTTCTTTATGGGATTACTGTATTTTCTTATTAAAATTGAAATATTATTTGATTTTTTTGACCCTAAAATCATTTTCATGGAAGCTAATCTTGATGAAAAGAATTGAATACTTTTAGCATTTTTGATTATTAAACGGGATGTTATAAAATTCAAAAGCTATAAAAACAAAAGCCGGAGCAAAAAAGTTTCTGCTCCGTTTTAATTATTTATTTTTGTCCTCAGATCTTTATTATATTGTCAGGACTCGTTATCAATTTCCGTTCGGGAAATAAGTAATAAAATTTATCATCTTTTAATTAATTTCTTCTGTTTGAACCTCAATATTAATTTCTTCAAAATCATCAGGGCTTTCCTGAATGGGTTCTTGAAGTCTTATTCCATCAAGATAATAAGTTGTTCCCAAATAGATTTCATCGCCAAAAACAACTCCATCTATTTTTCTTTTAAAGCATTTCCCAGGATCTGCTTTAATTATATTGTCTGTCTGTGTCATATTTTTATTATTATGTTATCGGATAAATTTTTGCGGCAAAATAGCTCCAATTGGTTGCCGTTTTATAGGCAGAAACGCTTGCTGCGGGTACATGAATTTCTACTGTATCTATTATTATCCCGTCAGCAACAAAGTTAGGTCCCACCAAAATAGGAGGTGTCGTTGCCAATACTTTAATTATTACTCTTGTAACGCCAAATTGGCCTGCAGCTGGGTACATAGGCATGCAGTAGTTTTCCAGGTAGTTAATGGAAGCCGGAAGAATAATAGTAACTTCATTCTCTCCCCTAAGAGGTCTTAAATACAAACCATACGAATCCATTCTTTCTAAGCTCGTACACCCGGATAAATCAACAAGATTGGAAACAAGCTCTTCAACAGGATAATTATTTACATTATTAGTAAGCATATTCTTGAAAATTCTCGTGATATAAGGAAGGTTATATTTCCCCGCTCTCGGATACATGAACTGAAATGAATTTGTTGTATAAATCTTAACATTCTTAAATAAATTAATATCTAAGTATTTTCCATTAAATGGAGTTTCGCCAAGTTCTTCTAGTTTATCAAAATTTCCGACTACAACAGCATTATACTTAAAGTAAAATGCATTAGAACCTATCTTCTTTATATTGGGAGGAAAAATAATGCTTTCCAATTCATTTTCATATGAATTGAATGCTCTATCTCCAATTGTCTCCACATTCGTGAAAAATCTAAACTCATCAAAACTGTAAGAAAGCTTTCTCAAGGTATTAACATCTGTGTTGAAAGTGTCAGCAGGAATATTGATAACAGCTCTTGCTTCCGCAAAACTGAGTTCTCCATCACCGTTGGTATCAAAGACATTTAATAATGTAGCTTTTCTGGTCGCACTCGAAATTTGAATGAAAGTGGCAACATTTGAAAATGTAAATTTAAAGTCTGGCCAATTAGCTTCCATAAAAGTTTTATCCTCTGCATAAATGTTTGTAAAAGTCCATTTTCCTTCAACGATAGAATGTGGGGTTGTATTACCCGAATCATCAATTCCTTTAGCATTGATAAGGGGGAAAAAATTTTCACTAGAAGTACTAGTCCCGTTTAAATTATTAATTCTCAATCTAGCCAAATTTTTCAACGAAGTGGCAATATCATAAACATTCATCAAAGGGCAATCCTTAATTACAAGAGTTGTTATAGAACTTGCCGTAAAAGTTAAATTAGAATTTTTAATAAATTTTTGATTATCCAAAATCAAAGTATTTGCTGTATTTGGCAAAATTAAAGAATAGAGCAACCCGCCTTTAGGTAACAATACAGAGGTTATTCCTGTTCCTGACGCATAGACGTTCTTTATAGCTGTACAACCTGATAAATCAACAGCCTGCTTGAGATTAGGACAATTCGAAATATCCAACTCTTCCAACAACGTATTATTTCCCACAAAAAGGTTTCTCAAATTTTGATTAGAATACCCTACCACTTGACTTCCTATTCGTAATTTTGACAAATTCGTCGCTTTTGAAACATCTAAAGTACCAAGATACTTTCCTGACAAATCTCCAAGATCTTTAATTGCAGATGCACCATAGATAATGGTTTCTGTATCGTTAAAAGTAATAGCCGGAGCTTGAACTAAAGATGCAACATTTTTTCTAAGCCTCGCACGGTTGATATAAGAACCAAACTTAATTTTAGTGTATCCGTCTTTTTGAGCAGTTAGTAAAAAATTAGCATTGGGAGCAACTACAGGCGTGCCCGAAGGGGTATAAAGTCTCATCGTGATATAATCAGATGAGAAAGTAGATGTATCATACTTTCCATCCATATATCTGAATCTGTTTAATAGCCAATAATTCCTGTGCGATTTTCTTGAACCTTGTGCGGTGTATAAATAACTTCCGTTCCCGGCAATAACCAAAGGATCTATATATTTATATTTTGCATCTTCATTGAAAATACTTTCCGCCCATTTGTCAGATTCTAACGTGTTAAAGTAAGTGTTGCACTTATCATAAGTCAGAATTCCTGAAGTTCTCATTTTCTGATACAAAGCTGTAATTTCAGTATCAAAAGCCACTTCAACCAATTTCCAAAGCTCTGAAAGCGCGCCATTCCAGACAAAGCCACTTCCTACTTGGTCATGAGCTTCCACCCAATAATCATACACATTGTGTCCTTCGTTATTAAGACCTAAAACAGTGTCATTATCATAAAAAATAAGATACCAACGTTTGTTTCCCTGCGCATCTGGATACATCGCAAACATTTGATTTTTAGCGCGCTGATCGACCATTGCAAAAAACTCAGTAAATACATAATAAAACAGTAAAAACTGAATATTAAAATGATCTTTAGCTTCAGCTTTAAATTTAGTTGGATTGCCTTTGCAGCTTACGATCCAAGCATGCAAGGCTTCAAGATTTGAAGTATCTTCATTATTTTCCGGGTATCGTCCCTCAAAATCATTTTTCCATAAATGCTTACCATTTCCGTCTACACTATGAAAATCTGTAGCAATAAATAATGTATTATCTGACGTATTGTTTAAAAATTCCCAGCATTCCTGTCCCCCTGTAAAACCTGTCGTTGCTTCATTCGACTTATCATTATTGAAATTATATTTTCCGAGAAAAATACGCTCCGAATCTGGTGTCGCTCTGTGAAATATAAGCATTGGAAAGCCATCCATCGTTGTACGGATATTAGGATCAATTAATTGCGGCGGAACTAAATAACCTAATTGATTCAAAGAATCCTGTGCAAGCCTTGCCAAACCAATGTTGTGAGAACCTGAAGATTCCATGAAGTCAGCTTTAAATGTAAATGTTTTTTCCGCCAATGAATTATCACGAAGCTTGTATTTTGAAGAATTTATTTCCCCATTTTTAAAACCTCCATTAAATTTTATTTTAAAGTTTTTTCGGGGATAATATTGTGATGAAGTACCCTGAACATCAATACTCGCATTCACATAAGAAAACGATTTTGTAGGATCTTGAGCATTTTCATACTCTCCCACAATCGTTTTTTTATCGCCTTTATAAGTTGGCAGTTCTCCAACAATGGTTAAGCATGGAATTGATTGTAAACATTTATCGTAGGACAAATTTCCGAATGCATCGTACAATTTATTTCTCTCATAAATGTTGACTTTTTCAACCAGGTTATCCATGTCAGCGATGTAATTTGACAACATCTGATCGGCGTTTAAATTATTATTATAAACCCTGATATTATATAGATTAATAGTACAATCACTGCTTCCAATGCTAATGTTTTGAGGAGCTTGCTGTAAAAAGCTGTCTAATGAATTATACTGATATAATGAAGATATAATTCCATTGATATACACAAATACCAATCTTTGATCTGCAACCTTTGTAACGACTACACTTACACGAATCCTTTCCTCTTCCTTAAAAAATATGGACGTACTGTCCTGCTCAGAACTGAACGAAAATGAATTTGAGGTAGCAACAAATCCAACATTTCCATTTTTACAAGAAAAAATAGTACTGTCACTGTTTTTTATATCTGAAGTTGAAAATTCAAATTCTAATGTTTTACCACCTGTTTTAAAATCGTTATCAAAAATCTTGAAAGGAATCTCAATCCTTGCATTTCCGCTCACTTTAAGCGCCACAGAACCCTTTGAATCCTGAATCCATCCATTGGTGCTGAAATCAAAATCCGTAAGAGTACATGACAGGTTTTTGTATTTCCACTCATTTTTGTTAATCTCTGAATTGCTTCTGTTTCGACTGCTTAAAAATAATTCCAAGCCTAACGTTTCGGCTTCAACCTGAATATCGAAAGCAGTTACAACTACTGAAGTATTCTTCGTGACATTGCTACATTTAAAAGTTACAGTATGCGTACCTGAGTCCGTAAATGTATAGGTGAACTTCTGCAAACTTCTATTTACAAGTAATTCAGAAACCTTCACTCCATCGACCAAAATCTCAACATCGCTATAATTTGACGATGGTGAATACACCAGATATTCAATCGAAGCTGGAGCATATTGATTAGCAACAACATTATTTGCTGAAGAAACTAGAGGCGTTAAATTACCAGCAACAACACTGATAATATCTGTAAATAAGTGATTGCTTTCAATGATCTCTCCTGACAAATCAGCGGTTATATACACCTCTAAAATATGAACTCCGTGCGGCTGTGCAGGAATTTCATAAAGAAGCTCTTTGTTATTAATTGAAGTAACTACCGGGGGAAGATCTGATCCATTTAATTTGAAATGAATCGTCTTCTCTACATTTCCGGTTGGAATATATCGGAAAATGATTGGCCCCGAATTAATAGTGGTCTTGTCGTATGTAGTACTCAAAGCAAGTGCTATTGTTTGAATATCATATTTTAATTTCCTATTATTTCCATAACTATCGGTGATACTAAGCGTAATTGTATTATCTCCTGCCAAAATATATGACGTAATATCTATTTCATTGGCTCCCTGATTAATGTTTTTATTAAATAGGATTGTGTTTCCTTTTAAAATACTCGCAGTTCCTCCGCCAGTCTCACTACCATCAACGCTGTCGATGGATGACCACGAAAAAACTAATCTAACTTCACTTCCAAATGATTTTACGAACGATGCCGGTATTTCAGATTTTGCACGGAAAACAATTCCATTGGCTCCTCCGGTTCCCCCACCAGTTCCGTATTCACTTTCTGACTTTTCTCCTAAAGCTGAATATGCAATCTGTTTAATGATTTTTCCTTCTTCATTTTTAATGAAGAACATCACGGGATAAATGAAGTTATCTGCAACTTCTTTATCTGATCTTTCATAATTTGTAAAATAAATTCTTCCTGTATATCTCATTTTAATCTTCTTGTGTTAAATCAATAAAACCATCTGTTCCACCTCCAGGCATATTAACCTCCAGAACAGACCAAGCAAAACCGTCAAAGGAAATTATTCCGAAATTTTTAATCTTAACTCCTGAGGCATTTTCGTAAACTCCACTCCCTGCCCAAAACCATTTTGCTGATCCAGGTTTAACAATAATATGATCAGTAGGCCTTAAAATTCCTCCAAAGGAAGAATTTGCTCCTGAACCTTTAAGCAATTCTATCTGCTCCTGAAGTATATTTACAATTTCCTCTATTTGCTCCTTTGTAAAGACATTTCCGGTCTCTTCACCATCATCTATAGTGGCTGCTAATTTGATCTTTAATTTTTCTTTCCACTCTTCTACATTTCTAGCAGTAAGATTAGATGCATTAAGTCGTGCGAGCACTAAATCGTGGGCGCTTTCATCTTGCAGATGATTTGTAAAAGTGGTGCTGGATACCGTTTTTTGAAAAGTTTCATTTAAACCCGTTACCTCATCCATCTTGATATTTTCATCTAAATGACGGAATGAAGAAAAGGTCTGCTGAAACTGATGTTCTGTGGGCATTTCACCCTTTTGAAACCAGCTAAATATTGTTTTTAATGGTACTTTCATTATTATTGAAAATTAATTTTTATAAAATTGATAATTTGAGGGAAAAGTCTATTCTTGATAGGCTTATTGTAGTTAAATAGAATTCTATTTTTTGAGCAATTATTGATTTCTGCCCTCTTTATCGAAGTATCAATTAGTGAATTATTAATAGGATTACAGCTTAGAAAACATATATTTTCGCAATGTTTTTTTGTAATTTTATTTTAAATCAACTACATTTTTCTATACTATTTTCTTGGTATATTTTTTTGACTCCAATTGATTATTCACATTCTTCAAAGTGCAAATTTCATTGTTTTTTGGTCCTTATAAAAGTTTTTTAACCTCGCTATCCTGTAATTGCAGTAACAAGTATTTTAACCGAAATGGGACGATGTGAACTAATAATCAATTCATCAATGTTTTATATGAGACCATCAATGGACTTGTGAATATTGTAATCGCAGCGATATATTTTTATTGGGAAGTGATTTGAAATAAGGAACCAGATTTGAGTTTGATCATTTTTTTGATAAAGCCACCTATCCTTACCTGGCTCTAAGTTTTTATAATTTAATACCTAGTTGCCATATATGTAATTTAAATCTAAAAGGATCAAATATATTTAAGTTGGATGATAACATTCATCCATTGATAGAAGGGTTTTCAGAAGACATACTTTTTTCTATAGCTCCAAAAAATATTGATTTCGTGAATTGTAAAAATAGTGCTTATGGGGTTAAATTTAAGAAAAACGAATTGAGTACTTGGAATGATAAAAAAATAAAAGCAGCAATTAGAAATATTACAATCTTCAAGCTATCAGGTTTATATAATATGCACAAAGATTACATCAAAGAAATTATTTCAAAAGTCACAAATTTATAATGACAATTATATTGAAGATCTCTTTAAAAAATATTAACGCTAAAATTGAAAAGATTGGAGTTTGATCTGGGCTATTTATCAGATCAGAATGCTGAGATTAGTAGATTATTAAAAAGTGAGCTTATAAAGATTATAAATCTTTACAAATACTATATAGAAGGTGATATGGAGCAAAAAGGCATATTGCTAGTTCGATGTTTACTGAAAATCTGGTGTTTGACGGAGAAAGGCATCGAACACCGCAGGGTAATTCGGCAGTTCAGCTGATATATTCTAAAGAGAGGGAAATTCGAGGAAATAAAAAAGGGACAAATCTAAAAAAGAAAGATTTGTCCCAACAAGTAGACCCACAGGGATTCGAACCCCAGATGACTGAACCAAAATCAGTAGTGTTACCGCTACACCATGGGTCTGTATTTCTATGTCGCGAAATTATAGAAATTATTTCAAAAATAAAAATGATATTGAAAGATTAATTGATGGGAAATGTTTACAAAGGTTTTTATTTATTGATATTCAAAGAATTATTTTTAAGAAAAATTTTTAAAGATAGAAATGAATATTACGATTGATATATTAACAAATTAGCACATTTACCATTTCTGCTTTCTGAACTCAATCAACCGAGTAAAATAAAAACCTTATCTTTGCAAAAAAATTGGGCTCCAAAAGTTGGAGAAACCCATTAATAATTAAATTATTAAACATTTTTATGTCGAATATTGTCGCAATCGTTGGGCGTCCCAACGTAGGAAAATCCACGTTATTTAACCGTTTATTAGAAAGAAGAGAAGCTATTGTAGATTCTACTGCAGGAGTTACCAGAGACCGTCATTACGGAAAATCTGACTGGAACGGTGTAGACTTTACAGTAATTGATACCGGAGGGTATGATGTAAATAATGATGATGTTTTCCAGGGAGAAATTTCTAAACAAGTTCAGCTGGCTATTGATGAAGCTACATCCATCATCTTTATGTTGAATGTAGAAGAAGGTCTTACAGATACAGATTATGAAATCCACGAAATGCTGAGAAGATCGAATAAGCCTACTTATATTGTTATCAATAAAGTTGATTCTGCGAAAGAGGAGATTGATGCAACAGAATTTTACCAATTAGGAATTGAAAAATATTATACTATTTCTTCAGCAACTGGTTCAGGGACAGGAGAGATTCTGGATGATATTGTAAAAGATTTTCCGACTACAGAATATAAAGATCCGTTCGAAGGTTTGCCGAAAATCACGATTGCAGGTCGTCCGAATGTAGGGAAGTCTACGCTTACAAATGCTTTGCTTGATACAGAAAGAAATATTGTAACTGATGTTGCAGGAACGACGAGAGACAGTATTCAAACCCTTTACAATAAATTCGGGCATGAGTTCGTATTGGTAGATACTGCCGGAATGAGAAGGAAATCTAAGGTTAGCGAAGATTTGGAATTCTATTCTGTAATGCGTTCGATTCGTTCTATCGAATATTCTGATGTGGTGATCATCATGGTTGATGCAACGCAGGGATGGGAATCTCAGGATATGAATATCTTCGGTCTGGCTCAGAAAAATAGAAAAGGAATTGTAATTTTGGTAAACAAATGGGATCTTATTGAAGATAAGCATACCAATACCATCAGAGATTTTGAAAAATCAATCAGAGATAAAATCGGTCAGTTTTCAGATATTCCAATTTTATTCGTTTCGGCTTTAACGAAGCAGAGAATTTTGAAAGCAGTAGAATTGGCAATGGAAGTTTATGAAGATCGTAAGAAGAAGATTAAAACTTCAAAATTAAATGAGGTAATGCTTCCGATTTTCGAGGCTACTCCGCCTCCTGCAAACAAAGGAAAATATATTAAAATCAAATATTGTGTACAGCTTCCAACGCCGTCGCCGCAGTTTGTATTTTTCTGTAACCTTCCGCAGTATGTAAAAGAACCTTATAAAAGATTTACTGAAAACCAATTGAGAAAAGAATTCGGGTTTACCGGAGTTCCGATTGAGGTGTATTTCAGACAAAAATAAATCATTCATGGAAGTTTGGGTAGCCTACAGTTTCCTGAATAAAAATAATTCAGAAAGACTGGAAGAATTATTTTCACAACTTCCCGAAAATCTTGTGAAATCCGTCAATAAGTATCAGGATACGAATGACAGATCATCAAGAATGATTTCAAAATTATTATTAGAAATTCTGGTTAGGAAAATGCTTCCTGACCAGAATTTTTTTTGGAATTTATACCAGAAAGATTCTTTTTCTAGACCTTATTTTAAAGGATTGGAAATTAATTTCAGTTCTTCTCACCATGAAAGTTTTTCCATTGTTTGTGCTGCAAGAAAAAAACAATGCGGTATTGATTCTGAATTAATAAAGCCTTTAGATGTCAATATTTATGACGATTTTCTTCATGCAAATGAAAAGGAGTTTATTAATCAGCAGCTAAGTCCCCATACTGCTTTTTATGAGATATGGACTAAAAAAGAAGCTGTTTTAAAAGCTTTGGGGTTAGGAATTTCTTACGAATTACAATTGATTGATGCGCACAAAAATGTTGTTCAGATTAATGATGGAAAATATTTTACTAAAGAATTAGATATTTCCGAAAATTCAATCACCTATATCGCAACGGATCAGGAAATTACCCAATTAAATAGAGAAGAAATCGTTTTTTAGTTACAGCCATTTTTCATATACAATTCTCACCGGTCGATATCCCTGCTTATCCAGCCAGCTTTGCATCGTATGGTTATTGCATAGAGTATAACGGTAAATTTTCCGGATATTATAATCTTTGTAAGTTTCCTCAAAAGCCTGATTGAGTGCGGAGTAAATTCCATGTTTCCTGTATTCCTTCTTCACGTAACCTTCCGAAACATACAAATCATTGGCATCGCCAAGTTCAAAATTACTGTCATCTTTTTCATCAATATATCCAAAAATAAATCCGATTGCCTTTCCTTCGATTTCAGCGATAAGGAATGTTCCGTCGTTTTCTTCTTCACAATCAGACATAAAACGCAGATAATTTTCACGAATTAAGCTCCAGTCTGCAGTTTTTTCATTCATTTCTTTTTCTGAAATATGAAGTTCTCCTACCAGTTCATCGACAATAGCGAGGTTTTCTGAGATTTTTATTTTTCTAATATTGTAATTCATGACGAAGTTTATTTAGTTAAAATGTATAATTTGATAGTTAATATGAGATCCTTCGACAAGCTCACGATGACACCGGCCAATTATTCTGTATATTCTTAATATCAAATTATTCAAAATTAAAAAGTTAGTATTAGCGATGTCATCCTGAGCACAGATTGTAAATCTGCGAACGAAATTCACGAAGGATCTAATAGTAAGCTACTTTCCCCGGATTGGACTTCCATGCCATGATGTCTCATCAGATAAAACTTCACCTTTCATCACCAGAGAAAGAGGGTCAATATTCACGTGGTCTCCAATTTCAGTATCATATAAAATAATCGTTCTTGAATTAATAGTCGTTTGTTTCCCAATTTTAACGCTTCCGATTTTCATAATTCTGTCTTCAAAAAGATGCGTTTGAGGGCCACAATCTTCATTCAGCATGGATTCGTCGCCAATGGTTACCATATCGAATTCCGTAATATCTGTAGTATTTAGCCATACTTTTTTACCGATTTTCACTCCTAAAAATCTCATAAAGAAAGGCAGCCACATAGTTCCTCTTAAAAAATCCAGAAAAAACTGAACAGGGAGTGCTTCGTAAAGTGTTGTAATTCCTTCGCTTAGCCAGACTTGTAAGCTGTACATCGGCATTTCTGTTTTTTTATACTTTCCGATAAAAATCCATTTCAATACAACAGTGAAGAAAAATGAAGGAAGCGCCACAATTCCCAGATAATAAAATGGGGAAAATAAAAGCAAATGATGAATTCTTCCTTCCATGTAATTACTTGTATAAGCAATGTAGATGACGCTGCAAATAATGACTACTGTTTGTGGAAGAATAATTCTGATCCCTTCAACCAAACCTCTCGCAATTCTCAATTTTAAGGATGGATTAAAGGTTAAATTGTCTTTAAAAACATCAGATTTCTGTCTTATCGGAAGTCCGATAGGCGGAGAACCGAACCAGTCTTTTTCTGTTGAATTTTCAAGCTGTTCTTCAGTAGGAGCTTTACTTAAAACACCAATCAGCATATTGTCACCCAATTCATAACCTTGAGGAATCAGTCCGCTGTTTCCTACGAAGCTGTTGTTGCCGATTTTGGTTTTGGCTAAAATTAATTTTTCATTTCTTACATCATGCTCTCCTAAAATCACGGCATCCGCAATAAAAGATCCTTCTCCGATTTCCAGTAAATGATGTGAAACATCGCTGGCTGTTGATATTTCTGAGTTTTTTCCCACTTTGGAGCCCATCATTCTATAGAATTTACTGATATAAATAGAGGCAAAAAGAGGATGGACAACAATTAGCGAAAGGTTGAAAATCTGATCTTTCATCCATTTTCGATAGTAAGTGAAGCTGTAAACAGGATAAATTCCAGGTTTCATTTTATATTGCAAAACTCTGGAGATCATACTTACAATTAAAATAAATAATAAAATATATATCGTTGCAAGAATCGGAGCCTGCCATAAATACGAGAAATTATAGTCCGAAGCACGTTCGTCCAGATAATATAAAGTATATAAAGTCGGAGCTAATGGTAAAACGATCAGCAAAGGAAAAAAGAAAAGTGAGCAAAGGTAAATCAGTGAGTATCTATTTCTCTTTGAAGCAGAGCTTAGTTTCGGAACTTCGAGCTCTTTCCCTTCTTTCATTCTAAGCCTTTCAGCAGGACTGCCGTTCCAGATCTCTCCATAACCAATTTTCTGTCCTTCATTGAGACAGCTTAAATCCTGTAATTCTCCAAATTCCTCAATTACCGTATCACCACAGACAATTGCAGAGGAACCTAAATAAGCATGCGCTTTGATATGAACTTTTCTTATTCTTAAAATTCCGTTTTCCACCGAAGCATTATCGATACTGCAACCTGAACTTGTATTTACATTTTCATCGATGGTTACCAGATCTTCTGCAGCGATAGGTAATAAGCTCAGTTGTGCACTCGGGTGAACTTTTACTCCCAGTAACTTTAGGTATTTCGGATACAAAGGCGTTTCTACAATAAATTCTGACGGCATCAGTCTTTTAACCGTTTTCCAAAGCCACCATCTGAAATAATACCAACCCCAAAGCGGATAATCTCCTTCTTTGATTTTTCCGATTACCAGCCATTTTGTTAGTAAAATAATGATTGAATAAACTGGTGGAATTAAAGTATATAAAAGAATGGCACTCAATAAAGCAAAAGAAGTTCCGTATCCGTTATCCTGAAAATAATAATAACTTAAATAAGGAAAGAAAATCTGTAAACTCAATAGTGAAAAAACAACTAATAAACTTACTGTCTGAGCAATGTTACACAAATAATACTGTAAGGTTGAAACCCTTTGAAAAGGTTCCTGCTCTTTCGTTTGCTCATGTCTGTTTTTTAAACAGTCTGCATAGGCTGAAATTGGGCGGTTTTCATAAATATCTTTCAAAGAAGCGTAAGGAATGCCTGCTTTTTGTCTTAAATGAGAAACCAATGTTGCTGCCAACAAAGAATGTCCGCCAAGATCTGTAAAAAAATCCTGATTTAAATTGATTTCTTTACCGGGGAAAACCCATTGTAATACCTGTAAAAGCTTGTTCTCAACAGACGCATTACTATCAAATGTAATTTCTTCATTGTTTTCATGAGCGATAAAGCTTTCCGGAATCGGAAGTCTTTTTTTGTCGATTTTTCCGCTCGGCATTCTTGGCATTTCTCTCAATTTTACTATCGAGATTGGGACCATATAAGGCGCTAAAAATTTTGCCAGTTCTTTTCGCATTTCACTTTCATTGAAAGAATTTTCATTATTCATTACGGTGTAACCAACTAATTGACCCTGTCCGTTCGAATCTTCTTTTACAGCTACGGCAGCAGAAGAAACATTGGGCAGTTGATTCAGTCTTGATTCAATTTCTCCCAATTCAATTCTGTAACCTCTCAGTTTGATCTGGTCATCAATTCTCCCCTGGAAATCAATAAAGCCATTTTCCCGAATGATGACAGCATCACCGGTCTTATAAATAGTGTCTCCGGGAAGCTCTTCAAAAGGATTGGGTAAGAATTTTTGTGCGGTAAGTTCAGGGAGATTGAAATATCCTTTACTTACTCCCGGTCCGGAAATGATCATTTCACCACGTTCACCACGCGGTACAATGTTCATCTGTTCATCCACTACAGCGAGGTGATAATTGGGCAAAGGTCCGCCAATTGTTAATTCTTCCTGACTGTTTAAAATAGCCATGTTGGAAGAAACCGTAGTTTCCGTCGGACCATAGCTGTTGATAAATGTTCTGTAGGGTTTTGCCCATTTTTCCTGAACCTGTTTTGTACAGGCTTCTCCGCCGGTATTGATCAACCGAATGGATGGAACTTCATCAATAATCGCCAAAATACTCGGAACAGCATGAAGAATCGTGATTTTATTTTTAGTTAAAACATCACTCAATTCATCAATGGCTTTCACCGTAAATGCATCGGCAATCCAGATCGTTGCTCCTGAAAAAAGGCTGATCCAGACTTCTTCACACCACATGTCAAAAGAAACTGAAAACCCTTGATATACAATATCGGTATCTTTTATTTGAATAAAATCTTCCTCAGATCTTATTAAGTGACATATATTTCGATGGGAAATAGGGATTCCTTTGGGGTTTCCTGTACTTCCGGAAGTAAATAAAACATAAGCCCAATTGTCCGGTGAATTGCTTATTAACGGTGCTTCAACAAGAGCCTCCGGTTGAGGTGCAATGGATAAAGGATGACAGTGGATATGGGCATCAGTATCTGAAAAATAGGTTTTAACATTAATATCTGTAAAAACTTTTTTAATTCTATCTTCCGGCATTTCTCTGTCAAGCGGAACATACGCGGCTCCGGCTTTTAAAATACCGAGAATGGCAACCGGAAGCTCAAGACTTCTTGGATACCATATTCCTACACAGTCACCAGGCTTTATGCCTGCATTCTGAAGTTGTAAGGCAATCGAGTTGCTCCAGTTATCCAATTCGTGATAGGTGAGTTTTCTGCCCCCAAAAATGAAGGCAGTTTTATCTTTATACTGATTAAAAGTAGGGGTTAAAAGTAGGGGAAGCGTTTCATCTTTAATGAATTCAGGCACTATTTTGCCCGTGATAAGGCTTTTCATCTTTGTTAAATATTTTGTTTTCTATGGTTCTGGAACTCCTATAAATATAATTATTTCTGATAAATTTCAATATCAAATTTGTAATTTTGCAGTGATTTAAAGTAATTATTTCCCTTAAAATAAAATTAAATATTCATGCTTACTATTTTGTCGCAAAATTTTTCTCTGGTAAATTCCTGGATTAATGAACTTAGAAATATTGAAATCCAGCACGATCGAATGCGATTCCGTAGAAATATGGAAAGAATCGGGGAAATTGCGGCTTTTGAAATCAGTAAAAGTTTAGAACAGAAAGAAATTGAAATTCAGACCCCTTTAGATACAATAAAGGTAAAAGAAATAGCAGTTCAGCCAGTCATTACAACCATATTAAGAGCAGGAGTTCCTTTATTTGAAGGGATTTTAAATTATCTTGATAAAGCGGATTGCGGTTTTGTAGCGGCCTATAGGAAACATGATGCTAATGATTATTTTTCTATTAAACAGGATTATTTAACCTGTCCGAATATCGAAGGCAGACCTTTAATTGTAGCAGATCCGATGTTGGCAACTGGAGCATCTTTAATTGAAGCGATCAAAGATTTATTAACCAACGGAAATCCGACCGAGCTTCATATTGTTGCGGCTATTGCTTCAAGACAAGGGGTTGAAACCATAGAAAAAGCATATCCTAATGCAAAAATATGGGTAGGAGCAATTGATGAAAATTTAACTTCAAAAGGCTATATCACACCGGGATTAGGAGATGCCGGAGATTTAAGTTATGGAGAAAAACTTCAAAGGTAATTTAAGAAAGACTCCAGAAATCTTTCATTAAATCTAATAATAAATTTGGTCTTACTTTATCCATCGGATGCTTTGTGTCGGGAAGTACGGCCAATTTTGCATTCGGAAGACTTCTGTAAACTTCCATACTTTCTTCCAACGTTACCATATTGTCTTTGTCTCCAACCATGATCTGAACAGGGATATTAATGGTTGACAGCTTATTTTTCAACGGTGGATTTTTTCCTAAGGAAACCATCATGTCTGCAATAGCTGGAAGTAACTGTTTCCATTTTGGACCGTGTTGTTTTTCTAATGATTCTGCATATTTTGGAATTTTTTCTGCAATGACTTCAGGATTGAGCATTTTGCTTTCTTTCAAGGCCTGCTCTTCTGTCCAGTCGAATTTTGTACCCAATGTCATAATGGAGTTGACTGAGGCAGAATTCTCCATTGCATAACAAAGTGCAACGTAACCGCCCATACTATGTCCGAAAATATAGACATCATTCAGATTTTTCTGAGCAATAAATTCCTTTAATTCCTGAGTGTACTTTTCAATACTGATCCCGTTTTGGGGAAGTTGAACATCTCCGTGTCCTGAAAATAAAGGAGTGTAAACAGTAAAATATTTTGAAAGCTCTTCTTTAAAAGATTCAAAAACTTCAGTGTGGCCTAAAGCTCCGTGCAGTAAAATAAGATTGGACATTATCATTAGTTTGCCGGAAAATTAAGAAAAAGATTTCAGAAAATAGAGTTGAAATTTTATATCTCACAAATTAAACCAGAATCTCAAATCTCAAATCTCAAATCTCAAATCTCAAATCACGGATCACGAATCTCGAAACCCGAACCTCATGGTTTAAGCATCAATCGCCATAACAAGAACGCTTACTTGGTTATCTCCTGCATTTAATATTTCCCAGGCAATGGTTGATAACGTATTTCCTGTGGTGAAAACATCATCAATTAATACTATATGTTTCCCTGTAATATTTTGCGTGATGGAAAAAGTGTTTTCAGTTTCCAGGCGGTGTTGCTTATTTTTCAAAGCCTGAGCTTTTGAATAATGATTTCTTTTAATCAGATCATGACTGAAAGGAATTTCATAAAACTTAGATAAAGTTTCGGTAAATAAATGCAATTGATTATACCCTCTCTCTTTCAGTTTTTTGGAATGCAGCGGAACGGAAATCAGTAAATCGGGTTTTTTATTGTTAAAATCTAATCGTTCAGCGGTCCAGTCTGCAAGAATTTTTCCGATCTTTTCTCTGTTTTTATATTTCAGCTCATGCACAATTTTTCTGCTTAAGTTCTCTTTTTCAAACTGCATCAAAGCAAAAGCGTTCTCAACAGGAAATAGTAATTTGCATCTTTCCTTCAGGTAATTGTTTTCAAAATAATTAAAATGAGTGAAGTGGATTTGCTCAAAACAAAGATTGCAGACAAATACATTGCCGTCAATAATCCGGTTGCAATGGATGCAACGATTTGGGAATAAGAGATCTAAAATCATTTGTGTGTTTTAATACACTAAAATATAAATTTTAGATAGAACATCAGAACAAAGATTTACAAAATATCTTTCCTCAATTTTTCAATGGAATTCTTCATGCTGGAATTGAAGTGTTCCTTTTCTAAACGGATTGGTGGAGCTTGCCTTACTTCACAATCGGCGATACTGCAGGATTCACAGGTTACTCCCACATTAATGGTTTTCAAAGTAGGAGATTTGATGAAATTAATTTTTTTAATGGTTTGAGAATTCAATAAAATCCCTAAACAATAGCTTCGGTTGCTCCCGTCGGAGAAAGGGTTTTTCTGGGAAGTGGAAATTACCAGGTAACTGAAACCCTGATCTTTGTAATGTGAAATCTGGGCATCTGTTAATGTTTCATTTTCCTTTAAATGATGAAGATTTTTTACGGCAATCCATCTTCTGCAATAATGTTCATTGGTCGCATTCGCATGTGGAGCTTGCTGGTGATTTAAGTGGAGTTCTTTTAAAATCTGAATTTTATCTGAATTTTTCTTTTTGACCAGACATAAATAAAACAGATCCTTAATTCCCAATCCGGAAGAAAGTACGTTGGTTAACCGATAATAGAATGTTTCAGGGGAATGGGTGAAACTTTCAATCAGATTTTCAAAATTACAGGGATTCCAATCGTTTTGCAGGAAGAATTCAGAAGTTTTCTCGATAGTTTCTTCTTTTGAAATCAATAATGCTCCTGCAAAATAAGAAGCGTAAAAATTATTCAATATTTCTTCAAAACTTCCAAAATCCAGCCATGAATAGGTGTTTGGGCGAATTTTAAGTTCCAATACATTGAAGCCTATTTCCTTAGCAAGAATAAAAGTTTTCTGATCCTGTTCTAATTTTCTGTTTAAAAGTAGTAATTTCTTTTCAGGAACAAACAAAGAACGGAGTTTATCCAAAGTTTCATATTGCTCGAAATTTTCAGATTGAATACTGTAATTAAATCTCTCAATCAAAATGTTTTCTAAAATATCTGGCTGTAAATTTTTACTGATTTCTAATTGGTTTTCTTCCGCAAAAAGCAATGCCTTTTCTTCAATTTCCGGAAAATAATTGTCATATAATTCCTGAAACGACCGTAATACGGCAAAGTAAAATCTTTCTTTTCCTAAATTATAATTCTGTGAAATTTCAATTAAAGCATTGATGAAAGCGGTCACTTTTTTGGGCGCATCACTGATAATGCTGATCAGATTGTTTTTATTGATCCCGAAAAGTTCCAAAGGAATTTCTTTAAAAAAATCAGACTGCAGAATTTCATTAAACGGGGCAAGGCTTTTATCAAGCTTTGTAGAAACCAGATCATCAAAAGTACAGTTTAATGCTTCGGAAAGCTGGATGATTTTATCATGCTTCGGGTATTTTTTTCCGTTTTCAATTTCATTCAGATAGGATTTTGATAATCCTGTTTTCAATGCAAGGCCCTGCAAAGACCAGTTTTTCTTCTGTCTCTGTTGTTTGAGTTTTAACCCGAAAACCGTTTTAATAAAGTCGCTGTCTGAATTCATAACTCAAAGATAAGAGTTAAAAGCGATTTTTCGCATAATAATTTTTTAAATAAATTTAGCGAACGTTCGCTATTTGTGAAAATTTTTATTTATGTTTGTAATGTTAAATCACAAAATCAGTACGTTATGGAAACTAAAACTCAATTGAAAATAAAGTCAGAGAAACAGTTTGAAGAAATTTTTACCAATGATTTAATCGATTTTTTAGTAGAGCTTCATCAGAATTTTAATCCGAAAAGATTGGAGCTTTTAGAAGACAGAAAAAAGACACAGCAGGAATTTGATCAAAGAATTCTTCCTGGATTTTTACCTGAAACCAGAGAAATCCGAACAGGAAATTGGGTTTGTGCTCCTCTTCCCGAAGATTTATTGGACAGGCGAGTGGAAATTACAGGACCTGTTGATCGTAAAATGATTATCAACGCCCTGAATTCGGGAGCTTCAACTTTTATGGCTGATTTTGAAGACAGTAATTCTCCCACATGGAAAAACTGTATGGAAGGACAGCTTAATCTTTCCGATGCAATCAGTAGAAAAATTGATTTTACAAATGAGCAGGGAAAATCATATCATTTGAATGAGAGAACAGCGGTTTTATTAGTTCGTCCACGTGGACTGCATTTAAATGAAAAGCATATTGAAATTAATGGTGAACAGGTTTCAGCGTCGTTAATTGATTTTGGAATCTATTTTTTCAGAAACGCAGAAAAACTTTTGCAAAATGGGAGTGGTCCTTATTTTTATCTTCCCAAACTAGAGCATTACAAAGAAGCCCGTTGGTGGAATGACGTTTTCGCCTTTTCTCAAAATTATCTGGGAATTCCACAAGGGACCATTAAAGCAACAGTTCTGATAGAAACCATTACCGCTTCGTTTCAAATTGATGAAATTTTATTTGAATTAAAAGAACACAGTTCTGGTTTGAATTGCGGACGTTGGGATTATATTTTTTCATTCATCAAAAAATTCAGAAACCTTCCTGAATTTATCGTTCCGGATAGAGATCAGGTGACAATGACTTCGTCTTTCATGAGTGCGTATTCAAAAAGGGTGATCGAGGTTTGTCATAAAAGAAATGTTCACGCAATTGGGGGAATGGCGGCACAAATTCCGATAAAAAACGACTATGAAGCCAATAGTATTGCTTTCGGAAAAGTGAGAAGCGATAAGGAAAGAGAAGTAAAAAACGGACACGACGGAACCTGGGTTGCACATCCTGCGCTGGTTTCGGTAGCAAAAAGCATTTTCGATCAGTTTATGCCTTCTCCAAATCAGATTGATAAAAAGTTTGATTATCACATCACAGAAAGTGATTTGCTTGAGATTCCAAAAGGAGAAATTACGGAAAAAGGAGTTCGGAAAAATATCAATGTAGGAATTCTTTACATCGAATCCTGGTTAATGGGAGTAGGTGCAGCTGCAATTTATAATTTAATGGAAGATGCGGCAACAGCAGAAATATCGAGAACTCAGGTATGGCAATGGCTGAAGAATGAAGCGGTGCTGAATGATGACAGAACCTTAACCAGAGAAATGATTCTTCAGTGGGAATTCGAAGAACTGGAACGTATTGAAAAATATGTTGGTTCAGAGCGATTTAAAAACGGGAAATTCAGTCTGGCAAAAGAACTTTTTAATGAACTGATTTTCTGTGAAAACTTTGCGGAATTTCTGACTCTGAAAGCTTATCCTTTTATATAGGTTGGTAAGACGAAATATTTTACACAACGTCACTTCGAGTAGATTTTGAAAAAATCGTATCGAGAAGTTTTTAATAAAAAATTTAAAAAGACTTAAAAATAAAGGTTCTCAATACAAAATCACTCTTCATTGCATTACAAATAATTTTTACTCGAACTGACGAATTGGTAAAACCTGAACCTCGTAGCTCGAACCTAACAATCTTAAACTTTAAACCCAAAATAATATGAAAACAACACAGGAACAAATCCAGGAAATAGAAAAAGACTGGCTTGAAAATCCAAGATGGAACGGTGTGAAAAGACCGTATACAGCTGAAGATGTGCTGAAACTTCGTGGTTCTTATAAATTGGAATACACGATTGCAGCAGAAATGTCCAAGAAATTCTGGAACAAACTAACTACTCAGGATTTTGTTGCCGGATTAGGTGCTTTAACCGGAAACCAGGCGGTACAGGAAGTAGATGCTGGTTTAGAAGCAATATACCTTTCAGGATGGCAGGTTGCTGCGGATGCAAACTTATCTGGAGAAATGTATCCTGATCAGTCGTTGTATCCGGCAAACTCAGTACCTTCTGTAGTGAAAAAAATAAATAATGCTTTGCTGAGAGCGGATCAGATCCAATCCGTAAACGGTGGTGGAGAAAAAGAATATCTGGTTCCGATCATTGCAGATGCGGAAGCGGGTTTTGGTGGTAATTTAAATGCTTATGAACTCATGAAGCAGATGATTGAAGCAGGAGCAGCTGCGGTACATTTTGAAGATCAGCTGTCTTCAGCGAAAAAATGTGGTCATTTAGGCGGGAAAGTCTTGGTTCCCACTCAGGAAGCTGTGAATAAACTGATTTCAGCTCGTTTGGCTGCAGATGTTTTAGGGGTTCCGACTTTAATTATTGCAAGAACGGATGCTGATGCAGCGGATCTGCTTACTTCGGATATTGATGACAGAGATAAAAAATTTGTTACGGGAGAAAGAACTTCGGAAGGATTTTATGTTGTGAAAAATGGAGTGGAGCAGGGAATCGACAGAGGATTGTCCTACGCTCCGTACGCAGATCTGATCTGGATGGAAACTTCAAACCCCGATCTGGAGCAGGCAAGACGTTTTGCAGAAGGAATTCATGCTAAATTTCCGGGTAAAATGTTGGCTTATAATTGTTCACCATCTTTTAACTGGGCAGCAAGATTAAGTGTTGATGAGATGTTAAACTTCCGGGAAGAATTGGCGAAAATGGGTTACAAATTCCAGTTTATCACATTGGCAGGTTTCCATGCATTAAATACAGCAATGTTTGAACTGGCTTTAGCTTATAAAGAAAAAGGAATGGCTGGTTATTCTGAATTACAGGAACGTGAATTTGCTTTACAGAAACAGGGTTTCAGAGCAGTGAAACACCAGTCTTTTGTTGGGACCGGATATTTTGATGAGGTACAGAATATTGTGACCAATGGTTCTTCTGCAACGGTGGCAATGAAAGATTCTACAGAAACGGCACAATTTCATTAGAAAGTCCATTTTTAAAATAAATTCTAGTTGTTAAAGCCTCTCTGTTTTAGGGAGGTTTTGCTTTTTATATTCTATTTTTGAGTAAATATTTGGAGAAGATGAGTTTGATTTTTGAAAAACAGATACAGGTTACGGAAGAACATATTGATGGAAATAATCATGTCAACAATGTACAGTATGTTCATTGGGTAGAAGAAATTGCCGGGGAGCATTGGGATTTTGTAAAACATAAAACCGAGTTTTCAGAATTCGCATGGATGCTTCTCGATCATCATATTCAATATAAAAAACAGGTCTATCTTAATGATGTTATTACCATAAAAACTTATCCGAAGGCACCTGAAGGAATTCGACAGCCGAGAAAAGTTGAATTTTACTGCAATGATCAGTTGGTCGTGGATTCAAGTACGCTTTGGGTGTTGGTAGATGTGGAAACGCAGAGAATTAAAAGATTGGAAAGTGATTGGCTGGATAAATTGTGATTTTTTAGGAAATATGATTATTTTCGTGACTTAATAAAACTCCATGGAAATAAAAAACACAGAAGATCAGTTTGCCGAATTTGAAAAATATGATGTTCTTTCAGATCAGGATATTTTCACGAAAATTTGGACAGAACCCAAACGAATTTTTACATTTATTAACGAGGCAAAATATGAGAAATATTTGTATGTTATAATGTTTCTCGCCGGTATATCAAGTGCTTTTGATCGTGCTTCTTCAAAAAACATGGGAGAAAATTCTTCTCTTGTTTCTATAGTCCTCATTTGTATTATAATGGGTGGGCTTTTAGGTTGGATTTCCTATTATATATATGCGGCATTACTGAGTTGGACAGGAAAGTGGTTAAATGGTTCGGGCGATACATCATCAATATTCAGGATAATAGTATATGCAACGATTCCATCTGTTGTTTCTCTGGTTTTTCTAATTCCGCAAATTGCTGTTTACGGAGGAAATCTATTTAAAGATATTGACTATGCTTCTGAAGGAATTTTAGTTAATGTTGTTTTTTGGACTTCTGCATTTTGTGAATTTAGCTTGTCGATTGTAACGTTAATTTTTACAGTCATTGGCCTTTCTGTGGTGCAAAAATTTTCTATTGGGAAAGCAATCCTGAATTTAATTTTGCCCATACTGATTATAGTAGTTCCAATCTTGCTACTGATTATTGTATTTTCAAGATAGATTCCTACATATAAAGTCAGAACAAGGTCATTCTTTTAAACATTGAATTTCCTTATCTTTGCACCATGATACGTATTACAAAAATTTTTACATTCGAAACAGCTCATGTGCTGTATAATTATGACGGAAAATGTAAAAATATGCATGGGCATTCCTATAAACTATTCGTAACGGTGAAAGGAAGACCGATAAATGATTTGGAGAACCCTAAAAATGGAATGGTGGTAGATTTTGGCGATATTAAAACGATTGTGAAATCTGAAATTGTAGATGTGTGGGATCATGCAGTGATGATCAATGCGCTTTCTCCTCATAAAGAATTAGGAGAAGGTCTTGAAAACCAGGGGCATAAAGTGATTTATTGTTCATTTCAGCCGACCTGCGAAAATATGTTATACGCTATTGCCGCGAAAATAAAGTCGAGACTTCCGGAAGGAATTTCTCTGGCTTATCTTAAACTTCATGAAACGGAAAACTCTTACGGAGAGTGGTTTGCAGAAGATAATCAGTAATTTAAAACGAAAACGGTGTTAAAAACAACCATCAATTTAGAACCTGGAAAAAAAGTATATTTCGCTTCAGATCAGCATTTTGGTGCGCCTAATCCCAAGGAAAGCAAAGTGCGTGAAGAGCGTTTTATCCGTTGGATGGATGAAATTAAACATGATGCTCAGGTTTTATTTTTAATGGGAGATCTCTTTGATTTCTGGCACGAATGGAAACATGTAATTCCAAAAGGCTATGTGCGTGTTTTAGGAAAAATAGCAGAGTTAAAAGATAAGGGAATTCATATTTATTTCTTTGTTGGCAATCATGATCTGTGGATGAAAGATTATCTGGAAGAAGAAATCGGATGTACGGTTTTTTATAAAAAGCAATACTTTGAAATGGGTGGAAAGCAGTTTCTTTTAGCCCATGGAGATGGTTTGGGACCGGGAGATAAAGGATATAAAAGAATGAAAAAAGTCTTTACCAATCCTGTTGCTCAATGGTTTTTCAAATGGCTTCATCCTGATATTGCAATGAAAATAGCATTGTATATGTCACAGAAAAACAAAATGATTTCAGGAGATGAAGACAAGGAATTTCTGGGAGAAGACAAAGAGTTTTTAATTATCTATTCTAAAAAGAAGCTGGAAACCGAAAAAATAGATTACTTCATCTATGGTCATCGCCACCTTCCGATGGTTTTGGATCTGCAAGGAAAGGCGAAGTATATCAATTTGGGAGATTGGATTTCATATTTCACTTACGGTGTTTTTGAAAAAGATTTTGAACTGAAAACTTTCGAAAAAAAATAAAAAAAATTACCTCATACTGAGGTAATCTTCGGATAGAAAATTAATTCATCCTGTTTTTAATCCATATTCCGGTGAATTAATTGCAAGAATTTTACCAAAATTTACTTTCAATATTAATAAATGATTAAAATTTTTCATTTTTAAATGTAAGTGTCTCATTTTGAGTTAATAATAAATTTTAGAAAATTGCGTACAATATTTGACATACAGACAGAACAAGACTTTTTGGCTGAATCATTAAAAGTTTTCCGTTACCAATATGATCATATAGAGGTGTATAGAAATTTTGTCAGCTATCTTAATATAAAGCCTGATGAGGTGACAACACTTGAGAAAATTCCGTTTCTTCCCATAGAAATGTTTAAAAATCATAAAGTTGTTGACAGCAATATAGCAACAGATCTCTTTTTTCAGAGTTCAGGAACCACTCAGATGAATTTGTCAAAACATTTCATCGCGGATGAAAACATTTATCAGGAAAGTATTTATAGAAGCTTCGAACAGTTTATCGGAAAACCTGAAGACTTCATATTTTTGGGATTGCTGCCAAGTTATCTTGAAAGACAAAATTCTTCATTGATTTATATGGTAGATTATTTAATGAAGAAATCCGCCAAACCTGAAAACGGGTATTTCCTTTACAATCACTCGGACTTATTTGAATTATTAAATACACTGCAAGATAAAAAAGTAATACTTTTTGGAGTTTCCTTTGCTTTACTGGATTTCCTAGACTACTGTCATTCCGAGCGCAGCGATGAATCTCTGAATATTCTTGAAAATCTCATTGTTATTGAAACCGGAGGAATGAAAGGACGAAAAGAAGAAATGACCAAAGATGAACTGCTGGAAATCTTAAAAAACGGTTTTAGAACAGATAAAATTTATTCAGAATATTCTATGACAGAGCTTCTTTCCCAGGCTTATTCTTTAGGAAATAACGAATATGATTGCCCTAATTGGATGAAAGTGATGATTAGAAATGCCGAAGACCCCTTTGCTTATGAAAAAGAAGGAAGAACCGGCGCGATTAATATTATTGATTTAGCCAATATCCATTCGTGTTCATTTATTGCAACACAGGATTTGGGTAAAATAATCGGAAATAAATTTCAGGTATTGGGAAGGATTGACCACTCGGATATTCGCGGATGCAGCCTTCTTGTTTCCTAGAAAATAAAAAAATAAAATAAAAATCCTGTTAGTAATAACAGGATTTTTATTTATAAATATCTTATAGATTGTGCTATATCTCTTAATGGGCAAGTTCTTCCTCCTGATTATTCTGAAGCAGGAATTTATAAATCAATCCTCCAACAACACCGCCTAAAATAGGTGCAACCCAGAATAACCATAATTGGGATAATGCGTTACCTCCTACAAATACAGCCTGAGAAAGAGATCTTGCAGGGTTTACAGAAGTATTCGTGATAGGAATTGAAATCAAGTGGATTAACGTCAACGCCAACCCAATAGCAATACCTGCAAATTTTCCATTGGCATACTTATCCGTTGCTCCCATAATAATGATCAGGAAAAATGCAGTTAAGAGAAACTCTGTCAGGAAAGCGGCTCCCATAGAATAGCTTTTTCCGAAATAGACGGCTTCCCCGTAAAAGTTGGTAGCAAAAGCTCCCGGACCGGAAAAATCAGGGGTTCCTGAACCGTTTAAAATAGTATATAATGCTCCTGCTGCAGCGATAGCGCCTAAACATTGTGCAACAACGTAAGAAATAAGATCTTTTGCAGGGAACCTTCCTCCGGCTAGAAGACCGAATGAAACAGCGGGATTGAAATGTCCTCCGGAAATGTGTCCTACGGCATAGGCCATAGTAAGTACAGTAAGTCCAAATGCTAAAGCAACTCCTATAAGAAGTATACCCATTTGCCCAGTAGATGCCGGAGCAATTTGAGAAGCGAAAATTGCACTTCCACAACCTCCGAAAACAAGCCAGAATGTGCCGAAAAATTCAGCAAAAAGTTTTTTTATCATATATGTTAATTTTGTATGTTATCTCAAATTTATAATTAAAATATTAAACTTTAAGATAAATTATAGAAAATATTTGTAGGTAATTTGAAATAATGTTTTTAATTTAATAAAATCGTTAAAAGTAAGCTGTAAGAATGGTAGCACGGAATTTGAATGCTGTAAAATTAAGTAGTAATTTTTGTTTATAAATTCAAAAATCAGTTGAATGAAAAAATGTGTATGTCTGTTTTTTTTGTCTTTTAATTGGTATACTTATCATGCTCAGTCTTTAAAAAAAGCACTACCATGTTACGATTTGAGCCAGGTAATGAAAGTAGAACCTACATTTCTATATAAGCCACACTTGGATGCTTCTAAAAGTTTTGGAATAAAACTTCTTCAGGATTCTAAGGATGTTCAGAAATATATCAATAACGGTAAATTTCACAAAATAAAAAAGACGGGAAAGGGATATACAGTGCAAAAATTAGATTACAGCAGAGCCTGGATGGTTTCAAAAGGTAAATTAATGCTCGAAAAAATCGGAACCCGTTTTAGCAAAGAAACAAAAGGGCATACATTTACGGTTTCATCCATTACACGAACATTAGAGGATCAGTGTCGTCTGAGAAGAGTGAATTCTAATGCTGCATTAGGAATCAGTTCCCATAATTACGGTAATTCTTTCGATATTTCTTATGTGCGATTTAATAATGTTTTGAAATATAATCCTAAAATGGAATTGGCGTTAGAAAAGGTTTTGAAATATTATTACGATTTGGGGAGGATCTATTACATCAAAGAAAGGCAGCAAAGCTGTTTTCATGTTACCGTAAGAAACTATTGATGATGGGTAATGACGGCGCAAATTTCCGTTAAAATTTTCTATTCATTAAATTCATTTCTTTTTCCGTATTTTTGCACGCGAAAATTCATTATTCACTATTAATCATTATTTAACATGCTTTCGGTTCAAGGTCTAGGATTACATCATTCAGGAAACTATTTGTTTCAAAACGTGAATTTCACGATTAAAAAGGATGATAAAATTGGTTTGGTTGGTAAAAATGGGGCGGGGAAATCCACTTTATTGAAAATGCTTTCCGGAGAAATTACTTTCTACGAAGGGAACGTTATTCCAGAAGGAAATGTCACCATCGGATTTTTGAAACAGGATTTGGATTTTGTGAAAGGAAGAACCGTTTGGAATGAAACCATGCAAGCTTTTGAACAGATCAATGCATGGAAAGAAGAATTAGAAGAAATCAATCATCAAATGACTGTGAGAACCGATTATGAAAGTGATTCTTACACAGATTTGATTAATAGGATGACCGATCTGAATGATCTTTTGATGCATCACGATGCCTACAATTTGGAAGGTGATATCGAAAAAGTTTTATTCGGTTTAGGTTTTAAAGCAGACGATTTTCATAAAATTACAGACGAATTTTCCGGAGGTTGGAGAATGAGAATTGAATTGGCAAAATTACTTCTTCAAAAGAATGATTTAATGCTTCTCGATGAGCCCACCAATCACCTTGATATGGAATCCATCATCTGGCTTGAAAATTTCCTGAAAGACTATCCCGGAGCTATCTTATTGGTAAGTCACGATAAACAGTTTATGACGGCAGTCTGTAACCGAACTTTTGATGTGAACAACAGAAAAGTGGATGATTATAAAGCCAATTATTCCAAATATCTGATCATGCGTGAAGACCGCCGTGAAAAACTGATTCAAGCTAAAAAGAATCAGGATGCGGAAATCAAGCAGATGGAAGATAATATTAATAAGTTCCGTGCAAGTGCTACCAAAGCTTCTTTTGCACAGTCGCTTATTAAAAAATTAGATAAAATTGAACGTATTGAAGTAGATAATGAAGACGTTTCTAAATTCAATATTCGTTTCGTTCAGTCACAGGTTCCAGGAAAAATTATTTTCGAAGCTGAAAACTTAGGAAAAGCGTACGGTGAAAAGCAAATCTTCGATGACGTTGACTTTATTGTTCAGAGAGGCGACAGAATCGCGCTTCTTGGACAAAACGGACAAGGAAAAACGACCTTGGCGAAAATTCTTGCAGGAGATATCAAAGATTATTCAGGAACCTGGAATCTCGGACATAATGTAAACATTGGTTACTTCGCTCAAAATCAGGAGGAAGTTTTAACACCGAATAAAACGGTTCAGGAAGAGGCGGAAGATGCCGCAACAGAAGAAACAAGACCGAGAGTTAGGGATTTGTTAGGATCTTTCCTTTTCCAGGGTGAAGCTGTAAACAAAAAGACGAAAGTACTTTCCGGAGGGGAAAGAAACCGTTTAGCACTTTGTAAATTGTTGTTACGTCCGTTCAACACACTGATCATGGACGAACCTACAAACCACCTGGATATTCAGTCTAAGGAAATTATCAAATTGGCTCTTCAGAAATTTGAAGGTACATTAATTGTGATTTCGCACGACAGGGAATTCTTACAGGGGCTTTGTGATAAGATCTACGAATTCCGCGATGGTAAAATGAAAGAATTCTTAGGAGACATTAACGAATATCTTGAATTCAGACAAAAAGAATCTATCAGAGAAATTTCTGCAGAAAAAGCAAAACTTCACAATGAAGTACCAAAGGTTGAGGAAAAAAAGGTGGAGGAAAAACCTGTTGCAGCCAGCCAGTCGAATGTGATTCTAAGCAAAGAGCAGAAGAATATCCAGAATAAAATTAAAAAAGTAGAAGAAAAAATTTCTGATCTTGAAACAAAAGTAGAGGAATTTGAAGCTTCTTTTACCAAGGAAAACCCGTCTGATGAAACTTTAGAAAAATATAACAAAACTAAAGAAGAACTTGAGCTTGCTTTGCAGGAATGGGAATACTTGGGAACTCAGCTGGATTAATTTTTGAATTAATCATCATATTATAAAGATGCTTCGGCTTCGCTCAGCATGACATTTCTCTAATACTAACTGTTTTATTAGCGGTCAATTTGTAGTGATGTCATGCTGAGATTCTCGAAGAATTAAAAATATATTGTTGTCATGCTGAGCCTGTCGAAGCATCTCTAATAAATTAATAACAAAGTTTGTAACAAAACTTCACTGTCTTCTACTCATTACTCAAAGTATTTTAATAAAACTTTAATCTAAAAACTTAAATTATTTTTATAATTTTGGCATATGATTTTTAAAGAAAGCAGAAATCTAAAGAATTTTATTTCCAAATTGTTGTTTGGAATCTATTTTCTTGCACTGTTTTCTCAGAACTTTCACAATCACAGCTCTGAAGAGGTTTTTAAAAGCTTCAATTTCAAAAAGTCAGAAAATACAATTACAAAAAATATAGCAAAGGAAAAAGCAGCAGACTGTTTGGCTTGTCATTTCTTAGCTACAGGACATACTCTGGTTCCTGAAGACTTCAGTTTTTCTTTTGAAAATTATACCCATGAGGTAAAGCAGATCATTGCTATTCAGGAGAAAGTATGGTCTCAGACCAAATTCACTTTTCAGCTTCGCGGTCCGCCCTCAATTTCTTAGTTTTTAAATTCTTTTTCGGATTTATTTGCTTTAAATAAGGTGTTTTAATGAAACTAACTTAGTGCTTTTAAACCATTAAGGTGAATTTAGGAGTTAAGTTTGTTAAGAAAAATCATATAGATTTTTTTAGTATCTCTTAAAAGCAAAGCAAAGCTTAATTACTCTAAAATGCTTAAATAAAAATCTTAATGGTTCAAAATTGAGCGTATAGATTTACAGTTTTAAGTTAACAAAATCCAATTCAAATTTTAACGAAATGTATTTTTAAGTTAATCATTACTCATAATGAGCAACTTAAAACGTACGTAATCAATCTATTTAACAATGAAATTGATCTATAGCTTTATGCTGATCCTTTGTGGATTTGCAATTGCAAACGCACAAACTTATTATAAGGTAGAAGGAAACATTCAGGATTTTCATGATAAAACAATGCTGGAAAATGCAGTGGTAAAAATCGGGAACTTCTCTACACAAACAGATAAAAACGGCAGGTTTTCTTTTAATAAAATTCCTGCAGGAAAATATATACTCATTGCTAAACATCCTGATTGTAATGATTATACTGAAAATATAGGACTTACTCAGGATCTGCATTTAACAATTACTCTTGAGCACCATATTCAGGATATTGAAACGGTAACCATTCATGGAAGTCACAAAAGCAATGGTTCTTTGGTCGTAAAAACACTTGATAAATCTGAAATCGAAAGGAATTCTACAGATAACCTGGGGAATCTACTGACAAAAATTTCAGGAGTAAGTGCTTTAAAAACGGGAAATAATATTTCAAAACCTATTATCCACGGGCTTTACGGAAGCAGAATCTCTATTCTGAATAATGGGGTAAAACTTGCCGAACAGGAGTGGGGAGTAGAGCACGCTCCGAATGTTGATATCAATAATTTTCAGCATATTGATGTAATCAAGGGAGCTTCTGCACTGAAGTACGGAAGTGATGCCATTGGTGGAGTTGTGGTAATGGAACCTGAAATTTTTCCTAAAAAAGATACGATAAAAGGTTCTGTAAACCTTTCCGGAATTTCTAACGGAAAAGGTCTCGGCGTTGATGCAGATATTGCAAAAGTCTGGAAAAACGGTTGGGCTGTAAAAACAGGTGGAAGCATCAAAAAATTAGGAGATCAGCACGCTCCTGACTATAATTTGATGAATACGGGAATGGATTTTTCTTCCTTTAATTTTACAGTTCAGAATAATACCTATGAAAGAGGAATTTCATTTGATTATTATTTAACCAACCAGAATATCGGAATCTACAGAGGTTCTCACGTGGGGAATAATGAGGATTTTTATAATGCAATCACTTCTAAAATTCCGGTCTATACAGGAAATTTCAGTTATAATATTGATAACCCGAGACAGGTGATTGAACATCATATTGCGAAAGTTTCTGCATTCAAAAGATTTGGAAATATCGGGAAAGTTTCTGCAACATACAGTTATCAGTATAATCACAGGCAGGAATATGACATTAGAAGAGGAGAACTGAAAGATACGCCTTCGCTTGATCTGGAGTTAATGACGCACCAATTTAATCTTAATGATCTATTGGAAAGAGGTAAATTCTCTTTGGAAACAGGGATTGATGCTAGTTTTCAGAACAATTATTCTGATCCTGCGACCAAAGCGAGACGTTTAATTCCGAATTATGATAAATATGCTGCCGGAATTTATTCAGTTTTTAAATATAAAATTTCGCATGATTTCAATATGGAAGCAGGTGCGAGATATGATTTTACCCGTTATGACGTTACGAAATGGTATGATAAAAGCGATTGGGAAAATCGATACGCAGATTCTTATCCGCAGTTTTATGTAAAAACGGATCAAAACAGAATTTTGACGAGACCTCAGTTGAATTATCAGAATTTTTCGTTCAATGCGGGGCTGGAATACCGTCCGAATGGTAATTTCGATTTGAAATTTAATTATGCAAAAGTGGGAAGAACGCCGAATATCGCTGAATTATTTTCAGACGGTTTGCATCATTCTGCTTCCGTGATCGAAATCGGTGATATGGGATTAAAAAATGAGCAGGGACATCAGTTTAATCTTACTGTTGATTCTAAATTCAATGTATTGAAAGGGTTAAATATTTCCGTGAATCCTTACTTCTTTATTACCAAAAATTTCATCAATGAAGTTCCGACCGGGGTGCAAAATACGATCAGAGGAGTATTTCCCGTGTGGTCTTATCAGCAAATCGATGCGAAAATGTATGGGATAGATTTAGATGTTAATTTCAAGCTTACAGATAATCTCGCCTATGTGGGAAAAGGAAGTTATGTTTACGGACAGGACGATACACATCATGTTCCGCTGATTTTGATGATGCCTCCGAATTTTTCCAATGCATTGCAGTTTCATAAAGAAAGCTGGAATCATTTCTATTTTAATTTAGAAAATCAAACCTTTCTGACACAAAATAGATTTCCTGTTTATAATGCAACTATTCCCATTTATATCAACGGGGAAGAAGTGCAGAAAGAAGTTGATCTGAGTACTCCGCCAAGTGGTTATTCTCTTTGGAATATCCAAACGGGAATCAATATCAGTAAAAATCTTTCTGCAGGTCTTATTGTGAATAATCTTTTCAATGTTTCGTACAGAGATTATCTGAATCGCATGAGATTCTTTGCCGATGAGGCCGGACGAAATTTTATTTTAAACTTTAGATACAGGTTCTAAAGGACTCAAATTATCTTAAACAAAATTTACAATTTTAAAATTTAAAAAAATGAAAGTATTCAATACTAAAAATATAATCAAATTATTAGCTGTTTTACTTATTGCGGTAACTGTTGTTTCTTGTCAGAGAAACGGCTCGGCGGCTGAAGATGACCTTCCGCAGGAGGATCTTACAAACATCATTTTGAATATTAAGGATAAAGCTACAGGTGATGTGAAAACCTATAATTACAGCATGGGAGCAGGAGGGGCACAACCTATCCAACTAACTGATGGAAAAACTTATGAAGTGACTGCTACATTTAAAAACGGAAATGAGGATGCTACAAAAGAAATAGAAGATGCGAAAGATGAACATTTTTTAGTTTTTAATTTTCCTAATTCTGATATTGCTTTAACTCGTATAGATGGACCTGAATCTACAAGAGGTGACGGAAAACGTGTAGGGCTAAAAACCGAATGGGTAGTTAACAAAGCGATTAAAAATCCATCTGCAACAAGCCAGCTGATTTTTACACTTTATCATGAGCCAGCAACAGTTTCTGAAGATTCTGAAGCAAGTGGAAATGGAATCATTTTCGGAAAGCAGACGGGAGGAGAAACAGATGCTCAGGCAAACTATACAATTACGAATTAAAATTTTATTTTAATATATCCTTTAATCTTGTTATGAAAACCACTGAATTTTTTCGGTGGTTTTTTATTTAACACTATTTGGCTTTTTAAGTTGATTTTAAATGAGTGATTTTCATAAAATTTTCATATTTTTGCAACCTAAAATTTTAATCAATAATGAAGGTTACTGCAAAAAACCATGATGATGTAAGTGCATTGCTTACAGTGACATTGGAAAAATCTGACTATAAGGAAAAAGTTGAGAAACAATTGATTAATTATGCTAAAAATGCACAAGTTCCTGGATTCAGAAAAGGAAAAGTGCCTTTGAGTATGGTTAGAAAACAATATGAAGCAGGGATTGCTTTTGAAGAAATCAACAAGCAGGTTTCTGATGCTTTGAACGGGTATGTGAACGAAAACAAACTAAGATTAGTTGGTCAGCCTGTTCCTCAGCCAGTAAACGAATTCGATTACAATGCTGATCAGTTAGAAGTTGCTTTTGAAGTAGGATATGAGCCAGAATTCACGATCGACTTATCTAAATATGAAGCTCCTCACTACAAAGTAGAAGCTTCTGAAAAAGAAATCAACAAGAGTATTGAGAACATGCAGAAGCGTTTTGCTGAGCAGGCTCCTCAAGACAAAATCAATAAAGATTCTTACATCGCTTTAGAAATTTCTCAGGTTGTTGAGGAAGATGCAGAAGGAGAACACCACCACCATCCAAAGAACGTTACCATTACCGCTGAAAACAAAGAAGCTTTCAAATTGGTAAAGTCTTTGAAAATGGATGGTTCAGTAAAAGTTTCTAAAGAAACTCTTGCTGAAAATGAAGAATTGGCTAAAGAATTAGGATTCTCTAAAGAAGAAGTTGAGCACTTACACCATGCTGAAGTTGAGGTAAAAGTAAAAGATTTCTACGGTCTTAACTTAGCTGAACTAAACCAGGAACTTTTTGACAAAGTATACGGAGAAGGAAACATCAAGTCTGAAGAAGAACTAAAAGAAAAAGTAAAATCTGAATTGGATGAATACTTCCAGCAAAATGCTGATGTTCACTTTGTGAATAAAGTATTGGAGCAGGTTTCTGAAAAAGAAGAAGTAAAACTTCCTGAAACGTTCTTAGTAAAATGGTTACAATTCTCTAATCAGAATATCCAGTCTGAAGAGCAGGCTAAAGAAATCCTTGAAGCTGAGAAAAACCAGTTGAAATATCAAATCATCGAAGGAAAATTGATGACAGATAACGAAATTCAGTTAGACTACGCTGATGTTTTGGCACAGGCAGAGCAATTGGTAAGAAATCAATTAGCAATCTACGGAATCCACCACTTAGGGGATGAGGAAATCCAGAAATATGCTGTTGAGATGTTGAAAGATCAGGAGCAGGTAAGACAAATTTCTTCTGAAGTAGCAATGGCTAAGTTGAAAGATGTAATCCTTGAAAAAGCAACAAAGAAAGAAACTGCTATTTCTCACGATGAGTTTTTAGAAGAACTTAAGAAATAATTTCTTTTTAAGATAAATAATTAAATCCCCTTCATTCTATTGGAGGGGATTTTTACTTACTACACTGAAGTTTTGAGCATTGTTGAAAAATATGTTTTTATAATCTGACAGATAAGATCATAAAGTTTTAGAAACATGTTTATGCAGGAAAGTTCAATAAAAAGACCAGCTTATAAAATAATCATTATTTTTTCTCAATAAAAATACTTATTTCAAATTGTTGTTTTACAGGGATTAAAAATTGATTTGCCGAAGTCCATTTACCCAATTCTTCTGATCGAAAAATATTCTCAATCAAACTTTTACTTTCTTCATCAGTGTAACTTATTATTTCCGCTTTTTCAAGATTGTTGGATTTTCCTATTGTAATACGAACGAGATTTTCACCTGATTTGGCATTTTTTGAAGGTTTAAACTTATCATATATAAGTTGTCTAAAAGTAGAAATGCTTCCTTTGAAGTTAGCTCCGTTTATCATTTCTGTGCAGTGATAACGTTTAGACCACGCTATTTTTGAACTATCTATTTTTATGGAATCTTCATGAGAAATAATCACTTTTACATTTTCCAGAGTTCCCAGATAATGTCTTTTCTTCTTCTGTATTAGACTACAACTTGTGAATAAGGTAAGTATTGATATTAATATAAATAGTTTTTTCATATTATGCTTTAAAGAATTAAAACCACCAAAATTGCTTGGTGGTTTATTTAATTTAGTATTGTGTATAATTAAATGTTCCATTGTCATTATCAACTAACTCAAGTTTTTTCTAGTCTCCATAGTTTCAGAATCACCTTCATATAGATCTGCTCTACTTCCGTATCTTTTAAAAACTTAAAAACTCTATTATTTGGTCGTCATGAGAGATTCTGGAGGGATATTATATTTCTTTTTATTTGAAAAATCATTATTATATACCTTTGTTTTTCATTATCAGGCATGAGCATATATTTTGAAAATTATATTTTTTATATTTAAAGATCATCTTACTTGCCTGACCAGTCGTTACTATTATACCCATTCACTCCAACAAACTTAATCTTCTCAATCTTCATATTAGAAAAAAACTGAATAAAAGTATTGTTCCACACTCCATAGCTTTGCTTCACCATATTCTCTATTTCTTGGGAATCTCATTTTCGAAGGTTATAGATATATTAAGATATTGATACTTGTGATCTGTAGCAACAGACCATAAGTCGTCATCTTCAAGAAATAAATCTAAAACATAGTATTTTGACGCTGGGTCTTCTTTATAACCGCAAGTTAGGCTAGCAACCGTAATATTTTTATAGGAGTTCATTGTAAAAATTAGAAAAGTTCTGCCCGTAATATTGTGTTTTATTTGCGGCAATTGTATTAAGTTTAGGTACACCATTATAAAAGGTGATATAATCACTTGTAGTCTGTGCCTTGCAGTTATATAACAAAAACAAGCTGAATGACAGGCATATTTTAAAAATAATATTTTTCATATCTGTTCTGTTAAAAACACTCCTTTACTTTCCCGACCAGTCGTTACTATTATACCCGTTTACTCCAACAAACTTAATCTTCTCAATCTTCATATTAGAAAAATAAATAACAAAATCATTGTTCCACACTCCATAAGTTTGCTTCACCATATTCTCTATCTGTTTGGGAATCTCATTTTCAAAGGTTATGGATACCCAAGGATATTGATAGTCATGATCTGACGCAACAGACCATAAATCATTATCTTCGAAAAATAATCTTAAAACGTAATATTTTGAACCAGGATCAGTTTTATAATCACAAGATAGGCTTGCAACCTGAATATTTTTATTTAATAATTCATTGTAAAAAGTAGAAAAATTTTGCCCATAATATTGGGTTTTATTGGCTGCAATTGTATTAAGTTTAGGAACGACACCATTATAAAAGGTGATATAATCACTTGTAGTCTGTGCCTTGCAGTTGTATAATAAAAACAAAGTGAATGACAGGCATATTTTTAAAATTATATTTTTCATAATTGATATTTTTTTATATAAAATTTAAGGACATTTAGAAACTTTAACTCCTTCTTTCACAATACCACCACTATTTGGGACTGTGATTTCCTGTACATTGGCATTAATTTTTTTTAGATTGCCATTTGCATCTGTTTTAGAAATACTAATGCCTGCATTGTGTTTTTCAAAAATATAAGCAAATCCGATGGCACGGCTGTCATATACTTCTCCAGAAGAATTATCACTCCGTCCTTCAAAATGATGCTTGTGAGCTTTATAAAATTCTCTACCTAAAGGACTTTCCTCTTTTATAGACCGGTTAGATGGATCATAATTTTCACTTTCCGGAAATTGGGCTATAAAAGCCTGTGCCAATGTAGGATCATCAATGACTAGAGCATATACTTCCGGTGTTCCTTCGTAATTTCCATATACGTAACGGTATCTTAGAGCAGGGCTGTCGGTTAAAGCTTTTATCATTTTATAAAAATCTCCTCCCGATGGTACTCCGGAATATCCTGCATGCGAATGCCCGTCTGCAATATAAGGATTTGTAAGTTGAGAACTGGGGATAGTTCCATTTGTTGCATTTTGCTCTGCGGCAGGGGTTACTTCATACCCGTTAGGAGCTTGGCCAATGGCTACAACCCATTCATTCGGTGCGGTTATTTTTCCTTTCAACACATTATCCATTTTTGTTTTTACCTCAGCATTGTTCAATATGTCATTGGCTTTACTCATAGCAGCTTTTGTCCTTTTGCAGGGATCGGTCTTAGGATCTGGCAAATTCGGGATGGTAGGTGTCCCGATAGGACAGCCGTTTTCATCGGTAAAACCAGATTCCGGATTACTTGGGATTATAGAAGTATCACAAGGCGGATCATGAGGATTTTCTCCTCCTCCCGTGCTTCCTCCACCGCCTCCTCCGGTTCCCGGATCAATAGGAGTAATGATATCATCATTTTGTTCCAGGCAGGTCGTGGTTACAATGGTATACAATATAGGAGGTGTTCCTTGTTCCAGCCCGTTATAGATAGGGCAGCTTTCATAATTGGAACCGTTATGCTGCTGGGTTCCGCTACAGGGAGCCCAATACGATTCTGTTTTCGTGGTGCATACCAGTCTTGCCAGTTGACCGCTACCGTTAAATGTTCCATTTGCCAGTTCGGTTACCTGAGTTTTTCCTTTTGTATCAACCATTAAACCTGCTTTCAGCCGTTCTTTTTCAGTGGAAGTAAGGGTATAAGTAATCAGCAATTCTCTGTAGCTGCCATCAGGAAGCGGAGACAACAGAAGGTTTTCCAAAGGAACATCTTCGGGAGCATTATCTCTTTTGATGTGGAAAGTATAGGTGTGGTAGTTGGGGCCGTTCTCAATATAGATGACATCATCGGTATCTATAGAAACCCCGTTTCCGTAATTAATGATCTTTCCGTTTACATTTACTTTAGAAAAAGCCCTGATTCCTGCCTTTGCCTTTTCCAGCTCTGGCAGGATCTTAGTTTTGTGTTTACTGGCATCTAATGAAATCCTTTTTGTGGTAAGATGAAATGTGGGACTGTCGCTATACGTTTCATGTTCGGAGAACTGGTCTGTCCTGCAGGAGCAGATCATAAAAATTGCCATAAGGTTCAGGCAAAGCCGCACCAGTAATTTGTTCCTCATTCTATTGTGTTTTTCAAGGTTAAATATATCATTTTTTTATAACGTTACAAATATTCGAATAAAAAATAATAGGACATTACTGTTTTCCGTAAACCACCATGTGCTCAATGTATGTCTATAATTGAAAATGGCTATCATATTTGAAGATTTTGTGACATTTTCGGGATAAGAATGTTTTATTGTAAGTTATTACAATAATAACATTTTTAATATTTGCTATCATTATAAATGTATTCATTCAATTATTCTTATATTTACGTCTTTAAAATTAAAATATGAAAAAGATTATAATTCCATTTTTCTGTGCAGTGCTTTTTTCTACTTCAGTAGCTGCTCAACAAAAATCGGCTCCTGTAAAGGCGGCAGTTGCGACACAATCTTCATTGAGCTCTCAACAGGTGATTGATAATTACATTAAAGCTTTAGGAGGAAAGGCGAAATTAGAAGCGGTAAAAAGCTCGGTTACTGACAATACCCTTTCTGTACAAGGAATGGAAATTGCTATGACCACTAAAAAGATGGGGAATAAATTCAGATCTGAACAGTCGGTGATGGGACAAAAAATGATCCAGGTTTTCGATGGTGAGAAAGGATATATGGATCAGATGGGACAGAAAATGGATATTCCGGCAGATAAAATTGCTGAGCTTAAAAAAAGTAAAGTAATTGATGCATTGGCTTATGATGCTTCCAATTTCAAAACAGTAAATGTTGAGAAAATAGACGGGAAGGATTATAATGTTTTAAGCTCTGATAAAGGGAAATTTTACTTTGATGCGGCTACAGGTTTATTGTATAAGTCTGAAACCAAAGAAGGGAATGCTTTTGTGAAAAGCTATATGACTGTTGACGGAATTCAGTTTCCTGCTGATATAGAAGCAGAAGGAGGAGGTCAGAAAGTAGCTATCAAAACAACGAAAGTTGTTCTGAATTCAGGAGTTACTGATGCTGATTTTAAATAAGAATAGTTCTATTTAACATAATAAAACCGGGCGTTTGTCCGGTTTTTTTGTTGGCTTAAAAATTAACTCTATTTAACTCAACTTTAACTTTAAATAAGAATAAAACATTTCCTCGCGTTGTGAATAATTGATATTTTTATCCCGAAAAAAAAATTAATAATTAATACAATGAAGAAAATGTTATTTTCATTTGCAGTGATCTTTTTTGCATCTGCAAATGGTTTTGCTCAGAATATTCCAGCAGATCCTTCTGTGAGAATCGGAACTCTTTCCAACGGAATGAAGTATTACATCAAAAAAAATAATCTACCGGAAAAGAAAGTCGATTTCAGACTGGCAATTAACGCAGGATCTATCCTGGAAGACGAAAATCAAAGAGGTCTTGCGCACTTTATGGAGCACATGAACTTTAATGGAACTAAAAACTTTCCGGATAATAAACTGGTTGATTTTTTACAGTCGATAGGAGTGAAGTTCGGACAGCATCTTAATGCTTATACAAGTTTTGATGAAACGGTGTATATGCTTCCTGTTCCTTTAGATAAGCCGGGTAATCTTGATTCTGGTCTTAAAGTGATGGAAGACTGGGCTTTCAATGCTACACTTTCTGATGAACAAATTAATAAAGAGAGAGGAGTGGTATTGGAAGAGTTAAGATTAGGTTTGGGCGCAGATAAAAGAATGTCTGATAAATATTTGCCTAAACTATTATACAATTCCCAATATGCAAACAGGCTTCCGATAGGAAAAAAAGAAGTATTGGAAAACTTTAAACCGGATGTGATCAGAAAATTCCATCAGGATTGGTACAGACCGGATTTGATGGCGATTATAGTGGTAGGAGATATCAATGTAGATGAAGTTGAAAAAAAGATAAAAGATAATTTTAGCAAGTATAAAAATCCGGCCAAACCAAAAGAAAGAAAGGTTTTTGATCTGCCAAATCACAAAGAAACATTAGTAGCTGTAGAAACAGATCCGGATGCTACAAGCTCCAGAGTTCAGTTTATCATGAAAGATTCGGAAGCTTATACGCCGGATGTAACGATTGAACAATACAATCAGAGCCTGATTAAGAATCTTGCAACGACAATGCTGAATAACAGACTGAGAGAATTGATCAATTCGAATAATCCTCCTTTTACGTTTGGATCTGTTTATCACGGCGGAACATATGCCAGAACAAAAGAAGCTTTTCAGGGGTTTGCTATGACGAAAGAAGGAGACCAGCTGAATGCACTTACAGTGCTTTTGACAGAAGTGGAAAGAGCAAAGAAATTCGGATTTACCCAATCTGAGCTTGATAGAGCAAAATCCCAGATTTTATCCAATGTTGAAGATTCTTATAATAACAGAGATAAGACAGAGAGTTATATGCTTGTAGATGAGTATGTAAGAAACTTTTTGGAGCAGGAACCGATGCCGGGAATTACCTGGGAATATGAAGATACGAAATCGTTTTTACCAAGTGTTACATTAGCACAGACCAACGATATCATCAAGAAGTTTGTGAAAGATGACAGCAGGGTTATTGTAATCACCGGTCCTAAAAAGGATAATGTGAAAATGCCGACGGAAGCTATGGTTCTTAATGCTTTTGAATCTGTAAAAATGGCAGATATTAAACCTTATGAAGAAAAAGCAACCCTTAAAAATCTGGTAAAACCATTTAAATCTGAAGGTAAGATTGCAAAAACTGAAACCGATGCAAAGCTGGGAACAACAACCTGGACATTGAGTAACGGAGCAAAAGTTACCTTTAAGAAAACAGATTTTAAAGATGATGAAATTATATTTTCGGCAAGAAGCTTGGGAGGAAACTCTTTAATTCCTGATGCGGATTTCAATAAAACACAGTTTGCTTATCAGGCTTTAAGTGAAGCTGGAGTAAACGGTGCATCTAAAGCGGATCTTACGAATTATCTGGCCGGAAAGCAGGTGAGTGTAACTCCATACATCAGCAGTACATTGGAAGGGATATATGGTAGAACAAACCAAAAAGATTTAAGCACGGCAATGGAACTTACCTACGCTTATTTTACAGGTTTAAATTACAGCCCTGAAGCATTTAATGCCTATAAGATGAAGCAGTCTGCAATGCTGAATAACCTGTTGTCTAATCCTCAGACTTATTTTGCCAATGAACATGCCAAATTTACCAACCAGAAAAATCCAAGATTCATAGGAATTCTTCCGTTGGAAAAAGACTGGGCAGCTACAGATTATAAAAAAGCGTATGACATTTATAAAGAAAAATTTGCGAACGCAGGAAACTTCCATTTCTATTTTGTAGGAAATATTGATGAAGCTAAATTTAAAAATGAAGTTTTACAATATATCGCAAGTTTACCGACGACAGGGAAAACAACAAACTTCAAGGATACAGGATACAGATCCATTACCGGAGATCACACAAAGGTATATAAAAAAGGGAAAGATCCGAAGAGTATGGTTCAGATCGTGTATTCAGGAGAAACTCCTTACAACGAGAAGGAAGCTTTGGCATTGTCGGCTTTAGGTGAAGTGGCTACTATTAAAGTCATTGAAAAATTGAGAGAAGATGAGAGCGGTATTTACGGTGGTGGAGCAAGAGGCGGAATGTATAAAGTTCCTTACAGCAATTACAGCTTCAGTGTAAGCTTCCCTTGTGGACCTGAAAATGCCGATAAGCTGACGAAAAGTGCAATTGCAGAGGTTCAGAAACTTATTGATAAAGGCCCGGAACAAAAAGACCTGGATAAGTACAAAGAAGGAGAACTGAATGACTACAAAACGGACTTAAAAGACAATAATTATTGGGTGAATGCTTTATCTAAAAATCAGCTGGATGGAAGTGATAAATATGACATCCTTAACTATCAGGAAAAAGTAAAAGCACTTACAGTAAAAGATTTACAGGATGTTGCAAAAAAATATCTGACGAAAAACAGGGTAATTGCTACATTAATGCCGGAAGACGGTTGGGAAAATGCCAAAAAGGAAGAAGGAAAATCTGCAGCAATTAAAGCAAGCGTAGCCAACTAAACAATAAACATACATTAATAAAAAACCGCAGAAGTTTTCTGCGGTTTTTATTTTTTAACTTAATTCTTAAAATCAATTAAGAGCCATACTCGTTCTTCCATTCTTCAGCAACTTCACTTAAAGTCGTGTAGAAATCTTCACCATACTTTCTCGTAAGCGGAGTTTTTAAGAATTTATAAACAGGAACCTGCAATTCTTTTCCTAAGGCGCAGGCATCGCTGCATACACTCCATTCATGGTAATTAAGAGCTGAGAATGTAGAATATTCTGTAATCCTGATCGGGTACAGGTGACATGAAATGGGTTTTTGCCAATCTATGGCACCGTCTTCATAGGCTTTTTCAATCCCGCATTTGGTAATTCCTTTTTCGTCAAAGGTTACATAAGCACACTCACGGTCTTCAACCATAGGAGTTACATACATTCCGTCAGACGGATCTGTGGTCCAGGTTCCCTGTTCTTCTAGCGCTTTTATTCCTTCCTGTGTTAAATAAGGTTTTATTTTATCAAAAATACTGTCTAATATTTCAAGCTCATCTTTATCTAGCGGAGCACCTACATCTCCCTCCACACAACAGGCACCCTTACATTTGGTAAGGTTGCATACAAAATCTTCGGAAAATATATCCTCTGAAATTAATTTATCGTCTATCTGAATCATAATCTTTAAAATATATCAAAATATGTTTCTGCTTTAAACATAATCAGGCTTATAATAATAAGCCACAAACTCACCTCCCGCATCCAGTATTTCGGAAGGAAACGTAACATTCTACTTAAAATAATACTGCATGGAAATGCCAACAATAATAAATACTCATAATTTTTATTCATATAAAGAATAATAGTCACCAGCTGTGCTAATGAAAAAACGAGTAAAAAAGTATATTTATATCTGCTTATCGGACTTTTTTTATTGTAATTGCTGAAATGGTCATATATCGCATAAATGAGAAGCAATACAATTGGGATCAAAGGAAAAACATTATGATAATCGGTAATGATCTTTATTTTTCCAAAAGGGAAATAATCAGGATTCCATGTGGTAAAATCTAAGAAGTACATCGTAGAAAAATAACTGATTACGATAAGAAGGATTCCCAGAAAAAATCTGATAATATTTAAGCTCACTCGTTCTGAAGTGGCGATAACGTGTATCAGAACAAAAATAGCCATAGGCCAAGTGGTGGGAAGAAAGATAAAATTAAGAGCTACAATAGAACCTACCAGTACATAAGATTTTTTTCTTACATCTTCATTCGTGCTTGTAAGAAGAAGTAAAAGGAATGAATTCGTAAGCAGTGCTACAGCAATTCCTATATCCAGTCCACCGGGATATAATCCGAAAATAAAAAATGTATATAAAAATAAAGGAAGGTGAGTTTGGTAATTAAGAGCGATCGAGTGAAAACAAAAATAAGCCAGTGCAATTCCCAGGAATGTAATTCCGGCAATAATTGCTTCATAAGTATTGAAATTCAGTATGTTAAATATGATTACTATAAAAAGAAGAAAAACAATATAGACCGGAATCGAAAAAATATTGCTTTCTTTTGAAAGTAATTTAAACATTTTTTATAAATTTGTGCAAAGTTAATTTAAAAAAGGAAAATAATGACGTCTTTCTTTCTATTCTTAAGTAAAGTTTTCAAATGGTCTTTCGGTTTTTACGATGCGTTTGGAAACGTTTTAAACTGGATCCTATTTATCGTTTGCTGTAGTTTGTTTACTTACTGGTGCTACGTTTTGGTAGCAAAATTAGGTGGAGATAAAGACAAGGAATATTATTCTCCTACAGAGGGAAAGCATCCTTATTACGATCCAAAAATCTACAAAAAAGAAGGTTAATTAATTGGTTATATAGTAAAAAACCGATCAAATATATTATTTGATCGGTTTTTTTATTAACGATTAAAATGTTTATTCATGAATAGGCAAAACCAAAACCGGAATAGGTGAGCTCTTGGTAATCCCTTTCGTTAAGCTTCCTACAAAAACGTCATAAATCCCACTTCTTCCATGGGATCCCATCACGATAAAATCCGCTTTTTTGGTTTTTGCATAATCTAAAATGATATCTTTTGCAATACCTTGTTTCAATAGATGTTCACAATCTATATCATGCGCAAGAACCCTTTGATGAAGTTTGTTGAGCTGTACCAATTCTTCCCTGATTTCGTTTTCTTCCACCTCAGGAAAATACTGGTATCCCATATCGCCAATAGCAAAACCTATATCAGTAGGAGCAACATGTATCAGATTTATTTTTCCATTGACCTGTTTTGCAAACTTTACGGCTCCATCTATCAGCTGATCTGTTTTTTCCCCAAAATCTACGGGTAATACTATATTTATCATATTTTCATATTTTGTCTCTTAAAGGTATAAAAAAATTAGATAAATGAAAAATTTTAAAATTACAATATTCTTAAATCTAAAACTTTATCTCCTTCCAGATAAGCCTCAAGAATATCGTTTTCGTTTACTTTTCCAACTCCTTTTGGTGTTCCTGTAAAAATAAGATCTCCGACTCTTAAAGTGAAGTATTGTGAAACAAAAGTGATAATATCATCAATGCTGAACATCATATCTTTCGTATCTCCATCCTGTACTTTTTCTTTGTTTTTTAATAGTGAAAAATTCAGCGATTCGAGATTGAAATTTTCTTTTTTGAAGAAATTACTTACTACAGCCGAACCATCAAAGCCTTTTGCCAGTTCCCAGGGTAAACCTTTTGATTTAAGATCACTCTGAAGATCTCTTGCCGTAAAATCTATTCCCAAACCAATTTCTTCATAGTGTTTGTGAGCAGTTTCTTTCTGGATATACTTACCTCCTTTTGAAATTTTAACCACCACTTCCAGTTCATAATGAACATCCTCTGAAAACTCAGGAATATAAAAATCATTTCCTTTTAAAACGGCTGTATCCGGTTTCATGAAAATTACAGGTCTTTCAGGGATTTCGTTTCCTAATTCTTTTGCGTGTTCGCTGTAGTTTCTTCCTATGCAGATTATTTTCATAATTTTTAAATTTAAATCTATTGAGTTTTGTCATTTCGTTTTCATGAAAAAATGACAATTGATTTTTAATGACTAAACTCGTTTCCGCAATAATAACAATGATATAAATTGGCAGGAACTTTTACGGGAATACCTATAAATAAAAGGCTCAGTCCAAAAACACCACCCGGCTTTTCATCCCTGTAAATATGATTGGAGCCACATTTAGGACAAACAAAATCAAATTCAGGATTCTCAATAGTGTGTTCCACCTCCAAAGAAAATTCTTCATTGTCATTGTAATCCTGTAAAGTTTGGGTTGCTTTTTCAAAATCTTCTTCAAAAACCTGTAGCTGGATTCCTCCAACAGCCTGAGAAAGCAGCCAATCAGACTGAATCAGCTGTTCATTCGCAATAAAGCTGTTAATGCCGTTTTCAGCCAATATCTGTTTGTCTCTGTTGGCCTGAAGAGCATTTTCGTAAAACTTGAATTTAACCAGCCCGCTCATATGTTAAAATTTACTTGATAACTGGATTTTCGTGAAGACTTTCTTTGTATATAAAGGAAAATCAGCATTCTGAAGCCATCCGAAATAGCCCAGATCTTTCTGGAAAACAGCTTTCACTCCCTGTCCTTTATATTTCCCGAAGTTGAATACCGCTTCGTTTTTCTCGTTGTATCCGATAAATCCTGCTAAATCTGCATTTTTATTATGGAAAGTAAATTCACTCAGGTCAGCAATTTCATTCGGAACATCTTCATATTTCCCAACCTGTGCATCCAAAACCTCAAATGTTGCCATTACGTCAGCTTCTGCGGAATGGGCATTCTCCAACGTTTTTCCACAATAGAACTGATAAGCAGCACCTAAATTTCTAGGCTCTTTTTTATGGAAAATAGTCTGTGCATCCACCAATTTAAATTTATTAAGATCAAAATCTATTTCTGCTCTCAATAATTCTTCTGCCAACAGAGGAACATCAAATCTGTTAGAATTAAAACCACCCAAATCGGCTCCGGAAATCATCTCCATAACCTTTGAAGCAATTTGTTTGAAAGTAGGAGCATCTTTTACGTCTTCATCATATATTCCGTGAATCTGGCTGGATTCTGCAGGAATAGGCATTTCAGGATTTACCTTCCATGTTTTGCTTTCTCGTGATGCATCCGGATTTACTTTTAAAATACAGATTTCCACAATCCGGTCTTTCCCGATATTGGTTCCTGTAGTTTCCAGATCAAAAATACAAAGAGGTTTATATAGTTTTAAGTTCATTTTTTTGTAAGTTATGAGTTGAAAGTTATGAATTATGAGTTAAGATGTAGTCGGTATTTTTGAACTGACCACTCAAAACTCCTGACTTAATTAAGTTGTTTTTGAAAAATAATGGAAATAAAGATATAATAGATAATCACCAAAGGTATTCCGGCAGTTTTAAAAATAGCTAAAATAAGAATTGAACCTATTAATAAAGCTATTTTCGGATAATTATCCTGTAGTTTCATCGATTTGAATTTCATGGCAATCATTTTTATAGGACTGATTAAAAGCCAGGATGAGATAGCTGTAAGAAGAATAAGATATATTTGGTTTTCAAAGAGAAATTCAAAGCTTCCCACCTCTTTATTAGCGTAAAATAATCCGAAAATCAAGATGGTATTTGATGGTGTATTTAATCCTTTAAAATAATATTTCTGATCTTCATCTAAATTGAAAATGGCAAGCCTTAAACATGAAAATAGAGTAATCAGAAGTCCAAAATACTTGATTTCAAAAGGTAAGGAAAAGCCCGAAAGATCAGTTCCAAAAGGTTCAAGCATTTTAAACATTGCTAATCCCGGGAGCAGTCCGAAACTTACCATATCCGCTAAAGAATCTAACTGAACCCCTAAGTTGGAATTGGATTTTAAAGCCCGGGCAACAAAACCGTCAAAAAAATCTAAAACCAAAGAAAGAATGATGCAGATAGCTGTTGTCTGATAATCGCCAAGAATAAGATGGATAGCTCCGACACTCCCCGAAAACAGATTTCCCAGAGTGATCGCATTCGCAAGATTATTTTTAATAAAATTCATAGGCACAAAATTAAAATAATATATCAAATAAATGAATGTAAGGCTGTATCAATTTAACGGCGATACATTGTCCCATTCATTGTATCTGAATTTGATGTAAATTTGCGTCATGAAATTTTTTAAAGAATTCAGAAAACAGGAAGTTCTGGTATTGTTGTACCGGATTTTTCTCGCTTATTTTTTCTATCAGATCGCCAGATTTTTATTTTGGTATTTTAATAAAGGTTTGATTACAATAGATTCGGTTTCAGATTATTTTAGTCTGTCATTTCACGGAATTGCATTTGATACCACGGCTATTTTATATGTAAATGCCCTTTTCATTTTGCTGAGCTTACTTCCTATAGTTATTAATACTAAAAAAGTGTATCAGAAAATTCTTTTCTGGTTATATTTTATCACTAATGGAATTACCTATGCCATGAACTTCGGAGATATTGTATATTTTAAATTCTCGCAGACAAGGCTTACTTCGGCTGCTTTTCAGGTGGCGAAGCATGAGGATAATATTTTTAAAGTATTCATGGCTTCCATTACACAGAATCCTTATATTTTAATATGGTTTGTAGCCTTAATGTGGCTTTGGGTTTTTCTTTACAAGAAAGTGAAAATTACAGAACGTAAACCTGTGAAACTGGTTCCGTATTTTATTTTATCGGTTTTAACGCTTTGTATCACTGCTGTTTTAACCGTTGGAGGAATACGTGGAGACTTTAAACACAGTACGAGACCGATCAACCTTGTTGATGCGAATCGTTTTGTAAAGCTTCCTGCTCAGGGAAATATGGTGCTGAACAGTACATTTTCGTTCTTCAGAACATTGAACACGAATAATTTCAAAGAGGTTCATTTTGTAGATGAGAAATTTATTGATGAAAATATTCAACCTTATAAAATGTACGACAGAAAAGTAGCTAATAAGCCTAATATTGTTATTTTTATTGTAGAATCTTTTGGGAGAGAATATTCCGGGGCATTCAACAAAGACAAAAAGATTAAAGATTACGTTTCTTATACACCGTTTATAGATAGTTTGGCGGGACAAAGCTTAATATTTCCAAATACTTTTGCGAACGGAAGACAGTCTATTCATGGAATGAGTTCGGTTTTGGCTGGAATTCCGAGCTTAACCGATGCTTTTACAAGCTCGCCTTACTCGAATCAGAAAATCCAGTCTATTGTTTCGATCTGTAATGACTTAGGTTATGACACGTCTTTTTATCATGGAGCACCGAATGGTTCGATGGGATTTTTAGGCTTTGGAAATATTCTTGGATTTAAACATTATTATGGGAAAACAGAATATAATAACGATAGTGACTTCGATGGAATGTGGGCAATCTGGGATGAGCCATTTCTTCAATATTTTGCTAAAAATGTAGGGAAAACACAGCCTTTCATGGCGACGGTTTTTACAGCTTCTTCTCATCATCCTTTCAAAATTCCTGAAAAATATAACGGTAAATTCAAAAAAGGGAAAAATCAGATGCATGAACCCATACAGTATACTGACTATTCGATTAAAAAATATTTTGAAACTGCCAAAAAACAGCCTTGGTATAATAATACCATTTTTGTCTTTACAGGAGATCATACCAATGAAGTGTATTATCCGGAATATGAAAAAATAATGAACCGTTTTGCAGTTCCTCTGATTTTTTATTCCCCAAATCCGGAATATAATCTGAAAGGAGTTAACGAGGAATTCGCACAACAGATTGATATTTATCCTACTTTGGCTGATTTAATAGGCTATGACAAAAAAATAAGAAGCTGGGGAAGAAGCTTGGTGAGTGATAAAAAATATGCTCCGATTATAGCCAATTCCGATGGTACTGTAGAGCAGTTTATCATCGGGAACTATATCTATCGATTTGATGGGAAAGAAATAGTAGGGGTTTTTGATAAATCGGATTTAGGATTAGAAAAAAATCTGATGACCCAATTAAAAAACAATCCCGAAGTCGAAAAAGGAAAATTGATCGCCAAAGCATGGTATCAGGATTATATGAACAAGGTGATCAACAGAAAAATGGACTAACGTTTAATAAATGTTTAATTCTAAAAATTGGTATATCTCTTGTTATATATGCCTAGGATAATAAAAGTTTTTGTTTGTTTGAAATTAATTTATATTTTTAACAGTAAATAGACAACTAAATTATCGTATTAGAATTAAAACTATAAAAATATGAAAAAATTATTATTAACATCCGCTTTCTCCTTATTAGGAGTATTGTCTTTTGCGCAGATCGAAGGAAAGTGGAAAACAATAGATGATGAAACAAAACAGGCTAAATCCATTGTAGAAATCTATAAAAAATCTGACGGGAAATATTATGGCAAAGTTTCTCAGCTATTAATTAAGCCTGCAGATCCAAATTGTACAGCCTGTAAGGACGACAGAAAAGGGAAGCCCATTTTGGGAATGGAAATCATCCGAGGATTGAAAAAAGATGATAATGAATTCACAGGAGGAACCATTACAGATCCTAAAACCGGAAAAACATACAAATGTACCATTACAAGAGAGGGTGATCAGCTTAATGTAAGAGGGTATATCGGTTTGTCTTTAATCGGAAGAACACAAACTTGGCAGAAAGTGAACTAAAAATAAGTGTAAATAGAATTGCAAGACGGTATTTCTTTAGGAATATCGTCTTTTGTTTTGAGAAATTATAAAGAATTAAATAAAGCAGAAGAAAATGTAATTTAAATTAAAATTAATACAAAAATCTTAGCGAATGTGATCTCTTTTTTATGAGGTGTATAATAAAAAAACACTACTTTTGTAGTCTAAATTTTTCAAATAGATATGGCAGAATATACTTTTCGTGAGGTAATTGCACAGGCAATGAGCGAGGAAATGCGTAAAGACGAATCCATCTTTTTAATGGGGGAGGAAGTTGCAGAATATAACGGTGCATATAAGGCTTCAAAAGGAATGCTGGATGAATTTGGTCCTAAGAGAGTAATCGATACACCTATTGCTGAGCTTGGTTTTACAGGGATTGCTGTAGGTGCTGCGATGAATGGTAACAGACCAATTGTAGAGTATATGACATTCAATTTCTCATTGGTAGGTATTGATCAGATTATCAATAATGCGGCAAAGATCCGTCAAATGAGCGGAGGTCAGTGGAACTGTCCTATCGTTTTCAGAGGGCCTACTGCGTCTGCAGGACAATTGGGAGCTACACACTCTCAGGCTTTTGAAAACTGGTTTGCAAACGTTCCGGGTCTTAAAGTAGTGGTTCCTTCGAATCCTTATGATGCGAAAGGGTTATTGAAAACAGCTATTCAGGATAATGATCCGGTAATTTTCATGGAATCTGAGCAGATGTACGGAGATAAAATGGAAATTCCTGAAGAAGAATACTACTTACCGATCGGAAAAGCAGATATTAAAAAAGCAGGTACAGATGTTACCCTAGTTTCTTTCGGAAAAATCATGAAGCTTGCTATTCAGGCTGCTGAAGATATGGAAAAAGAAGGAATTTCTGTAGAAGTTATAGATCTTAGAACAGTTCGTCCTTTAGATTTTGATACGGTTTTAGAATCTGTAAAGAAAACCAATAGATTGGTGATCTTGGAAGAAGCTTGGCCATTTGGATCCGTTTCTTCAGAAATTACCTATATGGTACAGCAAAAAGCATTTGATTATTTAGATGCTCCTATCAAGAGAATTACGACTCCTGATGCTCCAGCACCATATTCAGCTGCTTTATTTGCAGAATGGTTCCCGAAACTTGAAAAAGTAAAAGAGGAAATTAAAAAAGCAATGTACGTTAAGTAATAGAGAAAAACTTCCGAAAGGAAGTTTTTTCATTTATTATATTCATGAAGAAAAGTTCTTGGGGTTATAATTTTGGTTTAAATTTGCGCGTTTAAAATTAAATTATCTGCTATGACAGAAGTTACAGAAGGCGGTCATCATTTTGACATTAAAAAGCTTTCCTTTATTGGAGTTTTAGTTTCTTTGGGAATTGTTTTTGGAGATATTGGTACTTCACCGCTTTACGTAATGAAAGCAATTGTGAACGCAAGAGATAGCGGAAGCAATATGCCTTTTAACGAATACATCGAAGGAGCACTTTCGTGTATTATTTGGACTTTAACGCTACAAACGACCATCAAATACGTTATCATTGCTCTTCGTGCAGATAACAAAGGGGAAGGTGGAATTCTGGCTTTATTTTCTTTAGTTAAAAACCTTAAAAAAGGCTGGCTGTATCTTATTGCTATTGTTGGAGCAGCAGCACTTATTGCAGATGGAGTAATTACTCCTTCCCTTACGGTAATGTCTGCAATTGAAGGTCTGGAGATTTATAATCCTCATACTCCCGTAGTTCCTATCACTATTGGAATTCTGATTGCCATATTTGTCGTACAGCAATTCGGAACCAGCTTTATCGGTAAGTTTTTCGGACCCATTATGGTAGTTTGGTTTCTGGTGCTTGGAGGATTGGGAATATCTCATTTAAGAGAAAATTTTGAAATTCTAAGATCATTCAATCCTTATTACGCTTACAAACTTATTGTAAACTCACCGAGTGCAATAGTGATTTTGGGAGCGGTTTTCCTGTGTACAACAGGAGCCGAAGCTCTATATTCGGATCTTGGACACTGTGGTGCGAAAAATATCAGAGTAAGCTGGGGATTTGTTAAAATCATGTTGATTTTAAATTATCTTGGACAAGGTGCCTGGTTATTATCAAATTATCAGAATCCGGGATTCTCTGTAGTAAATCCTTTCTTTGGAATTATGCCGCCATGGGCAGTGTTACCGGGAGTCATTTTAGCAACAGCTGCAGCGATTATTGCCAGTCAGGCATTGATTACAGGATCTTTTACAATTTTCTCCGAAGCGATGGCGCTTAATTTATGGCCTAACCAAAAAATTGACTATCCATCCGGAGTAAAAGGACAAATGTATATTCCAAGAATCAATTGGGGACTTTTATTATTCTGTATAATTGTAGTACTTCACTTTAAAGAATCGGGAAAAATGGAAGCGGCTTATGGTCTCTCTATTACAGTGACGATGTTGATGACTACAATACTTCTGGGATTCTGGCTGCTGAAACATAGAGTGAACAAGCTATTTATTCTTGTTTTTGGTATCGTTTATCTGTCTATCGAACTAGGTTTCTTCAGTGCGAATGTTATCAAATTCCTGGAAGGAGGTTGGATCACGGTAGTTTTAGGCGGTTTTATTGGTGTTTGTATGTATGCATGGTACAACGGAAGATCTATAAAGACTCAGTTTATTCAGTTTGTTAAACTGGAAAATTATACTCCGATTATCAAAGATATGAAGCTGGATGAAACGATTCCTAAATATGCAACCAATCTTGCTTATCTGAGCCGTGCAAAAAGAAATGATGAAGTAGAATCAAAAATTATTTATTCCATCATTAAAAAACAGCCAAAGAGAGCAGATCATTATTTTATCCTGACCATTACGAACCAGGAAGATCCGTTTACCTTTAAATATACAGTAGACGAGATATTGCCGGGTACTATTTATAAAATCAATTTCCTTTTAGGATTTAAAGTAGATCGTAGAATCAATGACTATTTTAGTATGGTTCTAAAAGATTTGATGGCAGACGGAACAATACCTTCACGAAGCAGTCATCCTTCTTTAAGATCATATAATATCCCACCGGATTTAAAATATGTAATTATAGATAACTCCTATATCAACGATATACTTTTGACTGTTAAACAGAAGATTACGCTGAATATTTACAACTTTGTGAAGTATATAGGAAGTGATGATTTCAAAGCATGGGGAGTCACTTCGCACAATGTAGTGGTGGAATCTGCGCCGATTACAGAACTTACAGTGTACGATCATAAAATTGAACAGGCTGGATTTTTGAGACATAATGGTTAGGCTTCTTTAACAATTCCTTCTGATATTAATTAAATAAAAATCAATAAATTTGTAGATAATTTTTTTGATGGATACTTTACAAAAAGAAAAAAATATAGCTTTAATTAAGGATGTTTTAAGAAACTATTTATTAGAGAAAGGTTTCAGAAATACGCCTGAAAGATATACCATATTGGAAGAAATCTATAATATGGATCACCATTTCAATGTGGATGATCTGTATTTACTGATGCTTCAGAAAAAATATCATGTATCTAAAGCAACGATTTACAATACAATTGAGATTTTCCTTGATGCAGGTCTGATTCGTAAACATCAGTTTGGTGAAAAGACATTAACTTCTTCTTCTTATGAAAAGTCTTATTTTGATAAGCAACATGATCATTTGGTGATTTATAAGAAAGATTCGGATAAAGAGATTGAAGAAATTATCGAGTTTTGCGATCCTAGAATTCAGGGAATTAAAGAAGCTATTGAAGAAGCTTTTGGCGTAAAAATTGATTCTCATTCGCTATATTTTTATGGCACAAAGAATGACTAATCAATGAGATATACTCTTTTTCTGTTACTTTTCGTTTCTACGTTCTTTTTTGCGCAGGAAAAAAAAACTGTGCAAATGGATCCTTATATACAGCCCAAAGCTAATACTGTACAACAACCGGTTCGTCCTGAAGACAAGGTAAGGATTATCAATGCTGATGAATTTAAAAAAGATACCAAATATGATGGAAATCAATATATGGTTGGCCATGTTCAGATTGAACATCAGGGTTCAGTGTTGACTGCTGATGAAGTAGTTCTTTATAATGAGCAAAGTCTTGTAAAAGCTTTTGGAAATGTAAAGCTTGTTAATTCAGATGGTTCCGTCATTTCTGCAAAAGAAATGGAATACAATGGTACCACCCAGAAAGGTGTTGCCAAACAAAATGTTGTGCTTACAGATCCAAAAGGAACTATTATCAAAACGGAAACCATGTATTATGACAGACTGACCAATCAGGCGTATTATAATACAGGAGGTACTATTAATGACGGTAAAAGTACAACCTATTCCAAGTCGGCAACCTACTTTTTAACAACTCGTACGATTGATCTTACTGGGAGAGTGAAGATCGTAGACCGTGATTATACATTGGAAGGTGATAATGTTGTTCAGAATCAAAATACCAATATTGTTACAATTAATGGGTATACTACCATTACCAATAATAAAAATCCTAAAAACAGAATCATTACTGAGAAAGGAACTCATAATATGAATACTAAAGAATCTTTTCTGACGAAAAATTCAAGGGTATATTATAATGATAAGATTCTTACGGGTGATGAAATGTATTACAATCAGCTTACCGGTTTTGGAAAAGCGACCGGAAATGTAACATTGGATGATCCCAATGAAAGAAGATGGATAAAAGGTGGATACGGAGAAATTTTCGAGAAGAAAGATTCTGCAATGATGACAAAAAATCCATATGCTGTAAAAGCAATGCAAAAGGATTCTTTATACTTCGCATCGGAAAAAATAATTTCTTATCAAAAGCCGGATTCCATAGATCCGAAAGTAAAGAAAAGCTTTATAAGAGCATTTAAAAAAGCCAGATTTTACAAATCAAATGCACAAGGAAGAGCCGATTCTATCGCTTTTAACGAGACAGACGGTGTGATGCATATGTATACAGCTCCTATCCTTTGGAGTGGAGAGAAGCAGGTAACCGGAAATAAAGTGGAAGCTTATTTTAATACCCAGAACGAAAATATTGATTCATTAAAAGTAATAGGCAATGCTTTAGCGATCAGTAAAGTCGATTCTCTGACTCTGAAAGATGAATTCAATCAGGTGAAAGGAAAATTCATGACGGTTCATTATGAAAATAATGAGATTAAAGAAGCTTCGGTAATAGGTAATGCGCAGGCAATTGCTTATACAGACGATACTAATAAGGAAACTAAAAAAACAGAAAGAATAGGAATTACTTTGTCCTCCTGTGGTATTATCAGTACTTTGTTTTCAGAAAGCAAGTTACAGATTATTTCATGTAGTATCGGAGCGACTTCGGAAACCTATCCTATGAGTAAAATAGAACCTGCAAAGAGAAAATTTACTGACTTTAACTGGAATACAAAAGACCGGATAAGGAAATGGCAGGATATTCTCGTCGATACTCCGAATTATGAAGAGATAAAATATACTTCAGATAATGAGCTCTATAATAAGGCGCAGGAAGCTATAGATGCGGAAAGAGCAAAAGAAGAAGCTAAAAAGCCGAAAAGAGTTAGAAAATAATATCAAGACCAGTTTACAGAAGCTGGTCTTTTTTATGGGATTAATTTCAGGGTTTAACGAATGTTTTATAGCTTTGCTGAAAATTTTTCTTATAATGGAAATGCAAAAGGAGTTTTTTACATATCAGGCTCAGACGACACGGTTTGCGGCAGGTTTTGAAGTTGAAAAAGCAGTAGGGAGCTATATTTATGGTACTGACGGAAAAAAATATTTGGACTTTGTAGCAGGAGTTTCGGCTAATACTTTAGGCCATTCACATCCGAAGGTTGTAGATGCGATCAAAGAACAGGCTGAAAAATATCTTCATGTGATGGTATATGGAGAATATGCCCAGGAAAAGCCGGTTGCTTTATGTAAATTATTAGCAGAAGCAACACCTGATCCGTTAGAGATTACTTATTTGGTCAACAGTGGAGCAGAAGCTATTGACGGAAGTCTTAAACTTGCTAAAAGATATACCGGAAGAGAGGAAATCGTATCCTTTAAAAATTCCTATCACGGAAACACACATGGAGCGCTGAGTGTTTCAGGAAATGAAACTCATAAGAGAGAATTTCGTCCTTTGTTACCGATGGTTTCTTTCATTGAGTTTAATAACGAAAATGATTTCGATAAAATTACAGAGAAGACGGCTTGTGTAATTTTGGAAACTATTCAGGGAGCCGCTGGTTTTTTGGTTCCGAATGATAATTATTTAAGAAAACTTAAAAAAAGATGTGAAGAGGTCGGAGCTTTACTGATTCTCGATGAAATCCAGCCGGGATTCGGAAGAACAGGAAAATTATTCTCTTTTGAACATTTTGGTATTGTTCCTGATATTTTAGTCATGGGAAAAGGAATGGGAGGAGGAGTTCCTGTAGGAGCGTTTATGAGTTCGAGAGAAATTATGGAAACATTGGCTCATTCTCCAAAATTAGGACATATTACGACGTTTGGAGGGAATCCTTTGATCGCTGCTTCCAGTTATGCCACGTTGAAAGAAGTGTTGGAAAGTGGATTGATGAGTGAAGTAGAAGAAAAAGAAAAACTATTCAGAGAATTGTTGGTTCATCCCAAAATTCAAAATATCAACGGGAAAGGACTAATGCTTGCGGTAAATCTTGGCTCTCCGGAATATACCCTAAATGTTGCTAAGAAATGTATGGAAAAAGGTTTAATCGTTTTCTGGCAGTTGTACAGAAACGAATATTTAAGAATTTCTCCACCGTTAACGATTTCTCTGGATGAAATCAGAGAAGGATGCCAAATTATTTTAGATGTTTTGAATGAAAATTAATAGAGCATAGTTTCTATTTTAGTTTTTTGTATATGCGGATTTTAGATGTTAATTAGTAAAATAATGGGATTAATAAATGGCTATAAAGGAATACAACAGTTTAAGATTCTGATGCTTATAGTTTCTAATAGTATCTTGTTGTATTTACTATATATGGGCTATAAAGACATAAGCAGAAAACAGGAAATTATAAACATACAAAAACCAATAAAGGTCAAAATCCTCGATGTTTATGGTGGAAGAGGTAGATCTTCATGTAAAGTAGAATTTAATAATCATATTTATAATAATATTTCTCTCCCAATAAATGATTTGAAAATTGGAAGCAGTAATGATAAATATTTTTATTATGATAGAGAAAAAAACACCGTTTTTTCAGATAACCTTCAAAAGAGAGCTGTAGTTGTTATTGGAATCTTATTTATATTTTCTCTTTTATTATGGTTTGTTCCTGTAAGATTCTTGTAGATTTTTGTGTACTTTAGGTTTACAAATAGTGTGCTTCCTCACATCATGAGTTTACTCAAAAGATACTTTTATTTGGTAAGAATAAAATTTATTTGCAAGTCGTTTTATACAACAAGTATTGATGTGTTATGGAGAAGTTTTAATAGATTCCAAATTTTCAAATATTTTAAACAAATTAATATAAAAAACGCTTCAAAAATTGAAGCGCTTTTTGATGAAAATAGACTTAAACAACCATTTAAAAATCTCTGATAAATATCATGAAGATTATGTAAAAAAGTAAATACATTTTTGTGTAATCAAAAAATTAATTTATATATTGCGTGACGATTAAAACAAAGATTATATGGCGAAACATAAAGTCCATTATGAATTTCCAATGCATTGTCTGTCAGAGATTTTATATGAATATCTTGCAACTGCAGAAGGATTATCTGAATGGTTTGCGGATGAGGTAACAGAGAAGGGTGATGATTTCTTTTTCAGCTGGGGTGGAGGTCCTGCTGAGAAAGCCACTTTAATCAGATATAAGCCTGAAGGTTTCGTTCGTTTCAGATGGGAAGAAGATGAAGGAACCAAAAACTTCTTTGAAATGACGATCGTAATTGATGATATTACTGAAGACCTGGCTCTAAATATTACAGACTTCTGTGAAGATGGAGATGAAGATGAAAACGCAATGTACTGGGAAAATCTAATAGAGAATCTAAGAATAAAATTGGGTGCTGCGTAAGGGAGCATTCAACCAAATAACAAACTGATGAACGATTTATCGTTCATTATTTTTTTATAACATAATCACTATAAAAATTGGAAAATCAATATTTTACTTCAGGAGAAGTACCGGTGAAAAATAGAGCGTTTCTTGCAGGAGATGCAGTGAAGGTTTCTTTCTTTGTGAGAGATGCTAAACTTATAATTGATGAAGAATGTTATTTTTTCTTGATGGCATCCATGAGAAAGATGAGAATGAATATTCCTTTAACCTATACGTTGGAGTTTTTTCAGTCTCTTTTTCAAAAAGAAATTATTGATCAGAAAGGAATACAGAACGGGATCATCAACTTTCAGGTGTTCAGAAATAATGATGGACTTACACTCTCTAAATCTACCATATCGTACTTCTACGAGGTTACAGAAACAGATGATGTCTTAGCGGTTCATAAAAGACCTCTTGAATTGGATTTAATTAAGGAAATTAATGTTAATAATAACCTTTTAAGCAATATCAGAGTTCATTCTCCGGAAAATATCTATGGCGAAATTTATGCGCAGGAAAATGATCTGGATGATGTCATTTTGCTAAATCCTAATAAAAGAATTGCGCGCACTACATCAGGAAATCTTTTGTTTTTAGAGGGTGATGTTATTAAAGTTCCGAAACAGACAGAAGGTGCCTACATTTCTCCTTTAATGGAAAATTTTGTTACATTTTTACATAAAAATAAGCTTGCAGATATTCAGGAACACGAGATTATCGCGTTTGAATCTCAGAAGGCAGAAGAAATTTTAATGATTTCCGAAGAAAAAGGCATATTTTCTGTAGGTAAAATAAGAAATAAGACTTTTGAAGTTTCCCGTTTTTTAGAATGGGTGGAAAGCTGGAAGGAAAGTTTTTAAAAAATTGGCAAACCCGGTAAACAACAAAGTTCCAAAGTCCTTTACCGGGTTTTATTCTGAATACCTCAGAATTTGTTTTTTATCTAGTTTTCGTTGATGATCTCAACAAACTTTTGGGCGATTTCTTTTTGTCCCTCTTTGCTGGTTATATAAGCTCTGTCTTTAGAGTTATTAATGAATCCAAGCTCTACCAATACTGTCGGAGACTTGCTTTCTCTTAAAATGTGAAGATCACGTTCTCCAATTACTTTGCTATCAATGAATTTTTGAGAGATCCTCTCAGCTAATATTTTTGAAGAATCAGAGTTTTGGACAAAAATTTCCTGTCCATATTTTGCAGACTCTTTTTGAGGACTGCTGTTCACATGTAATGAAATAGCCATTTCAGGGTGAAGCTTATTGATCAGATCAGTTCTTTCCTTAAGTTGGCTATCCGTATCAGAGTCTCTGGTTAAAACCACCTCATACTTATCCTGGGAATCAACAAGAGTTTTGATTTCCTTCGCAATAGCAAGGGTGATGTCTTTTTCAGAATGTCCGTTGAAATTTGATCCAAAATCATTTCCACCGTGCCCGGGATCTATAACAATGTATTTTTTATTGGCAGGAGTAAAAGATAAAAATACCGTAGAAAAAAGAGATACAATGAGTAATTTGGTTCCTTTCATACTGTGATTTTTGATTTATCAAATAACGGCAATTCTTTCCTAAAAATTGGTTAAAATATTCTTAAAGTTTGTTAATTGTTAAATCACAAAAAGAAGATTAATTTAAAGAGATGTCTTCAGGCGAATTGGCCCAAAGAAGATATTCTCCTCCCAGATTTTGCATAATCGATTTCCAAAGCGTTTGATCATTGGGCAGGGTGTAATCAAGGTTATAAATCTCTACTACTGTCCAAAGTTTTTTAATAACCTCATTATCTAATTGCTGAGCAGTCCATCCCGAATATCCCGAAAATATTTTTATATCTTCTATCTTTAATTCATTGCTGAGGATGGCAGTCATGATGTTTTCAATATCTTCGGTGAGATAAAATTCATCCGTTATTTCAGAATAAGCCTCCGTTACTTTCTTTCCTTTTACAATGAAGAAAACTTTGTCGTTTTCAACAGGACCGCCGTCATAAACTTCAATCGGAAAATCAAAAAGATTTTTAAATTTACCACTCATCTGGCTGTTCTTTTTGTTCAGAATCAGACCGAATGCCCCATTTTCGTTATGGTCAATAATAAGGACTACTGATCTTGAAAAAATGTCGCCGGAAATATCGGGTGTGGAAATTAATATTTTACCTTTGTAAGAGTAATTCATACTCAAATTTAATAAAAATATTTATGGAAAACCTGCACCATAAGAGAAAAGTATACGAGAAATCCCAACTTATTGAAAGTGAGATTAAACAAAATCCTATCGAGCAATTCAGAGACTGGTATTTGGAAGCAAGTGAAACTCCTACTATTTCTGAAGCGAATGCTATGGCGATTTCTACAGTGGAAGAAGATGGATGTCCTCGTACAAGAATGGTTTTGCTTAAATCATATACGTATGAAGGATTCATTTTTTATACGAACTACGACAGTAAAAAAGGAAAATCTATAGAAAGAACTCATAAGGCTTGTCTTCATTTTTTCTGGCCGGGGTTGGAAAGACAGATTATCATTAAAGCAGAACTGGAAAAAATTGCCGAGAATCTAAGTGACGGATATTTTCATTCAAGACCTAAGGGAAGCCAGCTTGGAGCTGTAGTTTCTCCACAAAGTCAGGAAATTCCAAATAGAGAGTTTTTAGAAGAAAAATTGAAAGATTTAGAAGCAAAATACGAAAATACTGAAGTTCCGAGACCTGAAAACTGGGGCGGATATCTTGCAAGACCCTATGAAATAGAATTTTGGCAAGGAAGACCCAACCGACTTCACGACAGGATTGTTTATACTTTGGAGGATTTGGACTGGAAAATAGCAAGACTGGCTCCGTAAATATTATAATTAAGATGCTTCGCATTTGCTCAGTATTACACTAATATAACAATGTCATGCTGAGCGAATGCGAAGCGTCCCAATACATACAAGAAAGGCTGTTTCAATAGAAACAGCCTCTGATTTTTTAATCTGAATGATTATTTTTTCTTAGCACCAGAAACTGCGTTAGATAAGTCAGCTCCAGCTTTGAACTTAGCAACTTTTTTAGCCGCAATTTTGATTGGTTTTTTAGTTGCAGGGTTGATACCTTGTCTAGCAGCTCTTTCAGCTACAGAGAATGTTCCGAAACCTACTAAAGAAACTTTTCCGTCTTTTTTCTTTAGAGTAGAAGTTACATTACCGATGAATGATTCTAAAGCAGCTTTTGCTGCAACTTTAGTAATTCCTGCATCTTTTGCGATTGCGTCGATTAATTCAGACTTGTTCATAATTTTTAATATTAAAGTTAGTTCGTTATTATAGCAAATATAATACTATTTTCTAATTGTGCAATTTTTTTATTAAATATTGTGTAATTTTTTCAAATTTCCATTAAAATGATTAAAATATCATAATTTAACATTTCACGAAAAATCTACGTTATCCGTTACTAAAATCATGCCAATTGCTTATGTATATTGACTTTAGCAAAATTGATATTTTATTTTATGTATTTATTAAATCCTAAATTTAAGATAAACTCTCAATGTTTTTGAGAATATGTTTGAATATTTGCTAATTAAAATTCAAAAAAAATATATTTTTTAAAATTAAACTGCTGTGTATCTGTTAGTTTTAAAATCATTTTAAAAGGCTGTTTTCTGAATTTTTATTAATAAATTTGCACCATGTTAATAGAAGTTTTCAAGTCTAAGATTCACAGGGTAAGAGTTACGGCTTCAGACCTTAATTATATTGGAAGTATTACGATTGATGAAGAGCTTATAGAAGCTGCCGGATTGGTAGTGGGCGAAAGAGTGTATATCGTAAATGTAAATAACGGAGAGCGTTTTGATACATACGTTATCAAAGGAAAAAGAAAATCTGGTGAAGTTTGTTTGAACGGTCCGGCTGCAAGAAAAGTACAAAAGGATGATATCATCATTATTATTGCCTATGCGCAGATGACTCCCGAAGAAGCTAAGGATTTCCAGCCGAAAATTGTTTTCCCGGATGAAAAGACCAATCTTTTGACATAATCCGATGGAGAAAAAAGTAAAAAATCCTTTAAAATCATTACTCACCATAGTAATATCGCTTGCTTTTGCAGGCTTTTTTTTATGGTTTGCCCTTAAAGGGTTGGATTTTAAAGTAATACAGAAATCACTAGCGAAAGCGAATTACTGGTGGGTTTTATTTGCGGCCTGCTTTGGAATTGCGGCGTATTGGTTCAGGGCTATTCGCTGGAACCTGATGCTGGAACCTATGGGACATCAGATTTCAAATTCCAATTCATTGTGGTCAATTTCTTTTGGGTATTTAATGAATCTTACGATCCCCAGAAGTGGAGAAGTGGCAAGAGCAACTGCATTGTATGGGGTAGAAAAGGTTCCTGTTGACCAATCTTTCGGAACCATTATTCTGGAAAGGGTTGTGGATTTGGTTTGTATGGTTGTTTTTTTAGGATTGACCCTGATATTTAAAGGAGAAGTAATTCTGTCTTTCTACAAAAATTCAGGAATTAATATTAATACGAACAAAATTCTATTTATCGTCGGAATATTAATTGTAGGAGCAGTCTTGTTTTTTGTCTTTAAAAAAAGATTGGCAAATATTCCTGTTTTAGATAAAATAATCAAATTCATTGATGGAATTATTCAGGGGCTAACTTCAATATTTAAGTTGAGACAGAAAGGAAAATTTATCCTTTATACTATAGGAATCTGGGTTTCTTATTATTTTGCAGCATTTCTTGTATGTTTTGCACTTCCGGAAACTTCAAATTTTACTTTTGATGATGGTTTTTTAATTCTTGTTGTAGGTACATTAGGAATGATCATTCCTGCAAGTGGCGGGATTGGAGCTTTTAACCTGGCTATGAAATATGGTTTTATGGCTTTGTTCATTTCAATGGGGAAAAGCGGACAATTGGGAGGTGAAGTGGGATTAACGTATTCTTTTATTTCCTTGCCCTTACAGATTGTAATTATGTTGGTAATGGGGCTTATTTCCATTCCTATGCTGGCAAAAGCAAGAAACAAAGCATTTGCTGAAAAAGAGTTTGAATAATCGTTTATTTAAAAAAATAATACAATGACCGGGAAAGTTTTCTTCCGGTCATTTTTTTAAATATCCGTAAGCTGAATGATTGAACCTTTGTAAAACTTGGTTGAATCATAAAGCTCAGAGAAATTGTCAAATAGTACAATTCCGCTAGTATTCAAATCTTCTGTAAAGTTTGTTTGGTTTGTTTTTTCTTTAAACTCAGCTTGTGCTGCTTCGTAAATCGTAGTATGTTGTGTTTTTAAATAGTCAATGAGAATACGTTTTTCAGTGTTTACTTCCTGCGTAAAACTGGTGTAAAAAAGACCATATAATAGAAATTTGTTAAATTGATCTGCTGCTGAAATATATTGAAGATCACACTGATTTACTTTTTCATAATCATTCAGGATGCTGTCGTACATTTTGGCAGGAACCGGTGGAATTTCATGGAAAAGCTCAATCCCATTGATGTAGAGCTGGGTTTTTACTTCATCATTGATTACTGAATTGTATTGGAATTTAAACCAGTCAAAAAGTTGCCGAAGTTCCTTCGGACTCAGGGTTTCTATAGAATCCTGAAGCTTATTTTTAATAGTTTCAAGATTTACTTGTTGATCAGTATTTAAAAAACGTAGGAAATTATCCTCTTCATTGCATAGCTTATGATACAAATTAATTTTTGCAACAACAGGATTGGGTTTTATAAAATAAAGTTCTTCTGCCATAATCTTATGCAACGCCTGGTTTTTCAACATTTTCTACTCTAAGGTAACGAAAAAAATGACATCATATGAAGATATGGGATTATTTCATGAATATTTTATTAATTGTCAGGAACAGATTGATTATTATGTTGAAAAAGAGAATTATTTTTTATTTTCCTTCATCGCGCGAATAAGTCTTTCAGTTCGTTTGTCTGCCCTTTCATTATGTAAAGATAAAACTGCCCAAATTGCAACAGGAAGCCAACCTATTAATGTGATTTGTAATATCAGACAGATGATTCCTGTGAAAATTTTTCCACGAACGATGAAAGATAAAAAAGGAAGGAGAATGGCCAGTAACATAATTAATATATTAATAAGATTGTGGATCAAAATAGGCTTTAAAAGTCAGCGGATCTTCTTCTTTATCCTCTGCAATTTCAAGATATTCGTGATATTCTTCCGCATGCATTCCCATATCAACCATTACAATGGCAAGATTGATATAAAGATTTTTATCTTCCGAGCCCAGATTCAATGCCTGTTTTAAATGATAGATTGCTTTTTCATTTTCTCCCAGATCAGAATAAATAGTCCCCAGATCGATTAAAGCCACTGTGTTTTCTGGTTCGATCAGTAAAATTTCATCCAGCTCGTTGATTAAAAGCTCGTTGATCTCGTCCCAGTGTTCTTCTTCGTTGTCCCATCTTTTGGCTTGGAGCTTTTTTATGTTTTCTAGTCTTTTGGGGATAGTGTTCATTGTTTAAATACAGATTGATGGTACAAATTAAAAGAAAAGTCTCTGAAAATTCAGAAACTTTGTGATTTATAAATATTTATTTTTCATACATCAGATTGACAAGTCCGGTTTCGTAGGGCTGAACATTTTTCAGTTTCCATTCTGTTTCTGAAATACCATCGGGAAATAATGGGATTCCATCACCAATGATTTTTGGAATGATAGAGATGGTCATTTCATCCAAAAGATTATTGTTGATGAAATATTTAATCAGCTCTCCACCTCCCATTAACCAAATGTCTTTGCTGGATTTTGCTTTAAGTTCAGAGATGAAAGCTAAGAGATCTCCTGTTAAAAGATGGGTTTTCGGACTTTTAATTTCTAAATTTTGATCTCTGGTAACTACAAAAGTTTCCTTTTCCGAATAGGCCCATTCTTCTTCAAATCCCATAATAATATCGTAGGTTTTTCTTCCCATGATAATGGTTTCGATACTGCTGAAAAGTTCAGTGTATCCGTAATCTCCCAATTCGGAAGGCGGAGTGGAAGTGAGCCAGTCCAGATTGCCATCAGGTTTGGCAATGAAACCGTCGAGACTTTGAGCGATGTAAAGGATGATTTGTGACATTTATAAGAGATTTTAAAGATTGTATTATTAATGTTTATTGAGCAATTTTACTCTTTTCAATTTCATCTAATGTTTTACCTTCTTTGTTTTTCCAATTTCTCCTTCCATTAATTGAATATCCTACAATTACTGCAGCCGCGGCTGAAGGACTATTAAATAAATGGTCTTTATTAAAGATTAAATTTCCTAAAGAATTTTTTGAAATGGTTCCGTCTAAAATTAATTCTTCTCTTAACGTTTTATAACCATAATTTACTGATTCAGCTGCTGAAACTTGAGAGCCAGTAAGTACTACAATTCCCTCATCTGTTTGTATAGCGTTGGCTTTTATTGATTTTGAATTAAAAACCAGGCTTCTTTCTTCTGATACATCTGTTTTGTTGGATAGCTCATCAAGTGTATTATTTTTGGATGGCAATTGTTTTTCAAGAAATTTATGTCCAAAAATTCCATTTAATAGTTTAATGTTTAAGATAAATTCTTCCATAGCGTCACGATCAGGTAAAGGAAGTGAAGTTAAAGTAGGAATATTGCTATTTTCTAAAATATATCTATCTGCATTTTTTGTTATATCAACTAATCTACTTTCTAAATATTTTATGTGTGATTTTGTGATATTATCATCTTTACTTGTGATTAAAATCAACTCCGTCCAAAAATCTTTACCTGTTGCATGGTTTTTTATTCTTTCCCATACATTCTCAGCTTCTCCAATGTAAACTTTTAACTTACCAGTTGAATCATCATTTCCAATCAAAAAATATACACCTTGTTTATTTATTTGATTTTGGAAAGATAGGTTTAATTCAAATATTTTATCTCTAGGGCAAGATAGGGCTTGAATAGTTAAGTTCAATAATTCCGCAAGTTTTATATCATTTATAGAACCTTCTTTTAAATATATTCTTATACTTTTTCCTAGTTTCATAATTGACTTTATTATGTTTACCCAAAAGCTCTCTTCAATAAACTCTCCACTTTTGGCTCACTACCTCTGAAATTCTTATACAGCTCCATAGGATCTTTCGTACCTCCCGAAGATAAAAGAACTTTATATTTTGCGGCAATTTCAGGATTGAAAATTCCGTTTTCTTTAAAATACTGGAAAGCATCGGCATCCAGAACTTCCGCCCACTTATAAGAATAATATCCTGCAGAATATCCACCCTGGAAGATATGGGAAAAACTAGGACTCATTGCTGTTTCAGGATTTGCAGGATACAATTGCGTAGCTTTCGTATATTCATCTTCAAATTCTTTTACAGACTTATTTTCCAGCTCTGCTACTTTTGTATGGTAATTCATATCTAATAATCCGAAACCAAGTTGTCTTAAAGTCTGGTAACCTTCCATGAAATTTTTGGAGTGTTCGATCTTCTCGATTTTTTCATCAGGAAGAGTTTCTCCTGTTTTATAATGTTTTGCAAAAGTTTTTAAGAATTCCGGCTCATAGCAGAAGTTTTCAAGGAACTGAGAAGGTAATTCTACAAAATCCCATTTCACAGAAGTTCCGGAAAGAGTAGGGTATTGCGTGTTGGCCAGCATTCCGTGAAGAGCATGACCGAATTCATGGAACAAAGTAGTTACTTCCTGAAAGGTCAATAAACTCGGGGTATCTTTTGTTGGTTTGCTGAAATTACAAACGATAGAAATATGCGGACGTGAGTTTTCACCATCTTTTTTATACTGATTTTTATAGCTGGTCATCCAGGCTCCGGCTCTTTTGCCCTTTCTCGGGAAATAATCTACATACAGTAAAGATTTATAATCTCCGTTTTCTTTTACCTCATAGACTTTTACGTCTTCATGGTATTTCGGAATGTCATTTCTTTCCTCAAAAGTCAATCCGAAAAGCTGATGTGCCAATCCAAAAACAGCATCCTGGACTTGGTTCAATGGGAAATACGGTTTTAATTCCTCATCATTAAGGTCAAACTTAGCTTTACGAAGTTTTTCGGCATAAAAAGCATGGTCATACGATTGCATCTCATCAATTCCGTCTGCTTTTGCCAAAGATTTTAATTCTTCAATTTCTTGGTGTGCATAAGGCTTTGCTTTTACCAGAAGTTCATTCAGGAAGTCAATTACTTTTGATGGAGACTTTGCCATTCTTTCTTCCAGAACATAATCTGCATAATTATTATATCCTAATAATTCAGCTTTTTGCTGTTTTAAACTAAGAAGCTCTTTGATTAAATGTTGATTATCGAATTCACCTCCGTCAAAAGATTTTTTACCATTTGCCAAAGCGATTTCTTTTCTCAGCTCGCGGTTTTCCGCATAGGTCATGAAAGGAATGTAGCTTGGATATTGTAATGTCACCACCCAACCTTCAAGGTTTCTTTCTTTTGCTTCTTCTGCATATTGTTCCAGAATGGCATCCGGAATTCCTGCCAAATCTTCTTTATTGGTGATATGTTTAAAATAATTATTTGTTGAAGCCAATACATTTTGCCCAAACTGAAGCGATTTTAAAGACAAATCCATACTGATTTTCTTTAGTTTTTCCTTGTCTTCTTCATTCAATAAAGCACCGCTTCTTACAAAACCTTTATAGGTTTCATTTAAAAGCATTTGCTGCTCCTCATTTAAGTTATATTTCTCTTTTTCATCATATACTTTTTTAATTTTATTAAATAAAGCTTCATTTTGAGAAATTTTAGAAGAATATTCCGTTAAGATCGGGGAAACTTCCTGAGCAATTTGTTGTAACTCATCACTTGTTTCAGCAGAATTCAGATTGAAAAATATATTGGAAACAACATCCAGCTGTTCTCCCGAATAAGCCAATGCTTCAATTACATTTTCGAATGTAGGTTCTTCAGGATTGTTGACAATAGCGTCGATTTCTTTTTCAGAGTTTTGTATTAATTCTTTAAAAGCGGGAAGATAATCTTCATTTTTAATGGAATTGAATGGAGCAGAATGATATGGTGTGTTAAATTTTTCTGTTAAAATATTCATTTTTTGATTTTTAATGATTGTAAATGTAAGGAATCATAGTGATTTGTGAGGGGAGTGCTCAAAAATGATGCCTGAATGAAAAGATGTGACAAATTTGTTTATCTTTATTAATCTTGTCATAGGCGAAGTTAAAATGAAGTTGGAATGACTACTTTTGGCAACAGCTAAGTGTTGAAAATTTTAACTCTAAATAAATTAAAACTATGAAAAAAATCTTAAAAGTTCTGGGTGTCATTATTCTTTTAATTCTGGTATATGCTGTAGTGGCAATATTGGCTTTCGGCAAAAATTACCATTATGAAAAATCTATCGTAATCAACGCTCCAAAAGAAAAAGTATGGCAACAGGTAAGTTCTATGAAAGCTTTTAACCAATGGAATCCCTGGCTGAAATTAGATAAGAATATAACGCTTACCTATACGGGGAATGCAGGGGAAGTAGGTGATAAATATTGCTGGGATAGCCAGAATGAGCATGCAGGATCGGGATGTCAGGAAATTAAGGAACTGGTTCCCAATCAAAAACAGAAAACAGAAATGATCTTTAAAAAGCCGTTTGAAGGACAAGCTACGTCAGACATTATACTGACTCCTGAAGGAAATGCCACAAAAGTGACTTGGAGTATGGATACTGAACAAGACCCTATGATGAAAGTAATGAGACCGATGATGGATTATCAGATGGGAAAATCTTATGGAGAAGGATTGGATAATCTGAAAAAATTAGTGGAAAAATAAATATAGAAAGCCTTGTAGAAAATTTGCAAGGCTTTTTATTTACAATTCTTTTTTGCCGATTTCGTTAATAGAATTGTAATTTCCAATACCTTTCGGATTGGGACCATATCTGTTGGCTCTCTGTTCGCCGTCCGCAAAAATCATTGCTATAAAATAAAAAGGGATGAACTGAAACCATCCGCTGTTTCCTAAATCATGACATCTTTTTGCGCCCTGCATCACCCGAAAAATCAATCCGACAAACCATACAAAAACTGCAAGGAGATAAAAAAGAGAGAATTTTGTGACACCTGCTAAAATGACTGTAAAAAGCAATACGATAAAATAGATTAAATAGGAAAGTGCGAATTCTGTTCTTCTGATTCTTCCTGTACTTGAAAATGGATTTTCAAACATGATTTTAGTTTTTTAGGAGAACAAATGTAAAAATTATTTTAAGATTCCTCTGAAATAGTAGAAATAGTAATTTTATATTAAGTTGAATAAATATTATTTAAAAATATTATCTTTATATAAAGATTCGATGTATGGAGAAGATAGTATTTGAGAAAAATGACATAAGAAATTATGTGAAAAACGTGATTGCTGAGAAGATCGAGAAGCTTAAAAGCTTTATTGAGTTTACCCAGGAGGCAAGTCGCGATATCAAAAAAACTCCGAAATATGACAGTATGAGAGAGGAAATGCAGGAGGAAATTTACCAAATGCAGAGACAGCTTGGAGCTTTGAATGATTTGAAGAGAAATATGGCGAAGGTCTTAATCAATTCTACTGAACGTATCCAGTTGGGTTCTTTGGTGATTACCAATAAAGCCCGTTTTTATATTTCGGTTTCATTGGGTGAATTTTTCTTTGAAGGTGATCGTTTTTACGCGATTTCCCCGGAAAGCCCAATGGCCAAAAAAATGATGGGGATGAAATCCGGTGATGATTTTACATTAAATAAAATTCATCAGGAGATTATTGAAGTTTTATAAGATCTTTTCTCTGTCGTTCTGAATAAAGTAAAACAAAATAAAGATTCTGTTCTTATTGTGGAAATTTTTCCTTCATCTTATTGAGATTCTTCCTTCGTCAGAATGACAAAAAAATTAATTTAGAATCATAAAAAATATTGAGTTTCATGTTGTAATTTTGCTTTATGAATAAAGCAGAAGTTTTAAAAGAAATCATAGAGCAAAGAAGAAGTATCTTTCCAAAAGATTATAATGAAAATGAAATTTCTCAGGAAATTATTGATGAAATTTTACATTCAGCAACATTAGCACCCAATCACAAACGCACAAAACCTTGGCGTTTTAAAATATTTAAAGGCGAGGAAAAAGCCAAACTGGCTTTAGAAATGCAGTCTATTTACAAAGCAACCCAGCCCGAACAACTTTTTCTGGAAAAAAAATATAATGATATTGGTTTTAAAATCAATAAAGCAGATGCCGTAATTTCTATTGTGGTTAATTTCAGTGGAATGGTTCCTGAATGGGAAGAAATCGCAGCAGTTTCTATGGCGGTTCAGAATATGTATCTTACCTGTACGGCCAATGAAATAGGATGTTACTGGAGCTCTCCGAAAATTGTAGATCATTTGAAAGAGTCTTTGACGATTGAAGAGAACCAGAAATGCCTTGGTTTGTTTTATATGGGGCATATCTAAAAATGAAAAATTTTTACAGAAATTATAACGAAGAAGATTTGATCGTTGCCTACCTTTCAATGGTAGAGCATACAGGTAAAATCAATGATGAAATGCGAGAGGCAATCAGTCAGAAATTCGATTATAATGAGTTTGTAAAGAAAGCTAATTTCAGGACGGCTTTAATTAAAGAAAAAGGACGGATTTCTTTTGAGGTTCATAATAGGGTTCGGAAAGGAGATGATTTTAATGTTATTGAGAGTAATATTTCATCTGATATTCTTACTAAAAAAGAATTGGAATATTTCATTATCGAAAAGTATTATCAATTTTCATCCTACAAAGAAAATAATGCAATCGACAAAAGAACTATTTACAGAAGCCTTTTGGGTATTTTAATATCAACAGTCATCGGAATCCTGGTATTAAGGGATTTCGTTTTAATAACCAACGAAGGTTCGTTTCTTTTATTGATTCCTCTCTATGTTGTAAACTATTTGGTAATTAAAGCTATTACAGGAAAAACCAGAGATAATCTTATCGTATTTTTAGCTGTTTTTATTTCTGTAATCCTCTCAACAGTATTGCCTTTTATTTTGTTTTAGTAAAAAAGAAATAAAAATATCTTAGTTTCAGACTATTTGAATTGAAAATTTTGTTTATCTTTGCACTCTTAAATATTTAACTGGGACGAGTTCCCGTAAAATTCAAACATTATGTCAGTAAAAATCAGATTACAAAGACACGGATCAAAAGGGAGACCTTTCTTCCACATCGTGGTTGCAGATTCTAGATCAAGAAGAGATGGTAGATTCATCGAAAAACTAGGAACTTACAACCCAATTACTAACCCTGCAACTATCGATTTGAACGTTGATTCTGCTGTGAAGTGGTTAAACAACGGTGCTCAGCCAACTGATACTGCAAGAGCTATTCTTTCTTACAAAGGTGCACTTTACAAAAAACACTTACAAGGTGGTGTTGCTAAAGGAGCTTTTGATGAGGCTGAAGCTGAAAAAAGATTCAATGCTTGGGTAGAAGCTAAAGATTCTAAAGTACAAGGTAAAGTAGAAGGTTTGGCAACTGCTAAATCTGACGCTAAGAAAGCTGCTTTAGAAGCTGAAGTAAAAGTAAATGAAGCTAGAATCGCTGCTGCTGCACAAGCTGAAGCTGATGCTAAGGCTGCTGAAGAAGCTGCTAATGCACCTGCTGAAGAAGTTGCTACAGAAGGAGAAGCTGCTGCTGAATCTACAGAAGAAAATACTGAAGCTTAAGAAAATTCCGGTATGCGTAAAGAAGATTGCTATTTATTAGGAAAAATCACACGCAGACACGGACTTGCGGGAAACGTAATCCTTAAACTGGATACAGACCAACCCGAGCTTTACAATAAACTGGAATCAATATTCGTTGAAATCAACGGATTATTGGTTCCTTTTTTTATTGAAAAATCATCATGGAGCAAACTTGATGCTCTTAATATTGCTTTTAAAAACTCTACAGAAGCTTTGGTTGACCAGTCTCTAGGTAAGAATGTTTATTTACCATTGACTTCACTGCCAAAACTATCAGGAAAGCAATTCTACTATCACGAAATCATCGGATATAATATCTTCGATGAAAACGAAAATGACTGCGGTGTGATCAGATCTGTAAATGATCAAACGGCACAAGTATATTTTATTACCAATCTGGACGGAAAAGAAGTGGTAATTCCTACTATTAAAGACTGGATTATTGAAGTAAACAGAGAAGAAAGATTCATTAAAATGGAACTTCCTGAAGGTCTTATTGATGTCTTTTTAGTTCCTTCTAAAAAAGACGAATAATTTTTCTTTTTGATGTTGGTGAGCAATTCACCACTGAACATTCATTTTATTCACAATATTTTATTGTTCCTGCCAATTATTACTCACTAATTGCGGGTAATAAATAATCCTGTACAATTTTATCAGCTTGAGAATGTGCGTAAGGTTTATTATATGCTTTTGCTGTAATAACTATCACGACTGGTATTTCTGTAAAGATGATAATTTTGTTTCCTCCATTTCCATTGGACTGATAGGATTCAAATTCTTTGTTACCAACTTTATACACTTTTCTCCAGAACAGATACCCATAACCTTCAAAGTTTTTATAATCAGAAAAATAATTGGTAAAAGACTTTTTAATCCATGTTTGATCCAAAATCTGTTTTCCATTCCAGATTCCGTTGTTTTTATAAAGCTGTCCGAATCTGGCGAAATCTAAAGCTTTCATTCTTAGTCCTCCCGCCAAAGAAGGTTTGTGTTGAGGGGTGAATTGCCATTTATACTCTTTAATTCCGAGAGGTTGGAAAAGTTTTTTATCAGCGTAATATTCCAGTCCGTTTGGAATAGATTTATCCAGAATATCTCCTGTCAAAACTACTCCCGCGGTAAAGTAATTCCAGATTTTTCCGATTTTGTTTTCGGTCATAGGAAGATCCATAACAAACTTTATCCAATTGTCGGTCGGGTACATATTTTCTTCATTTCCGGGAGATTCATAATCTTCATCATTTCCGTCGAAAGCAGAGCTCATGGTGAGTAAGCTTTTAATGGTAACGCTGTCTTTTTTAGATGAATAATTATTGAATTGTTCTGTATTATAAAATTCTTTCAGGCTTTGATTTTCACTTTTAATATAACCCTCTTTTATTGCTATTCCCATTAATGCTGAGGAAAAGGATTTTCCAACAGAGCGCGTATCATTTAAACTGTCTCTTTTATATCCGTTAAAATATTCTTCCAACAGCAGTTTCTCATTTTTTATCACAACAATTCCGGTAATGTCACGAAACCTGTCTTCTGCTATTCTTTGATTCAAAGCTCTTATCCGTTCAGTAGTGAATTTCTCTTCGGAAACTTTCCAGCCACTTCCCGGTTTGATATTCTGGACTGTAATTTGTTGTTCAGAAATACTTTTTTTAGGAATAATTAGTTGAAGCTCTCCTTCAGCAATTACATTTCCTACTTTCAAGGCTGATGTTTTTAAGTAAGGTTTTATTTCAATGTTCAGGATGTGATTTCCCGGTTCCAATGCATCAATTCCATTATTGGCAAGATAGAAACGCATCCACAAATATCTTCCCCAGGAATCCTCGTTTGTTGCGCTTATAAAAGGAATTCTAAAATTGGTTTTGTTTTTTTTACTTTCTGCAGTTCCTGCTCCCGGATTCAGATTTTCAGTATATATTAATTTTCCGTCAACGATGAAATTGAATTGATAGTTTCCGTTTTTCAGGAGTTCATCTGTAGTCAAATGAGGTTCAAGCTGGTGTAAATAATTGACCAATGAATTACCGAGAAAAACACGAATATCAAAATCTTTATCCTCCTGGAATGTCATGGTTTTTAGGAAATCACTTTCTTTTGTCTTTTCTAGAGGAATGACTCTGTCTAAAAACATAATTTTGTTCAAATGATTTTTTTGAACGGAGTTTTCAATTTTTTCAGGCTCAATGATGTTTGAAGTTTGTCCAGAAGACAAACCAGACATAAGTACTAACACAAAAAAGATGATTGGTTTCATTGTCAATTTTATCTTAACAAAAATAGATATCAGTTTTTAGAAAAAATAGAATGAAATTAACATTTTTGATTTTCTTTTTGCACTCCATGTAATATGTACTGCTAATGCAGGCTGTCAACAAAGAGAAGCGGTGTGAAGAATCTATTCGGCTATATGAGAATTGACAAAATGAGAAGATCATTTTAAAAGCTTCTGGTATTTCAAAGGTGTAATTCCAATGTTTTCCTTAAAACAGCGGATAAAATGGCTCTGGTCTGAAAATCCACATTCCAGTGCAACTTCTCATAAAGTCTCAAATTTATTCAAAAGAGGCAAAGATCTTTCAACTTTTAATTTTCTCAGATATTCACCCAGATTACATTGAAAATATTTCTGAAAATCCCTGCTCAAATGCATCGGTTGAATACTCAGTGTTTTAGATAGCTCAACTAAATTCAGTTTTTCTGAGAAATGTTCATGCAAGATTTCATCAATATGTTTTACCCAAAGCGGTTTCTTTTCTGAGCTTCTTTTCTGATCGGATAATTGATTGAAAACATTCAGCAAAAGCTGATGGATATCAACAAAAGGATGGGTGTATTCTGTATCTGTAATGGTGATTCCATCGAAACTGATGGTCTCGTTGGTCTCTCCAAAAAATTGCCCATTACGAAGGTTTTTCATATTATAACTTTTGTTTTAAATTCTCAATCTGGCCATATATTTTATTGAAAAATATTTTCCGGTCACGATTTCCGGATGTTCCCAAAGATTTTGAATTTTTGATCTGATGTTCAAAATAATTCTTGGTCTCATTGCAAGTTTTAGCATCATTAATCAAAATATAGCCGAACATATTTGCCGGTAAAGCAAAAAGCGACTGTTGCGGATGATGAAAAAAGATATCATTCGAAAGATGCATCAATTCATTTTCATAGAGATGAAATTTTGAATCATTTTCTGTTTTTTGCTCAATATATTCGATTAATTCTTTTAATTCCTCAAGAATAATGCGGGCTTCATGGGTTTTCAGAAGTCCGGTTTCATAGTAAAATAAAATCTGTTGCAAAATACTGGAAACCGTCATGTCATTCCATAATTCTACCACATTTTGTTCTTCATATTTCTTCTTTAACTCCTTTGTATTAGGTTCGAAATTAGGTGGAGAAAACTGAAGAAATGGAATGAATACCTGTTTCGCATTCAGCAGATTCATCCATACATAAATTTTAAAACGGGAAAGTAAATTGTCTGAAAGTGTATAAAAAAACGGAATATCCTTGGCTGAATAATAAATCGTCATTCCATCTGAAAGAGGGAGATTTTCAAAAACGTTGAGGTTATTTTGGAAAAATGACTTTAAATCGTTTGTTTCTGTTACCGCTGTAGTTTTTTGTGCTACAATCTGCTGATCTGAAGTAATAAACTGATTCACCGGAATCTGGTAATATTTTGCAAGTTCCAGACCTTCTTCAAAACTGAACTTAGCTTTCAGGGAAGTTCTTCTATGAGCTGCATCATAACTAATATTCAGGATATTCGCAATTTCGTCGATCAGCGATTTGTCGCCAATTTTCTTTCGGATTTCCTTAAGCAAACGTTCCTGATGCATGGTTTTGTGATTTTCACAAATGTACTTATTTATTTTAATTTTTTTTCGCATTCGGATTTGTGTTTTTCGCAGATAATTTTGAAGTATAATTTTAAATAAATGAGCCATGAAAAAGTTATGTATACTTTCCGTAGTTGTTCTGATTCTTAATTCCTGTACGACTTTCAATAGAAAAATGATTAAAGATGATTTGTCGATTATTACCAAAGAAAATATTTTGATGATTGATGGAGAATACGAATTTAAAGGATATGAACATATTAATGCCGGAAATAAAAAATCTGAGGAAACGAGAGACTTCGCAGGAATGATTAATTTGAATAATTCTAAAATTGCAGATTGTGATAAGGTTATTATAAGATCAACCCCTTTAGCCAAACCCAAAACATACGAAATAGACTTTAAGCTTTTAAAAAATGATTCTTTGAAATATTCTTTTAAATACAATGCCACCCTCAAAAGCGGTTTGCTTTCCTTGAGTAATTATACCTCAAAATGTCATGGAATTCCTTTTTTATTTGGTGGATGTCAAAGTTTTCAAAGTAGAATTGGTCTTACTGCCCAAAAGAATTTACTGATTCAGGACTATTATGATAACAGTGGTGCGGCTTTGTTTATAATGTGGGCTGGTTACACTATTAATTATGCTGAAAAATATAAAAAAATCCAATAATATTTATAATGAAAACATTACCCTACATTTTAATTGCTACAAGATTTATTCTTGCACCCATCATCTTTTCATTAGCTTATTTCGAAGGAGAGGAATCCGGATTTTTAATTTTAGCATTAATGTATTTCGGGTTGTTAACAGATATTTTCGATGGAATTATTGCCCGTAAAGTTGGTGTTTCTTCCGAAAAACTAAGAAGATTGGATAGTCAGACCGATCTGGTTTTCTGGCTTTCGTTGGGGTTTGCTGCTTACTTTTTAAATCCTGAACTAATAAAAAAACAGTGGGAAGGAATCGTGCTAATTTTCGGGATGGAAGCTTTATGCTATATTATAAGTATTCTGAAATTCGGTAAGGAAACCTGTACTCATGCTTTTTTATCAAAAATGTGGGGAGTAAGTCTGCTGATTGCTTTTACTTATTTAATTGGATTTCAACAGGCAGGTTGGGCTTTTTATCTCACAGTGGGATTAGGATTTATTTCCCATATCGATGTTATCCTTATCATTTTACTTCTTCCAAAATGGCAGTATGATGTTCCGAGTTCCTATCATGCCTGGAGAATTCGCAATGGAAAAAAGCGTAAAAAATCAATCTTCTTTAATTAGTTCATATTTAAAGCATAGTTTTTTATTAAATAATCGATAAATCAATTTTTAATTAAGATAGCGTAACCATTAAGTTGCGCTGTTTTTTTGTAACTTTGCACACATTAATTTTTATACAAAAATTTTAATCAACAAATGAAAAAGCAGACCATTAAGGAAATCCTACAGGATTACAAGAAAGTATTACATCATGACATTACGGTTTACGGCTGGGTAAGAGCGTTCCGTTCTAATCGCTTCATTGCGCTTAATGATGGTTCTACGATTAATAATTTGCAAATAGTTGTTGATTTCGAAAATTTCGACGAAGAGATTATTAGTAAAATCAGTACCGCGGCTTCTTTGAAAGTGGTAGGTGAAGTTGTAGAAAGTCAGGGAGCTGGACAAACGGTAGAGATCATCGCTAAAAAGATTATTATTTTAGGAGATAACTTTACGGAGGAAAGAGATAAAACGATTCTTCAGCCTAAAAAACACTCATTGGAAACATTGAGAGATCAGGCTCACTTAAGATTCAGAACGAACTTATTCGGAGCGGTGTTCAGAGTGCGTCACGCTGTTAGTTTTGCAGTGCATTCATTCTTTAACCAAAACCAGTTCTTTTATATCAACACACCTGTCATCACGGGTGCTGATGCAGAAGGGGCAGGAGAAATGTTCGGAGTAACGAACTTTGATTTAAATAATATTCCAAGAGATGAACAGGGAGATATTGATTTCTCTCAGGATTTCTTCGGAAGAAAAACAAACTTAACGGTTTCAGGACAGCTGGAAGGGGAAACTGCAGCGATGGGATTGGGAAGGATTTATACGTTCGGACCTACTTTCCGTGCAGAAAACTCAAACACAACGCGTCACTTGGCAGAATTCTGGATGATCGAGCCGGAAGTTGCTTTCAATAACCTTGAAGACAACATTGATTTGGCGGAAGATTTCCTGAAATATGTGATTCAGTATGTACTGGATAACTGTAAAGATGATCTGGAGTTCTTAGATAAACGTTTTGCTGAAGAACAAAAAGGAAAAGCAGAAAAAGACAGAGCAAAAGAAGGATTGATCGAAAAACTTGAAAATGTTGTTGCTAAACGTTTCAAGAGAGTTTCTTATACGGAAGCCATTGAGATCCTGATGAACTCTAAAGAAAATAAAAAAGGAAAATTCGCTTATCCGGTTGAAAACTGGGGAACCGATCTTCAGTCTGAGCACGAAAGATATCTGGTTGAAAAACATTTCGAAAGCCCGGTAGTTCTTTTTGATTATCCGAAAGAAATAAAGGCGTTCTATATGAAGCTGAATGACGATAATAAAACCGTTGCGGCAATGGATGTTCTTTTCCCTGGAATCGGAGAGATTATCGGAGGTTCTGAAAGAGAAGCGAGACTGGATGTTCTGAAACAGAAAATGGCAGAAATGCATGTGGATGAACATGAGCTTTGGTGGTATTTAGATACCAGAAAATTCGGTTCTGTCCCACACGCAGGATTTGGATTAGGGCTAGAAAGGTTAGTTCTTTTCGTAACGGGAATGACCAATATTAGGGATGTAATTCCTTTCCCAAGAACACCGAAAAACGCAGAATTCTAAAAAACAAAAAGCCTTAAAGTAATTTTTAAGGCTTTTTCGTTTATTTAAAATAGTTTATTATAAAGATCTATAATACAAAAATCGTGCTAAAAATTATTATTCTACAAATAAATTTATTAAATTCGTAGAATATGTATGTTAAAACACAAAGACAGATATGCTTAAACAACACTTACAACTCAAATTAGGACAGAAGCTGGCGCCTCAGCAAATCCAGTTGATGAAGCTTATTCAGCTTCATACTCTGGAGTTTGAGGAGGAATTGGAAAGAGAGTTAGAGGAAAATCCTGCGTTGGAAATAGCAAAAGAAGACTCTAAGGAAGATGATTATTCTTCTCTTGAAGATTCTTACGAGAGTGAGGGTACAGAAAGTATTGAAACGGATTTCGATGTGAATGAATACCTTTATGATGATGAACCTAGCTATAAAACGGCATCCAGTAACTATTCTCCTGATGATGAAGAGTTTGACAATGAAAGTCTCCTGACGGAAGGTCAGTCTTTATATGATTACTTAATGGAGCAAATTCACCTGGTAAATATTACAGATGAAGACGTGAAAATTGCTGAATACGTCATAGGAAATCTGGATACAGATGGATATTTGAGAAGAGAAATCAAATCGATTGTAGATGATTTGGCTTTTTCCCAAGGGATTTACACGACCAAAGAAAAAGTAGAAGATATTCTTGAAAACTATATTCAGAAGCTTGATCCATCCGGTGTGGGTGCAAGAAATTTACAAGAATGCCTTCTTTTACAGATTGAAAAGAAAGTAAGCTCTGATAAAGCAGTTTCTCTGGCGGCTAGTATTTTGAGACATCAGTTTGATGCACTTACCAATAAGCATTATAATAAGATCATTCAGAAGTATGATATTGAAGAAGAAGATCTGAAAGATGCTTTGGATGAAATTTCAAAATTATCACCAAAAGTAGGAGGCAATTTTGATACTCAGACTATAACCATTAATCAGGAAATCATTCCCGATTTTGTTATTCAGGTAAAAGACGGACAGGTAATTCCGATGCTGAACAGCAAAAATGCGCCTACTTTAAGGGTTTCTGAGGAATATAAAGATATTTTATCAACGTATTCTCATGATAAGAATTCTGCAGAACATAAGCAGGCAGCTTTGTTTATCAAACAAAAGCTGGATGCGGCAAAATGGTATATTGATGCCATTAACCAGCGTCAGAATACTTTATTACAGACTATCACTGCGATTGTGAAATTCCAGAAAGATTATTTCATTACCGGAGATGAGAAGTCATTAAAACCAATGATTTTAAAGGATATTGCAGATATTACCGGTTTTGATATTTCCACAATTTCCAGGGTGGTGAAAAGTAAATATGCAGATACTCCGAACGGAATTGTTTATCTTAAAGATTTATTCTCTGATAGTTTAACCAATGATGATGGTGAAGAAGTTTCGACAAAAGAGATTAAAACCCACCTTCAGGAAGTTATCGATAAAGAAAACAAGAGAAAACCATTGACAGACGATGCATTGGTAGTGATTTTAAAAGAGCAGGGCTATAATATTGCCAGAAGAACGATCGCAAAATATCGTGAACAGCTGAATATTCCTGTAGCAAGACTAAGAAAAGAACTCTAAAAAAATAAAAAAAGCATTTCAATCTGAAATGCTTTTTTTATTTACTGATTTATTCTTTTATATGTTCCAGGCCAAGCTCTTTCATGGAGACCTCTCTCATCTCTACTTTTCTTATCTTTCCTGAGATCGTCATCGGGAATTCTTCTACAAATTTCCAGTATTTTGGAACTTTATAATGGGCAATTCTTCCTTTGCAATAGTTTAAAAGTTCATCTTCTGTTACATTGAATCCTTTTCTTACCTTTACCCATGCCATGACTTCTTCTCCAAACTTTTCACTGGGAACTCCGATGATTTGGACATCTAAAATGTTAGGATATGTATATAGAAAGTCTTCAATTTCTTTGGGGGAGATATTTTCTCCACCCCGGATAATCAGATCTTTAATTCTTCCGGAAATGGTGATGTAGCCTTCTTCATCCATCACGGCCATATCTCCTGTATGCATCCACCGTCCGTCATCAATAACTTTTTTGGTGTTTTCAGTATCGTTCCAGTATTTTAACATGACAGAATATCCTCTTGTGCAGAGTTCTCCATGTTCCCCACGTTTAAGGATTTTCCCGTTTTCATCAATGATTTTTATTTCTAAATGGTTTTGGACAGTTCCTACCGTATTTACCTGTTTTTCAAAAGGCGTTCCAATTAAAGTCTGGGTGGAAACAGGGGAGGTTTCCGTCATTCCATAACAGATGCTCATTTCTTTGATGTTCATAAGGCTTTCTACTTTTTTCATGATCTCAGGCGGACAGACAGAACCCGCCATTACACCGGTTCTTAAATTTGAAAAATCGAAACTATCAAAATCTTTTACGGCCAGTTCAGCGATAAACATGGTGGGAACTCCATATAAAGAGGTGCATTTTTCATCAGAAACCACTTTTAAGGTAATATCGGGATCAAAGCTGTCGTTTGGAATCACCATGCAGGCTCCGTGAGAAGTACAGCACATATTTCCGATTACCATTCCGAAGCAATGGTAAAAAGGAACAGGAATACAAACTCTGTCTTTTTCCGTGTATTTTAATCGTATTCCGATAAAATATCCGTTATTCAGAATATTATGATGGGAAAGGGTCACGCCTTTAGGAAAACCTGTTGTTCCTGATGTATATTGAATATTTACCGGATCATCAAATTGAACATGTTCTTCATAGCTGTGTAAAACATCGTCAGAGATTTCCTGTCCGTTATTTAAAAAATCTTCCCAATTGTCATCAAAGAAAATTTCTGATTTTAGAGTAGGGCAGAATTCTCTGGCATCAGTAATCATTGCTTTGTAATCACTTGATTTAAAGGCTAAAGAGGAGAAAATGTGTGACATTTCGGACTGATTGATCACAAAGATCAGCTCACTGGTTCTGTATGCAGGGTTAATATTAACCAGAATAGTACCGATTCTGGCTGTGGCATATTGTAAAAGAACCCATTCATAGCGGTTAGTAGACCAAATTCCGATTCTGTCGCCCGCTTTTGCTCCCAAAAATATAAGGGCTTTTGCAACAGCAGTGGTTTGGTTATAAAATTCCTGATAAGTGGCGCGGTAATTTTGGTGTACACAGATCAATGCTTCTTGATGTGGAAATTTTTCTACGGTATTTTTTAGATTAGCTCCAATAGTCTGTCCCAATAACGGAATATTAGATGCTCCATGAACGTAAGATAAAGGCATAGATTAAGATTTGATAAATAAAATTAACAATTATATCTTTATCTTGGAACGGATGGGTGAATTAAATTTCCTGTGAATCTATATCTTTCAGCTGTTTTAGATTTTTGTCAAGTTTTCTGATGATAATTCCGTAAACAAGCTTATAGTATAGCCAGATAAGTAGTACGCATAATATTGTACTCACCATAATTATACCAATGACGATCATAAGGTCTGAGCCTTTTGGCTCTATGTTTTGGGAATTCAATGCATAAAAAATGAATGCTGTGAATGTCATGATAAATAAAAGTAATATGGCGATACTTATTAAAATAAAAGCATTTACAGTTTTCTTAAATTGAATGATACGGGTAATAAGCCCCTTTAGATTTTCCTCAATTTTTATCTTGTGATAGTTTTGATAGAATTTAAAGACGAAATAAGCTGTAACAAGTAAGCTTAAAATTTTTATAGCAAAATAAATGGTATCAAAATTGGCAATGATTTCCGGGGTTTTTTGTGCTCCCAATCTCTCCAGAAGCTTTAAAAAACTATTGGACTCGTCTCCTTTTATAACGTAAAATAACCCTATGCCGGAAAAGAATAATAACTCTACAACGCTGATCCAGAAAATATATTTAACGTAATTACGTGATTTTTTATTCAGCATCTGAAGAATCTCAGTGTTGTCGTATTTTTCTTGAACAGGCTGTTCTTGCCATGTTTTCTTAAAGCTGTCTAAATCAAATTCAGGCATATTTTTCCATCTTTTCTTTAAGGGTTTTCTTTAATCTGTTCATTTTCACACGCGCATTGACTTCGGTGATCCCGAGGTTTTCTGCAATATCCTTATAAGGCAAATCATCCAGATACATCATGACGATGGCTCTCTCTATATTGGGAAGGGTTTTAATCACGGTATATAAAAGAGAAATCTGTTGCTGTTTCTCATCGTCATCCTCTACAAAATCTTTGTGATTAATATCCAGTTCGTTCGTAAGCGGGCTTTTGCTTTTTTTTCTGAAAAGCGTAATCGCAGTGTTTAAAGCCACACGATACATCCAGGTAGAAATTTTAGAATTTCCTTTAAAGGAGCCATAGCTTCTCCAAAGCTGTAAGACGATCTCCTGGAAAAGATCTTCTTCATCCTCAAGAGAATTGGTATAAAGACGCGAAACTTTGATAATCAATCCCTGATTATCTTTAATAAGCTGTGCAAATTCTTTTTCTTTTGAACCCAATGAGGATATGTAGTTTAGTTGTACGAATATAGTGATAATGTGGGAATTGTTGAATAGTTATAAGTTATTAATTATGAGTTATAAGTTTTATTGAGCAATTCTAATACAACGAAGATTTTAAAGACTCATGACTTATAACTTTCAACTCCTAACTAAATTTGTATCTTTGCAGCCACGAGAAAATCGGCTTGTTGATTCTTGCTTTGGCAAGGGTAGGAAAGTCCGGACACCATAGAGCATCAAAGCGGATAACATCCGTCACCCGTGAGGGTAGGACAAGTGCAACAGAAAGGATGTACAGTTCGGCTGTAGTGAAATCAGGTAAACTCTTTGTGGTGCAATGATAAGTATATCGGTTCTTTTCAGCAATGGAAATAGGGGTTGCTCGCTCTGAAAGCCGAGGGGTAATCAGCTAAAGTTTTGCAGCAATGCACGACGCAGATAAATAACAGGCACTTCTTTTTTGAAGAACAAAATCCGGCTTATAGATTTTCTCGTGATTTTGATAAAATTTAAATTGCATAACAATAGAAAAGCGGAGAGACTATCTCCGCTTTTTCTGTTATCTAAGGTCTTTAATTATCCTATAAATAAGTAAATATAAGAACCTGAATACACCCATTGTACATAAATGCCTGTATTTGCTCCAAATTGATCTGTATTTACAACAAAACTTGCATTGGCAGCAATTGCCGGATTTCCTATTTCGAAATCATCAACAGGATCCCCTGTTATAGGATCAACCAAACTGAAAAGAAAGCCTGCCCATTCATTCAATGTTACCATTGAACTTACGGCTGGAGAATTATAAGGCTGAGGCCCATTAAATGCAGGATTGGGGTTATTTACCACATTCCAGCCGGGAATTGGGAAAATTACCGGTGGATCTCCTGTTTTATCAAAATTATTATAATCTGCATGTTGTCCTGCAGGAACGGTGTATGAGGTATAAGGAGGGTTGGGAAATGCAAACATAAAAGGTCCGCCAGGAGTTGTACGGCTTGCTGTGATGAGTCTGCCTACAGCATCAAGCCCGGTATTATTAATAATAACTAAAGTGTGGCTTTGAGAAAATGCGAAAATTCCTAAGAATAAAAGTATTAATAGTGCTATTTTTTTCATGGTGAATACAATTTGATTGGATTAAATAGTAAATGAATTAGTTTTCAAGTTTCAGGTTTCTATTGATCTGCCTGCTTTTTTCAAAATAAATCTTATTGGCCCAATCAATTATTTTTGTTTTATCACCTCCGGTTTGACGCATCATTTCTTTTTCGGAAATACCTGTAGAAAGAATTAAATCCTTTGAAGCGGGAACTAAAAGTTCTTTTCTTGAATCACTCATTTCTAAAGAATGTTGTTTTCTTTCTTCTGCAGTAGGTCTGTTTTGAGGTTGGTTTATACTTCTCAATGCCTTGTTGAAATTTTCCATTTCCGGGCTTTTCATACTTTCTGCATTATCGATCGCTGCTCTTTCATTACTGCAAGATGTTAAGCCTAATATTATAAAGGCTGATAACAATAAATGTTTTTTCATGTTTAAAGTTTAATGATTTAGTTTTATAAATATAAATATAAATATAAATAAAAAAATACACCAAGGCAAAATTATTCACTTTTAGGTGTATTTTATTAATTGAGAAACTATTGTAATCAGCTGTTGGAAGAGCCTTTAATATTTATTCATTTTCCAACTGCTTTTTTGCATCTTTCAGTTCCTGTTTATCTTTTTCTGAAAGTTGTGGATATTTTAAATTCATTTTTTCCATGGTGTCAATAATGATCTGAATAGCAGCTACTCTTGCAAACCATTTATTATCTGCCGGTAAAACATACCATGGTGCGTAATCTTTTGAAGTTTCGTTGATGGCCTCTTCATAACACATCATATATTGATCAAATAAAGCCCGCTCCGGAAGATCTCCCATAGAAAATTTCCAGTTTTTTTCCTGTTCATTGATTCTGTCCAGGAATCTCTTCTTTTGCTCATCTTTGGAAACGTTCAAAAATATTTTTATTATTGTTGTTCCGTTTTGTGAAAGGTGTTTTTCAAAATTTCGGATACTTTCGTAGCGGTTTTCCCAGAACTTCTTATCAAAATCTTTTACGGATTTCCAGGTTTTTTCACTCAAATTGTACTCAGGATGAACTTTGCATACCAAAACACTTTCATAATGGGAACGGTTAAAAATCCCGATCATTCCTTTTTGTGGTAATGCCAAATAATGTCTCCATAAAAAATCGTGGGAATATTCTTTTGAACTCGGAGTTTTAAAACTTGTCACATTACAGCCCTGCGGATTCACTCCGCCGAAAACATGTTCCACTAAGCTATCTTTTCCTGCAGCATCCATTGCCTGTAGGACAACGAGAAGAGATTGGCTTCCGTCTGAATACAGTTTTTCCTGTAGTTCACGCAGCTTTTCTTTTTCCTTGATAAGAAGTGATTCTCCTTCTTCCTTAGTAAGTTTTCCTTTATATTGAGTTGAAGCTTTTTTTATAGAAAAACTTCCTTTAATGAGAAAATCATCTGAAAAATCTTTATCCATATTTTGTAAGTGTTAATAGGTTTTAATTCGAATAAGTAAGTGTAGTATAAATGTAATAAAAAAAAACCGTCTCGATCGAGACGGTTTTTTATTTTTTGAGTAGAGATTTACTTTGCAGCTGCAGCTTTTTTAGCTTCTTTGGCAGCTACTTTAGCCGCTTTTTTCTCAGCCTTTTCTTTTGCTTTTAGCTCTTCAGGAGTCAAAGGCTTTGGCTCAGGAGCATTAGGATCTACGTTACCTTTAATATAGATTACGCTTCTGCTGTTTACCGGATCATTAGAAAATACTTCGATCATTTTGTTGAAAGCACCAGGATTAGCCGTGTTGTATCCAACTTTAATTTTCGCAGATTTTCCAGGAAGAATAGGATCTGTGCTGAATTCAGGAGTAGTACATCCGCAAGATGGCTTTACGTTTGAAATAATCAAAGGCTTATCTCCAGTATTCGTTACATTAAAAAATCTTGTTCCATCAGCTCCCGGTTTAATAGCACCATAGTCAAATGTAGTAGTATCGAAAGTGATGCTTTGTGCAGATGCAACAGCAAATGTCCCGAATAATGCAATTCCTGCAATTAATTTTTTCATATTCTTGAATGTTAATACGTTTGTTTAGATAAATTTTAAGAAACAAAGTTAAAAATTATTTTAATTCATACTTAAAATTTTTTTTCTTTAGACTATTTTTGCAAATTGTAAATTAAAGTAATAGAATTTATGCAGATTTCAGAAAAGTACAATCCACAGGAAACAGAACAAAAGTGGTACAATTACTGGTTGGAAAACAAATATTTCCATTCAGAGCCGAATGACAAGCCGCCTTACACTGTTGTAATTCCTCCACCCAACGTTACGGGGATCTTACACATGGGGCATATGCTGAACAATACCATTCAAGATGTTCTGGTCCGCCGTGCAAGAATGCAGGGCTTCAATGCTTGTTGGGTTCCGGGAACAGATCACGCTTCAATTGCTACTGAAGCTAAAGTTGTTGCTAAACTGAAATCAGAAGGGGTCAGTAAATCTGATATTACCCGCGAAGAATTCTTAAAACATGCTTGGGACTGGACGGATAAATATGGAGGGACAATTCTTGAGCAGTTGAAAAAACTAGGTTGTTCTTGTGACTGGGACAGAACACGTTTCACGATGGAGCCTAAACTTTCTCAGCAGGTAATCAAATCTTTTGTTGATCTATATAATAAAGGACTGATTTATCGTGGGTATAGAATGGTAAACTGGGATCCGGAAGCAAAAACCAATATTTCTGATGAAGAAGTAATTTTTAAAGAGCAAAACGGAAAACTTTATTTCTTAAAATATAAGATCGAAGATTCGGAAGAATTTCTTTCGGTGGCTACTACGCGTCCGGAAACTATTTTCGGGGATACTGCGGTTTGTATCAATCCTAATGATGAGCGATATGCTCATTTGAAAGGTAAGAAAGTAATCGTACCGATTGTTGACAGAGTAATTCCGATTATCGAAGATGAATACGTTGATATCGAATTCGGAACGGGAGCATTGAAAATTACGCCTGCTCATGACATTAATGACTATGAGATCGGACAGAAGCACAATCTCCAGATGATTGATGCTTTGGATGATGATGGAAATCTGAATGATTATGGCTTGCATTACGCAGGGAAAAACAGATTTGAAGTAAGAAAGCAGATCGCAAAAGAACTGGAAGAAAAAGATCTTTTGCTAAAAGCAGAAGACTATGTGAATAAAGTAGGGACTTCAGAAAGAACAGGTGCGGTGATTGAGCCTAAAGTTTCTGTTCAGTGGTTCTTGAAAATGTCTGAAATCGGGAAACCTGCTTTGGATGTTGTAATGAATGATGAGGTTAAATTTTATCCCGAGAAGTTTAAAAATACCTATAAGCACTGGATGGAGAACATCCGTGACTGGAATATTTCCCGTCAGCTTTGGTGGGGACAGCAAATTCCTGCTTATTACTATGGAGACGGAGAAAATGACTTTGTAGTTGCAGAAACTATCGAAGAAGCACTTGAACTTGCGAAGCAAAAAACCAACAACGATCAACTAACAACCAATAACTTAAAACAAGACGAAGACGCTCTTGATACATGGTTTTCTTCATGGTTATGGCCAATGTCCGTTTTCGACGGATTGCTTGATCCTGAAAATAAAGATATTAATTATTATTATCCGACTTCCGACTTGGTAACAGGTCCGGATATTATCTTCTTTTGGGTAGCAAGAATGATCATGGCAGGATTGGAATACAGAAAAGAAGTTCCGTTCAAAAATGTTTATTTCACAGGGATTGTAAGAGATAAGCAGAGAAGAAAAATGTCAAAATCTCTTGGAAACTCACCGGATCCGTTGGAACTGATGGACAAATATGGTGCAGATGGAGTTCGTGTAGGAATTTTATTAAGTTCTGCGGCAGGAAATGATCTTCTTTTTGATGAAGATTTGATGCTGCAAGGAAGAAATTTCATGACGAAAATATGGAGTGCATTCCGTCTGATCAACATGTGGAATCATGAAGATAAACCAGCAAATAGTACAGAAATTCAGACCATAGAATGGTTTGAAAATAAATTAAATAGAACAATTGTTGAAATTAATGATCAGTTTGAAAAATTCAGAATTTCTGATGCTTTACATTTGATCTATAAACTCATTTGGGATGATTTCTGTGGATGGTATTTAGAAGCTATTAAGCCCAACTACGGAGAAGGAATTTCTAAAGAAGTTTATAACAAAACAGTTGCTCTTTTCGAAGAATTAATGAAATTGGTTCATCCATTTTTGCCATTCCAGTCAGAAGAAATCTGGCAGTTGATTGCTGAGAGAAAAGCTGATGAGGCTTTAGTTATTGCTCAACAGAAAAAAGCAGAAGCATTTAGTGAAGATATTATTAAAAACTTCGAAACAGCATCTGAGATTATTTCTGGAGTTAGAAATTACCGTCAGACAAAAGGAATTTCACCAAGAGAAGCTGCAATAATTTATACAAACGCTTCAGAATTCGCGAATGAATCGGTAATTAAAAAATTGGCAAACGTTTCTGAAATCCATTTTGGAACGAAAACCGATAAACCTAGTTTTACATTCCTGGTTGGTTCAACGGAAATTTCAATTCCTTTAAGTGAAAACCTGGATTTAGAAGAAGAGAAAATCAAGACTGAAGAAGAATTGAAATATTTAAAAGGATTCCTGATTTCGGTAGATAAAAAGCTTTCTAATGAAAAGTTTGTTGCCAATGCAAAACCAGAGATTGTAGAAGTTGAGCGCAAAAAGCAAAAAGATGCTCTTGATAAGATTGCGATCTTAGAAGAAAAGCTGAAAAGTTTGTAAACGATGAAAGATTCACAAAAAAGAATTATTGCAGCCGTTTCGATACTGATTATTTTAGTCATCATCTTTGTTTTGCCTTTAGGTGTTTTAACGGAATATTTAATTGCTTTAACCATGCTTTTCGGTGTTTCACTCAGTATATTTTCAGGAATGTTTCTTTTCAGTTTTAAAAATATCCGGGAAAGTGAATCGTTCGGATTTGTAGTGTTTGGATTGATTATTTTCTTTTTTGTGATTTCTGGAGGAATTATTTACTATCAAACGGTTCAGGAATCTGATGAAATGATGAACGATTCTTTGGTAACCACCGGAAAAATTGTAGATGGCTATATTCTGAAAAAAAGGAATAATGCTTCTGCAGAAATTAAAGTAGCATTCGTTACTGCGGACGGACAAGAAATTCTGGCAAGTGAAATCGTTACTGAAAAAGAGTTTGAACACTATTATATTGGTGAAGAAGTAAAGGTAAAATATTCCAAATCATCACCGAATGTAATTGATATTATTGGAGAATAATCATTTATTTTTCAACATTCAAAATATATTTAGTGAAGAAGAATTGACGAATTTATAATTTTATTGTTTTAGGTTGAGTCTCAGCTTAGCCTAAACCTTAATCTTGGCCTAAAAAATTAAAATGACACATTTAGAAAATATACAAAAATTATTCTCGAAAAATTTCGTGGAAAGTCCTTTGTTGGAAAGCTTCGAAGTTGGGAAAATCTACCTTTCAAGCGGAAAGCTTGTGTCTTGTGATCCTCTGATTACAAACGACATGCAGCCTTTCGCAACAGAATTTCCAAAGGGAGACTTTTCTGTTTTACTGCACAAAGAAAGAGAAAGCAATTGTGTAGCTTATGCTGAAATTATTTTTAGCAACTCAGAGATTGCTGAATGGAAAATGGCAACAACTGCCGGACAAAATGAAAAAGATCTGGCCGATGGAGAAGTTTTTGGTTATCCTGTAGAAAGCGGAATGGGCTGCTTTATGGATGTTGATACGCAAAACAGCCTTAATGAGCTGGAACAGAAATTATACAAAAATAAGGGAGCTGACTTCATGGGAATTTATGAAGAGTTTTTCCATGAATATTTCTTTGATGAAAACGGAGCGATCGATCAGTATGCATTCTTAAAACCTTTGGAAGATCATCCGGGAACTATTTTTGCTTTTGAAACCGGGTATGGAGAAGGATTTTATGCGAGCTATATTGCTTATAATAAAAACGGGGAACCGGTTAAAATTGTAACGGAGTTTATAGAAGTGCTTGTGGGCTAATAAGTTTAAATAACTATTTACCGCATACTGAAATAAAGTTTTTAGATAAAATATTTTAAAATAAAAAGTCCATTTTTGAAGTGGACTTTTTATTGTTTTATGGAAAAAATTATTCTTAAAACTGAAGACGGAATGCATCTGGCAGCTCACGTTTTTATTCCTGAAAATACTAATCATAAAGTTTTGCTGATTAATTCTGCAACAGGAGTAAAACAGCAGATCTATTTTTCATTTGCTCACTTTTTCGCAGAACAGGGTTTTACGGTTATTACTTATGATTATGCGGGAATTGGCCTTTCAAAGCCTTTAAAGATGAAGAATTTTAAAGCTTCCATGAGAACTTGGGGAACAAAGGATTTTAAAACACTTACCGATTATATACAGGAAAATTTCCCGACCTATAGAAAGTATTGTTTAGGACATTCTGTCGGTGCATTGATTTTAGGAATGAACCGGGATGCTAAAATATTTGATGAATTTGTCTTTGTGGGTACTCAGAATGCTTTTGTAGGGAATCTAAGATGGCAGACAAAGGCAGAGGCTCTTTTGGGATTTGGAGTGGCACAGCCTTTATTTACGGAGCTTTTAGGATATTTCCCTGCAAATTGGTTTGGGTTGGGAGAAAGTCTTCCAAAAAATTGCGCTTATGACTGGAGAACCTTAATTTTGAACAGGAAATCTACCAACGGTCTGTTGGAAAAAATAGATGATTATTCTAAGGGATTATATCAAAAAGTATTGGTGATCCGGGCGGAGGATGATGTGTGGCTTACAGAAAAAGGAGTAAGGAGCTTATTGGAGGATACTTACCGGAATCTTAATCCGACTTACAGATTGGTAAAGGTTTCTGAATCCGAAAAAGGGGAAATAGGACATATTAATTTTTTCAGGAGTTATAATAAAAAACTCTGGGAAATTATTTTAAAAGAATTGAAAAATGAATAATTTAATTGCTAACACAATAAAATTTGTGAAAGAAAAATTAGAAGGGGCAGAAGCGGGACATGATTGGTTTCATATCGAAAGAGTCTGGAAGCTTTCCAAAAAGATTGCTGAAAAAGAAGAGTGTAATGTTGAGGTCGTTGAACTTTCTGCGTTATTGCACGATATTGCAGATCCTAAATTTCATAATGGAGATGAGACCTTGGCCTTAAAAATTTCGCGTGAATTTTTAGAAAGTCAGAATGCTTCCGAAGATATTATTGAACAGGTTTTATTCGTGATCAAAAATATTTCATTTAAAAATAGGGGAGAAGCGCCTGAAAATCTTCCGATCGAGCTTAAAATCGTTCAGGATGCCGACAGAATTGATGCAATTGGAGCAATTGGAATAGGAAGGACGTTTAATTTCGGTGGTTTTAAAAATAACCCGATGTATGATCCGAATATTAAACCAAGCCTGAATATGTCTAAAGAAGAATATAAAAAATCAAACGGGACGACAATTAATCATTTTTACGAAAAACTTCTTTTGCTGAAAGATCTGATGAATACTTCTGAAGGTAAGAAAATAGCACAGGAAAGACATGATTTTATGCTGAGTTTTCTTGATCAGTTTTATAAAGAATGGAATGTTGATTAGATGATTTCTTAATTGACTATCTTTGTGAAATGGGGTATCTTCTTTTTATCATATTGATTACTTTGATCATCTCACTTTTTTTATCAAAGGTAAAATTAGGATGGGCAAAGATTTTCAGAGCTGTAATATTGGTTTTTTCCATTTCTCTTTTTACCTATTGGTTCATTAAAAAAAGTTCAATCGGTATTGTACAGAATGCTGTTGCTTTGCAGCTGATTAATAAGCTTCCCCAACCATTGGATTTTTATGTTCTGAATGTCAAAAACGGGAAGAGTGATGGTTTTGAAGTCATGCATTTGGGGAAAATCCGTCCTGAATATTACAGAGTTGAATACCTCAAAATGAAAAACTCTGATGAATATTGGATTATCGGATATTTAGGTAAAAAAAATGCCGTTTATTTTTCTCAGCACTCAGTTCCGAATAAAAATATTGACCAAATGATCGAGGTGCAGAATTACATTAACCAAAGTGTAAAACTGTCTGGCATTGCTAAAAAAGAAATAGAGATCTATAATCAGGAAAATATTAAACTGGGAGTTCTCATCACATTAGATCTCCTGCTTCTGTTTTTAAATCTTTCTTTATTCATAAGAAAAAAATAAATTAGATTATCCTGTTAAGGATAATCTAATATTTGCATTACGATTTCTTTTACATCTTCCGGACAGCTTCTGATAATTCTGTCTTTATTATGTTTGTTAATCTGACTGGGAGTTACCCATTCAATTAATGGATTAGTATCATTATTGTTTTCTACTTTTTTTATTGTATTGTCATTGTAGAATGTATACTGTTCCGCCTGATCTCCTGTGAGGGTGATGGTACAAATTTCTTTTTCCATTATTTTAGTTTTATTAATTACTCTACATAATGTGATTTAAACTATCACAATATAGTGAATTTTATAAAATATTATAAAATATTATAAAATATTTTAAAGTGTTGATCTTTTGTGTCTTTTGATGGTTTTTTTGTGCTTTTAAGAAGTTTTTTTTAGGGAGTTATTATTGATAATATTGTTTTAATAAATTTTTATTTGGGTGTTAAAATAAAGTTTGCATGCTTTCGGTAGCCATTTGAGGTACTTTAAGCTCGGTTTTCCATTCTTCATTCATTTTTTTGATGAAATAAGCTGATAAAAGTGGGGATGCTTTTTCAATATTTTGATGGACGAAGAAATAAAGGTTTTGAAGCCCTTCTTTTTTCCATTCCGTAAGATGTTTGAGCCAGTCATCCAATCTTTCGTAATCGCTTTCTGCATTCGCGCCGACATATCTGATAAAAGCATTGGGAGTGGTAAGCCTCATATGAAGCATATCTCTTCTTCCTGCTGTGTCTACAATAATGTTTGTAATGTTATTTTTCTCAAAGAGTTCACAGGTTTTATTGAGGATTTCCTCATCACTGAACCAATCCGTATTTCTTAATTCTATGGCCAAGGGAACTTCTTGTGGCCAGTTATTCACAAATTTTTCCAGCCTTTCATAATCTTTTGGTTTAAAATTATCATGAAGCTGTAGAAAAACCATTCCCAATTTTTCATCAAAGTTCAGTACAGCTGAAGCAAATTGAGTGACCACATCATCAATATTTAATAATCTTCTAAAGTGAGAAACTGTATTGGTGATTTTCGGAAAAAATTTAAAATCTGGTGGTGTCTTTTCTTTCCAGGTTTGTACCTGATCCGGAGTAGGCATTCCGTAAAAAGTAGCATTCAGTTCAATAGAATTGAATTGCGTAGAATAGTAAGACAGCTCGTCTTTCGTGCCTTTAGGATAGAATCCTTTCAAATCGGTTTTGTTCCATTTAGCACACCCGATTGAGATGTTTTCTAGCCCTTTTTTATTTTGCTTTAAAATATCTTTCGTTCTGGGATGATCTTTGGGTAAAGTGAAATCTATTTTTGAAGGGTCTTCTACTTGTCCGAATTTCATAAGAGTATTTTTAGTCTATGGCTAATTTAAGAATTTAAGGCATTAATATGGCCGTTTATTCTCCTTAATACTTGTAAAATCCTTCTTTTTTTCTGTGAAAAATGTTTAGTAAGAAGAAGTCATAACTAAAATAACCATAGAAATTCTATGGTTATTTTTAAATTAATTTTAATCATTATCTTCCAATAAAAAGATATTTTCCACTTTTTTTTCGAAATATTTTGCAATTTTTAAGGCCAACACTGTAGAAGGTATATATTTTCCGGCTTCCAGGGCATTAATAGTCTGTCTTGAGACCCCTATTATTTTTGCGAGATCTTCCTGAGTAATATTCTTTACAGCCCTTTCTATTTTAATCTTATTCTTCATTGTTTAAGCAATACATAATTAAATCTGAAAATATACAGAACCAGTGGTAAAAATATAATGAGAATCATTACGGTAAAAAATGCGATTCCGAATACGGTCAGGAATAAAAGTAAAATAAGAGAATAGGTAACTGCTAAGCTCCAGAATACGGATTTTAACCTTAGACCAGAAATATATTCATCTTCAATTTTTTCTTTTGAGAATCCGATTAATATTCCTCCTATAATGATGAGTATTCCAAAGAGGTTTGGAAAGAGATCAATATTGGTTTTTGTAAACAATCCGTGCTTTTCATTGCTTAGAGGGAATCCTGAATTGTAAAAAACGGGTAAAGAAATTTCCGGCAAAGTAAAAAGGTTAGCCAGGGAGACTATTCCCATAATCAAAGAAGGGATAAAAATAAACCAGCCGATTTTTTTGAAATGATTTGGTAAAAGTTTTAATGTATTTTTCATAATCTATTTTTTGGGTATTCAAATGTAATAAATTTTTTACAAAATGTAAAGGCTATTTTACTTTTTTTAAATAATAAAAACCGCAGAATACTCTGCGGTTTCCCTAGTTTTTTAATTGTTTACTATTTGCTATGCTTCACAAGCTGAGCAAGTAACAAAGTTTACCATCAGTTCTTTAGAAACTGAAGAGCTTCTCTGATAATATAATGTTTTCACTCCTTTTTTCCATGCTTCAATATAAAGATAGTTTACATCTTTTACAGGCATGGTGGAAGGAATCTGTAAGTTCAGTGATTGAGCCTGGTCAATATATTGCTGTCTTTGTGCTGCTTGAGAAATGATCTCCATCGGAGAAATTTCTTTAAAGGTTTTAAATACAGCTTTTTCTTCTTCAGTTAATTCTTTCAAATGCTGAACAGAACCGTGATTCAACATGATGGTTCTCCATGTTTCTTCGTTGTCAAGACCTTTTTCTTCTAATAATTTTGCCAAATACTTATTCTTACGCATAAAGTTTCCTTTCGCAAGACCTGCTTTATAATAATTGGAAGCAAACGGCTCAATTCCAGGGGAAGTCTGTCCTAAAATCGCAGAACTTGAAGTCGTAGGAGCAATAGCCATGGTTGTGGTATTTCTTAATCCGTATCCTTTAAGTAATTCCGGTTCTCCGTAGATGTTTGCAAGCTCTCTTGATGCCTGTTCCGCCTGTTCTTTAATGTGTCTGAAAGCTCTTGCGTTGAACTGAGTTGCTTCAAAACTTTCAAACGGAATCATATTTTTCTGCAGGTAAGAATGGTAACCTAAAACTCCTAATCCAAGCGCTCTGTGACGCATTGCGAAGTTTCTGGCTCCCTGAAGATAATAATTACCTTCCGTTTTGTCGATAAATTCCGATAAAACAGCATCAAGGAAATAGATTGCCAGTTTCACAGCGTCAGTATCTTTCCATTCATCATATAACTCTAAGTTCATAGATGATAAACAGCAGATGAAAGACTCTTCCATAGAGGAAGGAAGCATAATTTCAGAACAAAGGTTACTTGCATTTACAGGTAATCCTAAGTCTTTATAAACTTGTGGTTTGTTTCTGTTTACGTTATCTGTGAAGAAGATATAAGGAAGTCCTTTTTGCTGACGGCTTTCCAAAACTCTTGCCCAGATTTTACGTTTTTCCATATCTCCATCGATCATATCCTGCATCCAGTAGTCAGGAACGCAAATTCCCGTAAACAGGTTTTGGATAGGACTTCCGATGTCTTTAATAGATAAAAATTCTTCAATATCTCCGTGGTCGATATCAAGATAAGCTGCAAAAGCTCCTCTTCTTACTCCGCCCTGAGAAACAACATCCATTGCGGTATCAAACAATTTCATGAAAGAAACCGCTCCCGAAGATTTCCCGTTATCCGTTACTGCAGTTCCTCTGTTACGAAGCTCTCCGAAATATCCTGAAGTTCCACCCCCGATCTTTGTCTGCATGATTACTTCACCCATTTTGTGAGTGATTCCTTCGATGCTGTCAGGAATATGAACATTGAAACAAGAAATAGGAAGACCTCTCTGCGTTCCCATATTGGCCCAAACCGGTGAAGAGAAGCTGATCCATCCTTTTGTGATCATCTCTTTGAATGCCGGCTGAAGTTCAGGTTTATATAATCTCTTTGCAGCTGCAGTCGTAATTCTGTCGATAGCTCCTTCCACAGTTTCGCCTTTCAGCAAATAGCCTCTGTTTAGCATTTGCTCAGACTCTTCATTGAGCCACCATATATTTGAATTTTGTTCTTCCATAGTCTTTATATTTTCGAATTCCTGAATGCTTTTACACACTCAGGAATTTTGTTGTTGTTTTATATTGATTGTAAAATTTCTACTTTATGCGAACCGTTCAATCCGCTTTCATCTCTTAATCTTTGAAATTCTTTAAAAGATGGAACGTTCAAAACCTCATGCTGTACCTCTTCATTGATATAGTTTGAAGAATGTAAAAATGTAACGCCATCTTCTTTCAGATATACTTTATACTCAAAATTGTTCTGGTCTAATTTTTTGAAATCATCCAAAAACTTCTGAATATTCGCCTTGTTTTCTGAAACGAATTCCGGTTTTACGGTATAGGTTACGAGTACATTAATCATGTTTTGTGTTTGTTTTTGATGGCTTTTGTCATTCCGAGGAACGAGGAATCTTTTTTAGAGATACTTCGACTTCGCTCAGCATGACATCACTAATACTAACTGCTTTGACGCTCGCTTCGCTCGCGCTTTTTCTAAAACTAGAAAAGATCGTTCGCAGTAATACTCTTATCGTGTTTCGTGTAATCTACCGGTCTTTTTGCAAAGAAATCATCCATAGAGTTAGCAAATACTTCTTCTTCGAACCAAACCATTGGTCTGTATTGTTCCGGAGAAACGTTGTATTTTGTTCTCATGTTGATTTTCTTTAAGCTGTCATCAACACGGTATTTCATGAAGTTTAATAGGTCTTCTTTTGAGAAAACGCTTAATTCACCTAATTCGAAGATCCAGTCAAGGATTTCGCCTTCCAGTTCTACGGACTGATCAACCAAAGTATAAATATCTTCGATATCTGAATCCGTTAATAAATCAGGTTGCTCCTCACGGATTTTGTTGATTAAATAGATTCCTGCATTGGCGTGAATCTGCTCGTCTACAGAAGTCCAGGCGATGATATTGGAAACGTTCTTCATGTATCCTTTAAATCTTGTGAAAGAAAGGATAATCGCAAATTGAGAGAAAAGCGAAACGTTTTCAATCAGAATGCTGAATAATAAAAGAGAAGATACATATTCTTTAGGTGTTGCAGAATTAGCGTGTTTCAAAACGTTTGACAGAAAGTCAATTCTCTTTTTTACAGCAGGAATTTCTATTACGTTTGAAAATTCTTCATTATATCCTAAGACTTCCAAAAGTCTTGAGTAAGCTTCCGAGTGACGGAATTCACATTCTGCAAAAGTTGCTCCCAGACCGTTAAATTCAGGCTTTGGAAGGTGGTTGTACAGATTTCCCCAGAATGTCTTTACTGATACCTCAATCTGTGCAATGGCCAACAATGCGTTTTTTACTGCATGCTTTTCGTGAGGTTCAAGTTGTGAATGAAAATCCTGAACATCTGCAGTAAAGTCTACTTCCGAATGTACCCAAAACGATTTGTTGATCGCTTCTACAAATTGAAGAACCTCCGGATATTCAAATGGTTTATAACTTACTCTTTTATCAAAAATTCCCATATTAAAATAATGTCTTTAAAAATTTACAAAAAACGATCCGTGTGAATAACATTCAAGAAATAAATAATGGATTGATTGTCAAATGGTTGCTTGGTAAACTTATCCACCTGAATTTTCCTTCATCTCTTGTGACCTGCGAAGCACAAAGTTAGAAAACGACAATCTATTTTGAAAGGGGAAAAGCTTAAATGTTTGAATTTTAAAGGTAAAAGTTTTCCACATTTGTTAGGAACCTGCTCTATCATTGGTTTCGAGATACTTAGCTTATGAAATTAAATGTTTTGTGATGCTTTTAATTAAACGTTTTATTTTAAATGATTGGTTTTTAGTTTTTTAAATATTAAACAGAGAAATATTTTAATTAATTGTAATTCTTGTAACAAAATAAAAATATCTCCTACTTATAATAAAACTAAATGAAATCACTTAATGTTAGTAATTCAAAATTTACATAAGTCATACGATACGGGTAAGAGTAAACTGCACGTTCTCAAGGGAATCAATCTGAATATTGAGGAAGGGGAATTTGTTTCTATTATGGGAAGCTCTGGTTCCGGAAAATCTACTCTTCTTAATATCATCGGTATTTTGGATGAAAAAGATTCGGGGACTTATGAATTGGATGGTGTTCCTATTGAGCACTTGTCTGAAGTGAAGGCTGCGGAATATAGAAGTAAGTTTTTAGGATTTATTTTTCAATCTTTTAATTTGATCGGCTACAAAACTGCATTAGATAATGTGGCACTTCCTTTATATTATCAGAATGTACCGAGAAAAGAGAGAAATCAGAAAGCTATGGAATATTTGGAAAAAGTAGGGTTGGCTCAGTGGGCGAATCACCTTCCGAATGAGCTTTCCGGGGGGCAAAAACAAAGAGTTGCTATTGCGAGAGCTCTGATCACAAATCCCAAAGTCGTTTTGGCAGATGAACCTACTGGAGCTTTAGATTCTAAAACGACGCACGATATTATGAAGCTTCTTCAGGATATTAACAATGAAGGAAAAACAATCATTGTTGTAACGCACGAACCTGATGTAGCTGCGCAAACGAAGAGAAATGTTATTCTGCGTGACGGGATTATAGAAAGTGATGCATTTATAAAACAAATTGTTTTATAGATTATTTAAACTCAACAATGAAAGAGCTTGAATATTAAAGTCAGTAATAATGCTTTAATATTTCAATTTTTTAATCTTTTAATAATAAAAAAATGTTCGACCTAGATCGTTGGCAGGAAATATTCAGTTCCATTCGCAGTAATGTATTGCGAACGGTGCTTTCCGGTTTTACCGTGGCTTTAGGGTTATTTATTTTTATTGTGCTTTTCGGAATCGGAACGGGACTTCAGAACGCCTTTACACAAGGCTTTGCGAGAGATGCCCAGAATCTGATTTCAATCGTTACAGGAAAAACAACCATTGCCTATAAAGGACTTCAATCTGACAGAATTGTCACGATGAATAATTCTGACTACGATTTCCTGGTGAATGTAGATAAAGAAAAAGTAGGAAGCTCTACACCAAGATATACCGCGAACTTATTAGTTAAATATGGTAAAGAAAGCGGGAATTATCAGATTAATGGAGCTCAGCCTGAAGAGAAAATCATCGAAAACCGGAAAATGTTGGACGGGCGTTATCTGACGCCGACAGATTTGGAAAGAAAGCAGAATGTTGCCGTAATCGGAAGAATGGTGCAAAGAGATTTAATTAAAAATGGAAGTCCGGTTGGGAAAGAATTAAATATAAACGGTACAATGTTTAAGGTGGTAGGTGTTTTCTCTGATGACGGCGGTGACTGGGATGAAAGACATATTACAGTTCCTATCACGACTTTGCAGCAAATGAAAAAAGGTTCTGATACGGTTAGCATAAATTATATCGCTTATAATGATAAATTAAGTCCGGAGGAAGCTATAAAATATGGAGACGAATTAAAAGAAAGATTAAAGGCCAGAAAAAATGTTTCTCCTAATGACGAAAATGGTGTAAGAGTCTGGAATAATGCTAAAAACATGAATGATACATTTACTTTTATGGCCGTTCTTACGGCGATTGTAGGATTTATAGGTATGGGGACATTGTTGGCTGGGATTATCGGGATCAGTAACATCATGGTTTACATCGTAAAAGAAAGAACTAAAGAAATAGGGGTTCGAAAGGCTATTGGTGCAAAACCGAGAAGTATTGTTGCTCTGATTGTTCAGGAAAGCGTTGTGATAACAGTAGTTTCAGGATTTGTGGGAGTAGGACTGGGTGTTTTAGCTTTAAATTTAATCGGAAATAATCTCGAAGAATACTTTATTAAAAGTCCGAGCGTAGGATGGGGAACGATTATTATGGCGTTTGTTGCGCTGGTTTTTTCAGGATTGATTGCAGGGTTTGTACCGGCATACAGAGCATCAAGAATTAAACCGATTGAAGCATTAAGAACGGAATAATTCAGGCTGAAAGTGATCATTAATAATTTCATCATTAATAATTAAATAAAGTGAACATAATATTTAAAAAAGATACTTGGCAGGAAATTTATTATTCATTGAGGAATAATAAGCTTCGAACATTCCTTACCATGATTGGTGTGGGTTGGGGTATGTTTTTGTATGTAAGTTTGCTTGGGGCGGCAAAAGGAATGGAAAACGGTTTCGATAAATTGTTTTCGGGATTTGCAACAAACTCTATTTTCCTTTGGGCTCAGAATACATCGATTCCTTACGACGGTTTTCCTAAAGGAAGACAGGTTCATCTGAAGCTTGAAGATATTGAAATATTGAAAAGGAAAATTCCGGAAATAGATTACATTTCTCCACAGAATTCAAGAGGAAACTTTGGAAATGCAGGAGAGCAAATGTCCAGAAACGGAAAATCAGCTACCTATACTTTAAATGGCGATTATCCTTTGGGAAATAAAATTTCAGAGAAAAAATTAATATTCGGAAGATATCTCAACGATGCGGATATTTCGCAAAATAAAAATGTTGTAGTCATTGGAGAAGAAGTTTACAAAAACTTTTTCGATGCTAAAAAGAATGAAAATCCATTAGGAAAATCCATTAATATCAAAGGTATTTTCTTTAATGTGATTGGAGTTTTCAGAGTGAAAAAAGGAGGAGGAATGGAAAATGATCAAACGGTTTTTATCCCGCTTTCAACTTTTACAAAAATGTATAACAACGGTGATAAAGTAGATTTTTTCGCTATTGTAAGCAAGCCAAATGCGGATGTAAATAAAGTGGAGGAAAAAGTAAGGCAACAGTTGAAATCCAAAAATAATGTATCGCCGGATGATACGAATGCTTTCGGAACTTTTAATCTTGGAAAAGAATTTAAAAAACTGACAGGATTTTTATCGGGAATGCAGCTTTTAACGATTATTGTAGGAACATTAACGATTCTTGCGGGAGTAATTGCCATCTCAAATATTCTTTTAATTACGGTAAAAGAAAGAACTAAAGAAATTGGGATCAGAAGAGCTTTAGGAGCAAAACCTTCTGAAGTAAGAAACCAGATTTTGCTGGAGAGTGTGGTCATCACGCTTTCATCCGGATTGCTCGGATTCATGTCGGGGATTTTTGTATTAATGATTTTAGATATTGCTACAAAGGGACAGGATTCCTTTCCGTTTTATAATCCGACAGTAAATTACGGAAACGTTTTCGCGGCAATGGCGGTAATGGTTATTCTGGGATTAATCATCGGAATGATTCCGGCACAGAGGGCTGTAAAAATAAGACCTATTGAAGCTTTAAGAACGGAATAATTTGAAAATGAATCAATTTGAAAATTTGATAATAAAAAAGTAATCTTGAATTTTTCAATTTTTAATAAAATTTAAAAAATAAACTATACATATGAAAAAGAAATTCACTTGGAAAAAAGCCATTTACATTTTCTTGGGGCTTTTATTTGCAGTGGCTTTATTCTCGGGAATCGGGTATTTGGTGAAATCGAATTCTAAAGAGAGCGAGGCTTTCCTTACTCGTAAACCTACCATTCAGAATATGGATGATAAAGTGATGGCAACCGGAAAAATTGTTCCGAAAGAAGAAATTGAAATCAAACCGAATATTGCAGGAATCATTGATAAAATCTTGGTAGATGAAGGAGATAAAGTGGAAGTAGGACAATTGATTGCAACGGTAAGAATTGTTCCCAATCTTTCTGATGTGAACAGTGCACAGCAGAATGTGAGTAATCAACAACTTCAGATTAGCAATGCAAAGTTGAACGTAGATAATATGAGAAAGCAATTTGATATGCAGGCCAAATTGTATAATCAAGGAGTAGTTTCAAAGCAAGATTATTTAAATGCGCAACAACAATTGTATTCTCAGGAGCAAACGCTTAAAAATGCTCAACAGGCTTTAGTAACTGCACAAAAAGCATTACAGATCGCAAAAACAGGTTCAACACCTGAATTACAAGGTTTAGCAACGACACAGATCCGTTCAAAAGCTTCAGGAACAGTACTTGAAGTGCCTGTAAAAGTAGGAAGCCAGGTAATTGAAGCCAACTCTTTCAACGCAGGTACAACAATTTGTTCTATTGCAGATCTTAATTCTTTGATTTTCCAGGGGGAAATTGACGAAGCTCAGGCTGGAAAATTAAAACAGGGAATGAGCATGAATATCATAATTGGTGCTTTACAAAACAAAACTTTTCCAGGCAAACTTACTATGATTGCTCCTAAAGGAAAAGATACGAGTGGGACAATAAAATTTCCTGTGGAAGGAGATGTTCAAAACCCGAACAATGAATATATCAGAGCCGGTTTCTCAGCGAATGGGGAAATTGTACTGAACTCTCAGAAAAATGCTTTATTATTGGATGAATCTCTAGTTCAATATGAAAAGAAGAATGGAAAAGATGTTCCTTTTGTAGAAGTGAAACAAAAAGACGGAAAATTTAAAAAGACATACGTTAAACTGGGAGCAAGCGATGGGATTAATGTTCAGGTTCTTCCAGGATCAGGAATTGACCAGAATTCTGAAGTGAAAGTTTGGAACCCGTCAGATAAAGACAAAGAAGAGCTTAAAGAAAAATCAAAAAAATAGTAAACTAACACTATAAATTTTTAAACTGTGATCCTGAGATATTTTTGCTCAGGATTTTTTTTTTAAAATTGTTTTATTATCAGAAAAATAGTGATATTAAAATACTATTTGTATTTATTTTGAAATATAGTGTGAAAAGAAGTAATAAAACCTTATTCTGAAATGTCTTACTTTTATGAAGCAAACCATTTTTATGAAAAAAGAATATCTGATCCTTTTCCTTTTTGTTTTGGCAAAATTCATCCTGCAATATTCTATAATCGATCCTGAATACGAACTCCACCGCGACGAATATTTACACCTGGACCAAGGCGATCATTTAGCTTGGGGATATTTATCGGTTCCGCCTGTAAATTCTTGGTTAGCTTTTATTGTTAAATTTTTAGGCAATTCTTTATTTTGGGTTAAGTTTTTTCCTGCACTGTTCGGAGCTTTAACAATTGTTGCTGTCTGGAAAATTGTCGAGGAGTTAAAAGGAAATTTCTATGCTCAGATTTTAGCTTCAACCGGAATTTTATTATCAGTTTTACTTCGTTTGAATATGCTTTTCCAGCCGACGTCTCTCGAAGTTTTGCTTTGGACAATGTTGTATTATGCTTTAATTAAATATTTCAACTCGGAAAAAATAAAATGGCTTTACATTGCAGCCATCATTTTCGGGATAGGTTTTCTGAATAAATACAATATTGCATTTTCGGTTTTAGGATTAATTCCGGCGATGTTGATAACCCAACAACGTAAAATTTTCCTTCAAAAGCATTTGTACTTTGCTGCATTATTAGCTTTGCTGATTATTTTGCCTAATATTTTATGGCAGTATCATAATAATTTTCCGGTCATTCTTCATATGAAGCAGCTTTCGGAAAGACAGCTGGTGAATGTCGATCGTTTCAATTTTGTTAAGTCTCAGATTCTGTTTTTCTTTGGGGTGATTTTTGTGATCGTTGCGGGATTTTATGCCCTTATTTTTTACAAGCCTTTCGAAAAGATCAGATTTCTGTTTTGGGCATACGTTTTTACGATTGCACTGTTTTTATTTTTCAAGGCCAAAGATTATTATGCGATAGGACTTTACCCTGCCTACATTGGCATAGGTGCGGTCTTTCTTGCTCGTCTTTTTGATAAAGGCTGGAAGAGACGTGTTGTAATGCCGGTTGGTATTTTAATTCCTGTCTTGTTGTTTTTGCCTTTATACAATCTGGCTTTCCCGAATAAAAGTCCTCAATATATTGTAGAGCATCCTGAAAATTATAAGAAATTCGGTTTGCTTCGCTGGGAAGATGGCAAAGATCATTTTTTGCCGCAGGATTTCGCAGATATGCAGGGTTGGAAAGAAATGGCTCAAAAAGTGGATAAAGAATATTCAAAACTGTCAAAATCCGGGAAAACCTTAGTTCTTTGTGACAATTACGGACAAGCCGGAGCAATTAATTATTATTCCAAACAGAAGGTAAAAGCAGTTTCTTTCAATGCGGATTATCTTAATTGGTTTGATCTAAGTGAAAAATACGTCAATGTGATTCGGGTGAAAGAACCGGGGAACGGTAGAAATGAATTGAAGGAGACAAGTCCATTTTTCAGAAAATCTGAAATAATAGATTCAGTGACCAATCCTTTTGCAAGAGAAAAAGGAGCAACCATTTTCAATTTCGAAGGAGCAAAAACAGATATAAGGAAAAGATTACAGGATGAAATTAATGAAGAGAAAAACGGTTATTAACATTGAATTATATGTTAATATTTAGTTTCTGTTGATCAAGAGCAATTTTTACAATATCCTGAAATAAATCCATTGAAAGTAGCAGACTGATAACCTTGCGGAAGTTTTACATCAACTTCGTTTGGCAGGCATTCGATTTTTCCGCAGGTTAAGCATTTGAAATGAAAATGATTGTGCTGATGTTTTTTCTCCGAACAATTTACACAAAACGCAAAATAAAATTTTCCGTCATCTCCTAAGATTTTGTGAACAATTCCGTCTTCACAAAAACTATTCAAAACTCTGTAAATCGTTGCACGATCTACGGCTTCTCCCAGTTCTTTCTGTAAAATTTCCTGACTTACAGCAGATTTTGAGTTCTTTAAAGAGTCCAGAATCAACTGTTTTGTGATGGTATTTCGTTTTGCCATACTGCAAATATAAAAATTATTATTGCGATCAAGTCGCATTAGTGAAAATTTATTTACCTTTGCAACTATCAACTATCAACTATCAACTATCAACTATCAACTATCAACTATCAACTATCAACTATCAACTATCAACTATCAACTATCAACTATCAACTATCAACTATCAACAAGAAATATTATGGAAACTAAATTTGATGTCATCATTATAGGAGGAAGCTATGCAGGATTATCTGCCGCAATGACTTTGGGAAGATCTTTACGAAACGTTTTAATTATAGACAGCGGAAAACCTTGTAACCGACAAACTCCACATTCGCATAATTTTATTACGCAGGATGGGAAAACTCCGAAAGAAATTTCTGATCTGGCTAAAGAGCAGGTTTCTAAATATGAAACGGTAAAATTTCAAGATGGAGTAGTGGTTAAAATTTCAAAGAATGGCGAAAAATTTCAAGTTGAAATAGAAAAGGGTGAAATATTTTATGCTAAAAAATTAATTCTTGCGTCAGGTGTAAAAGATGTAATGCCTTCCATTAAAGGATTTGCAGAATGTTGGGGGATTTCCGTGATTCATTGTCCATATTGTCACGGATATGAAGTAAAAGGAAAAGCTACCGGAATTATGGCAAATGGTGATCTGGCTTTTGATTTTACCAAGCTTGTTTATAATTTAACGAAAGAGGTGACTTTATTTACAAATGGAAAATCGGCTTTAACTGAAGAGCAGCTTGAAAAATTCAATCAGAATAAGATCGACATAGTTGAGGATAAGGTTATAGAAGTTGTGCACAGAAACGGACAAATACAAAAAGTGATTCTTAAAAGCGGAAAAGAGATTCCTTTGGAAGTCTTATATGCAAAAATCCCTTTCGAACAGAATATCAAGACTGATGATTTAGGAATTGAATTGAATGAACAGGGATTTATCAAAGTTGATGGAATGCAGAAGACCAGTATTTCTGGAATTTTTGCCTACGGAGATAATGTTACAATGATGAGATCGGTTGCCAATGCCGTTGCACAGGGAAACTTTGCAGGTGCTGTTGTGAATAAAGAACTGTCGGAAGAAGAATTTTAAACTTTTATATACTTTTATATAATATTATATCCTTTCAATTTTTGAAAGGATTTTTTAGAAATAAATTGGCCGGGAAAATTTATTATCGTAATATTGCGATATATTTTTAAGTAATGGGAGCGACCAAAGCCGATTTTTTTACCGAACAGCAAAATAAAATGGCAGCAATAGCGAAAGCATTGGGACATCCCGCACGGATTGCCATCATTGAATATTTATTAAAAGTAAATGAATGTATCTGCGGAGATATTGTAAATGAACTTCCATTGGCACAGCCAACTGTTTCTCAACATCTGAAAGAATTGAAAAATGCAGGATTGATTAAAGGAAATATTGATGGAAAATCAATTTGTTACTGTATTGATGAAAAGGCATTTGAAGTTTTGAATGTATTTTTTTCTAAGGTAATCTCTTCCGTAAAAAAACAGAATTGCTGTTAAAATTTTTTGGAATAAATAATCGTAATATTGCGATATTGCAATTTAAAATAATAAAATATGACACTAGAACAAATCAAAGAAATACTTCCGACATTGGATAATGTGGAGTTTAAGCTTGAAAACGGACAGGTTGTTCCGGAGCATTTTCATGTAACAGAAATCGGAATGGTTACTAAAAACTTTATTGACTGTGGCGGAACGATCAGAAAGGAAGAAAAAGTGAATTTTCAACTTTGGAATGCCGATGATTATGAACACCGTTTAAAGCCGATAAAATTACTTCAGATTATTCATCTTTCTGAAGAAAAATTAGGGATAGGTAATTTTGAAATTGAAGTGGAATATCAGGCTGAAACGATCGGTAAGTATGATCTTGATTTTAATGGAAGACATTTTATTCTCAAAAATAAAACTACGGCATGTCTTGCTGAAGATGCATGCGGAATTCCTCCGCAAAAACAAAAAATAAATTTGAGTGAATTGTCCGGAAATAAAAAAAACTCTTGTTCGCCTAATTCAGGCTGTTGCTAAAGCATGAAAATCCCATTGATTAAATACAGAAAACCATTAATTATCACAACCTCAGTTATTGTTTTGCAGCTTATTTTCGGATTTGATCCTAAGTTTTGCATCATCAATATCATTTGGCTATTTGTTTAAAATATGAAAAAGAAAATATTGGTACTTTGTACCGGGAACAGCTGCAGAAGTCAGATTGCAGAGGGATATTTGAGATATTTTGCCCAGGGAAAAGCTGAAATTTACAGCGCCGGAATAGAAACTCATGGCGTAAATCCCAAAGCTGTTGCTACTATGAAAGAAGATGGAATTGATATTTCCCATCACACTTCTAACCATATTGAGGAATATAAGGATATTAATTTTGATTTCGTCATTACGGTTTGTGATCATGCAAAAGAAAATTGCCCATACTTTCCAACTAGAGCTTTAAAATTCCATCATAATTTTCAGGATCCGGCTAAAGCTACAGGAATATCTGCAGAGATTGATCAGCAATTTAGAAATGTTCGTGAAGAAATAAAGAAATATTGCGAGAATTTCATTAAAGAAAACATTTATTAAAGCAATTTGATATGTTTTAAAACTAAAAATCATATTTACCAATGCTGAAATCTCGCTGAAAATTTCGTACTTTTGGCATGAAAAATTTCAAAAACTAAAAGTAAAATGGACATAATTTTCGACCTGATTGAAAAAGAAAGACAAAGACAAACCCATGGAATTGAGATGATTGCATCTGAGAATTTCGTTTCTGAGAACGTCATGAAAGCAATGGGAAGTGTGTTGACAAACAAATATGCTGAAGGGTATCCCGGTAAAAGATATTACGGAGGTTGTGAAGTAGTAGATGAGGTTGAAACTTTAGCGATCAACAGAGCTAAAGAGCTTTTCGGAGTAGATTATGTAAATGTTCAGCCACATTCCGGTTCTCAGGCAAATGCGGCAATTTATCTGGCAGTTTTGAAACCTGGAGATAAAATCATGGGAATGGATCTTTCAATGGGAGGTCACCTTACTCACGGTTCTTCGGTTAATTTTTCAGGAATTCAGTATGATGTAGTGTCTTACGGAGTTCAAAAAGAAACAGGTCTTATCGATTACGATCAGATGAGAGAAGTGGCGTTGAGAGAAAAACCAAAAATGCTTATTGCTGGATTCTCTGCGTATTCAAGAGATCTGGATTATGCTAAATTCAGAGAGGTTGCGGATGAGATCGGAGCTACACTTTGGGCAGATATTGCGCATCCTGCAGGTTTGGTTGCAAAAGGACTTTTAAATAATCCGTTCGAGCACTGTCATGTTGTTACGACTACAACTCACAAAACTTTAAGAGGTCCAAGAGGAGGAATGATTATGATGGGCAAAGATTTCGAAAATACTTATGGTCACAAAACACCAAAAGGAGAGATTAAGATGATGAGCCAGGTTCTTGACGGAGCTGTTTTTCCAGGAATTCAAGGTGGTCCATTAGAGCATGTGATTGCAGGTAAAGCGGTTGCTTTCGGCGAGGCTTTGGATGATCAGTTCTTAACGTATGCAAAGCAGGTTCAGTCTAATGCTCAGGCTTTGGCTAAAGCAATGATCGACAGAGGATTTGATATTGTAAGTGGAGGAACAGACAATCACTTAATGCTTGTTGATCTTAGAAATAAAAATGTAAACGGTAAGGAAACTGAAAAAGCTTTGGTTCTTGCTGATATAACTTGTAACAAAAATATGGTTCCGTTTGATGATAAGTCGCCATTTACCACTTCCGGTATCAGATTGGGAACTGCGGCGATCACGACCAGAGGATTAAAAGAAAACGATATGGATACTATTGCAGGATTAATTTCTGAAGTGGTTGACAACATCAAAAATGAAGAAGTGATTACTTCTGTAAGAAAGAAAGTTAATGAATTGATGGAAGGTAAAGCATTATTCAATTATTAATATTTATCTTCGTTACAATAATATAGAGAATGGGCGTTTGCTCATTCTTTTTTTATCTCTAAAGTATGGAAAAGAAATCTTTTACTTTTGATGAAATTAAGCTGAAAATGGTAAACTACTGTGTTTATCAGGACCGCTGCCATGCAGAAGTGGAGCAAAAAATGAAGGAATTTCTTTTAATTGATGAAGCTAAAGAAGAAATATTGCTTTATCTGATGAAAGAAAATTATTTAAATGAAGAAAGATTTACACGAAGTTATATCCGTGGAAAATTTTACATCAAACATTGGGGCAGGAATAAAATTAAGCTGAATCTCAAGCAGAAACAGATTTCTGAAAAACTCATTAATTTCTGTTTTGACGAAATTGATGAAATGGATTATGAAGCAACTCTTCGAAAAATATATGAAGATTACTACAGTAAACAAAAAGGATTGAAAGAATTTCATAAAAAATCAAAAACCATTAAATATCTTTTAAGTAGAGGGTTTGAATATGATGAAATTTTACATTTTATTGATACTTAACATTTATATAATTTTGATATTCTTGCTTTTTAAGAAAAAATATATAGTTTTGCCATATACTTAAAAATAAAACTATGATTTCAAAATTACAACCTCTGTCAAAGATGACTTTAGCATTTTTGATGGCGCTCTTTTCGGTTTGGACGTGGGGGCAGAAAACTTATCAATTGGTAACAAGTACGGCTGACTTAGTTGCTGGAAGTAAATACTTAGTAGTAAGTAGAGGAACAGCTGGAGCAGGTTATGCATTGGGGTATCAAAATACAAACAATAGACCCCAAGCTGCAGTTACAGTTAATTCATCATTGCAAATAACAACTAATGTTGCTTCAACATCTTCAGATCAAAGTAATCCTTATGAAACTACACTTGGTGGAACGTCTGGAGCTTGGACGCTTTATGATGCGGCAAATTCAGGATATTTATATGCGGCAAGTAATAGTAGTAATTATTTGAAGAATCAATCTACGTCTACAACTTGGACAATAACAATTGCAGCTAGTGGTAATGCTGCAACAATGACTAGCCAATCTGGCGTTGGTAATAATATTTTAAGATATAATAATACTAGTGGCTTATTTTCTTGTTACAACTCAGGGCAATCTTCTGTATACTTATATAAAGAAGTTCCTGCTGTTGCTCCTATTGTAACAGGGAGTAATCAAACTGGAAACGTAGGTTCTGCGTTTTCTTATCAAATACAGGCAACAAATTCGCCAAGTTCTTATGCCGTAGCTAGCGGAAGCAATTTACCTGGAGGGCTTTCATTGAATACAACTAGCGGGCTTATTTCTGGGACACCTACAACGGCAGGTACTTTTGCAACAGATATTACAGCTACAAATGGAGCAGGAACTTCTATACCTGCCACAATTAACTTTACAATTGCTAAAGGAACACAAATATTAACAGGTTTTGTAGATCAATCAAAATATTTGAGTAATACTCCTTTTACATTCCCGGCAAATACAACAAATGCCAATTTGGCTGTAACTTATGTAAGTTCGAATCCTTCAGTGGCAACGGTTTCAGGAAATACAATCACAATTACAGGCGTAGGAACATCAAATATTACAGCTACTCAAGCTGGTGATAATAATTGGAATGCCTTCAGTCAACAAATTGTTTTAACGGTCACCAATGATCCAGTAACTTATAATGGAGTGGGAAGATTTGAGAAAATTACTTCCTTAGCAGATTTAGCAGATGGCTATTATGTAGTTGTAGGCGACGGAACAAATGCTATGAATACAACAGTTGCAAGTAACAAGTTGCAGGCGACTACAGTTAGTGTTGTAGGTAATCAAATTGCCAATCCAGCAACGTCTATTGTTTGGAAGGTACAAACTGATGCAGGAAATATTAAAACAATTTTTAATGAAACAGCAAATAGATATGTTTCCAATTCAGGTACTGGTAATGCAGATTTATCATTAGTTGCTTCAGTATCTGGGAATGGACAAAAATGGGGAGTAAGTTTGGTTTCGAGCTTATTTAGATTAACAAGTCAAGCGGATATAACTAGAGCTTTGATTTACAATGGTGCCATATTTGGAAAATATGCTACAAGCAATGTTGATGGATTCGCTTATTTTGATTTAGAGCTTTACAAAATGGTTGAATCTACAACTTGGAATGGCTCTGCATGGTCAAATGGAAATCCAGGAAATAAAGATGTTATTATTACAGGGGTATATTCAACAACTTCACAACCGGCTTTCACTGCTAAAAATATTACTATTAAAAATGGGGGTGTCTTGGAAATTACTTCTGGGAATACTATTGGTGCAGCTTCAGTTACGGTAGAAAACGGAGGAAACTTTATTCAAAGAGATGGTTCTACTTTAACTAATACAGGAGCTTTTAATGTATTGAAAAACACTACAAGTGCAGCTAACAAATATGTATTCTGGGCGTCGCCAACGGTTTCTCAAAATATGTATGGAATTCATACATCTACACCTCAGTATGTAATGACTTATGATAGTGCAACAGATTTTTACACAACTTTGAGTAATCCTACAGCTTCTACACCTGGAGTAGGTTATTCAGTGAAAATGCCTTCAGCAAATGCTATAGCTACTTTTGGAGGTGCTACTGCACAACCAAATAATGGAAATATAGCTGTTACATTAAATAATACATCCACAAACAAATATAATTTGATTGGAAATCCATATCCGTCGAATCTTGACCTGAATGCATTTTATAATGCAAACTCTTCTTCTGTGAATTCTACATTCTGGTTCTGGGATAATACAAGCAATAATGTAACCACACAAACAGGAAATACAACAACCAATGTAGGATATGCTACATATAATGCGGCAGGATCTGGTACCTGGACAGAAGCTCCGTCTTCTTTAGCATCACATTCAGGAAGTTCGGCAGCAGTAGGACAAGGTTTTATTGTTGAAGCAACAGGAACTACAGCAACATTTACCAACGCAATGAGAATTTCCACTACAGGAAATACATTTAATAAATTAAATGGTAATGATACAGGTAAGTATTGGTTAAAATTGGCAACACCTTATGGAAGTTATACTTCTTTGGCTGTTAATTATGAGGCAGGAGCACAGAATACATTTGATAAGTTTGATTCAAGAGCCATGGGAATCGGATCAGATGCTTTTTATAGTACTGTGGGTACTGAAAAACTGGTAATTCAAGGAAAAGCACCATTTACCATTGATGATGTTGTGCCATTAGGAAATAAACATTTTGAGGCGGGTAACTTTGTGATTTCACTGACTCAAAAAGAAGGTATTTTCAATAACGGGCAGGCAATTTATCTTCATGATAAAGAATTAGGTATTTATACCAATCTTCAAAACGGAAATTATAGTTTCTCAGCTAACACAGGTGAATTTACGAACAGATTCGAAATTGTATACAAATTTGGAGCTTTAGCAACACAGGAAATTGAAAAAACAACTCTTGAAGTATATAAAGATGGAGAAGACTTCGTAGCAAGAAACTCTAAAAACATTGAGAAAATAGAAATATTTGATGCTTCAGGTAGAAAAATAGTAGAATTAAAACCTAACGCGAGTTTTGCTAAATTCAAATTAGAAATAAAAGGAATGTATATTTTGAGAGCAATATCGGGAGGTAAAGAGTATACAAAAAAACTAATTAAATAAGAAAAAAATATGAAAAAGATACTAATTATAAGTTCGATAGTTTTCTCGGGTCTTAGTTTTGCACAACATTCAGATAATCCTTATATATATGATGAACCATCACAAACATCAGAAGTGGGAAAAAGTCCGGCTGACCCCGGAGATCCTTCTGCACCAATAGATGAGCAAATTCCATTTTTAATAGCAGCAGCTATAGGAATGGCGATTGTTTTCGCTAAACGCAAAAAAACAGTTGATTCTTTTTAACAGCATATTTAATCCCGAAGCCGATTAGCTTCGGGATTTTTATATAACATTATTATTTTGCTGAAAAAATAGTAATTGAAATAAATGATTAAATTGCTGGCATAGAGATATATTTCTATTGCTAAATAGTTTTTTTTGATTGTTTTTAAAGTAATATTTACCAAATGAAAAATAAATTCAAGACTAAGTGATAAGAATGAATAATATTATTATCTTTGTCCCAAAATTATAAAACCAATTGATGTTGAATGAAAAAGCTGCTTGATGCTTTTAGGGTACTGTACGATGGGGATAACATATTGAAGATTACCAAGTTGAGATATGTCCCTCGTTGGTTAGTTATTGTCATAGATGTTCTTATTGTACTGTTTTCTATAGTGCTTTCTTCTCTGTTTTTAGAGAAGCTCCATGTAAGAGACAGTTTTCCAGAATATACATTTCAAAAAATAAGTGTAGTACTTTTTATTAATGTACTGTTTATGTTTGTATTTAAAACGTATGCGGGTATTATAAGGCATTCAACTTTTTTTGATTTCTTTAAGATTATGTTTTCCTCTGGAAGCACTTTAGTTTCTCTATTGGTTATTAATTATTTTTCAGAAACAATGTTTGGAAAAGCTCCTTATCTTTATCCTAATCTGTTTCTCTACTTTTTTATTTCTGTTTCTGCGATGTTCTTTTTTAGAATGGTAACAAAACAGTTTTTCAATATGTTGATTGATTATAAAGGGTTTTCATATAAAGTAAAGGTTGCTGTTATAGGAGTGGGGGATGCATCGGTTTCGGTAGCGAGAGCTATTATGCATAATCCTAGCTATCCTTACAGATTATATGGTTTTCTGACAAAGCGCTCAGATTCCAACCGTGCAATGTTATTAGGGCATAAAATCTATAATCAGGAGTATTTTTTTAAAAACGAAAATTTAATCAGAAAGTTTGATGCGGTATTGATTATTAAGGAAATCATGACCAAGCAGGAACTTGAAGAATGGATGACTTTAGCATTGGATAATGGTTTAAAAGTTTTGAAAGCACCTTCATTGAGTAAAATGAGAGATTCTGATTTAGTAGGTGGGATACGTCAGCTTCAGATTGAAGACTTGCTAAACCGTAGACCTATCAAAATTGAAAATGAAGAAGTGAAAAAAAGGCATTTTAACAAAAATGTTTTAGTAACAGGTGGGGCGGGATCTATCGGAAGCGAGATTGTACGACAAGTAGCTCAATTTAGTCCTTCTTTAATTGTAGTTCTTGATCAGGCTGAATCTCCTTTGTATGAACTTGAATTAGAATTGCTGGAGAAATTCCCGAATCAGAACTTTAAATTTGTACTGGCGGATATTTCAAATAAATATAGACTAGAAAAAATATTTAAAGACCATCAGTTTTCAATGGTCTATCATGCTGCGGCTTACAAGCATGTACCCATAATAGAGGATAACCCTCACGAAGCAATTTTTGTTAATGTATTAGGAACTAAAAATGTTGCTTTACTTTCCAAAGAATATAAAGTCAATCGTTTTGTAATGGTTTCTACAGATAAAGCGGTGAATCCTACAAATGTGATGGGGGCATCAAAAAGAGCAGCAGAACTTTTTGTACAGTCTCTACAAAATTCTGAAGATAATACCACTAAGTTTATTACAACACGTTTTGGAAATGTACTGGGATCAAATGGTTCGGTAATTCCTCATTTTAAAAAACAGATTGAAAAAGGAGGTCCAATTACGATTACCCATCCTGATATTATTCGTTACTTTATGACAATTCCTGAAGCATGTGAATTGGTATTACAGGCTGGTACAATGGGTAATGGAGGTGAAATCTATGTTTTTGATATGGGTGAACCTGTTAAAATTTTAGATCTGGCAAAAAGAATGATAAAACTGTCGGGATATACTCCTGATTTGGATATTAAGATTAGCTTTATAGGTTTAAGACCAGGGGAAAAATTATATGAAGAATTGTTGAGCGATAATGCAACTACAGTTTCTACCCATCACGAAAAAATTATGATTTCTAAAGACCCTAGCATAAGTTTTGAAAAGATTAATTTGCTGTGTTTACAAATTATCAAATCAGCAGTTAAAAGAGATAGATTAGAGGTTGTTAGAATATTGAAAGTCATAGTTCCAGAATTTATAAGCAACAATTCAGAATTTGAAATTTTAGATGCTAAAAATGAAGAATTTATCATTCCATAATATTAGCTGACAGAAAATATAAATTCGCGAATTATAATAAAATTAATTCTTTAGCGACTAACTTTAGTGTTAATAAAAAATAAAATTAAGATTTTAGTTTAAAAAATAATAATCATATTTTTGTGAAAAATATATTAGGAATGAATTGGAAAAATTGTATTTGGGGCGCTGTGCTGTCGGTGTTATTGTTTTCATGTGGAACAAGACAGGAGATCAACTATATGAAAGATATTGAAAACCTAGCATTAGATAATTCCATTAAGAATAGCAGAAGTACTTTGCAGCCTGGAGACCAATTGCTGATTACGGTTTCTGCAAAAGACATGGATGTGGTCAAGCCTTTTAATCAGACATATTCATCGGGTACTACAATTACACAATATTCTACTCCAAGTTCCAATAATCTTCCTCAACAGATTCCTGTTTCGGGGCCTACCTACAACGTTGATACTGATGGGAATATCGTATTTCCGCAAATAGGAAAGGTAAATACCAAAAATGAAAATCTGGAAACATTCAGACTGAAACTGACAGATTTAATTCGCGAATATGTCAAAGATCCTGTAGTAGATGTCAAACTTATCAATTTTAGGGTTTCTGTATTAGGAGAAGTTGCAAGGCCGGGAACTTATTTGGTTCCTGATGGAAATGCTACCTTGTTAAGTGCGTTGGGATTAGCTGGAGATCTTACGGCTTTTGGAATCAGAACTAATGTATTGGTGGTAAGAAATATTGATGGCCAGTTTACCAAAGAAAGGATTGACCTTACAAGTGCTCAATTCATCAACTCTCCATATTATTATTTAAAACAGAACGATATCATTTATGTACAGCCAAATGCCAACAGAGAAAAAGCGGCAAGGGTAGATCCGAATACTGGGTTATATATATCTATTGCATCTGTTATTGCTTCTTTAGCAATCGGTATTTTAGCATTAACAAAAAATTAATTTTACACACCTAATCATTTATAGTGGATCAGAATTATTTGGATCAGAATCAGGAAGAGTCTTTAAACTTGAGGGAATTAATTAAACCTTATCTGCACCGTTGGTATTGGTTTATCATTGGAGTTATTATAACAATTATTGGGGCTTGGTTTTTCTTAAGATATAGTGTTCCTGTTTATAATACGGAAGAGACATTACTTATTAAAGAAGTTAAAAAATCTAGTTCGGGACAACCGGAATTATCGGTAATTTCAGAATTAAGTGGGATTGGCGGAATGGGAACTAACTCAGTAGATAATGAAATTGAGATTTTTAAATCCAAAAAGCTGATGCTCTCTGTGGTGAAAGAACTGGGATTGGAAACAAGTATTTATGCCAAAGGAAAGATAAAGGATACAGAGTTATATCAAGAAACAGCACCGTTTACGGTAAGAGTGATTAAAGAATTTCCTAAGGTTAAATATCCACCCAAACAAGTATTGGCATCAATACAAAACGGACGTATTGTATTAAAATCAGAATCTTTTAAGCAGGATATATATGCAGATTTCAATAAAGCAATAAGATTACCTTTTTGTATTGTAATTTTTCAGAAAAATCATCATTTTGAAAAGACTTCAAAAGATGAAGGAAAATATGCTTTACAGTTTATGTCGGGAATAAACCGTACAAGAAATCTTTTGAGTAAGTTGAATGTTACTTTGGTACAGAAAGAAGCAACAGTTCTTAAAATTTCAATGAATGATATTGTTCCGGAAAAAACAGAAAATATTCTGAATCATCTAGCAATTAACTATAATAAGGAAGCAATTAATGATAAAGGTTCCGAAGCACAAAAAACAGCAACATTTATTGATGAACGAATCAGGCTTATTGGGCAGGAGCTTGGGAAAGTAGAAAATCAAAAAGAAGATTTTAAAGTTAAAAATAACATTGCTGATATTCAGACTGAGGCTGAAATTTCACTAAAAAGCGTTGCTGCTACTCGGGATACTCAGTTAGAGAACGAATCACAGTTGGAATTGGTGAATAGTCTAATAAATTATTTGAACAGACAAGGAAATTTTCAGGTACTGCCATTAAATGTAGGATTGAAAGATTCAAATACAGCTTCAGATATTGCAGCATACAATCAGTTGGTGATTGAAAGAAACCGATTGTTGGAGAATTCTACTACGGCAAACCCATTGGTACAGGATATTACTAAGCAGATCAACGGAATGAGAACTGCTATTGGAGCGAGCCTGCAGAAAAGCAAATCAGCGTTACAAATTACTGGGTCCAATATCCAGATGGAGCAGAACCGTCTTTCAGGGATGATTTCTAAAATACCGGTACAGGAGAAGTTATTCAGAAGTATCGAAAGACAGCAGAATATCAAAGAGCAGTTGTATTTATTATTATTACAGAAAAGGGAAGAGGCGGCTATTTCATTGGCAATTGCAGCACCAAAAGCACGTATTGTAGATGATGCATTAACAAACCCTATTCCTGTCTCTCCTAAAAAAATGATCATTTATTTGGCAGCCTTAATAATTGGTTTACTGATTCCATTTGGAATAATTTATTTAATAGAACTGTTTAATAATAAGGTACAGACAAAACACGATATAGAAAAGTTATCTGAAAGAGCATCTGTGATTGGTGAATTGCCATCAATGGAAAAAGGTGATCCTGAGCTGGTACAGTTGAATGATGTATCGCCACTGGCAGAAGCTTTTCGTATTCTGATTACCAATCTGAATTTTATGTTACCCAAAAATAAGAAAGGGAATGTTATTTTCGTTACGTCTACAGTGAAAGGAGAAGGGAAAACATTCACTTCGGTGAACTTAGCTTTAACCTTGGCTACCCCTAGAAAGAAAGTAATTATTATTGGTTCTGATATCAGAAATCCTCAACTACAAAGATATAACGAAAGTAGGCGAGGATTAATAGGGCTTTCAGAATTTATGTATGATAACCAGATGAAGTCTGCGGAAATAATTCATCCAACATCATTTAATCCATATTGTGATGTGATTTATTCAGGAGCTATTACACCGAACCCAACAGAACTATTGTCAAATGGCAGATATCAGGAATTGGTTGAAAGCTTGAAACCGCACTATGACTATATTATTCTAGATACAGCACCATTGATGCTGGTAACAGATTCTTTCTTGATTGCGGATGTAGCAGACGTTACAGTATATGTTACAAGATCAGGACATACAGAAAAAGAGCTAATTAAATTTGCCAATCATCAAATCAAGGACAAAAAGATTCATAATGTTGGATTTGTTCTGAATGATGTATCAAAAATGAATAGTGGCTATGGCTATGGGTATAAATACGGCTACGGTTATAATGCAGATGTTAAAAAATCTTGGTGGAAAAAATTGATGAATTAATTTATAATAATCACCATTTTTAGTAGGTTCTTGGTATAAATTATTCCAAGTAGAATCAAAAAGTTAAATTAAGAAATATAAGAACGTTAAACATAAATGAAAAAAATTTTAATAACGGGAGGAGCCGGATTTATTGGTTCTAATCTTACCGAATATTTTTTAAATAAAGGATATGAAGTGCGCTGTTTAGACAATTTTGCAACCGGGCACCGTCATAATATAGAATCCTTTCTTCAAAACCCGAATTACCAATTGATTGAAGGAGATATTCGTGATTTGCAAACCTGTCATACGGCGGTTCAAGGAATAGATTATGTTTTGCATCAGGCTGCCTTAGGATCGGTACCTCGCTCCATTAAAGATCCGATTACAAGTAATGAGGTAAATGTATCCGGATTTCTAAACATGTTAACAGCAGCTCGCGATGCTAATGTTAAACGTTTTGTTTATGCTGCCTCTTCATCTACGTATGGAGATTCTGAATCTCTGCCTAAAGTTGAAGAAGTGATCGGTAAGCCGCTATCACCATATGCAATTACAAAATATGTTAATGAACTATATGCAGATATTTTTTCTAAGACATATGGAATAGAATGCATAGGGTTACGATATTTTAATGTATTTGGTCGTCGTCAGGATCCAAACGGAGCTTATGCAGCGGTAATTCCTTTATTTGTAAAAAAATTAGTGAATCACGAATCACCTGTAATCAACGGAACTGGAGATTACTCTCGTGATTTCACTTATATAGACAATGTGATTCAAATGAATGAATTGGCAATGTTAACAGAAAATAAAGACGCAATTAATACAGTATATAATACGGCAGTTGGAGACAGAACAACATTGAATGATCTGGTTCAATACTTAAAACAGTATTTGAGCAACTTCGATGAAAAAATTGCTGATATTGAGATAATATATGGTCCAAATCGACAAGGGGATATCCCGCATTCATTGGCTTCTATAGAAAAAGCAAAAAAATTATTAACATTCCAACCCACACATACGATTGATAAAGGCTTAAAAGAGGCTGTACAATGGTATTGGGAAAACTTAAAATAATACATACATGAATACTCAACATAAAATAGCGGTTATAGGATTAGGATACGTTGGCTTACCTTTAGCGCGTTTATTTGCGACAAAATATCCTGTAGTAGGATTTGATATTAATCAAAAAAGAATTGAAGAACTTAATTCTGGTAAAGATCTTACACTGGAGGTCGAAGACGATGTTCTCCAATCGGTTTTAGTAAAAGAAAACCCGTTTTCTCAACAACTAAACAACTCAACGATTCAACAAAAAAATGGTTTATTTTGTTCCTCAACTTTAGACGATATTTCTGAAGCAAATATTTATATAATCACTGTTCCTACACCTGTTGATAAAAACAATCGTCCTGATTTAACGCCACTTATAAAGGCAAGTGAAACAGTGGGTAAAGTCATAAAAAAAGGAGATATTGTTATTTATGAGTCTACTGTTTATCCTGGTGCAACAGAAGAAGATTGTATTCCTGTAGTAGAAAAACAATCAGGATTAAAGTTCAATCAAGATTTTTATGGAGGGTATTCACCGGAAAGAATCAATCCTGGAGACAAGCAACATACAGTAGAGAAAATCTTAAAAGTAACCTCTGGTTCCACACCAGAAATTGGAAAGATTGTTGATGATTTGTATAAGTCTGTAATTGTTGCGGGGACTCATTTGGCACCTACAATTAAGGTAGCCGAGGCAGCTAAAGTAATCGAGAATTCTCAACGGGATATTAATATTGCTTTCGTAAACGAATTGGCTAAGATCTTTAATTTACTTGATATTGATACTCATGCTGTATTAGAAGCGGCTGGTACTAAATGGAACTTTTTACCGTTTAAACCAGGACTGGTTGGTGGGCACTGTATTGGTGTTGATCCCTATTATTTGGCGCAGAGAGCACAGGAGTTTGGCTATCACCCGGAAATTATTTTGGCAGGACGAAGACTGAACGATTCAATGGGAGAATATGTTGCATCACAAGTTGTAAAAACGATGATTAAGAAAAATATCAACGTTAATGGTGCGGAAATTCTTATGCTGGGAATTACTTTTAAAGAAAACTGTCCGGATGTTCGTAACACAAAAATTGTAGATGTGATTTCGGCTCTAACTGACTACGGAATTAAGGTTTCTATTTATGATCCTTGGGCTAATCCTAAGGAAGTGGAACATGAGTATAACTTGATTACAACAGACCAACTACCTGCGGATAAATTTGATGCTGTGGTGTTGGGAGTAGCACATAAGGAGTTTATGAATCTGGATCTGAAATTATTGCAGAGGGAAACATCCATTTTATATGATGTGAAGGGAATCCTTCATCACGAAGTTGATGGCAAGCTGTAAATAAATTTATATTTCTATAATCCCTTTTTATAAAGTATTTAAAAATCATTTATAAATCTTGCCATAAACTATTTGTAAAAAATAATATTAATTTTGACTATCTTCTTGTTTAGGAAATTTTAATATAGATCATCTTAATATTAGATTATTTATAAACTGTATTATCATGTATAGACTAATAAATATTTTAAATACTTTATTATTTTAATTAATAAAAATGCTTTTTTAATATCAAATATACTTATGTCTGTACTGTATCAACAAAAAAAGGACATCCCGGGATGAAGTATTTAAAATTAATTATTTTACTGTTAATTTTTTGGAATCTCCCCAGTTTTGCTTTGGTCAATGTTGACTCTATGGCTGGGACACTTTTAAGTTATGGGACTTTTCTTCTAATTATTGTATATTTTTTATTAAATAAAAAAGTAAAATCTACAAGTCCTTTTATTATATTAGGAATTTTATACTTTCTAATTTCAGTATTGGTGGATGCCCAAGATACCGAAGGCTTTATAGTAACCTTTATTAAGTATTTTATTTTTATAATATTGAGTATTAAGCTGGTAAAAGATACCACAAACAAGGATATATACATTGTATTGTTGTTAGGGGCTTTAAGTATCTTATTTGAGTCAATTTTTATAAAAGATATTGGAGGCAGATTTAGTGGTTTTTATTTGAATCCGAATTCTGCAGGGTTAATTTGTATTTTAGGTTATTGTCTGAGTTTTTCCATCAATAACAAAAGACTCCGGATAATAGGACAAATATTGTTTTCCATAGCCGGGTTTGTTACTTTCTCTAGAACTTTTTTATTGCTTTGGGTTATTATTAATGTAGTTTCGTTGTGGGTAAGTTATAAAAATGCTTACAAAATTCTTCTTGGGATAATCTTATTTAGTTTTTTTCTCTCTTTCGGAGATAAATTTGATTTCAACACAAGACGATTAGAAGCTTTTTCAGCAATTTTAGATGGTAAAATAAATAGTGATATGGAAGAGGATTCCAGAACCGAAACTTGGGCCCTTTATTATGATAAGATTTTTGAGAGGCCATTATTTGGAAATGGTTATTTATCTTTTTCTGGAGAAACAATCGGTTCAGGAGAGACAGGAATTGTCAAAATGGGAGTTCATAATACGCCGTTAATGATAATAGGGGAATCAGGAATTTTTGCATTCTTATGTTTCATTTGGATTTATGGGACCCTTATGGTAAAAGGCATTAAAATATTTAGAGATGAGCCAATCTTTTTTTTAATGTCGTTTTCTCTATTCATGTATATGCTAACAAATCATAATTATTTTGATAATTATTTAATTCTATTTATTTCTTTGTGGCTATTTGTGAAAATACAGAAAAAAATAAAAAGGAATTTAAATTAAGTTTTTAAATAATATAAGATAGGAATTGTGTTTTTCTTAGATCGTAAAATAATTATTCAAAAGATCATATAAAATAATATAAATCGATTGATTTTAAGATTTAAAGAAAAACATATCCTTATATGATAAGTATCTCAAATATTATTGTAGGTTTGCTCACTCATTCAGAGTATACATTGAGGAAAGAGAATCAATTGTGATGAAATTATTATGAAATTATTATACAGAATAAATAAATATATTCTAACTGTTTTAAAAAAACCGATGTTTTTCAATGTTATTCTTGTTGGTTTGGTAACATTGATAGTGAAATCAGTCGGATTTCTAAAAGAGATGGAGGTTGGAAGAACTTTTGGACTTTCAGAAGTTATAGATACTTTTTTTATGGCTTCTTTGGTTCCTGGTTTTGTCAATAATGTTTTCATGTCATCTTTTCAGAATATATTTATTCCAAACTATATTATGGAAATGAGACAAGGTAAAGATATCTCCTCATTTTATAGTACTTGTGTTATTTTTACTTTTTGTATGGCCTTAGTACTGTCTTTTATCGCTTACTGGTTTACAGATTTTTTTATTGAAGATTTATTTAGTGGACATTCTGCTGAGTATTACCATTTGATTAGAATTCAATTTTACATTTTACTACCCTGTATATTTTTTTGGTCATTTTCTTCTTTATTGAGTGGCGTACTGGAAATAAATGGGCTTTTTCGCTTTTCAACTATTTATCCAATAATTACGTCATTGGTTTATTTAGTAAACATATATTTCTTTCAGAATAAAATGGGGTGGCTTTTGCTCTCTATCAGTATGCTTCTAGGAAGTTTTTTAGAATTTGTTTATTTACTTTTTATTTCAATTTATAAAAATACAACGAAACTATCCAAGCCAGATTTCAGATCAGATAATGTTATTATTTTGTTTAAACAGATTCCCTCTAAAGTAGGATCAAGTTTTTTGACAGGTTCAACAGGTTTTGTAAATCAATTTTTTGCAGCTCAATTAATGGTCGGTTCTCTTTCTGCATTTAACTATGGACAAAAAATTCCTTCTTTTTTGGTAACAATTCTGATTATTGCTTTAGGTAATGTTTTGTTACCTTATTTTTCAAATTTGGCTTATGATAATCGTACCAAAGCATATGAAGTGGTAAATAAATCTATTATATATACATTTTTATTTTCTTTACTATTTATTGGAATTTTATTTATTTTTTCAGAGAATATTGTATCTGTACTTTTTGAAAAAGGTAATTTTACGTCTAACGATACTATTAGAGTAGCGAGAATACAGCAGATACTATTGATATATATCCCTTTTTATGTTTCATCAATAATCATAATAAAGTTTCTTACCAGTATAAATAAAAACAATTATATGTTTTATGCTTCGGTTTTGAATCTAGTTTTGAATGTCATTCTCAATGTTTATTTTGTAAAGTTTTATGAAATTAATGGTTTGGCATTGGCTACGGCTATAGTGTATATTGTTAATTTCGGAGTATTGTTTGTTTTTTTTAGATATCAAAAAAAGATGGATTCTGCATAAGTTTTAAGATCGAGTATGTTATTTTTTAATCTTTAAAGCTTTATTTTAAATAAGATGCATACTGTGATTATTGTTGAGAAAGAAAAAAGAGCTTTGAGAGTTTAGTTCATAATGTCATTTGATGATATTATACGAAATGGGGATTGTTATAATTGTTGTTCATCATTTTGTAATAAAATTTCTAATAAAATTGAAGAAAATATTATATTTAACATTCATGCGATCTATTTTCAGTAAGAACCTTTATATTATTTATACTATGAAATCTTTCTCAAGATATTTCCTAATAAATTTAAATAAATGAGGTCCAAGAAGAAAATTGCTTTTCTGCTACCAAGTTTAGGAGCTGGCGGTGCTGAAAGGGTTGGCGTTTTGCTAGCCAATAAGTTTTCAGATAAATTTAATGTCTTTTTAATTGCCTTTACAAAGGCTAAAGCTATTTATAAAGTAAATGATAATGTACAATTAATTTATTTGCAAGACACTTTTTCGCATAGTGTCTCTTTTTTTCAAGCGATCAGAAATAATTTTTTCCTTTTAAAAAAGGTTGTTAAAATTATAAGATTAAATAAAATAGATATTTTAATTGGCTTTACAACCAATGTAAATATTATTACTGTATTATGTGCGTATTTCTTAAGAATACCTAATATCATCAGTGAAAGGAATAATCCAAAGGTTTATGTACCAAATTTTTTCTGGAGAAATCTGAGAAATTTAACTTATCATCTAACTGATGGATTAGTTGTTCAAACAGAATTCATTAATGATTTTTATAAGAACATTATTTCAAATCGTAAGATTATTACTATTCCTAATCCGATTGATGAGTCAGTTTCATCTTCAAGATTGGTTTACAAAGAGAGAGAAAATATTATTTTAACTGTAGGCCGTTTAGATTCAAATAAAAATCAGAAAATGTTGATCGAAGCATTTGCTAATTTAAACGTTGATGGCTGGAAATTAGTAATAGTTGGAGATGGTATTCTGAAAGATGAGTATGTGGAACTAGTCATATCTTTAGGAATAGATCACAGGGTCGATTTTGTCGGAAATGTGCAAAATGTTTGGGACTATTACAATCAGGCTAAAATTTTTGCTTTTACTTCAAATTCGGAAGGGTTTCCGAATGCTTTACTTGAAGCAATGTCTTTTGGACTACCATGTATTTCAACAGACTGCCCATCAGGACCTTCTGAGATTATACTAAATGATGAAAATGGCTATCTGATAGAAATGGGTAATATAGAACAATTAGAAGATAGATTATCTATTCTTATGCATAATCCTGATATTTGTGATCAATTTAGTAAAAAGGCAATGGCCTCTACCAAAAAGTTTAGTATGGCTGAAGTGAAAAAGCTATGGGAAGTCCAAATTCAAAAAATACTGTAGATATTTTATGAAAGTCACGGCAAAATTAAGAAACAAATGTATTTCTCTGTTTAAGGGCTTTTGATTATTGCCAAAATTATGATGAGGCTTTAGAACCAGACGTAGAAATGATTTAATTTTATATTAGATCTTAATTTTATAAAAAAGTAAATAATAAAATAATAAAATAATAAAAAATGTGCGGTATTTATTTAACAAACATACCTTTTACCGAGAAGGCTATACAGGGGAAGTTAGAGACGATACAATTCAGAGGCCCGGATTATACAGGAGTTACGGCTGATAATAATTTGATTTTTGGTCATCTCAGGCTTTCTATTTTAGACTTAGAAGAAAGGTCTCATCAACCTATGAAATATAAACATCTTACAATTGTTTTTAATGGGGAGATTTATAATTTTCAAGATTTAAAAAATGAGCTAATAGAGTGTGGATATTCTTTTGAAACTACTGGTGATACAGAAGTTTTATTAAAAGGATATGAACATTGGGGCGAATCTCTTGTTCCTAAACTGAATGGGATGTTTGCTTTTGCTATTTACAATGCCGAAACCGACAAAATATTCTGTTCGAGAGATCGTTTGGGAGTTAAACCCTTCTATTATTATTGGAAAGATGGTCAATTTGAAATTTGCAGCCAGCTCAGACCCATTCATGAAAATAAGAGTATCAATCGAGAAGCTGTATCAATATTTCTCGACTGTACCTATATACCAAGTCCTTATACTATTTATAATGATGTTTATAAATTGTCACCCGGCAATAACCTGATAATAGATTTAAAAACTTCGGAGTTAAAGATTAAAGAATATTGGAACCTTAAGGAGGTGAAAGATTCTGGTCTTTCCTATGATGAAGCAAAAAATCAGTTGCACACATTGCTGAAAGATGCGGTGAAAATAAGACTTCAATCCGATGTACCTTTCGGATCTTTTTTGTCAGGAGGAATAGATTCTGCACTTGTCTCTAGTATTGCTGCGAAAGTTTCAACGAATCAAATAAAAACTTTTTCTATTGGGTTTGATGATCCGAAATATGATGAAAGTAAAATAGCTTCACAATATGCAGACATTATGGGGTCTATACATACTGAAACTATTTGCCGCCCTGAAGATATCCTGGAAATGATCCCGAAATTGATTGAAGTGTATGACGAGCCTTTCGCAGATAGTTCTGCATTACCTTCGTTATTGCTCAATAAAGTAACAAAAAAACATGTTACGATGGCACTTTCTGGAGATGGAGGAGATGAAAGTTTCTTAGGATATAATCATTTCGATTGGGTAGTGAAATTTCGAAAATTACTAAAGATACCTTTTACAGTTCGTTATTTTTGTTCTTTATTTCTAGTAGGAAATATCATTGGTAAAAGGACAGAACCTTTTAAAAGAATCTTAAGGACGAAAATTGATAATGATTTTATTAAAGGAGTTTTTATTGGCTATAACTCCTTAATTAAGAAACGTAATTTGAATTGGCTAAAACCTTATAAAAATTCGTTAGTATTGTCAAATGATTTAATTCAAAGAACCGCAGATTTAAACATTAAACTTTGGTTAGAAAATGACAGTAATGTAAAAGTAGATAGAGCCAGTATGGCTTACTCTGTTGAAGTAAGAAGTCCATTTTTAGATTATAGGATTATAGAGTTTGCTAGAACATTACCGGTTGATTATCGATATGTACCGGGTAGAAAAAAAAGAATGCTAAGAGATATTCTGAAAGAGTATATACCAGAAGAAGTTTTTGACCAGCCTAAGCGCGGATTTGCTGTTCCTATCGGTACATGGATACGTACTGAATTGAAACAGGAATTTGTAGATAACTTACAGGATGATTTTTTAAATCAGGTTCCTAATCTGGATGTAAAAAAATTTAAGAAAATGTTTAAATTACATTTAGCAGGTAAACATGATTACTCGTCTTATATTTGGAGAGTCTATATTTTATCAAAATGGTATCAGGAATTTGGATTTTATAAAAAAAAATAAATTAATAAATTGAGTTCCAAGAAGAGAAAAATAATATTTATTTTGCCCAATTTAAAGGCGGGAGGCGCTGAACGTGTTATTTCTTATATTGCTGCAAAACTGAGGGAAGATATTTTTGAAGTAAAATTAATTGTATTAGGATTTGAAAAAGATACGGTTTATGATACAGGCTCTATGCATACCCAATATTTGCAAAAAGACAGATTGATTACTTCAATAGCCCCTCTATTTAAGATCATTTTTACTGAACGACCTGATATTGTATTTAGCACCATTAGTCACGTAAATTTGGCAATGGGGCTTTTTAGTGTTTTCTTTAAAAAAATAAAGTTTATTGGTAGAGAAGCGAGTGTGATGTCTCAGATGAACCAGTTTACTAATTTTAATTCTAAAATTCTAAAGAGTTTAACTAGGGTTTTGTATGGCTGCTTAACAAGGATTGTTTGCCAGTCAGAAGACATGCGCTTGGATTGTATTAAATATTTTGGCTTAAAACCATCAAACTTAGTCGTTATCAATAATCCTTTGACTTATGTTCCGGCAATAGTTGAAGGCTCTGCTGCTAAAAAAGAAATAAAGTTTATTACAATTGGGCGGTTAAGCGAGGAAAAAGGATATTTAAGAATAATCGACGGGTTATCAAAAATTAAAGATTATGACTTTACATACACTATTGTTGGTTCCGGTCCTCAGGAAAACATTATAAAAGATAAAATAAAAATAAATGGCTTAGATAAGAAAATTAACTTTATATCTTATACTTCAGAAGTTTTAGAAGAACTGAAAAAGCATGATTTTTTTTTACAGGGATCTTTTGTAGAAGGATTCCCCAATGCTGTGTTGGAAAGCTGTAGTGTTGGAACTCCTGTAATAGCATTTAATGCACCGGGTGGTACAAAAGAAATTATAAAAAATGGAACTAATGGCTTTCTTGTAGAAAATGAATCCGAATTTTGTACAATTTTAAGGAAAATCAGGGAAATAAATAATTTTCAACGAGAAGATGTTGCTGAATCTGTTACTTCCAAATTTAATGCAGAGAATATCATCAGACAGTATGAAAACTTATTATCAACCGTATAATTTACTACATACCTAACATTTGTACGGTCTCTGATTGGTTTTTATTCACAATTAATTAAATATGTCGAGCAAAAAAGAAATCTTAATATTTACTATGTCAATGGGAAGCGGTGGTGCAGAGAGAGTAATTAGTTTGCTTTTACCAATGCTGATAAAAGATTATAAAGTCACCTTATTTCTGGTGATTAATAATCTTCATTATCCAATACCTAGTGAAGTTGAAGTACAGGTGGCTTCTCCAAAACAAGCTCTAGGTGCTTTAGAGAGAATTAAAATGCTGCCAAAAATAGTGGCTCTATATAGAAAATTGTTACAAAAGAAAAAACCTTTTGCTTCAATGTCTTTTCTTTTACAGCCAAATTTAATTAATGGAATGCTAAAAAGTCACTTTCCTGATACAAAGTTTATTTTGAGTGAACGCTGTTATCCTTCAATGGAATATAAATCTTCGAGACTGAAATATGAGCTTTATAAAATTTTAATTAAAAAATATTATAATTTGGCAGATTTAGTATTTTCGAATTCAAAAGAAATAAACAATGATTTGTTCAGTAATTTTGGAGTTAGAAATCAAATGAAAGTACTTTATAATCCTGTCAATATAATGTCTCATAATCAGTATGAACTTAATGATGATAAATTGCGGATTGTTACAGTTGGCCGTTTAATACCGGTAAAGAACCAAGTTTTAATTCCTAAAGCAATACAGCTGTTAGAACAAAAAGATAATATTTTTCTAGAAATTGTCGGGGAGGGACACTTGCGAAGCAAATTAGAGTATTATGTTGGGAAATTAAATATAAACCTCGTTGGTAATTCAAATAATGTAAATAAATATTTAGCAAAAGCAGATTTTTTTATTTTAAGTTCAGACTCAGAAGGCTTTCCTAATGCCCTATTAGAGGCAATGGCAATGGGACTGCCTGTTATTTCTACAAACTGTAAATCAGGACCGTTGGAATTGTTGAATAATGGGGAAAATATTCAGGTGGCACAAGGTAACTTTGCTGAAGCAAAATTCGGAATACTTGTGAATGTAAATGATAGTATTGGTTTGGCAAAAGCAATTTCATTTTTATACCATCATCCGGAAAAAAGAAAGCAATACTCCGGACTCAGTTTTAAAAGATCACTTGACTTTTCTTTAGAAACAATTTATAAACAATTAAATTTTAATATTTTACAATAATAATATGTGTGGTGTTAATGGAATTATAAAAAAAAATATTTCTGAGAATGAAATTTTAAAAAACTTGGAAGTGATGAATCGCCATATAATTCATCGCGGTCCCGATGATGATGGCTTTTTTACAAACCATTTTGACAACACGGGAATAGGTTTTGCCATGCGTCGTTTATCAATTATTGATCTGTCATCAGGAAAACAACCGATTTTTACGGATGACAGGTCGAAAGTAATTGTTTTTAATGGTGAAATATACAATTATAGGATATTAAGAGCTGATTTAGAGGATAAAGGCATTACTTTCCATACCACTTCAGATACAGAGGTCATATTGAAACTATATGAACAATATGGGACGGAAGCTTTTAATAAATTAGACGGGATGTTTGTTTTTTCTATTTATGATAAAATAAATGGTAAAATCTACATCGTTAGAGATTTCTTTGGAGAAAAACCACTGTATTATACTACAAATAATAATGAACTAATATGGGCTTCAGAATTGAAATCCATAATGTCAATATTGAATTATAAACCCCAAATCAACAAAGTAGGATTATCTCTTTTTTTCCAGCTTACATACATTCCTGCACCTTATTCAATATACGAAGGAATTCATAAATTAGAAGCAAACAAATATCTTGAATATGATCTCAAAAAAGATGAGCTCAACATTATAATAATAAATGCTCCTGAAGAAATTAGAAAAAAAGATATTTCATTCGAAGATGCAAAAAAAGAAGTTTTTGATCTGGTACATGAATCTGTAGAATCAAGAAGTATATCAGATGTCCCTATCGGAACCTTTCTGTCTGGTGGTGTAGATTCTTCAATAGTGAGTCTTTGCTTGGCACAAAATAAAAGCGAAAAGATAAATACCTTTTCAATTGGCTTTGAAAAAAAAGCATTCGATGAAACAGAAAAATCACGGTTAGTAGCTAAATTAATAGGAAGCAACCATCATGAGTTTGTAATTTTGGAGAAAGACTTATCAGAAGATTTAAATGATATAATATTAAATTTTGATGAGCCTTTTGCAGATTCTTCAGCATTACCGAGCTATCTGGTTTCAAAAAAGACCAGTCAATATGTTAAGGTGGCACTCACCGGAGATGGGGGAGACGAGATCTTTGGTGGTTATAACAAATATTTAATTGGAAAAATCAATAGAAGGTACACAAGTTTAGTTCCTGAGTCATTTCATAAAAATATTTTACAAATTACCGATAGATTTACAAGGCAAAAAGAAGATAAAAGAGGAATTAAATTTAAAATTAGAAAATCTTTAAACTCAATAAACTATGGCAGTGAATTCTATTATAATATTATCAAGCTTGGTTTCTCAGATCTGGAGATGAAGCATTATTTAAAAAATGATTCCTTTGATACTGACCCGTTAAAATTATATAAAACTAAAGTTCCTGCGCCACTATCACTTACTGATTTCAGGGAAGTAGATAAAATGATTAGTCTGGAAGGAGATATGATTGTTAAAGTAGACAGAACCAGTATGCTTACTTCTCTCGAGTGCAGAGCACCCTTTCTAAATAGAAAACTCTGGAATTACACCAATTCTCTTCCTGAACATTTTCTACTTAAAGGAAATAATAAAAAATATATCCTTAAAAAGGCGTTCGAACAGTATTTTCCAAATGATTTTCTAGAAAAATCAAAGCAGGGTTTTGGAGTCCCTGTTGGTGATTGGTTGAGACATGGAATGAGAAAAGAATTAGAGTCTTACATTGATCTTGGTTTTTTAAATAAACAAAATTTATTTATCACAGATTCGCTTGTAAATATGGTAAAGAGTCATATTAATTCTTTGGAAGATCATTCCTTTAAAGTTTGGACGTTTTATTGTTTCCAAAAATGGTATAAAAATATTTATGAGAATTTATAAATATTTGATGATATTAAATAAAATAGTGCTTAATGTTTTTTGATAATATGTGTTTGTTATGAATACACTTTTAATGGTTGCTAACGTCGACTGGTTTTTTATTTCTCATCGGTTGTGTATTGCGCAACAAGCAAGTAAAGATGGGTGGAAAGTATTTGTTGCTTGTGAAGACACAGGAAGAAAAAAAGAAATAGAAGTTGATGGGATAACTTTTATAGATTTTAAATTTTCAAGATCCGGAATAAATCCTCTTAAAGAATTTAAGACTTTAGGTCAGTTCTATCAATTATATAAGAAAGTTAAGCCAGATGTTGTTCACCATATTACATTAAAGCCGGTAACTTATGGATCAATTATTGCAAGAACCTTGAATATGAAAGGTGTATTAAATGCTGTAAGTGGTTTAGGATATAATTTCACTGGTGATCGAAAAGGTTCTGTCCAGAGGTTAATGATAAGATTAATGCGTTATGGATTCGATAGAGATAAATTAACGGTTATTTTTCAAAATGATGATGATCAAAGGGTTTTCAAAAATTTAAGAATACTATCTAAAAAAAATACAATAGCAAGGATAAAAGGTTCTGGGGTTGACCTGGTAAAATATGAAAAAAGTCTTTTCCCTTCTTTTGATAGAATTAAAATAGTTTTGCCTATAAGAATGTTATGGGATAAAGGGGTGAAGGAACTGAGGGAAGCATCAGAATTGCTCAAGGAAAAATATCATGATCAGTTACAGATCATTTTGTCTGGTTTGGCAGACGAAGATAATAAGGCAGGAGTTCCTGCAAGCTATTTAAACGATTGGCAAGATGGAGATTATGTCGTGTGGATTGGCTACCAAAAAGATATGGTAAAGGTCTACAAAGATTCACACATTGTAATATTACCGTCATATAGAGAAGGTATGCCTAAAACATTAATAGAAGCTTGTGCCATTGGTAGAGCTATTATTACAACTGATGCCATAGGTTGCCGGGAGTGTGTAGATGAAGGTATTAATGGATTAAAAGTACCGGTATATTCTGTTAGAGAACTTGCAGATGCCATAGAAAAGTTAGTGGTAAATCCTGATTTGATAGAAAAGATGGGATATCAATCTAGAATAAAGGCAGAAAAAGAATTTGATGTAAATGCTGTTATAAAAAGACATTTGGAAATCTATAAAGATTTATTAAAATAAAAAATGATTGTAACTATTACGGGAGCATCCGGTTTTGTAGGAAAAAATCTTTCGTTTTTTTTAAAACAAAAAGATTGTGTAATAAACGTTTTTTCTTTAAGAAGTAAGAACTGGAAAACAGGTTTTTCAAAATCTTCCGATGCGATTATTCATCTTTCAGGTAAAGCTCACGACACTTCAAATGTCTCGAACCCTGATGAGTATTATAAAATAAATCGTGATTTGACTATTGAAATATTTAATGAATTTTTAAATTCAGATATAAAAAAATTCTTTTATTTCAGTTCTGTAAAAGCCGCAGCAGATTCTGTCGAAGAAATTTTGACGGAAAGCGATGAAGCTAATCCGATAACACATTATGGGAAGTCAAAAATCGAAGCAGAAGAATATATCTTAAATCAAAATTTACCTGAAGGAAAGAAAGTTTATATCATTCGACCTTGTATGATCCATGGTCCGGGAAACAAAGGAAACCTAAATCTTCTCTATAAAATTGTTGAAAAAGGCTTGCCTTGGCCTCTCGCATCATTTCATAATCAAAGATCTTTTTTTGGGATAGATAATTTGAATTATCTGATATATGAAATGCTTATGAAAGATGATTTACAATCAGGAATTTATAATTTTGCAGATGATGAAGCTCTTTCCACCAATGAATTAATTTCAACAATAAATAAAGCTTTGAATAAAAAACCAAAACTTTGGTCAATTTCTAAAGGCTTGATTGAGAAAATTGCTGGTTTAGGGGATAAACTAAAGCTTCCGTTAAATTCTGAAAGGTTAAAAAAGCTTACAGAATCCTATGTGGTTTCCAACCAAAAAATAAAATCTGCGTTAGGAATTGAAAAACTACCCTTATCAGCAGAGGAAGGCCTTATCAAAACAATTAAAAGCTTTAAAGAAAAAAAATAGACTTAAAATTATCACACTCACATTTAAAAATTATGATTCGCATATTCGATTTTTTATTTTCATTTTTCGGACTTTTATTCCTTTGGCCAATTCTTGTAATTTTATATATAATAGGATTGTTTGATACAGGTTCACCCATATTTGTTCAGGAAAGAGTAGGACGCTATAAGAGGCCGTTCAAACTAATTAAATTCAGAACCATGCATGTCAATACTAAATCTGTGGCTACACATCTCTCAAATCAGGCGTCAGTCACAAAATTTGGAAGCTTTTTACGTAAATCTAAACTGGATGAACTTCCGCAATTGATCAATGTTTTAACCGGCGATATGAGTTTAGTTGGGCCAAGACCGAACTTATTTAACCAAACTGAATTAATTGAAGAAAGAGATAAAAGAGGGGTTTATAATGTAGTACCTGGAATTACTGGTCTTTCACAGATTAACGAAATCGATATGTCAACCCCTTTAGAGCTTGCGATTAAAGATGCGGAGATGATTCAGAACCTTACACTTTCAGATTATTTTAAGTATATTTTTGCAACCGTTAGCGGAAAAGGTCAGGGAGACAGAATCCAAAAATAATTTTCCATTTTACTTTAAATCAATTAAATTTACTTTAAAACAGTAAAATGCAGGATAAAATATGGCTTTCTTCACCCCATCTTTCAGGAAAAGAACTTTTTTATGTAAGCGATGCCTTTGAGAAAAATTGGGTCACTTCAATTGGGGAAAATATAGATGGTTTCGAGCAGGATTTAAAACAATGCTTAGGTAATAATCATGAACTGGTGGCATTGAATTCTGCCACATCTGCCATTCATTTAGCATTAGTAATGTTAAATGTGGAAAAACATGATGAGGTTCTTACTTCTACCTTTTCATTTGTTGCTTCGGCCAATCCCATCACTTATTGCGGAGCCACTCCTGTATTCATCGACTCGGAAAAAGAAACTTGGAACATTTGTCCGAAAGCATTACAAGAAGCTATTGAAGATCGCACCCAAAAGGGGAAAAAGCCTAAAGCGATCATTGTGGTACATCTCTATGGAATGCCTGCGAAAATGAAAGAAATTAATGAAATTGCAGCAAAGTATGAGATTCCGGTCATTGAGGATGCGGCAGAAGCTTTAGGCTCTACCTATAAAAATCAGGCTTGCGGAACTTTTGGACGTTTCGGAATTTTGTCCTTTAACGGAAATAAAATTATTACAACTTCAGGTGGAGGTGCTTTGGTTTGTCATACAAAAGAAGACAAAGATAAAGCAGTATTTCTTTCTACTCAGGCAAGAGATAATGCTCCTCATTATCAGCATTCTCATATTGGATATAATTATCGGATGAGTAATATTACTGCGGGAATAGGAAGAGGGCAGATGGAAGTTTTATCAAATAGAGTTGATGCTCGCCGAAAAATGCATGAGTTTTATGTAGAGCTTTTTAATAATATAAATGGAGTTGAGGTATTTTCAGAGCCGACTTCAGATTTTTATTCCAATCATTGGCTGTCAGCTATTATCATTGATCCGGTAATAACAGGAAGAAACCGTGAAGAACTGCGATTAGCATTTTTGGAAGATACTATAGAGTCTCGTCCTTTATGGAAACCAATGCATTTACAGCCAGTGTTTGCAGATGCTCCTTACTATGGCGGGAATGTTGCGGAAGAATTATTCGATAATGGACTATGTTTACCTTCAGGATCAAACTTATCTGATAAAGACCGTGAAAGGATTGCCAATGTGATAAAGAATTTCTTTAGCTAAATAATTTTAACATTAAATAATAGAAATCTGTAGGAAACTACAGATTTTTTTATGCAAAGGGATTATGAGAATAAATGGAAGCTGTCGATATTTGTTTGTCATCTTATTTTCTAATTCCTTATTTTTATACCATATTAAAACGCTATTAAGTGAAATAGTTGAAGATTATATTTTCATAAAGATATTTTGATATTTTCTTGAATGAATTTTAATCTTTTAATGGCTAATTTTGATGCTTAGATTGAATAATATACAAACCTATACTGTATGAAGAAATACCCTGTTCCTGAAAATGAAGCAGAAAGATTGGAAAGACTGAAAATCTATGATCTTTTAAATCTTGGAAAAGATCCTGATTTGGATGTATTTGCCGAAGCGGCTTGTCTTATTGCCGATTGTCCTGCTTCACTCATTGCTATGATGGAACAGGAAACACAGACGATTCAAAGCTGTGTGGGAATGTCTTTAGATTTTGTTGCCCGTAAGGATACAGTCTGTCAATATACTATTATGGATAGGGAAGTATTGGTAATTAATGATACTTTTTTAGACTACCGATCATCTTCTAATGCAATCATTAGAGAGGGTGGTATCCGTTTTTATGCCGGAGTTCCGTTGATTGATGAAGTAGGTTTGATTCTGGGAACATTATGCGTTATAGATTACAAGCCTAAAACACTTTCCGAACCTCAAATCAATTCTTTGAAGAAACTGGGAGAGGCGATTACCAAAATATTGATAAGTAAAAGAAAGAATATTCAGGCAGAATATTTTTCTGAAACCTTTGCTATAACCAACAATATTATTTGTGTGCTGGATAACGGCTTCAAATTGAAAAATGTAAATCCGGCTTTCGAAAATGTCTTTCAGCTGAATAAAAACGATGTTATTGAAAGAGACTTCATAAGTCTTTTAGGGAAAAATAACGAAAAACTGAAAGAATTGTACAGGGATTTACCCTCTAATGAAAATGGAATAGACTATACAACCTATACTGCAACAGCTGACGGAGATATCATTATAGAATGGCAGGTGAAACAGAATATGGGGAAAACTGAGATTTTCTGTTTTGGTAGAAATATTACTCAGGAAATGCAGGAACGCCAGAAACTGGAAAGTTCGGAGCGCAGATTCAGAAACTTTTTTGAGAATGCTATCGGATTGATGAGTATGCATGATATGGAGGGCAATATTTTGTCCGTAAATGAAAAAGGGCGTGAAGTTCTGAAATATCCTAAAGAAGAGGTTGCTTCTTTAAATCTGAAGGATTTAGTACCTGCAGGTCATCGCGGATTACTGAATCAGTATTTATTGCGCATTAATGCTAATAGAGAAGATTCGGGAATGATGATCCTTCAGGCAAAAGATGGAGAACAGATCTACTGGATGTATCACAATATGGTAGAAACCGACGAAACAGGCACTCCATATGTAGTAAGTACAGCATTGAATATGACCGAACGTATTCATCTGGAAAGAGATTTGATCAATACAAAAAAAATACTGGAACAAACGAGTTCCGTTGCTCAGGTAGGAGGTTGGGAAATGAATCTTAAATCTCGTGTAATGCTGTGGTCAGAATCGACAAGGGAGATTTATAAAGTCGATAAAAATTTTACTCCGGATTTTGAAAGCCTGATTGCATTTTATGAAAGGGAAAGTGAAAAAAGAATGAGATTCCTGCTGACAAGAGCAATAGAAAAGGGAATTTCCTTTGATGAAGAATTCCAGCTTAAGAGAACAGACGGAACAGTTATTTGGGTAAGAGTAAAAGGAATCCCTGAATTCGAAGGTGATGAATGTGTTAGGATTTTTGGAATTATTCAGGATATCGATGCGGCTAAAAAAACATATCTTGAACTGGAACGAAAAGAGGCGATGCTTCAATCTTTTGTCAATAATGTACCTGCTGCGGTTGCTATGTTTGACAAAGACCTGAACCATGTTTCAGTAAGTAAAAGGTGGAAAGAAGAGTTTCACCAAGGAAGCCAGGATATTATTGGGAAAAATCTATTCAGTATTTATCCCGATGTACCGGAAGAAAGGAGAAAAATTTATAAAGATGCACTACAGGGTATTCCATATAAAAATGAAAACCAGGTATTTGAGATCGTAGGATTTGATGAACCTCAACATTTTAACTGGGAAGTAATTCCTTGGAATATGAATGATGGAGAAATAGGAGGAGTCATTATTTTTACGCAGAATATTACAAATCTTGTAAAAACTAATGAAGAGCTTAAAAAAGCTAAGGAACTGGCTGATCTTGCGAGTAGAGCAAAATCTGAGTTTTTAGCGAATATGAGCCATGAAATCCGTACTCCTCTTAATGGTGTGATAGGATTCTCAGATCTCTTGTTAAAAACCCCGTTAAATGACACACAGGTTCAGTATCTGAATTACATAAACGAATCAGGCAGTAGTTTATTAAATATAATTAATGATATTCTTGATTTCTCTAAAATAGAATCGGGTAAGCTGGAGCTGTTTATAGATAAATATAATATCTATGACCTGGCAAATCAGGTTGTAAATGTAGTTCTGTATCAGGCACAAAGAAAAGATCTGGAACTGCTTCTTAATATCGAGCAGGGATTACCTCGAACGTTATGGCTGGATGAATCCAGAATCAAGCAGGTCTTGATCAATCTTTTGGGAAATGCAGTGAAATTTACAGGACAGGGAGAAATTGAACTTAAAATTGAAAAACTGAAAAGTGATGAAAAAAAGGTCACGATTCGTTTTTCTGTAAGAGATACAGGAATAGGAATTCCTTTAGAAAAACAACAGCGTATTTTCGACGCCTTTACCCAGGAAGACAGTTCGGTAAGTAAAAAGTACGGAGGAACAGGTCTTGGCCTCACTATTTCTAACAATATCCTGAAATATATGGGAAGCAACCTTTCATTGAGCAGCGAAATTGGAAAAGGATCCGTATTTTTCTTTGATCTTGAAATCCCTTATGAAATAGAGGATCTTGATGATATTGCAGACTTAGAAATAGAGCGTGTGCTTATTGTGGATGATAATGAAAATAACAGAATGATCCTGAAGCATATGCTGGAATATAAAAACATAAAGTCTGAATTAGCAGCAAACGGATTGGAAGCCATTCAGCTCCTGATGCAGGGCGAAAGATTTGATGTCATCTTAATGGACTATCATATGCCAATTTTATCAGGTCTTGAAACGATAGATAAAATTAAAGAGCTGTTTAAGAAACAGGGAGAAATGACACCGCTTATTGTACTTCACACTTCTTCTGAAGAACATGAAGTGATTTCCTCTTTCCGTCAGGATGAAAAATCATATTGTTTGCTGAAGCCTATTAAATCTGATGAACTTTATACAACATTGAGCAGGGCAATTCAATACACTAAAAAAGATGCTGAAGTTCCTGCTGCGAAACCAAATGCCAATGAGTCGGTATTTATGCAGCCTCTTAAAGTATTATTGGCGGATGATAATCCGGTGAATATGGCACTTAATCAAAGAATGATGAGCTCACTTACTCCTAATGCTGCGCTAGTAGAAGTTGTAAACGGGCAGGAAGCTTTGGATCAATGTAAAAAAGAACAGTTTGATCTCGTTTTAATGGATGTTCAGATGCCTGTCATGGACGGAATTGAAGCTACAAAACATATTCGTCTGTTATCAAATTATGTAAACATTCCTATTATAGGGGTAACAGCAGGAAGCGTTACAGGAGAAAAAGATAAATGCTTAGAATCTGGAATGTCAGATTTTCTGCCTAAACCTCTTAGACAGAATGATCTCTTCAATATGTTGAAAAAGTATTTAGCTCATGAACACGCAGAAGAAATACCAATAAAAGATGATGTACCGATAGGAGAATATTTGGATATGGATATGCTGAAAGAGCAGATTGGGGAAGACGAAGGATTTAAAACATTCTTCTTAAATTTGGTCATTCAGGAGCTTACCCAATCATCAGAAAAACTAAAAAAGATTACAGAAGAAAGAGATCTTAATGCGGCAAAAGCATTTTTACATAAATTAAAAGGAACCTCGGGAACTGCCGGCTTGTTTAGATTGGCACAATCAGCTTCAGACTGGGAAAAGAATTTAGATCAGAATTCTGATTATGAAGTAATGGAAGCTGCCATAAAAGAGGAAATAACAATAGGAGAAAGCTTAATAAATAAACTAATAAATCAATAAAAACTAAAAAAATAATAAGTATGTTAATCTTGATTGCTGAAGATGATGAGTTGATATTAAAAACAGTAGAACACAAACTTTTAAAAGAAGGTTATGAAGTAGTGGTTACACGCAATGGTAAAGACGCTATTGATACCATTAAAGAAAGAGAAATAGATCTCATTATTACAGACATTATGATGCCTTTTGCTTCAGGTACGGAGATACTTGCTGCAGTAAGATCATTCGGTAAAAAAATCCCGGTGATCATGCTTTCCAGTTTAGGACAAGAAGAAGTGGTGTTGGAAGCTTTCGATTTAGGAGCTTCAGATTTTATGGTAAAGCCTTTTAGTCCCAATGAATTAATACTACGTATAAAAAGACTCACCGCTAAATAGAAAAAATGACCGCACTATTTCTATATGTTTCGGTACATGAGCTGTTCCTTACCTTTTTAGGAATATTAATATTGGTACTGCTTTTAATTATAGTTGTACTTTCATATAGCTTTCATCAGTACAAAACACTGACTCATATTCATCAATGGTCCGATATGATCGACGAAAAAGTTTCGGAGGCGATCGTTTATGGTCCGGAAGAAAAAAAAGACGATGAGATTTTTAATACCTATTCACAGGAATCTTCATTCAGAAACCTGTTTTTAGAAAGATTGGTGGCTTCTGAGAAAAAATTTTCAGGAGGAGCACAGGATGAGATTAAAAAAATTTTTACGGATTATAATCTGCAGAAAGAGGCCTTCAAAAAACTAGAACAAAAAAAGCCTCATCTTATTGCAGAAGGTATACAGGAGCTTACGGCGATGAAAGTAGAATCTGCGGTTCCTAAAATTATGCCGTTTCTGAAGCATCCTTCTCCTCAGGTATATCAGGAGGCGCAGTATGCAATGGTTGTGTTCAACGGATTTCAGGGGTTGCATTTTCTTAATGACTTTGCTTACATCATTTCTGACTGGCAGCAGCTTCGTTTACTCAGGTCAATCAATCTGGATCCCGATCAGTGTCAGCAGGTCGTTAATGTCTGGTTAGACAGCCAGAATACTTCGGTGATTATTTTTGCCTTGCGATTGCTTAGAAAATTCCAGATGCTGGCTTTTTATAATAAAGCAAGAGCTTTGTTGACTCATCCGGCCATAGATGTCCGTATAGAAGCGGTAAAAGCATTACAGTCGCTGGAAACACCTTCTACCATTACAGAATTTAAAGAAATCTATGAAGAGCAGCCTCTTGAGGTACAGATAGAAATGCTGAAAGCGATGAAATTATCTCACGACCCTCGTTGTGCTGATTTTTATAAAGAAAAATTGAACGGAACAAATCTTCCGGGGATAAAAATTGCTGCTGCTGAAGCCCTTCTTTCGTTAGGATATCATGATTATCTGCTGGAAATCATAGAAAATGATGCTTCGTGTCCGCAATTAGTTCAGATTATTAAACATGCATTACAAGAAAAGATATGATAGAATTCTCCCATATTATTTATGAGATTGTTATTTGGCTGTTTTTACTCTATTCGGCTGCTGTTTTTCTCATCTATGCATGGATAGGAATTTATGCCCTCGGAGCGGTGGTTCGGTATAAAAACGAAAACACTTTTACAGATTACAGTATCATTGCTGCCAATCCCAATGCTCCTGTTTTCAGTCTTATTGCGCCTGCATACAATGAAGGGATGACCATTGTAGATAATGTGAGATCTCTGTTATCGCTCTATTATTATAATCTGGAAATAATTATTGTCAACGACGGGAGCAAAGATGATTCTATGGAAAAACTGATTCAGGCATATGAGCTGGAATCCGTTTCATTTTTTGTACAGGGAGATATCGAAACCAAACCGATACGTGGAATTTATAAAAGTAAAAATCCAGCTTTTAAAAAACTTATCGTTGTAGACAAAGAAAACGGAGGAAAAGCTGATGCTTTGAATGTTGGAGTCAATATTTCTTCCGGAGAATATATTGTATGTATAGATGTTGACTGTATTCTTGAGCAGGATGCGGTTCTGAGGCTGGCAAAACCATTCTTGGAGCAGACTGATAAAAAAGTAATTGCCTGTGGAGGAGTAATCCGATTGGCAAACAACTGTAAAATAGAAAACGGTAAGGTTACCGATGTAAATATACCTAAAACCTGGCTGGGAAGAAGTCAGGCATTAGAATACATAAGAGCATTTGTATTAGGGCGAATGGCGTGGTCCAGAGCATCCGGATTAATTCTGATCTCAGGAGCTTTCGGAGCGTTTGATAGGAGTATAGTCTTGGCCTGCGGAGGATATGACAGAAATACCGTAGGAGAAGATATGGAACTGGTGGTACGAATGAGAAGGTACATGGAAGAAAAAAATGAGCCCTATGAAGTCGTGAATATCCCAGATCCTTTGTGCTGGACGGAAGTACCGGAAACAAAAGATATTCTGAAAAAACAGCGAAACCGTTGGATGCGTGGTACTATGGAGACCCTTTGGAAACATAGAAAACTTATGTTCAATCCTAATTACGGTAAATTGGGTATGATAAGTCTTCCATATTGGTTCTTTTTTGAATTTCTAGGTCCTTTGGTAGAATTTTCGGGAATTATCATATTCTTTATTTTTTTAATTCTGGGAATAGTTAACTGGCCATTCTTTTTGGTACTTTTTGCATTAGTAATCTCCACCGGGATTCTTTATTCTATCTATGCCATTCTGGTAGATCTTATAAGCAGGCAGGTATATACGAAAAGAAAGGATTTTCTTACCTTAATTTTTACGGCTGTGATAGAACCTTTTTATTTTCATCCGGTCGTGGTAAAAGCAGGAGTAAAAGGATTTATAGATTATTTTAAAAAATCACATGCCTGGGGCGAAATGACGAGGCAGGGCTTTAGCCAGGAAGATAAAAATTTACCCTGGAAGAAGCGTGTTCTTGCTATATTTAAACTAGGTCTTAGACAATGGGGTGTTTTCGCTATGGTATTCTTATTTTTATTTACATTAGGAATATTGATAGAATGGGCGTGGTATCGCTATAATTTCAAAGATTTTGATGATTCTTTATTAATAAAAAGTCTTTTCGTAAATAACTTAATATTTGTATTCCAGATTATTTTCGGCATGGGGATTTTGTATCTGACCCTGAACTTCATAAAAGAGAAATGGGCAAAAATGTTGGCCATGACATTGTTTACGGTGATTATAGTTGCTCAGTATATATTGTTTTTATACTTTTTCGAATCTCATAATATATTAGGTGCAGATGTATTGTATTATAGTAAAGATGAAATGAAGCAGATTCTTGAGGCGAGCGGAATGCTGAATACTGAAAATATAGCATTAATGTGCCTTTTAATAGTAGGCGCATTCATTCCTTTCTGGTTTGCGGCCAAATCAAGTTTTAAATCATTTTATATTGGGGCAATCACTTTGGTGATCGGATTATCTGCATTTTTTATTCCTAAAGATACGTTGTTCTCTTTAGAAGCAAAAAATGAAAATGAATTTGAACAAAAGGCAGGACAGAGCAAATGGGCATATTTCTTTATTTCAAATACCGATAATTTTATCAGTGATCATCCGGAAATATCCGATATTTTAAATGGCCCGGAAACATTGGCTGCAGATCCTGAAATGCTGGACCAGGCATTTCCTTTCTGGAGGAAAGAAAAGACAAAAGATTTTTTCGGAGCCTATTTAAACCAGTCGCAGACTCCTCCGAATTTGGTTTTCATCACTGTAGAAGGACTTGGCCATGCGTATAGTTCACCCAATGGATATATTGGAAACTTTACTCCTTTTATCGACTCTTTGGCAAATAAAAGTTTGTATTGGGAATTTAACTTGAGCTCTTCAGGAAGAACATTTGCTGCAATTCCCACACTTACTGGCTCTTTGCCTTTTGGAAAAAACGGATTTCTGGAAATCGAGAAAACTCCTGACAATTTCAACTTATTCAACATTCTGAAAAAAAACGGATTTGAAACCGGATTTTACTACGGGGGTAATTCTTCGTTTGACCGGATGAGAGAGTTTTTAGAATATAGTAAAGTAGATCATATTATAGATCAGCAATCTTTTAAAGCTCCTTATCGTAAATTGCCTCAAAATAACGGTGAAAGCTGGGGATATGAAGATCAGGCGGTTTTTGGAAAAATGCTTGAAGTGCAGAAAGTACGGAATCAGCCATACTTTAATATGCTTCTTACATTGTCTACCCATAATCCGTTTTTAATTAACAATTCAAAATATTACGAATCAGTGTTTGACAAAAAACTGCAGTCAGGACAGATGTCGGCATCACAGAAAAAGTGGGCGTTGGAAAATAGAAAGCAGCTGGTTTCTGTTCTCAATCTGAATGATGCTTTGCAGAAATTCTTTGAAAACTACAAAAAACGGCCGGATTTTAATAATACAATTTTTGTGGTTACAGGAGATCACAGCATGCCGGAGATTCCTTTTGAAACCAAGATCGACAGGTATCATGTTCCTTTGATTATCTATTCTCCTTTATTAAAAGAAGCGAAACGTTTTAAGAAACGAGTAACTCATTTCGATTTAGCTCCGTCTATTCTGGCATATTATAGAACAAATTATAAACTGCATACTCCGTCTTCTGTAGCATGGATCGGAAAAGGGCTGACTAATGATGATGAAAATGAAAACGAGGGAACTCCTTTAATGGAAAGTAAAAATCAGCTTATTGATTATGTATACCGCAAATATCACTTTGTAGACAATCGCCTTTTTATATTACAGTCTAATCTTGATGAAGATGTACTAAATGATGAATCGGTTAAAAACGATATGAAAAGACGTTTTGATGAATTTAAAACGAAAAATAATAAGTTTTACTCCTCAGGAAAACTATTACCTGATTCTGTAGTAGCCAACTTTATGAATAAAAAAATACCAAAACCTTAAAAGGTTTTGGTATATCCTAGATTAATATCAAATTGATTTCCTTTTTCGTTTGGCCGGTATTCCTGGTTGTAATACGTGGCTGAAACCGAAAATAGGTTTGATTTGTTGATAGAAAAATTATATTCTCCGCCAATCTTGAAGGTTTTTAATTTGTAGGTCTCATTTTGCAGAAGGTTATTAATGCTCTCTTCCGGGCTTATTCCTGTTCCTATCTGGAAACCAAAATAATCATAAGCTCCTTTCGTATAATAACGCATCGTTCCTGTATAGGATTGCGAGATATTTTTATTATCTGGAGAAATATAAGTACGAAGATTAAACCAGAAGTTTTTGTAATATTTTCCGATAGAAGCAGTATACATCCAGATATTACTGCTGAAATACAGCTGTCGGTATCCAAGTTCTCCTTCAAAACTGTGCGGAAGATTTGCATACAGTGAAACCCCTGTACGGTATTTTGGGAATATGCCTACATCATTAGAATACCCTGCTCCTGCGTAAAGATAAAATGTCTTTGAGATTCTTGGATAAGCCTCCAGTTCAATCTGGGTTCCGTTTTGTGCAAATTTATTGGCATAATTACCTCTTATGATGAAAGAACCTATGGAAGTTGCTCTTTTGTAGCTGACTCCTATAATATGCCAGTCGTTATCAAACTGTTTATCGAAATGAGAGTAATTGTAAGTAATTCCTAAGGCGTTTTTTGAAGTTAATTCCTTAATTCTGTTAGCAAGGGCTCTGGCTTCGGTATTTTTAGGATTGATTCCCAAAACTGATGAGGTAGCCTTCTCAGCTTCAATATATTGATTATTGCTATTGTACACTTTTGCTTTCAGAAGCCATAATGCTTCTGATTGAGGATGATAGTTTAAGCCTTTGTCGAGGATGTTTATAGCTTTGTCATATCGATTGTTCCAGTATTCAAGAGAAGCGTAGGCAATAAAAAAATCTTCATCCTTAACATTTCTTTGGTCGAGTTTATCAAAAACCAGTCTTGCAGAAGGTAGGTCATCACTCCAAGTATATACTCTTCCTAAAAAAATGGATATATCTGTATAATCCGGTGATTTTTCCAAAGCTTGCTGAGAAAGTTTGATCGCAGTAGGATAGTCTTTTTCATCAAAAGCTGCTTTCCGGGCTTTAGCAAACAAGTCATCTGAAGTCAGATTTTCTTGGCTATACAACATAAGAGGTAATAATAGAAGGAGTAAAAAACTAAAAAGTGTTTTCATCATAGAAATAAATAATATGGTAAAGCTAATATTTTTTATAGAAATTATAATAAAGTTTTAAAATAGATTGTCAACTTATTTAATGTGTTTTTATAAACTAAATGAGTGTTAAAGAGGAATTTAAAAAACATGGGTAAAAAACATAAATAAAAAAATCCCTAAAATATGAAATAGTCAAAATTTTTTCATATTTTTACTAAGTATCTAATTGGTGAAAAATCTAATTGCGGGATATGTACTGTAAACACTTTATATTAATGTTTTTCCTATTTGCATCGTTGAAATGCCTTGCACAAGAGAGTGTGAGACTTAATATAAAGCTGTATCCTATTCAAACCCTTTCTGTTCCGAGCAATAATTCTGAAACTTTAGCACAAAATAAAACTTCTGTTGTAGTATCTGATGCTAAATATATTAAAGTATCAAGCCTTTCAGGTTTTCAGGTGAAAATGCACAGAGAAATTTACAATGCCGATAAAAAAACTTTTGCAGTAGAAAATAATTATAATAAAGACTATGCTTTTATTGATAAACGTAAAGGCGGAATTGATGAAAAAATTGCTATAAGTAATGATTTTCTATCAGAAGGCGATGTGAATAAAATTAATCTAGGTTCAAATAATGTATATCACACATTAGTGTATACGATTATTTCTCAGTAAAATTTCCTTTTTTTCGAAAATTCACTATGTGCCAAATAATATTTTTTCTGTTTTTGCATTTATTGTATTCTTAGCGTTTTTAAATTTTTGCAACATTATTTGATATATATAATATTTTATGCTTAATAAATATTGTTGTATTTTTTCTTTTATTCTGTTTTATTCTCAATTTTAGTTTGTGAGATATGGTTTTAAAACTTGTTTAAAATTACAAGTTTAAAGTCTTTTTTTACAAAATAACTCTAATTTATTGCGTCTACTTTTGCACTCGATAATTTAATGAATAATTAATAAACAGAAAATATAATTCAACAATGAAAAAATTTATCTTAGCATCTTTCGCTTTTTTAGGATTCGCAACAGTAAACGCTCAAACTAACCAAGTTACATTAAACGTTAAATTAAAGCCAATCCAGACTCTTGTAGTAAACCCGGCTCAAAAAGCTGTAGACTTAATCTATACAACTGCTGCTGATTATTCAGGTGGTGTTTCTTCTACTCAGGCAGATCACTTAACGGTGTACAGTACAGGAGGATTTGAAGTAAAAGTAAAAGGTGGAGATGCTAACATGGTAAACGGAGCAAAAAATATCGCTTCAAACACGATTACTATTACAGCTAGTAACGGAGCAAATAACTCAATTACAGGTGCTACTTATACACCGGTATCGCTTTCTAATAACGATCAGGTGATTGCTACTTCTGCTACAGGAGGTGTAAATAAAAATATTAACGTTACTTATGCAGGTGCAGGTGCAGATACTTATGTTAATAACTATATCGCTGGTCAAACGCCAACAACATATACAACTACACTAACATATACAATTCTTGCAAAATAAAATATATAATTAGGATATGAAGGGGAAAGTGTTGCAGAGAAATGTGGCACTTTTTCTGTATTATTACAAAAAATATTTTAATGAAAATACGGGTTGTAACTTTTTTGTTGTTTATGGTTTCAGTTTTGTGTAAAATAAATGCACAAACCGGTGTTTCAGTCTCTCCTCCCAGATTATATTTTGAGTCAGATTTAGGACGTAGCAATACACAGCAGGTTACCATTACTAATGTAAGTGTGAAAAATTCATTGGACTTGGCAGTAAGTTTAGGAGATTGGGAATATGATGGTAAAGGTGAAAATATGATGTATCCTGCCAATACTTTACCTGTTTCTTGTGCCAACTGGATTTCTGTAAAAAAAGAAGACTCTTATTTTACACTGGCTCCGGGAGAAAGGAAAGATATTGATGTTACTATAACGGTTCCAAACACTTTATCGGATAAGTTGGCTGCTCATTCTGCGGTTTTATATGTAAGTCAAATGAATCCCGTAGATGATGTGGATAGTAAAGGAGCCAATATAAAAGTAAGCATCCGTTCTGGAATTAAACTTTTTCATAAACTTTCTTCTGCCAATGTCAAGAAAATTGAAATTCAGAATCTGGTGTATGATAAATCTAATAATAAACTTTCTCTGTTTTTTGAAAACCAGGGAAATGTATGGATAGACGGGAGAGTATACACTGACTTAGTAAACACACAAACCGGAAAAAAAACAACGCTGGATAATATTGTTTTTTATACGATGCCCGGAAACAAAAGAGATATGGATATTGTTCTGCCTACAAAATTGGAGAAAGGAAAATATACAGCCTCTGTAATGATTGACTACGGCGATGCCAATAATTTGGAAGTTGGAGAGTTAAACTTTAATTATGACTAAAAAAATCTTTATTATATTCTTGTTCGTTTCGTTTTATTGTTTTGCGGGGAAATTAACTTTTAAACCTTGGGAGAATAATAGCTTTCTTCAAATTAATTCTTACAATGGAAATATGAGCCAAAATGCTTTCACGGTAAGATTTGATGGTAATGGAAATATTGACGAACCTAAATGGAGACTTTCAGCACAGTTAAAAGGAATAATTACCAACGGAACTTATACTTTTCCTGCAGATAAAGTTTCTTTTCAGCCTGTTTTTACTACAGGAAGTGCAACACCTGGGCCGGTTCCGACTATTCAGCAGATTGGAATGCCTGCAAGTGTTTTTTTACAAGAAAACGTTGAAAAATATTTGGTACCCAGTTCTAATGCTCCTCTTTCGAATACGTCTAACTCAAATGGTCCTTTCTATATGGAGATGGGATTCAGTTTAACTGTTGCGGGTGGCGCTTATCTTGGAAATTATCCTGCTTGGACAGAATTTACCGTTCCTGTTGAAATGGCAGCGTATGACCAGTACAACAATCTGATTGGTAAATCAGTCATTTATTTTAAACTACAGATTGCACAGCTTTCGGGTACACCTCCGACTAGTACTGAAATGTCATTGAAACTTGCCTCTGATGCAATCAATGGGACATTGGAGTTTAAAACAATGCAGGACTATATAAACGGAGTAAGTGTGTCTTATCCAAGTGCACTCATTGTAAAAAGTAACACCAATTATCAGGTTAAAGTGAAATCGATGCAGGGGCAGTTCATTTCTGCGGCGGGGAATACATTGCCTCTCGATGCAGTGCAGATGGTACTAAACCCCGTTTCCGGAAATACAGGAAGTGTATTTCCTATTTCATTAAGTACCTCTTCCCAATTGGTGGCGAAAGGAGGAACTACACAAAGTGCTAATGTATATTATGATATCAAATATTCTACCTCGGCCAATGATAATAGATTTGTACAGGCAAAGATGGAAGACTATGCAACTATAATTCAGTATGAGATAATACCTCAATAACAAAACCAATCCCAATGTTTCATTATTTGTTCAGAAAAATAGTTCTTATTTTTTTGATATCAATTTCTTTTATATTTACCTCGGCACAGGTCTATTCCGGAATAGACATGGAGATTCGTAATGAATCTTCTGCAGATAAGCCCAATATTGTAGATCTGGTGGTATTGGTGAAAAATGAAACTTCTTCAAAATTTAACGGGAATATTTATATTGATGTTCCTAAAGGATTTAGAAGTGTTTCCGGAAATCAGATAAAAGTAGAGCTGAATGTTGGAGAAAAAAGATTTTTACCCGTAAAGATACTGGTAAGCAATGATGCAGGATCTGGAGAAGAGGAAATTATATTTAGCTGTACCAATTCTGCAAACGAACTCATTGTAAAAAAGAAACTCACTTATAAGGTACAGGAAAATAATGCTCTCAGACTGAATGCTGAAAATCCTCTTATCTACATGAATGAGAATAACATCAACGATTCTGTAGAAATAAAAGCAAGAGTAACCAACATGGGTAATAAAAGACAGGAGGTTACAGTAGTCTTTAAAATTCCTGAAACCGCGCAGGGGACTATTTTTGTAGAGAGAAAGGGAATTGTTGATGTATTAAAAGATACTGTATTCAGCTTCAAATTTATTCCTGCTCATATTCTGAAATCGACACAGATGACGGTAAACATCGTCGGATTTAGAGAACCTGAAAAAGAAATTTTTGGAAATACTTCTGTTTCCGTGCAGAATATTTCTTCTACGCAGCGTTATCGTGATATGCAGCCTCTGACAGGTTATACCAGTTATGCAAAAAACAGTATCACAGCTAGCTATAGAAGAATTGGCGATAATGCGGATATGTACCAGTTAATAGGATCGGGAGGATTCAACCTTCCTGCAGGTTATGTTTTTATCAGTGGAAATATATATGCAATGAATAATCAGAGCGATCCGATAGTAAATAATACATATATTTCTTATCATAGGGGAAATTCTGTAGTTACATTAGGAAATGTAAATAAATCGCTCGAAATGCCTCTGTTTGGTAGGGGTGCGGAATATAGTTTTACCTCTGCGGATAAAGATAAAAAAGTAGAGATTGGATTTATTGATCAGAGTTTTAATTTGATTGACAAAACACCTTTCCTGCAAAATGGTTATGGTTTGTATGCCAAAGGGACAATTGGGGCTCAGAATACTTCCCGAAGTATCTCTGGTGTGTATGTTTTTAGAAATGATCCTTACGAAAAGGCTGATCATAATCTCTTAGGAACAGATGTGCAATATCTTTTCAGTAAAGACTGGAGGCTGAATGCAAAATTATATTCAGGGATGAGTTTTTATGAAGCGGATCACTCTACAAAACCTTCTCTTGGAGTAGAATCTCAGTACTCAGGTATAATCAGTAAAATAAACCTTAACGGAAGTTATTTCTACAGTACAGATTACTATCCGGGCAACAGAAGAGGTGTTTTACAGATACAGCAAAGTTTCTCCAAGAATATCTTTAAAGAACATTATTGGTATGCTAACATCCTTGTTTCTGATTTTTCTCCTAAATATTTTTCTTATGATTATAATATAAGGTCTAAAAATCTGAGATTGGATACCGGAATTAATTTTGCTAAAAAAGGAGATTTTGGTTGGGGAATAGGATATCAGTATCAGGAAGAAACATCTAATAACTATAACGCTTTTCTTGGAATATTAAATTCTTTTGAGCAAAACCAATTAAAGGCTCAAAGATTAACAGAATATACGAACTGGACGAGCCCTGATAAAAAGCATTCTTCGATTTTAGGGATCGAAGCAGGGTTAGTTACGTATCCTGATATGGAGAAACCAAAATTTCAGATGAAACTATCAGGGAATTATGGATATAAGGCTTTCAGCTTTAGTTATATATATCAGTACGGAGCCTATTTTCTTTCCGAATATGCATTTTCAAAAGTAATGAACAAAACAGAAGATTATAAAAAGCTCTCTTTATCTGCTTTTTATAATAAGGCTTTTTTTAAGGATAAAATTAATCTTACTTCGGGAGTATCTTATACAGATGATATTCTGTACGGTAAAGCTCCATCCGCTTTTTTTAACCTGAAATATTTAGGAAAACAATATGGACTTTACTTAAACTCATCTTGGTATAAATATTCTGTAGGAAGTTTGCATAATAATATGCTGACAATTGAAGCTGGAGTTACGCTTAATCTTCCAACCAATACATTAGATCCGGGTAAAAAAGGAAGCATAAAAGCTTTCGTTTATTATGATAATAATGATAACGGAAGATATGATGAAGGAGATGAAGCAGCTGATGGATATGTTATTATGATCAATACTATTTCATTCAAAAGTAATAAAGAAGGGAATATTGAATATAACCAGATTCCTTATGGGAAATATCGTTTAAAACAGGTAATTCAGCAGGGTTGGTACTATGATGAAATGGATATAGAAATGAATTCTCACCGACGTTCATTAGAAATACCGCTTCACAGAAACGGAACCATTCGTGGAAAAATAACCTATGATTTTGATGCTAAAACCGCACAAGAATTTAACCCCAAATTAGGAGGAGTTATCATTAATGTTTTTCAGGGAGAAAAGCTTCTACAAAGAATTTCTACAGATGAAAACGGAGAGTTTTTAGCATTTCTGGGAACCGGAGAGTATAGAATTTCTTTAAATGAAAGTACCCTTCCTGTAAATACATATTGTGAACAGACCTATATAGATACGGAAAGTATGGCTGGTAAAATATCTGTACTTCATCCGTTCGTTATAAAAGTGAAAGAAAAGAACATCCGGGTAAAAAAATTCGGGAATTAAATTCATATCTTTTCAGCCTAATCTTTTCAAGATGTGGTTGATATTTAATATAGCGTTTAAAACTATATCTGCTATATTTTATATCTTTGTAGGTAATTCGAAAATGGTGAAAAAATATCCTTGGTGGAAAGCTTTAATGGACTATAGTTTAGCATTGATTATAGTCGTGCTTTTTATTCCTTTGTTTATAATATTGGTAATTTTAACTTCTATTGACACGGGTTTTCCGGGTATTTTTACACAAAAAAGAGTTGGACAGGAAGGAAAGCTTTTTGTGATCTATAAGTTTCAGACCTATCATTCGAAGACTTCACGAAAGTCTAATTTTGGAAAATGGATGCGTAAAACCAAATTAGATGAGCTTCCACAGCTCTTCAATATCCTTAAGGGGGATATGTCTTTTATCGGACCGCGTCCTGATATACCGGGTTATTATGATCTGCTGAAAGGTGATGACCGATTAGTATTAGGATTAAAACCAGGACTTACTTCTGAAGCAGGTATTAAATACAGAAATGAATCAAAGATTCTTGAGAGTCAACCATATCCATTAAAGTATAATGATGAAGTACTTTTTCCGGATAAAGTGAAAATGAACTTAAAGTATTATCATCAGCTTTCTTTTAAGACTGATATTCTTATTTTGCTCAAAACGTTTTCGATTTTCAAAGGATAATATTTATAAAGGGAAAAAGTTATTAAGGTATGAGTTATATGCTGAAAGGTTTTCTATTAATGATCGGTTTGTTTTCGTCTACTTTTTTAAGTGCCCAAACCGAATTAAAGGTCAATACATTATTTGTTCCTATAGGAATTTATAATATAGGAATTGAAAAACCGATAAATTCTAAAGTTTCTTTACAAGCCGAAACGTTTATATCACCTTGGAAATCATTTCTTGGAAAGAATCTTCAGATCTAAATAGATGATTATTGTTAAATGCGATTTTACTTTGTATATTGATAAATTAAGTCAGATAATGATAACTAAAATAGCAATTAACAAGAGGAATAGGCCAAGCTTTTTATAAAAAAAATATATATTTGCAGGATTTCAGATAAAATTCTGAGAGAATGTATAATTGATGTGATAATCCGAAAAAATGGATAAAAAATATTTAAAGGAAGAAACTAGTATAAAGGAAATTTTAGCTCCGTATTTAAAAAATTGGAAATATTTTGTAGCGTCAGTAGCGTTGATGTTTATTTTAGCCGTTTTTTATATGAAATCTACGGTGCCTATATATAAAGCTCAGACTTCAGTTTTGATTAAAGATGCTAAAAAAATGTCTGTTGCCTCAGGAGATATTGGAGTGCTTCAGAGTTTAGGTGGCCTTAGTGGAATGGGAACGAATAGTATTGAAAATGAAGTAGGAGTTTTTCAATCTAAAGCAATTGTAGAAGATGTTTTAAAAGAGCATAATTTTCAGACACCGGTATATGCTAAGCAAACTTTTTATAATTTAGAGCTTTACGGGGCATCCAATCCTTATATTATCCATATTATTCAGGAAAAAGAAGATGCGGATCTTCCTGAAAAATCTATATCTATTAAAAATGAGGGAAATGACATTGTATTATCTTCTGAGGAGTGGAAACAAGACATAAAAACTTCGTTTAACAAAACAACGGTTTTGCCTTTTGCTACAATAATGATTGGTAAAAACCCAAGCTATAGGGCGCCTAAAAAAATAAATTTATCTGATATTTTCTTCATTTATAATAGTTTTGATAATACTGTAAATGATTTTCAGCAGGCTTTGGCAGTTGATTTACTGGATAAAGATGGTACCATTATTAGCCTTGCGGTAGATTTTGAAAATAAAGAAAAAGCGAAAGATTTTCTTAATGGTTTAGTAAGGCAATATAATATCTACGCAATTAGCGATAAAAATATTGAGTCTAAGAAAACCAAAGATTTTATTGATAAAAGAATTGCGCTTATTTCTAGTGAATTAGGAGATGTTGAAACACAAAAAGAAGGATATAAGGCCAATAATAATATTGTAGATTTACCATCGGAAGCCCGAATTAATCTTCAGTTAAAAGAACAGAGCAAAGCTCAGATATTGGAACTGGGTACTCAGTTAGAACTGAATAAAATTCTTCAGAATACCCTTAATAAAAAAGGTAAAGGTGATGTTTTGCCAATCAATATAGGATTGGAAAGTGACGCCGCAGCAAAATCAATTCAAGATTATAATACGCTTGTATTACAGAGAAACAAATATCTGGAAAATGCTACTCCAGATAACCCATTGGTAAAGGAGCTAAATAAGCAGATTGAAGAAATAAAATCTTCTTTATCACAATCTTTACAAAAAAATGTAATTTCTTTAGAATTAGCCAAGAGAAAAGTAGAAAGTCAGCTTGGAGGTTCTGAACATATGATCAGCAAAATACCAACTCAGGAGAAGTTATTCAGAAGTATCGAAAGACAACAGCAAATAAAAGAAAATTTATATTTGTTACTTTTGCAGAAAAGGGAAGAAGCCGCGATCACTATGGAGATTACTGCGGAGAAAGCAAGAGTTATAGATAAAGCATTTGTATTTAAAAAACCTGTTGCACCTAAAAAATTAATGATATTGGGAGCATTCGTTTTATTGGGTGTTTTGATACCTCTAGCATGGATATATTTAAAAGGTCTTCTTCAGAGTACAATTATTAAGAGAGCTGATCTCACAAAATTAACTAATCTGCCGGTAATTGCTGAAATTCCAAAACTGACAAATAAAGACAATATTCTAGTACACTTTAATGATGTTTCTCCTATTGCTGAGGCTTTTAGGATATTTGTTACAAATCTAAGATTTCTTCTGCCCGGAAAAGAATCTCCTTATACTATTATGATTACTTCTTCTGTAAAAGGAGAAGGAAAAACTTTTATTTCTACCAATTTGTCAATTATATTGGCTTCTTCTAGAGATAAAGTCCTAGTAGTAGGAGCAGATGTAAGGAATCCACAACTTCAGCGTTACAATCCTTCTATGAAATTGGCAAAAGGCTTGACGGAATTCTTAAGTGGAGATGTTTCAGATGTTAATGAAATTATACATTCAAGCGGATATAATGAGAACTGTGATTTTATCTATTCGGGTTCTATACCTCCCAATCCAACAGATCTTTTACAGAATGGCAGACTGGATGAGCTTTTATATGTTATTAAAGAGAAAAATAAATATAAATATATTGTTTTAGATACAGCCCCTCTTTTATTGGTTACAGATTCTTTCCTTATTGCTGATAAAAGTGATGCCATTGTGTATGTTACAAGATCTGAAATCTCTGAAAAAAGCTATATAGAGTTCTTAAATCATTCTATTGAAGACAATAAACTTAAGAATGTGGGTATTGTTCTGAATGGTATCAAAGAATCTAATTTCGGATATGGAAATAAATATGGATATGGATATCATGCTGAAGAAAAAAAGTGGTGGCAAAGATATTTTTAAATAAAATTTAAAAATATCTTTAGTAAAAGAATATTCAAAATTTTAGAATCAGTATATACAATTAAAATAATGCTATCCTCAAAAAAAATTACAATAAATGCTTTTTCAGCAGTAGTACAAGTAGTATTTACAGCTTTATTGTATTTTTTTTTATATAAGTACCTGTTGACCACGATTGGAGTGCAACAATTAGGAATATGGTCATTAATATTATCGTTTTCTTCTATTGCTAATCTGGCTAATTTAGGAATGACTTCGGGATTGGTAAAATTTGTTGCAGAGTATATTTTAGACCATGATAAAAGTAAATTGGGAAAACTGATTTTTACTTCTGTTCTATCAATGTCAATTCTTTTTATAGGACTAAGTTTAATTATTCTTTCTGGAGCAGAGTTTTTTTTAAAGTATGTAATTGATAAACAATTTTTAAGCATTGCATTGGAAATACTTCCTTATTCTCTAGCTTCACTTTGCATCAATGCAGTAGGAGGGGTTTTTACTTCCGTTTTGGAAGGGTATCAAAAGAATTATATCAGAAATTTTATTTATGTGGTCTCAGGGATGATTATGTTTGGTGGGGCAATTATATTAACTCCTGTATATCATCTTAAAGGGGTTGCCATTGCACAACTTATTCAGTCTGTTTTTATTTTTCTTGCAGCCTTAGTATTTACTGTGAGAATTAGCCCAAATAATAAAATGCGTTATTGGAAATGGAACAAAGACTCATTTAAGGAACTTTTTAATTATGGTTATAAATTTCAATTGGTTTCAATCAGCCAGCTTTTATATGAGCCGGCTACGAAACTTCTTTTGAGTAAATATGGCGGGCTTGCATTGCTTGGACATTATGAAATGGCCACTAAAGCTGTCAATCAGTTTCGGGCTTTATTAACGAGTGCAAATCAGGTCGTAGTTCCTGTTGTTGCCGAAAAAGCTAAAACAGAAGGCTCTTCTTTTTTACAAAGCTTTTATATAAAAATGAATCGTATTTTACTTTTATTTAATTTGCCATTATCTACTTTTTTAATTTTAGCGACTCCTATAATTTCTTTACTGTGGCTAGGTAGTTTTAATTTTGATTTTATTTTTTCAATGTTTTTTTTAGTGATCTCCACTTTTATTAATATTATGTGTGGACCGGCCTATTTTAGTTCAATGGGAGAAGGGAAATTGAATGTATTAGTGATCGTTCATGTGAGTATGGCTGTTATTAATATTATTTTAGGAATAGTTTTAGGTTTGTATGCAGGGGGATATGGAATTATTTTAGCATGGACAATTGCTCTTTCTATCGGATCGATAGTGGTCATTATCAGCTATAATAAATCTTTAAAAATTAATTTCTTTGATGTTTTCCGAAAAGAAGAAGCTAAATTATTATGGGTTAGTTTGTTAATTATTATTATAAATGTTCTTTCATATCAGATTATTTCTGCAGAAAGAAATAATCTGAAAGTGATTTTAGGCATATTTTCACTATTTTTATATTTACCTGTTATTTTTAGAAATGAAAATGTTAAACAATTAATTTCATCCATAAAAAAATAAAAAGGAATGTTTGATAGATCTTATTTACAAAATCCCTTTTCTAATTATTTGAAATGGTTGGTTACGAAAATAAAATACCAATCTAAGTATGAGTACCTTAGACTGGGATATATGTCTAAATTAATTAATGTTGTTTTCGGAAAATACAATTGGATTGGGAATAATGTAATTATCATAAATTCTTCCATTGATGATTTCTCATACATTGCCGAGAGTTCGGTAATCTGTGAAACTAAAATAGGAAAATTTTGTTCCATAGGACCCAATGTCAGAATAGCACCGGGAAAACATCCTACCCATACATTTGCCAGTACACATCCTTCCATCTATTCTAACCCATCTAATCTTTTGAAGAATTTTTCTAAAGAAGATATTTTTGAATATAAAAAAAATGTCATGATTGGTAACGATGTATGGATTGGAGCAAATGCAATTATACTTAATGGAGTTAAAATCGGGGATGGAGCCATAATCGGAGCAAACACTGTTGTCACATCTGATGTAGAATCATACGCAATTGTTGTAGGCTCACCCGGTAAATTGGTAAAATATAGGTTTCTGCAGGAAGAAATTGATTATTTGTTAAAATTAAAATGGTGGGATAAAAGCCATGAATGGATACAGCTGAATTCTGAAAACCTATGTGACATAAAAAAATTGATTAACCTTAATCCATTGCTGTAATGATTTACTATAATTTAGTATTATATCCACTAAATAAAATGAAATTCGGAGCTTTTGGATATAGATCTTCGGTCAAAAATTGTATTCGGATAGAAAAGCCTAAAAATATATTTATAGGTAAAAATGTTTCTGTTGGTAAATTCGCATGGTTAGCTGCTAATCCTTTAACTGGTTATGATAATTGTAAATTGGAAATAGGGGACAATACCTATATAGGAAATTCTTCTCACATTTATTGTACCAAAAGTATTATCATTGAAAAGTCCGTGCTTATTGCAGACAGAGTTTATATTTCGGATAATCAGCACGGATATAAGGATATTAACCGTCCTGTGATTGAGCAGGCAATTGTTCAGCTTTCTGATGTTATCATAAGGGAGGGTTCATGGATCGGGGAAAATGTTTGCATTTCCGGAGCGAGTGTAGGTAAAAACAGTATTGTAGGAGCAAATTCTGTTGTTACAAAAGATATTCCTGATTATTGTATTGCGGCAGGCGCGCCGGCAAAAATTATAAAGCGTTATTCATTTGAAAAACAGGCATGGTTAAAGACAGATGCTAAAGGCAATTTTATTGAATGATGAAAAAAAATATATTAATTACGGGAGGGGCAGGTTTTATAGGTTCAAATATAGCATTGAAACTTATAGAAAGAGGATGGAACGTGACGGTTTTAGATAATCTGTCACCACAGATTCATGGTGATAATCCCGAAATCACTTCACCTCTTTACAAAAGTATATTTGATAAAGTCAGATTTATAAAAGGTTCTGTCACATTAATAGATGACTGGATGAACGCTGTTAAAGATCAGAATGCAATCATTCATTTGGCGGCGGAAACAGGAACCGGGCAGTCGATGTATGAAATTCAAAAATATACTGAAGTAAATATAGGAGGAACGGCTCGTATGCTCGATATACTTGCGAATACCTCTCATCAAGTGAAAAAAGTTATTATTGCTTCTTCCCGGGCGATATACGGAGAGGGTAAATATAAATGTCAAGAGCATGGGACTGTATATCCGGTCGAAAGATTAGATCAGGATATGGCAAAAGGAGATTTTTTATGTAAATGTCCTATATGCCACCAAACTGTTGAAATACTCCCTACTACAGAAGATAGTAAAATTCATCCAACCTCTGTTTATGGTATTACTAAACAAAATCAAGAGCAGCTGGTTTTAGCGGTATGTAAATCTTTAAAAATTGCAGCCGTTGCCTATCGATATCAAAACGTGTATGGTCCCGGACAGTCTTTGTCGAACCCATATACAGGAATACTATCTATTTTTTCTACCCGAATTAAAAACGGAAATGCAATCAATATCTTTGAAGATGGTAAAGAAACAAGAGATTTTGTTTTTATAGATGATGTTGCAGAAGCCACTATTCTAGGACTGGAAAAAGAAGAGGCCAATGGTGAAGTATATAATGTAGGAACTGGTGTTGCAACGGATGTGGTAATGGTTGCCGAAACCTTATCTAAATTCTATCAACAGCAAGTCCCAATACAGATTTCCGGAAATTATAGATTAGGAGATATAAGACATAATTTTGCAGACATATCCAAAATTAAGAAAGAATTAGGTTTTGAGCCACAATGGAGTTTTGAAAAAGGAATAGAAGCTTTTACAAGTTGGGTTAATAAACAGCAAATTCCTGAGGATAAATATGAAGTATCTATTGAGGAGATGAAAAACAAAGGCTTGTATAAATGAGTGAAAAAATAGGTATAGTTACCGTTTTATATAATAGTGAATCTGTTCTTGAAGAGTTTTTTGAGACCCTAAATACGCAGACTTATACCAATTTTGTTTTGTATGTAGTCGATAATCTTTCTCCGGACAACTCTTTGTTGTTAAGTGAAAAATTAGCATCAAATTATGAGTTTGAAACTGTAATTATTAAGAATAATGCAAACTATGGCGTTGCTAAAGGAAATAATATAGGCATAGGAAGAGCTATTGAAGATCAATGTGATTTAATATTATTATCTAATAATGATATTGCAATTGAAAATGAAGCCCTTATAAAATTGCTGACAGGTCTACATGAGCATAATGCAGATATGGCAGTTCCGAAAATATATTTTTATGGTACCAATACAATCTGGGCAGTAGGGGGAGGTTATAATAAACGCAATGGAATTACGGTACAATATGGGCAGGAAGAGGAAGACAACGGACAGTTTAATCTGGATAAGCAGGTAACCTATGCGCCGACTTGTTTTATGCTCATAAAAAAAGAAGTGTTTGATAGTGTAGGAATGATGGATGAGAACTATTTTGTGTATTTTGACGATACCGATTTTGTATACAGGGCTCTGAACAAGAAGAAAAAACTATGGTATATATCGGATTCAATTATTCAGCATAATGAATCTACCTCAACCGGAAAAATGAGCGATTTTTCAGTAAGATTTCTTTGGCGGAATTTAATTTATTTCGCACTTAAAAATTATCATTCTTTTTATGCGACATATGTTGTAGTGTACAATTTTTTCTACATTTTAATTATATTGTATTTCAGATATTCCCGGCATCAATGGCTGGTCGCTTTGAAAGCTTATAAGGAAGGACTGAATTTGTATATAGATAATAGATTATCAAAAAAGAAGACTAGTTTTTAAATTAATTATAGAGAGTTGATTGTTAATCATTTATTTATATTTGCAATTAACAAAATATCTGAAAATGTGATAATTCATGGAGCCTACTTTTAGTTTTACATATTCAATCCCATATATTATTCTTTTTTTGATTTATTTTGTTCTTTTTCTTTGGGAAAATAAATTAAGAAATAGTGACGGAGATATAAAAATAATCAGATACTTAGGTATGTTGATATTTTTTATTTTTTTTGGATTTAGAGGGTATATTGATACAGATTTTGCTGTTTATTATCCATTATATGAAACAGCACCTACTCTTTCTGACTTTCGCGGGCTTTCTAATTTTTTCTCAGGAGGTGAAGATTTTCTTTTGAAAGTGGAACCGGGTTTTAAAGTGGTATTGGTTCTTCTTAAGAGTATTAATAAAAGCTATTTTTCACTGCAAATCGTTTCTTCTTTTATAGATGTACTATTTCTCAATTATTTTTTTAAGAAATATTCTCCTCAGTATATACTGGGTTTCATAATGTTTTTGATATTTTCAGGTTTGGTTATAGAAATCAATCTGATTAGAAATTCAAAAGCAATCTTTCTTTTTATCTATTCTTTACAGTTTATTAAAGAAAGAAATGCTTTTAAATATTTTATATGTAATGGAATAGGATTGCTTTTCCATTCCTCTGCGATTTTTTATTTTCCTCTTTACTTTTTTCTGCATAAAAAGTTCGCTCCTGCATTTGTTTGGGGGACTTTTATACTGGGAAATGTGTTGTATTTGGGACAGATTAAATTTATCACACCGATAGTTATTGCAATTGGGAATTTTTTTGGAGGATTTTATGCTATCATGGCAGAAGCGTATTCAAAAAGCAGTATGTATAGCTATGGATATGGAATTACAATAGGATACCTGGAAAAGTTCTTAACCTTTATCATATTTTATAAATCTTATGATAAAATAGGAGAATATATAAAAGATGAAAAATTGCTTAATATTTTTTTCAATCTGTTCTTTATATTTACGACAACCTACTTGTTTTTATCCGAATATTCCGTTCTGATTGACAGAATGACAACCCTTTTTGTAGTTTGTTATTGGATATTGTATCCTTATTTATATGTTGTACTCAATCGGGTGGTAAAAATTATCTTTACTTTTGTATTGTTATTATTTGGGATTTTGAAGATGTATAAGGCTAATAATTTTATTATTAGAAAATATGAAAATATCTTATGGGATAAACCTACGATCAGTAGAGCTTATTTTATTTTTAATAAACATATAGATAAGATTCTTGCTCCAAAGAAATAAATAGTATAAACGGAAAATTTCACAATGAAGGTTGCTTTTTTATCTACATTTGCTTTAGATGCCAATATTTCTTTGATTCATGCACTCAGGAAAAAAAATGATGTATATTTCTTTACAGAAGCACTTCACGAAGTATATAATTTTTTAAACAAAGAAAAATTAAAAGAAAATATTTCGAAAGGGACGGAAGTTGATGAACTCTCCCGTTTCCATGAACTTATAGATCTTGATAAGACCTATGTCATAAAGGGAACACGTACTGTAAATATTCTTAAAAAGCTTTATATCTCATATAAAATAAATCTATATTTAAAAAAAATAAATCCTGATGTGATTATTATAGATAATTACATGCTTACCTATTTTTTTTCAACATTATCATACCGTAAGAAAATGTTGCTCATTGTACATGATCCGTTTTTACATTCAGGTGAAAACTTTATGATGGACCGTATGTTACGAAGCCTGCAGTTTAGTCTTATAGATAACAAAATACTATTAAACAAAAATCAAAAAAAAGATTTTATACAGCACTATAACTATAATCCCGATAATATTTATACTTCTTTTTTAAGTGTATATGATTATTTAAGATATTGTAAAACGAATAATTCTTCTCCTCCTTCTGGGTTTAATCTGTTATTTTTTGGTAGAATATCACCTTATAAAGGAATCAGATTTTTATTAGATGCTTTTGTGAAGATGATAGACCTTCAGCCTGATGCAGATATGACACTCACTATTGCAGGAAGTGGAAATTTTGATTTTAATATTGAAGTTTATAAACAATACCCGCAAATAAATATCCTGAATGAGTATATTTATCCTGAAAATTTAGCGGATCTTATTTCTCAGGCTTCGGTAGTCGTTTGTCCCTATACAGATGCTACCCAAAGCGGGGTGATTATGTCTGCTTATGCGTTTAAGAAACCTGTGATTGCAACTAATGTAGGAGGACTGCCGGAGATGGTGGAAGATAAGAAAACAGGATTGATAATTGAGCCCAAAAGTTCTGATGCCATTTATAATGCTGTATGGGAGCTTTACAAGAATAAAGGCGTATTAGACGAAATGTCCCGGAATATAGAGAAAGTATATTTTGGAGGAGAAAAAAGTTGGGCAAGTTCGGCAAATCAATTTATGGATGCATTTACAAAAATAATAAAGAAATGAAAGTAAGTGTATGTCTGGCGACTTATAACGGTGAGAAGTTTATATTAGAGCAAATTACTTCAATCTTGGAGCAAATCGGAAACAATGATGAAATCATTGTTTCCGATGACGGTTCTATTGATAGTACATTGGAAATTATAAAAAATATTAAAGATCATAGGATAAAAATTTTAATTAACAAAGGTGAAAAAGGTTATACACCTAATTTTCAAAATGCATTAAAAGAGGCTCTCGGAGATGTTATTTTTATATCTGATCAGGACGATGTTTGGTTACCAGGAAAATACACTGCTGTTTTAGAAAGTTTGAAAGTCAACGATTTAGTAGTAACAAACTCTATGGTTACAGATGAATTTTTAAATGTAACTAATTCTTCTTTTTTTAGTATATATAATTCAGGAACAGGAGTTTTTAAAAACTTAATTTGCAGTACTTATTATGGGTGCTGTATGGCATTTAATAGAAGAGTTTTAAACTATTCTATGCCATTTCCTAAAAATAAAGAAGTTGCTATTGACTTATGGCTGGGATTAGTTGCAGAAGTTGTAGGAAAAGTAAAATTTATTGAAAAACCTTATCTTCTTTATAGGAGATCAAATAATACAGTAACTCAATTGGGAAGTTTGCTAACCAGAAGTGATAGACCTCTTCATATGAAATTTTATAAAAGATGGCTTACATTTATGGAACTGCTAAAAGTTGGTATTCCTTATAAATTGGGTATACAAAAATAATCCTATATAAAGTATATATGAGATCAAATTCTATTTCTAAGAAATATAAAATGATTTTTATAATCATTTCTTTTTTTTCTTTTCATATAGCCAGAAGCCAGAGAATAAAAGATTCTGTAAGTTTAGAAATTGATTTTCTTAAAAAGGCGGGTACTATTCACTCAATGTCCGGTTTTTTACATTATGATGATATTAGAGCACTTCAAAACAATATTATTGCATTACAACCCAAATATTGGAGAGTCGGCTGGTCTTATAAATCGGTCTCAGATATCAGTTATCTAAGGAGCTTTAATATTACTCCTATTTTGGTTTTGTCAGATATTTATGCATATCCAGGCAAAAAAAATAATAAAGAATGGCCTCATCCTTTGTATACAGATAGGTTAAAAAATATCATAACAGCCGAATACCAAAAATTTAAAAATACGGTCATCTATGATATCTGGAATGAACCTTTTCATCAGGAAGGTTTTGGTGATTTTGACACGGAAGAATATTATCAGATTTTTAAAAAGGCTCATGATATAATCAGATCTTTACCGGGAGGAGAAAAGGCTTTACTAACCGGACCATCTTTTGATCGATATGATGAAAAGGAAATAGAGGGTTTTTTAAACTTTTGTAACAAAAATAATATAAGAGTAGATGTTTTGTCCTGGCATGAATGGAGAGATCAGGATTATTTAAAAGATTTCTCGAAAGATATTAAAAAATTGAAAGAGATCATTTTGCCTAAATATTCCAAGGTGGGAATTAAGAAAATCGTTTTAGGTGAAATCATTAATCAGTATTCTCAATTCTCTCCCTCAGAAATACTTGAAGTATTCAGGTATTTGGAGAGCAATGGTATAGATGGTGCCTGTAAAGGCTGTTGGGCCGAAAGCAACGGTGTTTTTAATTGTAATAATTCCATGAATGGATTACTGAATAAAGACGGGAAGCCCAGATCGGTTTGGTGGGCTTATAAGCTATATAATCAAAGTATTAAGAACAGGGTGAAGTTTACTTCTAATTATGAACATGTTTCTGCATTTGCATCTTATGATAATAGCGGAGAATATATTTTAATCAATAACAATAGTGGTAATAAGGTTGTTAATACTAAAATTAATCTGAAAAATTTATCAAGCTTACATAAAAATGTTAAAACCTTAGAATTGAAGGTATATAAGATTCCTGAAACAAAAGAGTTACCTTTAGAAAATATAGTTTTTTATGAAAAACAGAGTGTTAAAGTAAGCAAAGAAGGGGCTACAATTACTATTGCAGAGATGAGTCCCAAGACGTTGTATTATGTGATGATTTCAAAATAGTTTTGAATGATGTCATTTGATTAGGTATTAATAAAATTGTTATTGGTTTTGGAAAATAAAATTAAGATCGTTCAATTTGTAGAAGCTTTTGGGGGAGGGGTCTATACTTATGTGAAGGATTTGAGTAACTTCTTAGCAACGCATCAATCTGATATTAATTGTGAGATTCATTTAATTTATAGCCCAAATCGTGTAGAGCTTGATAAAGAATTATTTCATAAAGAAATTCATTCTGATGTTTTTCTCTATGAGATAGATATGCAGCGTTCCATAAATCTGAAGAAAGATACAATCGTTATTCAAAAGACAAGGAAGATCTTAAAAAAGATAAAACCTGATATTATTCATCTTCATTCTGCCAAAGCATGTGTTATCGGAAGGGTTGCGTGTTTGGGACTGGTATCAAAAAATAATGTTTATTATTCACCACACGGATATTCTTTTGTTCAGCAAAATATTTCAAAAGCTAAAGTTTTATTTTTCAAATTTATAGAATGTGCCATGCCTTTATTATTTGGTGGAACTACTGTAGCTTCTGGAAATACGGAATTTGAATTGTCAAAAAAAATAGGTAAGTCTGTATTGGTAAGAAATGGGGTCGATTTTGATCTGCCAGAAAAAATATTCTCTCCTCAGGTAAATTCTTCTTTAACCATAGGAACGATTGGCAGGCTGACTCCTCAGAAAAATCCAAAGGCCTTTAATGAAATTGCCTTAAAAATGCCTGATGTCAATTTCGTATGGATTGGAAACGGGGAGCTTATTGATGAAATTACTGCGGAAAACATAACTGTAACCGGCTGGGTCAGAACAAGAGAGGAACTTTTACAAAAAATCAATTCATTAGATCTTTATTTACAAGTTTCGTTATGGGAAGGATTACCCATCGCAATTTTAGAAGCCATGGCAATGAGAAAACCCCTGGTGGTAAGTAATGTCATAGGAAATAAAGATACAGTAGACAATAATTATAATGGTTTTGTTTATGATACAATTGACGAAGGGATAAAAAAAATTAAGTATTTTTTTGATGAAAAAAAAAGAATTGAAATGGGAAATAATTCATATCAAAAAGTATTTAAGGAATACAATAAAAAAAATAATTTTTTGAAGCTTATTAACATTTATAAAGGAATAATAAAATAACAATTACTTACTCAACTATTTTTTATATTTGTGCTTATTTTAAAATTAATGGTATTGGATCAACAAAGAATGATGATAAAATTATGAAAATAAAATCTACTTCACTTAAAGATTGCTATATTATAGAACCCACTGTTTTTGAAGATGACAGAGGATATTTTTACGAAAAATTCAACGAGCAAAAATTTAATGAGATTACAGGAATGAATGGTCATTTTGTACAAGATAATATTTCAAAATCCAGTTATGGTGTTCTTAGAGGACTACATTTACAGAAGGGAGACAAAGCTCAAGCTAAATTAGTCTCTTGCCTGGAGGGAAAAGTTCTTGATGTTGCAGTAGATTTACGTGAAGATTCTCCCACGTTTGGAAAATGGTTTTCGCTTGAATTGACTGCCGAAAATAAATTACAATTATATGTTCCTAGAGGATTTGGGCATGGTTTTTCTGTTTTGAGCGAAACAGCAGTGTTCTCTTATAAATGTGATAATTTTTATGATAAAGAATCCGAAGGTGGTGTTCTTTGGAATGATACTGATTTAAGTATTGATTGGCAGTTACCATTTGAAGATATTATTCTTTCAGAAAAAGATAAAGTTCAACCTGTGTTTTCTTTGAAAAATTTTTAATATATTCGAAACTGAATAAGAATTAATAACCCAATTTTTAATTTACGTTGAATATGCAGCAACTTTAAAAGTTAGAAGAATCATAATCGGATTATGCTAGTTTATTTTTTTAAACATTTACCCAAAATCTTTCTAATTGGGGATTATATTATTATCAATCTTTTTTTGATTCTGGGGAAATTATATGTTTTAAACTCAGATAAAGGAGATTTGGTTCAAAGCTATATTACTCAATTTATTCTTTTAAATATTTCTTGGTTTGTTATTACAACAATGACTAAACCATATAAATGTCTTAAAATAAAAGAATCTTCGCTGCATTTTAACGCATTGACAAAATCTTTTATTTTACTAGCCTTATTTTCGGCAATATACTTTTGTCTTATTCTGCCAGTAAAAATTAATTATAGAAATGTAATCCTTTATTTTCTATTAATTGGTTTCTTTATGACACTTACAAGATTTGTTTTGTTTTTATATAGAAAAAAAAATAGAATTAAAATTGGGCGAAAATTCTATTCTTTGAATACAGTGCTTGTTGGAGAGAATAAATTGTCGACCTCCTTGTTATCAAATCATGATCTGAGGAATTCTATGGGAATAAGAGGTACTTATACTGCTGGAGAAACAGAAACTAAAAATAAATATTTAGGGAGAATAGATAAACTATTTGAAGATTTAGAAAATTCTAAAATTAATAATATTATTTTTTGCGATAGTAAGATTGAAGTTGAATTATACAAACAGATTGTTGAGGTTGCTGAACATAAAATGATCAGAATTTATATGGTTCCTGATTTTAAATATCTGAATCTTGGACCGCATTATTATGATGTCGTTCACGAGATTCCTTTCTTAAAACTAATAAGAGAGCCATTAGCAAATCCCAAAAAACAAATACTGAAAAGAACATTTGATATTGTCTTTTCTTTCTTTGTCATCGTATTTATTCTGTCTTGGCTTATTCCTGTTATTGCTTTAATTATAAAACTCGAGAGTAACGAATCTGTATTTTTCAAGCAGAAAAGATCAGGGTTGAATAATGAACCCTTTGATTGTATTAAATTCAGAAGTATGACGGCAAATGAAAATGCAGATTTGGAAACGACTAAAAAGAATGATGCAAGAGTAACAAAATTTGGGGCATTTATGAGAAAAACGAGTATAGACGAATTGCCGCAGTTTATTAATGTTTTTCTTGGTGATATGTCGATTGTCGGTCCGAGGCCGCATATGTTGTCACAGACGGAAACATATTCAAAGATCACTAAAAAATATATGACCCGCCATATTGTAAAACCCGGAATTACGGGGTGGGCACAAGTAATGGGTTCCAGAGGAGAAATATTTTCTCACAGAGATATGGAAAAGCGTATTGAAAAAGACATTTGGTATATTCAGAACTGGTCTTTTTTCCTGGATATTAAAATCATTTTTCTTACCTTATATAATATAGTAAAAGGAGATGAGCAGGCTTATTGATTAGAAATCCGGAATATTGGACTGAAAAGATTCAACAGAATACTAAAAACCACTTTTTTAAGGTGGTTTTATTTTTTTAATTTATCCTTTTTAATATTTTGTATCTTTGCACCCTGAAAAATAGAAAGATGCGAACAAAATCTGTAGGTAAAAAGAAAATTAATGTAGTCACATTGGGATGCTCCAAAAACGTGTACGATTCTGAAGTTCTAATGAGCCAGCTTAAAGCCAATGGTAAAGAAGTGGTACATGAGGATAAAGGAGATATTGTAGTGATTAATACCTGTGGATTTATCGATAATGCCAAGGAAGAATCTATCAATACTATTTTAGATTATGTAGATGCAAAAAACAGAGGAGAGGTTGAGAAAGTTTTCGTAACTGGATGTCTTTCCGAAAGATACAAACCAGATTTGATAAAAGAAATACCTGATGTAGATCAATATTTCGGAACCAGAGATCTTCCTATTCTTTTGAAACATTTGGGAGCAGATTATAAGCATGAATTAGTAGGAGAAAGATTGACGACTACTCCAAAACACTATGCTTACCTTAAAATATCAGAAGGTTGTGACAGACCTTGTTCGTTTTGTGCTATTCCATTGATGAGAGGAGGACATGTTTCTACTCCGATTGAGAAATTAGTAAATGAAGCAGCTAAACTTGCCAAAAAAGGAACCAAAGAATTAATCCTTATTGCTCAGGATCTTACGTACTACGGATTAGATATTTATAAAAAGAGAGCTTTGGGAGATCTTCTGAAAGAATTGGTAAAGGTTGAAGGAATCGAATGGATCAGATTACATTATGCATTTCCAAGTGGATTCCCGGAAGATGTATTAGATATTATCAGAGAAGAGCCTAAGGTTTGTAACTATATTGATATTCCCTTACAGCATATCAATTCCGATCTTCTTAAATCGATGAAAAGAGGAACAACTCATGAAAAAACGGATGCTTTATTGGCTAAGTTCAGAGAGAAGGTTCCTGATATGGCCATCAGAACTACGCTTATTGTAGGGTATCCCGGAGAAACACAAGAAAGATTTCAGGAGCTTAAAAACTGGGTAAGAGAACAGAAATTTGACCGATTAGGCTGCTTTACTTATTCGCATGAAGAAAACACTACAGCTTACGTTTTGGAAGATGATATTCCACAGGAAGTAAAAGAAGCCAGAGTAGAGGAGATTATGGAGCTTCAGTCTCAGATTTCCTGGGAAAAGAATCAGGAGAAAATCGGAAAGACTTTTAAATGTGTCTTTGACAGGAAAGAAGGTAACTATTTTATCGGGAGAACAGAATATGATTCTCCGGATGTAGATAATACCGTTTTAGTATCTGCAGAAGATACCTATATCTCTATCGGGGAATTCGCCAATGTAAAAATTACCTCAGCTGAAGAGTTTGATCTGTACGGAGAACTTGTATAGAATAAAATGAATATAAAATAGACCAGTGATTATTTCATTGGTTTTTTTATTAATTATAATATGTTTTAAAATGCTTTAAATTATTGATTATTAAAGGGTTTTTCAAATTAAAGGAAATGAATTATGCTGTAGCGAGTTAATTAAATTAACTTTTTGCTCTTTTTTTTAACATTTTTTAACACTATGGCTTAAAGTGCCTGAAAATAGGGAGTTATAGATTAAATTAATATTTTATTAACTTTTTATTAACTAATTTTAACATTTTGAATAGGTGTGTATAGATTATCCTGTTACTTTTGCTCCGTCATAAACCCCCAAAATATTCAAAATGATGAAAAGATTCATTCTCGTAATCATAATGATGATTTCAACCTTTGGTATTTTCTCTTTTACGAGTAATACCACAGATGCGAAAAAAACAAGTTATGCATCGTACTACCACGATAAATTTAATGGTAGAAAAACAGCTAGCGGTGAAGTATTTGATAATTCAAAATTCACAGCAGCAAACAGAACGCTTCCATTTGGGACGAACATTAAGGTCACCAATTTGGACAATGGAAAGTCAGTAATCGTAAAAGTAAATGATAGAGGACCTTACCATTCATCAAGAGCATTAGATATGTCTAAAGCCGCGTTCGATGAGATCGGAAATACCAATCACGGTACGATTCCGGTTGAATATGAAATTGTCGATTAAACTTATGATTTTAAAAGTAAAGCCAACTGAATTCAGTTGGCTTTTTTATTGTATGACTTTCAAAAATAAATTTAGAAAAATATCTTTTAAAGATTTAATTCTACCAAGGCTGGACAATGATCAGAATGTACTGCTTCTTTTAAAATGACAGCTCCTGTAAGCTTATCCTTTAAAGCATAACTTGTAAAATTATAATCGAGTCTCCATCCTTTGTTTTTTGCTCTCGAATTTTGTCTGTAGCTCCACCATGTATAATTGTCCGGATCCTGATTGAAAAATCTGAAACTGTCTATGAGTTCACATTCATTAATAAAATTGGTGATCCATTCCCTTTCCATAGGCAGGAAACCGGAAACATTTTTTAAACGTACCGGATCGTGAATATCTATCGCCTCATGACAAATATTAAAGTCACCGGAAATAATAAGATTAGGAATGGTCTGCTTTAAGTTTTTGATATACTCTAAAAAATCGTTGCAGAACTGCATTTTAAAATCTAGTCTTTCAATATTGGACGCAGAAGGTACATATACTGAAATCGCAGAATAGCCGTCAAAATCAGCTCTTATAATTCGACCTTCATTATCATAGCTTTCAATTCCGCAGCCAAACTCTACGTGATTGGGTTTTATTTTTGACGCAATTCCAACGCCGCTATAGCCTTTTCTTACGGCGGAATGCCAATAGCTGTGATATCCTAGCTTTTCAAGACTTTCTATATCTATCTGATCGTTACCTGCTTTACTTTCCTGGATGCAGATAATATCCGGATTAGCGGTTTTCAGCCATCCTAAAAAATCCTTGGTAAATGCCGCGCGTATTCCATTTACGTTGTAAGTAATTAATTTCATTTTTGAAATATATCAAAAGCCTGTTTAAAAAACAAATGTCGGCTCAAAGCCGACATTTAATTTATTTAATTCCTTTAAAAACTACTTTTCCGTCTTTCGAAAGTTCGTTTTCCAGTCCTTTACCTCTTAGTTCCCAATGATCATTTTTATAATAAATTCCCGAGCCGGCTGGCTGACCTTTCAATTCAATAGTTTCACCTTGATAAACAATAGTTGCTGTATTTTTACTATTGTCAAAAGTAAGATCAATGCTTTTTCCATCGGTATCAGTAGATTTTGCTTTTACAATAGGATTATTCTTTACTGCTGCAGAATCTTTTGGTGTAGCGGCAGACAGATCTGAAGTACTTTTTTGTATCGAATCTGAAGTAATTACCGTTTTTGTCGAATCTGAAGCAACTTCTGAACTCTTACTGCTTTCTTTTTTACATGAAACAAGTGATAAGGCTGCCAATGCAGGTAAAATTAAAATTGATTTTTTCATTTTTTATATTTTAATGGTTGGTTGTAATGGTGGTTTTATGAAAAACTATTTAGGCTCTAAAACACTGATTGGAATAATACATTCTTCCAAAGATATTCCTCCATGCTGATAAGTCTCTTTATAATAGTTTACAAAGTGATTGTAGTTTTTAGGATAAGCCAGGAAAATATTGTTTTTAGCAAAAATATATTTTGAGCTTAAATTTCCTTTAGGAAGGAACAGCTTTTCAGGATTTGAGATTGCCCATACATCACTGTTGTCATAGGTTAAACTTTTTCCTGTTTTATAGCGGATATTTGTAGAAGTTTCTCTGTCGCCAACCACACGGCTTGGTTTTTTCACATACACTGTTCCGTGGTCAGTGGTAATTACAAGTTTGAAGCCGTTTTCAGCAGCAACTTTAATTATTTTTAATAAAGATGAATTTTCAAACCAGTTCAGGGTAAGGGAACGGAAAGTTTTGTCATCTCTGATTAGCTGATCTACAATATGATTATCCGTTTTTGCGTGAGAAAGAATATCAATAAAGTTGTAAACGATCACCAAAAGATCATTATTCTTGTGCTGATTGAAATCATCATAGATCTTTCTTTCAAAATCGGCATTCAGAACTTTTAAGTATTTCATTGATTTAGAAGCTAAACCAATTCTTTTCATCTGATCTTCCAAAAAGTCACGTTCAAATTCGTTTTTGTTACCTTCTTCATTGTCATTAAACCATTTGTCCGGAAAACGCTTTTCTATTTCAGAAGGCATTAAACCCGCAAAAAATGAATTTCTGGCATATTGGGTTGCGGTAGGAAGAATACTGTAATAATAATCTTCCGAAACCTTATTATAATGTTTGGTGAATAAAGGTTCAATCACTTTCCACTGGTCATACCTTAAATTATCAACCATCAGTAAAAGAACTTTTTCTTTTTCTACTTCAGGTTTTATTTTGTCTTTAAATAAGGTGTGGCTCATCATAGGCTTTTCAGAACCGTTCAACCAGTCTTCGTAGTTTTTTTCTATGAATTTTGCAAACTGAATATTAGCTTCTTCCTTTTGAGACTGGAGCAGGTCTGCAAATTCATTATCGGCAACTTTGTCAAACTTAAGCTCCCAGTTTACAATCTTTTTATAATATTCCGCCCATTCTTGGTATGTTCTCAAGTAAGAAAGCTCCATAGAAAGATTTCTGAACTCCTGCTGATATTGTAAAATGGTTTTTTGTTCAACCAAATTATCTTCCTGAAGATTTTTTTTAAGGGAAAGTAAAATCTGATTAGGATTTACAGGCTTTAATATATAATCCGCAATCTGAGAACCTATCGCTTCTTCCATGATATGTTCTTCTTCACTTTTGGTAACCATTACAATTTTTAAAGAATTATCTTTTTCTTTAATCATAGGGATGGCTTCAAGTCCGGAAATTCCGGGCATATTTTCATCGATAAGGGTCAGTGCAAACTTTTCAGAATCCATCAATTCCAGGGCTTCATTTACATTATTAACAGGGGTTACCTGATACCCTTTTTTTTCTAAGAATACGATATGAGGTTTTAGTAAATCTATTTCATCATCTATCCATAATATCTTTTCCGACATAATATTTATTTTTCATGGTTATAGTATCAAAATTTCGACCAAATTTCTTTTCAAACAATAAAAATAGGGCTTTTAATAGTTAAATATTAGTTAAATGAAAATATTGTTTACTAATTTACTCTTTTTGCCTAGTCGAATGCCCTTTCCGGGGCTTCATCCATTTCTTCAATAATAGGTTTTATTACAATGTCAGGAATAATTCCGATCGGTTGGGTTTCTTTTCCTGTAAGATGAAATATACTACTCCGGTAATGACGAGTGGCAAACTAACCATGGAAAATCGAATGACATTACCATAACTCAGGCAGTTTGATTTCCGATGATAACCGTATTGAAGGAGTCAAGGATGGAAACCTATGTTTTTAAGATTAACGAAATTTAAATAAAAGCTAAAGTTAATTTTTCCCTAACTTTGTTACAATATCAACATTCAATGCAGAATAAGTTAAAAATTATCAACGATCCTGTTCACGGTTTTATCAAAATCCCCCACGAAATATTATTTGACATTATTGAGCACCCTTATTTCCAGCGACTAAGGAGAATAGGGCAGACTGGTCTTCTGAATTTGATTTTTCCTGGAGCTACCCATACAAGATTTCATCATGCCATTGGAGCAATGCATCTCATGTTTACAGCACTCGAAACACTTAAGCAAAAAGGAGTGAAAATTTCTGAGGATGAAGAAAAAGGAGCAATGTTGGCAATTTTGATGCACGATATAGGTCATGGTCCGTTTTCTCATGCCCTAGAAAGCATGCTGATGGATGATTGGCATCACGAAAACCTTTCCCTGCTTTTGATGAATAAATTGAACGATGAGTTCGAAGGTAAACTATCTGTTGCCATTGAAATGTTTCAGGGAAAATATCATAGAAAATTCTTTAATCAGCTTATCTCTTCACAATTAGATGTCGATCGTTTGGATTATCTGAACAGAGACAGCTTTTTTACGGGAGTTTCTGAAGGTAATATTAATACGCAACGGATTATCTCTATGATGAATGTTTGCGAAGAAGGTGAATTGGTGATCGATGCCAAAGGAATTTATTCTATTGAGAATTTTCTGACGGCAAGAATGTTCATGTATTGGCAGGTATATTATCATAAAACCTCAGCATTGGCAGAGTTTCTTTTGGTGAAAATTTTAGAGCGAGCGAAATATCTTATTTCGCAAGGTATGGATCTTCCCGCAACCGAAAATCTGAAATATTTTTTATACAGAGGAAAAAACTCCGCTACAGATGAAGATGTTGAAAGATTTACACAGCTTGATGATAACGACGTTATTCAGGTAATGAAAAACTGGCAGTCGGCAGATGATTTTATTTTATCATATTGGTGCCAATGTGTGATCCAGAGGAACCTGCCTAAGACAATTATTTCGTCACATGCATTTGATGCCAATTTTATTGAAGAAAAAATAAAAAATACCAATAAATTTTTCGGAATCGATAATGGAAATGAATTAGTGCATGAAATTAAACGAAAATTATTGCCATATGATACTCAAAAACAGCCGATATTCCTATTACAGAAAAATGGAAAAAAAATAAGACTTGAAGAATCGGAAGATCAGCTTTTATCGGGATTGATTACCAATAAGACCACAAGATACATTCTCATGTTTCCAAGAGATATTTAATAGATGATTTCTTAAAGAATATTAAAATTCACAATCCAAAAATTAAAAAAATGTTTGCGAATTACAGAATTTCTTATCTTTGCAGAATATGGAATTTACAGCTTCGCAAATTGCAAGTTTTATTGACGGAAAAATAATAGGTGACGAGAATGCGCTTATTACTGGAGTTTCACCTATCGAAGGAGGGGAAACAGGACATCTTTCTTTTATAGCACAAGATCGATTTTCTCATTATTTGGATACGACCAAATGCTCCGTTATCATCGTTTCAGAAAAACTTTTATCAAAAGATATATATAATCCTACTGTAATTGCAGTAAAGGATGCTTACCTTTCTTTTCAGGTTTTAATGAATCTGTATCAGGAAATGCAGGGTAGAAAACAGGGTATTGAAGATGGTTCTTCCATTCATGATACTGCTGCAATAGGTGATAATGTATATATTGGTGCCTTTACTTATGTATCTGAAAAGGCAAAAATAGGAGAAGGAACTCAGATTTATCCCCATGTCTACATAGGAAAAGGAGTAAAGATCGGTAAAAACTGTAAGATTGACAGTGGAGCGAGAATTTATGATTATTGTATTATTGGTGATAACTGCATCATCCATTCCAATACGGTAATTGGAGGTGATGGGTTTGGTTTTCAGCCTACTCCGGAAGGATTCAAGAAAATTCCACAATTAGGAAACGTGATCATTGAAGATGATGTTGAAATTGGTTCAAACTGTAGTATAGACAGGGCTACAATTGGTTCTACTATGATCGGAAAGGGAACTAAAATCGATAACCTGATCCAAATCGCACACAACGTAAAAATAGGACAGAATAATGTGATTGCTGCACAGGCGGGGATTGCTGGATCTACCATTATTGGCGACTGGAATCAAATTGGAGGTCAGGTTGGTGTTGTAGGACACATTAAAATAGGAAATCAGGTAAAAATACAGGCACAGAGTGGGGTTAACTCCAGTGTGAATGATAGAGAAACTATTTATGGATCACCTGCAATCAGCTATAACGACTATTTAAGGAGTTATGTACATTTCAGGAATTTGCCTGAAATTGTAAACAAAATAAACAATCTTGAGAATAACTCAAAAGATAAAACTAATGAGTGATATGCAAAAAACACTTCAGCAAGAAGTGACACTTTCCGGAATCGGACTTCATACTGGTAAAGAAGTAAAACTAACCATCAAACCTGCAAAAGAAAATACAGGTTTTGTATTCGTAAGAACAGACTTAGAGGGACATCCTCAGGTTGAAGCTGATGTTAATTATGTAGTCGCTACAGAGAGAGGAACAACATTAGAAAAATTAGGAGTAAAGATCAATACCTGCGAGCATCTTTTAGCTGCTTTAGTCGGTTGTGATATTGACAATGCTATTTTGGAAATGGATGCTTCTGAACCTCCTATCTTAGACGGATCATCAAAGTATTTTGTTGAAGCCATCGAAAGTGTTGGAATTGCAGAACAAAATACGGCCAGAGAATACCTTGTTGTAAAAGAAGTTCTTACCTACAGCGATCCTGCAACCGGATCAGAAATCACAATCATTCCTTCAGATACCTACGAAATCACTACTATGGTAGATTTTGGGACTAAAGTTTTAGGAACTCAAAATGCTACATTAAAAAATATTTCTGAGTTCAAAGAAGAAATTTCTTCTGCAAGAACTTTCAGTTTCTTACATGAATTAGAGATGCTTTTAGATCACGGTTTGATCAAAGGTGGAGATATTTCTAATGCCATTGTATATGTAGATAAGGATCTTACTCCTGAAACTACAGAAAAATTAAAGAAAGCCTTCGGTAAAGACAATGTGTCAATCAGACCTAACGGAATTCTTGATAACTTAAATCTAAATTATCCAAACGAAGCTGCAAGACACAAATTACTGGATGTAGTTGGTGATCTGGCTTTGGCGGGAGTGAAAATAAAGGGTAAAGTAATTGCTAATAAACCAGGCCATTACGTAAATACTCAATTTGCGAAAAAACTGAACCGTCAGTGGAAATTGCAGAAAAAGAAAAACGTTCCTGACTTTGATTTAATGAAAGAACCGGTTTTTGATATCAACGGAATTATGAGATTAATGCCTCACAGACCACCGTTCTTATTGATCGATAAAGTTCTTGAACTTTCAGATTCTCATGTTGTAGGTCTTAAAAATGTAACAATGAATGAGCCTTTCTTCGTTGGGCATTTTCCTAAAGAACCTGTAATGCCGGGAGTTCTTCAGGTAGAAGCTTTAGCACAGACCGGTGGAATTCTTGTTTTGGCAAGCGTTCCGGATCCTGAAAACTATTCTACTTATTTCATTAAAATTGATAAAGTAAAATTCAAGAGAAAAGTAATTCCAGGAGATACGCTTATTTTCAAAATTGAATTAATTGAACCTATCAGAAGAGGTATTGTACACATGCAAGGTTATGGTTATGTTGGAGATACAGTAGCGGTAGAAGCAGAACTAATGGCCCAAGTTGCAAAAAATAAAGTTGATTAAATGATCCATCAATTAGCAGCCGTAGATAAACGTGCGAAAATCAGCAAAAATGTAATCGTAGAACCTTTTACTACCATTGCAGGAGATGTGGAAATAGGAGAAGGAACCTGGATTGGGCCGAATGTTACCATTATGGATGGTGCAAGAATCGGTAAAAACTGTAGGATTTTTCCCGGGACTGTCATTTCTGCAATCCCTCAGGATTTGAAATTCGACGGTGAAGATACACAGGTTATTATAGGTGACGATACTACGATCAGAGAGTGTGTAACAGTTAACAGAGGGACAAAAGCTCTTGGACATACTAAGATCGGAAAAAACTGTCTGATTATGGCTACATCTCACATTGCTCATGATTGTGTAATAGGGGATCACGTTATCATCGTAAACGGTTGCGGTATTGCAGGTCACGTAGAAATTGGTGACTATACTGTGATGGGAGGTTTATCGGCTGTACATCAGTTTGGTAAAATCGGAAAACATGTAATGATTTCCGGAGGTACTTTGGTGAGAAAAGATATTCCTCCTTATGTAAAAGTAGCAAGAGAGCCGATGTCTTATGCCGGAATTAACTCAGTAGGTTTAAGAAGAAGAGGATTTACAAATGAAAAAATCTTTGAAATTCAAAAAATTTACAGAGCAATCTTCCAAATGAAGATGAATGTTTCTCAGGCAATCACTCACATTGAAAAGGAAATGCTTCCCACTGCTGAAAGAGATGAAATTCTTCAGTTTATTCAGAATTCACCTAGAGGTATCGTAAAAGGATACGGAACAGGGAAAGACAGTTAAAATATAAAAAACAAAAAGATAATATACATTAATGGCAACAAGTAACGATATCAGAAAAGGTCTGTGCATTGAGTACAGCAATGATATTTATAAAGTAATCGAGTTCCTTCACGTAAAACCGGGTAAAGGTCCTGCTTTCGTAAGAACAAAATTAAAATCTGTAACAAACGGAAAAGTAATTGATAACACTTTCTCTGCAGGTCACAAAATCGAAGAGGTGAAAGTGATCACAAGAAAATATCAGTATCTATACGATGATGAGAATGGATTCCACTTCATGAATAATGATGATTTCTCTCAATTATATTTAAATAAAGAAATGATTGAAAACTCAAACCTGATGAAAGCGGGTGAAGAAGTTACAATCATCTTGAAAGAAGCTGATGAGACTCCACTTTCTGCTGAATTACCGCAGTCTGTTTATTTAGAAGTTGTAGAAGCTGATCCGGGAGTAAAAGGAAACACGGCTACCAATGCTCTTAAAAACGCTATCGTTGAAACTGGGGCAAGAGTAATGGTTCCTTTGTTCATTGAGCCGGGAGACAAAATCAAAGTAAGTACTGAAGATGGTTCTTACTTAGAAAGAGTTAAAGAATAATTTTTAATAAAATTTACATCAATTCGGTTTGCCTTTGCATTCCGAATTTTGTTTTATAAGAAAATCAATTGTTATGAGATTTCATTCTCCACAAAAACTGAAAACTATTGCAGATCTTATCGGGTCAAAATTTGTTGGTTCTGAAGACTTTGAAGTATTAGGAACTAATGAGATTCACATGGTGAAACCGGGAGAAATAGTTTTTGTAAACCATCCTAAATATTACGATAAAGCTTTAAATTCTCCGGCAACAATTATTTTAATTGATAAAGAAGTAGACTGCCCGGAAGGAAAGGCTCTTTTAATTTCTGATGATCCTTTCAGGGACTTTAATAAAATCAATACTCATTTTACCAGGATCTATAATTTCAGGGAAGAACTTCATGATGCTGAAATAGGTGAGGGAACGCACATCCATCATTCTGCAGTGATCGGAAACAATGTGAAGATTGGAAAAAATACTCTGATTTTCCCAAATGTTGTGATCGGTGACAGAACAGTTATTGGTGATAATGTGATCATTCAGTCGAATACCGTTTTGGGTGGGGACGCTTTCTATTACAGAAAATTAAATGGAAATTTCGATCGTTTAATTTCCGTTGGAAACGTTGTCATTGAAAATAATGTTGAAATCGGAAACGGATGTACCATCGATAGAGGGGTTACAGACTCTACAATCATTGGGGAAGGTTCTGTTTTGGATAATCAGATTCAGATTGGTCACGATACCATAATCGGGAAGAAATGTCTGATCGCTTCACAGGTAGGAATTGCTGGCTGTTGTGTGATTGGTGATGAAGTAACATTGTGGGGACAGGTAGGTATTGCTTCCGGCAACAAGATAGAGAGTGGATCTGTACTTTTAGGAAAAACCGGAGTCAACAGAGATCTTGAAAAAGGGACTTATATCGGAATGTTTGCAGAAGATTTTAAGACATATCTGAAGAAAGAAGTAAAACTGAGAAATCTCAAATAAACAAATCGAAAGTTTTATCCGAAATCAAAGAAAAATAAGTAAATTTGTGAGCATTAATAAAAAATAAAAATAAATTAAAACAACAATAAAATGTCAATTTTAGTAAACAAAGATTCTAAAGTAGTTGTACAAGGATTTACAGGGAACGAGGGTACTTTCCACGCAAGCCAGATGATCGAATACGGAACAAACGTAGTAGGTGGTGTTACTCCAGGAAAAGGAGGTAGCGAGCACTTAGGAAAGCCTGTATTCAATACTGTTGCTGATGCTGTAACAAAAGCTGGAGCTAATGTAAGTATCATTTTCGTACCACCTGCATTTGCTGCAGATGCAATTATGGAAGCTGCAGAAGCAGGCATCAAAGTTATCGTATGTATTACTGAAGGTATTCCTGTAGCAGATATGGTAAAAGTAAAATCTTACATCGCTGACAGAGACTGCAGATTGATCGGACCAAACTGCCCTGGAATCATTACTTCTGAAGAAGCTAAAATTGGTATTATGCCAGGTTTTGTATTCAAAAAAGGTAAAGTAGGTATTGTTTCTAAATCAGGAACGCTTACTTATGAAGCTGCTGATCAGGTGGTAAGAGCTGGTTACGGGATTTCTACTGCAATTGGTATTGGTGGTGACCCAATTATTGGAACAACTACAAGAGAAGCGTTGGAATTATTCATCAACGATCCGGAAACTGAAGCGGTTGTAATGATCGGTGAGATCGGAGGTGGATTAGAAGCTGAAGCTGCAAGATGGTACAAAGCTAGTGGTTCTACAAAACCGGTAGTAGGGTTCATCGCTGGACAAACTGCTCCTAAAGGAAGAACAATGGGACACGCAGGTGCTATCGTAGGTGGTGCTGAAGATACAGCTCAGGCAAAAATGGAAATCATGAGAGAAAACGGAATCAACGTTGTAGATTCTCCTGCTGATATTGGTGCAACTGTAGCAAAAATATTAGGATAATTTTTTCTTGAGAAATAAAAAAAAGCCTCGTTTTTACGAGGCTTTTTTTTGAATTTTTATACAAAAAATTAGAATAATTACTATCTTTAAACAATTAAAAAATAAACTACAAAACTCAATATCAAAATGAAAAAACTTTTATTAACCTCAGCATTGGCTCTTTCAACTCTATCTTTTGCACAAATAGATTTTAGCAGCACAAGATTTGGAGTTACCGGAGGACTCAATTATTCCCGAGTTAAAAATGCACATAATCCTTCCGGACCTAGATACGCATTCCAGGGTGGTGTTGTAGCCCTTATTCCGATTGGAAAATCTAATCAGTTTTATCTTCAGCCTGAAGTATTATATTACGGAGCCGGAGAAACAGGAAAAGATAAAGACGCCAAAGGTATGAAAGGCTATGATGCAGTGTATGCCAATAATTATCTGAGTGTACCTGTATTTTTTAAAGGGTATTTCTCAGAAGCAGAATCTGAATTTTTTGGATTGGCAGGTCCAAGATTTAATTTCTTAATAGATCAAACTGTAAAAAATGAATCTAAAGATATTTATAAAGAAGATGCACAGGGAAAAGCAAATTCTTTTAATTTCGGAATAGGACTTGGAGTTGGGTATAGCTACAAAAGACAGTTGGAAGTAGCTCTTAAGTATGACTTGGGATTGTCTAATACATATCCTGATTTGAATGAATCAAAATTAGATCCCAATTCTTCTAAGAAAAAGTCTGAACAAGTTCTGAGCTTAAGCCTAAGTTATATTTTTAATTAATACATTGTCAGTAAACAATAAAAACATCCCGAAAAATCATTTCCGGGATGTTTTTATTGTTATATAAAGATATGTTTATGATTAACTTTTAATCCATTTCCAGATCTCCTTCAAGGTTGCTTTATTTCCATACATCAGAATTCCTACTCTGTATATTTTCCCGGCAAGGAATATCATGAAAAGTGTTGTTCCTAAAAGCAAGACAATAGATAAAGCAATTTGCCATGCAGGAACTCCGTAAGGGATTCTTGCAATCATAGCGACAGGAGAAGTAAACGGAATGATTGACAGCCAGAACCCAAGAGGCCCGTCCGGATTATTGATAAAAGAAAAGCTTCCATACATTCCCAGCATCAAAGGCAATACAGCAAATAAAGTGAATTGTTGCGTTTCTGTTTCATTATCTACCGCTGAACCAATTGCAGCATAAATTGAGCTGTAAAAGATATATCCTAAAAGGAAAAAGACAATAAATACAAAAATAATTAAAGGGAAATTTAATTCCAGTAAACTGTGCGAAACCTGAGTGGCAATTTGGCTTATATCCAATTTACTCATCATTGCTTCTTCACCTCCTGGAATATTTTTTTGCATGGAAGAAAACCCGGTATTTAATACCAAAGCTCCGATTACAGACATTGTAATCCAAACGATAAACTGAGTTAAGGCAACCAAAGTTACACCAAGGATTTTTCCCATCATTAGCTCAAAAGGCTTTACTGAAGAAATAATAATTTCCACAACACGGTTGTTTTTTTCCTCCAGAACACTTCTCATCACTCTTACCCCATAAATAATGATAAACATGAAAGTGACGTACATAAGAAGCATGCTCAGTACGCTTTTTACTCCCAAAGCAAGATCAGAATCCTCTTTATTGTTTTCCGAAACATTGATTGTTTTTAGAGTGAAACCTTTGTCAAGATTATCAATTTGAGTTTCAGCAATTCCTAACTGCTTTATTTTTTCCTTTTTAATGACATTGCTAAGATCGGAAATGATACGTTGCTTGGTGTCAAAACCAATTTTTGTATTGACAACCAGCCTTGTATTTTTCTGGAACTCATCATAATTTCCATTCTGTACCTGGGGAAGAATAAGAATTCCATCTATAGCTTCATTACTTTTTAGAGTATTTACTTTTGACTGTTCCTCAGAAGAAGGGATGATTTTATATTCTATTTTGTCAGTAGATTTCAACTCATTTTTAAAAAGTCCGCTGCTATCTACCACTTCAATGATATTGTGAGATTCATTGGCTTTGAACATCAGTCCGATTACCGACCCAAATGCGATTAACATGATGGGAGCAAGCAGAGTCAGCACAATGAAAGATTTTTTCTTAACCTGAGTAAGAAACTCTCTTTTAGTAATTAAAAAAATATTATTCATAAAATTATTAAGAATGATTACTTACGGCATTGATAAACACTTCATTCATGCTCGGAATTCTCTCTTCAAAAGTACGTACCTTTCCTACGTTCACAAGATCTAAAAGAATATTGTTCTGATCAGCTTCATTTTTTAAATTAAAAGAAACCAAATTGTTCTCATGGGTAGCATCAAAAATTCCATATTTGTTTTTGAAACCTTCCAGTTGAGAATCATTGACTTCAGAAAGTGTAATCCCAAAAATATTTTTCTTGAATTTTTCTCTTACGTCAAACACTCTTCCGTCGATAATCTTTTGAGAATTGTTGATTAATGCTACGTAATCACACATTTCTTCCACACTTTCCATTCTGTGGGTAGAAAGAATGATCGTCGTTCCGTTATTTTTAAGATCAATGATCTGATCCTTAATTAAATTAGCATTTACAGGGTCAAAGCCTGAAAAGGGTTCATCTAAAATCAAAAGGTGTGGTCTGTGAAGTACCGTTACTACAAATTGAATTTTCTGAGCCATTCCTTTAGAAAGTTCAGACAGCTTTTTCTTCCACCACTGGTCGATGTGAAGTTTGTCAAACCATTTTTTGGCTTCAGCTAAAGCATCATTTTTGCTCATCCCTTTCAGCTCTCCGAAATACAGAAGCTGGTCACCAACGGTCATGTTTTTATACAAACCTCTTTCTTCAGGCATGTAACCGATGTTTTTGATATGATTGGGATTGAGCTTTTCTCCATTAATCTGGATTTCTCCGGAGTCTGCCTGAGTGATTTGGTTAATGATACGGATGAAAGAAGTTTTTCCGGCTCCGTTCGGACCTAAAAGACCATAAATACTTCCTTTCGGAACATGGATGCTGAAATCATCCAAAGCTACCTTTTTACCGGCGTTATAGGTCTTTCTAATATGTTCAGCTTTTAGCATTAATTTGTTTTTACCTAATTAGTATAATAAAGTTCCGAAAGTTACGGAATTATTAAAACAGAATTAATGGAAAAGAAAAAATCCTGATGATTATCAGGATTTGCTATTATTGTTTTACGATTTGTGTTACTTTTTGAGTATTATCGCTTAAGATATAACGGATCAGATATTTTCCAGGTTTTAATTTTTCAATATTAATTTCTCCTGAGTTCATATTAATAGCATAACTTGCTACTTGAGTCCCTAAGATAGAATAAAAAGTTACATTCTTTACTTTGAGAGAAGCGTCTTTTGCTCTTACGACAAGATAGTCTTTAGCGGGATTTGGATATGCTACGATTATACCATCATCAGATTTTTGTGAGATGGAAGAAGGCTCTCTTTGTTGAGCTTGTAAATTGCTGGAAAATCCAACAAATGCGCCTAGGAATATAAATAAAAGTAAAAGTTTTTTCATTCAATTATAATTTCTCGTAATATATCATAACAAAAATAACTAATTCTATAATCTCTTGCAATACTTTTTTATAGAACTTGTATTAAATTTGCATAAACTTATTCAAAAAGTATTCCAAAAATGATACATTCAAGAAATAGAAGACTTAGAGTAAACGAATCTATCCGAAGTCTAGTAAGAGAAAATACGCTTACCACCGATGATTTTGTAATGCCGATCTTCGTAATGGAGGGCGAAAACAAGCAGGAACCCATTCCGTCGATGCCGGGAATATTCAGGAGGAGCATAGATCTTACGGTAAAAGAATGTAAAGAGCTATTTTCTTTAGGGGTGAAATCTGTCAATTTGTACATGAAAGTGTCGGATCACCTTAAAGATAATACCGGAAAAGAGGCATGGAATAAAGACGGATTGATGCAGAATACAATCAAAGCGATCAAAGATGCGGTTCCCGGAATGATTGTTATGCCAGATGTTGCTTTAGATCCTTATTCAATTTATGGGCATGACGGAATTATTGAGAACGGAAAAATATTGAACGATGCTACCAATGATGCATTGGCAAGGATGTCCGTATCTCACGCTGAAGCCGGAGCAGACATTGTGGCACCAAGTGACATGATGGATGGAAGAGTTTTAACGATTCGTGAGGCCTTAGAAGAAAACGGATTTACTGATGTGGGAATTTTAAGTTATGCTGCAAAATATGCCAGTTCTTTCTATGGCCCGTTCAGAAGCGCTTTGGACAGTGCACCAAAAGATAATATGGAAATTCCGAAGGATAAAAAAACATATCAGATGGATTTTCACAACTCCCGTGAAGCACTAAACGAAGTATTCAAAGATGTGGAAGAAGGAGCCGATATTATCATGATTAAACCGGGACTTCCTTATTTGGATATTGTTTCTAAAGTTCGTGAAGCGATTGATCTTCCGATTGCTGTTTACAATGTAAGTGGAGAATATGCAATGGTAAAAGCTGCGGCTCAAAATGGTTGGCTGGATAATGATAAAACAATTATTGAAAGCTTGACATGTTTTAAAAGAGCAGGCGCAGACTTGATCTTTACTTATTTTGCAAAAGAAGCTGCAATGATTTTAAATAGATAAATATCAACAATATTGAACAAAAAACACCTCAATTTGAGGTGTTTTTTTATTTTAGATTTAATTGAAACATGCGTTGTAATGTGGAATTCCGGGAACAATTGGATTTTCGCCACCTTTGTCATAAACACAAATATTCGATGGGCACAAATACCACCCCGGAAGGCAATTTCCATTAGCATCAGGAGGACGGATATTTCCACCATTAATTTTCATTAAATCCTTTTTTGTTAATTTTTTCATGATAATATTTATTTGATTGGTAGATCTAAATTAATAAAAATTTATCACATGATGTTGAAAAATAACTTGTCATATAATGAATAAGGATTATGAGTAAATAATCTTTTTTTAGACCATGTTAAATTTAATTAAAACTAGAAGTGATTTACATTTAATAAGTTGTAAATTAGATTTTTAAATCATTTCACAAAAAAATAACTATGAAAAAAACAATGTACAACCTGGGAGTATTGCTATCTGTTTTAGCAATATTAATTTCTTGCAATGATCCGAAGAAGAATTATGAAAAGAATGGAGATTCTATCACTATCAGCAAAAATGAAATTATTGATGAATCTTTCTTAACTGAAAAATTACAGTCTAAGCTTACGCCGGATACAGTGTATTCCATCATGCAGCAGAGAAACAAAGAGTATGTCGAGGATAATCTTACGATTAGAAACACCTCAGAAAGGATTCGTAAAGCTTCTCTGGGACAATTTCCGGGAGCAGTAGTCTTATCCTGTTTAGATTCAAGAGTTCCTGTTGAAGATGTTTTTCATTCCGGGATCGGAGATATGTTTGTGGCGAGAGTGGCTGGAAACATCAGTAATGAAGATATTTTAGGAAGTTTGGAATATGCCTGTAAGGTATCCGGGGCAAAAGTCGTAATGGTTTTGGGACATGAGCATTGTGGGGCTATAAAATCAGCTGTGGATAATGTAGAACTGGGAAATATAACAGGTTTGCTGGCAAAAATTAAACCCTCTATTGCAAGAACACAAAATTTTCAGGGAGATAAGTCTTCAAAAAATCCTGAATATCTTGAAGCAGTAACGAAATCAAATGTATTGCAGACCATAGATAATATCAGAAAAAACAGTCCTATTCTGAAGGAAATGGAAGAGAAGAAGGAAATTAAGATTGTGGGAGGTGAATATCATATGGAAACAGGAAAAGTAGAATTTTTAACAAAATAAAAAACTAAGGGATTTCAAATTTTGAAATCCCTTAGTTTTTCTAAGATATATTGAAATCTTTTCCTTTGGTAAATTTTGCAGCAAAAGGCGATTGGTTCCCTGAATATTTTAATACAAAATGTTTTTTGGTATCCGTATCAATCTTTGCATCCACTTCTACATCCTGAGTCTGAAAACTGACATCCAGGCCGACTCCGGATTCTTTTTCAAGATAGATTTCCACACTTTCCGCATAGAATAAAGAAGTGCTTAAATAATTGAACTTAATATTCTTCCGGTAGGTTTTAGATTTGTTCTGAGTGAATTCAGAATAACTCCTTAAAATTTCAATTCCCGGCGAATCAATATTAGTAATTCTGGATTTAGTAACTCCGTTTACCCGAACCGAAAAACTTTTGGCGCTTTTAATATTTCCGTTCACTCCAATATTGAATAAAGATGGTAGAGAAAGTCCATATTCTATCATGCTGTCTTTAGTGAATTCAAAATCAGGAATCAACGCAGGGTGTTTGGGGGCATTAATCAATTGATTTTTTACTGTAGTAAGATTGGCATCTGAAAATAAAAATCCGATAAGATTATTTCCTGTAGTTCTCCAGTTTCTTCCGTTCCATTCAAAAATTTCGCAAAGTAAGGTGTCTGCGGAAGAATGAGGGAGAAGATCGATGTCCTGCCATTTGAAAACCTCTTTCGCATAAGGCCTTCGATTGGTAATATTGATGCCCAGATCCAAGGCTAAAAGTTCGGTGAGTTGTTGATTATTTTCCATATGTATTGTGATTATAGATTCTTGTCATAAAATTAATTAAAAATTGCCGGGTTCAATTTTAAAATATCATAAAACTTTTATCGGCATACGCTAATCTAAAAATTACATTCAAAAAAACTTTATCTTTGCTGCTATGATTTTACGAGGAGAAAACTTAATCAAAGAATACGGTCCTAAAAAGGTTGTAAAAGGTGTTTCAGTACAGGTTCAGCAGGGTGAGATTGTTGGATTGCTTGGTCCGAACGGAGCAGGAAAAACGACATCATTCTATATGATTGTAGGATTGGTTAAGCCTACTTCCGGTAAGATTTTTCTGGATAAACAGGAAATAACAACGGACGCTATGTATCGTAGAGCCCAAAAAGGGATCGGTTATTTGGCTCAGGAAGCTTCTGTATTTAGAAAGCTTTCCGTAGAAGACAATATTATGGGCGTTCTGCAGCTGACGAAGCTTTCGAAGCGTGAACAGCAGATGAAATGTGATGAACTGGTTGAAGAATTTTCTTTGCAGCATGTCCGTAAAAACAGGGGAGATCTTTTGTCCGGAGGGGAAAGACGTAGAACCGAAATTGCAAGATGTCTTGCAACGGATCCCAGCTTTATTCTTTTGGATGAGCCTTTTGCAGGAGTAGACCCGATTGCGGTAGAAGATATTCAGAAAATTGTAAGAAGCCTTACCGATAAAAATATCGGAATTCTGATTACTGACCACAATGTGCAGCAAACGTTAGCAATTACCAATAAAACATACATTATGTTTGAAGGAAGAATCCTGAAAGAAGGCCTTCCTGAAGATCTTGCGAATGATCCGCAGGTAAGGGAAGCTTATCTGGGTGAGAATTTTGTGTACCAAAGTATTTTTGACAAACCGAAAAGTAAAAAATATGCCTACAACATCTGGGCGGGAAATTTTGACTCAAAGTCTCAATTTCAGAGCTTTGTAGACCATAACTTCTCTCAGTTTGATGATCTGCGATTGATGCACGGTTTTGAAGATATTAGTTTTGCTTCTCTGGCCAATTCCGAAATTGAGCACATCTTCAGTGAGGTTGTTGATAAGAATGCCAATAATTCTTATGTTTTCCAGAAAAAGGAAATCAATTCCCACTACTCATTGGAACAGGCAGAATTAGAATCAAAACAGGCCGCAAAAGCAGAGCTTCACTATGTGACAACCTATTTATTCGAAGGGTAAAATGTCGGAATTTTCTGTTTTTGAAGAATTTAAAATAGGAACAAAAGTTTTCTTAGACGATGAATACGGAGTGGTAGTTGATCTAAAAGAACATCAAAATTCAACAATAATTCGCTGGGATACGCCAAAAGAAAATGATTTTGAAGACTGGTGTTCTATGTGGTTTTCATTTATTCAAATGGGTGGGAAGATTGTTAATCAAAATTATCAGTTTATGTACATTAATGATGATGGAAGCTTAAAAGAAAAAACTTGAAACGAGCAAAATATTTGCTGAAAAATAGAATAAAACGTACCTTTTCCTTTGTAAAACGGTACGTTTTTTAATTAAAATAATTCTATGGCAAAACCTTTCAATAGAACTATCACCTTATTTGGTATTTATAAACAGCTTGTTCCGTTTATCAGGCCTTATCGGTTAATGATTTACGGGACTTTATTTCTTACATTTTTAGGGGCTCTTGCGGCACAGGTCAATCCGCTGGTGCTGAAATATACCGTAGATGAAGTGACAAAGCTTACTCATCTTCCCAATCCCATGTCAGAAGGAATACATGTTTTGGTACTGATCTCCGTGATTTTATTGGGAAAAGAATTATTGAACATTTTTATCAACTTCGGACAGAAATTTTACGGAGAAAAAATCAGGATCAATGTGAGTTCTGTTTTGGCACAATCTGCTATTGACAAAATTTTAACCTACAGAGTAGCTTATTTTAATGATGAAAACCACGAATCCGGAAAACTGCAGATAAGAATTGACCGGGGAATTGAAAGCCTGACAAGGCTGGTTCAGAATTTTTTCATAGATATGTTGCCGTTGTTTTCCAATGCCATTATTGCTTTAATTATCATGTACCTGCAAAATGTATATGTAGGTATTGTTTCCACGATCATTGTTCCGATATATTTTTATATAAGTTCTCTACAGGCGAAAAAACTGAGCGGGGTAAGAAGAACCTTAAGAAACCAGAGGGAGCAGAAAACTTCAGGACTTTTGAATTTAATTAATTCCATCATGGTGATTAAAAGTTTTGTCCGCGAAAAATTTGAAGGTAAAAAACAGTACGATTTACAGATGCAGCTTATGGAAAGTCAGATGTTCACCCGAAAAACAAACTTTATTTATGACGGGTTGAAAACCTTTATAGAACAGTTTGGAGTGGTTTTAATTATCTTATTGACAGTTTATCTGGTGTTGGATCAGCAAATGACGATCGGAGCTATTATGCTTCATATTATGCTTTTTAATAATGTTTCGGCTCCCATTCGCCAGCTTCACAGAATTTATGATGATATGAACGATGCAATGATCTATGCAGAAGGCTATTTTGATATTTTAAATGCAGACGATGAAAAAGAACCAAACGGTGTTTTTGTAGAAAAAGAAATTAAAGGGAATTTCGAATTGCAAAATGTTAACTTTTCCTATCCCAACGGAACGCAGGCTTTACATAATGTTTCCATGAGGATTGAAAACGGGAAAACTACCGCTCTGGTTGGCCTTAGCGGAGCCGGAAAATCAACTATTATTAATCTTTTATGTAAATTTTATCTTCCGGATTCAGGAAACATTCTTTTAGATAACGTTAATCTGAATGATTTTGATAATACATTCCTACGTAATGATCTCGGATTGGTGCTTCAAAAAAACCATATTTTCCAGGGAAGTATTGAAGATAATATCCGCTACGGAAATATGAATGCCAGCTTTGAAGAGATTGAAGAAGCTGCAAAGAAAGCCTATCTTCATGAGCAGATTCTGGATTTGCCTGAAAAATATAATCACGATGCAACCCAACTTTCAGGCGGACAACAACAGAGAATTGCCATTGCAAGATTATTTTTAAAAGATCCACCGATTATTTTCCTTGATGAACCCACGGCGAGTCTTGATGCAATTGCGACAGAGCAGATTAAAAATTCTCTGGATGCGATAAAAGAGGGCAGAACGGTAATCATTATTTCTCACTCTTTATCTCAGATCTTAGATTCGGATAAAATTTATGTGATGAAAAAAGGAAGAGTGGTGGAAAGCGGAACTCATGATGAACTGGTACAAATTAATGGAACTTATAGAGAAATTTTTGATGCTTCAGCAAGAAGTCTGAATTTGGATAAGTTGGTCAGTACTTTTAAGGATAATTAAATAAAATGTGGCAATTTAGCAGTTTAATAATTTGACGTTTAAATGAACGACCACTATCTCAAAAAACTCGACAGAGTTACGGCCATTCTCACTCAATTACAATCAAAACCTATTGTAAGAGCTCAGGATCTTGCAGAAAAATTTGATGTAAGTGTCCGTACTATTTATCGGGATATAAAAACATTGGAAAATGCGGGAATTCCTATCGTTGGAGAAGCCGGAAGCGGTTATTCGCTGATGGATGGTTATAAGCTTCCACCCGTAATGTTCACCAAAGAAGAAGTCTTAAGTTTCATTACCGCAGAGAAACTGATGCAGAAATTCTCCCATCAGAGTTTGGGAAGCCATTACCAGACTGCTATGGAAAAAGTACGGTCTGTCTTGAAATATTCTGACAGAAACCTGATTCAAAATATCGAAAAGCAGATCGATATTTTTCAGTATCATGCTAAAACAGAAAATACGATAAAGAATGTAATTCCAACAATATTAGAAAGTATTGCAGAAAAACGCCAGCTGATCATTGAATATAAAACGGTTGACGACAATATTTCAACAAGAACGATCGAAGCGGTTGGGGTTTTCTTTGAATTTAATTATTGGTACATCATGGCTTTCTGCACACTGAGAAACGATTTCAGACAATTTCGTGTGGACAGGCTCTTAAAAATTTCAAAAACTCAGAATCCGTTTTTAGGTGAATACGGACAAATCAACGATTACAGAAAAAGCGGTAATGGCAATAAAACAACTGTAAGACTTTTAGTCGAGAAAAAAATCATGGGATTTTTGGTAAACTCTAAAAAATATTATGGTTTAACCAAAGAAGTTGATGCAGAAAACGGAATGGTGGAATTAACGTTCGAAACAGAATCGCTGAAAGATGGTTTCCCTCGCTGGCTGATCACCTTTGCAGATTATGCAACCATCTTGGAGCCTGAAAGCCTGAAAGCAAATTTGAACGAATTACTCATCAAAATATCTGGTAAACATCAATAAAACCTCAACAATTTTTGTTGAGGTTTTTGGCAATATTAATTAAATTGAAGATGGTTTTCAATCAAAAAAGGCGAATCTGCAATTACATAAAGATTGGTCAAAATTTAATGTATGGGATGCATTTCCGCCCTTTAGTTGATCAGGATTGATTTTTAAGATTAAGTTTAATTAAAGATTTTAGTCTCCATAAAGGCATTAAAGATCCTAAAATCTCTCCCAAAAAAAAGGCGGCTCAATTCCTAAAGCTCTTAAATATACATATCCTTGTCCACGGTGATGGATTTCATTATCTACGAAATACATAATATTTTGATACACAGGGAACTCGTATTGTCCGAATAGATTGAAAGTTTCCTGGAAACGTTCTTCGGAAATCTGAGCAAAATAAGTATTGATGGTCTCAGTTTCCTCGTCCCATTTTTTCAGAATATCTTCTTTAGTTTTTGGAGTAAACCCTTCTTCATTGTAGGCTTCCATATTTTTGTCAACGATTCCTTTTAAAGCAGGTCCTCCAATGCTGATGAGCTCCACTGCCAGTTTTGCGAATGGTCTCATTCCTCCTATTGAAAATTCAAATAAGTCTTTTTCAGGAAAAGCTTCAATTACTCTTCTTGTCAGATTTCTGTGGCCTTGCCAATGCTCTAATAATTGTTCAGATGTCATAAATTGTTTTGTGATGGTTGCTGTAGTTGTCATAATTTTAATATTGTTTGTTATTGTTGATACAAAGATAAATCGAGGTTATGACAACAGTTTGTCAGTAGGGTTTTAAGAATAAAAAATATTTTATTTTTTTTAAATATTTCAGCATACTTTCACGTTAGAGTAGGACAATGATTTGATAAAATTGTAAATTGTCCTGAAATTTAAAAATATGAAGAAGCTTATTTTGCCGGTTGTCATTGCATTTTTATTGACATCATGTAATAAGATTGAAGAAAAAATCGACCAGACTGTTCAAAAAACTACCGAAACGGTAAAGAAAAAAACTCAGGAAGCCGTTGAAGAAACAGTGAAAAAGACGGTCAACGAATCTATAAATTCTCTAACCAATTCCGAGGATGTTCAAATTAATCAGATTTTTCCCGGAGCTGACAAAGCGATAATTTCAGAAGGAACAGGAAAGAAATTCAAATTTCCAAATGGTTCAGAAGGCTTTATTTTTAAATATAAGGCAGATAAAGAGACTTTAATTCCATTTTTGGAAAGTCAGCCGACTACCGATGAAAATAAATCGGATAAGACAGCCAGAAAAATTGATGGACAAAGTATCATAGATAAAATCAGTTTTATAGAAAAGTTTCTTCCTGAAAATACCGTTGATTCAGGTTTTCTGGAGGATATAAAAAATGATAAGGGTATTGAATATTATAGATTAAAAAGATTTCCCAACAAGAGTACGATTATCTACAATCCCAAGAACCAGACCGTATTACAATATGTAGAGGTAAATAAATAATTTGAGAAGATGGCCGGTTTTCCGGTCATTTTTGCTATTTCTTATCCTATAAATAGATTCCTTCAAAGAGTAATACTGACATTTGTGCATTTCGCTTTTTACATTGTTCAAAATAAAGTATTTTAGTCCTATGAAAATTTACACAAAAACAGGAGATAAAGGTCAGACTGCTTTGTATGGCGGCACAAGAGTTTCGAAAGCAAGTGCAAGAGTTGACAGCTACGGAAATATAGATGAGCTTAATTCATTCATCGGAATTGCAAAAAGCCATATTGATGATCAGGAAGTGTTAAGACAATTAAAGAAAATCCAATTTGATTTATTTACGGTAGGCTCAGAGGCGGCTACTCCGGTTGATAAACTAATGTTGGCTAACGGAAAGTCTCGTTTACCATTAATTATTTCCGATACCGAAATTGAAGAACTGGAAAACTGGATGGATGCTTTTGACGAAAAATTGGAACCTCTACAATATTTTATTCTTCCGGGTGGAGGAAAACCGGCAACATTTTTACATGCAGCAAGAACAATTTGCAGAAGAGCAGAACGTTCTTTGGTGTTCTTAAATGAATCGGAAGAAGTTCGTCCAGAACTCATTAAATATCTGAACAGACTTTCAGATTATCTTTTTGTATTGGCAAGATATATTTCAAAAATCAACAACGAGCCGGAAGAATACTGGAATCCGAATGAAAGATAAAATGAAAAAAATATTTTTATTATTTATATTGTATTCCGGGATGTATTTTTCACAGGATTATATTGATAATGGAAATGTTCTTATGTCTGAAAATAAATTTTCAAAGGCTGAAAATGTTTTTCGTGAAGGATTAAAACAGGAACCTGATAATTTGATTTTTAAATCCCAATTGGCTTTAACTTTAATTGAGCAAGATAAAAATGACCAGGCTGAAAAAATAATTGTTGAAGTTTTAAAAAAAGACCCATCATTTCCGGCCGCTCTTTGGTATGGAGGACTTAATAATTTTTCGAAAAAAAAGCCTGATTTTAGAAAAGCTCTCTCTTATTTTGAAAAATTATACAAGTTGATTGATAAAAACTCAAAACAGTATTCTGCTTTAAATTTTTATATCGGAAAATCCTATCAGAAATTACTTTATAAAGAAGGTTTATCATATGATGAAGTTGATAGAATGATAGAAGCGTATAATAAATATGTTGAATCAGAACCTGACGCAGAAAATATCATTAATGTTAAAAGTTTTGTAGAAAGAATACAAAATAATAGACCCGGAAGAAATGTTGAAAAATGGGTAATCACTACAGACCCAAATGTTGTGGAAGAAATAAAAAAGGAATTAAATGGTAAATAAAGCATTACTTTTCATCAATGGAGATGCTCCGAAATCCTTTCCGGATCTTGAACAATATGGTTTGATCGCATGTACAGACGGAGCTTTTCATTATCTGAAAAGGATGAATTTTCCAATGGAGAAGCTGGATTTTATTTCCGGTGATTTTGATTCTCATTCCGGTGCTGATGAAAATATTTATGAAGAGAAGTTCATTCATACTCCGGATCAGAACAATACAGATTTTTATAAGGCTTTAGAGATCATTTTAGAAAAAGGCTTTACAGACATTGATATTTTTGGAGGAAGTGGAGGAGAACAGGATCATTTTTTAGGAAACCTTACTGTTGCTTTCAGTTTTAAGGATCAATTAACTATAAAATTTTATGACGAGTTTTCTGAATATTATTTTATCCCTAAAATATATAATTTAAAGGGCGTGAAAGATAAAATGATTTCACTGTATCCGTTTCCGGCAGTTGAAAACATTACTACAGTAGGCTTAAACTGGCCATTGACAAATGGGGACTTAAGCATTACTTCAAGAATCGGAACAAGAAATTTCGCTGTTGAAGATGAGGTTTCCATTGAATATGAAAAAGGAGATTTGCTGATTTTTGTTGGGAAAAATTATTTGTAGTTTAAACACTAATTTCACTAATGTTTTCACAAATTATAAAATCTAATTTTTGTAATATCAATAGGAACGGGCTTTAGCCCGTTTTTAAAATTAAAAATAAATCAATCGGCTTTAGCCAAAACATACAAGTCTTACGCAAACATCTGTGAAATCTGCGGAAAAAAAATGAAAAACGTAATCAAAATATCATTTCTAATCATTTCAATATTCTGCATTTTCTCCTGCAAAACGCAGAGCTTTTCTACACCTGAATACGGAAAAAATACAACAGAAAAAGATATTCAGATTAAAAAAGTTCATAATTTCAGAGCGGTCGGAAATATTAAAAATGTAGATGGAAGAACCTTAAAAGAAGGAAAATTCTACCGAAGCGGACACCTGCATAAACTGAAGAAAAAATCTTTTAAAGAGCTTGAAGAATTAGGGATTAAAGAAATTATAGACCTTAGAAATTCAAAAGAAATCGCTCAGAAACCGGATCATCTTCCCAACAATATTGTTTATAAGAATTATTCTGCTTTTGAAGACGAAGGTGATCAATTGGATCAGGCTAAAAGGTTGGTTTTAAAAGGAAAAGTTGACGGTTCAGATGCGGATAAAAGAATGCTGGAATTTTACAGAGATTATGTAAAGGAAAATCCTGAAATTATTAAGAAAATCATCACCGAAATTTTAGATTCGGATCAGCCCGTTTTATACCACTGTACGGCGGGAAAAGACAGAACAGGGATTACAACAGCTTTGATTCTGACCATTTTAAAATTTGATAAAGAAACAATTTACAACGATTATCTTTTATCGAATAATTACAGAAAAAAATTGGTGGATAAAAGATTGAATTTGGCTACTCATCTTCACTTTCTCTATCCGAAAATGGATGTCAAAGTATTAGAAAAACTAAGTTGGGTGGAAACTGATTATCTGGATGCTGCTTTTAATGAAATCAATAAAGAATATGGCTCTATTGATAACTATATTCAAAAGGTTTTAGGAATTTCTGAAAATAAACGGCAAGAATATATTCAGAAGTTTACATATTAATAATCGGAGTGAAATTTTCATTACAAAATCACTAAAAATTTATAATAAATTTAACGTTAAAAAATCAAACTTTTTTAGCAATTTTGCATTTCTTAATTCACTTGTTTAGAAATGAAAATAAAATACTCGGAACTTATTGATCAGACGTTGTATTTCCCTACTGAGGAGTTCAATGTTTCTGAGAACAATTTGTTGTTTCACGACATTCCGTTGATGGATGTTGTTGAAAAATTTGGCACTCCGCTAAAGATTAGCTACCTGCCGAGAATTTCTCAAAATATCCAGAAAGCCAAGAGCTGGTTTAAGGAAGCTTTTGAGAAGACCGATTATAAGAAGAATTATACCTATTGTTACTGTACAAAATCAAGTCATTTCAAATTTGTACTGGAAGAAGCTTTGAAAAATGATATTTCTATAGAGACTTCTTCTGCTTATGACATGGATATCGTAAAGTCTCTTTATAAAGAAGGGAAAGTATCAAAAGATATTGAAGTGATCTGCAACGGTTTCAAAACAGATGATTATCTGGCGAAAATTTCAGATATGATCAACAGCGGTTTTGAAAACATTACTCCAATTCTGGACAATTACCGTGAACTTGATAAATTAACAGAAAGTATTGATACCACATTCGACATCGGAATCAGAATCGCTTCTGAAGAAGAACCGAAGTTCGAATTTTATACCTCAAGATTAGGAATCGGATATAAAGATATTATTCCTTATTACAGCCAAAAAATTGCTGAACACCCGAATGCAAGATTGAAAATGCTTCACTTCTTCATCAATACGGGAATCAAAGATACAGCGTACTACTGGAATGAATTGTACAAATGTCTTCGTGTGTATGCACGTTTGAAGAAAATTGCTCCGGAAGTAAATTCATTGAATATCGGTGGTGGTTTCCCAATCAAGACTTCTTTACAGTTTGATTACGATTATCAATATATGGTTGAGGAAATCGTTTCTCAAATCAAAAAATTCTGTGAAGAAGAAGGGGTAGAAGAGCCAAATATCTATACAGAATTCGGAAGTTTTACCGTTGGAGAAAGTGGGGCAAATATTTATAAAATAATTTCTCAAAAACGCCAGAACGACAGAGAAAAATGGAATATGATCGATTCTTCTTTCATGACGACTCTTCCTGATACTTGGGCGATTTCAAGACACTTTATCATGCTTCCTTTAAACCGTTGGGATGATACTTATGAAAGAGTTTTCTTAGGTGGATTGACTTGTGATTCGGATGACTATTACAATTCTGAACAACATACCAATGCTATTTATTTGCCGGTTTTCAGTGATACTAAACCTTTGTATATCGGTTTTTTCCATACAGGAGCGTATCAGGAAACAATCGGAGGTTATGGGGGAGTTCACCATTGCTTAATGCCTCAACCGAGACACGTTTTGATTCAGAAAGATGAAAACGGAGAATTACACTATGAGATTTTCCGTGAAAAGCAGGAACCGGAAGATGTATTGAAACTTCTTGGGTATAAATAATCTGACATACCACTGTCATTTCGACGATAGGAGAAATCTAAAAATAGATTCTCCATTTCATTCAGAAGGACGACAAATAGAAAATAAAAACAAAAGCTCTCAAATTTGAGAGCTTTTTCTATTTAAAAATATTTTGAAATTTTATCCAATTGAAGGTCTTCATAATCTGAAACAACGGTGTCTGCCAAAGTATAGTCTTGATTTTTAGAATGTGGGCTTCTGTATGCCGCACAGAAAATTTTTGCCCGGTGTGCTGCTAAAATTCCGTTGGTAGAATCTTCAATCACCATACAGTTTTCAACAGGCTCTCCCGACATTTCTGCCGCTAACAAAAATACTTCAGGGTGGGGTTTTGATTCTTTTAAATCTGCACCGCTTATTTTTCCGCTGAAATATTTCTCCAGACCGAATTTTTCAAAAACCATATTGATGGTAGTCATAGTAGCGGAAGAAGCTAAAATCAATGTAATACTATTATCATAATAGTGTTGAATCAATTCTCGCACTCCCGGAATGAGATCAAATTCGTCATCATTATAAAAATAATCCTTAAAATGGGTTCTTTTGATGGCTGCAATGGCTTCATGGGGGTGATCTAAATCGAATTTCTGAATTAAGGTTTCACAAACTCTTTTTGTGGACGCTCCTGTGAAAGAAGTATATAAATCTTCGGAAACAGCAATTTCCAGTTCATCAAAAGTTTTGAAATAAGCTTTTCTGTGCAATGGTTCTGTATCTACAATCACTCCATCCATATCGAAAAGAACAGCTTTTAAAGGCATACAATTAAGTTTTAGCAAAAATAATGTTTTAAAACTTAAAGATTGAAGGTTTAAAATTAAAAAATTATGATGCCAAATTTCATAACTCATGACTCATCATTTATAACTCAACGACTATTTTGTATCTTTGTCGAATCTTTTACTATTTCAATCATTTAATTTTTTAATTAATAAATTATATATGAAAACATACGCAGGAATTCCTGAAGAAAATGCATCATTAGAGAACTCGAAAGTAATGTTGGTGACTGTTCCTTACGACGGAACTTCAACCTGGGGAAAAGGAGCGGATAAAGGTCCTGAATTGTTCTTGAACGCTTCTGAAAATATGGAGCTTTATGATATTGAAACTCAGACTGAGCCTTATTTGGAAGGAGTTTACCTGGCTGGAGAAGTTTCTGAAAACTCTTCACCTGAAGCCATGACAGAAGCTGTCTATCAAAAAACAAAAGAGCTTTTAAATCATGACGGTAAATTATTCACTCTTTTCGGTGGAGAACATTCTGTTTCTATCGGTTCAATCCGTGCGGTAGGTGAGAAATTCGAGAACTTAACAGTTCTTCAACTGGATGCTCACACAGATTTACGTCCGGAATTCCATGGTTCTACTTCTAACCATGCTTGTGCGGTTTTTGAAGCGAATCAGAAGCACAATTTGGTACAGGTAGGAATCCGTTCAATGGATGTTGAAGAAGTGGAATATTTGCCGGAAGGAAGAGTGTTTTTCGCTCATGAAATTGCCAATAATGAAAACTGGATCAATGATGTACTGGAAAAAGTTTCAGGAAACGTGTATATTACAATTGACCTAGATGCTTTTGATCCTTCACTTTGTCCGTCAACAGGAACTCCTGAACCGGGAGGTTTACAATGGTATCCAACTTTGGAATTATTAAGCAAAGTATTTGAAAAATGTAACGTTGTAGCGTTTGATATTGTAGAATTAATGGATTCTCCGATGGCAAAACCAAGTGCATTCCTTGCCGCAAAGCTATATTACAAAATGCTTGCTTACTATCATATGTATAATAACAACTAAATTCCGCAAGAATCGGATTTTTTCCGCCGTATATTCTTTGGAACTTTGTGAGGTAAATTCAATGGTATGTACACACAAAATCAGATCGATTACGAAAGAATTGCGAAGGCGATAGAGTATATCCGGAGCAATTTTAAGCTTCAGCCAAGTTTGGAGGAAGTAGCAGAGAAAATTCATTTGAGCCCTGCTCATTTTCAGAAAATGTTTTCTGATTGGGCAGGAACGAGTCCGAAAAAATTTTTACAGTTCATAAGTCTTGAACATGCTAAAAATTTACTAAAGGAAGAAAAAGCGAGTTTATTTGATACCGCTTATGAGACAGGGTTTTCGAGTACAAGCAGGCTGCATGATTTGTTTGTGAAGATCGAAGGAATGTCTCCGGCAGAATATAAAAACGGGGGAAAAAGTCTTCATATTAATTATAGTTTTTCCGAAACACCTTTTGGAAATGTAATTACGGCTTCCACAGAAAAAGGGATCTGTTATATGGCTTTTGAAACCGATGAAAATAAAGCATTGGGAGATTTACAGGCTAAATTTCCCAATGCTTCTTTTTTTGAAAAACAGGATGAATTTCAGAAAAATGCATTATCCATTTTCAATAAAGACTGGACGAAGCTCAATACGATAAAGCTCCATTTAAAGGGAACTGATTTCCAGTTAAAAGTCTGGGAAAGTCTTCTGTCCATTCCGATGGGAAAACTTTCAACGTATGGACATTTGGCTGAGAAAATAGGAAATCCCAATGCTTCACGTGCAGTCGGGACAGCAATCGGAAGCAATCCTGTCGCTTTTTTAATTCCATGTCATCGTGTCATTCAGTCCTCGGGAAATATCGGAGGGTATCGATGGGGAAGTGAAAGAAAACAGTTGATTGTAGGATGGGAAAGTTCTCGGATTTACTCCGATTCTTAAATACAAATTATACAAGTTTTTTTCACGAATAAACACGAAGATTTTATTTAAAATTTTATAAAGCAAATTATTTCATAAGTAGGAACGGGCTTTAGCCCGTTTAGATAAATAAGAAATTCAATCAATTGGCTTTAGCCAAAACTTATTTGAATTCTTCTAAGCACAAAATATTATACAGAATTGTTATCATGTTAAGCCTATTCGAAGATATATCAGATTACCCTTTTAATATTCTTCCCAATGACGGAATTGTTCACTATTACGGAAAAATTTTTTCCCAAGAAAAGTCGGATTTTTATTATAAGTATTTATTCAATCAGATTCCCTGGGAAAATGATGAAGCCGTCATTTTTGGTAAGTTGATTTTAACCAAAAGAAAAGTCGCTTGGTTTGGTGAAAAGCCATTTGAATATACGTATTCAAAAAGAACAAAGTATGCCAAATTCTGGGCTCCTGAATTATTGGAGCTCAAACAAAAATGTGAAGAAATTACCGGAGAAACTTATAATTCCTGTCTTTTAAATTTATATCATGACGGAAGCGAAGGAATGGCCTATCACAGCGATGCCGAAAAAGACTTGAAAAAACATGGCGCCATCGCTTCTCTGACTTTTGGAGCGGAAAGAAAGTTCCTGTTTAAACATAAAACCACAAAAGAAAAGATAGAAATATTCCTGGAAAACGGGAGTTTGCTGGTTATGAAAGGAACAACACAGGATCATTGGATGCATCGGCTTCCACCGACTACAAAAGTGAATACTCCCAGAGTGAATCTGACTTTCAGAACGATTGAGGAAGATTAATAGAATTCTCTCGCAGATTTGCAGATGACGCAGATTTTTAGACACAATCATTTGCAAAATCTGCGAGAGACAAAAAAACAAAAGCTGTTCAGTGTGAACAGCTTTTTAAATTTATTTTATTACCTCAACTTCAATCGCGCTATCATCAAAAACTTTGATAAACGCTTTCGTATAATCCTCTTTCGTGGCGAAATTCGGATTATCCAAGAATTTTTGCGGATTGACAGCAAATAAAGGGAACCAGGTTGAAGAAATCTGGATCTGGATTTTATGTCCTTTTTTAAAGGTATGCACAACATCCTGCAATCTGAAATTTACTGCTGTTTTTTGATTTGGAATCAAAGCCTCAGCTTTTTCTCTTGAATTTCTAAATCTTGCAGGCATAATTTCACTTCTTACCATTTGATGATAATTTCCGTAAACCACACCGTCTTTTTTCTCGGCAGGTTTGAAATCTTCGGGATAAATGTCAATTAATTTCACTGCAAAATCTGCATCGGTAGAAGTGGAAGCAATATTTAATTTAGCCATAATTTCTCCGGCGAAAGTCATTTCTTCTGTTAAAGCATCTGTTGTGAACGTCAAAACATCAGGTCTTCCTTCTGCAAACCGTTGATCTTCCGACATATAATTTTTAGGGGTGAATCCATTGAAATCTTTTAAATTATCTGAACTCAAAACCGGATTGTTCGGATCACTGTAGTATTCTGATGAACCTTTTCCTGCTGCATTTTTCAATGTTCCGTTGGATAAATAAAAGTTTATTTTTTGACCTTCTTTTGGAGGATATGTTGTGAATTCTCTCCATTGTTTTGCTCCGGTGTCATACATTAAGGCTTCCGGTAGACCTACATCCTGTTTTGTATTTCCTTTCAAATAATGATTGAAAAACTTCGTTTCAATATTTTTCTGATAATATGTTGCAATACTGTCTCCAAAATAGATCTGATTGTGGAAATGCTTTCCTTGCTCCTGTGCCCAGGCTCCGTGAGAGAAAGGTCCCATTACAATGGTATTTTTCGCTTTCGGACTTGTTTTTTCGATAGTTTTATAGATATTTAAAGGTCCTGAAAGATCTTCCGCGTCAAACCAGCCTCCAACTGTCATCACCGCATGATTTACATTTTTAAGATGAGGAAGAAGACTTCTTTTTTGCCAGAATTCATCATAGTTGGTGTGATTCATAATTTCAGTCATAAAGAAATTATTCTTATAATATTTCTCATAACCATCTTTCAAAGTTCCCATATCTCTGTAGAATTTCAGACCGTCTTCAGAAGTTATTTTAATCATAGAATCGTTATACCAAGCCTTATTTTCAGGTTTTGTTTTTTGAACCCCGAATACCGGGAAAGTTCTGAAATAAGCTAACATAAATCTTCCGTTGTGAAGAAAGTCATCATTCCAGAAGTCTGAAATCGGTGCTTGCGGAGATGAAGCAACTAAAGCAGGATGTTGTGCCAAAATCCCTACAGCCGTATAAAACCCAGGATATGAAGTTCCGTATTGTCCTACTTTTCCGTTGTTATCTTTAATATTTTTAATCAGCCAATCAATAGTGTCATATGTATCGGTACTTTCATCAACATCTTTCTTTGTTTTTCTGTCAACCTGTGGTGTCATATTGGTAAAAGTTCCTTCGCTCATATATCTTCCTCGAACATCCTGAAGAACGAAAATATATTTGTCTTTCATGATATAAGGATTCGGACCAAGTTTGGTTCTGTATTCGTTTTCGCCATAAGGAGCGATGCTGTAGCATGTTCTCTGCATCAAAAACGGATATTTATTTTTATTGGAAATATCTTTAGGAATGTAAACAGCTGTAAAGAGCTTTGTTCCATCACGCATGGGAATATAGAATTCCTTTTTGGTAAAATTGTCTTTTACAAATGTGTCGGGTTGCTGTGTCTGTGAATTCCCAAAAATGAACAGGAAAATAAGTACAATTGAAAAATGAGCTTTCATTATATTAAATTTGACGCTAATTTAAACATAAAATGTTTTTAATTATTCAAATTGTGAATACGCGATAAGAAAGCTTTTAAATCTTTATTTTTTTAGTAGAAAAAGGAGTTGGATATTTTCAAAAATAGGATTGGGTGAAATTAACTATCTATGAATAAAGTTTTGGTTAAAATCTTTAGAAAAGAAAAGACTACCTTGAAAAAGGTAGCCTTATGTATAAAGTTGATATTGTTAACTGTATTAAGCTTTTAAATATCTTGAATAAGCATATCCTTCCTGTCCGTCAGCTGTTTTTACTTTCCACCAATCGTCGGAAGTTTGTTCAACCAAAGTTACAGATGCTCCTTTTGCTGCTTTACCTACAACAGCAGCTTCAGTAGATGGTTCCTGTCTGATATTTAAGTTAGATTCCTCAGTTGCTACTGTTAAAGAAGCTCCGGAAGCCAGTCCGCTCACCTGTACATCGATATTGATATCCGAAGCAGAATAAGTAGAATCTATTGCTCCTAAAGCATTCCAGACTGCATCTTTAGCAGCTGTATTAGCGGCATTTCCGGAAACATATAAAATTCCGTCCTGTTCTTGAACCTGAAGATTTGAAATTCCTGCAGACTGGGCAGCAGAAACCACGCTTGAATATTTGTCTTGTAATGTGCTCATATTAATTATTTTACGACTAAGTTATTGTTGTATTTCCCGATTTTCAAAGCATCTATAGATTCTTTGATTTTTCTGGCCTGTAGTGAAGATACGTTTCCTGTAAGAGTAAGCTCCCCGTTTACAACTTCTACTTTTACTGAAGGGAAGTCTTTTACAGCATCCTGTACTTTTTTCTGAACAGCAGGATCTACTGCAGATGTCGTTGCAACAGGAGCTGCAGGAGCCGGAGCTTCAATTTTCGTCATATCCATTACATCTTTGATCCCGTTTACAGTTTTCAGCTGAGCAATCATAGCATTTTTAGATTGTTCATCGGCAAAAGTTCCGCTTAAATGTGCTACACCGTCTTTTACTTCAACGGAAGCATTTGGATTTGACGTTACAATAGTAGTTGCCTGAGTCTGAAGATCTGCATCAGAGACTTTTTTCTTACATGAAACCGATCCGAAAGATACTGCGATTGCCAACGCAGCCATTGCGATTGTTTTTTTCATAATAGAGTTATTTTTTTGTTGTTTAGGTTTTATGTTATACGTAAATGTAATAATAAAATTTATACCAAAAGATTAAAATTTAGCTAATTATTTTTTATTTCTCTAAAAGATTCAACATTAAAAATGGAAAATTTATGGAATAAAATGGCTGTTGGATGCAGAGAAAGAAGAAATAGCAGGTAAAAGTTTAAAAACATTATATTTGTGCAACTTGAATTATATATATGAAAGGACAAAATAAACTATTTTTTGCGATCATTATTGCCCTTATTTTAGGCGTAGGAATTGGAGGTTTCGTTCACTTACGTTATCCTGAAAGTGCAGAACCTTTTTCAAAAAACATAAAACTGCTGGGAACTGTTTTCATCAGATTGGTTCAGATGATTATTGCTCCGTTGGTTTTCTCTACACTTGTGGTAGGTATTGCTAAGATGAGCGATATTAAAATGATTGGAAGAGTAGGGACGAAAGCAATGTTATGGTTTATTTCTGCTTCTCTGGTTTCCCTTTTCATAGGCCTAGTTCTAGTGAATTGGTTAGAACCCGGACATGTAACTAAACTTCCTATACAGGATGTAGCTTCTGCGGAAGAATTGCTGAAAAGCAGCAAAGGTTTTTCTATGAAGGACTTTGTGGAACATGTGATTCCTAAAAGTATTTTTGAGGCTTTTGCGACAAACGAAGTACTTCAGATTGTGGTATTTTCCATTATGTTCGGGATTGCTTTGGCTAATCTGGGAGAAGAATATTCACAACCTGTGATCAAATTATTTGACATTATCGCCCATGGAATCCTTAAAATGGTAGGTTATATCATGTGGTTTGCCCCTCTTGGAGTTTTAGGTGCTATTGCCGCGGTTGTAGCTACCAATGGTTTTGAGATCTTTAAAGTATATGCGGTGTATCTGAGAGACTTTTTCTTTGCTTTAGGAGTTCTGTGGCTGGTTTTACTGTTAGCAGGATATCTGATTTTAGGAAACCGACTTTTTGATTTGTTGAAAAGAATAAAAGCTCCTTTGTTAATTGCATTTTCTACCACAAGTTCAGAAGCTGTTTTTCCAAAACTGGTAGAAGAATTAGAAAGATTCGGATGTAATAACAGAGTCGTTTCATTTATTTTACCTTTAGGATATTCGTTCAATCTGGATGGAAGTATGATGTATATGACATTTGCTTCGATTTTCATAGCGCAGATTTATGGGGTTGAAATGACGTTAGGACAGCAGATTACGATGCTTTTGGTATTGATGCTTACTTCAAAAGGAATTGCCGGGGTTCCGAGAGCTTCTTTGGTAATCATTGTAGCCACGTGTTCCATGTTTGGAATTCCACCGGAAGGAATTGCCCTTATTTTACCAATTGACCATTTCTGTGATATGGGAAGAAGTATGACCAATGTTTTAGGAAATGCATTGGCTACTTCGGCGGTTTCCAAATGGGAAGGCCAGCTTGAAAATCATGGCGGGGATATTTAATGAGTAATTTTCTGTAAGCTTGGCATTTTGAATTTACAACACTATAAACAAGATATTGCTGATAAAGGTTTTTCCGTTATCAGCAATATTTTTTCTGATGAAGAAATTGAACATATTTCCAACATTATTAATGATATTGATACTTCGAAAGAAACCTTCCGGAAATCTGAGGATCTTTTTGCCATCAGACAATTTTTAAAGGAAATTCCGGAAATAAAGAATCTGATTTTTAATGAAAATATTAAAAAAATCATCAAAGAGGTTTTTGGAGAGCAGTATTTTGTGGTAAAGAGCATCTATTTTGATAAACCGGAGAGATCGAACTGGTATGTGGCTTATCATCAGGATTTAACGATTTCTGTGGATAAGAAAACAGCATTGCCCAATTTCGGTCCCTGGACGACAAAGCAGAATCAGTTTGCTGTTCAGCCTCCGTTGGATATTTTGGAAAACATTTATACGATCAGGATTCACCTAGATGATACAGATGAGCATAATGGAGCATTAAAAGTGGTTCCCCGATCATACGCCAAAGGAATTTACCGGCCGGAAACTATTGACTGGAGCATAGAAACTGAACATATCTGTAATGTAGAGAGGGGAGGCGTGATGCTGATGAAGCCATTAACTCTTCACGGGTCTAACCGAACTACCAACGGAAAGAAAAGACGGGTAATTCATATAGAATTCTCTGACCGGGAACTTCCTGAAGAAATTCAATGGTCTGAAAAGGAAAGTATATGATAAACTTTTTTGTCTGAATTTTTAAATTCTTATTTATATTTTTCAATGGTTTTGTTGAGATAAGCCTTATATTTTTCACTTACAGGAATTCTTTCGTTTCCTATTAAAAGATTATTTTTTCCGATACTCTGCAAGTGACGAAGTGAAATAATATGGGAGTTGTGCACACGAATGAAGTTTTCGGAATCTATTTTTTCGGCAATAGATTTCATCGTTTGGTGGATGATCAGTTTTCGTGTTTCCGTGTAGATCAGGATGTAGTCTTTTAATGCGTTGATTCTTACAATTTCGCTTAAATTCAGTTTTACATCTTCATTATTGGAACGTACAAAGATGAAGGATTCTTTAAAGAGACTTTGGCTGTTTTTTTCCTGTAAAATCTTTGCATTATTCTGAAGATTATAACTTTTATAAACTGCCTTTAAAAATCTTTCGAAAGAGAATGGCTTCAGCAGATAATCAATAACGTCCATTTCAAAACCCTGAATGGCACAATCGTCATAAGCTGTTGTAATAATAACATTGGGGAGTTTATTAAAACTTTTCAAGAATTCTATCCCGGAAATATTCGGAAGATTAATATCCAGAAAAATCAGGTCTATACTTTCATCTTGTAAAACCTGGATTGTTTCCTGAATATCAAAGCAGTTTTTGACCAGATTCAGAAAAGGAATTCGTGAGATATACTCTTCAATAACGTGATGGGCAAGTTCTTCATCGTCCACAATAATGCAATTCATAGTTAATTCAGTTGAAGTTTTAAATTAATTTGATATTCTGAGCCGTTATCATTGATGTAAAGCTGATATTTTTCAGGATAGATCAGATCAAGCTTCATTTTTGTATTTTTTATTCCCATCTTATTGCTGTTGAAGATGTCGGGATTCTTTTTTTCATAAAAATTTTTGATGCTAAAGTTTAATATATCTTCTCTCATATGCACGGAGAGCTCCAAAGGTCCTTTTCTTATATCAGCATGTTTAAAGGCATTTTCTACAAATGTTAAAAGCAAAAGAGGTTCTATTTCGTGAGCTGTAAAATTTCCTTCAAATTCACAATGGATATTATCATATTTTTTAAAACGGATAGATTGTATTTCGATATACTTTTTAATATTATTGATTTCATCATCCAGATTATTTTTCTGTCTGTTTTTGGTACTCAGTACATAACGCATAATATCGGATAAAATAAGAATAACTCTCGGTGTTTCCTTGGATTGTGCTATGGAGAGAGAATAAATACTATTTAAAGCATTAAAAAAGAAATGGGGATTAATCTGCTCACGAAGAATTTTCAGTTCACTGGATTGTCTCTCAAACTCTAATTCCTTTATTTTTTTTCCGTTTTCTGTCCACTTATCCACAAAGAAAAGCATAGTACTGAAAGTGATTGAAAATAGTCCTATTTTGAAAAAAATATCATGAAAATTAAGATCGTGATTAAACCTCATCATTCTTCCTGGTCTCATAAAATTTCCGGGCGGAGGAAAATGTGGCGGTTGTCGCAAAGGGGGAAAAAAAGCCATCATTAAGCCTATATATACTGCAACAAAAGAGATGGTGATAATAAGTATGGTATTAGGCTTTTGTTTGATAAGAAAGGGTAAAAAGATCCCATAATTAATATAGAACAGAATAAAAAAGACCAGGAAAATTTTTAAATTAATAAATAATAGAAAACTTCCGAATACGGCATAGTCCATACAGAGTTTAAAGAGGATGAGAAGAATCCACAATACCCAATGATAGATATATACGGTTCGGATAGTTTTAAAAAATGCCGTCATAAGTGAGGTGTGTTATAAGCTTAGCTTGGTGAGCACAAAATTCCTTCAATAGAAATTGAAGGAATCCATTGTTTTACAAAAAATAGAATTAGTACGTAATATTCATAGAGTCCAATTCTTGTACGGAAACTCTCGGTAAAGAAAGTTTTCCTATTTTACTCACTACAAGATCAGCTGTTTTATGAGCTTCTGTACTATTTTTAAAAGGCTGTTGCTTGTTTATTGCGGGAATATATGGCTGATTGATAAGAATCTTCTTCTTTTTAATGATCTGATAACCATATCCTGCATCCTGTTGGGTAATTTTAATTTCAAAATCACCGCTTTTTTTCTTACAGCCAACCATAATAATTCCCGAAACAAAAAGGAACTTCCCAAATCTTTTAATCATTGTCGTTTTGACTTTCGTTTGGATGAAATACCCAGATGTCATCAAAATAAGATGAACCACTGTTTCCCGTAAGTACATATCCGTAATTACCTATTGAAAATGAACATGCACTTTCTCTGGCAGAACCTTCAAAACCTGTTCTTTCTGTCCAGTCATTCGTAGCAGGGTTATATTCCCATGTTGTCTTGACCACTCCACCGGTAGATCCGGTAGAAACATACCCTAAACCTCCGGCTGCAAAAGCTGCTGTGGAAGCACGGTTCTGAGAATCATCATCATTACTGGTATCTACTTTTCTTGTCCATGCTTCCGTGTTAGGATCAAATGCCCAGAAATCCGATACCAGACTTCCGTTATTGGTTCCAAATCCTACATAAGCCGTATTGTTAATTACAAAAACAGCCCCGTCTCTTCTTTTTGAACCTCCTAAGCTTGTAATGGTGCTCCATGTTGCAGTAGACTCGTCATATTTGTAAAAATCTTTCAATTCGCTTCCGTCATATCCTGTTCCTACATATCCTTTATCATTGATTCCGAAAGCCAATGCAGCATATCTTTCTGTGCCCGGGAAATTGGCAATCTGACTCCAGGTATTGGACGAAGGATCGTATTTATAAAAGTCTTTCAGTTTATTCAATCCGTCGTATCCTGTTCCTACATATCCGTAAGAATTGGTGGCAAAACCTACTGCAGAACTTCTTTTAGAACCCGGAAAGTCTGCTTTTTGCGTCCATGCATTCAGAGAGGGGTCATAGCTCCATAAATCATTATAATAATATTCCCCATCATATCCTCCGGTGATATATCCTTTTCCATTCACTACAAAAGCAGATGCATTAGATCGAGGTTTACCATCAAGATCAGATACTCTTACCCAGTTTCCCATTAGTTCTTCGTCATCATCATTTTTACAGCTTGTTACTAATAATGTTCCTACCATAGTAAGAGCGAAGATTGAAAGTTTACGATTCATTATTCATTCTTTTTGATGCAAAAAAATTTCATTTTATAGTATTTTGAAAATTTTTTAGACGAACGTGTGTTTTTTGTAGGCAAACGGCTGTTTTTTTTAGATAAATATTGTATTGATTTTAAATGTATTAAATATCGACATAGACTTTGCGATGGTCTACAACTCACGATGAAAGGGATAAAAAATTTTACGCTCATACTTGTTCATTATATGTTTGCGGAAAAAAAATGTACAAATACCTTTTATTGTGTATTTCAATGTTGTGCCTTTTTTCTTGTGAAGATGAGAGCAATACATATGAAGTAGGAAGTTCCTGGACAAGCGCCCAGTCTAAAATGGTCATGATTGACACTCTTACGATGAAAATGTCTACCATAATGATGGATTCTGTGGTTACTTCAGGAAAAAGCGTGATGATGATGGGAAATATAAAAGATCAGACATTTGGTAGGGTAACTTCTTCTTCTCTTTTTGAACTTACCCCTTCCAGCTATAAACTTACCTCTCCCTCTTCTGCGGTTTATGATTCTATAGTACTTTATCTTACCAATACCAACTTTTATTATGGGGATACCCTGAAAAGTTTTAAGCTCAATGCTTATCCTTTGCAGGACAGAATAAAACTGAACAATGGATATCTTTATAATAAAAGCAACTTTAATTATTCTTCAAGTTCTGTGGGAAGCGCGGAGTTTTATCCAAGACCTGGAACTGACAGCAGCCATGTAAAAATGCGTTTGGATCAGTCTTATGGACTGAGTATTTTCAATACGCTTAAAAATAGTGATGTGACGACTCAGGAAAATTTCCTGAACTTTTTTAAGGGACTTGCGCTGGTTCCTTCCAGCGATAATAATGCTATGATGCGTTTTGGTATCAATAGTTCATATCAGGTTCAGATTAATAAGAGCACTAAGGAAAAAGTGTCAAATGTAGTTAGGCTTTATTACCATACGACCTCACAAAACGGTACGGAATTATTAAAATATACATTGGATCTTGCGCCGAGTACTAGCTATAGTTATAACAAAATAGGGCATGATTTTTCGGGTTCCGAACTAGCCAATCTTACTCCTAAAAACCCGATATCCTCTGAGAGTTTAGGAAATAAAACATATCTCATGGCAGGAATTGGTGTATATACCAAAGTTGAGATTCCTTATCTCAAATCGTTGAAAAACATATTTCAAAATTATAAGCTTATCGATGCAACGCTTTCACTAAGTCCGGTTGCAGGATACTATTCTAACAATTTTTATAATCCGAGTGCATTGTATTATTATTGGGGGGATAAGCTGAATCATGTAGTGGGAGCATATACACAAAGTGACGGATCAGAAATCACTGCAGGTTTGTCGGATACCAGTGAGTTTCAGAATGAACATTCTTACAATCTTTCTTTTAAAACGTATATAAATACAATTTTATCAGAATCGGCGGATTCCAATCATAATACGCTGATTTACCCCTCTTCTTATACAGATGTTTTAGCCGGAAAAGCCGTATTGGGAGATCAAAAAAATAAAACGAATCCTGCTAAGCTGAAGGTGTATATGTTAGGATATTAATTAAAAATTTATGAAGAAGAAAACAATCATCGTCACTGTACTTTTTGCGAGTGTAGGAACTCAGAAACTAGCTGCTCAAAATTCATCTCCGTATTCGTATTTTGGAATAGGAATGTTTAACAATGTAGATAATGCCAGAAATATAGCTTTGGGAAATACGGGGATTGCTTTAGATGCGCCTGATTATATTAATTCTAAAAATCCGGCAGCGATGACAAGTATTTCTACAAAAAATGTAGTTTTTGATGTTAGTGGCGTAATGAAATATAATACGATTTCCAGTAATTTAGGAACAGACAAAAGGCTGAGTTCCAATTTTACAAACTTCGGGGCTGCCTTAAGGATTTCTAAAAATGCTTTTGTTGGACTGAGTATGCAGCCTACAACTTCTGCCGATTATAAAATTTCGTCTACCATTCCCATCGAGGGAACAGCTGGCGAATATCCTATCACTTATGAAGGAAGTGGGGGGATTTCAAACTGGGGAGCCAGTTTTGGATATAAAGTAAATGATAACTGGAGTTTCGGGGGGAAAGTAAAAAACAATTTCGGAACTATTATCCGTAAAGAAACCATTGCAACAACTTCTGAAGTAGAGATAAGCAGAGATATACGGTATACTGGTTTTAGCTATGGATTGGGAACTCAGTTTAAGAAGGAGTTTACGGATAGTGGCCTTCAGCTCAATTTGGGAGGAGTTGTAAATTTCAAAAGTAAGCTGGTTGCCAAAGGAGAGGTTGCCTATACTGAGAATAGAGACTATACCAATACAGTTACCTCAAAACTCTCATCAAAAGATACTTCTCTGCCTTTCGAAATGGGGGCAGGAATCAGTATCCTGAAAAATGACAGATACCGTGCAAGTTTCGACTTTATGCAGAGTCACTGGGATAAAGTGACCAATTCCGTAACCTCTGAAAAATATTACCGACAAAATACCTATGGATTAGGGTTTGAAATTCTTCCAGAAAGAAAACGTATTCAGTCGATATCAGAAGCATTTATCTATCGTTTCGGACTTAATTATGATACCGGATATTATAAAATCAACAATTCCAAAATAGACAAAATGGAAGCCACGGTAGGATTGGGAATTCCATTTAATAAAATCATTCTGAATGTAAATTACGGATATGGAATTCATGGCGTTCAGAAAAATATTCCGATACGGGAGAATTATCATATGCTCAATCTGAGTATTAATTTCTTAGATACTTGGTTTACAAAAAGATACCTTGATTAAATTAGTATTTGTGAAAAGAAACCTCATCATTTTGATGAGGTTTCTTTATAACTTTGGTTTAGAATCTGTTTTTTCTGCTTCCGCTTTTTTAGCAGCTTCCTCTTCTAGAGATTTTTGGTAATCTTTGTAGTCATCATCATCAGTTTCATTCAGGTCTTCTTTCTGATACTTTCCTGTTTCTACCTTAAACGTGTCTGAAGGTCCTGTGATTTTAATCGGAATACCAATAATTCCGAAAGGAGGAAGTCCCAAACGCATTCCCAAATTGATATAACCATCAAGACTTACCTGTCCTTCGATTCTAGGTCGGAATCCTGCAATTTTAAATTTCGTTCTTTCAATGGTGATCACATTGTCTTTAATACTTGTTTTAATGTTGACCTTACTCACTTTAGCATCGTGCAGTGCATCGGTTGAGGTTTTTTCAGCAACAGAATTAAATACTTTAAAGCCATGAAACTGAATATCCTCCAGAGTTAAAACTCCTTCTCCTTTTATCGTCTTCAGTCTGGGAAAGAAATCAGCCCCTAAATCACCTTCCAGATGATAATCCATAGAAACTTTTCCATATGCTTTTTCGGCAGCAGAAACCATTTCTCTGAACAGGGTAACCTCTTTGTATGCTCTCTGAATATCAAAATTTTTAGCTTTCATGTTGATACCGAACTTTGCTTTTTTAGCATTAACAGGAAAGTAAGTTCCATTGGCATTGAATGTAGAACCAATCATTCCGAATTCAGTTTCATTTAGGGCCAGATTGCCGTTTTTTAAAGCTAAATTTCCTTTGAAATTATTGAGTTTAATATCTTTAAATAAAATTTCATTGGCATTTCCATTGAGGGTAATATCCAGATTTTTGGGAAGTAATACAACGCCTTCTTCCGCAGTAGCTGAATTGGAAGGAGTTCCTGAATTATACGCCATAAAATCATCAACATTAACTTTTTTTGAAGTAAAATTGATATTTCCGGTTAAATTCTGGTCTTTCAGGATATAATTAATGTAATTCGAAACATTTCCGTTAAAGACAAATACATTTTTTTTGTAACGGGCTTTTACCTCTTCAAATGTCAGCTGGCTTCCATTAAGTTTAAATAAACCTTCTTGTACTGTAAAATCGCTTGGAAAAAATTTGGAATGGATGGTAATGTTCTCAATTTTTACAAAGCCTCTGTTCTGAATGTTGTCCAGAGCAGCTCCGTTCTGACCTTTTAATCCAACATCCGTGGAGACAACGCCGTTGATGTCTAAACCTTCAATAGGGAAGAGTTTGTATAAATCCCCAAGATTGAGCTGTCCTTTAGAATGTAGTCTGTAATCCAGATTATTAAGGTTTTTCAGATTAGCTTTTACCGTAAAAGGTTTCCCAGCCAATGTAAATGAAATGGGAAGGACACTAATATCCAAATCACTGAAAGAGCCCCTCCCGCTTTTTACATGGGTTTCTACATTGATGTTTTCTAAAGGGAGTTCAGGGTAGCTGTCGAACTTTATAAAACCATTTTTCAGGGATAAAGTACTATTGCTTACAGGAACTCTTTTATATTTGGGTTCATAAGTTCCGACTGCTTTCGATTTTACAAAAAGGTCGCCGCGAAGATCAATACCTTTTACAGGATAAATTTTGTAAATATCCTGAAGATGGATTTTCGCGGTAAAATCTGCATCAATAGGATATTTGTCCAGATTCTTTACTTCAATTTTTCCTTGTGCGTAGTTATCTAAAGCCTTAGCATCAATATGATGAATTAAAACCGCTGTATTTTTAAAATTACCGTCCATATTGTGAACCGTCATATCCAAATTGATATGATCCAAAGCAGCAGGCATTTCTCTCATTTTGAAATGTCCGTTTTTCAGATCAGCTTTTACATCGAATAAAGGAACTTTCTGTAACGCTTTTTTAGTATTCATAGAGAGAAAACCTTTCCAGTTTCCGTTTAGTTTAAGGTTTCCTTTCGCATCAATTTTTTTATATCCGATAGCATTTTTTAAGGCTTCCAGGTTAATGTTTGAGTCTATTGTTCCCTCAGAAAACATCGAAGGACCGTTCTCAAAAACAAAATTGGTTCTGGTATAACCGTTTAATAAACTGAAATCAAGTTCGTTTACTTTTACTTTCAGCCGATTAGGATCTAAAGCCGGAATATCGATGAAAGAAGTTAAACTTAAGTTATTGATAGGTGAAGAAGATTTCTGATAATTAAAAAATCCATTATTAATATTTGTTTCTATATGGATATCAGGACTTTGTTTCTTCGATGCATTCAAAATACCTTTCATGGTAAACAGGAGATCGGTTTTACCTTTCATTTCAACCTGTTTTGCATATTCCTGATAAGCTTCCGGAATGATGGCAGGAATGGCTTTTAGATCGGCATTTTTAGTGGTGATTTTTAAATCATATATCTGCTGTTCGCTAGGCATTTTCAGGCTTCCTTGGAGATTGAACGGAAATTCGCCCAAAATCAACGGATTATCTGTAAAATAAAAACCTAGCTGATCAACATTGATCTTTGTATTGATTTTTCCCTTTAAAGGTAAATTTTTAACCCAGGTATCCTTATCCAATTTGAAAAGGGTGTTCTTAATTTCCGTTTTTGCGTTTAGGCTCAGGATATCTTTTGTTAGATCGATCAGACCGTCATATTCTAAATGATCTAATTTTAAATAAGTTTTACTTACCTGGTCATCATAAATAAAATTGGAATTGGAAATTTTGAAGTTTTTTAAAGCTAAAGCCAGTTGAGAATCATTTTTCTCTTTTGATTCTTCTTCAGATATCAGAATATCAAAATTGTTTTTTCCTGAGCGGTCAATTTTCATTCTGATGTTTGCATTTTCAATGTAAAGGGTATTGAAAATAATTTTTTCATCGAAAAGACTAGTGATATCCACTCCTAAACCAATTTCTTTAGCATCAATCAGGTTTTCTGACTGAAATGGACTATTTCCCTTCACCGAAGAATGAGTAAGAGTAACCGTAAGATTAGGAAAATGGGTGAAGAAAGAAATGTCTAAATCCTTGAAATCTACCTTTGTTTTTATATAACTCTTTGAAACTTCTTTTATACCATTATTGATGGTGTCCTTGAAAAAATAAGGAGTTACGAACAGAACCAATACAAGACTGCCTAAACTGATTCCGGAGATTTTTAGAATTTTGGATAAACGCGAGACTTTTGTTTTTTCCTTCTTCATAGTGTCTTTAATATCAATCTACAAAAATAACTGATAAAGAAGAGGAAAAAGAATTTTTTCGACTAACATCCATCATTTATAGATAAATTTATGAATTTTCAGAAAAAAAAGCTACTGTAAATTTATTTTTTTAATTAGAAAAAATCTTGATTTTAGATTTAAATGATTAGTAATTACGAATAAAAAAACGCTCCGAAAGATTCCGAAGCGTTTTTTTATTATTTAACTGCAAAAAATTATTTTACAGAAATTTCATCTATAAAAATATAAGCATCTCCGCCGGCTCCCTGATGCCACTCCGGAAGTTTCCCGAAATGATAAGCTTTTATTTTGATATAACGGGCCTGTGTCGGAAGAATTTCAGCTGTGAAATCTTTTTTCTGGACCGTTTCGTCTTTCGGATCAAGCGTATTGTCAACTGTTTTTAATAAAATGAAATCTTTTCCGTTATTGGAAGCGTAATATTCTACTTTTTTCGGCATTAAAATCCATGCTCTGCTGTCCTGAAGATATGATGAAGACAGTTGGGTGATCTGTTGAGGAGATTTCATATCGATAATTGCTTCAAAAGTCTGCCCCTGATAACCCAGCCATTCCCCTTTTCTCCAGTTTGTATCCCCTAAAATCCCGTCGATTAAAGACAGTTTTCCACTTGCAGTGTATTGCGGGGTGGGTGTAGAATTTACAGTGATGTCCCAATTATTCGGTCTTCTGTTGAAGTTGGCCGTTACGATTGAGCTTTTCTCACCTTTTCTTTCTGCATATGCTGAAACCTGAGTTGTTTTTGTAATGGTAAAGGGACCGCTGTATGCTTTGAAAGTCTTTCTTACATTTGCATCACCTTCATCCAATGTCATGTAATAAATTTTATCATTCGGATTCAAAGCAGTGATTTCTACTTTTGTGTTTAAATCAAAAATCCTTGCTGCAGCGATAACAGGTGTTGCTGTTAACTCATCATATTTGAAATCTTTAAACGATTTTGCGTTTTCAAAGCCTAATTTTTTAAGCTCGTCTTTGCTTGTGTTTTTGGTGATGGTTCTTGTCGTTCCGTCTTCCAGATGGATCTTAACCTCATCAAAATAAGGTGTTGTTGTTTGCCATTCGGGTAATCCGGGAGTTACGGCATAAATTCCCATTGCGCTCAAAATATACCAGGCACTCATTTGTCCGCAATCTTCATTTCCGATCAATCCGTCCGGAGCATTTTTATAATAATTATCAAGGATATATTTGATTTTTGCATCTGTTTTTTCAGGCTTTCCTACGTAATTATAAAGGTAAGCAATGTGGTGGCTCGGCTCATTTCCCTGAGCATATTGTCCGATCAACCCTGTTATATCTACTTGCTCTCTACCTGTCGTTTTATCCGGAGCAGAGAAAATACCATCGATGAACTGTTCAAATTTTTCTTTTCCTCCGTGTGCCGCAATTAATCCGGGGATATCCTGCTGAACAGAGAAGGAATAATGCCATGAATTTCCTTCCGTATAGTTATTATTCACCTCTCTCGGTTCGAATGGTTCATACCAGTTTCCGTTCTTTCTGGGCTGCATAAATCCGTTTTTTGGATTGTACAGGTTTTTCCAGTTTTGAGAACGTTTCATGAAATATTGGTAATCGTCTTTTTTACCTAAAATTTTAGCCATTTGTGCGATACACCAGTCATCATAAGCATATTCAACTGTTTTTGAAACACTTTCGTGTTCATCATCAATAGCAATATAATTGTTTTGTTTATAAGCATTTAATCCAAAAATATCCAGCATCGCAGAGTTTTTTGAAGCCTGAAATGCCTTTTCATAATCAAAACCGGTGATTCCTTTTGCCATCGCATCAGCAATTACAGAAACGGCATGATAACCGATCATACATTCGGTTTCATTGGAAGCCAGCTCCCAAACCGGAAGTTTCCCGCCCTGTTCATATTGTTTAATAAAGGTATTGATGAAGTCTGCTGTTCTTTTTCTCTCGATTAACGTCATAAGAGGATGTGCTCCTCTGAAGGTATCCCAAAGCGAAAAAACAGTATAGTAGTCAAAATCTTTAGCATAATAGAACTTATTGTCTCTGCCTCTGTACTTTCCGTCAACATCCATATTGATGTTAGGTTGTGTGAAAACGTGGTACATGGCTGTGTAGAAAACAGAAAGTTTATCCTTGTCAGAAGATGTAACCTCAATTTTTGATAACTCTTTATCCCAATCTGCTACTGCCTGTTTTTGAATGGCTGCAAAGTCATTGGATTTCCCCTCTGCCAACATATTTTTTTCTGCACCTTCGTATCCTGTTGGAGAAATTGAAACCTTTAAGCTAATTTTTTCTCCTTTTTTTACTGAAGTTGAAAATGCTAAAGCGAGTTCAGTTCCTGAATAAAGGTTGTTTTCGTTTTTTCCATTAGCTTCTTTTTTAGTGATTTGCATAGGCTTAGAAAACTCAATTCGGGCATAGATATACTGATTGGTTGCCCAGGCTTCACTTCTCCTGAAAACCTCGATCGTTTTATTGTCTATAATTTTTACTTCGCCTTCAAGAAGTTTGTCTCTATGGTTTAAGTCTAAAATGATATTGGCATTTCCGGCATTGTTGAATGTATATTCGTGGTAACCAACTCTTTTTGTAGTGGTTAATCGGACATCAATATTATTCTTATCTAATTTAACAGCGTAAAATCCTGCCGAAGCTTTTTCGTTTTTATGAGAGAATTTGGATGAATAATCTTTGCTGTCCAGACTTGGTTTTCCCATAGTAGGCATCAGCATAATGTCTCCGTAATCGGAAACTCCGGTTCCGTTCAGGTGGGTATGAGAAAATCCATAGATCACAGAATCTGAGTAGTGATAACCGCTGCATCCGTCCCAGCTTCCGTCAATTCGCGTATCAGGGGAAAGCTGTACCATTCCGAAGGGAACTATAGCTCCCGGAAAAGTATGTCCGTGACCGCCCGTTCCTATGAAGGGATTTACATATTGCGAATAATTTTGAGCAAACAAATTATGGGCTGCCAATCCTAAAAGAACGAATATTATTTTTTTCATTGCATTTTAAAATTAAAATCGCCCTAAAGTACTACAAAATTTCGTTCTGCAAAAGAATTTATCTATCAGTAAGTTTACTTATTCTAAATAGGTAAAATTTCCGTAAATTTGTAGACAATTTATTTTTTTATGTTGACTAAAGAAAAGGTACAAAATTTCCTTAAAGAGATAGAAGTAGATGACCTGGTGAATAATCTGCAAATCATGGGGACAGAAGTATATATTGATATGACTGCCCATTCACCGGCAATGCACGAAAAAAAGAAACTGGAAGCAGCGATGAAGCAGGCTTTTGCCAGTGAATTCGGAGAAGAGATTAATTTAAAACTTAAGATAGTTTCACCGGAACCAAGCGAAATTCAACAAAGCCAGATCAAAGGAAAGCAGATTCCTGGGATTAAAAATATTATCGCTATTGCATCAGGTAAAGGTGGAGTAGGAAAGTCTACGGTTTCTGCCAATATCGCAGTCACTTTGGCTAAAATGGGCTTTAAAGTGGGACTTTTAGATGCAGATATCTATGGGCCTTCAGTTCCTACGATGTTCGATACAGAAGGAGAAAAACCGGTTACGGTAGAAGTGGACGGCAGAAGTTTGATGAAGCCTATTGAAAATTACGGAGTAAAAATGCTTTCGATCGGATATTTTTCAGGAGCCAATCAGGCAGTTGTTTGGAGAGGTCCGATGGCTTCAAAAGCTTTGAACCAGATGATCAGAGATGCAGCATGGGGGGAGCTTGACTTTTTATTGATCGACCTTCCTCCGGGAACGGGAGATATTCATTTATCCATTATTCAGGAAGTTCCGGTAACAGGAGCGGTAATCGTAAGTACTCCTCAACATGTTGCTTTGGCAGACGTTAGAAAAGGAATTGCGATGTTCCAGATGGAAAGTATCAATATTCCGGTACTAGGTTTAGTTGAAAATATGGCTTATTTTACTCCGGAAGAATTACCTGAGAATAAATATTATATCTTTGGAAACCAGGGAGCACAATATTTAGCGGATGATTTGGGAATTCCTGTATTAGGGGAAATTCCTTTGATCCAGAGTATCAGAGAAGCGGGAGATGTAGGAAGACCAGCGGCGTTACAGGAAAATTCTAAAATTTCTGATATCTATACAGGAACTGTACAGAAAATGATTGAAAGCCTTGTAGAAAGAAATAAAAACCTTCCTCCGACTGAGGCAGTGAAAATTACAACAATGGCGGGTTGCTCACCAAAAAAATAAAGAAAACCAAACCCAAATATGGAGATAAATACAACACACGAAGAGACTGTGACGAGAGTAATGGAAGCGTTGGAAAGCATTCGTCCGTTTCTTAATAAGGACGGAGGAGATATTGAGCTGATCGATGTAAAGGAAAGTACAGTATTTGTAAAACTTTTAGGAAACTGCTCAGGGTGTTCTCTTAATTTCTCAACGTTGAAATTAGGCGTTGAAAATACCATTAAACAACATGCTCCTGAAATTGATAAGGTAGTGAATGTAGAGTAAAAAATAAAACGATATATTTTTTAAGACAGGCTTTTGGGTCTGTCTTTTTTTGTGTTCTATTTCAAACAAAAAGCCTCAGAATTTTCCGAGGCTTTAATTGAATAAAATTATGAGTTACTGAAGTACAATTATTTTTTTTGTAGTAGTAGAACCATTGGCTTTAAGAGATAAAATATATGTTCCATTTTTAATGCCTACTGAATTTAAATTAAGCCTATATTGCTGATTCACTATTTTAGGTTTTTCCGTCCAGACAGATCTGCCTGCTGCATCATATATACTTAATTCAGCATCAGAATAATCCTTAGGAAAGCTTATAGTGATATAATTTTTTGCAGGAATCGGAGAAACCGAGAAACTGATTTCCTGTTTTGAATTTGAAACGGCTAATAAATTACTGTTTTGATTAAAAAATTCCCAAATTTTCTGTGTATAGGATATGTCGTTTTGTGAAGTAAGCCAGACGTGATCCGCATTATTGACTTTATATAATTCAATTACAGAATTATTATTGAGACTTGTATATTTATAGTGATCCACGGTGTAGCCGTCATTTGCTGTATCAGGAAGTAATGTGTGGACAGGAGTAGCAACGGATTGATTATTAGTTTTCCAGTAATTTATCATCTGATCAACAGAATTTCCAAAATTATTGTTGGTATATCCAATAGTGGCATCACTTGTACCATGAAAGTGTGCGATGGATACTGGTCGTCCAGGAGCTCCTGCTGCGACAGGAAGTATACCATTTCCAAAAGTTCCAGCTACAGAAGCGAATAATTTTATTTTATTATTTAAAGATATTGCTAAACGTTCCGTCATAAATCCGCCCATAGAAAATCCGCAGGCAAAAACTTTGTTAGCATTAATGCTGTAATCTTGTTTTACTTTATCGATTAAGGCACTTATAAACCCAATATCATCAACGTTCGCATTGGGTGTATAAAAAGTATAACCGGCTCCTGAATTCCATGCGGTTCCTGATAAAGGATCAGTGAGTGCTTGAGGACAAACGATGATAACATTATTGGTTTCAGCAATACTACTAAAGCCGATATTTCTGAAATTATACATCGTGTCTCCTAATCCGTGCAACGTTAAAATTAATGATGCCGGATTTTGTGCATTGTAATTGGACGGAATATAAATAGAATATTCTCTAAGTCCTGAAGAGTGTTGTAATGTTGCCGTTTGCCATTGTTGGCTCAGTAAAAAATTTGAAAAGAATAATAATAAAGAGAAATAAATTGACTTCTGTTTCATAGCTTTTTTTTCAAAGATATTAACAGGCCTCAACTAATCAATTTGATAAAAATCAAATCATAGAATAAATATTTTGATATTGATCAAATACTATTTTCTTGATCTGATTCTGCTTAAGGTTTCGAGAGTTATTCCTAAAAAAGAAGCGATCATTCCTAAAGTAAGCAACTCGTTTGCTCTGGGATGAGATTTGATAAAATCTTCATATCTCTCCTCAGCAGTCTGAAACAGCATCCTATCAATCCTGTTTTGGGTCATCACCAATACGCTACTCATGATCATTCTATATAAATATTGAATATCAGGATGTTTATTGGCTAATTCTTCTAAGTCTTTATAGCTTAATTTCCAGAGTATGCAATTGTCTAAAAGCTCAATTCCCCTTTTGTCTGGTTTTTGTTTGATGAAACTGATAATTGATAATAAGAGTGTTTCTTCCCCTCGAAATCCGTCCGTAATATCTTTTTCATCCTTATAATAAAAAATTCTTGCCGCTCCTTTTTCTATGAAATAAATATGTTGGCAAGTATGACCGGGTTTTAATAATAAAGTGTTTTTAGGAAATTCTTCTTTCTTTAATTTCATAAAGACCGCCATCATACTTTCTAATGAAAGATTAACCAGCGAAGTATTTTCTTCATCAATCATAGAACTGATGTATGAATTTATGGCATTGAAAATATTTAACATAGAAAGAGCTTTGTTTATTTTGGAGGCTCTAAAACTACTCATTTTCTCTTCAACAAAAAAGTCCCGGGAAATCCCGAGACTTTTTTATTAATGATACTATTTTGAATCTATTTTACAATCACCCTTTTCACAAAACCTTCGGAAGTTTTAACCAGGTAAACGCCTGTAGAAAGCTTTGAAGTTTCAATTGTTAAAGCGTTTTTCTCTTTTCCAAGAAGCTTTCCGGACATATCGTACAATTCGTAATCCTGAGCTCTGTTGAAATAAAGCGTATTTCCTTTGTTAATAGGATTCGGGAAGATATTGAAGGTTGCTTTTTCAGTTTTTACTTCACCTGTTGCCAGAGTTGGTGCATTCGCTACCTCATACATCGATAACGTTCCGCTGATTTCGTTAGCGATAATTACATAGCCTTTTCCTGTTGTTGTATTTTCTGGAGCAATATAGATAAGCCCTTCCGGTCCGTTATCTCCTCCATAAGCCGAAGTTGTACGGGAATGTTTATAATCGGTAAAAGTAGGATTATTAGGATCTGAAATATTGTAAACCATTACGCCTCCTGTTCTCTCTAATGTTATAAAAGCATAGGTTTGTCCGCCAATAACTCCTAAAGCTACTCCTTCAGGTTCCGGCCCTTTTGCGCGGCTTCTGTTTTTTATTCCGTTGGATTCATTGTCTGCATTAAAAATCAATGGATGATTAGCTGCAATATATCTTTCAAACTTGTCGCCGCTGTCATAAACGATCTGCTTTGTGTCTGCATTGAAGATCGAGAATGAACGTGCTCCTAATGCTGCCATTTCTTCAAAATCGGCGTCTCCGTCTGTATTTCCTGTGGCGGTGGAAACCCTGAATCTTCCCAGGTTATAAGAAGCTTTCAGAATCGCTGATTGAGGGAAAATAGCCGGATCTAAAGTATAAGTATTGGCTCCGACTGTTGTTCTCTCACTGAAACCCGGAAGGTCTTTTTCATCCCCTTCATTGGCGGTTACAATATAATTTGTTCCTCCGACTTTGAAATTCTGAACGCCATCCGGAAGGAAATAAGCTTTTACGGGCCAGTTCGCGATTAAAACTTCTCCATTGTTATCGGAAGCATCAAAACCGTTTCCTGGAATGCTCATATCTTTTTTTCCTAATCCCCAGATGTTGGTAATTGTTTTTGTGGCTAAATTAATCTCCGCAATAGCATTGTTTTCCTGGAGAGTAACCCATGCTTTCTGGCTGTCAGAGCTCACCGTAACATATTCTGGCTCCAGATCCTGAGACAATGTATTGTTGGTTCTTACTTTTCTTAAACCTGTTGCTGTTAAAGCTGCAACCTGAGAATCAAATGCATTGAAGTTTAGCGTTGTGACATTGGTTTGACTCAGATTATTAATTCCTCCGGAAATATCGATAATACTTATAGAACCTTCAGGATCTACGGTGTATGCATCATTCGGCTCGCCTTCGTTGGCAGTGATTACTTTTGTTCCGTCCGGAGAAAAAGTGACCATATCCGGTAAAGCTCCTACAGTGACTTGTTTTAAAAAGTTTCCATTGATATCAAAGAAAACAACGGAACCGTTTTGCTGAGGATTGGTATTCGGAGAAGCGGCCGCAATGATCCCGTTTTTCACTGCGATGCTTGTGATTCCTCCATACGGTGCCATATTGACAGTGCTCACTACAGTTGGTGCAAGTGGATTGCTGAAATTAATAATGTCAAAAACATCAGTAATTGAACTGATCGTAAATAATCTTTGAGTAGTAGGATCATGAACTACAATTTCCGTAGAGCTTGTGTTCGTTCCGGAAGGATCAAAACTTCCGATATAGTTTAATGAGATTTGGTTGGAAGGAACAGGTGCAGGTTTATCATTATCAACAATATAAACCGTTGCATTATTATCGCCGGAAATTGTTGCTCCTGTAGGATTTTCAAGACTGACTACAAAATATTCAGCCTGTTGTTCTTCTAAAGTATCATCAATGATCGGAATATTTACGGTATAGCTTGTCATTGATGGAGTGAGACTAATCGTTTGACTAGCTAAAGTAAAATCACTGTTGTCTGCAGTACTGAAGGGAGCGGGCTTTACTACCAGATTGACTGTTGAATTCGAAGGATTGGCAATGTTTATTTTAAACGCTAAAGTTCCTGTATTTTCATTGACTTTAATAAAATTCTTATCCAAAGAAATGATAGATCCGGCTGTAGTAAAGGTTGTTGAAGTAGAGACTGTTACAGCGTTGTCACTGGTGTCTTCTACCATATTCGGTTTTAAAGCCAGATAATAAGTCTGGTTCGCCACTAAGCTTGAAGTGGGAATTACTGTGATTTTGTTGTTGGCGAAAGTGGTTGTGAAGGGAACTTGTGTACCTGAAGCACTTCCAAGGCGGAAATCTACAAGGGTTTGTGCATTAGAATCGTTGATCGTTGAGTTGTCTATTAACCTTACATTTTCATTGAAAGAAATGGTAGGATTTATAGTTGTGGAAGTATTATTTGTATTGTTTGCAGGAAGATAGGTTACAGTAGGTGGAGTGGTATCTGTTCCGCTTACTGCTGTTGCGTCTACTGTGAAATTATCAAAACGGTTGTTTCCTACTGTTCCTCCGGCTCCAGCAGCGAATTCAACTTTAAGTTTAAAATTCGGATTATTGGCAACCCCAGCAATCGCCGAAAAATCAAAAGTAATTAATTGAGGGTCTGCATCAAGTGGAGAAACGGTCTGATAAGGCAGGAAAGTTGTTCCGTCAGTAGAATAGGTCCATATTTGTGTTCCTGCTCCCGAACCTGATCTTCTCGTTGTGAATTTTACAATTACATTATTGTATCCAGTAGTAGGCAAATTGAACTGTAAATTACCTCCAATAGGAATATTATATCTCAAATGCGTTCCTGAAGCGTCTCCGTTTCTTGCATTTAAATTATTGACATTAAAATTTTGTCCTGTTCCGCCTGCGAAATCTATTTCTGTGGTTCCTCCTGTAAATGCCGTCAGTGAACCGCCTGTCAAAGTTGAAGTCGGAGTAGTGATGGAAGTGGCAGAGGCGTTATTATTAAAATTCCAGTAGTGGATAAGAGAGGTCTGTCCGAAAAGATTTCCCTGAAGGAAAAATGCTGCAATTACAGTCCCTTTTAACAAGTAGTTATTAATCATTTTTACTTAAATTAAGTTTATGCAAAAATGAAGTTTCTACTTTGTAAACATTTTAAGGTAATTTTAATAAATGTTTAATAAATAGGTAATTGTATTTCAGATAAATCAATGTTATAAGATCGCAGGAAGAAAGACATACCGTAAAAATGGTATGATACAGTATGGGCAAATAATTGTACTATTTAACCGTTTGTCCTGATGGAGCATGAATCCCCGTTACAGGCTGCTTCCCTCCCAAAGGATGTTTCTGCATGAAGAAAAACCCTGAAATGGCCGTCAGAACAAGTAATACAAAAATAACCAGAAAAATTCTTTTTAACATATCTTTCATACCGCGAGATTTTTAATGTCTTTAATTTCTAATGTTGAAGTTGGGTATCCTTTTTGTACGGCATTGATCATTGCTCTTCCCACTTCGTGTAAAGTTAATGATTTTGACGGTAAAAAAATAGGGAACAGCCAAATAAAAGGCTTAAAAAACCATTTTACATTTTCCTGGCCTTCAACAGGTTTCATAAATCCGGGACGTAAATTGTATGCGGCTTTCAATCCCAGTTTTTTTAATGCATTCTCCGTTTTGCCTTTTACTCTGGCCCACATCATTTTTCCGCTTTCCGTGCTGTCGGTATGTGCTCCTGAAACATAATTGAATACCATATTGGGATTTTGGTGTAAAACCACCTTTGCAAAATGTAAAGTAACATCATACGTGGTTTTAATATATTCTTCTTCACTCATTCCTACGCTGCTGATTCCGGCACAAAAGAAAACGGCATCGTAACCTTTCAGGTTTTCATCATTCATATCGATGTTTAAAAAATCTGAAACGATATATTCTTTAAGTTTGGCGTGTTTCTTTCCTGACGGTTTTCTGCTTACGCTTAATATTTCTGATATATTGGGGTTTTCAAGACATTCCATTAAAACTCCTTCTCCTACCATTCCTGTAGCTCCTGTTAGAATTATTTTGAGTGTGTCCATTTTTAGTTCTGTTTTTCTTAATGACGTTTCCTCATTGAGTTTTACTTTAACTTTTTAAAATTTAATTTGAATTAGTATAATAGGTTGATAAACAGAATGAGGTTATTTCAGGTACCTTTTCATAAAGAAGTTATTAAAAGAAAAAACTTTAAATTTATCCGTTATACTTCAAAATAAAAGTAATTTTTTCCCTTAATGAATCTTAATTTCTTAATGGTAAAAATCTTTAATAAATCATTTTTACTACTATTAGATTCTTCCTTCGTCAGAATGACAGATTTGAGATGAGGTATAAAATAAAAAACTAATCACTTTTGACTGGTTTTTTAATGTATGTGTTAAAAAGCTAATTGTTTAGCTATAATTTGCTGTAAATATTATGGATAAGACCGTCGGCTACAGATATTTTCGGAACAAAAATCCGGCTTATCTCTGACCAGGACATTACATTATTGTAAATTTTTAATGCATGAACCAATACATCGGCACGATCCTCTCTTAGATTATATTGAGTCATTCTTTCATCTATGGTAAGTCCTGCAAATTCTTTATAAGCTTTTTTCAGATAGGAAGCAGACATAGGCTTTCCGTCTTTGGTTTTGCTTAAAGAAAAAACTTTGTTGATATTCCCTCCGGAACCAATGGCAACGATTGGTTTTTTGCTGACGATATTGGATTTTATCTCTTCTTTCATTTCTTTCCAGTTATCCTCTGCCACCAAATCATTCAAAAGACGTATGGTTCCGATATTGAACGATCTTTTGTATACCATTTTCCCATTTTCATAGAAGGTAAGCTCAGTGGAACCTCCACCAACATCTACATACAGATAGGCAAAGTTTTTATCAAGTCCTTCTGCTACGTGGTTTTCATAGATCAAGGTTGCTTCCTCGTCCCCTGAAATAATTTCAATATCAATACCTGAAGTCTCTTTTACTTCTTTAATGATCTCCAAACCGTTTACTGCATCGCGCATTGCACTTGTGGCACAAGCTCTGTAATGCTGTACGTTGTAAATTCTCATCAGATCACTGAATATTTTCATAGAATCGAGGACCATTTTTTCTCTTTCGACGCCGATTTTACCCATAGTGAAAACGTCCATACCTAATCTCAAAGGGATTCTTAGAAGATTAAGCTTGATAAATTCAGGCTCTTTCTGCTGAGTTTTTACTTCGTTTATTAAAAGTCTGGCTGCATTACTTCCTATGTCTATCGCTGCGATGATCATTATGTTCTTACGTTTATTAAATTTCAGTTAATGAATTGAATTTACAAAATTATATGATTATTTGTCATTTAAAGCAAAGTTTTGGTGAACAATTACTTTTTCGTGGCCTTTGCTTTTAAATATTTATATGTTTCTACCTGAGAACGGCATTCCTCTTTATTATTCCGGATGTATTCGTTGCTCAATTTTTTATCTAATATTCTTGCTTTTACGTTATCCCGAAGCTGAATATCAAGAATTTCTTTCAATTCGGTTTTTAAATTTTTATCAGTGATTTTTGCAGCGGCTTCTATCCTATAGTCAAGGTTTCGGGTCATCCAGTCTGCCGAAGAAATATACAGGTCTTCTGAACCTTTATTATAGAAGTACATCACTCTTGCGTGTTCCAGATATTCATCTACAATACTTATCGCTTTTATTTTTTCTTTAAAATCTTTCTGGTTGACTGCGCAGTAAATTCCTCTTACGATCATTTTTATTACGACTCCTGCATTTGCTGCATCATAAAGCTTTGTAATGAGGAGACGGTCGCTTACCGAATTGGCTTTAATGATCATTTCAGCTTTTCTTCCTGCTTTAGCCTCTTCTATTTCTTTATCAATATGGTGAATGATTTTTTCACGCATAAACTGAGGGCATACCAAAAGATTTTTACAGGTTTTTAGTACCGTAAGATAATCTTCTTTCGGTTTTCTCAAAACATTAAACACTTTATTAATATCTGCCATTATTCCCCGGTCTGCGGTCATGATAAGGTGATCTCCGTAGATTCGGGCAGTTTTTTCGTTAAAATTTCCTGTGCTTATAAATCCGTATTGAATGGTTTTATTATGGGCTCTTTTTTTGATGACACACAATTTGGCATGTACTTTTTTATCAGGAATTCCTACCAGAACCGTTATTCCTTCTGGCTCAAGCATTTCTTTCCATTCAAGGTTGGATTCTTCATCAAATCTGGCCTGAAGCTCAAGCATTACTGTAACTTCTTTACCGTTTCTGGCTGCATTGATCAATGCATTGATGATTTTTGAGCTGCTTGCCAAACGATAAGCCGTGATCTGAATCGATTTTACATCCGGATCCATTGCTGCCTCACGTAAAAGGTCAATTACAGGATTATATTTGTGGTAAGGGAAAGTAAGCAGAACATCATGTTTCAGAATAACATCGGTTATTCTTTCGCCATGTTCAAAAGCAGGGTGCATAAAAGAAGTTCTCTCTACCGGTCTTTCGTATTTTTCAAAAACATCCGGAAAATCCATGAAATGCTTGAAATTATGAATCTTTCCACCAGGAATGATGCTGTCTTTCTTCGTTAAGTTCAATTTTCGGATCAGCATTTCCAGGAGTGCTTTGTCCATATCTTTATCAAAAACAAAACGGGTAGGTTTTCCCTTTCTTCGGTTTTTCAATCCTTTTTCGATTTTTTCCGCGAAGTTGGTTCGGATGTCATTATCCAGATCAAGCTCTGCATCTTTGGTTACTTTAAAAGCATTAGCAGAAAATTCGTCATATCCAAAATAAGAGAAAATATGCGGTAAATTGAATGTAATGACATCTTCCAGCAGCATGACATCTTTTTCCTCAGGATCTTCCGTCGGGAGCAAAAGAAATCGTCCTACAAATCTTGACGGAATTTCAATGATAGCATAATTGCTGGAATATTGCCAGTCTTTTTTTCTCATTGCAACACCCAGGTAAAGACTTTTATCTCTCATGTAAGGCATTGGTGTATTTTCATGAAGTAGAATAGGGATGACATTAGCTTCTACTACCTCATCAAAATAATTTCTGACAAATTCCTTTTGTCTGGCGGTTAAGTTTTTTGCGGTTTTAATGAAAACTTTATGATCAGCCATTTCAGTCTGAATTTTCTTCCAGGTCTTATCAAAATTCTGCTGATGCTTGATAACAATGTCATTAATTTTCTGAAGAATTTTTGAAGGAGGTTGGTAAAACGATTCTGCAATTACTTTTTCTTTAAAATCCATGGCACGCTTTAATCCTGCTACACGTACTCTGAAAAATTCATCTAAATTATTAGAAAAAATTCCTAAAAAACGGATTCTTAAATGCAAAGGCACATTTTCGTCCATAGCTTCCTGCAAAACCCTTTCGTTGAAAGCAAGCCATGTAATATCTCTTGGATTGAAGTGTAATGACATTCTCTAGTTTATATTTTATCAAAAATAATAATTCATGAGATTATGATCCCTATATAATAGGTTAAACTTTGATTAAATTTTTGTAGCTGTCAATGTCAAAAATGTCTTGAATAGACTGGTTTTTGAGCGATGGATAAGTCTCTTTATACTGTATTGTGTCATTTTGTCACATCCCTATGAATGGTACAGATATTGAGAAATTGAGAGTGTAAATTAATTTTAAAAATTAGAAAAAATATAAATATTATGAGTAAAATAATTGGTATTGACTTAGGAACAACCAACTCTTGTGTTGCTGTAATGGAGGGAAAAGACCCTGTTGTTATTCCTAATGCTGAAGGTAAAAGAACAACTCCTTCTATTGTAGCATTTACAGAAGATGGAGAAAGAAAAGTGGGTGATCCTGCAAAAAGACAAGCGGTAACTAACCCAAAGAAAACAGTATATTCAATTAAAAGATTTATCGGGACTCACTTCAAAGAAGATGCGAAAGAAATTTCAAGAGTACCTTATGAAGTAGTATCCGGACCAAACGATACGGTAAAAGTAAAAATCGACGACAGAGAATATACTCCACAGGAAATTTCTGCAATGACGCTTCAGAAAATGAAGAAAACTGCTGAAGATTATCTTGGACAGGAAGTAACAAGAGCGGTAATCACTGTTCCTGCATACTTCAACGATGCTCAAAGACAGGCTACTAAAGAAGCGGGTGAAATCGCTGGTCTTAAAGTAGAAAGAATTATCAACGAACCTACAGCTGCTGCGTTAGCTTATGGTCTAGATAAAAACCATAAAGATCAAAAAATCGCTGTGTATGACCTTGGTGGTGGTACTTTCGATATCTCTATCCTTGATTTAGGAGATGGTGTATTCGAAGTATTGTCTACAAACGGTGATACGCACTTAGGAGGTGATGACTTTGATGATGTGATCATCAATTGGATGGCAGATGAATTCAAAGCTGAAGAAGGTGTAGATTTAAAAGCTGATGCAATTGCTCTTCAAAGATTGAAAGAAGCTGCTGAAAAAGCTAAAATTGAATTATCTTCTTCTCCACAAACGGAAATCAACCTTCCATATATTACAGCTACAGCTACAGGTCCTAAACACTTAGTGAAGACTTTAACTAAAGCTAAATTCGAGCAATTATCTGCAGATCTAGTAAGAAGATCTATGGAACCGGTTGCTAAAGCATTGAAAGATGCAGGTTTATCAACTTCTGATATCGACGAAGTAATCTTGGTAGGAGGTTCTACAAGAATCCCAATTATTCAGGAAGAAGTAGAAAAATTCTTCGGTAAGAAACCATCTAAAGGAGTTAACCCGGATGAGGTTGTAGCTATTGGTGCTGCTATTCAGGGAGGTGTATTGACAGGTGATGTAAAAGATGTATTGCTTCTTGACGTTACGCCACTTTCTTTAGGTATTGAAACTATGGGTTCTGTTTTCACTAAATTAATTGAAGCAAACACTACGATCCCAACTAAAAAATCTGAAGTATTCTCTACAGCTTCTGACAATCAGCCTGCTGTAAGCATCAGAGTAGGACAGGGGGAAAGACCAATGTTCAACGATAACAAAGAAATCGGTAGATTCGACCTTACAGATATTCCGCCAGCACCAAGAGGAGTTCCTCAGATCGAAGTAACTTTCGATATTGATGCTAACGGTATCCTAAGTGTTTCTGCTAAAGATAAAGGTACTGGTAAGGAACAGACAATCAAAATTCAGGCATCTTCAGGTCTTTCTGACGAAGAAATCGAAAGAATGAAGAAAGAAGCTCAGGAAAACTCTGCAGCGGATGCTAAGAAGAAAGAAGAAGTTGAGATTTTCAACAAAGCTGACGGATTGATCTTCCAGACTGAAAAACAATTGAAAGAATTCGGTGAGAAACTTTCTGCTGATAAAAAAGCAGCTATCGAAGCAGCTCACGGAGAATTGAAGACAGCTTTCGAAGCTAAAAATGCTGACGATGTAAAAGCTAAAACAGAAGCTTTAGATGCAGCTTGGATGGCCGCTTCAGAAGAATTGTATGCAGCTGGTCAACAGCCGGGAGCTGATGCAGGTGCACAAAATGCAGGAAATGCAGGAGGTGAAGATGTACAGGATGCAGACTTCGAAGAAGTGAAATAAGTATTGATCATTATCAATTAATAATAATTAATAAACCGCTATAAATATTTATAGCGGTTTATATTTTTTATATTTTAAGAAGCCAAAGAAACCAATCTAAAATCAGAAGTAGATAATTGTTCTGATCCCAACTTAAGACTCGGATGGAGATTCAAAACCAGGTATCTTTCTTTCTTCTAATTCTTTTCTCCTTTGCTTAATGAAGTCTGTGGGACGAATATTATTTATTTCCAGAAAAAGGTCTGAAAAATTTTGGCGGGAACTTATTCCACACTCGTTCGCCAGTCCTTGTATTTTTAATCGTAGGTACTGAGGGTTTTCATACATTAATTTAGTAATATAATTAATACGAAGGGTAGAAAGATATTTACTGAAATTCATACCTTTAACATCATTAATATATTGAGAGAGATAAGACTTATTAGTACGGAAAGTATTGGCAAGTTGGTCGATTGTTAATCCATTTTCTTTAAAATTTCCTGTAGCTTCAAATTCTTTTAATTTATTTTGTAAATCCATGAATATATCTTCACTCAAGACAGACTTTCCGTAATTAGTGATATTCTCGTACGAAGGTAAAGCTGGTTTCGTCTGGTGTTGAAGTTTTTTTTCCAATTCTTGGTACTTCAGCTTTATTGATTGTGCATTATTGTAAAATCGCCACGCCAATATAGCTAACAAAATCAGCACGGAAACAAGGAGTATGATTGTTCCAATATTCAGGTTATTACGGGCCTCTAGTTTATTCTTAGACTCTTCCAAAATTTGCTTATCGTAATCCTTGTGGATTTTTGCAGACAAATAATTAAAGTCTTTACTAAAAATACTGTCAGCTTTCAAAAGCTTTTTTGAGTATTCGAGTTCCTTTTCAACATCTTTTTTCTTCTGGTAATATTTGATTAAGAAATTATAATTTTCGAGAAGCTCAGGGACAATAAATTTTCTTTTTTGAAAAATGGAATCCACTTTTTCAAACTGTTGTATTGCAACATCTTCTTTTCCTAAACTTAGGTAATTTTTTCCGACATAAAAATCGGAAACAGATGCCCAATAAAAGTCTTCATTTTTATTTAAGAGAGAGAGCCCTTGGAGCAGAAAAGCACGGGATGCATTATAATTTTTATGATTAAATTCCGAGATGCCTTTACATTTAAGAAAATACGCTTCTTCCAAAGAAAAATCGTCCGATTGACTTGAAATATTTAAGCCTATGTTGATGATTGAATCTGCATTTTTGTAGTCATTTATATTTCTATAACATACAGCAATCTGGTGTAGGCTGTTGAGATATCCTTTTTTAGCATTATATATTGAATTAGGATGGTAATTGCCCTTTGTTTTCGGTTCAAAGTAAAAAATACATTCTTTAAAATGTTCAATTGCTTCGTTATAGTATCCTAAATAACTTTTTACCAGCCCCATCTGATAAATGATCTTAAATTTCAAATAATCATCTTTACTGTCTTTAGAATATTGGTAGGCTTTTAAATATTCTGCTAATGCATACTGGTAGTTTCTATAGTAAAAATAATATAGACTGCCTTTCAGCAGATAAACCGTAGAAATAAGTTCTTTATTATCTGCTTTTTTTGCGACTGCTATGGCGCTATCTGCATATTGTATTTTTAACTTTTTATCAGGAGAAAAAAATGTGGCATCTCTGTATCCCTGTATCTGCTCAGTTAGATTGTTTTCTAGTTTAGCTTTCTTAATATAGAGATTTATACCTTTTAATGCGGTTATATCATTCTCATTTTTCTTCTCATATAGACCTCGTAGATTTTCAAAGCTTTGCTGGCTGTATATCTTTCCAAAAGAAAAAAACAATAAAAAATAAAATAAATAAAAAGGAGTTTTTTTAGAGAACATTTTAGTTCAGAATATATTATGTAGTGCAAAACTAACTAAACCTGATAAAAAAACATTCATATAATTTTTATTTATACAAATTATAAATAAAAATTATATGAATGTGTATCAGATATTTAATTCCGAAATAGTGGTCCTAATTTCTGTATTAGGACGTCTTTATTTGTCAATTTTCAATTAGAGACTTGCTTTTTTAGGAAAAAACGTTTCACCCAAATAATTTAGCATCCGAATTCAATTTAAAAAACTCCCGGCGCCGGGATAAACTTCAAAGAAAATATTATGAAAAAGTTTATCTCTTGGGTATCAGCAATTGTTGTATTCGTTACAGTAGTTAGCTGTAGAGAAGCAGAAGAATTAACAACAATTGCTGATGAAATGCAAAATCAGTCGATAGCTACAAAAATCAAAATAGATTCTGTTGGCATACAGTCTGTGACTCTGTCACAAAATGCTTCCATTTTGTCAGATGGGCCAGAAGGTGATCCGCCACCAAAGAAGGATGAAATTAAGTGGTGATATTTATACTTATTGAAAAATGTGCAGTATGAAATAAAGTAAATACTGGTTTTTATTGAGAAAGAAATTATGATAAAAGAAAGTAATAAACGATATTTTACAGTGATATTGGCATTGATGGCAACCGGTATGTTTGCACAGACTAATGAAAATAAAATATCGGAAAATGTAGTTGATACCTTAAAAACTAAAGAAATTCAGGAGGTACTTATTAAAGCCCAAAAGAAAAAACAGTTTTCGGATCACGCAAATTATACTTTTGATAAAGAAGCTCTTGAAAAAGCCAGGCATTCTAAAGATTTGCTTATTACACTGCCTGAGCTACAGCTTGATCCTGTTTCTAATATGGTGATAAGTCTTAAAGGAGGAAGAATCCTGTTTCTTATCAATGGAGTTGAGGCTACCGATAACCAAATTAAAAGTGTTGCATCAACAAATGTTGTAAGAGTGGAATATTTTGATATTCCGCCTGCAAGGTATTCACAAAGAGCAGATGCGGTAGTAAATATTATTACAAAAAATCCGGAAGTAGGATATTCATTCGGGACAGATCTGACTTCTGCATTTACAACAGGTTTTGTTAATGGTTCTGTGTATGGTGGTTATACAGAAGGGAAAAATGATTTCGGTCTGGAATATACCATCAATCTTAGGGACTATAATAACAGGATTGTTGATAAGACGTATGAATATGATCTGAATCAGATTCATTACCGGTCAGCAGAGGAGCAAAAAGATCATTTTGGGTATACTTATCAGAATATAGGATTACGATATTCGAATACTGATTCAGGTAAGTATGTATTTCAGGCAAAATTGAATATGATTTTGAATTCAAGTTTTTTAAAAGGAGCAGGTCAAAGCTTATTTACAATGAATAATAATGATGAGCTGCATCATACTGTTCATAATAGCAATTCTAATTATACGAACCCTACTTTGGATCTTTACTATTCTAAAAACATTGGAAAAAAAGATGAATTGAGCTTGAATGTCATAGGTTCCTATTTCAATACAAAATCTTATCAGTTTGACCATGAATGGAAATCCAGTGATTATACCGACATTTTCAATAATGATATGAATTTGAAAGCGAAACAAACCGGAATTGTAGGGGAAATTGCGCATGTTCATAATTTTGAAAAAGGAAAATTAAGCTCAGGATATCGAATATCCAATACTTCAATTAATAATGATCTGATCAATCTTTTAGGAGCAGGGAAATATTCTGTAAATTATCTGGAACAATATCTTTACACTGAATATTCGGGTAAAAAAGACAAGTTTTCTTATAGGTTGGGAATGGGGCTTACTCAAATTCACAACAAGAGTGCAGAAATTATACAGGATAATTGGGCTCCAACTCCGAAAGTGGTTTTGAGCTATGAATTCCCTAAAAATCAGTTTTTGAGATTTGTTACTCAATATTCTTCTCAAAGTCCTTTTGCATCGGCTTTAAGCAGTAATGTTGTACAGGTTGTGCCCAATATTGTTCAGAAAGGAAATCCTTATCTTAAGGCACAGCATGTTTTTAAAAATAATCTGATCTATTCCTTCAGCAGTAAATATTTGGATTTAAATACTACGCTTTTTTATAATATTGCTGACAGATATTTTGCACAATTTTATCAATTAGATCCGGAAACGGGAGGGTATGCATTAACTTATGAAAATGCCAAAAGCTATAGTGAAAAAGGAGTTCAGATCAGTGGTTCCATAAAACCTTTTGGAAATAGTTGGCTTGTTCTCAAAACTTATATTGCACCCACTGCCACAAAACTAACTTCTGTAAACGGAAAGAAGTATACAAGAAATTTTGTAAGAAATAATTTTGCATTAATCTCTCAATACAAAAATTTTTCTGCCTATTATCAATTCAATATCCCGGTCTTTTCTTTAAGTGGGTCTTTCCTAAGTAAAGACGAAAACCAAAGCCATCTCCTTATAGCTTATCAACACGGGAGCTGGACTTTCACAACCGGTATGTATTGGGTAGGAACACCTTCTAAATATCATACGAAAAGTTTATCCGGTGATTGGGTAGCATATACTAATAAAACAAATATCTATAATAACAGAAATATGTTTGTATTGGGGTTGAGTTATGATTTCTCTAGTGGGAAAAAGCTGCAGATTCAAAAGAAACTGAATAATAGTACAGCTCCGGCGAGTACTTTCTAAAAATATTTAATTCACAGGTATTTATAGTGCGCAATATGGATATTATATGGATTAATTAATGCTTGCAAGCGATACCAATTAGGGTTTAATGTATCGAAACTTTAACCAAATCTTAAATTTTAATATTAAACAAAATGAGAAATTCTAAATTAAAGAATGCTTTCGAAGTTGCAAAACTTGACTCTCTAAAAAAAGGAGAAATTATTAGTGTTAACGAACAAATGGCTATCAGAGGAGGACAAGCTGCCTTAGCTTGGCAGCCGCTTTGTACAGTTAATAACTCTTGTACAGTAAACAATTCTTGCGGTCCACAACAACCTACGCAGCCAACACAACCTACAACTAGTTTGTAATATTAAATTCCCCATATCATAATAACATAGCTTTATGTTATGGGGTTTTTTTCATTTAACTCATTTATTATGTTTAGAAATTCATATTACAGGATAAAAACAGAAGCTGGAAATGATACCGTTCTGTATTTCTCGACCAGGACTGGAGAAACAATAGCACTAGAAAGTGATACCGCAGCCATATATGAAAGAGAAGACTATGACAGTTTGCCAGAGAATATCTTTTCAAAATTATTATCGACATATTTAATTGTTCCCAGCCAGGAGAACGAATTAGAAGAAGTAATACAGGAAAATAAAAATTCAATTTTAGACAGCAAAACATTATATCAGGTTATACAGCCTACAGCCAACTGCCAGTTAGGATGCGGATATTGTGGGCAAAATCATACTAAAGCACTTCTGAATGAGGGGCAAATGGATGCAATACTAGAAAGACTGAAATATAAATTAGAAAATGAACATTCATATAATACCTTAGAAATTGGATGGTTTGGTGCAGAGCCTTTAATGGCTTTAAGTAATATAAAAAGCATGACTCCGCGATTGAAAGAACTGGCTGATCAACATAACTTAGGGTATTCTTCTAAGATGGTAACCAATGGTCTTTCTTTGAAGCTCAATGTGTTTTTAGATCTAGTTAAAAATCATCATATACGTTTTTTTGAAATCACCTTAGACGGTACAGAAGAGTATCATGATAAGAGAAGGTTCCTGAAATCAGGCGAAAAAAGCTATAAGATCATTATGGAAAACCTTATTAATATCCTAAACCATGAGGAATTTGATACATTAAACGCGGCTATCAGTATCAGATGTAATGTTGACAAAATGAATGATGAAGCAGCCATTCTTTTGATTGATGAATTAAAAAGCTTGGGACTTCATAAGAAAATTACAAACTTTTATGTTGCGCCCATTCACTCATGGGGTAATGATGCTCACTTAAAATCTTTAGAAGTTGAAAATTTTGCCGATAAAGAAATTGAATGGTTAATGTACTGTCTGAAGAATGAATTTAGTTCCGCTTCTATCTTACCACAAAGAAAAAAGCAAACCTGTATGGCAGTTGATCCCAAAGCGGAATTAGTAGATGCTTATGGAAATATATATAATTGTACAGAGATATCGTATGTTCCTAGTTATGATGATGCAGGTTATATATTAGGAAACCTGGATACTTTATCTCCAGACGATTTATTGCCGAAAAGAGATTTTATCAACTGGTATGATTTGATTAGAGAAAACAAATCGAACTCTCCGTGTCATACATGTAAAATACTTCCTATTTGCGGAGGAGCATGTCCTAAAACATGGAAGGAGGGGATTTTCTCTTGTCCACCCATCAAATTTAATATTGAAGACAGAATAGCATTGTCGTACTTGATTTCTCAAAAAGGAGCGGAGGTTTTTGAAACTTTTTAATTATTTATTATGGGAAAATATGATGATTTATATACGGGTCTGGAACTTCTTGCCCAGTCTAACGAGAAAAGCTATAAAGATCATTTGAAATTTGATGAAGGCATTACTCAGATGATCAATTCAATTTGTGAGTATAAAAGGAATTTTCTGTTTTATTATGAAAATTACGGTGGTGCATTGAAAGAATCCAGGAGTGGTAATATATTGGCCGCTGAAGCATTAGTTTCGAGAGCGAAAAAATACATTGATAAATCTGTTTTAAATAAAAAAGAAGATAAGCTGTATGATCTGATCTGTACACCGGTTGATGCTTATTTATTTTATAAAAAAAAAGATTATGCAGCTGCTTTAAGGATGACGAAAGAAACAATGATTTTAGATTCATATTTTGAAGAACAGTTTCCCATTGTTTTTTACCATAAGATTCAGCAGATGCAAAATATATCAAGAATCTATTTCAGAGAACAGAAAATAAATGAAGCGCTGGAGGTTTTAAAGTTAATATTCAGTCTTCTGATCAATAAAACTGAAATCACCTATTTTGATGTACACTATCATCCTGTCTTTTTAGACAGAAATAGTGAAGGTTTAAGGAAATCTATGATCTATGATGTATTTAATGAATTAATAGCTACCGCAGAAAAACATGAAGAAGGTAAAAGAGATTATATCCTGAATTTTTGTAATGAAATCATTAATAATCCGGATCTTAATTTGAATGAACTTTACGTGTAACACCTTAAAACTAATTGTAGGAATAATTACATTTCTACCCTTTCAAAATTATTATTCCCAGATGATAAAAAGTGAACTCTGCTTAAATGATAATGTTTTTAGTGAAATTAACCTTAAAAATTTCGGAAAAGTATTTCTTTCGAAGGGAAAGGTAAACTCTATTATAATAGAGAGGAATTCAGATAATGGTAAGCATATTGACTTTAAAATAGTCGATGGTGTCGCTTTTATAAATTCAGTCCATGCCACAGAAGAAAGCAAAAAAGATAATTACAACATCTATCTTACAGTTAAAAATGAAAATATTTCAATAAATGCCTTGAATCTAGGCTCATTTGAAACCGAACATAAAACCGATTTTAAAACTATCAAACTTAAAATTATCAACTGCGGCCAAATAAATTTGTTGGTTGCATCCCAGTCTTTATCCTTTAATCTACAAAATGTGTTTTCCCTGAAGATTGGTGGCCAAACAGATACGCTAACTTTACAAAAGAATAATATAATGTTTAGCAATTTGAGGAAACTTAAAGTTAAAAGTAATTAATCAAAATTATTACCGGTGAATCTCTCTGTGTAAATTCTATTAATAACTTTCATGTAAGAAAATATATTAAATAATGCGTTTCATTGCCCAATATGATCAAATGGACTGTGGTCCTGCCTGTTTAGCCATGGTGTCTTCTCATTATGGTAAAAATTTCAGTTTACAGGATTTAAGAAGTAAAAGTTTTATCACTAAAGAAGGCGTATCATTATTGGGAATTTGTGAAGCAGCTGAAAATATGGGCTATAAAACAATAGCCCTAAAAATGGAGAGTGAAGGATTTTCGAAAGATCTTTTACCCTGTATTCTTCATTGGAATCAGAATCACTTTGTTGTTCTTTACAAAATTTCCAAAAACATTATTACTGGGAAGCGTATACATAAAATTGCTGATCCCGGGCATGGTTTTGTTTCCTTAAATGAAGAAAAATTTAAAAAATCATGGCTTTCAGACGGAAATAAGGGAGTTGCTTTATTTTTAGAAACTACAGAAGCCTTTTATCAGCAAATACCATTAAAAGAAGAAACACTTTCCGTTAAATATTTACTGAAATATTTAAAACCTTACCAAAAGCAAATCTATTGGATGCTTTTTTTGCTTACTTTAGGTACGTTTATTACTTTAATATTTCCTATTCTTACTCAGAAATTGATAGATGAAGGGGTAAATAAAAAAAATCTTTCTGTAATAGTATATATCCTGCTGGCACAATTGGCTTTCTTTTTTGGAAACATTGTGATCAATATTTTTCGGAATTGGATTATTCTTGTGGTCGGAACAAAAATAAACATTCAGATTATTTCCGATTTCCTTAAAAAACTACTGAAACTTCCGATTAAATTTTTTGATACCAAGTTGATGGGAGACTTTAGTCAACGGATTCAGGATCATGAAAGGATTGAAAATTTCCTTACCTCACAAAGTCTGTTGACGTTGTTCTCAATTATTACATTTACAGCCTTCTTCGGAATCTTGTGGTATTATGATGTAAGAATATTAACTGTTTATATGGTGCTTACAACGATTTCGGTTCTCTGGTCTCTTTACTGGATGAAGAAGCGTAAAATTTTGGATTATTTCCGTTTTCAGCAGCGAAGCGAGAATCAGGAGTCCATCTATGAAATTATTAACGGGGTTTCCGAAATGAAGCTTAATCAGCTTGAAGATTTTAAACGTAAAGAGTGGGAGAAAATTCAAGAAAAGCTTTTTAAAATAAATATCAGAATTCTAAAACTGGATCAGATACAGCTTTCGGGATTTGAATTCATCAACCAACTCAAAAATATTATTGTTACTTTTCTTTCTGCATATTTTGTGATAAAAGGTTATATGACTTTAGGGGCGTTGCTCAGTGTTTCCTATATCATTGGGCAAATGAATTCGCCTGTCAATCAGCTGATCAGCTTTTTCCGTTCTTTACAAGATGCAAAGCTAAGTTTAGCAAGGTTAAATGAAGTTCAAAATAACTCTGAAGAAGAAAAGGAAAACCAAGTCCCGTTATTAAGTAAAAAATATACAGAAAAAAACGGGATTGAAAAAGGAATTTACTTCAAAGATGTTTCATTTCAGTATGAAGGTCCTCAATCGCCTTATGTTTTAAAAGACATCAATTTATTTATTCCGGAGGGGAAAGTAACTGCCATTGTAGGAGCCAGTGGAAGTGGTAAAACAACTCTCATGAAAATGCTTTTAAAATTTTATGAACCGATTTCCGGAGAAATTAATTTTAATCATCTTAATATTAATAATATATCACCAATAGATTTAAGAAAGAATTGTGGTGTTGTCATGCAGGAAGGGTATATTTTTTCAGATACTATTGAAAGAAATATCGTGACAAGTGATGAGGATATAGATTATACCCAACTTGAAAAAGCACTGGAAACGGCTAATATTACATCATTTGTGAAAGAATTGCCATTAGGATTGAATACCAAAATCGGAGCTTCTGGTAACGGAATCTCAGGTGGGCAAAAACAAAGAATATTAATCGCAAGAGCAGTCTATAAAAATCCGCATTTTATTTTCTTCGATGAAGCTACTTCTGCATTAGATGCTGAAAATGAAAAAATAATTCATGATAATCTTCAATTTTTTTTCAAAGGAAAAACAGTGATTATTGTTGCGCACAGACTGAGCACAGTAAAAAATGCTGATCAGATTATTGTCCTGAAAAATGGAGAAATTGCTGAGCAGGGAAGTCATCAAAGTTTGGTCGAGAGAAAGTCTGATTATTATAATTTAGTGAGAAATCAGTTGGAACTTGGAAATTAATTCTAAGTGCTTATTCAGAAGTATTTATTACCTTATTCAATAGCCTCCTTTGGAGGCTATTTTTGTTTTAAAAAAATTGCCGTTTTGATATTTTTTCTAATGATTCCTTAGTATTTCTCTGTTGAGAGAAAATTCACAGGTGACCACAGGATAGCAGAAATTGATGAGAAGTATACTTTTATGAAATTAAAACATGAGAAATGTCATGTTTTGTTTTCACGAAAGAATATAAGTTAATTAATAATCACGAATCATAGAATGAAGAAATCCATAGTTACTTTAGGTATTTTACTAAGTACCACTGCTTTTATCTTCGCACAGGAAAAACAAACTACCGGAACTACGAAGGATAGTACAAAAACAAATAAAACTAAAGATATTGAGGAAGTTGTTGTGATTGCTTATGGTACGCAGAAAAAAGGAGAAGTCACAGGTTCAGTAGGTAGAGTAAATGCCGAGACCTTCAAGGATCGTCCTATTGCAAGAGTAGATCAGGCATTAACGGGTCAAATTGCAGGGGTTAAAACCCGTTCCACAACAGGAAAACCCGGTGAACCTTTAGAGATAAGAGTCCGTGGTTCGGCTTCAATATCGGCAAGTAATTCTCCTCTGTATGTTGTTGACGGTATGGTTGTCGATGATATGGGCAATGTTTCTCCCGATGATGTGCAATCGATTGAAGTTTTGAAAGACGCTGCCTCTACTGCGATGTATGGATCCAGAGGTTCTAATGGAATTGTCATCATAACGACCAAAAAAGGAGCATCCGGAAAACCTGTCTTCAGCTTTTCACAATATTATGGAATTCAGACTATCGAAAAAAAGCTGGATATCATGACAAGCTCAGAATGGATTGATTACGCAACAGAATCAATTAATAAAAGATGGGTGGCACTGGCTCCGGGGAATTCTGCATCCGATAGTTATGCAATAAGGGCAAACTATTTTAATCTAGCTAATACAACAGATTATAATTTAGCAAACATCAATTACATGATTGATCCGCGATGGGGAACCAATCAAGTTGCTAATATCGATTGGCAGGATGTATTTTATCGGCCTGCATCTGTTCAGAGTTACCAGTTATCGGCAAGAGGAGGGAATAAAAATGTAAAATACCTCATTTCGGGTGCCTATTTCGATCAGGAAGGTTTGGCAATTAATACAGGTTTCAGTAGATTTAATTTAAGTGCTGTTATTGATCTTAATATTTCAGATAAATGGAAGGCGGGCATTTCGTTTCGTCCGAGCTATTCAAAAAGTTATGGAGCAACCGTTGATGGAAAAGATAATTTAGCTCACAAAATGCTTTCTATGGTTCCTGTGACGGAATTGAGTGCGGGTTTGTATACCAATTTCTGGAAAAATACGAGATACAGATGGGCTGGTTCCACTCAGAGCCCGATCGGAGTAATGGAAAATACGACCAACAATACCAATGAGTTCCGCTTATTATCCAGCTTATATGTTTCCTATGATATTTTACCGGATTTAAACATTAAAATTTCAGGAGGAGCTACCAATAACTTTAATCTGAATAACGGCTACACACCCACTTTTGATTTAATTACCAATACTCCGGGGCAGGTAAGTATTGCGAGCCGCAGAACGGTAAATTACAACAGATATTTGGGAGAAGCTTTATTAAATTATAAAAAATCTTTTGGGGACCACAGTATTGCAGCCATTGCAGGATATAGCGCTGAAAATTACAGAACAACCACTCAATACAACAGGAACAAAGGTTTTCCGAATGATGATTTAAAAACCTTCAATTTCACGCAATCTGCCTCTGTGCTTAATTCGGAATATACGGCGTCAGAATGGATGCTGATTTCAATGTTCGGTCGTGTAAACTATGATTATAAAAAGAAATATATGTTGTTGGCGAGTATTCGTAGAGACGGTTCTTCCAGATTCGGATGGGATAATCTATGGGGAATATTTCCAGCATTTGGAGCAGGCTGGAAAGTGGATAAGGAAGATTTCTTAAAAGATGTAAACTGGCTAAATAATCTTAAATTAAGATACAGTTGGGGAGAAAACGGGAATAATTCGATTGGAGATTACAGGGCATTTGGAACATTGGGAGGAGGAAATTATTCATTCGGAGGAAGTTTGTCTAATGGCTTAATTCCCAACACAATTGAAAACCGTAATTTAACTTGGGAAAAAACGCAATCTTCAGATTTTGGTTTTGAACTAGGCATATTGAATAGAATTGATTTTACGGCAGATTATTATATCAAAAAAACTAAGGACCTGCTTCTTGAGCAGCCTGTAGCGGCTGTAACCGGATATACTACCATGTGGAGTAATATTGGATCAGTTCAGAACAAAGGATTAGAATTAGAGTTAAATACCAAAAATTTAATTGGAGAGTTCAGATGGAATACTTCTGCGAATATTGCTTTCAATAAGAATAAAGTTTTACAGTTAGGCCGTGACAATATTCCTATTTATACAGGTTTCAGTAATAGTACGAACATTATACAGGTTGGTCAGGAACTGAACTCATTCTATTTGTATGAAGCGATAGGTGTACTTTCTACGGCTGACATCAACAATCCGAACGTTGCTAAAACAAGTGGCGCGATTGCCGGAGATGTTAAGTATAAGGATTTTAATGGAGACGGGATCATCAATGAGGACGACCGTCATATTATCGGAGGACCGACTCCTCGTTATTATTGGGGATTCACCAATACATTCACCTATAAAAACTTTGATCTTTCCGTATTCTTGCAGGGACAAAAAGGCGGCTATAGTTATGCTTTGCTAGGTCGTGCAATCGATCGCACAGGAATGGGAACTACAACAAACGTTATGGGAAATTGGGCAAACCGCTGGCGATCTGATGAAAATCCAGGAGACGGGAAAACTCCGAGATTAGATGGAACTACGGGAAGTTTATTAGATACAAGATGGCTGTATGATGCCACTTATATACAGCTTAAAAATGTGACATTAGGATATAACTTTCCAAAAGATCTGGTGAACAGACTCAAAATTTCCAGTTTGAGAGTATATGTCAGTTTAGAAAATGTCTGGAGAAAAGACCATTATTATGGCGGTTATAACCCAGAATCCGTACAGTCAGACGGAACCGATTACGGAGCCTATCCTAACGCAAAAGTATATATGATGGGCTTAAACTTTAACTTTTAAAATTTAAAAAATGAAAACAATTGATAACAGAAATAGTAAAAGCTTGGGAAAGACATTGGTTTTGGGAATATTTCTATTGGGAATGATGAGTTGTGAAAAAGATCTCATGCTGGAACCTGAAAATAATATTACGCAAACCTCTTTTTATACTACGGAACTTCAGATTCAGCAGGCTTTGTCGGGAGTATATTCTGCAATGATTAATTCCTCGTCCAGAGGAGGCTTCGATGTTAATTTTTATTTACTGGCTTCAGAAGTCCGGTCCAATAATTTTAATGCAATTTCACAAAACGGAAACAGAGATTATTATGCCATCAACCGTTTTCAGGATACTTCTTCAACAGAGGAAGTAGAAATTCTGTGGGAAGACGCTTATCAGCTTATTTCCTATGCAAATAACATATTAGCAAGAATTGATGCCGTTCCTTTTGCAGATCCTGCCACAAAAGAACAATATCGTTCCGAAACGCGTTTTTTAAGAGCTTATGCTTATTTTGAACTCATGCGGAATTTCGGAAAAGTTCCTTTGGTAGATCATCCGGTCAGTCCCTCTGAAGCTGCTTCCATTCCAAGAACAGATTTGACTACTCTTTATAGCTTCATCACTTCAGAAATTGAGGCATCCATAGGTGGTTTGAAAAATACATATGATTCAAAAAATAAAGGCCGGATTACCAAATCAGCGGCTCATGCTATGTTAGGCAGAATATACCTTACGGGATACGGCTATCCTCTTAATAACAGTTCTTATCTGGCAAAAGCAAAGGAACATTTGTTTGCTGTAATTCAGGGGGAAGGACAATATGTAACTTTTGCACCCAATTATGCAGATTTGTTTAAAAGTGTGAATGATAATAAGTACCACATTTTCGAAATTCAGCATATCAGTGGTGGATTGTCGCAGGGATCATATCTGCCAAGCTATGTTTCGCCTACATTTGGAACAGCCGATCCTTTATACAATGCGCAGGGAAGTTTATACAGCTCCAGTGAATTAGGCGTTTCTCAGTCTTTGCTTAATGCTTATGAAGCGGGAGACCTGAGAAAAGCAGTAACGGTTAAAACTCAGTTTATCGCGCAAAACGGACAGGTAGATTATGCCAATTATTTTGTGAAGTTTCGCGAAGGAGGACTTGTGATAACCAACCGTTACGACTGGCCTATTAACTTTCCGATTATCCGGTATGCAGATGTACTTTTAATGTATGCAGAAGTTTTAAATAATGAGGGAAATACCAGTGCAGCAGTTCCTTATTTAAACAGAATTCGTCAGAGAGCCGGGCTTTCAGCACTTTCTACTTCTATGTCAAGTTCAGATTTTACGACAGCACTCCGCAAAGAAAGAAGAGTAGAATTTGCGGGAGAAGGAGTATATTGGCATGATCTTGTACGATGGAATATCGCCGTGAGTGTTATCAATCAGGCTGCAGCAGATCTTAAATATAATTATACGATTACCACCAATGATTATCTGTATCAGATCCCTTTGTCTCAAATTCAGGTAGCGGGATATGAACAGAATCCTTAAAAAAATATCCTTCATCTAGTTTTATTCTGAATTTCCCGAGCGTAAGCGAGGGGAATTTTATTTAGAAGATAAAAAATCTTACATTCGTATAACTTTAAACCAAAAACAAAATCAAATGAAGTTTTCTAGAATACTTATTATATTAGGATTGTTCCTGTTTCAGTTCAGTTTTGCGCAGGAAAAAGCAGATGTCGTATTGAACAAGGCACTTACCGAGGCAAAATCAAAAAATAAAAATGTACTTCTTGTCTTCCATGCTTCATGGTGCAAATGGTGTCATGTAATGGAAAAAAATATGAACCTTCCGGAAACCAAACCTATTTTTGAAAAGAAATTTGTAACGGCTTACGTTGATGTCCAGGAAATGGGAGAAAAGAAAAAACTTGAAAATCCCGGCGGTCAGGAACTGATGAATAAGTACAAAGGTGAAAATGCGGGACTTCCGTTCTGGCTGGTTTTGAATCCTAAAGGAGAGGTTCTTGCAGATTCTTTCGATCAGAAAGGAGATAATCTGGGTTGTCCATCTACTGCAGAAGAAGTTGCTAGTTTTACAGCGAAATTGGAGAAATCTTCAAAAATGAATAAAAGCGAGCTGGAAACCGTAGAAAAGGCATTTTCGAAAAAGAATTAAAAAATTCGGGCGAAACCTTTGGTTTCGCCCGAATTTTTTATACTTACTTTATTTTCCAAAAAATATCTTATCCTGCTTTCTTTGATCATTGTAGATGACCTGAAAGCTTACAGGCATATTCTGATAAAGAAGTTTCCAGTGCTGGATTTTTCCGTGCTTTTTAAAGCTTTCAAATGATCTTACAAAAATATTTTCAATAATACTTTTTACATAAGAGTCACCATTTTTATAAATCATGTCCATAAGCTTAATGTGATGAGCAATAATATTGACTTTAGATTCCTGTAAAAGTCTTTTTAAATAGTTAATTGTTGCCTGAATGCCCCCTGCAAAATTATCCTGTAAAGACAATTGGGTGATTTCACTTCGAAGAGGGGGATAGAAAAATTTTAAATACTCCATAGCTGTTTTTTGATTAATAGCTTGCATATTCACGTTCACCATAATTTATATTTTTCAAGTACCAGTATCGAAGCGAAAAGCATACCAAGATAAATGCAGAATAAATAATTAACTATTTTTTATAATCATGATAATACATGGATGTAAAAAGCCTCAATCTCCCTGTTAATAGTTGTTTATGAGGCTTTTAATTTTTATTCATATTATGTTTCAAATGTTAAGGGATTGATTTTTAATTAGGTTTTAGGTGTTCTATATTCAGTTTTTTGTAATGTAACTGATGAAAAATGTAATGAAGCATACGTGGCAGAAATTATCCCGAAAAATCTGACAAATGGAAAATCTGACAGAAAATCACTTGTAAATTGTGGCGTTCATTTTTTTTAGATATCTAAATGATAAGGTTTTCTCAAAATGAAAAACGGTGGAGTATCTGAGATAATTAATATCTTTGCAATCCATAAAAATCGAAAATGTTTTCAAAAATCGTAGTACACAGAGTCGGAAATAAAATCAACGGAGAATCTTTAATGCTTTCTCAGGAAGAATTGCAGCTGGATGAAGGGATGGCGGAATTACTGGAGAATTACTTTTTGGGTTCGTTCAAATCTGAAGAAACGTTTCATTTCTATAGTGATTCTTATCTGGTGAATAATCCTATTTATAGTGCGGTGTCTGAAATTTTCGATGACAAAGCGAAATTTCTTTGGGAATCTGAAAACATTGCGAAACACCTTTTTGAAGCCGCGGAAAACCCAAGAGTTCAGGGTGGTGAACTGTTTGTGGCTTATTTTGAAGATGAAAGAGAAAATGGTGAAAAAGTAGACAAAATCGGTATTTTTAAAACTGAAAAAAGAGAATCTTTTCTGAAAATATCACCGCAGGAAGAAAGCTTCGAAATTGAAAAAGATATGGGAATCGGGTTGTCAAAAATTGATAAGGCAGCTCTTATTTACAATAATGATAAAGAAACCGGATATGTACTTTCTGTAGTTGATAACAACAAAAACGGGGATATGTACTATTGGTTTGAAGACTTTTTAAAAGTAAAGCAGCGTGATGATGAATATTTTCATACGCAGGAAGCTTTAATGGTATATAAAGATTATATCACAAAGCAATTGCCTCAGGAATTTGAAGTTTCCAAAGCAGATCAGGCCGATTTTCTGAATAAATCCATTAATTTCTTTAAAGAAAAGGAAGAATTTAAGCTGGATGAATTTGCCAATGAGGTATTGGGAGATGAGCATGTAATTGAGAGTTTTAATAATTTTAAAACTGATTACGAACAGGATATGCAGATCAATATTGCAGAAGAATTCCCGATCAGTGAGGCTGCAGTAAAGAAAACACAGAGACATTTCAAAAGCATCATTAAACTGGATAAGAACTTCCATATTTATATTCATGGAGATCGCCAGAAGATTGCTACAGGGGAAGATGAAAAAGGAAAATATTATATGTTGTATTTTGATAAGGAAGTGTAATGCATCATTTCAACGCATGAATTTATCTTATTAGATCAATGAAAGTAAAAAGCTCTGATTATTTTTAATCAGAGCTTTTTATTTTTTACAATTATTATTTGCTGTTATTCTGCAATTTAGATTATTGCTATTTATTTTTTATTAAAAAATAGGGCTCTGCTATATTCATAATTCATTCTTGCAATATTCAGCACGGAAATTCCCTGTGGACACTCGACTTGACAGGCTTCAGTATTGGAACAGTGGCCGAAATGTTCACTATCCATTTGTTTTACCATATTGAGAACACGCTCGCTCCGCTCTTCTTTTCCTTGAGGAAGCAAAACCATATGGGTAATTTTTGCTGAGGTAAATAATGCTGCACTTCCGTTTTTACACGTTGCAACACACGCTCCGCAACCAATACATGCTGCTGAATCAAAAGCTTCTTCAGCGGTTTGGTGGGGCACTGCAATGGCTGTAGCATCAGGAGCCTGCCCTGTATTCACAGAAACAAAACCTCCAGAAGAAATAATTCTGTCAAAAGCAGAACGGTCGACTTTTAAATCTTTTTTTACGGGAAAAGCTGCTGCCCGAAAAGGTTCAATTACAATCGTTTCTCCATCTTGAAAAGAACGTAAATGAAGTTGGCAGGTCGTGGTGTGCTCCAAAGGTCCGTGAGCCAATCCGTTAATCATCATGCCGCATTGTCCGCAGATTCCTTCACGACAATCGTGATCAAATTCTACTGGTTCTTCCCCTTCAATGATGAGTTTTTCATTCAGCGTGTCCAGCATTTCAAGGAAAGACATATGAGGATTTAAGTCTGTCAAATTATAATTTACCAGTTTTCCTGTGCTTTGATGATTTTCCTGTCTCCATATTTTCAGATGTAAATCCATAATTTTTCTTTTTTTGAGGTTAATGGATAAAATTTATTTATAGCTTCTCACGGTTGGCTGTATTTCTTCAAAAATCAAAGGTTCTTTAATGAGCTCAGGCTCATTGTTTTCACCTGTCCAGCTCCATGCAGAAATGAATTGAAACTCCGCATCGTTTCTCAAAGCTTCTCCGTCCGGTGTTTGGTATTCTTCACGGAAATGGGCTCCACAGGATTCATTACGGGTTAAAGCATCATAACACATCAGTTCACCAATTTCAAAATAATCCGCAACACGGCCTGCTTTTTCCAGTTCGGTATTCATTGAATTTCCCTGTCCGGAAACTTTTACATTTCTATAAAATTCCTGTTTCAGTTTTCGGATTTCTTCAATAGCCAACTTTAATCCTTGCTCATTTCTGGCTAATCCACAATAATCATAAAGTAGCTTTCCTAAAGTCTTATGAAAAAAGTCAACTGTTTTTGTTCCATTGATATTGATAAAACTTTCGATTTGCTGCTTCACATGATTTTCTGCTTTTTCAAATTCAATATCGTCCGTGGAAATTTTTCCTGTGTGAATTTCATTTGATAAATAATTGGCAATGGTATAAGGTGCAATAAAATAGCCATCAACAGAAGCCTGAAGCAGGGAATTTGCACCCAATCGGTTTGCTCCGTGGTCTGCAAAATTAGCTTCACCCAAAGCAAACAATCCCGGAATGGTAGTCATTAATTCATAATCCACCCAAAGTCCACCCATCGAAAAGTGTGCAGAAGGTGAAATCATCATGGGTTCTTTATAGGCATCATATCCGGTGATTTTAAGATACATATCAAATAAATTACCATATTTCTCCTTTATCTTTTCTTTTCCCTGTTCTTTAATAGCTTTAGAAAAATCAAGATAGACTGCATTTTTTAAAGGACCGATTCCGAAACCTGCATCTATTCTTTCTTTGGCTGCTCTTGAGGAAATATCTCTTGGTGCTAAATTTCCAAAAGCCGGGTATCGTCTTTCAAGATAGTAATCTCTCTCGTTTTCGGGAATATCATTAGGTTTTCGCGTTTCATTTTCTTTTAGCGGAACCCAGATTCTGCCATCATTCCGTAAAGATTCCGACATCAACGTTAGTTTTGACTGATAGTCTCCGGATTGCGGAAGAGAAGTAGGATGCACCTGAATCCAGCTGGGAGAAGCCATTAAGGCACCTTTTTTATGAGCTCTCCAGATAGCAGAACCGTTACAGCCCATTGCTAAAGTCGATAAATAGTAGATTTTACCATAACCACCCGTTGCCAAAACAACAGCGTGTGCAGAATGTCTTTCTATTTCTCCGGTGTCTAAATTTCTGACGATAATTCCCCTTGCTTTCCCATCTATCGTAACTACATCCAGCATTTCATGTCTTGAAAATAACTGAACACTTTTTTTACCAACCTGTCTCATCAATGCCTGATAGGCGCCTAAGAGCAATTGCTGTCCGGTTTGTCCTCTTGCGTAAAAAGTCCGGCTTACCTGTACACCTCCGAAAGAGCGGTTGTTCAGGTAACCTCCGTATTCCCTGCCAAAAGGAACACCTTGTGCAACTGCCTGGTCGATAAGATTTAATGAACACTCTGCCATTCGGTATACATTGGCTTCGCGGGCTCTGAAATCTCCGCCTTTTAAGGTATCTACAAACATCCGATACACACTGTCGCCGTCATTTTTGTAGTTTTTGGCAGCATTTACACCACCTTGAGCGGCTACAGAATGCGCTCTTCTCGGACTGTCCTGGAAACAGAAGGATTTTACATTGTATCCCATTTCTCCTAATGATGCGGCAATTGAACTTCCAGCTAATCCGGTTCCGACCACAATTACATCAAGTTTTTTTCGGTTGGCCGGATTGACAAGTTTGGCAGTCTTTTTATAATTTTCCCATTTTTTTTCTAGCGGGCCTTCCGGTATTTTTGAATTTAAAATCATGATTTTTTCATTTTAACGGTAAGTGAAGAATACATAAATCGGCATCAAGGCAAATCCGGTACTTATAATAACAGAGTAAGCGATTCCAATAGTTTTAAACCATTTTACAAATTTCGGATGAAATAAACCTAAGGTTCGGACTGCGCTATGAATTCCGTGAATTAAATGATAACATAAAGCAATCATTGAAATGATATAAATAACCACATACCACCATTCTTTAAAGACAGTTACAACCAAAATATAAAGGTCTTTATTTCCGTTTTCGTCCAAGGGAGGATTCCCAAATTTGTAGATATACCAGAAATTTTGGAAATGAATGACAAGGAAAATCAAAATCAATGTCCCTAAGATTCCCATATTTCTGGAATACCATTTACTGGCTCTTCCCCGATGATCTGACTGATAACTTGCTCCTGATTTTCTGTTTTTCAAAGTAATGAGCAATCCATCCAAAGCATGAAGAATAATACTTAAATATAGAATATAGGAAACTATTTTGATCACAATATTTCCCGACAAAAAATGTGAATAGGCATTAAATTGAAGATGCGCCTGTTCCTGTGGTAAAAATAACTGAAGGTTTCCTAAGAAGTGAATCAACAGAAAGAACCCTAAGAAAAGTCCCGTAAGACACATCAGCATTTTTCTTGACAATGTTGACAGCATATTTTTTCAATTTAAATTAATAATATCCCAAAATTTTCATCCAAAGTCCACCAACTCCCATGTAAATGATGAGAAGTATAATTCCTATTTCCAACCCTCGAAGCCACCATGCTTTCAAATCGACATAGCCACTTCCGAAGAATACCGGTGCAGGTCCGTGTCCGTAGTGGGTAAGAACGCCATAGATAGAGCCCATAAAACCTAACATCATTGCCAAAAGCATTGGCGGAATTCCCACGGCAACACCAACGCCAAGCAATGCAGCGTACATTGCCGCAACGTGAGCCGTAGCACTGGCAAAAATATAATGACTGAAAAAGTATACAAGAATAATGACGGGAAAAGCTACAGTCCATGTCATGTGTCCGATTTTAGCTTTAATCAAATCACTGAACCAGCCGATGAATCCCAACTCATTCAATGAACTTGCCATCATCACCAAAACGGCAAACCAAACAATGGTATCCCAGGCTCCTTTTTCGGATTTTACATCTTCCCAGGTTAAAACTGATGTTAATAAAAGTAATGTTAAACCAATGAAAGCCGTTGTGGTTGCATCAATTGACAACGCTCCGCCAAAAATCCAAAGTGCCAATAGAATGAAAAATGCTAATAGCATTAACCATTCGTTTTTGGAAATAGGCCCCATTTCTTTTAATTTTTGAGCTGCCATTTTTGGAGCATCACCGGTTTTCTTTAACTCTGGTGGATATAATTTGTATAAGACCAAAGGCACTACGAAAAAAGCTACCAATCCGGGAATGAAACCTGCTGCAGCCCAGGACATCCAGGTGATATTGATTCCTAAATTTGCTGCAAACTTCTGACACATCGGGTTACTCGCTGTTCCTGTTAAAAACATAGAAGAAGTGATGAGGTTCATATAATAACTGTTTAATGTTAAATACGAACCTAATTTTCTATGAGTTTCGGGTTTTTCAGGAACAGAATCAAAGCTGATGGCCATCGACTTCATAATTGGGTAAATAATTCCGCCGCCTCTTGCCGTATTACTAGGAATAGCCGGAGCCAGACACATATCTGCCAATCCTAATCCGTAGGCTAAACCTAGTGAACTTCTTCCAAAAATTCTAATGAACAGGAAAGCTATTCTGTTACCCAGACCTGTTTTAATAAATCCTCTTGCGATAAAGAATGAAATTCCAATCAGCCAGATGACTTTATCTCCAAATCCTGAAAGTGCTTTTGTGATGGATTTTCCGGCGTCTCCCGGAGCAACAACTTGTGTCAATGCTGTAAACCCAATGGCCATCATACACATGGTGCCCATAGGCGCAGCTTTTAAAATGATTCCTAAAATAGTGGCTGCGAAAATAGCAAACAAATGCCATGCGTTTTCTGCAACGCCTTCCGGAGCTGGAATAAACCATATGATAAGAGCAATAGCAAATGTAATTGCGATAGCTTTAATGTTGATTTCTTTCATAATAGTTATTTTAAGGTTTAAAATCTACTTTGTACTTGAACAATGAATAGATTATTGTTGTATTGAGAGGTATTTGGTATCTGATATTTGTAGCGGTCGAACTGCATTCCCAGTTGTATCCTTGCACCATAATTTTTCAAAAATTCTAAACCGAACATAGGGGTAATGGTTTGTCTCGGATTTGAATTTAACCTGAAATTGGTGTCTAAATATTCATAACGACAGGATAATTCAAAAGCACTCAGATTCCTGTGATTGATTTCATACCGTACATTCGGAAGAAAATATGCTCCACGAATCAGATAAGCATCGGGATTTGATGGTCTTGTTTCCGGATCTGCTGCAAAATATAACGGATGATTGGTTGCCTGTTTAGCTTCGAGCTGCATATCTAAACTCCATTTGGGATCAAAATGAACAAGAGAGCTCAAATCAATTCCTACGGCATATACTCTTTTGCTTAAAACCTCGCCGATACCGCCATTTAAACCGAGATTAAAATTGTATTTTTTAACTAAACCAAAAACCAGTCGCGTTGAATATTGTTTACCATTATCATTGTCATTTACTTGGTTTTTTCCATTTCCATTCACTACAGAAACCGCATACTGAAAAGGAAGTTGTCCTAGTTGTAACTGTCCGGTTGCAGAAAGTCCGATCTGGAAACTTGTCCAGCCTAGTTTCCCGAATTCAGTATACTGATTTGACCAGTCCAACGATTTAATAATATCAATAGGATAGGTTTCTTCAATTCCGAACCAAGGTCTGAACTGTCCAACAGTTAAGGCTAATTTGTGATTGAAGGTGTATTTTAAATAGGCGTTTTCAAGAACTCTGCCTTTCGGATCGTTTTTAAAATCTGCTAAATTGGCAAGAGCCACAACTTCAGTACGTTTGCTGATTTGCGCACGAACCTGAACCCTCATATATTTTACCATAAAATTGTTGCTGACTCCGGATTCATCGGAATGATGAAGACCATTGACATCCACATCTTTAGACATTCCGACCAGATATCTGGCCTGGAAGAGACCTTTGATCTGGAGAATAGGGTATTTCACATTATCTTCTTTCGGTTCGGTTTGTATAGAGTCCGGAATCTGTGCGATTGCATTACAACAAAATAGTATAAAGCAGAGCAACAGACTCTTTTTAATTGAAAAAAAAGTCATATTGTTTGTGTTTTAGTGAGTGTATTTTTTGTTATATAAGATTAATTCAATCCTAAAAACTTAAATGGAGTAGATTCTTTGAAATTTGAATTTGCTTTTCCGTTGTAGGTTTGAAAATTACTTAGATCCAGCTTCATTACTTTTCCTTTTTCGCTTAAGTCAAATTCTTTAAGGTTGACCCAAAAGGTATTGGGAGTAAAAACCGTTTCGAAATAATATACAAGGTTTTTCTGGTCTGAAACTGAACGCCATCTTGTAGAAGAAATATTAGGCTCGGTTTCTGATGAGATCCCATAAGGTACAGAACAATTTCTGATGACACTGAAAACACTTGCTACTGCTGTTCTTGTATCTGCTGTTTTCGGAATGGCATCGATATAATAGGATGCTCTCACAAAACGGTCTGCAGCCCGATTGGTTCCGGGAAGCATTACTGTTCCGGGAATTCCTTTCCAGTAATTATTTAAAGCCAATTGTTCATCAAAAATAGGGGAATTGGTCATTACGTTATATTCCGCAGAGTGATGAATGATAAGTTTTCCGCCGATATATTCAAAAACAGCATTGTCACCGGAAGCATCAGAAAGGGAAAGGTGAACAGTTGTGAATCTTTCGGTTCCGGGTATATAATCACTTACGATAACGAATTTTTCTTTTCTGGCCTGTTCTACCGCTTCTTTCACGGTAGCAAAATTATCAAGAAAATATTGTGCCCATAGTGAAATAGCAATACCTTTTTTTCTGCCTTTAGGATCGAATTTCGGATATTCAGATTCTCCAAGCCAAAGAAGATTGGCTACCAGTCCTTTTTCGTTCATACCGTCTGAAGAGGCAATATCCCAGGAAGTACTGACCACGCTTCCGTATTTGGAAGTCCATTTTTCAGAAACAGATCCTACTTCTCCTGTTCTTGCGATTCCTTTAGGAAGAATCCACAAATTAGCGGGGATTTCATCACGCCAATCCATGGAACGTGCTGTGATGACATTATTTTCAGGACCTTTGTACACAACTCTTGTACATGCTTCGGAAGGATTCCACAATCCTATTGAAAGAACTAATGAAAAGAGAATTAAGGGAAATTTTCTCATGATAATATTTTTTGTGGGGTTGAGTCATTTTGAAATTCTAAAGAGAACCGGTTCTATGAAATTCAATAATTTTCAAAAATTGGTGATATAAATCTAATGAAAATTTATTTAATTAGCACTTTTTTTTAAAAATTTTATGTTAATACCTGTTAATAATCATAATTTTAATTATTATGTATGCCATATTGATGATAATTATTATCAACTAACAAAAATATACTCAATAAATAAAGAAATTCAGTAAAGAAGGGGAGCTTTGTGGTAAGGATTAAAGTATTTATTAAAAATACAATTAAAATTCCCGAAAAATTGCCCACTTTTTCAGGAATCATTAAATTTGGGAGTTAAAATTTTGAACTAAACTTTAAAAATAAATTTTAAAAAAGTATACATTATGAAAGTAACTGTAGTAGGAGCAGGAGCTGTAGGAGCTAGCTGTGCAGAATACATCGCTATGAAAAACTTCTGTTCAGAAGTAGTTTTAGTAGATATTAAAGAAGGATTTGCTGAAGGGAAAGCAATGGATTTGATGCAGACAGCATCGTTGAACGGATTTGATACAAAAATTACCGGAACAACAGGTGATTACAGCAAAACTGCGGGTTCTCATGTAGCGGTTATTACTTCAGGAATTCCAAGAAAACCTGGAATGACAAGAGAAGAATTGATCGGAATCAATGCTGGAATCGTAAAAGAGGTTACTGAAAACTTAGTAAAACACTCTCCGGAAGTAATTATCATCGTGGTTTCCAATCCAATGGATACAATGGCTTATCTTGTACACAAAACTTCCGGACTTCCTAAAAACAGAATTATCGGAATGGGAGGTGCGTTAGACTCTGCAAGATTCAAATACAGATTGGCAGAGGCATTGGAAAGCCCTATTTCTGATGTTGATGGAATGGTAATTGCAGCTCACAGTGATACAGGTATGCTTCCTTTATTGAGCAAGGCAACCAGAAACGGTGTTCCTGTAACGGAGTTCTTAGATGAAGAAAAACAAAAATATGTAATTGAAGAAACTAAAGTAGGAGGAGCTACTCTTACAAAATTATTAGGAACTTCAGCTTGGTATGCTCCGGGTGCTGCAGTGTCTGTAATGGTTCAGGCAATTGCATGTGATCAGAAGAAAATGATTCCTTGTTCATTGATGTTAGAAGGTGAATACGGTCAAAACGATATCTGTTTAGGTGTTCCTGCTATTATTGGAGCAAACGGTGTTGAAAAAATCGTAAACATTACCCTTACTGCAGAAGAGCAATTGAAATTTGCTGAGGCAGCTCAGGCTGTAAGAGATGTAAACGGCGATTTGAAGTTTTAATTTATTAAGCTTATATAAATGAAACCGCGCCCGAAGGGCGTGGTTTTTTATGAAATAATTTGAATAACGTTTACAATAAAAAACGTTATATATTAACTGAAATTCAAAGAATCTTTTGATTAATTTTTAAAAATGATGATGAGGAAGAAAAAAGTTGAGATTTAGGTATTTTTTACTAATTTAATCGCAGATTAGTTTTAGAGGAAAATGGCGTATACAATTACAGAGAGATTGAAAAAAACTGGATTCAGCATGAATCCGATAAATTATGTTATAGACAGAAATGGAGGCAAAAGAGATTTTAATACCTTGGAGTATTTTAATGTTTGGTTTATATTTGATGATTTACAAATGATAGTGGAAGGGCAAAGCTATGAAGTAAAAGGCATTAGTACTGTTTTTGTGGGCCCGCATAAAAATATAAGTTTTGGAGAATGTAAAGGAAAAGAGGCTTATGTATTTTCTTTTTCATCCATTTTTTATGAACAGTGTTCTACTGACTCTGTTTTTTTAAATTCTGCTTTATTTTTTAATTACGGAAGGGAAGTTTTTATTTCTCCTTACATAGGCGATGTTCCTAAAGACATCATGAGATATTTTCTGATTACCAGGCTTCAGGATTTTCAGAAAAAAGATGAAAGACTCTATATTTCGGCGGCTCATAATACTCTTGAAACAATAATACTGGATGCTTTATTAGCAACTAATCATGAAGAGATTGAAAAAGATGAAAAATTGGAATATTTATCGTATGTCAATAAATTTAGAGTAATGCTTCAAAGAGATTTTAAGACCCAGAAAAAAGTTTCTTATTATGCCAATGCTCTTCATATTACCACCAGAAAGCTTACCAGTATGACGGAATTTATAGCAGGAAAGTCGGCAAAAGAAATGATTATTGATAAATTAGTAAACGAATTTGAGAAATCCGTAAAATATACAACCCTTACGATTTCTGAAATATCTTATCAGTTAGGATTTTCAGATGAAGCCAACTTCACGAATTTCATTAAAAAACACACGGGGAAAAAGCCTACGGAATTCCGAAGCCTTGTCAGCTGTGTTTTTCCATTCTCCATTTGATTTTTTTGAAATCCAAAAACTAACTAATCATAAAACCAGTCAAATTTAATAAACTATTTTAAAAACCAACCTTTTCATATTATTAAGGATTAGCTGAAAAACTATTTTATAGAGCCTAGAATTCTTTCAAATTCCAAATCGCGGTTTTCAAGAATATCTTTGTCTTTATATTTTATAATTTCGTTAATTCTGATTCCTATTTGCTGGGTTTGAGAATTGTCAGGATAGAAAATTCCGTTTCCGGTAAATTCTAACACATAATCACCAGGTAAATTTACTTCAACAAGATCACCATCTGCACCAGAAGTTTGCTGACCGATTGTAAGCGATTGCGGAAAAATTTTCTGTAAACTCATAGAATACCATTCGCTTGCACTTCGGGTATCAGGATTAACGAGAATAAAGACTTTTCCTTTGTAAGGATGTGTTATTTTATCAGAAATTGCCGGGAAATAATCATAATCCTTATAAGTGAAAGTTCCAATGTTTTTTAAATTAGGTTTATAATATTTTCCAAAATAATTATCTGTGGGAGAGAAGTATTTATAGATATAATGATAGAAAAAGCCACCCCAATCCGGATAAGCCCTCATATCGAAAATAATAGCTTTTTTTTGAGCAGCATTGCTTAAAATACTGTCCATCACTGCATCTATTTTGTTGTCATCAATATTATTAATAAATTCTAAAGTTTCATTAACTTTAAAATAAGCAACATTTTTATTAATAAGTTGACGGCTTTCTCTCTTTTTAATTTTATCCTGTAAATAACTGACAATCAGATCATATTTTTCTTTATTTGAAGATTTAATCAGGTCAATTTTTGTGGAGAATTTCTTATTGCTTTTTCCTGGCTTTATTTCTAAAGTCTTCTGTGTAAGATCATCGCTCCAGATCAGATTGTTTTCATATTTCGAAAGAAGGTAAACCAGTTTTTCAGTGTTGGATGTCGATAATAATTCTCCTTTTTCTTTGATGATCTGAGGAATACTTTTACCATTAATGGAAAAAATTCTATCGCCTACATTGATTTGATCTTTCGAACAGATTTCAGGAAAAATAAGATGAGTTACCAATATATGATCATCTACAATCTGAAAGTCAAAAGGTGCAAGATTTAGCATGTTGAGAATATCACCTTTGTAGTTCAATAGTCTGTAAAAACTAAAGGCATGACTGTCCTTGAGCTTTGAAACCAGTTTTGCAAGTACAGTTTCGAAATCCTTTCTCGAAGTTATTTTTAGGTTTACTTCCAGGCTGTTTTTGAAGTAGTTTTCAAAACCTTCATCCATAATGTACTTATGCGGAAAAAGATAATCTACTATTCCCTGAATTTTTGCCAAAGTAAGCAAACGGTATTCAATCGGGAGATTTTCATTTTTCGGGAATGAATATTTTTTCTCCGTGCTCACTGATTTTCCATCCTTTAATAATTCAAAGTTATAACGGTGACGGTATATATTGTTGAGCAGGCTTTTATTTTCGGAAGAAATTTTTCCGTTTTTCTGAAACCAGTCAAAGTTTTGATTTTGGGTTAAAACATCCTTTGAAGTTTCAGCTGGGGCAAGAATAGTTAATTTTTTATTTAAATTTTTAGATAATTTATCAATAACAGAATTAAAATCATCCTTTGAATTGATATTTTTAACAGAAGCTAAAAATAAGCTGTCTGCATCAGTTTTTCCACTGGCTAGATCGGGATGATAATACTTTATAAAATTCCATGCTTTTATGAAATCGTAATATTGCTCTTTCTGGGCAAATAAAATTTGATTAAAAAGAAGTATAAATATAAAAATTATGAGTTTTTTCATTGTAATAAGTATTTCATAAATATACTGTATATCTATCAATTAGAAATATTTATTGACAGTTTATAAAAACTATTTTAAATCATAACATCAAAGCTCATAAATAAAGCTGTTTCAGAAGAATCTTTATACAGCTTTGTATTAATTCCGGTGATGGAAAATCCCGCCTTCTGATAGAATTGTATAGCGGGATAATTGGTGTTCTGAACTTCTAACTCTACCATTCTGCATTGTAATTCTCGGGCTTTACGATTGACATATTTGATGAGTAATCTTCCTATATTTTGACCTCTGGATTTTTCATCAATCAGAATATTTTCAATAAAAAGACTGTTGTTCCATACTCTGAAATCGCATATTACCCAACCGATTAACTCGTGATTTTCAAAGGCTCCGAAAGAATTTCCTTGTTCAATAATTTCATTCAAGTCATTGATATCCTCGGTATTCGTTTTCCAGATCTTTTGATAATACTGTTTTTTTTCTCTTAAACTGAATTCAAAAGATTTTCCTATTTTTATGGTGGAAACAGTAAAGATTTTATCCGTTTCATAGCCGTTGAAACCCCAGTTTATAGTTGGATTGAAGGTGAGTTTTTCTAGTTTTTTGATTTCCATGAACTGTTGGATTTTTTGAGATGATTCTAGCTGATTTCGGTGCAAATTTCGATCAGGTAATTATCAGGATCTTTAATATAAGCTACCTTTTGTCCCCAAGGTTTTTCAACTGTATTTTCATATAAAACGGCACCATTGTGAATTGCCTTTTCTACCAGAGATTCCACGTTTTCAGTTACAAAACCCAGTTCAATCCCGAAAGGCTTCCTGTCTGCCTTTGAATGTAAAAATCCTTCTTTAATATTGGAATGAGCAAGAGTCAGGGAAGCAAATGAAAGCGTTATATCACCCGTGATCAGTTCGCCGTAATCTTTTTCAGGGGTAATGAATTTTATTTCTGTATTGAATGTGTCTTTGTAAAAATTCATGGATTTTTCAAGATCTTCAACATACAGAATAACATATTTAAATTTGATCATGTTTTTTTAATTTCTTGTTTTAGAATATATTCTTCATCTGTCATTAATTCTATTACCGGGCCGTGTAAAGGATAGTTCTCAAAACCTCTGAAATGCCCAAAAGACGCCGCGTATTCTTGAGAAAGCTTTCGTATTTTACTTCCAAAAGAATTGATATTTACGAATTGTACACTGTTTTTTGTTTGCCTGCCATTGGTGAAAAATAAAATAAGGTTACAGTGATTTCCAAATTCTGTATAGTGATAATAAAAGACATCAAGATGTTCTTCCTGGTATCTATTTTTTACACTTTCAATAAAAATATTTTTGTTTGCAAGAGGTAAATTACAATCAACTCTTATAGAAAGATTTTCGGCATTATTTTTCTTGAATTCTGAACCAACAATCTGTATGAACTTATGCTGAATGGTTTCGAATTTACCGTCCCGATTATTTCTTAGTATCCTCTCCGTTTTTTTTAGAAACGGATTCTTGGGATCAACTAAGATTGCATTTTCTGTAATTAATACTTTCTCAATATCTGCAGCCATCTGAAAATAAAAATCAAACAAATGATAGTCATTGATACTGATTAGGATTTGGTTTTCATTGATGCCTATATACAAGAATGCGGTTGAGAATTCACTGACTAATTTTTCGAGCTTTGTAACGACACTGTCAGGATTTTGGACCTCAACAGTTGCCTTAAGTTCAGCTAAATTATCGATGTGTCCGCCGTGCCCCGGATAAAATTGAAAATATTTAAACTGATAAAGATCTTCAGGAAATTTAAAATACCAGTATACACCTAAAATCATTTGGAAAAGTTGATTACAGCCATCAAATGTAAATAAAATTAGCTTAAAGATAGTGGGATATTGTAATTTTAAATTTAATCAAAATTTCACACACTAAAATTTTCAAAACCCGTAAATTTGTTCACAATAAAATTTTACTGAATGTTTAGGAAAATTTCGATTGCGGCGGTTACTTTTTTATCCGTTTTTACAATCAATGCGCAGAAGAACAAAAATTCACAGTTAGAAAGACCGAAACTGGTAGTCGGTTTGGTGGTAGATCAAATGAGGTGGGATTACCTGTATCGTTTTTACAATAAATACGGTAATGACGGTTTCAAAAGATTATTGGGAACAGGATATTCTCTAAATAATGTACATATTCCGTATGTTCCTACTGTTACGGCTTTAGGACATACTTGTATTTATACGGGTTCGGTTCCGGCAATTCACGGGATTGCAGGGAATGACTGGACGGATAAAGAAACGGGGCAAAATGTATATTGTACAACAGACGAAAGTGTAAAACCGGTAGGAACCACGAATGCAAAAATAGGAAGTCACTCTCCAAAAAATCTTTGGTCGACTACCGTTACAGACGAACTGAGACTGGCAACCAATTTTCAGGGAAAAGTAATCGGAGTTTCTTTAAAAGACCGTGCATCTATTCTTCCGGCAGGTCACAATCCGAACGGAGCGTTCTGGTTTGACGATTCTTCAGGTAATTTTATCACGAGTACTTGGTATATGAATGATTTGCCGCAATGGGTGAAATCGTTCAACTCTCAAAATTTACCGGATAAATTGGTAGAAAATGGCTGGAATACTTTACTTCCGATCAGTCAGTATACGGAAAGTTCGCCGGACAATTCTTCCTGGGAAGGGCTATTAGGAAGTGCAAAAACACCTACTTTTCCTTACAGTAATTTAGCTGCTGATTATAAAGCAAAAAAAGATAATATCCGTTACACACCTTTCGGAAATACGCTGACTTTGAAATTGGCAGAAGCTTCTGTGGAAGGTGAAAAATTAGGAGGAGATGATATTACGGATTTTTTAGCGATCAATTTGGCTTCAACAGATTATGCAGGTCATAAGTTTGGCCCGAATTCTATTGAAGTTGAGGACGTGTATTTAAGATTAGATCAGGATTTGGCTCAGTTTTTCAATTATTTGGATTCAAAAGTTGGAAAAGGACAATATACGGTTTTCCTTTCCGCAGATCATGGAGGAGCACATTCTGTAGGATTTTTGCAGGAGCATAAAATTGCGACAGGTTTCTTTGGGGAAGGAATGGAAAAAAATATCAATGAAAAACTGAAAGAGAAATTCGGAGTAGATAAATTGATTAATGCCGTAGATAATTATCAGGTTTATTTTGACAGGAAATTACTGAAAGATAATAAGCTTGAGTTAGATGATGTAAGAGATTTTGCAATCAAAGAATTGGAAAAAGATCCTACTGTACTGTATGCGGTTTCTGTGACTGAAGTTCAGGAAGCTACGATACCGGAGCCTATCAAGCAGAGAATTATCAATGGAATCAACAGGCAGAGAAGTGGAGATATTCAGCTAATCTCTCATGATTCTATGCTGCCTCCGTATGCAAAAACCGGAACTACACACAGCGTTTGGAATTCTTATGATTCACATATTCCGTTAATTTTTATGGGATGGGGAATTCAGCATGGAGAGAGCAGTAAGCCTTATTATATGACTGATATTGCTCCTACAGTTTCGTCTTTACTGAAAATTCAGTTTCCTAGTGGAAATGTAGGAAATCCGATTACTGAAGCTATTGGTAAATAGATTTGTATTATAAAAAATTAAAAAGCATTCCGAAACCGGAATGCTTTTTTGTTATGAAGCACGTATAATATGCTGTATTTCTTTTTGATATCTTCTATTCTGCTTTTTTATTTTTAAGATCAGGTATATAAAAAATCCTACAATCATTAAACTTACAACACATGCAGCAATCATTAAATAGATGTAATAAGATTTGACCTCTTTATTTTTAATGGAAGTATCTTTATTATGATTGTCAATAACCTGATTGATGGAGATTAGCTCATTTTCCTTTCTTTTGAAGTTCATTTCAAAATATTTTCTATGATAGAACTGGTAAAGATCCTGTTTTCTTAAAGCCAGATAATTATCCGACATTTCTTTATAAATTCCTTCGTTGAGGACAATGTCTCCCGTGTTTTTGCTAAGATTCTCAGCTTTTTGTAACAGATTAATAGCAGTCTGATATTCATGTTTTTGCTTATGTACTTCAGACATTCCTTTCAGAGCAAAGGCTTCAAGACTTTTGGCATGGTTTTTTTGTGCGTATTCTATCGATTCTGAAAATGCCTGTTGTGCTTTTTCAATTTGATTTAAGTTCAAGTAGCAATAACCAATATTATAATATACCACGCTTACATTGGAGTAGGTGATTTTCTTTACCGGTACTTTTTCAAAATTTTGCAGAGAAATTAAGAATTTTTCGAGAGCAATTTCTGAGTTTGACTGGCTTTTGTAGATCATGCCTCGTATTGCATAGCTTCTCGCGGTTTCTACATGTTTTTCAGGGGAATCTTCAGGGAGTTTTGCTAAATAGACGTCTGCTTCGTTCAGGGTTTCAAGGCTTTTGCTGAAAAGTTCCATTTGCTGGTACTGTATCGCAACAGCAATGAGGACACTTGCCTGGTTTTTAGCATCGTTTGTTTTTTGAGAAAGCTCTTTGGCTTTTAAAATGTATTTTAAAGATTCATCAAAATTTCTCTTGGCAATATTGGCTGTGGAAAGCAGCATGTAAATCCTGATGGAAGTATTGATGTCATTATCTTTTTTTAATAGATCTTTTCCGATTTTAATACTGTTGTCCGGGTTGTCATAGATTTCATTATAGGCTTTTTTCATCAGAGAATCGCCGATAGCTTTTTGAGCATTTAAAGAAATACAAAGGCTCAGTAACAAGAACGAAAATAGTTTTATAATGAACTTCATAAAGATTTACTTTTACTGATTTCCTGAATATAAGCATTGGGCGACATTCCTGTAATCGATTTGAATACGGTTGTAAATGTACTGTGTGAAGAAAAACCCGAATATTCTGCAAGATAGCTCACCTTATAATTAAGAAAGGTAGGATTGGTTCGTAATAAATGAGCAATGTGATTGATTCTTAATTCATTAATGTATCCGTTGAAGTTCTTTTCTTTGCTGCTGTTAATGACTTCTGAAAGGTATTTTGTATTGACTTCCATTTGGGAAGAAAGTAGGGAAAGGGACATGTTTTTGTTCAAAAACCGGTCAGATTGTTCAAACTCTTCCAGCTTTTGAAGGATTTCTTCCTCTTTTTCCTTTGAAATTTTATTAGAATCTTTTTCCGGGTTCTTTTCAACAGAAGGAATTGTTTTTATAAGCGGCAGAGAAGAGGCAATTTTCTGTCTTCTTTGCTTTTCAAAAAAATCAAATTGTTTTTTTAGGTCTCTATTTTTGTTTTTAATGATAATCAGATAAATGAGTAATCCCAGAATAAGGAAGGTCAAAATCAGGGTCAACATCCAAAAGGATTGGGAATACTTCTGTTTCTGGAATTCGGTATTTTTATTCAGATTGGTCTCTACAAGCTTTACAATATACCGTATTCCTTCTTTGGTATTGGAATCTTCCTTTGTTTTTAAATCCAGGTAAAGTTTATTATACTGATGGTATTTTGCATTGTCGTGCAAGGTAAAATAATTTCTGGATAAGGATTCAAAAATTTTGATTTTTAAATTGTTAAAGGGGAGGTTTTCAATTTGCGAAAGTGCCATTTCTGATTGGGCAACTGATGTTTTATAATCCTGCTTAAAGAAATAATAGCGGGATAAGGTTTCATAAGCAAATCCTAATAAAAATGGACGGTCTTTATATTTTTCAAGACTATAAATTAAACTGTCGATCAGTTTTTTAGACTCTTCTAAACGGTTCAGTTTTATCAGGTAGGTAGAACGGAAAATCTTGTTCTCAATTTTTGTTATAATATTTTCTTCGTTGCTATTATTGATATATTGGTCACTTTTGTTGAGATATTGTAAAGCATCCTTATACTCTCTGTTGATTCCGAAGTTAAGCGCCTGAAGCTGATAAAGTTTGGCGATCGTGATTTTTAGGCGTGGATCATTACTTTTCAAAAGATGCTGATCACACAGAAGCCGGCTAATGATTTTTTTCGACTGATTATATAAATCCAGATTTTGATACTGCTCTGCAAGATTATAATCTCCAAAAGCCTGCATAAAATAGGAAAGGTTTTTCTGCTGAAAATCTTCTTTCTGTATCGAGGTGCTTACAGATTGTACATAATCTCCTTTCATGGCATAGGCCTGGGAAATGATATTTTGCAGAACTATTTTGTGCTCAATATTCTGATCACTGAGAAGAAGGCTTTGTGAATAGCTAATACAGTCATCCGGATTTTGATACAGTTTCTGAAATGCTTTATCTGCCAGAATAGAAAAGTCGGGACCAGACTGTCCGTTTGTAACAATGGACCAAAAAATGAGAAGTAATAATAAAAGGTTCCCTTTGTTTTTCGGCATTTTTAAGGCAAGTAAACTATTTTTTATACTGCTATAAACAATCTTTCCTGAAACTATCTTCAATAGAGTTAAAATTTATTTTGTTGATTATTAAGTTGTTGAGATTTTGATTTTTTTGAATTTCACGAATTGTAAAAGACAACATCTTTTAAACGGATAAATATAATATTAATATTGTTTCATCAATTTAAAATATATTAAAAATCTTAATTTAATACATATTATGAAGAAAAATTATTTTCTTTTTTTGAAGTTACTCGCATTCTTTCCGATGTTCATTGGAGCACAGGTGAGTCTCCCATATACTGAAAACTTTGGAGGCACTACGACGCAATCTCAATGGGATTATTCCAATGCTGCGGTAATTGTTGTTGAAAACACATCCGTAGATTCTCCGAATGGAGGAACTGGCGGAAGTTTAATGTATAACTTTTATAACAGTTCAGGACTTTCTACCTATAATGTTAAATCTCCGATTTTAAATAACCCTACGAATGGGCAGGTTGGAGTTTCATTTCAATTCGCAGCCGCAAACCGATATACTATGCCTGTGGCTCTTCAGACGGTTTTTGCAGATGATCATATTTTATTAGAATATTCAACCGATGGAGGGCAAACTTTTACGCTGGCTCATAATTATGAAATAGGGCAAACTGGGGAATTAAACACGGGAGGAACAATTCCATCTTTTTTCACTCCAACGGCCAGTCAATGGGTTACCAAAAACATACTTTTACCAGCCGGGACAAACAGGGTAAATTTTAAAGGAGTAAAAAATAATATAAATCAGGCTGGAAATTTTGCTTTTTTAGATCATGTAATTTTTCAGATATGTGACGGAAGCACTCTTGCGCCTACAGGGAATTCTGTTCAGAACTTTTGTTCATCACAGACTCTGGCAGATCTTATCGTTGGAGGTTCTGGTATAAAATGGTATAGTGCTGCCACGGGCGGAAATTTACTTCCTAGCACAACGCTGTTGGTGAACGGTACAACGTATTATGCTGCTCAGGTTGTGGGAGCTTGCGAGAGCAGTGCTCGTTTAGCAGTTACGGTAAATTCTTCAGGCTGTTTATCAACAAGTGAAGCGTCTAGTAATAATGATCTTGGTTTTTATCCGAATCCGGTAACGAACATACTTTATTTTAAGGGAAATGAAAAAATTGAGAAAGCTGAAATTTATAATATGGTTGGCCAAAAAGTGAAATCCTTTAACCCTATGGATCATCAGATTAATGTATCATCTTTGTTAAGTGGAGATTATATTCTGCAATATTCTGTAAAAGGGGGTAAACTACAGAATTATAAATTCATAAAAAAATAATAGAATTAAACAGGTTCTACTGAGTATCCTAATGATTTAGGTTTGTAAATTTCTCTTTGTTTTTAAAAGAAATAAAAATTGTTTTGTGTCTTTATAAATAATCATTTTGAAAATAAGTTCAAAATGTCTTAAATTTATATTGTTGATTATTAGTGCTTTATTGTTTTGTCTCTTTTGAATTTCACGAATTGTAAAAGACAATTTCTTTTAATTGGGTAAATATAATATTAATATTGCTCTCACCAATTCAAATATTAAATATAAAAAGCATGAAAAAAATTTACAATCTTTCAATTAAAGTATTGGCGGGTTATTGTTTGCTGAACTTTGGAATGATAAAAGCTCAGCTTACCGTAATGGGACTTGGAAATTACACAGTAGGTGCAGTTTCTGATAATGGAGTGGTGAGTATGCATACAAGTGCGGGAGCAATTTATAAATGGACCGCTGCAGGCGGACTTGTGCAGATAGGATCACTTACAAACGGTTATCCTGCTGCAGGTAGAACGGTCGTTTCTAATGACGGGACCAAAATTGCATCTTCAATGACGAATGCTGCGACAGGTTTTAATGAAATAGCAACCTATGATGTAACTACTTCTACATGGGTAAACAGAGGAGGATTGGTTCCTACAGGTTGGGACGGATCGGTGAGTTCTACCTGGGGAATGAGTTTGAATGGAACAACCATTGTCGGTTTAGGATGGCTTACTGCGGCTACAGCACATGCTGTGAAATGGGATGCAACAAATGGAGTGGTAGATCTGGGAAGTATAGTTTCAGGAAGAAGCTCAAGAGCGAATGCGGTGAACACTGATGGAACTGTCATTGTTGGTTGGCAGGATGAGCCCACAGGAACGAGAAGCGGGGCAAGATGGGTAAATGGAGTAGAAAGTTTTATTACAGATGGTAGCGGAAATAATCTGGGGGAAGCCGGAGCAGTTTCTGCGGATGGAAATACAGTCATAGGTTCGGCATTGCCTAATCCTTATGTTTGGAATACAACATCGGGAGTAACATATATAACACATCCAAATTCCTCGGTCTTCTTCAGGGGTGGTGCCACAGGAATATCTGCCAATGGAACAACTGTAGTAGGGTATTTCAGGGCGTTTTCAGCACCTCCAATGTCTGGAGAAGGCTTTATTTGGACGGCGGCAAACGGGCGTATTAATTTAAATGATTATGCAACATCATTAGGAATTGCAACAAATGGGGTGACAATGGGATTGCCTTTGGCGATTTCTCAGGACGGGAAAAAGATTGCAGGAACAGGATTAAATGCATCCGGACAGATTGTAGGTTTCTATTTAGATCTTACACAGTATTTATCAGTGAAAGATCATGTAAAAGATAACAATGAAGTAGGAGTTTATCCAAATCCGGTAACCAGTATCCTTTATTTTAAAGGAAATAAAAAAATTGATAAAGCTGAAATTTATAATATGGTCGGGCAAAAAGTGAAAACATTCAATTCGGTAGATAACCAGGTTGACGTATCGTCTTTATTAAGTGGAGATTACCTATTGCGATATTCTGTTGAGGGGGGAAAACAACAGAGTTATAAATTCATAAAGCAATAGTTAAATTAGACAGATTAACTTCATGTCCTAGACCAAACAACTCGCAGAGCAATCTGCGAGTTTTGTTATATTATATTTCCTCTTCGTTGATTTCTTCTTCATCGTCTTCGTACTGCTCAAGATAATAAGTGAAAGTGAAATCTTCCATCTCATCTTCGATATCTTCCAATGTGGTTAGTAAGTCTTCGAAAATTTCCAGCTGGTCAATGCTCATATTTACAAACTCTAAATGGAGGGGCATTTCCAGCTCTCCGGTAATGATATCAGACAACGCATCCAGATTTTCTCCAAAATACTCAGGAAGAGGTAGTTTTTCTTTTAATTGAGCATAGAAGTCTTCATAATCTCCTATGTCTGTAAAATCTATATATATTGTTTTCATATTTATTTTCTTTAATTTTTACTACTGCTTTTCAAAGCTCTTATAATGGTTTTTCGTCAAATAAACATCTCCGTTTTTTGTGAAAATGATACGGTCTGCCTTTCTGCTTCCGCAGTGGTAATTCACATCAGCTTCAAAGTATTTTTCTCCCTGTGGTAAAGTTCCTTCCCGGTTATTAAATTTGTCTCCACCGATTGCTCTGCCCGGCAAAACATCGCAAAGGTTTCCTTTTGAAGGATTCCAACCTTGTTTTCTGGCTTCATTTTTTGTGATATAATAATCAGGAAGCTTGTGATTTTGTTTTACATAAGAAATAACTTTTGCTTCCTCTGTGATAGAATAAATTTCACTACTGTTTTCTACTGTATTTCCCTCCTTTGCCTGAAAATCATTATGATTATTTATCGTTTTTTCCTGCTGAAGAGAATTCTTATCCTTAATAAAATGATTATAGACATACATTACAGACATTCCGAAAAGAAGTCCTAAACAGATGAAAAACAGAGGTCTTGTTTTAGCATTCATGAGCGTAAGTTTAATAAGGTTTATCTATTAATTTTCTCTCCACTCTTCCGGAATATCACAGATAGGAATAGGAACCATTTTATGTTTTGCGGCTTTATGCATTCTGTCAAAAATCATAAAGACTTCCTTATCACGGCCTTCATAATCTTCAACTGTTTTAGTGTCATATTCTTTCTGAATTTTTTCCAGTTCAGGATAAGTGGCCCCGATTTGATCTTCATCCGTTCTTTCCGCATCCCAAAGTCCGTCAGTTGGAATTGCATTCTGAATACTTTCGATAAGGCTCAGATCTTTTGCCAATTGATAAACCTCAGTTTTGTAAAGATCAGCAATCGGAGAAACATCTACACCGCCGTCTCCATATTTTGTATAAAATCCGATTCCGAAATCTTCTACTTTATTTCCTGTTCCGCAAACCAAAAGTCCGTGAAGCTGTCCGAAGTAATATAAAGTTACCATTCTGAAACGCGATCTTGTATTGGCCAAAGATAAATTGTTGCTCCATCTTCCCTCAACATGATCTTCCACACTTTTTTCAAAAGTTTCAAAAACGGGAGTCAGGTCGATTCTCTTTCCCTGTACATTCGGAAATCTTTTCTTCAGATCTTCAATATGATCCTGAGCCCGGTTTACCTGATCTTCCTTTTGTCTGATCGGCATTTCCAAAAGCAAAACTTCAAGTCCGGTCATGGCACATAAGGTAGAAACCACACCGGAATCTACACCACCGGAAACTCCAATTACATATCCTTTTACATTTGCTTTGGTGGCATAATCTTTTAGCCAGTTTACGATATGATCTATTACTTTTTGTGTCTGCATATTTTTATTATTAAAACATTACATCGTTTAAATTATTGAATTGTAAGCAGGCTGTAAAAACAGAAAGTTGTATTGATATTTATTGCTTCAAAAAACAATTTCTAGACTTAATATCCGACAACTTATCGACCTCACAATTGAATATTTTCCGATTATATTCCTTATTTTTGTGTGTTTAAAAACGATGTAAAAATAATGAAGATTTTCCGAATTGCTATACTTTCTTCCATTTTAGTTTTAAGCTTACAGTCATGTAAAAAAGAGCAGGAATCACAATGGAAAGTAGAAATTGAAAAACCGGCAGAAAAAGTGCAGGTAGTGGATATTTCTAAAATGTTTTATGATAAAAATGTTCCTCTGGAGCAGTTTAAAACTCAGTTTCCCTGGTTTCAGGGAACGGTGTCTGATGAAGATTTTTCGAAAAGAAGAACAGATGCCAATGAAATTAAAATTTATAATGAAGCGATACATAAAATAGATGTGAACAAGCTTCAGACTGAACTTCAGGAATTATTTTCACACATAAAATACTATTTTCCGAAATTTAAGAGTCCGAAAGTATACTTATTTTCGTCTGCATTGCAAATGATTCAGGATCCGATTATTTATGATGAAAAAAGCGGTTTTTTATTCATAGATATTACAGGATTTATGGGAGATGGGAATCCTAATTATAAAGGATTGGAGCTGTATTTCCAAAAGTCGATGAACCCGGCTAATATTGTGCCTAAAGTTTCGCAGATTTTTGCGGAAAATATTGTGACAGCTTCAACGGGACAGAAATTTGTAGATCAGCTGATTCTGAATGGGAAAATTATGACACTTCAGGATGCCTTCTTACCTGATTTTCCGGATTATCTTAAAATGAATTACACCCAAAAACAATATGACTGGGCAGTTACCAACGAAGCCAATATCTGGAATTATTTTGTAGAGAGTAATTTAGTGTTCAGTGATGATCCTAGATTGGTAGAGCGTTTTATTTCTTCCGGACCATTCTCAAAATTTTATACTGAAATAGATAACGAATCTTCTCCCCAGATTGGTATTTTTACCGGATGGCAGATTTGTAAATCTTATTTAAAACAAAATCCGGAAACTAAATTATTGGATTTCTTAAAAATGGATGCACAAACCATTTTCAATCAATCAGGATATAAACCTAAAAATTAACTAAAAAGAATTAGAAAAATAGAAAGAATGAGAAAGACTCAGATTACGATAGATGTAGAATTGGATGAAAACCATATTCCCGAAACCATTACCTGGAATGCGCAGGACGGAGGAATCGAAAAAGAGGAAACCAAAGCAACCATGATTTCCGTTTGGGACGAGAAAGCAATGGAAGCATTAAGAATTGATCTGTGGACAAAAGAAATGCCTGTGGATCAAATGAAAATGTTTATTCATCAGGTCTTAGTTTCTCTTGGAAACACTTATCAAAGAGCTACGGGAGAAGAAGATGTGGCACAATGGATTGAGGAGATGGCAGAAGAATTTGCAATCAAGTCTGCAATTAAAATGTAAAAAGGCTTTTAGCAATTGGCAATTGGCTTTTTGTTAAAGGTGTTCAGCAAATAATAATAGAATTTTGGCAGGTTAGTTGTAAAGCTAAATGCCAAAATCAATAAGCTAAAAAGCAAAATATTATGAATTTTAATACAAAAGTTATACACGGAGGACAACACCACGAATCTGCTACAGGTTCTGTAAATGTTCCTGTATTTTTAACGTCTACATTCGCACAAAAAAGTCCGGGAGTACACTCCGGGTATGAATATTCAAGAGCTGCAAATCCTACAAGACAGGCTTTGGAAGACTCTTTGGCAAGCATTGAAAATGGAGCAAGAGGATTGGCTTTTGGTTCAGGTTTAGCTGCCATCGACTGTGTTTTAAAATTATTAAATCCAGGTGATGAGGTAATTGCAGTAGATGATTTATACGGAGGAACCTACAGAATGTTCACCAGACTTTTTGAAAAATACCAGTTGAAATTTACGTTCGTGAATTTTGATGATGCCTCAAAAATTGCTGATGTTATTACCGATAAAACGAAATTGATCTGGGTTGAAACTCCGACAAATCCATTAATGAAGTTGGTAGATATTAAAGCGGTTGTTGAGGTTGCAAAAGGAAAAGATATTTTGGTTGCAGTGGATAACACATTTGCAACACCCTATCTTCAGAGACCGATTGATTTGGGAGCAGACATCGTAATGCACTCTGCAACCAAATATTTAGGTGGTCATTCTGATGTTATTGCAGGAGCTTTGATCGCAAAAGATGCTGAATTGGGAGATAAGCTTCACTTCATCCAGTTTGCAAGTGGTGGTATTTTAGGACCTCACGATTCTTATTTGGTATTGAGAGGAATTAAAACCTTGGCTTTAAGAGTTCAGAGACACTCTGAAAACGGAATGGCGGTAGCAAAATATTTAGAGTCTCATCCTGCAGTAGACAAAGTAATTTATCCAGGACTGGAATCTCACCCACAGTATGAGTTGGCAAAATCTCAGATGAAAGATTTCGGAGGTATGGTTTCTTTCACTTTCAAATCTGGTAAAAAAGAAGATGCGATCAGGTTCTTAGAAAAAGTAAAAGTTTTCACGTTGGCAGAATCTCTTGGTGGAGTAGAATCTTTGGCGAATCATCCTGCTTTGATGACTCACGCTTCTATTCCTGCTGAAAAACGCGCCGAATTAGGAATTACTGATGACCTGGTTCGTTTAAGTGTTGGAATTGAAGATGCAGAAGACCTTATTGCAGATTTGGAAAAAGCTTTTTCTTAATTAAATAAAAGTTTACACATTGTCATTCTGAATGCAGCGAAGCATAGTGAAGAATCTGTTACTCTTAAAAGAGATTCTTCCTGACGTCAGAATGACAGAGTGTTGAAAATATCTAAATAAAACATCATGAGAAAGATTCAGATTATATTGCTATTGATTTTAGGTCAAATTACATATTCTCAGGTAAAAAATACTGATGAATTGTATAAAACGGCAAAAAAATTAGACAGTTTGATATTCGATATCGGATTCAATAAATGTGATCTTTCTCATTATGATTCTATCGTGAGTGACGATCTGGAGTTTTACCACGATAAAGGCGGAATCACTTCCGGAAAAGCAGCTTTTATAGCTTCAATTAAAAATAATATTTGCGGTGGACCGAATAAGGTAAAACGAGAGTTGATTCCAAACAGCATGAAAGTATATCCTTTGTACAACAATAATACCTTATATGCTTTTATTCAGGAAGGAGAACATGATTTTGCCGAATTTTATAAAGGAAAATGGAACAAAGGAAGCCGTGCAAAATTTACTATTCTTTGGATTTTAGACGGAAAAGACTGGAGAATGAAACGTGTGCTTAGTTATGATCATCATTTATAACAAATATGAAAAATACTAGAAAAGCTACCATTCAGGACCTGCAGCAATTGGCCGAATTGTTTGATCAGTACAGAATTTTTTATCATAAAGATTCCGATATTCCGGCAGCCGAAAAATTTTTAACAGAAAGAATTCAAACCAAAGATTCTGAAATCTTTGTTGCTGAAAATGAAGGAAAGCTGATTGGCTTTGTTCAATTATATCCATTGTTTTCATCAACGAGAATGAAACGGTATTGGCTCTTGAATGATTTATACATCAATGAATATTATCGTGGAAAAGGCTTTTCAAAAGAATTGATTGAAGAGGCTAAAGAATTGGCAAGATTAACTGATGCCGCAGGAATTCTTCTTGAAACAGGAAAATCCAACACTATCGGGAATCAATTATATCCAGGTTGTGGCTTCGAAATTTATGATGAAGTAAACTTCTACGAATGGACAAATCATTCATAAATCATAAATGATTAAAACTTTAGCTGTGATCAATTACCGGCTATCATTTATATTAATAACTTATAACTAAAAAACATGACTGATTTTCAAAAATATGTTCAGAGGTATTTAGACAATATTCCATCCGAAGACTGGTTGGGAGAATTAAAAAAATCGGGAGAAAAAACAGTTGAAATTTATTCAAATCTTACAGAAGACCAATCGCTTTTTGCCTATGCAGAAGGAAAATGGACTTTGAAAGAATTGCTTTTGCATTTGTCGGATTGTGAAAGAGTTTTTCAATACAGAATTTTAGCTTTCGCAAGAGGTGATCAAAACGAATTGCCAGGTTTTGATGAAGAATTGTATGCTGATCAATCTTTTGCAAACGTAAGAAGTTTAGAATCTCTGTTGGAAGAGTTTCAATTGGTGAGAAAATCTTCACAAATTTTACTGAAAACATTGAATCCGTCAGTTTTAAATAATATCGGAACAGCTAACGGAAATCAGATTTCTGTACAAACCATCGGTAAACTGATTGTCGGTCACAATTATCATCACCTGAATATTATTGAGGAAAGATATTTGCCGAATTTGTAAATGAGAAATATTTTAATTGTTATCGATAGGAACGGGCTTTAGCCCGTTTTCAATTTTAATACAATTCCATTGGCTTTAGCCAAAACTTAAGAAAGAATTTATATTTTTGGCAAAACAACACAAATGCCATTTATTAAAATTTATATTCATGTCGTTTTCTCGACAAAAAATAGAATACCTTATTTCAATACTTCAGAATTAAAAATAAAAGTTTGGAAACATATTAAAGAAAATGCTGCTGAGAAAGGCATTTTCCTAGATATGGTTAATGGTTATTCGGATCATTGTCATTGTTTAATTTCCCTCAGTTCAAATCAAAATATTGAAAAAGTTGTACAATTATTGAAAGGAGAGTCTTCGCATTGGATAAATAAAAATCAATTGACCCAAGAAAAATTTGCTTGGCAGGATGAATATTTTGCCGTTTCAGTTTCTGAATCTATGGTTGAATCGGTTAGAAATTATATTAAAAATCAAGAAAACCACCATAGGAAGAAAACATTTATAGAGGAACATCAGGAATTTATTGAGAAATATAATTTTAAATAGGTTTTGGCTAAAGCCAAATTTGATTTTATGATTTGTAAAATGGGCTAAAGCCCATTCCTATTGAATATAAAGTCCATGATTTCAAATGGATTTTTGTACAAAGATTTGTAAATTTACAACTGGAAAATCAATAAAAACAAGCTCTAACCTGTTTGTTTAAGATTAGATTACATATCAATGGTTTTTACTCAAAACTTACAATTTTAATTATTAATGGAAAACATTATAGAAATATTAAAAGCCGGGGGAACAATCCTTTACCCAACAGATACGATATGGGGAATTGGATGTGACGCAACCAATATAAAGGCTGTCAACAAGATTTTTGACATCAAGAAGCGTGAAAAGAACAAATCCATGATTATTTTGGTGGAATCTGAAAAGAGGTTGCAGGATTTGGTAGACGTTCCTGAAATGGCCTGGGAAATTATCGATTTAAGTGAAAAACCGGTAACAATAGTCTATGAAAACCCACGTGGTTTACCGAAAGAACTATTGGCTGAAGACGGTAGCATAGGAATCCGTTTGGTAAAGAATGATTTTTGTAAAAAATTAATTACTAAACTAAATAAACCGTTAGTTTCAACCTCAGCAAACTTCAGTGGAGATAAAAGTCCATTGAAATTTTCAGATATTTCACCTGAAATTATAAATCTGGTAGATTATGCAGTGGAAGAAGACCGGGAAAAAGTTTCAAAATATTCTGGGTCTTCTGTGATTAAAATCTGGAGTGACAACAGAATAAAAGTGCTTCGAGAATAAAAGAAAAGATTTTAATTATCTTTGCAAAACTTCATTTTTATTAAAAAATAATATAATGGATCACCAAAAATTTGCCGAAGAATGGGTTGCTGTATGGAACTCTCATAATTTGGAGGCTATTCTTTCCCATTATTCTGATGATATTGAGATCAGTACTCCGATGATTAAAATGGCAACAGGAGGAAAAGAAAGTACATTGCAGGGCAAAGATGCTGTAAGAGAGTATTGGAAGAAAGCGCTCGAAAAATACCCAGAGCTTCATTTTGATCTGATAAAATCAACGGCGGGAGTCGATTCAGTTGCACTATTTTATAAATCAATTATGAATAAGCATGCTGTGGAGGTCATGTTTTTTAATGAAGAAGGAAAAATTAATAAAATGTACGCTCATTATGATTAATGAGTAAGATACATACTAGAAAATTAACAATGAAAATTAATCTCAATCAAAATCAAAACTTAAAGCTTTTCAAAATAATCTCTGAAGTTGCAGACAGAAATAATCAATCTGTTTATGTTGTAGGTGGCTATGTCCGGGATTTACTGATGAAAAGAAAAGCTTCTACGGATATTGATTTTGTGACAGAACAAAGCGGAATTGAGCTGGCTCAGAACGTAGGAAAGGAAATTGATCCTAAAATAAAGGTTTCTGTTTTTAAAACCTACGGAACCGCAATGATCAAATATAAAGATCTTGAACTGGAATTTGTAGGAGCAAGAAAAGAAAGCTATACTGAAAACAGCCGAAAACCGGAAGTGGAAGGAGGAACTATTGAAGATGACCAGAAGAGAAGAGATTTTACGGTCAATGCAATGGCAATTTCTTTAAATAAAGATAATTTCGGGGAGCTGATTGATCCTTTTAACGGGATTGATGATCTGGAAAAGGGGATTTTAAGAACTCCTTTGGAACCGGCTCAAACCTATTCTGACGATCCTTTGAGAATGATGAGAGCGATTCGTTTTTCATCGACATTACAATTTCAGATTGAAGAAAAATCTTTGGAAGCGATTAAGCAGGAAGCAGAAAGAATCAAGATTGTTTCTATGGAAAGGATTATGGTTGAATTCAACAAAATAATGCTTTCTCAAAAGCCTTCAACAGGTTTGAAACTGATGGAGCAAACAGGTTTAATGAAATTAATTATTCCTGAATTGATCGATCTGAAAGGAGTAGAAGAAGTGGAAGGACAAACCCATAAAGATAATTTCTACCATACATTAGAAGTTGTTGACAACATTTCCGAAAATACAGACAATCTGTGGCTGCGTTGGTCGGCATTGCTTCATGATATCGGAAAAGCTCCCACCAAAAAATTCGTTGAAGGAACAGGCTGGACTTTTCACGGGCATGAATTTTTAGGCTCAAAAATGGTGAAAACCTTATTTCAGAGACTGAAATTACCATTAGGTCCAGACATGAAATATGTTCAGAAAATGGTAAAGCTTTCATCAAGACCAATTGCTCTCATTACGGACGATGCTTCAGATTCTGCATTGAGGAGATTATTGTTTGATGCCGGAGAAGATCTTGAAGATCTTTTTACACTTTGTAAAGCAGATATCACCACAAAAAATTCTAAAAAACAGGAAAAGTTCAAGAAGAATTTTGAATATGTTGCGGTGAAAATTAAAGAAGTGGAAGAAAAAGATCAGGTAAGAAATTTTCAGCCGCCAATTTCCGGGGAAGAAATTATGGAAATGTTCAACTTGAAACCAGGACGTGAGATCGGAATTTTAAAAGAAAAAGTAAAAGAAGCAATTCTGGAGGGTGAAATAGGAAATGACAGTGAAGAAGCCAGAAATTTTGTGATTGCGGAAGCGGAAAAACTGGGATTGACTTTAGCTTAAACTTATTTTAGATAAATTATAAAGCAATAGATTTTATATCTGTTGCTTTTTTTGTTTGTACAAACAAAATCCGGGCGGTTTCGAAGAAACCGCCCGGAGAACATAATGTGAAAAAATAAAAAATTATTTATTTGCTTAGTGAGCAGAATATTAATTTTTATAGAAACCGTTTGTTCCGATTCCTGTATTAAAAGACTTAATCAATGATCCGCTACTTGCATTGTAAACATATACTTTACTGTCTGCTGTAAAACTTGCATCAGAAGTATAAATTCTGCCGTCAATTACATTGAAACCATAAAGGTAGCCCGGTGCAGTTAAAAGTGGAGCAGTTGGAACCGTAGTGGAATTAATGTCCATTGAATAAACTTTGTTGGTGCTGTTTACAAAATAGAATTTATTGGATTCTATTTTTAATCTCTGTACTTTAGGAATTCCTGTAAGCGTAGTAGTCGTAAAAGCTCCTGAAGCTGAATTGATTTTATAGATATAAGAATTGGTGTTGTCTGAAGCCAAAGCATAAGCATCGCCATTATAAGAAACAAGATCTCTGATAATTCCGTTGCTTGGTAAGGTAACTGTTTTGTCAACTGTATTTGTAGAAGGCTTTACGATGGTAACAGTATATCCTGTCGGCAATTCATTGTAATTGGCATCATAGGTAATTCCGTCTGTTTGTACGACAATATTTCCGTTGGCTTCTACTACTTTTTCCGCAGCTCTGTTGAAACTAATGCTTTTCACAAAAGAATTATTGTCTGTGCTGTAAACATTCAGCTTGATAGAATTGCTGAAATTGTTGTTGGTAACATAGTACTGATTTCCTGAAAAAGCAATATATCTTGCTCCATCCAGATTAGATGTTACAGATGTCTGTTTTTTGAAAGTATATCTGTTAACAATATCTATTTTATTCGGAACGTTTGATACCAAATAAGCGTAATCTCCGTTGAAACCTATTGTCTGTAAAACATTTCCTAAAATTTCTCCGTTATTGTTAGCAGAATAAATTTTATTTTCTACAGTGGAAAGGTCATTACTTGTAAAAGAAACTTCGGCAGTCGGAGTAGTGAAACCTCCTTCATTACTGATGAAAATTCCTTCCTGATAAGCACCTTTTGGTTGTGTTTCGATAATCTCATCATCACTGCTACAAGCGATGTTAAAAAGAAATGTTGATACTAAAGCAAGAGGTAAAATTTTTCTGAGATTCATTATAATTTATTTATTTAAAAATTAATAGTAAGGTTAATGCTGTAATGTCTTTGTGGCATGTAATAATATGCGGTCGATTGGTAAACCTGATTGAAAATATTATTCACTTTAAATCCTAAAGTGTAATTCTTCAAAACTGTTCCTGAAATTCCTGCATTCATTACAAAATAAGGATCAATAGCAGCGCTTCTTTTTTCATTGGTATCTGTATAGGTAAGTCCGTTGAACATTCCCTGAACATATAATTTTAAGAATCGATACTGGTAATCAATATTCCCAAAGAATTTATGAAGCGGAACATACATTTGCTGTTTATCGGTTTCCATATTGATGGACTTACTGTAAGAATATCCCAGGTTTCCTTTCAAAGCATGATTTCCAAAATTTTTCGCATACTCAATCTGAGATTCAAGACCATAAGATTCCACTTCATTCGTATTCACAGGAGAATAATATCCCATTGAAGACTGAAGCCATTGAATCATATCATAAATCTTCATATAATATGGCGTTACAGATAATTTTACGTCCAAAACTTTAAACTGATTTCTTAATTCAAACTGATAAGAAGTCTCCGGCTTTAAATTTTCATTTCCTCCGGGATGCCAGTATAAATCATTAAATGTTGGAAATCTAAAGTTTCTGGAGATATTAAGATTGGTTTCATACCATTTCAAAGCCTTCCAGTTTCCTGAAAAAGAAAACAAGACCGGTGAATCAATATTCTCAACAAAATCCTTTTTAATTCCACCTTCAAAACGAAGGTCTTTAGTAGCAAAATAACGAACCAATCCTGAAACGGAACCTATATTTCTGCTGACTTTTTTGATCCCTGACTGATATCCTTCTCCGTCATTTACCTGAAACTCTGTAATGAGATTTAAATTCCATTTGGATGAAAGAAAATAGTTAAAATCATTCTTTAAGATATAATTTTTTCCTGTTCCGCCACTGGATTTTGGCAGGTCGATATTATTGAAATACTGAAAGTTTTCTTCTGTATAAGCCGCTTTAAAGGCATTGGTAAATCTGGAAGTATTCCAGTCCCAAGCAATCAGGCTTCGGATATTCTGAGTCTCGTATTTTGTTTTGGTCTGAATATCTGCAAAAAAAACAGGGTAGTGCTGGTTTCCGTTAAAAAACTCCGAAATCCATGAAATTTGATGATGAGGCGTAAGTTTATAAGCAACAGCAATATTGACGTTAGAATTATTGTACTGTCCGTTGCTGTTATTGTAATTGGCTTCTTCAACTTTATAATCATTCCGGCTGATCGAATAATTTCCGGAAACTTTAAAGCTTAATTTATCATTACTATAAGAGGCCCTTGCAAAATTATTATACGTTTCAAAAGATCCTGCTTCAGAAAATAATGATGCATGAATCCCTTTATTGAAATCCAAAATATTGTTTAAATGAATGCTTCCTCCAATGGCACCGCTTCCATATATTACACTTCCGCCACCTGCTTTGATATCCATTTGTTCAAACCCAGATAAAGAAATATTATTGATGTCTCCTTGTCCCAAAAACATAGAATTTATATTAATTCCGTTCCAGACAAAGGCTGTCTGTTGTGCTGTCGTTCCCCTGAATGAAGGTGAAGAAACCGCGCCACGACCATTTTCTTTAATATAAACGGGAGACTGAAAACGTAATGTTTCGGAAAGGTTGGTAGAATTTTTTTCGACGTCTTCCGCTGTAAGGGTATTAACTTTATGAAAAAGCTTTACCTTATTCATCTGGCTGTCGAAAACATAAACGGTATCAATCGTTTTCTCCTGTGCATAAAGAAAACAACCGTAAGATGCAAAAAGCAGTACTAAAGATCTTTTAATATCCATTTTTATTTTACTTTTCCTCCGAAAGCAATGTGTATTTAATTATATTCTGGCAGGTCTCCTGACTTTCGCTTTCTACACCTTCCCGTTTTCACAGTGGTTTATCGTAGAAATTTTCTAATGCGATCTACAGTTGCGGGGACAGTTTAGGATTTTCACCCAATTCCCTTTTCATTCCAAATAATTGGAAACCAAAATTTTTGCAAAGATAAACTTATTCATCAAAAATGCAAAAAACATGAAAAGCTATAAAATTCTAACATAAGAATATTCACAAAGAATTCCCCTCCTCTGGAGGGGTGGCGAAAATTCAGAGAATTTTCGACGGGGTGGTCTTATTATCAAGTTTTCACTTTTCACGGCAGCAATTTTCTAGCCCTGATTACAGTGGAAATCCTTTTTGAAAAAAAGATTGCAACGGAAAGCAGGAAATAGCTCCCAATAAAAATAATATGAAGAAATCCAGCTATTCGAAAAAAAAATGTTCAAAAGATCTATAAATAAGTTCCGTCAAAAGAAAATGGAAGGAGATCTTTTATAGAATGTACTTTTATCGTTTCTTCATTTAAATTGGCAAAATAAAGTTCAATACTTTCATTTTGTTTGGTTTCATATTCTATGATACTCTGTCGGCATGATCCGCAAGGCGGAATGGGAGGGTTGCTTTCAGAAAATTCTTTAGGACCTCCTACAATAAAGATTTTTTTTATTTTTTCATTGGGGAAATTTGCGGCAACCCAATAAAGCGTTGTTCTTTCCGCACAAAGCCCGGAAGGAAACGCTGCGTTTTCCTGATTGCTGCCCGAAAAGATATCTCCATTCTCCAAAAGTATAGCACATCCCACAAAAAAATCTGAATAAGGAGCATAGGCTTTCTCTCTAGCCGACTTGGCTTTTTCAAAAAGCGCTTGTTCTATTTCACTCAGTTCATTACTGTTTTTGAAATGCTCATAACCAATATGTATATCTTTTCTCATGTCTTCTTAAAAAAGGGGGATAAAATTAATCCTTTTTCGTAACGTAGGCAATACATTTTTACTAAGACTAAATTTGTAATTTTAAAACTTAAAAAAACAAACAATGTTATATTCACCAATACAATTTAGAAATGTGGAATTGAAGAACCGTTGGGTAATGTCTCCAATGTGCATGTATTCTTGCGAAAACGGACTGGCCAATGATTTTCATTTTGTACATTACGGAAGCCGGGCTCAAGGAGGAACAGGGCTTATTATAGTAGAAGCAACCGGTGTGGAAGCCAGAGGAAGAATCACAAATCACTGTATGGGAATCTGGAATGATGAACAGGCGGAACAACTTAAGAAAATTGTTGATTTTGTGCACCAGAACTCTGAGAGTAAAATCGGAATCCAGCTTGCGCATGCAGGTAGAAAAGGCTCCACCTGGAATAATATTCAGATTCCGTTAGAAGAAGGCTGGGAAACAGTAGCTCCAAGTCCTATTCCGTATCATCCGACTGAAAGAATTCCTCATGTTTTAACTGCTGACGAAATTAAAGAACAGGTTCAGAATTTTAAAAACGCGGCAAAAAGAGCTGTGAAAGCTGGCTTTGATGTTATTGAAATTCATGGAGCTCACGGATATCTGGTTCATCAGTTCCTTTCACCGCTTTCCAATATCAGAACAGATGAATATGGTGGAAGTTTTGAAAACAGGATTAAATTTTTACTTGAAATAGTAGAAGCCGTAAATGAAGAATTAAATGAAAATGTAGCTCTTTTTGTCAGAATTTCCGGAACAGAATATGCTGAGAACGGCTGGGATATTAAAGAGAGTGTAGAGCTGGCAAAAATACTAAAAGCTCATGACGTAGATCTTATTGATGTTTCCAGTGGGGGAAATATTCACGGAGCAAAAATTGCTGTTTTTGACGGCTATCAAGTACCATTGGCTTCTGAAGTTAAGAATAAGGCAGAGGTAAAAACGGGAGCTGTAGGATTGATTACCAAAATAAACCAAGCCGAGGAGATTCTGCAGAAAGGAGATGCCGATCTTATATTTGTAGCACGGGAAATTCTTAGAAATCCGTATATTGCCGTACAGGGCTCATTTGAAATGAATGAAGAATCTTTTTTTCCACATCAGTATTTGAGAGCAAAAATTTCTTCTTAATTTAGTGCACCAAAAAAACAGAATATGAAAATCGAAGACTTTATGTTGCCCTGCCCAAGCAAAAAAATTCTAGGAATAGAATGTTTTGGTTGTGGCGCTCAGAGAGCAATACTAATGGTCTTTGAAGGCCGGTTTGGTGAGGCTTTTCATATGTTTCCAGCTGTATACACCTTGCTTCTCTTTTTATGTGTGGTTGGAGCTAATTTTATCGACAAAAAAAGAAATTACGGAAATTTAATTATTTTTTTAGCCATTACTAACTCGGTCATCATGGTGGTTGCCTATTTTTACAAACATTTTTTTATTTATATATAATTATACACAAACATTAAAATTTTAACTATGAATCAACAAAAATTACCTAATGCTACGGCAGTGCTTGTTTTAGGAATTGTATCTATTGTAGGATGCTGCTGCTACGGAGTAGTAGGAGTTATTACAGGAATTATAGGGTTGTCACTTTATAAAAAGGATAATGCATTATATCAGCAAAACCCGGATTTATATTCTGATTACAGCAATTTGAGTACGGGTAGAATCTTATGTATTATTGGTCTTATACTGAGCTCATTGAACCTGATTGCTAATATCGTAATGATTGCAACATTCGGTTGGGAGGGAATGTCGGATCCTCAAATGATCCAAGAAAGAATGAGAGAGATCATGGGGAAATAATTCAATTTTAAATAAAGATAAGAGACCGCAAACAGCGGTCTTTTTTTATGGAAATTTAGAACTTTATCAAATATTCTTAAAAGAGTATTTGTTATTCTGTTTAATTATTTTGTCGGTCATAAAGAAAGCCGGTGAAATAACAAAAAGGTATGCAATCGTAGAATTACTACAAAGAATCGTAGAATTACTACAAAATTTGAAATTGGTCTTTAAAAGTTTTCGGGATCAGATGAGTGACTCTATCTTTGTCTCATTAAAAATCACCAAATCACGAAATATTAACGATTAAAATTTACAGATCATGGCAGCAAATTCAAGAGGAATTCTTAAATTCAACGGAGGAGAGGGGCAGAAATTATTAAAGCTGAACTACAGTGTATCCAGATCAACGGATGTATCAGGTAGAGTAGCTTCAGATCCTTCCAACGCAATTATCAAACTTACTGTAGAGGCTACAGAAAAATCTGATATCCTGGAAAGCTTACTAAACGGAAAATATAAACCAACCAGCGGAGAAATTACATTTAACAAATCTCACGAAGAAGGAACATTGATTACTTTGAACTGGGAAAACGGATATGTAATTGAGCACGAAGTAGATTTCAATGCAGTAGATGAAAACTCTATGCTGATAAGCTTTACAGTGAGTGCAGAGAAAATCAATTATGGTAATTCTGCTTACGAAGGACTTTGGCCATCAGCTTAAAAAAATACACACCACATCAACATTCATAAAAAAAGACTGTCTATTTTTAGGCAGTCTTTTCTATGACAAAGGTTATTAGTTATTGATTTTTAGTATTATTTCACAATAAATTTTAAGGCTAATTGATCTAATTTCAAAATATAAACACCCTGTTCAAGGTTTTTAATTTTAATTGAGTTTCTATTATTTCTAAAAGGCTGATTAATACTTTGCATTAATTTTCCCTGAAGATTATAGATCTCTGCTTTTTGAATGTTATCCGTTTCCCCTTTTACAAAAATCTCCTGATTAGAAATTGGATTCTGAGAAATTTGTAAGGTGTTGTTCTCCGGAGCTAAAGTTGCTATATTGTTGCTTGCTGTTCTTGAAGTTCCGCCATAGCAGGTCCAGCTTACATTATCAATGGCTACTCGGTTGCTGGATGAGCTGTTAGTTAAAGTAACAACTACATTTCCGGAAGTATTGATATTATTGATTGTTGTAGTGGTTGCTGTTGTACTGTAAGGAATTGTTCCTACACTTACACCATTGACCTGAACATTGAATGTTCCGTTGGTTCCGGTAAACTTAAGTTGAGTCGTCACAGTTAAAGAACCGATTCCATTGGCCGATGTGCTTGATTGTAAAGAACCGTCTCTTACTGTAATTGCTAAATTAGATATTGTCTGATCAGTTCTTGCATCAGTTGCAGTCCATGTAATTCCATTGTTCGTCCATGTTCTTGTTGAATAGGATGCTGGACTTGAAGCAGGAATCGTTTCAAAAGTTTCGTTTACACAAGTGGTAGACTGTGTCACAGTTCCGGCTGTTGTACCCGAAACTGTTGAGCTGTTCGGAGAAGAATTTCCGGCTGCATCTTTGGCTACAATATAAAAACTGTAAGAGGTAGAAGCATTTAGCCCTGAAATGGTTGCCGAAGTAGAATTCACTGTCGTTTTCAAACTTCCGTTCATATAAATACTATAAGACGTTACTCCGACATTATCTGTTGATGCATTCCATGTAAGAGAAATACTGTTTGATGTAGTTCCTGAAACGGTCAGTCCTGTAGCCGTGGTTGGAGACTGTGTGTCCGCTGAAGATTGTTGAGAGCCCCAGATTAAATTTACATAATTAGGATTATCAATGAAAGGATTTCTGTTTCCCTGGTAAGTATATGAGGCATTATTCCTATTAATTTCGGCCTGAGAAACTGGATCCTGATTGTGCCAAGCCAATAATACATTCAGCTCCCATGTTTGTAATCCCGGATAAGCAGAACTTCCCAGCATGTCTCCTGAAGTAAAAGATGAAAGTTTACTTTGATAGCGGGTTACGAAATAAAAAATCATTCTGGCTACATCCCCTTTGAACTCATCAATAGGCTCAAAAACAGTTCCTGAATATCCCGAAGAAGCAGAACTGCCAAGTTTTGAACCGTTTTTAGAAGTAAAAGTAGCTGTTCCTACCTTTCCGAACGGATAATTGGATCTCATTCCATTTACTTTTCCATCTGTAGCTCTGATGAAATGAATATCAGAAACCATTGGTGAAGCTTCATTAAATAAGCTTTGTGGAACAATATGCTCTCTGTTATAGCAATTTCCTTCTACCGAATATGTTCCGCACTGATTGGTCACCGGAGTATATTTATAAGGATCTGCAGCAGTTGGTTTTTCAGAATAAATATCTAAAATAGAACCGTCATTTTCATAATTTTTATCAATATCGGTCGTTTTATAACCTGTCCAAAGCCCGTTGTAGCCCTTATCCTGATGTCCGTTGGTGATAATAGTGCTTAAAGCAGTTTTCAGATTGGCGCCGGTTAATCCATTGGCAGAATTATAATATCCGCTTGGAGCCTGAGCGCTTACCAGAGAAGCAAAGCCCAGAAAAAAGAAGATTTTTTTCATAAAATTTATTTTTGTAAGGTTAATACAATTTTATTGATATTAAATTACGTAATTGTTAAGATTTTACATTATTTAATTATAGAAGTGAAAATCAAACTTTAGGGTTTCGCCGTAGGTATTCAAAACAACAAAAAATTACTTTTAGCTGACATGATGGTCGATTGTAGATTTTCTTTGCATTAAAAAAGCCAATACGAATTCGTATTGGCTGTAATATATTTGATTATTTTAAATCTATTTTTTCTGAGGAGGGTAGTTTTTCATGATTTCTGCCATGATCTCAGGAATCTGTCTCTGTTTTGCTTTTGGAGAATCTACAGAAATTCCGCTTCCGATACCTTGCCATACCAATTTATTGGTTCTTGCATCTACAAAATCTACGATAATGGCTCCTTCATTATAATTACTGGTCCAGGTTCTGCTCATTCCGACACCCCAACCGAAAGGGCCGCCCCAACCATACATGCCGTAAGGAGAATTGTTGGTAATATCGGTGATTTTTTTGTGGTTGGCTTTTACGTTCACAATCAGATCAGGATTTTCTCCGGACTGAAGACCTTTGCTTTGAAGCTGTCTCGACAATTCATTCAAAACTCTGTCTTTATCAATATCATTTAATTTTAAATCATCAATTCTTAACTTATAAGTTTTATATGAAGTAAAATTTGCTGTATCAGCATAATCAGAACGTACATTGAATGGGCTGCAAGATGTTAAACCCAAAGTAGCCGCGGCTAACAAAATAAAAATATATTTTTTCATTTTATTTATTTTTTTTATCGTTTTTAATGAATGTGTCGGTCTTTTTATCGTATCCGTAAGGACAGTGTCTACAGCCACTTTTACAGCAATATCCTCTTTTCAGATGAAATTTTTCTGTAAAAACCTTGTACCCCTGCTCGTTGTAGTAAAAATCTTCACCTTCTTTGATGTCAAAAAGTGCCATAGGTTAAATCTCTAAATCAAAAAACTTTATATTTGTTATTATGATAATTATATGCCAAAAGCCTTTAAAAAGATTAAAAATTAATGGCATTGCTCTCTTTCCCTTTATCTTCATTAGGAAACCCGAAGATAGGGAAAATAATATACTTATCAATCATGAAAAAATTCATTTGAGACAACAAATAGAGCTTTTGGTGATTTTTTTCTATATTTTCTATGTGGCTGAATATTATTACTGGTTATTCAGACTAAAAAACAATGATTTAGCCTACAGAAGAATCTCATTCGAAAGGGAAGCTTATGCCAACGAATCTGATTTAGACTATCTCAGAAAAAGAAAATTCTGGAGTTTTCGAAAATATCTGTGAAAGCCTGTTTTGTAATTTTAGCTTTTGTTTAACGAATTAAAAATAACCATTTAAAATAATTTCAGGAAATTTGCAATTATGAAGCTTCCTGAAATTCATATTCCGGTTGTTGAGATCCCTCTCAATAAAAATGTGAAACTCTTTATAAAAAGGGAAGATCTTATTGATTCACAAATTTCAGGAAACAAATACTGGAAACTTTTTTTCAATATTAATCAATACCTGGAAAACAATCCTGAAAATCCGAATATCATTACTTTTGGAGGTGCTTTTTCCAATCATATCGCTGCAGTTTCTGCCGTAGGAAGAATGCTGAATATTCCTTCTTTGGGAATCATCAGAGGTGAAGAGCTGCAAAACAAGTGGAGAGATAATCCGACTTTAGTTTTTGCGGAGAAAAACGGGATGAATTTCAGATTTGTTCCCCGTGAAGAATACCGGGATAAAGAAAAACTTACCCAATCTTTACAGAAAGAGTTCCCCGAAGCGCTCATTGTTCCGGAAGGAGGAACCAATGAAGATGCGGTGAATGGAGTGAAAATGATGCTGAATGACGAAACAAAAGATTTTGATTATCTTTGCACCGCCGTTGGAACTGGAGGAACGATTGCCGGAATTTTAAAATTTTGTGAAGATAATCAGAAAGTTATAGGATTTAAAGTGGTAAACGATTCTTCATTGGAGAATAAAATATTTGAATTAACTTTGAAAAGAAATTTTGATCTAATAGATTCAAGTTTTGGAGGTTATGGTAAAATAAAAGATGAAAATATCCGTTTTATCAATGGCTTTAAAGAAAGATACGGAATTCCTTTGGAACCGATATATACAGGAAAGATGATGCAGCGGATTTTTGAACTGATTGATGAAGGATATTTTCCTGAAAATAGCAGAGTTTTGTGCTTTCATACTGGTGGATTGCAGGGAATTGAAGGAGCAAATCTGCTTTTACGGAAACAGAATAGAAATTTAATTATATAAGTAAAATTGAAAAACATGAAAAGACTTTTCTTACTAATTAGCCTTTTAGTTTTATCAAAATTCTCAGCTCAGACCTGGGCAACCGAAGATCAATATATCCAAAGATTTGCAAAATATGCGGTAGAGGAAATGGAAAAATATAAAATTCCTGCTTCTATCACTCTTGCGCAGGGACTCTTGGAAACCGGAGGCGGACAAAGCCGACTCGCTCAGGAGGGGAAAAATCATTTCGGAATAAAGTGTAAAGAAGATTGGACCGGGAAAACAATGAAACATACCGATGATGCTCCCAACGAATGTTTCCGTGTATATGATGATCCGAGGCAATCTTATGAAGACCACTCCATATTTTTATCAACAAGAAAATATTACGCGAATCTGTTCAATCTGGATATGAAAGATTATAAAGCATGGGCAACAGGTTTAAAAAAAGCAGGCTATGCTACGAATCCGCGTTACGCTTCGATACTGATCGGGAAAATTGAAAGATACAAGCTATACGAATTTGATGATACTAACTCTAATGAAGTTCTGTACGCAGTCCTGAAAATGTATCCGGATCTGAAAGATGACAGAACATTTATGGCTCAGCTTGAGCCTTCAAAAACGGGAAAAAAATCAAAAGAACCGGTGACGGTAGAAGTTCCTTATAAACCTACTTCTTATGCTCAGCAACAGAAAAGAGTGGAGAGGATTAAAACTAAAGCAGAAATCCTTAATTCCATTTTGATTAAAAGTCATCCCAATGACGGCTTAAAATATATCATCATTCCTGAAGATACCAATGTGCAGTTTATTGCCAATAAGTTTAAAATAAGCGAAAGCAAACTTTTAAAATGGAATGAGCTGGAGTCTGATGTACTGCATAAAAACGATATTATTTTCCTTGAATCTAAAAACTCTGATGGAAACACACCTACTTACAAGGCAGAGTCAGGCGAAAATATGCATGATATTGCTCAGAAATTCGGAATTAAATTGAATAAATTATACGCAAAAAACAGAATGGATGAAGGGCAGAAACCTTCAGCAGGACAGCTGATTTATTTAATAGATAAAAAACCTAGAAACTAATTTAATTTATATATTGGTGATTGCTAGTTGATGGTTAATATATTGGCCACTGACTAGCAATTGTTAATTTTACGACTAAAAGATATGAGATACGAAAGAAGCTCGGCTTTATTTGATGAAGCTTACAAATACATTCCCGGCGGAGTAAATTCTCCGGTCCGTGCGTTCAAATCGGTAGGAGGAGTTCCTGTTTTTATGAAATCTGCAAAAGGTGCTTATCTTACGGATGCTGATGATAATACATATATTGATTATATAAATTCATGGGGGCCCGCTATTTTGGGGCACACTCATCCGGAAGTTCTGGAAGAATTAAAAATCCAGGCAGAAAAAGGTTTTTCCTTTGGTGCACCGACAGAACTGGAAACTGAGATCGCAAAATTTATTACGGAAAATGTTCCGAATATCGATCAGATCAGAATGGTTTCTTCAGGAACAGAGGCTTGTATGAGCGCCATCAGACTGGCAAGAGGTTTTACTGGAAGAGATAAATTTATAAAATTTGAAGGCTGTTATCATGGTCACTCAGATTCGTTTCTGATTAAGGCGGGAAGTGGAGCGGCAACATTTGGAAATCCAAATTCTCCCGGAGTAACTGCGGGAACAGCAAAAGATACTTTATTAGCAAGATATAACGATTTTGAGCAGGTGGAAGATCTGTTCAGACATAATCAGGGGGAAATTGCAGCGGTAATTATTGAACCTGTTGCCGGAAATATGGGATGTGTCCTTCCAGAGAATGAATTTCTTCAAAAACTAAGAAAGATTTGCGACGAAAACGGAACTTTATTAATCTTCGATGAGGTAATGACAGGTTTCAGGCTGGCTTTTGGAGGGGCTCAGGAACTTTTTAACGTGAAAGCGGATTTGGTAACATATGGTAAAGTAATCGGAGGTGGACTTCCGGTTGGTGCTTTTGCAGGAAGGAACGAAATTATGGACCATTTGGCACCCAAAGGCGGAGTTTACCAAGCGGGAACTTTAAGTGGAAATCCTTTGGCAATGAGAGCGGGTTTGAAAACTTTACAGATTATCAAAAACGATCCTGAATTCTTCAACAGATTGGCAAAAACTACGGAAACTTTGGATTTTGAGATTGGGAAAATTTTAAATGAAAAAAGTATCGCTCATAGGATTAACAGAAAAGGTTCTATGATGTCAGTATTCTTCCATATCAACAGAGTTTCCAATTTTGATGAAGCTCAGAATGCCAATCATTCATTGTTCAACAATTTCTTTCATCAGTTATTAAAAAATGGAATATATCTTCCTCCAAGCGGATATGAAACGTATTTCATTAGTGATGCGATAAAAGACAGAGAAATTGATATGACGTTGGAAGCAGTCAGAAAATTTGAGTATTCAAATTAAGATAAAAAAGGATGAGGTTTTTACTTCATCCTTTTTTTGGCAATTCGTTGGTACAAAGCTCCTTTCGGATATTTTGCACTAAAAATAAAATAATTTACTCATAAGTGAATTATTTTATATATTTTTGAAAAGAGTTTTATTTATGATAAAACTTTAATATCCATAACCAAATCGCAATATGAGAAGTACAATTTTATTTAAATTGTATAGTGAAAAACTATATCTAATTTTTAATAGGCAGATATTTTTACTCAAAAGAGTATTGGAAATATATTATATACTAGTCGAACCGGGCTATTATAATATGTTTGCTTCGAAAGATGATTCCTTACTTGAGAATCATAACATATCTTTTAATAAAATCTTTCTTTATCTAAAATTTTCCATTAACAATTTTGTTGCAACGGTAAGCTCTAATTTTTCGGCTTGTCAATTATCCTATTATAAATACTAGACTTATTTTAATGGAATTTCTTATTTGCACTTCATAAATATATGAACAAATAGAACTTTAAAAAATATTAATTACAAAATTAAAAATCATGAAAAAAACTGCATTTATTGCTTTAGTTATCATTACACTCATGTTGAGCTGTCAAAATGAGCAAAGACAAGCTGTAGAAACACCAGAAACAGTAGAAGCGCTTAAAGTTGATGCTGTCAATAACTTTGAGAGTGCTTTAAAAGCTATTAGCAAAGGAGGTGAAAGATATGTTGGTGAAAATAAGTTGCTTAATGAAGAGGGAATCAAGATTCTTTTCCCTGCTGCTACACAATTAGCTTTGGATAAAGGGATCTCTGAGGTGGAATTACAAAGACTTAGTAAAAGAGACGTAATAGAAAAAGGTCTAAGAATTTATCGGGAAAATATAGCAGTATATAGAACAAAAGTAAAATCAAATAACTAAAATATTACTATGAAAAAATTATTAACACTTTTGCTGGCATCAGGTTCAATTTATTTTATTAATGCCCAAGGTCCTCCATATGCTACGACCGATGAGATGCAGATTCTGAATTATAGTAAATTCATAATGGGTGGACACGTTAGTGCTACTAATAACGGTTCGTTTCCAGCTTTGCGAGGCCCATTTAATGACAATATCTATCCAGTTGGGGATCCTCTTGGACGTAATATAACTTCTTATAGAAAATATATGAATTCTCATCTGTCACCTGTTCCAATAAATAATTGGTGGGTAGCAACAGCAGCTACAACGACTTATTTAACTCTAGCATCTACAAGTCCTGCATTAAACTCCCCATTTGGAACTTTAACTGGTTGGGGAGGTATGGAAGTGGAATATTGGGAGCCTAATACTGGTTTGCCACAAGGAGGATTTGCTGTGAATTATGATGTAAGAATAGAAGTGGCCGGTGGAACGCATATGATACTAACTTACCCGATGACGTATTCTGATGCTAATATATCTGTAGTTTCTTTTTATACGGGTGGAACCAATAATGATTATATTGTAATTATTTCTTAAAAATATTCCAATTTTGTAAAATAAGCAGAGAAAATAAAGAATCCTTCTTCAATGCGAAACATTCTTTATGCTTAACATTTATTTCTTCTTTCTTAAGAAATCTTAAATCTAATAATAGGAATAATGTTGCCAGAGATGGTGATATAGATTAAACACCCTCGAAAATATACTTTTCGAGGGTGTTTTAATATGAAGAAACTATTACTATTATAGATTGTAGTTTGTCCAACCTGCGTACCAAGTATCTGTAGCATCTTTTACAGCTCCTCTATACGTTACTGGAGTAAACCAGCCTGTTAATTTTGCGTGAGTAAATAGACCACCTGTCAACAAGGGAGAACCAGAAGCTGGAGAGAAGTTCGGAGTGGTTCCGGCCGGAGCCCATGCTCCTGTTAACTTCACGTCTGCAGTGTAAGTAAGAAGAGAATTTCCGTTTGAATTATACCAGTTTGTAAGATCTGTTAATGTGAAAGAAGTAGGTGTTGTAGTAGACCCTGCAAATTTCAACTGAGTTAAATTTCCTGCCAAGATATTATTTTGGAATACTAAGCTTGAGCTTCCGATATTGTTATCTGTTGGAGTTCCTTTAGTAGCATCAATAAATAAACCTACTGGATATCCTGTGAAAACAGAGTTGAAAACAGAGATTGAAGAATTTCTTCTGATCTGCAGAGCATTTTGGAATAATGCATTAATTGAACCTGCATTTGTGTTCGTAGCAGAAGTAGAATTAATGGGTCCGATGATCGTCATATTTGAGAATGTAGCTCCTGTTTGTGGTGTTAAAGAAGATCCGTTAGCATCGTTATCAGATTCAAAAGCGTTTGATCCCGAAACGTCGGCTATCTGAGAATCTCTTACTGCAATACCAAACTGAATTTTTCCTGAGAAACCGTTATCTGTATCAAAATCGTCATCAAGACCTTTGTAAGCAATAAGGTGTGAACAGTTTACCGTTCCTCCGAACCACTCGAAGCTGTCGTCGTTTGCATAAGCAACTTCCACATAATCCACTGTTGTTCCGTTACCAACACCTCCGAAAGTAATTCCGTTGATTTCTTTATCCGGTAAGAAAGCATATCCTGCATATTCTACTCTTACATATTTTAAAACTCCACTGTTGTCTGCAGCATTCGTTCCTCCGTAAAGACCTAAACCTTCACTGTTGTTAATCCCTCCTTCGATTTCACCAACTCCAGCCTGTCCGTTGAAAGAAGCATTTGTAGGTGCAGCACCTAAGATTACAAGACCTGCCCAGTCTCCTCTTTTTGGACTTGGTTTTTCAGAAGTAAAGATAATAGGATTTGCAGCAGTACCTTCTGCCATGATTTTACTTCCTCTTGTAATGATAAGAGCACCATTTTTATCGGCTTCACCAACGATTTTAGTTCCCGGCTCGATTGTTAGAGTGGCACCGTTCGTTACATATACCAATCCTCTTAACTTATAGATGTTATTAGCTTTAAGTGTAAGATTCGAAGTGATTTTTCCCGAAAGAATAAGGTTTTCAGTGCTTCCGCCACCTGAATTACCGTTCTGAACTATAGTTTGTCCATCTTCTTCTATGTTTCTACATGCTGTAACTGTAGTTGCTAAAGTACCAAGCATTAAAGAGTATAAAACAAATTTTTTCATGATATAAAGACTTATTATTTTTTTATTAGATAATTGATTTTTAATTAGAAACTGTATCCCAGAGTTAAGCTGATGTTTGTACCTGTTACTCTGTCGATAGCCAATGCATCTGCACTGTCGTATTTTTTGTTATTGTTTAGATCGTGGTAAAATTTCGCATGACGGTTCAGAATATCAGAAACGTTTAGCTTAATTTCTCCTTTGTTGTTCCAAAGTTTTTTAGCAACCTGGAAGTCAAGAAGTGGTCTCGGGTTTTCCCAAATTGGCGGAATCTGATCGTTTCCTACATAAAGGATTCTTCTTCCGATCATGTTGAAAAGTACTGTAGAAGACCATCCTGATTTTTCAGAATCATACTGTAAGCTTACGTTTACCGTGTAAGGAGATTGTCCCTGCATAGGTCTGTCTACTTTTGTAGCTTCGTCGGTTACTTTGTTTTTAATTAAAGCAAAGTTTCCACCCAATGTGAAGTTTTTAAGAGCACTGAAGAAATCTAATTTCTTTCTGAATTCTAATTCGGCTCCGTAAGCATCTGCCTTATCTACATTTAAGTAGTTGAACGTATTACTGGTTCCTACTCCGGATTGGTTGAAGTATAATTCGATAGGATTTTTAAAGTTTTTATAGAAACCTGCTACTGAAAGGATTTCTCCGTTTCTTGGATACCATTCCCAACGAACGTCGGCATTGGTGATTTTAGTTCTTTGGATATATTTATTACCGATAACTGTAGCTCCTAAATCAAAGTCATAATAAGCTAAAGGAGAAACTTCTCTGAATTCTGGTCTTACAACGGTCTGTGAACCGGCAACACGTAAATTCATGTTATTCGTAAGCTTGAACGTCATATTTAAAGCAGGTAAAAAGTCAGTAACACGTGTATTTACAAAACGGTCATCACTTCTTTTCGTGCTTCCTACCAATTGATCGAAGTTTTCAACTCTTAATCCCCAAACTGCTCTGAACCAAGAAGTAAAGTTGTTGTCCATCTGTAAGTAACCTGCGTTCAAAATCGTATTTGCGATATATCTGTACTGGTTTCCTGCGATTTCGTCAAATGTAAACTTGTTTCCGTCTGTTCCAAAGTTTTCAGGATTGAAAATGCTTTCGAAAGGCTGGGAAAGTAATCCCTGGTTGTATCCTGCAAGTCTTACAGAAAATGGTCTGGAATTGTAAATTCTATCCTTTACTTGGAATAAATATCCTCCTTTAATCGTCTGCTTTTGGCCTCCAAACATCTCGAATGTTTTAGAAACATCACCTCCTGCATTGTAAAGATAATCACTAAGGGTAGAGTAGAATACACTTCCTGATTTTTGGGAAAGACCGTTTGAGATCAAGGCTAAATAAGGACTTCCGTTAAGATCAGGATATTGGTTGTACTGTAAACGTTGCAACAACGGAATATACTGATCCAGGATTCCGAAACTTCCGTACCAGTTTACAGTGAGTCCTCCAAGAGCATCAATTTTATGAGTTCCGTTTAAAGTTGAATTATAAAAAGTAGTTTCCTTAAAACCAATTTCTCTTGCTACGATGTTTGTTCCGTTTACAGGATCAAATTCGAAATCTTTTCCTGTTCTGAAAGACATATGATTTACCGTATTGCTGGTAATGATGTTTTTCAGGGAAATCTTGTTATTGTTATTCAGTTTTAATGTTAAGTTTAATAAACCGCCCAGAATAACGTCATTTTGGTATTTTTCTGTGAAATAATCAAAGTTGGTATCAGCTTTTGTTCCGTTGATTGTAAAGAAACTGTTGGCTGTTTCGATTCTTCTTTTATTGTTGCTGTAGTTTAAAACTGCGATTACTCCTAAATCTTTTCCGAAAAGTTTGGTATTAAAACCTCCGTCCAATTGCAAACTGATGTTTTCAGGATACCCAACAGAATTATACCCAAAGTTTTTTACATATTGTTTCCCAAATCCTGTCTTATCCGCATCATTTAAAATTGTGAAAGAATTTTTTGCAGGCATTCCGCTTGGAAGTTTTCTGTATCCGTCATCAATTCCTAGGAAATCCCATTTGCCGCCTTTCTGCATTTTAAATTCATGCCCCATTGTGATAGAGTTTCCTCCTACACCTACTTGTGCATTGAAGAAATTTTTATTCGGAATATCTTTAGTATTCACCTGGATCAATCCGCCTCCCCATTCACCGGTGTATTCAGGAATGAACGTTTTATTGATTACAAGTGTTTCGATAACGTTAGCCGGGAAAAGGTCAAAAGAGAACGTTTTTCTGTCCGGTTCCGTACTCGATAGCTGAATGCCATTAAGCATGGCCTGGTTGTAACGGTCTGATAGACCTCTTACCACGATATATTTTCCATCGAACAAACTCACACCGGAAACTCTTTTAAGAACTTCTCCTGTGTTTCTGTCCGGACTTCTTTTAATAGCTTCAACTCCGATTACCTGTGAAACCACACCGGCATTTCTTTGTAGACCTATTGTAGAAGCAATAGTTTCTTTTCTTGCGTTGGATTTAATAACAACTCCCTCGATCTGTTTTTCTTTAGCAGAAGTATTTGGCTTATCCAAAACGATATCAAGGTGAGTGTTGGCATCACTTTTTATCACAACTTCACTGATCTCTTTTCTGTTGTATCCTGTAGAAGTTACTGTGATGACATAGTTGGTTCCTGGAGGAAGGCTTATAGAGTAGTTTCCGGAAATATCAGTAGTAACCTCCTGATCATTTACTTTTATTTTTACCCCTTCAATAGGAGTATTGTCTTTCTCGTCCAATACCCTACCTTCTAGAATCTGGCTCTGTGCGAATGCATAGCCAGCGGAAAACAAGGCAAGCAGCATGATGCTCTTGTGGATTTGTTTTTTCATTTTCTTTATCTTACTCGATTCTTTCGGTGCAAAGGAATAAAGAATTGATGGGCTAAATGGTTTAGTAAAATTTAATTTTTTCTTAACTAAACATTAAGAAAAGGATATAATTGTTAACTTTATGTGAACGATAGCCGATTTGTTAATCTGTGCTTTAAAAATTATTAACTTTGACTCGTAAAAATTAAAAATGAACCAAAAGAAAATCCTCTTAATAGACGATGAACTGGATATTTTAGAGATTCTGTCTTACAATTTAGAAAAAGAAGGCTACGACATTTACACCGCTACCAATGGTAATGAAGGAATTGACAAAGCCAAAGAAATTATCCCAGATCTTATCTTATTAGATGTCATGATGCCGGAAAAAGACGGTATCGAAACTTGTCAGGAACTTCGTAAAATAAAAGAGCTGCAAAAGACATTAATTGTTTTCCTTTCTGCAAGAAGCGAAGAATTCTCACAGTTAGCAGGTTTTCAGGCTGGAGCCAATGATTATATCGTAAAATTAATCAAACCGAAAATCCTAACGTCTAAAGTAAATGCATTACTACAACTGACTTCTCAGGTTTCTGATAATACAAAACTTATTGAAATAGGAGATCTAATAATCGATAAGGATAATTTCAGAGTTTCAAAAGCCGGACAACAGTTTTTATTACCGAAAAAAGAATTTGATTTGTTGTATCTTTTAGCTTCCAATACCGAAAAAGTATTCAAAAGAGAAGAAATTCTGGAAAAAGTTTGGGGAAATGATGTAATTGTAGGAGAAAGAACGATCGATGTTCACATCCGTAGATTAAGAGAAAAATTAGGAATTAACACCATTCAGACTTTAAAAGGAATCGGATATAAGCTTATTGTTTAATCCGGAACTTTATATATACAACTAATTATTAAATATTTGTAAAATTGAAATTTTACAGACTTACTCTCGCCACCTCTTGTTTACTTACAGTGGTGATGTTTCTTTTGGTCATCACTTTTGATTGGCTAAAGGATCTTTATGATCAGACTCCATTCTTCAGAATAGGACTTCTCATCTGTCTGATTCTTATTTTTATTATCAATTATCTGGTTTTGGAGCTGCTTTTCAATTATTATGGAAAAAAGCAAGTTCGCGGGCTTTCTCAGCTTTTACCTCAGGAAATTGTTCAGGATAATGATGAAAATATTACCATTAAAGAATTAGGGGAGAGATTTTCTGATCTCAATCAGCAGAAAGTTTCTGAAATTGACATGATGAAGGAAATGGAAAGCTACCGTAAGGAATATATCGGAAATGTTTCCCATGAGCTTAAAACTCCGTTGTTTTCTATCCAGGGATATGTGGAAACATTGAGAGATGGTGGAGTTGATAATCTCGCTATTCGGGATAAATATCTGGAAAGAATTGATAAATCTGTTGAAAGGTTGATTGCTATTGTGACAGATTTGGATATGATCAACAGATTGGAAGCTGGAGAGATTAATCTTACTGTTTCCAGATTTGATGTGAATCTCCTTATTAAAGAGATCTTTGATTTACTCGATCTTGAAGCGGAAAAACGCAATACTACATTACAGATTCAGACCTTGCATCCTCAGATTTTCGTAGATGCAGACAAACAAAAAATATCGCAGGTTTTTATTAATTTAATTTCCAATGCGATTCACTATGCCAACAGACAGGAGGCAAAAGTAGTGGTGAAAACAAGTATCCTTAAAAATAAAGTTCTTATTGAAGTTATTGATAACGGAATGGGGATAAAATCCGAAATTCTGCCCAGAATTTTTGAGAGATTTTACCGTGTGGAAACCAGCCGAAGCAGGAGAGAAGGAGGCTCCGGTCTTGGCTTGGCAATTGTGAAGCACATTCTGGAAGCTCACAACGAAAACATTACGGTTGAAAGCGTATATCTTGAGGGAACAAAATTCAGTTTTATGCTCGAAAAAAGTAAATAACTTCGGCAAAATGTAAGAAAAAAAAATATTTTAAAAAATTCTGAAATATTTTTTTGTCACATGTCATTTATTATATATTTGCAGCAGAGATTTATCATAATAAAAAAGGCAAAAAGTAATTTAAAAACTGATATGGTTTACAAAATCCGCGTAATATTAGATGCGAAAGAAGATATTTTCCGTGATATCGAAGTTAAAGGGAAACAGACGCTATGGAACTTACATTTAGGTATTAAGAGTGCATTCAGCTTGCAGGGTGACGAGCTTTCTACTTTTAATTTACTTGAAGATGATGGAACGATAGTGAAAAGTGTTCCGTTGGAAGATATGAGTGACGACGGTGATGGCGAAATTATGTCTGATGTGTACATTGATGAAGCCTTCGAAAATGCAGGAGATAAAGCTCAGTTCCAATATGGGCTTCTTGACCTTTGGGAATTCTTCTGCGAATTGGTGGAAGTAATCGAAGAAACAAAAGGAGTTAATTACCCTATCACAGTATACAGATTTGGAAATGTTCCCTTAAAAGCTCCTAGCAAAAACGGTGCTTCAGGAGGATCAAAGAAAAAATCTGCAATGCCTTTGATGGATGATGATTTCAGTTTTGATGATGATTTTGGAGGAAGCAGCAACTTTGTGGATGAAGATGATGATAACTTTGATGACGAGGAAGAAGACTACAATGATGACGCTTTTGATGATGAGGAGGATAACGACGACGAAAGATAAAAATATCTGAACAATATATAACCCTGAATGAAAGTTCAGGGTTTTTTATGGAATAAAAAGAAGCAGAAAATAGCTTTTTTAATTAAAATTTATCATTTACAGTTCATTTCTATTATAACTCAATTCGTTACTTTTGTTAAAAATAGATAAATGAAAAAATGGATTTTATCGGCTATAATTGGTATAGGAATGATTTCCTGTACTTCTCAAAACATAAATAAGAACACTATGGATTTTCCGAAAGAATGGAAGCATACAACTAATATCTACGAAGTAAACGTAAGACAATATACAGAAGAGGGAACCTTTAAAGCATTTGAAAAAGAAATGCCCAGACTGAAAGCAATGGGTGTAAAAACACTTTGGTTTATGCCTATTACTCCTATTGCCCAGCAAAATAAGAAAGGAAGCATGGGAAGCCCGTATGCAGCTTCAGATTATGTTTCTATCAATCCTGAATTTGGAACAATGGCAGATTTTAAACATATGGTAAACGCTGCTCATAGATTAGGTTTTAAAGTCATTATAGATTGGGTGGCCAATCATACAGGTTGGGATCATGTTTGGACAAAAACACACCCTGAATTTTATTTAAAAGATCCGGATGGAAAATTTCATATTGCTTCCGGTATGGATGATATCATTGAGCTTGATTATAAAAATCAGGATATGAGAAAAGCTATGATTGATGCCATGAAATTCTGGGTAAAAGAAACCAATATAGATGGTTTCAGATGCGATTTGGCATCTTGGGTAGAAGTGGATTTCTGGGAACAGGCAAGACCTGAAGTAGAAACTATAAAGCCTCTTTTCTGGTTAGGAGAATTTGACGAATTGGAAAATCCTGAATACGGAAAAGTATTTGATGCAAGCTATTCATGGAAATGGATGCATGCTTCGAATGATTACTATAACCAAAATCAGCCTTTGCAGAACCTTAAAGATTTGCTGGCAAGATATACTGAGATAGGAGATGGTTCAATGAGAGCCTGGTTTACCTCTAATCATGATGAAAACTCATGGAACGGAACAGAATATGAAAAATATGGAGCTATAACTAAACCTATGGCTGTTTTCTCAGCAACCTGGAACGGTGTTCCTTTATTGTATTCAGGTCAGGAGCTTCCGAATAATAAAAGATTAGAATTTTTCGAAAAAGATCCCATAAAATGGACTAATAATTATCAAAATGCTGATTTCTATAAAACCTTACTCAATTTAAAATCTTCCAATCCTGCTTTAAGGGGAGGTGATCCGGCAGCTTCCACCCAGCTTCTGAATACAACAGCAAATGATAAAATTTTAGCTTATCTCAGAAAAAATGGAGAACATGAGGTTTTAGTTGTGTTGAATATGTCAAAAGACCCTGTTGATTTTGCCATTGAAGACGATCGTTTATCAGGAACTTTTACCAATGTTTTTGAAGCTTCCAAACGGGATTTTAATCAAGGGAAGAATTTTCATTTTCAGATATCAGATTATGCCGTCTTTGAAAAATAGTGTTTATGGCAAAAGATTTTAATATACTCAATACAGGACATTTTAACATTCTTCAGAAAATTTCTTTCGGAGAGAAAAATATGATCATTTTTTACTTTGGCGATATTCCTGACTGGAAGAAAAAAGAAGTTATAAAAGATGTTGTAGTTCCGAGTGATGATTATGAAGTGGTTGAAATTACTTTTAATTTAAATTATAATGATTTAGCCGATCTGTACTGGAAACTGAACAGGTATTGTGGTGAAGAAATGTTTTTGCAACTCAATGACGATGCAGTGAACTTCTGGGAAGGAGAAGTTACGGATTTTAAAGAATATTGGGGGACTTTTGATGATCTGGAAGAAAATATACCTATTGTTCATCACAAAAAATATACTGCTCCCAAATCTTCTGATGATTGGAAGCGTGATTATGAAAGCTTGAGAGCTCGTTACTATATATTGTATAACGAGTTGTTGTCCTTAAAAGAAAAAAATGAATAAAGAACAGATATTAAATACAATAAAAATAAAGGTTGAAGAGAAAGTTCATACTTTCGAGAATCTTATTGCGGAAACCAGGGCATCAAATAATGATACCAAAAGCTCGATGGGAGATAAATATGAAACGGGAAGAGAAATGCTTCAGCAGGAAATTAATAATCTTCAGAGGCAGCTCAACGAAACATTGAATCAGCAGGCTCTGCTTCAGAAAATAACTTCAGAACAATCTTTAAAAGTACAGAATGGAGCATTGGTAAAAACTGACAGAGGTTTGTTCTATGTTTCGGTTTCAGTAGGTGAAATCATGCTTGATCAACAGAAAATTATGACTGTTTCGGCAGAATCACCATTAGTAAAAGCAATGTTGGGGAAGAAGGAAAAAGAAACTTTTATGATCAATACAGTTCAGCAGACCATTGAAAAAATTTGGTAAATATAACTCTGTTAAAAAAACTCTGTAAATTCTAGTTTTTTTATAATAGAAATGCATTTGTCATTCTGAATGGAACAAAGTGGAATGAAGAATCTGTTGATAATTAGATTTCTTCTTTCGGCAAAATAAAGTTCTTTCCAAAAAAACTATTAATTGTTTTGTCATAATTAAAAGATTTAAAATCTTATCTTTTTATTTCGTTTTTTGAAAAATCATTGCGCTTTATAAATTGTTTTTAAAATATTTAACATAACGGATGTAATATTAAGAAAACTTTATTGTTAAAATTTTAAAACGTGTGTGGTTTCTTTGTAACTTGTTGTGAGTTATTTAAAGAAATATATAAAATTTTATCAATATGGGAATTTTAGAAAATAAAGTAGCTATTGTTACAGGTGCCGGTTCAGGAATCGGATTGGCTATTGCAGAAACATATGCCAAAGAAGGAGCAAAAGTAATTGTTTCAGACATTAATGAAGAACACGGAAAAGAAGCCGTGGAAAAAATAAAAGCGGCAGGTGGAGAAGCTTCATTCGTAAAAGCGGATACTTCAAAGGCAGAAGAAGTGGAAGCTTTGGTGAAATCAACAGTTGAGATATACGGAAGATTAGATATTGCCTGTAACAATGCAGGAATCGGAGGCGAACAGGAACTGACAGGAGATTATAGTCTGGATAGTTGGAGAAAAGTTTTAAGTGTAAACCTGGATGGTGTTTTCTACGGCTGTAAATATGAACTTGCGCAAATGGATAAAGATGGAGGCGGAGTGATTGTAAACATAGCATCTATTCATGGTACGGTTGCAGCGCCGCTTTCATCTGCTTATACCTCGGCAAAACATGCCGTTGTGGGACTTACAAAAAATATCGGAGCAGAATACGGACAAAAAAATATCCGTTGTAATGCAGTCGGTCCTGCTTATATTGAAACACCGCTTCTGGAAAGTGCAAGCGGAGACATGAAGGAGGCCTTAATTGCAAAACATCCTATGGGAAGATTGGGAAGACCTCAGGAAGTCGCGGAACTGGTTTTATTCTTAAGCTCTGAAAAATCATCATTCATGACAGGAGGTTATTATCTTGTAGATGGTGGTTATACAGCAGTTTAAACTTAAATTTCATATTTAATGATCTTAAACATTAGGTTTTGAGACAAAAAATATTAAAAAATAATAGAAAGCATTCATGGTTATGAATGCTTTTTTTATAACTTACAATAACAAAAAATCATTAAGTTTTTTCTAAATTTGGACCCTATAAATCGCTTTTCAAATGCAAAATTATTTAGATCTTTTACAACATATTTTAGATAACGGAACCGACAAAACAGATAGAACAGGAACAGGAACAAGAAGTGTTTTTGGGTATCAGCTTAGATATGACTTGTCAAAAGGATTTCCTTTGGTAACCACAAAAAAAGTGCATTTGAAGTCTATTATTTATGAGCTTTTATGGTTCTTAAAAGGTGATACCAATATCAAATATCTAAAGGACAACGGAGTTTCCATCTGGGATGAGTGGGCGAATGAAAACGGAGATCTTGGACCTGTTTATGGGGCTCAGTGGAGAAGCTGGAACGGAGCGGATGGAAAAGTGGTGGATCAGATTACCGAAGTGATCGATCAGATTAAAAAAAATCCGGATTCCAGAAGGCTGATTGTTTCCGCATGGAATGTTGCTGAAATTCCCAATATGGCTTTGGCGCCTTGTCATGCTTTATTTCAGTTCTATGTGGCAGATGGAAAACTGTCGCTTCAGCTGTATCAGAGAAGTGCAGATGTTTTCCTGGGAGTTCCTTTTAATATTGCAAGCTATGCGTTATTATTGATGATGGTAGCGCAGGTTTGTGATTTGGAAGTAGGAGATTATGTTCATAGTTTTGGAGATGTTCATATTTATAACAATCACTTTGAACAGGTTCAGAAACAGCTTTCAAGAGATCCGAGACCGCTTCCTGTTATGAAGTTAAATCCTGAAATCAAATCTGTTTTCGATTTTGATTTTGAAGATTTCACATTGGAAAATTACGATCCGCATCCGGGGATTAAAGCGCCTGTCGCGATTTAATGAAGATTTCCTGTATTTTATTTCTGGTATCTTTTGCTGCTTTTCTTTTTAATTGTAAACAGGAGAAAAAAGTGGAATATACAGATATTATAGATGTTCTTGATAATACTCATGATGCTGTTTATGATACATTAACGGTTCCTGAACATCTGAGAAATATTATAAAACAGATTTCGAGAGTCAATACCTATGAAACCGGAGTTTTAGCAAAAGGGCAGGTTGAATCTGAAAATTTTGAAAACTTTAAAAAGTTGACAAAAATGGCTTCAGATGATGAATTATTATCACTTCTCAACAATAAAAATAAAACAGTTGCAGTATATGCAGCTGTCGGACTTTTAAACAGAAAACCAGAGCTTCTAGAAGAGCTTTTTCAAAAGTTTCTGAATCTAAAATTTAAAGTTCACACACGGAATGGCTGTATTTTTGAGGATCAGAGTCCGGCAGAACCATTGTATAGAGATTATTATCGTTCTTTGAATTTTAATGAGTTACAAACTGATTCTAAACTGCGTAAACTTGATAGTCTCATTATCTATCATTCGGATTCTCCCGAAAGTCTTTTGCGGGAAGCTTTTAGATATAGAGTTTATCCTAAAAATTTCATAAAACGGATTGAAATCTTAGCTTTTAAGAATCACAGCATATCAGCAATCGATTATCTTAATAAGTGGGTTAAAGGTGATTATAGCAATCTTTTACAGAAAGAATTTATTTCAATGATTGAAAATGATTCTTTGGCTGTGAATAAGAAGAAGTATTTGGCTGAATTATTATCTTTCAATAATGTTAAAAATAAAGAATTCATCATTAGGTATTTAAAAAAAGATACAATTTCCTCTGATGACACCGAAATCATTTGGAAATTAAATGATAATGGTGTTTTCGATGGGGAATATCCTATTAAATAGGGTTTTGTATGTAACAATATTAACTTTTTCACTACTTATTCATTAAATCTCAGAATATGTTAAAAAAGTTATTTTTTCTATCGGCAATCAGTGTTTCAGGTCTTGCATTTTCCCAAAATAATGTCAAAGAAAAGCTAGGTAATTATTTCGATTCTCTTTTTGTACATCATAAAGTGATGGGAAGTTTTGCAATAGCGGAAAATGATCGACCAACTTTTATTAAAGTGGTTGGGTTTTCAGATGCTTCAAAACAACAAAAAGCTAATGTGAACACTCAATATAGGGTAGGTTCCATAAGTAAAACCTTTACGGCGGTACTGATTATGAAAGCTGTTGAAGATAAAAAGATCTCTTTAGACAGAAAGCTTTCGGATTTTTACCCTGAAATTCCTAATGCGGATAAAATCACTATTGAAAATTTATTGCAGCACAGAAGCGGAGTCCATAATCTGACCGATGAAGCTGAATATATGCAATATAATACAAAAACTCAGACCGAAAGCAGTTTAGTCAATATTATTAAAAAATATAAAAGCGATTTTGATCCGGGCTCAAAACATGAATATAGCAATTCAAATTATATTTTATTAGGTTTTATCCTTGAGAAAGTATATAAAAAGCCTTACGCTGTACTGATAAAAGAAAAAATTACGAAACCTTTAAAATTAACTCTGACGGAAGTGGGAGGAAAAATTGATGTTTCAAAAAATCAGGCACAATCTTACGACTATACTAACGGAAAATATGAAGTTTCCTCTGAAACTGATATGAGTATTCCTATCGGTGCAGGAAATATCATCTCGACACCCAGAGATCTTTTGAATTTTATCCTCGGCTTGGAACAGGGAAAACTCATCAAAAAAGAAAGTTTGGAAAAAATGAAACATTTTGTTGATAACTACGGTTATGGGTTGATGAAAGTTCCTTTTGAAAAAAACTGGGGATTCGGCCATACAGGAGGAATTGATGATTTCAGGTCGGTATTGTTTTATTTCCCGGATTTGAAAACTGCGGTAGCTTTCACTGCAAACCAGTCGGATATGGATACCAATCAAATCACCATTAAAATGATAGAAACAGCTTTAGGGAGAGATTTTAAAATGCCAAGCTTTACAACGCTGGAGATTCCGGAAAGCGTTCTTCAAAAATACGTGGGAACTTACTCGTGTAAGGATGTTCCTTTAAAAATTAATATATTTATCAGAGATAAAAAACTGATGGCTCAGGCAACGGGACAGAATGCTTTTCCTTTGGAAGCGACTTCAGATAAAAGTTTCGAATTTGAGGCCGCTGGAATCGGGATCGATTTTTATCCGGAAAAAAATCAGTTTGACATCAAGCAGAGAGGAACAAAAAATACGTTTACAAAAGAATAATAAAATAATATAGAATGTTGAGCATTGAAAATGCATCAATTGAATAAAAAATAAACTCTAAATAATACTAATGAAAAAAGCCATTTTATCGATTGCTCTTTTGAGTGGAATTTTCTTTTCCACACATGTAGCAGCGCAAACGGAAACTTCAGGCAGAGAAAAGGTGTACAGAGCTACCCATACGAAAGCAACAGAACTGAAACACACCAAGCTAAAAGTAAACTTCGATTATCAGAAAGAACAGATGAACGGTGAAGAATGGCTTACTGCGGCTCCGTTTTTCTATCCTACCAACGAATTGACACTGGATGCAAAAGGAATGCTGATTCATGAAGTCGCTTTGGATGCAAATGGTAAAAAATCCCCTTTAAAATACGATTATAAGGACGATGTTCTGAAGATTACTTTAGATAAGACCTATCAGAAAAACCAGGATTACACGATTTATATCAAATATACGGCCCGTCCGAATGAAGTGAAACAACAGGGAAGTTTGGCGATTAATGATGCTAAAGGATTGTACTTCATCAATGCTCAGGGAAAAGATCCGGATATGCCGACCCAGATCTGGACACAGGGAGAAACAGAATCTTCTTCAGCGTGGTTCCCTACGATTGATAAATCCAACCAAAAAACAACTCAGGAAATTTATATGACGGTTCCTGATAAATATGTAACCCTTTCCAACGGGCTTTTAAAAGATTCTCAGAAAGAAGCCAACGGATTAAGAACGGACCATTGGGTGATGGATAAAAGACATTCTACTTATCTTTTCTTCATGGGAGTGGGTGAATATGCGATTGTGAAGGATAAATGGAGAAATATTCCGGTTGACTACTATATCGAAAAAGCATACGAACCTTATGCAAAACAGATCTACGGTAATACTCCTGAAATGATCGAGTTTTTCTCTAAAAAATTAGGGTACGATTATCCGTGGGCAAAATATGCGCAGATTTCGGGAAGAGATTATGTGAGCGGTGCCATGGAAAATACCACGGCAACGCTTCATGGAAGTGATATCTTACAGAAGCCGGGACAATTAATCGATGAAAATACATGGGAAGATACGATTGCTCATGAACTATTCCATCATTGGTTTGGAGATTTGGTAACTGCGGAAAGCTGGAGCAATTTAACGGTAAATGAATCTTTTGCTAACTATTCAGAATACCTTTGGAACGAATACAAATACGGGAAAGATCAGGCAGATCATCATTTGATGAAGGATATTAATCAGTATATTACAACGCCGGGTAATTTCGATAAAAACTTAGTAAGATTCAATTACGATTCCCGTGAAGATGTTTTTGATTTGGTAACTTATCAAAAAGGAGGAGGAATTCTTCACATGTTGAGAAACTACTTAGGAGACGATGCTTTCTTTGCAGGATTGAATGATTATCTTAAAACATATGAATATCAGAATGCGGAAGCTCATCAATTGAGATTATCTCTGGAAAAAGTTTCAGGAAAAGATCTGAACTGGTTCTTTAATCAGTGGTACTTCGGAAACGGAAATCCAAAAATTAAATATTCCTACACTTTTGAACCTGTCAAAAAACAAATTGCGGTTGTTATTGAGCAGACTCAGGAATTGCCATTCCAGTTTCCTTTGGCAATGGATGTTTACGATAATGGAAAGCCGAAAAGATATAACGTTTGGGTAAATGCACAGGCAAAAAATACATTCAATTTTGATGTTTCCAAAAATGCAGATTTAGTAAATATTAATGCAGACGGAGTTTTGCTGGCAGATATTACCGATACCAAAACGCCTGAGCAAAACTTAATGCAGTTCCTGGGATCTAAAGAATTCCTGAGCAAATTCAATGCATTAAATGGAATTAAAGATCAGGTAGGAAAAAATCCTGCTGCAACAAAACTGTTGGCGGCAGCTATCAAAGATCCTTTCTTCAGAACAAGAATGAGAGCTTTGAAATTGATGGATTTATCGAATGCGGAACAATTCAAAGCAATGGGTTCTGATGTTGAAAAAATGGCTTCAAACGATCCAAAAACATTGGTTCAGGCGGCAGCGATTTCTGCTCTGGCAAAAACAAAAGATAAAAAATATTTTCCAATTTTCGAAAAAGGAGTAAATGCTGTTTCTAATGCGGTAAAAGCAAGTTCAGTGAGTGCAATCATTGATGTTGATCCGGCAAGAGCCAGTACTTTAGCTGATAAAATCGATTTGGAAGGAGCTCCGGATACCTTATTAGAAAAACTGTTACCAATTGTTGTTAAGAATAAGGTGACTTCTCAAATGGCAAATATAGCGCAGGTAGCTGCTTTTTATCCGTTTGTTAAATTCCAGAATCCGGAATTGGGAAAATCTGCGGAAGAAGGATACAATTGGATCATGAGTTCTGATAATTTGAAAGCAACAGAAAGTATCACAAAAATGTTGGGGCATGCAAAAGGGCAATTAGGAGATAACCCACAGGCGAAAATGATGATAAGCCAGATGTTAAAAGATGGTTTAAATAAAAAAATGGAACTTTTGAAGCAGAATCCACAAAGTGCTCCGAGCATTAATAAGCAGATTGATGTAATTAATAAAACGATTGAAGATTTTAAATAAATATTCAAGATAAGATATTATTCTAAATTATGATAACCACTATTTTTATAGTGGTTTTTTTAATTAATTTTCATTTTTACTGTAAAATTATTATTGATTTAATATTAATTATTTGTTAATTATGTTATTTGTTTAATTGTTAATTTATACATTTGTTATGAATTTAATACTTAATAACTAAAAATGAAAACAAATCTATTTTTTAAATTGATGATAAATCGTCAGTTTTTTTCTTTTTTATTGATGTTTTTTGCAATTGGGTTTAATGCGCAGGTTTCTACATTTCCCTGGACGGAAACTTTCGAGGACAGCTCACCAACCAGAGCAAGCTGGACGCAAATATATGAGACCAATAATGTAAGCTGGACTTATGTTTCTGCTGCGACGACGGGGAGTATAGGAATTACAGCCTTTGCAGGAACTAAATTTGCCAACTTTCCGGCCAATACTACTTTGGCTGATAAAACCAAATTGGTAAGTCCGCCTTTAAATTCTGCAGGTCTTACTTCTCCTAAAATCAGTTTTTATCTTATCAATCCCCAACAGAATGGTACTGCAAACTGGGTCAGAATTTATTATAGAATGTCAGCTACAGATCCTTGGTCAACGTTAATGGGATTTCAGCCTCCGTTTTCTTCATGGTATCTTTTTGCCAATATCGGTATGCCTCCCAATATTTATCAGATTGCTATAGAATGTGAAAATGCTCAGGGATATTCTACATTAATAGATAATGTTACCATAAGCAATGATGTTTTAAGCAGCAGCGAAATTTCAAAGCTGTCGAAAACAGAGATTAAATATTACCCGAATCCGGTTAAGGACATTCTGAACTTTAAAGGTGATGAAAAAATGCAGGAAATTAATATTTATGACGGATCAGGAAAAAAGATTCAGACCAATAAGGTTGAAGATAATCAGGGAAGTGTTAATGTATCTGCTTTAAGCAGCGGGATGTATATTGTTGCAGGAAAAACAGATAGTGGAGAAGTAAAAACATATAAAATGATAAAAAAATAAAGAGTACAACACTAAATTTTTTTATTAGTCGGAGCATCTCTCTCAAGAGGTGCTTTTTAAATAATTTATGAGATTCAAAATTTTGAGTAAAAAAAGGACTGACAATTTTAGGACTTTACGTTTTTAATTAAAAATTTTAAACATTTAGCAAAAACTATAACTCATTAAACGCTTACATTTTTTAAATTCGTATAAAAATTAAAATAATATGGCTTTTGGAATTGAGGCGGCAAGTTATTATGTGCCTTCTTTGTATTTGGAAATTAGGGATTTGGCAGAAAAAAGAGGAATTGAACCTGCAAAACTGGAGAAAGGGTTAGGGTTGCATAAAATGGGATTTCCGGATGTTCACGAAGATGCAGCAACTTTCGCAGCAGAAGCTTTGTTGAAATTAATTAAAGATTACAACATCAATCCAAAAGAAATATCAAGAATTTATTTAGGAACAGAAAGTGCTTTGGATGCGGCAAAACCAACAGCTTCTTACGCCATGCATATGGTTGAAAAAGTGTTGGAAGCAGAATTCGGGGAAAGATGTTTCAGAAACTGTGATGTGGTAGACATGACTTTCGCCTGTATCGGAGCAGTAGATGCACTTCACAATTCTTTAGATTTTGTAAGAGTTAATCCCGATAAAAAAGCAGTTGTCATTGCGAGTGATTATGCAAAATATGAATTGGCTTCTTCCGGGGAATATACACAAGGAGGAGGTGCAGTGTCGGTGTTGGTTTCTTCAAAACCGGACTTAATTGAAATAGAAAATAACTGGGGAGTGGCTACGGAAAGTGTTTTTGACTTTTTCAAACCAAGACGTCACTTTAAAAAAGAAGAGTTAAGCAATGCGCCGGAAAATTTTCCTGATAAAATTGAAATTTTTACCGATGAACCTGTTTTTGACGGACAATATTCCAACCAATGTTATCAGGACAGAATAAGGGAAGCTTATCAGCATTATAAAGAAATTACAGGCGAAAATAAACCCTATGAAGCCTGGAAATACCTTATTTTCCATCTTCCTTATGCTTTCCATGGGAAAAGAGTTTTTACGGAGATTTACAGCTTAGAAAACGGACTTTCTTATGAAACTCCTGAAGAACAAAAAGCAGTGGCAAAATCTGAAGGCTACATTCAGTTTATCAATGACAAAATTGAAAAATCCCAAAGAGCTTCTTCAGAAATAGGAAATATGTATACAGCTTCAATTTTTATGGCCTTACTTTCCGCAATGCAGACTTCATTTAATGAAAATGAAGAATTGATGGGCCAGGAAATAGGATTCTTAGGCTATGGAAGCGGTTCAAAATCTAAAGTTTTTGCCGGGAAAGTTTCAGAAAACTGGAAAACGGTGGTGGTAAAATGGGATCTATTTGAAGGCTTAAAAAACAGAAAGTCAATCGATTTTGATACTTATGAAAAGCTTCACAGAAAACAACTGGAAAAATCTGTTAATGAAAATTATAAAGGTTTCGGACTGAAATCGGTAGAATTAGAAAATCCTGTTTTGAAAGGAGCAAGGTATTATGATTATCAAGGGTAATCAATTATCTGTTTAAGAAAGTAGAAGCATCTCAGTTTTGGGATGCTTTTATCATTATAAAAACAAAAACAAGTAAAATTAATAAATTGATAATCCAGTTTGCTCTTTTACTTACTTTAATTCCAAATAAAAATTCAATAATATTTTTAGGGGGTATCATTATAGACATTTATTCCAAAACTATTATTTTATCCTGATAACTCTTCGGTGTAACACCAACCAATTGCTTAAAAACCCTTGTAAAATAATTGGTATCCGAAAAACCGGTCTGATAAGCCGTTTCTTTAATGCTATTCTGGCTTGCCAATAATTCTTTGGCTCGATTTATCCGCTCCTGCAAAATAAACTCATTCGGAGAAGTTCCCAATTCATCTTTAAACATTTTGAAGAAATTGGATTTACTCACATAAGCCATCTTGGCAATACTGTCAATCGATAATTTCTGGTGTAGATTTTTTTTGATATAATCTACGGCGAAACCAATTCTTGATTTATTTTTAGCAATATTTTTTTCCACCATATTTCTGGCCTGTGTCTGCATCAGCCGGATCAAAAGTTCCTTTAATGCAAAATCAGCCATAATATCTTTCTGAGAATTATCATCCATTGCAATTCTCATAATATTATTGGTAGCTGACGCCAAAGACTGATTGTTGAATAAAAAATATTCATCCAGTTCAATATTCCAGCGGGAGGTTTCATCCACTTTCGGAAGATGATAGTTTAAATGATTCAGAGAATTTTCAATAAACTCAGGATTCAGGCTCAAAGAAATACATTGTGATGGCGTTTCATCAGCTTCAGGGAAATCAATAACCATTGTCTCTCCCGGTGAAACAAGTATACTTTCTCCCGGATAGTAGTCAAAATAATTGGTTTTATTATCCAGTTTCATGTGTTTTTTTCCGCGAAGCATGGCCGTAAAAGCAATCGTTTCAAAATGCAGTTTTACGTCAAAAGCAGCCTTATGGGTCTCATAAATGCTAAATTCACAATTGTTTAGATTGAATTTTGTCTGATTTTCAACTAGGTGCAATAGCTGATTTTCCCTTTTTAATTCAGGAGTTTCTAATAAAATCTTGTTATTGTTCATTTCTAAACATTTTTTATGGCCTGTTTACTCAAATATAGAAATTATCAAGTAATACAATTGTTAATGAAATTATAAAGTTTGTGCTCTGCACGATTTTGAAGTCTTTTTGTACGATTGTGCTATACGAATGTCACAGGGAGATGTAATTTGGCTTTACAGAAAAATTAAAACTATATAAATATGAGCACTACAGCACAACTACAATCAGGGACTTTATTACAGTGGCCTGAATTTAAAAGCAGATACGATAATTATATTAACGGACAATTTACGGAACCTGTAAACGGACAGTATTTCGATGTAGTTTCTCCGGTAGACGGGAGAAACTTCACACAGGCGGCCCACTCTTCAAAAGAAGATCTGGAATTGGCAGTAAATGCAGCAGAAAAAGCATTTCAAACCTGGAAAAATACTTCATCTACCGAAAGAAGTATTATTTTAAATAAAATTGCCGACAGAATTGAGCAGAATTTAGAATATTTAGCAACGGTTGAAACGATTGATAATGGGAAAGCGGTTAGAGAAACTTTAGCAGCAGATATTCCTTTGGCAATTGATCATTTCAGATATTTTGCTTCGGTAATCAGAGCGGAAGAAGGTTCACACAACGAACTGGATAAAGATACGGTTTCTCTCATCGTTCATGAACCACTCGGAGTAATTGCTCAAATCATCCCTTGGAACTTTCCGATCTTAATGGCGGTATGGAAATTAGCTCCAGCTTTGGCAGCAGGAAACTGTGTAGTTTTAAAACCTGCTGAAAGTACACCAATTTCTATTATGGTGTTAATGGAGATCATCGGAGATTTGCTTCCTGACGGAGTGGTAAACATTGTAAATGGTTTTGGAGCAGAATTGGGAAGAGCTTTAGTAACCAATCCGAAAGTGGCAAAAGCTGCATTTACAGGTTCTACGGCTACAGGTCGTTTAGTAATGCAGTATGCAACAGAAAATATCATTCCGGTAACATTAGAATTAGGTGGGAAATCCCCGAACGTTTTCTTTAGCTCGGTAATGGATGCAGATGATGAATTTTTAGATAAAGCGATTGAAGGAGCTGTTCTTTTTGCTTTAAATCAGGGAGAAATTTGTACTTGTCCGTCAAGATTATTGGTTCAGGAAGACATTGCGGACGCTTTCATTGCTAAGGTTATCGAAAGAGTAAAAGCGATCAAAGTTGGGAATCCGTTGGATAAAACTGTGATGATGGGAGCGCAGGCTTCTCGGATTCAGAAAGATAAAATCCTTTCTTACATCAAATTAGGGAAAGATGAGGGTGCTGAAGTTCTTGTTGGCGGTGATGTAAATAATGTAGGAGAAGGTCTTGAAGAAGGATATTACATCCAGCCAACCATTTTCAAAGGAAACAACAGGATGAGAATCTTCCAGGAGGAAATTTTCGGACCTGTGTTGGCGTTCACAACGTTCAAAGATGAAGAGGAAGGAATCAAAATCGCCAACGACACTATTTACGGTCTTGGAGCGGGAGTCTGGACGAGAGATGCTCATCAGTTGTACAATGTTCCACGTCAGATTCAGGCAGGTAGAGTTTGGGTGAATCAGTATCATTCTTATCCTGCAGGAGCGCCTTTCGGAGGGTATAAACAATCCGGAATCGGTCGTGAAAACCATAAAATGATGCTGGATCATTACCGCCAGACTAAAAACATGTTGATTTCCTACAACAAAAATAAATTAGGTTTCTTTTAATTTTTAAATATTAATAGGGCGTGCCCGTTTTCCCCATCTCGGCAATGGGGAAAAACGGTCGGGCTATCCAGGGCTTCACTTCGTTTCGGCGCTTTGCACTCTCGTTTTTCAAACGAGACTCTTCCTATCCCTCACGCAAAAAATGGTACTCTTTGACTGCAATTTCAGGTAAGCAAGATATTTTATGCCTTCATGAGCCTTATCCAGATTCAAGAAATGTAAGAAAAATTTTGCGGTCTTAGCTAAGTGAAACGCCTTTGCGAACTTAAAAATACACAGCCTAATTGGTGAAAAAGTTCTTTGCGCCTTTGCGTTAAAACAAAATCATCAAATCAAAGATGAAAAATCAAACTAAAAAACTAACACAAAAATCAAAATATGATTCCAAAAACAATGAAAGCTGCAGTTGTTCAAGGCTATGGACAACCCTTAAAAATAGAAGAAGTTCCTGTACGAGAACCGGGAAGGTATGAAGTATTGGTAAAGGTAATTGCATGTGGCGTTTGCCATACAGATTTGCACGCTGTTGATGGTGACTGGCCGGCAAAACCCAAAATGCCTTTAATTCCCGGCCATGAAGGAGTGGGCATCGTAGTCGCATGCGGACCGGAAGCTCAGGTTAAAGAAGGGGATGCGGTAGGTGTTCCATGGCTATATTCAGCCTGTGGATGCTGTGATTACTGCATTACGGGTTGGGAAACGCTCTGTGAAGCTCAGAAGAATGGGGGATACAGTGTTGATGGAGGTTTTGCAGAATACGTAATTGCAGATTCAAGATATGTGGGACATTTAAAATCCGATGTTAACTTTTTAGAAATTGCACCGATTCTTTGCGCAGGAGTAACCGTTTACAAAGGATTAAAAGAAACCGAAACAAAACCCGGAGAATGGGTGGCTATTTCAGGAATTGGAGGATTGGGTCACGTTGCGGTACAATATGCAAAAGCCATGGGAATGCATGTAGCAGCAATTGATGTGGCGGATGAAAAATTAGACTTGGCAAAAAAATTGGGAGCAGACTTAGTAGTCAATGCAAAAAACACAGATCCTGGAGAATATCTTCATAAAGAAGTCGGCGGAATGCACGGCGCATTGATTACAGCGGTTTCTCCCATTGCTTTTAAACAGGGAATTGATGTATTAAGACGAAAGGGAACGCTTGCTTTAAACGGACTTCCACCAGGTTCATTTGAGCTGCCGATTTTTGAAACCGTTTTGAAAAGAATTACTGTAAGAGGTTCAATTGTAGGAACGAGAAAAGACCTGCAGGAAGCACTGGATTTTGCGAATGAAGGATTGGTTAAAGCTACAGTAACCGCTGCAAAATTAGAAGATATCAATGATGTTTTTGATAAAATGAAAAAAGGACAGATTGATGGCAGGATCGTTCTCGATATTGCCGGATCAAATTAAATTTGTGAGAGTATGTAGGTTCGGCGAAATGAAATTTCGCCGAACTTTTTTAATTTTATAAAAAGAGAAAACGACCTAGGAAAATAGAGCGTTAAGAAAATTAATTCTGTGAACGTTAAGAAAATTCCACTGTTTGAAGCGCGACAAAAATATTTAACCGAAGAATACATCTTGTATTCGCGCAAGTTTTGGAATTTTTAGTGAACAGAAATAATTTTTAGCGAAAGTTTCCAAGTCTTGAACTTTTGGTTCTTTTGTTTCAAGACAAAAGAACTCTAAATAAAAAAGAAAAAGCTATGCAAACCAAAATATCACGCCTTTCAGCCACAGAAAAAGCCATAGAAGTAATTTGGGAGCTCGAGAAAAAATACGGAGATCTCATGTTCTATCAAGCCGGAGGTTGTTGTGAAGGTACACAGCCGCAGTGTTTTGAGAAAGGAGGATTTTATCAAAGAATGAATGATGCCATGATCGGAACCATCAATAATCATGAGTTCTGGATAGATCGTGATTTATTTGAGTACTGGAAATACTCACACTTTACATTAGATGTTGTAGAAGGTTTCGGACCAGGCGGATTTTCTCTGGAAACACCATTAGGGAAAACATTTAAAGTCGATTACAGACTTTTCACACCAAAAGAATTGGAAAATCTGGAACCTGTGAAAAGAAGTGAATAATTATCATATATTTTTAAATGGATTATTTTTTTGAGTAATAAAATTCAATTCCCTCAAAAAGTCATATTTGTCCCTGTTGATGGTTCTTTTCAGAAGAAAATATTGGATAATCGCTACAAAGAACGGAATAGCAAGAATAAAATAATTGTTTTCGTCTTTACTAATATATACAGCAATAAACATCGCAAAAACAGTTGAGACGATCATTATTATAAAATGAAAAAGGAATGGTTTAAATTTTATTTCAAGTGATGTTTTATTATTCATTCCCGAAATACTTCCCATGATAACCGAATGTAGAACATTAGAATCGAAGAAATGTAATCTTCTTTTAATTGTAAAATCATTCTTGTTCACAATTCCCCTATATTCAAAACGTGTTGGAATTCCATGATCAGGAATTAGTGAAATGAAAGTTGTATTTGTTTCATATGTGATCTTCTTGAGGCTTTCTGAAAATTCAGTTTTATTCATGTCAATATCAAAACTAAAACTATCATAAAGCCCGATGCTTTTGTAAAAAGAACTCATAAAATTTAATTAAAATAAGTGTTTTAAAATCATTTGTGAACATTAATGTAAATGTTTGTAACTCGTGTCTAAATAAAAAAATCAAACCTTCACAAACCTACTCACAAACATCGAAGCGACCAACTGCCCTACTGCATTTAAAACTGTAGCCAAAGGATCAACCAAAGTTCCAATGATCATCACTGCAGGAATCGCTTCCTGTGGTAGTTTATAAACAGAAATCATCAGCATTTCCCCAATATAACCGCCATTCGGAATTCCACCTGCTACGATACTTACAAAAACTGTAATTCCTAAAGCTAACAATAAATTCGTCGGATCAAAAAAGTCTCTTCCTATAATTAAAAAAGCAACGTAGATTTTAATAATGGAGGACATCGACGAACCGTTTTTATGTAAAGTCGTACCAATAGGAATCACAATATTTGAAATCTGGCTTGGAATACCCATCTTTGATGCGGCCTGTAAATTAGCCGGCATGGTTGCAAAGCTGCTGCAAGTACTCAAAGCGGTTAAAGTAGGATAAATAGCATGGGTCCAGAAACTCTTCACTCCATTTTGTCCTTTTGCCATAAAAGCATAGAGAGAGAAAAAGGCTAAGAAATAAACAATTCCTGCAATATAATAGAGTCCTAAAGGTTTAGCATAAAACCCAAAAAGCTGAGGTCCTAAAGTTGCCACCTGATAAGCAAAATAAGCTCCTAAACCAACGGGAGCAACTTTCATAATCAATAAAAGAAGCTCCTTCATAACTTCATATCCCGAAGCAATAAAAGACCTGAAAACCTGACCCTTTTCTCCTGCTTTTCTGGCTGAAAAACCCGTCATAAAAGCAAAAATTAAAAGAGCTAACATATTTTGTCTTGAAAAAAGCTGAGTAAACTCGCCAACCGTAAAAAATCCAACAATTCTGTTGCCCCAACTGTCATTATTAGCGGCTTCTTGCACGATTTCAGAGCTTCCGGAAACTCCCGAAACGGGAAATAAATAAACTGCACAAATCGTAAAAACAGCGGCCGTTAAAATAAAAAACAGAAAGGTAAAAGCCATTGTTACCATGATCTTTCCAAATTTGGATTGCTGTTCTAATGAGGCGATAGAATTGGAAACAGCAAAAAATACCAGCGGGACTACGCTTACAAAAAGAAGGTTCAGGAAAATATCACCTAAAGGTTTAATGTAATAAACCACATTGGGAGCAACAATTCCAATAATGCTTCCAATGGTGATTCCTAGCAATAAAAGGATGATTCCTGAGTAGTTTTTTAACACTTCTTTCATGGGCTGCTTTTTAATCAAAGATAGGTTTATTTTTAACATTCAGTTGTATTAATTTCATGCATAAATTCCTTAAATTTGAGTAAAAAGGTTTCTATGGCATATATAGATTACTATAAAATTTTAGGTGTAGATAAGAGTGCAACGCAGGATGACATTAAAAAAGCCTATCGAAAATTAGCTAGAAAGCTGCACCCCGATTTAAATCCGGATGACAAAGAAGCTGAAAGAAAATTCAAAGAGCTTAATGAAGCCAATGAAGTGCTCAGCAATCCTGAAAATCGTAAAAAGTACGATAAATACGGAGAACACTGGAAGCATGGGGAAGAATATGAAAAAGCTCAGCAACAGCAGAGACAATATCAAAGTCAGAACCAGAGTGGAAATTTCGGTGGTGGATTTTCCGAAGCCAATTTTGGGGAAGGAGAAGATTTTTCAGATTTTTTCCAAAGTATGTTCGGTGGAGCAGGAGGAGGTTTCGGCAGAAGTTCGAGAGGAAGTGCTTCCGGAAAATTTAAGGGACAGGACGTACATGCAGAGTTGAATTTAAGTTTAAAAGATGCAGCCACAACCCATCCACAGACTTTTGATATTAATGGTAAAAAAGTAAGAATTACCATTCCGGCCGGCGTATATGACGGGCAGCAAATTAAACTAAAAGGTCACGGAAATCCGGGTTTTAATGGAGGTCCGAATGGAGATTTATATATCACTTTTACTATTCCTGCTGATCCTAATTTTGAAAGAATAGGAGATGATCTGAAAACGAAAGTTTCTATAGATTTATACACTGCCGTTTTAGGAGGTGATGTAAAAGTAAATACATTGACTGGTAGTGTTAATCTTAAAGTAAAACCTGAAACACAAAACGGTACTACTGTAAGATTGAAAGGAAAAGGTTTTCCCGTATATAAAAAGGAAGGGGAGTTTGGCGATCTGTTTGTGACTTATGAAGTGAAATTGCCGACAAATCTTACTGAAAAACAAAAAGAACTTTTTGAACAACTTAAAAACTCCTAAGGTCATGAGTGAAAGAATATCACGAGAAGAACTCGTAAAAATATACAATATTGAAATTACTTTTTTTGATGAACTGGTAGATTCGGGTTTGCTTACGATTCAGACAGAAAATGAAATCAGGTATCTGAGATATGAAGATCTGCCTTCTTTTGAAAGGTTTGCGAACTGGCATTATGATCTTGAAATCAATCTTCCGGGACTGGAAGTTATTCATGATATGCTGAAAAAAATGGAAGATTTAAAACACAGAAACAGGGAACTCATGAATAAACTTTCGGCAATCAGTCATAAATATGAAGAAGGATAAGTAAATGGATGATTGTGGTAGGATGAAAATCTTATCTTTGTGCACAGAAATTAATAAGTATGAGTGAAGAAAGAGTAGTGGTTTTAAGACCTAAAAGACAGGATTTCGAGGAAATATATTTTAGCGGGAATCAGGGGAGTTTGTTTTTTTCATCAACGACAAGAGGAAAAACAATGACAACAATTGTTGTAGGATTGATTTTACTGATTATGTTTTTCTTTAAAGATGATTTCACAAAAGAAAAATATGGAATTCTATATTTTGTAAGCTTTCTGTTTTTGCTTTGTGCCATTTTTCTTTCAGTAAGTATTAATAAAGTATCGAGATGGAAAAAACAGGTAAATGCTTATTTAAATAGGCTTGAAAACTGTAATACATATGAAATTCGCTTTGATCAGAATTTTTTTACAGTAAATATTGACAATGAAAAAGAAACCAGTGAATGGAAAGATTTTGAGTACTTCGACAGCAATAATGAATTTATTACAGTTGAAGGAAAGTATAGTTATATGTTTCCGCGAAAATCAATGAGTGAGAAAGATTACAGTACTTTAAAACAGGTTTTAAAACAAAATATTAAAGAATAAAAAAACAAAAAACTCAGAGCAAGACACTCTGAGTTTTATTTTTATTGTGAAAAGTGATTAATCTAACCAACCCATTTCCTTCATCCATTCATCGTTGTAGATTTTCCCAACGTATCTTGAACCGTGGTCGTGTAATAGAACTACGATCACATCATCTTTTGTAAACTGATCTTTCATCTGAACCAGAGAAGCAATGGCGCTTCCTGCAGAATATCCGCAGAAAATTCCTTCTTCTTTAGCCAGTTTTCTTGCATAAACCGCACCGTCTTTATCCGTCACTTTTTCAAAATGATCAATCACAGACATATCATAGTTTTCAGGAAGAATATCTTCACCAATTCCTTCAGTGATGTAGGTATAAGCATTTCCTAAATTCACTTCTCCTGTTTCGTGAATTTCTTTTAGGATAGAACCATAAGTGTCAACACCAATTACTTTAATAGCTGGATTTTTTTCTTTAAAGAACTTTCCGCAGCCTGTAATGGTACCTCCCGTTCCTGCTCCCACTACGAAATGTGTCAGTTTTCCTTCTGTTTGTTCCCAAATTTCAGGTGCTGTAGACTCATAATGAGCTGCTCTGTTGGATAAATTATCGTATTGATTAACATACCATCCGTTTTCCGTTTCCTTTGCCAGTCTTTTTGAAACCGAGTAGTAAGAACGTGGATCTGTAGGTTTTACGTCTGTCGGACAAACGATCACTTCAGCTCCAACGGCACGAAGAATATCACATTTTTCTTTTGACTGTTTAGAATTGGTTACAAAAATACATTTGTATCCTTTGATGATCGCAGCAAGAGCCAATCCCATTCCTGTATTTCCTGAAGTTCCTTCAATGATGGTTCCTCCAGGTTTTAATCTTCCATCCTTTTCTGCGTCTTCAATCATTTTCAGCGCCATTCTGTCTTTTACAGAATTTCCAGGATTGAAAGTTTCTACTTTTGCTAAAACTAATGCAGGAAAGTCTTCCCCTAAAACCTTATTAAGCTTTACTAATGGGGTATTTCCTATAGTTTCAAGAATATTTTCTGCGTATTTCATAAATGTTTTATAAGCCCTGCAAAGATAAGGTTTTTTAAATTGCATCCGAATCAAAGATCAGGATATAGGATAAAGTGAATTAGCTATATTTAATTACTTTAACAGGTGAAATTTTACTGATCAGATAACTAGGAATAATTAAGGCCAATCCGGAGATAATTAAGATTCCTGCTGAAATTGATATAATTGCGATGGGGTTAAGATCTACCGGGACTGTACTTACATAATAGTTTTCAGGATTAAGTTTTATTACTCCAAAAAACTTTTGGATAAGTATCAATCCAAGACCGATTGCATTTCCATACAAAAGTCCGGGGATCATAATAATTAATGTATAATTAATAAAAGTTGCTCTAATTTGAGAATTGCTTGCTCCCAACGTTTTAAGTAATCCGATTGAATTTGTTCTCTCGATAATGAGGATTAAAAGAACCATGATGATATTAATGATTACTACAACCAACATGATAATAATGATGAGAGCAATATTGACATCATAAATGCTTATCCAGTCAGTGATCTGAGGAAATTTTTCGGTGGCTTTTTCAGCATAATTTTTATAACCGATTAATTTTTCAATGTCAGGATAATCTTTGTCAATATCATTCACATTTTTCAGGAAAATGTCGATTCCGCCCACTTCATCAGGTTTCATATCCTGAATTTTTCTAACATGATTGATACCTCCGATAACGAACTGCTCATCAATCATCTTAATATCTGTTTTATAAATTCCAACGACCTCGAATTTTCTGTAAATTGGTTTTTGATCCACCTTAGAAAACACCGTAACGATACTGTCTTTCAGTTTGAGATGGAGATCATTGGCGATTTTTTGAGAAATAGTTACTCCATGATTATAGCCTATTTCCGTAACAACGGGAGTTCGTCCTTCAATTAAGAATTTTTTAAAACGAAGACTGTCAAAATCCTTTCCGATTCCTTTAAAGATAATTCCTGCAAAATTATGCTCATTACGCATAATACCTGTTACAGTAGCATATTTCTGAACACTTGCTACATCCGGAAGATCCTTTATTTTCTGAAGCTGCAGTCCCTGATTATCCAGAACAGAAGTATTGTAAGATGAGTTGGATTTGGTAGATTTTATGGTAATGTGTCCGCTGAAATCCGCCAGTCTTTCCTTGATCGCTTTCTTAGAACCAAAGCCGGTAGAAACCGTAATGAGGGAAACAATGATCCCTAAAGCCACGGAAAGTCTGCCTATGAAGATAATAACCCTTGAGAGATTATTTTTGTTATCTTTGGAAAACGCTATTTTTCTAGAGAAATATAAAGGAAATTTCAAGCTTATGAATTTAGATTTCAAAATTAAAAATTTACTTCTTATTTGCCTAATTTTTTTAGGAGTATTCAATCAATATTCTTCTCAGACTCAAACAGGTTTCAAAACCGGAGCGGATCAACCGGAGCTTTATCTTCCTTTGCTGAAGAATAAGACAATTGGTGTTGTGACGAATCAAACGGGACTTATGGGTGACCGAACGCATTTGGTAGATTTTTTAGTTAGAAACGGAGTTAAAATTCAGTCTATTTTTGCTCCTGAACACGGTTTTCGTGGGGATGCAGACGCAGGTGAGAAAGTTAAAAACGGCGTAGATGTAAAAACAGGAATTCCGATTGTTTCTTTATACGGTAAAAATAAAAAACCAACTGCTGAACAATTGAAAGGGATTGATATTGTTGTTTTTGATATTCAGGATGTGGGAGTGAGATTTTACACCTATATTTCCACATTGACTTACTTAATGGAAGCAGGAGCAGAGAATAATGTTGAAATAGTGGTTTTGGATCGTCCAAATCCTCATGATGGTTATACAGACGGCCCTGTTTTAAAGAAAAAATGGGCAAGTTTTGTTGGCATGCATGAAGTTCCCGTTGTGTATGGTTTAACGATAGGAGAGTATGGAAAAATGGTCAACGGAGAAAAGTGGCTAAAAAATGGAGCCCAGGCAAAGTATACTGTAATTCCGATGAAAAATTATCATAAAAAACAACGTTATCCGATTTTAGATAAGCCTTCACCGAATTTACCGAATGATAAATCTATTAATCTATATCCAAGCCTGTGTTTTTTTGAAGGAACGCAGGTTTCTGTAGGAAGAGGGACAGATCTACCGTTTCAGATTTATGGTTCACCATGGACGCCGAATTTACCATATCAATTTACTCCCAAACCTAATTTTGGAGCAAAAGATCCGTTTTTAAACGAAAAATTATGTTATGGCGAAAATCTGTCGGATTATAAAACTAATCTTAGGGAATTGAATCTGGAATGGGTGATTAAAGCATATAAAAACTATAAGAACCCGGAACTGGATTTCTTCCTTAAAAACTTATGGTTTGATACGTTGGCCGGAACGGATGAGCTGAGAAAGCAAATTATTGCCGGAAAATCAATGAAAGAAATCAAAGCATCATGGAAATCTGATTTGCAAGATTTTGAAAAGATAAGAACAAAGTATATTATTTACGAAAATTAAAAAAAAACGTCAATTGTAAATTTACAATTGACGTTTTTTATTTAATCAAAATCCTGTGGCGGATTTTTATCATTCTTACCTTTATTCATAATGAAAAGGCCTATTGTTAGTCCGATTACTCCCGCTGAAGCGGTCATTAAAGCCCGTTCTATTTTATCAGCTTCTTCGTTGCCTAAATAATTCATTAAAAACAGAATCACAAAAGTGAAGACACAAACCAGGATATGATTTCTTCCGAATAATTTCATAGAGATTATTTTAATTTATAAGAGATCATTACACCTCCGCGATAAGGTAGCCACTCTCCACTTCTATCCCATTCACGTCCCATTCTGTCTCCTAGGTTATCATAACGGTCTCCACTTATTTTATCATATCCTTTATAAAAACTCTGCATGGTTCCTATTCCAAGATAAATATCTATATTCCATCTTTCTTTCCACTTGAATTGATATCCACCGACTGCTCCTAAAATAAATGTATATCCTTTTTGATAAAGATTGGATTGTACATACGGTGTTACTTCACCATCTTTATGTGTATAGAAGTTGTCATTCCAATAGTTCCATTTCTGTATATTGAAAGTACCTCCAGAAATATTGGCGCCAATATAAAACTTCTCAAAAGCTTTGCTGAAATAATACCTCCCGTCAAAACCTAATAAGTAAGCTTGTGCATGTTTTCCAGCAAATGATTTCCAGGGAGAAATAAGAACATCACCCTGTACCGTAAATTTTTTGCTTAATTGGTGTTCAATTCCCACATTTACAATACCGACAGGAATAAGTAATGCATTTCCTTTTACATATACTTTCATTTCTTGTTTTTCTTCAGGCACTTCAGCTGTTTGTGCACTTATGGTATGGAATGTAAATAACCCCAATAAGGAGATTAGAATTTTATTTTTCAAGACTTTATTATTTGATTTGTTTTAATAGTTCCTCTGCAAGACTCGCATCTTTGTTATTTTGAACTGCAATATTTCTGGACATTTCGGCAAAGTTCTTAGCCGTTTCTGTATTCCCTGTTAAAAAATAAATTTTTGCCAGGATATAAGTGTTTTCAGAAGTTTCACCACGCATTACAGATTGCTCTGCCCATTCAGCCGCTTTTTTTAGTGAGGATTTGTTTTTTACGTGCTCAGAAAAAATCCATGCTGCTTTCAAAAGTTCATTAGGTTCGAACGAATCTGTTTTTTTATAATATTCTAAAGCTGTTTTTTCATATTCCGTAAAGTTCGCCGTTTGTTCGTAGTAGGCTAATTTGGTCTGGTTTAATTTTGTCTGTGCTTCTTCTTTTCCTACTAAAGGTTCTGCCGTTTTCATGAAGTAATCTTCATTAATCCGCTTATTTTTTTCATCAATAGACTGTGCTACAACGTTAGATAAAATGAGCTGATGATCAAAATCTGAATAGGTTTTCTCAGGTAAGAATTTAATCACTTCTGATTTTCTTGAAACAAATACTTTATAATTGGGATCTTCTGTGGATTTTAGGAAATATAATAAATATCCGATCTCATCTTTAGTAAACTCTTCTGTTTTTTTCTTGTTTTCAAAATATCTTTCGGATGCTTTTTTAGCAAATTCAAAATCAGAAGTTGAGTTGAGTTTAATAATATTAATCAAAAATTCAGGATCTTTTTCACCTTTGGCAAATCTTTCTTTCAAAGAACCTTTAGCATTTTTGGGAGAATTGACATCCTGTGCCATGAGCAAGAACATGCTTTCTTCCATATATCCGTAGTTTTGAGAAACCAGTTCTCCTTCACCGTTTAAGAAAAGGTAAGTAGGGTATGAACGCACGCCAAATTTAGTGGCGACTTCCCTTCCTTCTCCTTTTTCCATATCAATTCGAGCATTGATGAAATTCTTGTTGAAAAAATCGCCTACCGATTTTGTGACAAAAACATTTTTCTCCATCATTTTGCAGGGGCCACACCAAGAGGCATAAGCATCTATGAACACCAATTTTTTTTCTTTTTTTGCTTTTGCTACTAAATCTTTAAAAGGAAGTTCCTGAAATTGAATTCCATCCTGAGCGAAGCTAAAAAGAGAAATAAATATAAACAGCCCGGAAACGATACTTTTCATTTTCAATTTGAAATTTAAAAAAGCGAAGATACTTATTTTAAATGAATGTAAATGGATGTTAAAAACAAAAAAAACCATCTCAATTGAGACGGTTTTAAGTGGTTTCTCCAGGAATCGAACCAGGGACACATGGATTTTCAATCCATTGCTCTACCAACTGAGCTAAGAAACCATTTGGCTTACTTCTTTTTTGAAGTGGTGCAAAAGTAATAATAATTATTAAACCCTGCAAATTTATTTTAAAACAGTTTTGAAAAGAAAACCACCTTTTTACAGGTGGTTTTTAAGTGGTTTCTCCAGGAATCGAACCAGGGACACATGGATTTTCAATCCATTGCTCTACCAACTGAGCTAAGAAACCATTCTTTTACTTCGTTGTTTTAAAGTGATGCAAAAGTAGTAAGTTTTCGTATATGAAGCAAGCGTTAATCCCACTTTTTTTAATAAAACTTAAAAACCTATTGATTTTCAGCCGAATTATTTTCCTCTTTTCTTATCTGTTCGCTCATTTCCTCTAATACAGGCTTTATCGTATTTTCAGGAAGGTCGCTTATTCTGATATACATCAATCCGTCAATAGCATCATTGAAGTTAGGATCAACATTGAAAGCAATTACTTTTGCGTTTTGTTTGATGTATTTTTTTATTAAAACAGGAAGTCTTAGTTCGGGTTCCAAATCGTCAATAATTTTATCCAACTTATTTAAGTCAGATTCCATTTCATCAAAGAAAAGGTTTTTATCTCTATCCCTAAGCTTTACTTTATATTCATTTCTTGGAGTAATATACTGAGCTACCGCAGAGTCATAATAATTAGAACGCATGAACTCAATCATCAGAGATTTTGAAAATTCGGAAAACTTGTTGGAAATACTTACGCCTCCCATTAGAAACTTATGATCCGGGTTTCTCAGGCAAACATGTACGATTCCTCTCCATAAAAGGAAAAGAGGAAGAGGTTTTTGCTGATATTCCTGACAGATATAAGCTCGTCCCATCTCAATGACTTTTTTGAAGAAAGGATGGATGTCCTGCTCAAATTCAAATAAGGAACTGGTGTAAAATCCTTTGATGCCAAATTTTTTCATGACTTCTTTCCCCAAAGCCATTCGGTAAGCCCCAACTAATTTTTCTTCCGCATTGTCCCAAAGGAAAAGATGATGATAATGCTTATCATATTCATCCAAATCAAAAGGAAGATTACTTCCTTCACCTACTGCACGGAAAGTGAGTTCTCTCTGACGTCCGATTTCCCTCATAATAGAAGGGATCTCTTCGTAAGAAGTGAAATATACCTCATAATTTCCATTGCTGAAAAACATTTTATCAGTGCCTTTCAGTTTATTGATGTCTTTAAGAATATCCTCTTTCGGAGTTTCGTCGATAATATTCTGAACGATATTTTCTTCTTTAAGTAAAGGAAATTTTACATAGAGATTTTGAAGATTGATACTTTGGGCTAAAGACTTTCTTTTCTCATAGTAAGATTTCATCATATAAACCTTACGTTTCAGAAATTCGCCCAATTCCTCAATGGTTTCCATATCATCCATTGCTTTCACTGTGATAGGCTTTCCGATCCTGATTCTGATAGGCTTTTCCCTGTCATTCATCATTTCTGCAGGAAGCATCAAAGTCTGTAAGTTCGGATGAAGTTTTGCCACCTGATAAAACAAACGGCTGTTCTTGGCATGGAAATACATAGGAACTACCGGTACTTTTGCCATTCTGATAAGCTTTAATGCAGGTTTTTCCCATTCCTTATCTAAAATTTCCCCGTATGGATTGTTTTTATTTGAAACTTCTCCTGCCGGGAAAATACCTATACAGCCCCCGTTTTGTAAATGCTTCAAGGATTCACGCATTCCGGATGAACTGCTGTAAGCGTCTCTTCTGTTCTCAAATGGATTTACGGAGATAACATAAGGCTCCATCGGTTTGATTTTTTCCAAAAGGAAATTCCCCATCACTTTGAAATCCGGGCGGATTTCGGATAAGATTTTACACATTAAAATACCGTCAATGGCACCCAGAGGATGATTGGAAACAAGAATAAACGGTCCTGTTTTAGGAATTTTAGCCAGATCCTCTTCAAAAGCAATGTAACTTAGGTTTCTTTCTCTCACAAATGAGTCGAAAAAGTCTTTATCTTCCTTGTCTTTTAGTTTATCGTATAATTTGTTAACTTCATTTATTTTTGCAATGCTCATTACAGCAGCTGCAATAGGATTCTTCATGAATCCCATTTTATTTAAGCCGGAAGCTTTAATCAAATCGTTTTTCGATATTAAACTCATGTGTGTTTAGTTGCAGTTTGCGTTATTTTGTTACCATTTGAAATGTATTCTTCGAAATTTGCTCCAATAATACACTTTTTTCCTGGTAAAATTTATTAATGTTCTCCATCTTCGCATTCCTTACAGTAAATAAAGATACATTTTTTACAACTTCAGTTTCAAATACTTTTTGCAGTTCATTATTAAGCTCATCAATAGTGTTGAACTTATCTTCCAGACATAAAGCTAATGAAATGGCTGAATTCTGCATCAAAGAAACTTTAATTTTATATTTAGATAAATACCCGAAAATTAAACTCATATGATCTTCTGCAATGAAGGAGAAGTCTCTGGTAGAGATTTTCAGTAAAGTTTGATTTTCTTTTAAAATATATGATTCTTCGTTTTGGTTTTTTTCTGAAGCGCCTACTTTTGTACCTTCTTTTGTAGGATCTACAAAAGATTTTACATAGAACGGAATGTTTTTTTGCTGAAGTGGCTGCAGTGTTTTCGGGTGAATAACACTTGCTCCGTAATATGCCATTTCTATGGCCTCTTCATAAGAGATATTTGACAATAGGGAAACATCTTCGAATTTTCTCGGATCCCCGGTCATGACTCCCGGAACATCTTTCCATATCGTCATAGCTTCTGCATTCAGACAATACGCGAAGATGGCAGCTGAGTAGTCAGAGCCTTCTCTTCCTAATGTTACGGTAAAATTGTTGTCGTCTGATCCGAGAAAGCCTTGTGTAACATAGCAGTTCTCTTTATTCAGATGTGAAATTAACTCTTCAGTATTTACCCAGTTAACAACCCCTTCTCTATAAGAGTTATCTGTTTTTATATAATCTCTTGCATCTAACCAACGGTTGGTAAACTGAATTTCATTTAAATATTCACTTACAATTTTCGTAGAAATCATTTCTCCACAGCTTACAACCTGATCGTATACAAAACTGTAATTTGGAGATTTGTTTCTTCTTAAAAAAGAATCTATATCATCAAAAAACAGATTTATTTCTGCAAAAACAGCATGGTTTTCAGGAAATAATCCTTCAGCGATCTCAATATGTTTTTGTTTTATCTTTCCAATTTCAGTTTGATAGTTATCTTTCTTGAAATAAAGCTCTACCACTTTTTCCAATTCATTAGTTGTTTTACCCATTGCTGAAATTACCAGCAGGCATTTTGAAAATCCCTGGCTTTTTAACACCATAGAGACATTCTTCACACTTTCAGCATCTTTTACCGACGCTCCACCAAACTTGAAAATCTTCATTAAATTGTTAATAATAAAATTGTTAGATAAAAATTTATGAGAGTTTTTTACGGGTGACAAAATTATGCATTTACGATGAGATATGAAATAGCCCTGCAATTGTACGAGCTTAAGATTTTATTAAAATTAAGAATTAGGTGAAATAATTCAGATTGCTTCAAGAAAAAGGGAGTCCTTTTTTATGATAAGGTGTTGTTTTACCTACTGAATAAGGTTTTATTGAATTGATAAACAGGTGATAAGGTCTTTTGTTGATAATTTTTTTTAGTTGTGATAAATTTTACGAAATTTGGAGAAAACGTAAAAAGAAAAATATGTCAGAGCAACCATTACAGACTTTAGGAGAATTTCTTATTGATAGACAAGATGATTTTCAGTATTCTACAGGAGAGTTTTCTCGTCTTCTTAGTGCAATAAGACTGGCTTCGAAAGTTGTAAACAGAGAAGTAAACAAAGCAGGCATTGTAGATATTGCAGGCGCTGCCGGAAACCAGAATGTTCAGGGAGAAGAACAACAAAAACTGGATGTGATTGCTAATGAAATTTTTATTACAGCATTGTCTCAAAGAGAAGTGGTTTGTGGGATTGCATCTGAAGAAAATGACGATTTTATTGATATTAAATGTGGTGAAAACGGGCATTTAAGTAAATATGTGGTTTTAATTGATCCTTTAGATGGTTCTTCAAATATTGATGTAAATGTTTCTGTAGGAACAATTTTTTCAATCTACAGAAGAGTTACCGAGCCGGGAACTCCCGTTCAGCTGGAAGACTTTTTACAAAAAGGAATTAATCAGATTGCGGCAGGATATGTGATTTACGGTTCATCAACAATGATTGTTTACACAACAGGAAATGGAGTGAACGGGTTTACATTGGATCCGTCTTTAGGAACTTATTATCTTTCTCATCCGAATATGACTTTCCCAAAAACAGGGAAAATTTATTCTATCAACGAAGGAAATTATATTAAATTTCCTCAGGGGGTTAAAAATTACCTTAAATATTGCCAGATGGAGGAAGGTGACAGACCGTATACTTCAAGATATATTGGTTCTTTAGTGGCTGATTTTCATAGAAATATGCTGAAAGGCGGAATCTATATTTATCCATCCTATTCGCAAGCTCCAAACGGTAAATTGAGATTGTTATATGAATGTAACCCGATGGCTTTCCTGGCGGAACAGGCAGGAGGAAAAGCTACAGACGGTTTCAGAAGAATTCTGGAAATTGAACCAACAGAGCTTCATCAAAGAATTCCTTTCTTCTGTGGAAGTGTTGAAATGGTAGAAAAGGCAGAAGAGTTTATGCGAATTGATAGCGTAAAATAATGAAAGCAGAATATTCAAGATATTTATTACAATTCAAACGCCCGAGTGGAACATCTCGTGGCGTTTTGCATGAAAAAGAGACCTTTATTTTAGAAGTTTCCGAAAATGGGAAAAAAGGAATAGGGGAATGTGCAGTTTTCAGAGGATTAAGTTTTGATGACAGACCGGATTATGAAAAAAAACTGCAATGGCTTTGTGAAAACATTAATCAGGATCCCAAGCTTTTAAAAGAAGAACTAAAAGAATTTCCCTCTATCTGGTTTGGATATGAACAGGCTGTTTTAAATTTAAAGCACGGAGAAAACTTATATTTTCCAAGTGAATTTACAGATGGGAAGACTGCCATTATAATCAACGGATTGATCTGGATGGGAGATGTTGGTTATATGGAGGAACAGATCCAGGATAAATTAGAAAAAGGCTTTCACTGTATTAAATTAAAAATAGGAGTCGACTGGAAATCTGAACATGCAGTTCTTCAGAAATTAAGACAAAAATTCTCAAAAGAAATATTGGAACTGCGAGTTGATGCAAATGGAGGATTCACGAAAGAAGAAGCACCAATTGTCTTGCAGCAATTGGACGATTTAAATATTCATTCCATTGAACAACCTATTAAAGCAGGAAACTGGAAAGATATGGCAGAATTATGCGCAAAAACTCCTACTCCGATTGCTTTAGATGAAGAATTAATAGGAATTATTGATTCAGATAAAAAGAAAGAATTGTTACAAATTATAAACCCCCAATATATTATTTTAAAACCAGCGTTGGTTGGAGGTTTTGAGGGAAGTAACGAATGGATTTCTCTTGCTGAAAAACAAGGTATAGGTTGGTGGATTACGTCTGCTTTGGAAAGTAATATCGGCTTGAATGCGATTGCTCAGTACACATTTACCAAAAATAATAGAATGCCTCAAGGGTTAGGAACTGGAGGGTTGTTCACAAATAACTTCGATACACAGCTGGAATTGAGCGGTGAGAAGCTCTATTTTAAAATTGAATGACCAAAAAAAGTCTAAAATCTTAAACTACGTTTTCTACAAAAATAACTTTTTTGATATAATCAACAAACTGTGAGAATTTAGATTTTATTTTTTTCATGATATAGTGATAATTTTTTCAAAAACGGTACTACACTCTTGGTGTTATTCTTGAAGCACAAAAATAAGATTAAAAATCTTTATTTGAACAATTATTTAAGTTTTTTTATCTAAGGCTTAGGAAAAAATAACAGATTGGTGAATTTTTTAAGTTCTATGTAATGACATTCAATTTTTTTTACCCTTAAATTTTCTTAAATTTGCAAATTGTCGTAGTATTCGACATCTTAAAGCGAATTTTAATGGAAGAAGAAAAAAAATCACTCAATTTTATTGAGCAAATTATCGAAGATGATTTGGCAAACGGTCTGGGAAGAGATCAGATCCGTTTCCGTTTTCCGCCTGAACCAAACGGTTATCTGCATGTAGGCCATACTAAAGCGATCTGCATCAATTTTGGTTTGGGTGAAAAATACAATGCTCCCGTAAACCTTCGTTTCGACGATACGAACCCTGAAAAAGAAGAGCAGGAATTCGTAGATTCTATTATGAAAGACGTTGAATGGTTAGGTTTCAAATGGGATAAAGTTTTGTACGCCTCCGATTACTTCCAGCAGCTTTACGATTGGGCAGTTCAGTTAATTAAAGAAAGAAAAGCTTACGTAGACGAGCAGCCTTCTGAAGTGATTACTGAACAAAGAAAAAATCCTGCAGAACCGGGAATTGAATCTCCTTACAGAAACCGTCCTGTTGAAGAATCTTTAGATTTATTCGAAAAGATGAAAAACGGTGAATTCGAAAGCGGATCAATGTCTCTTCGTGCAAAAATCGATATGACGTCACCAAACATGAATATGCGTGACCCTGTGATGTACAGAATTTTAAATAAACCTCATCACAGAACCGGTACGGATTGGAAAATTTATCCAATGTACGACTGGGCACATGGTGAATCTGATTATATTGAGCAAATTTCACATTCGCTTTGTTCGTTAGAGTTTGAAAATCACAGACCGCTTTATGACTGGTATCTGGATCAGGTATATGATGAAGGTAAGGTGAGAAACAAGCAGAGAGAATTTGCAAGGATGAATGTTTCTTATATGATCACTTCCAAAAGAAAACTGCAAAGGCTGATCGCTGAAAATGTAGTGAACGGTTGGGATGATCCGAGAATGCCTACAATTTCCGGAATGAGAAGAAAAGGGTATACCGCTACTTCTATCAGGAATTTTATTGAGAAAGTAGGAGTTGCCAAAAGAGAAAATTTAATTGAGCTTCAGTTATTGGAATTCTGCGTTCGTGAAGACTTAAACAAAGTGGCGAAGCGTGTAATGACGGTAGTTGATCCGGTGAAATTAATCATTGAAAACTATCCTGAAGGACAGGAAGAATGGCTGGAAACTGAAAATAATCCTGAACAGGAAAATGCAGGAACCAGAGAAATTCCATTCTCCAGAGAATTATATATTGAACGTGAAGATTTCAAGGAAGAAGCCAATAATAAGTTCTTTAGATTGAAATTGGGAGGGGAAGTCCGTTTAAAATCTGCTTACATCATTAAAGGTGAAAGAGTAGAGAAAGACGAAAACGGAAATATTACTACCATTTATGCGACTTATGATGAAAAATCTAAGTCAGGAAGCGGAACTGAAGAAAGCTTAAGAAAAGTAAAAGGTACGATTCATTGGGTTTCTGCAAAACATGCAATTCCTGTGGAAGTAAGAAATTATGATAAATTATTCACGGTAGAACAGCCTGATGCAGAGAAAGATGTGGATTTCTTAAATTTCATCAATCCGGATTCTGTAACTACAGTTCAAGGATTTGCTGAGCCTAGTTTAAAAGATGTTGCAGTTGGAGAACCTCTTCAATTCCAGAGAATTGGCTATTTTACAAAGGATCAGGATTCTACGGATACAAATTTTGTGTTCAACAGAACCGTGACCTTAAAAGACTCTTATAAGCCGGAGTAAAAATTGTTTATTTATATAAATGAAAACAGGGCTTAATTTTTTTAAGTCCTGTTTTTTATTTAAACAAATCAAATCATCATAAAATATAAAAATTGTGAAAATTATACATTTATATACCAATTCTTTCAAAGGGCTTTCTCGGGAAAGCTGGATGCTTGCGTTGGTAATGCTTATTAATCGGGCAGGTTCAATGGTACTTCCGTTTCTGGGAGTTTATATGACTGATCATTTAAAATTCAGTATAGAAAATACGGGAATTGTCCTCAGTTTTTTCGGGATCGGATCTGTAATAGGATCATGGTTGGGAGGCTATATTACCGATAAAATAGGAGAATATAAAGTTCAGTATATGAGCCTGCTGTTGAGTGTTCCTCTGTTTTGTTTAATTCCAGTTTTCAAAACAGAAGTTGGAGTGGCTGCGATTATTTTACTTCAGAGTATTATCAGTGATGCTTTCCGTCCGGCAAACTCAGTGGCGATTACAAAATATGCAAAACCTGAAAATATAACCAGAGCCTTTTCATTAAATAGAATGGCGGTCAATTTAGGGTTTTCAATAGGTCCTGCTTTGGGTGGAATCTTATCTGCTATTTCATACGAATTTTTGTTTTTCTCCAATGCTTTAGCAGCTTTGTCGGCGGGAATTCTCTATATTATATTTTTCAGAAAGCGTAATAAAATTGCCAGATTGAAAGCTAAAAAGGTGAAAGAGGCTGTTGAAATAAAGAAAGAAAATTCGCCGTATCGGGATGGTAAATTCTTGATTTACTGTTTCTTTTGTATGCTGTTCTCTATTTGCTTTTTTCAGTTATTCAGTACCTTAACGATTTTCTATAAGGATACAGCAAAACTAAGCCAGCAGAATATAGGATATATTTTAGGATATAGTGGTTTTCTGATTGTACTGCTTGAAATGGGATTTGTACAAATTGCAGAAAAGTATTTTAATCTGGCAGTAACGATGCTTTTGGGAACCTTTATTTGCGGGTTTTCGTATGCTATGATGGCATTTGATTACAGCATCATTACGTTAATAATTTCCATGACGTTGCTTTGTATTGGAGAAATCTGGACATTACCTTTCATGTCAACCATTACAGCTTTGAGATCCGGTAAAAACAATAAGGGAGCTTATATGGGATTGAATGGAATTTCATTTTCCGTAGCATTTATTGTCACTCCGTATTTGGGAACTTTAATTGCTGAAAAATTCGGATTCAATGTATTGTGGATCGGAACGGGAATATTGGCGTCAATTATTGCCATTGCTTTTTATTTTATTGTTCCTTGGTTGATTGGAGATAAAAAAGAAGAGTTAGAAATAGAAGGATAAAAATGAAATTTCGTCAAAAAGGCAAGCTTTTTTAAAGCTTGTCTTTTATTATTGAATCCTTAAAAAATAAAATAGATTTAGGACTTCGAAAGAATATTTTTTACAATCATTTCAGCATGAATTCTTGAATTTTCAATAAACCAAAGATGAGTGTCTTTTCCGCCACACACTACACCTGCAAGATATAAATTAGGGATATTGGTTTCCATGGTTTCAGGATGATAAACTGGATTCAGGCAATCTCCTTGTAACTCAATTCCTGAGTTTTTCAGGAAATCAAAATCGGGAAGATAACCTGTCATTGCTAAGACAAAATCATTTTCAATTTCTTTGATTTCTCCCTTTTCATCTTTAAAAATGACAGAATGCTCCTTAATTTCCATAATTTCTGAATTAAAGAATGCTTTAATACTTCCTTCCGCAATTCTGTTTTCAATATCCGGTTTCACCCAGTATTTTACACTTTTTGAAATTTCAGAATGACGAATAATCATCGTAACTTCCGCGCCTTTTCTATACGTTTCCAATGCCGCGTCTACCGCAGAATTGCTTGATCCTATGACCACAATTTTCTGTTGCGCATAAGGATAGGGTTCCGTATAATAATGTTTTACTTTCGGTAAGTTTTCTCCCGGAATATTCATCATGTTCGGAATATCATAAAATCCGGTAGAGATAATGACATTTTTAGCGTGATATTTTCCTTTTGTGGTTTCAATGGTAAAGATTTCATTTTCTTTGGATACTTTTTCAACCTTTTCGTATAAGTTGATGCTTAGATTTCGTTGTCTTGTAATTCCCTGATAGTATTCCAAGGCTTCCTGTCTGCCGGGTTTTGGAGAGGTCGATATGAAAGGAATATTGTCAATCTCCAGCTTTTCTGCAGTTGAGAAGAATCTCATGTATAAAGGATAATGATATAAAGAATTTACAATGGTTCCCTTTTCGATAATTAAATAAGTAAGATTGTTTTTCTGAGCTTCCAATGCACAATTCAATCCGATGGGACCTCCGCCGATAATAAGAATATCCAAAATTTCCATCTAACAAAAATACAAAAAACATGATGCAAAGAGCTTTTAGCGGTATACAAAAAAACTATGGAGATAATCATCAATCTGTATCTCATTCAAATATGGCATTGCTTTTGGTGAATTTTTACAGCAAACATTAAAAAATATGAAAAAACTATTTGTTTCATTACTCATTCTAAGTGTAATCGCCTGCAAGAAAAATCCGGATAAATTTATCAATGACAAAACCGATTCTACAGGATATGTAAAAACTGATGTTACAAAGATTAGTCCAGCTGAGGTGAATAAAGATCAGGAATTAAAACAACTTAATGAAGAGATTATTCAGGCTTTGAAGGATAAGGATTACAAAAAGTTTTCTGACTTTATTCATCCTGAAAAAGGAGTACGTTTTTCAATGTATGCTTTTGTGAACCCTAAAGAGGATAAGAATTTTTCTAAATCCGAATTCATGCAATATCAGCCGACTAAAACTCTTTTCACTTGGGGAACATTGGATGGTTCAGGTGATCTGTATAAGGCCACTATAGATCATTATCTTACAAAATGGGTGTATTCAAAGGATTTTGCAACAGGGCAGGTCGCTCTTAATGAATTTTTAGGAAAAGGAAATTCACTCAATAATCTAAAGGCAATCTACCCAAAAGGAGATTTTACAGAGAATTATATAAAAGGATCAGAAGCCAATGCTGAGATGGACTGGAAAAGCCTTCGTCTGGTTTTTGAAGAGCTTAACGGAAAATATTATCTAGTTGCGGTGGTTAATGATCAATGGACAATATAAAATATTAACGCAAAGATTTTAATCTATATAATCTTTGCGTTTTAAAATTTTTAACCCAGTATTTCAGACAATTTTTTGGTTAGGTTTTTTCTGGAGAACTGCTCAATATTCTGCGTATTGTCAGAAAGGCTTCCGTTTTTCCACAGCTCAAATTTTTCTAAAATAAAGCTCTTGATGATTTCGGAATCATTATAGCTGAAATGTTTTCCTGCTTTAGTTTCATTCAAGATTTTTGAAACATCGGCGTCATTTGGTCCGAAAGAAATAATCTGTTTTCCTGTAGCAAGATATTCAAAGATCTTTCCGGGAATAATTCCTTTAGAAGATTCATTAGGGAAGTTGGTGATCAATAAAAGTGAGGATTTCGCCATTTCTTCAATCGCTTTGTCATGAGACAGATACCCCAGATTTGAAATATGATTCCTTAATCCTGTGTTTTCAATTTCGTGTAAGATTTTATCATCTACTCTTCCTGCAAATTTCAAGCTGAAGTTCTCTGAAAAATCCGGATTTGTTTTCACCAGATCATCAAGTGCCTTCCAAAGGTTTTCAGGATTTCTTAATTGTTCTAAAACACCGATATAGCTTAATGTGAATTGGGCTGTACTGGTAAGTTGTGAAGGCGTTGAGTTGTTGAGTTGAGTTTTTGAATTTTCAACAGACGATTGAACAACTTCACGATTTAACATCTTCACATCTTCATCAAATCCATTGGTAATACAAACTGCATTGGCTCCGTTTTTTCTGAAGTTTTCGGCATCTGTATAACTTGTCGCTAAAGTAATATCTGCGTTTTTAAAAACGTCACTTTCCAATTGGCGGTGCTTCTTATCCGAACTTTTGGTAAGTTTTAAATGTTTATAATAGGAGATTTCCGTCCACGGATCACGAAAATCAGCAATCCATTTTAAATCGGGAAGTTTCTTTTTTAAATCTAAACCAATTAAATGTAAAGAATGGGGTGGACCGGAAGTCACTACAACATCAATCTTATTTTCTTTTAAGTACTTTTCCAAGAACTGTACTGAAGGTTTTACCCAGAAAACACGAGCATCGGGAATGAAAAAATTTCCTCTTACCCAGATCGAAAATTTTGATTTCCAGCTTTGATTTTTTCCTACATCAAATTGTCCGGCTTTGAATTTTTTATTGCTTTTATTCAGCTTTTCTGCCAATTGATAGGGCTCCCAGATTTTTGTCTTTACAATTTCAATATTCTCAGGAACGTCTTTCAGTAAACTTTCATCCAATAATGGATAGCTTGGATTTTCCGGAGTATAAATGATAGGTTTCCAACCAAAATCAGGTAAATACTTTGCGAATTTCAGCCACCTTTGAACACCAGGACCTCCCGCAGGAGGCCAGTAATAGGTGATGATCAATATTTTTTTGTGTTCCATTAATTGTAGAGTAAACGATACGTTCTTTTGTCATTCTGAGTGAAGTGAAACGGAATGAAGAATCTCATTTAAAGTAAAGAATCTTCACTACGGCTTGCTTCATTCAGAATGACAGAGTGTAATTTATGCTTCTTTAATAACGATTTCCTTCTTCTTTTTATTTAAAAGAAAAATTCCAAATCCGCTTAATATGATAAATAGACCGAAACAAAGAAGAGAGATCCATTTTCCTTTTTCAATAACTTCCGGCTCGAAGATCATTCTTATATTATGATTTCCTGCAGGAACGTGAACTGCACGAAGCAGATAATCTGCTTTGATGTAAGGAACTTCTTTTTCGTCCACAAACATTTTCCATCCATGAGGATAGTAGATCTCAGAGAATACGGCTAACTGAGGAGTTTTTGATTTTGATTTGAATTCAAGCTCATTCGGCTGATATCCGGTTAAGCTGATCGTTGCAGTAGAATCTGCCTGAACGGGTTTGTTACTGAAATATTCTTTATCAGAAGAAGCAATTACCGCTGTTTTCTTGTTATTAATAACTCCGATAGACTTAATTTCTTCATTCGGGGTATTTACAAATTTTAAATCACTTACAAACCATGCATTTCCATTTGCAGTTGGATTTGGAACTGCTTGAGGCTGTTCTGGTCCTCCGACTACCCAATATTTTGCATTTAAAAGGTTCAGGATATTCGGAACTTTTACAGAATCCATTACCTGGAAGTATTCGTTGATGACGTCATCATATCTTCTCAGTTTTACAGCGTGATAGCCTCCAATTGAAGATTTGAAATATGAAGTGTTAGTCTCGCTGAATGTTCCTAAAATATTATTGAAAATTCTGTAGTGTGTTTTGTCTTTTTCGGCAATGGTTTCCAACGTCTTATTGACATTTACATTGGCTATAATAGATTCCAGATTAGGATTACCCTGAACTTTTTCAGCCAGAAGATCTGAACTTTCAGTCTGGAAAGGATTCTCGGCAAAAATCTTGTCTACATAGTTATCATCGTTTAAATACCGTTTGTTAACTGACCATAGATCGAATAAACTTACCGCACCAATAATAATTAAAGCTATATTCTGATTTAATTTTTTCTTTAAACATAAGAATAAAAGAATAATAGTAATCGCAACATAAATAAATGCTTTGATAGCGTCTATTCTGAATAGCTTAAATCGCTCTTCTGTAAGATAATCCAACAGGAATGGAGGTAAATATGCCTGCTCATTATCTGTATGGAACCCTAATAAAGATTTTCCAAAAACAAGAAGAATTAAGATCAAACCTAATGTTCCTCCGCCTACATACGTAAGAATTTTCTGTTTATATTCTTCTGTCAGCTTTTCATCTGTAAAGAATCTGTACAGTCCGATAATTGCAATTAACGGGAATAGTAATTCAACTACTACTAAAATAGATGACGGAGCCCTGAATTTATTATAAAACGGAACAAAATCTATAAAGAAGTCTGAAAGGGCCATGAAGTTGCTTCCCCAAGCTAAAAAGATGGTAAGAATGGAAGCTCCTAAAATCCAGTAACGGTATTTTTTAGAGGCAAAGAAGAATCCTAAAACAGCTAAGAAACAGACAATCGCTCCCTGATAAGCAGGTCCGGAAGTTCCCGGTTGGTCTCCCCAATACGTAAGACTTCCGAATCCTTTGGAAATTCTGTCGTACTCGGTTTGGGATTCTACATTCTGCTGAACCAGCTCCTGAATTTTTGCCATCATTTCTTTTCCTTCCGGCTCCTGACTTCCGCCTCCCATCAATCTTGGAATGAAAAGGTTTAAGGTTTCCAGTTTTCCGTAGCTCCACATCAGCATACTTTCTTTATCCATCCCTGAGTTTCCTCCGGTATGACTGTCGTTGGTTAAGATCTGCTTTCCACGTACGGTTTCTTTGATGTATTCGGAGTTGGCCATGATTCTTTGGGAATTCATTCCAACACCGATTAAGCATGATGCTGCAATGATTCCTGAAGAGATCAGGAAGTGTTTTACTTCTGTTTTCTTTTGGATGACTCTTACAATTTCAGAAATAAATAAAAAGCCTAATGCAATAAACAGGTAATAGGTCATCTGCGGATGGTTCGCTGCAATCTGAAGCCCCATGAAAAGGGTTGTGACAATGAATCCCCAAATGTATTGTTTCCGCATATAAACAAGTAAAATCCCAGCTAAAAGCGGTGCAAAATACTCAAGTGTATTGATCTTACCGTTGTGCCCTGCCGCAATGGCAATATAAAAATAGGTGGAAAGCCCAAAAAATGTAGCGCCCAGAAGAGCATATTTCCAGTTTCTGACTACTACCATTCCTAAAAGGAAAAATCCTGAAAAAAGTAAGAAGATATAATTGACAGGTCTTGGAAGAATGTTCAGATAGCTGTCAATTTTCTTAATAATATCACCATTAAATCTGCTTCCCATCTGGTAAGTAGGCATTCCTCCGAACATAGAGTCGCTCCAATAGGTTTCGTTTCCTGTATCAGCTCTGTAGTCCAAAAGTTCTTTTGCACCTCCTCTGTACTGTACAATGTCATGCTGGAAAAGCTGTTTTCCCGTGAAAACAGGAGTAGAATATAAAAATGCTAAAACTATAAATACAACTAATGAAATTGCAATATAAATTAAGTTTTTATTTTTCGCCATATTGATGGTTATTATCTTTTATTTTTCGGAATTGTTACCTTTTATCTTTGCTCTCTTTTACCTCTTCAAAATCTACGGTTTCTGCATCCCAGTTAAGATTCTGTTTTCCTTTTTGTGAACTATGAATGTCCTGCTGTTTGTTGTTTGAGCCATTATTGTTGTTAAATCTGTAACTGTAAAAAGTTTTAAAGAAAATTCTTTTCAGAATATTCCAGACAAAGAAAATAATAATAGCAGAGAGTACTAACTCAAGAATGTACTTCATAATTTTTGATTTTTGTTCAAAGTTTAAAGTTCATGATTTAAAAATCACTTCCCTTAAACTTTTTCTTTTCTTATTTACCGGAAGGGTTTACCATAACAGAAGAGTTTGAAATACTTTTCATAGACTGAGATTGTTTCCCGTCTGAAATGGTTTCAATCTGTGATGTTTTTACATTGATGTTCTGGTTGGTAATCCATCCTGTATTTTGGTCAAACTTAATGGTTCCGTTTTGAACAAGCTCGCTGCTCATGCTGTGTGTAACAGGGCCTTGTGCCTGTTTTTCAGTTTTTTTAGGAATTCCTCCTGAAATAGAAACTTCTACGATACCATTTCCTGCACTTTTTAAAGTGTAGTTAGACGTTACTTTTATTTTTCCGTTAGGATCTGCGTTTTCACTGTTTGTCCATTTTTCTCCTATTTTTACTCCTTTTTTAGGAATAAGTGTCAGGTTTTTTGAAAGTTGGTCTTTCAATATTTTTTCATTGAAGCTTTCTTTCAAGTTGGCTGTTACTCCTGCTTTCTGAGCTGGATCTTTTACAAGAGCTCCCACTGCATTAGCAACTTTTGTGTAGATAGGGTCAAAGCCTGTAATTGAGATCACATTCCCTTTAGTATCCATTTTTACATTCAGCTTATTGCTGGTAAGGGCTCTGTTAACGATCCAAAGCATCTTAAGATCTTCCTCTTTAGGTTCCGGAAGTTTGGTATCTACAACAAGTGTTTTACCTTGAGCCGACTGAGAATTTCTTTTGGCAACAAGATTGAGTGTCAGATCATATACATTTCCTTTGAGGTCATTCACTACAAAATTCATCTCATCGGTAGACTCGCTGGTTGCAGTGATCGACTTTCCTTGCGGATCGGTCATGGTTTTTACATCTCTTTGGTAAGTGGTAAGCGGATATGTTTTTCCTTTTTCCAATTTAAAAGACTGTTTGAAGATTCCCAATGAGTCTTTAATAGCAGGATTTGCCTCTACTTTTACAACAGAATCTGCCGGAACTTCTACCGTTACTGTTTTTCCTGTTTTAGGATCTACTTTTGTAATTTTTGCCGTTTCTTTTTTATTACAAGAAACCAATGCTATCGTTGAAACTAGCGCAAGCGCCGCAATATTCTTCATTTGAATTTTTTAATTTTATTTTTTACTACTATTTCTTAATATACTGTCTGCAATATCCTGCAGTTTTCCTTGAGACTCTCCGTCGGATTCATTAGAAAGGACGACTACACCCATATTTTTTGAAGGATAGATTTGGAGCACACTCGAAAAACCAAAAGTTCCTCCTGTATGAAAAATGGTTTTAGTTCCGTCATCATACGTATGAATTCTCCAATATAATCCTATTTGATCACCTTCACTTTTTACCACCGGAGTATGGGAAGCTTTTACATACTGATCATTTTCATTAAGTTGATATTGCATGTATTTCACCAGATCTTCCGTTGTAGAGAGAATTCCGCCTGCCGGTGCAATAATGGTGGTCATATTTCTGGGCATTACCTTTCCTTTTTCATTATAGCCGGTCAAAAGCTTTGCAGAATCTGTACCAACTATGGTCTGATTCATTTTTAAAGGCTTCGTAATATATTCTGACAGGATATTCTCATAGCTTTTATGATATACTTTTTCAAGAATATCACCTGCAATCTGCGTTCCTGCATTTGAATATTTATAATCCGTTCCCGGCACAAAAGCTACTTTTGCCTCATGAAGATCTTCATAAAATTTCTTTTTGGAATAATTTTTATAAAAATCGGATAATATCAAAGCTACAGAATCCATAGGCTTCTTAAATGTTTCGGACTGATCCGGTAAAAACTGCGGCAATCCCGAAGAATGATTGGTAAGATTAGCAATCGTTATCGGATGCTTTTCAAACTCAAGATTGGGATAATTTCCGGTTAAATACTTTCGGATATCATCATCCAATTTAATTTTACCATCCACTAAAGCATGGGCTAAAAGTGTTCCTGTAAAAGTTTTGGTGATGGAGGCAATCTCGTAAATACTTTTGGAAGTCGGAAGTTGTGACTTTCCTAATTCTGTTGTTCCGTAATTATAAAAATAACTTTTACCATCTCTAAAAATTCCTATAGAAATCCCAACACGGGCCGGATCCTGCATATAAACAGAAGCTTCCTTTTGAACTAACTGATCAAGTTCAGTTTTCAGAGGATTGTCTGTAGGAATTTCCTTCGTTTGAGCATTACAAGTGAACACTGCAAAACATAATGGCAAAAGAAATTGAATTTTCATAGATTATAAATTTGGAATTGCAGCCATTTTCTGCCTTACCGCTTCATATAAAATAGCTCCACACGCAACAGAAACATTCAGAGACTGTGTTTTTCCTTCAATCGGTAGCTTTATTTTTTCATCTGCATGATGAAGTACTTCTTTAGAAATTCCTGTTTCCTCATTCCCCATTACAACCGCACAAGGTTCTTTGAAATCTACATCATAGATCAGCTTTTGAGCTTTTTCACTTGCGGCATATACGGAAATTCCGCTTTGCTGAAGGAAATCTACAACATGTGCTAAATTCGGTTCTTTACAGATTTTTACGTTGTAAAGTGCTCCTGCAGAAGTTTTTATTGCATCTGAATTAATAGGAGCTGCTCCTTTTTCCGGAATAATTACAGCATCAACGCCTACACATTCTGCAGTTCTGCATATTGCCCCGAAGTTTCTCACATCTGTTAATCGGTCAAGGATTAATAAAAACGGAGTTTTCCCTTCTTCAAATAGCTGAGGAACAATATCTTCGATTTTATGAAACGGGACATCCGAAATAAAGGCAACTACACCTTGGTGATTTTTTCTTGTAAAACGGTTCAGTTTTTCAACCGGCACATAGTTGGGACGGATTTTATTTTTGGCTAAAATTGCTTTTAATTCAGCATAAATGGGTCCTTGCAAAGCATTTTGCACGAAGACCTTGTCAATCGTTTTTCCCGCTTCAATTGCTTCAATTACGGGACGTAGCCCGAAAATAAAATCATCTTTTTTATCTGTCATCTTATTATTTTAAATAGTGAATTGTCAAATGTCAATGTTACTTTGTAAGTCAATTTTTAGCTAAAAATTCATAGTTCACTATTAACTTGCGAAGCAAAATTCACATTTAACTATCTTCCTTTTTCTCCTAAAATTGCTCTTTTCTGAGACATCACATAGCCGTAATGCAGGCTTTCATGCATATTGTTGAAAATAATGGCATCCTGAATGCTTTTCAAATCCATCCCAAAACTTGTCGTATAAGGCGTGTAATCCGAAAAGAAATCACTGTCATAATCTTTCATTAAAATTTTTGAAGTTTCAGTCAGTAAAAACTCCAAATCTTCCACTTCCGATTTCTGAACATCGAAATTAGGTAAAGTCCCTTTTTTGTAGGTTTCGATCCAGTATTTGTCTATTCTGAAAGGGTTTCCGCTTAAATAGTAATGCAAAAGTTGCTGTGTGGCAACGGTGTGGGCAATGTTCCAGTATATGTTATTGTTGAAGCCGTCAGGAATCAGCAAAAGATCTTCGTGAGAAGTGTTTTGAAGGATTTCTAGAAGGTTTTTTCTTACTTGTCTGTGAGCTTGAAAATGATAATTCATTTTGCAAAAATTTTAATCACCAAAAATAGTTTAATAAACTGGAAATGACAATTTTTGAACGGCAGATTGAAGCAAAATTTATATATTTTTATGAAAAAATAAAATAATCGCATTGAGTTTTAAGGTTTCAACTATTTTGAATCTCGCATTATTGCCGGAATATTTAACAAACTTTAACTCAAAAATGGCATCCATTGTGTTGATTAATGCAAGTATTTATTAGAAATTTACCAATTATTTTAAATTAAATTATGTCAGATACGTATCAAGCAGAAGACATCCGCCAGCTGACGGAAAAAGTAAAAGAAAAAAACTACTTATTTTCTCTTCTGAGACAGGAAATCAATAAAGTGATTATCGGCCAGGAATATATGATAGACCGTCTTTTAGTCGGACTTCTGGGGAATGGTCACGTTCTTTTGGAAGGAGTTCCGGGTTTGGCAAAAACACTGGCAATCAAAACCTTGGCAGATGCTGTTCATGGTGATTTTTCAAGAATTCAGTTTACCCCGGATTTATTGCCTGCAGATGTTGTCGGAACAATGATTTATAATATTAAAGACAATGATTTTTCAATAAAAAAAGGGCCTGTTTTTGCGAACTTCGTATTGGCGGATGAGATCAACCGTGCTCCGGCAAAAGTACAGTCGGCTTTATTAGAGGTAATGCAGGAAAAGCAGGTAACCATTGGTGACGAAACCATGAAGCTTCCAAAACCTTTTCTGGTACTGGCGACGCAGAACCCGATCGATCAGGAAGGTACTTATCTTTTACCGGAAGCTCAAAGCGACCGTTTCATGTTGAAATGTACGATTGATTATCCGAAATTTGAAGATGAAAGAACCGTGATGAGAATGGTTTCAACCTCGCATCAACCCACGGTAAAACCGGTTATTTCTTTACAGGATATTGTAGATGCAAAAGAGCTGATCAATCAGATTTATCTTGACGAAAAGATTGAAAAATATATTCTGGATATGGTTTTTGCCACCCGTTTCCCGGAAAATTATGGTCTTGCAGAATTGAAAAATTACATCGGTTTTGGAGCTTCACCAAGAGCGTCAATCAATTTAGCAATAGCATCAAGAGCTTATGCATTTTTAAAAGGAAGAGCATTTGTCATTCCTGAAGATGTAAAAGAACTGGCAAAAGATGTGTTGAGACACAGAATTGGTTTGACTTTCGAAGCTGAAGCTGAAGAAATATCCACAGAAGAAATTATTAATAGAATTTTAGCTAAAATACAGGCTCCGTAATGAATGAAGTAATGATTAGAAAGGCAGTTCAGGAAGATTGTGCTCCGATGTTGGAATTAATTAAAGAACTGGCCGATTATGAAAAGGCGTTGCATGAAGTAACTTTGACTTTAGAGCAATTTATTGAAGACGGATTTGGGAAATCCTCGGTTTGGGGAGCTTTTGTGGCTGAATATAATGGAGAAATTGTTGGAATCTCTTTGTATTATGACAGATATTCAACATGGAAAGGAAGAAGACTATATCTTGAGGATTTGGTGGTGACGGAAAAGCTGAGAGGAAAACAAATCGGGAAGAAATTATTTGAAGCAACGATGGAACACGGAAAATCCAATCAATACAACGGAATGGTTTTTCAGGTGTTGAACTGGAACGAACCGGCGATTAATTTCTATAAAAAATACAGCCCGAAATTTGATGATGAATGGTTTAATGTTTCTATAGAATTTAAATAAGTTGAAAATTGATGAGTTTCTCAAACTTAATCTCAACCTCAACATTAAAATTAATTTATGCAGATAAAAGATATTGTAAAAAAAGTCAAGCAAATAGAAATCCGTACCCGAAAGAAGACGGAAGCTACTTTGATGGGACAATATCACAGTGCTTTTAAAGGGCAGGGAATGACCTTCTCGGAAGTCCGTCCGTATCAGTTTGGCGATGAGATCAGAAGAATTGACTGGAATAAAACAGCACGTTTCCGTGAACCATTCGTGAAAGTGATGGAAGAGGAAAGGGAATTGACGATGATGCTACTCGTAGATATTTCTGCTTCCATGGATTACGGAACAAAAACTCAGCTGAAAAGAGAATATGTTGCAGAAATTGCAGCAAGTTTAGGCTTTTCTGCTGCAGGGAATAATGATAAGGTAGGTTTGATTTTATTTGCAGATAAAGTATATAAGGTAATTCCTCCGCAAAAGGGGAGAAAACATATTCTTTCAATTATCAGTAATATTCTCACGGCAGATTATGTTCCTGCAGTGTCAAGAATTGATAAGGCCATGGAATATATGATGGGAATTTTCAAGAGAAAATCTCTGGTATTTCTCTTCTCGGATTTTGAAGATGAATATGATTCCAAAATGCTGAGAGTGGCTTCAAAAAAGCATCAGTTGCTGGGAATGAGGATTTTTGATGAAAAAGACAATGAAATTCCTGATGTCGGCTATACTTTATTGTATGATGCGGAAACTGGAAAGCAAATCTGGGCAAATACTTCCAGTGCAAGGTGGAGATATACTTTTGCAGAAGCCCAGAAACAGAAGTTGAGAGCTTTAGAAGAGGATTTTGCCAATAGTTCAGCGAGTTTTATGAATATTAATACAGGCTCCGATTACTCAAAGTTATTGTATAACTATTTTCAGAAGAAATAAAAATAAAGCTTCTTCTGTCATTCTGAATGCAGCGTAAGCGAAATGAAGAATTTCTCAATTTGAACTTAACGGCATGTTTTTAAATGCTAAGTTTATTTGAAAAAGTAAGAATATTAATATTTAGATTCTTCCTTTGTCAGAATGACAAGTGTGATTTTAAAATTTAAAGATAAAATTGAAAAAACTACTATTCATATTTTGTTTTTTGATCTGTGCGAATGCTTTTTCGCAGATCCTTTCTTCCAGCGTTGAGAAGAAAACCATTGCTTTGGGAGAACTCAATCATATTGTGATCACCATTAATAATCTACACGATAAAAAAGTTTCTGCCGCTCCTGAAAATGAGCTTCTGCCTTTTCATTTTGAAGAAGTAAAAGACAGTATTGCCCAGACTAAGGATATTTATTACCGGAGAATTGAATTTGCGGTATTTGAAGAAGGAACTTTTAAAATTCCCGAACTGGAATTCAAAGTGGATGGAAAGGTTTTAAAAACAATTCCCTATGAAATAGATGTCATTAATACGGCAAAAAAAGGCGATCAGATTAATGATATTATGAACAATAAAGGGGTAAATCTGGAAGTAAAAGATTATTGGGAACTTTATAAATGGTATATTTTAGCCGCTCTTTCAGTGATAGCCTTAATTATTGCGATCATTATGTTTATTAAATGGGGAAGGAAAGCTAAAGATTCTCCTGTAGTAGCAACCAATCAGACTTTGAAAGAGTTGGATTCCTTAAAGAAGAAAAAATATGTGGAAAGTGGAGACTACCGCTCATTCTATGTAGAACTGATCGATATTTCCAGAAAATTTATTTCCAGACAATATCATTTGCCCGCAGATGTGTTATTGACAGATGATTTAATTGATTTGATGAAAAAAAATAATACCATTTCTCAGGAAAACGAAAAAGTAGTGGAAGAGGTCTTCTTGCGCGGAGATCTGGTGAAATTTGCTAAAACCTTTCCGGATCAGGAAGCCATGGAAAAAGATTTTGCAAATATCAGAGAATTTGTAAAGCGCTCATCAAAGGATTTGGAATTTGAAAACTTGAGAAAGGATGTTTGATTTTGAATTTTATAGTCCGTGGTTCTTGCTTCTTTTTTTACTGTTTATTCCTCTTTTAATTAAAGATATAAGGAAGCAGAAAAGAAAAGGAATTAAAGTTCCTACCGTGAAAAATATGAGCAGTAACAATGGTGTTCTGCCGGTACTTTTTTTACTGAAAATATCGAAGTATATCATTCTTTCTGCCTTGATTATTGCGATGGCAAGACCAAGAACGTTTACCATTTCTCAGGACAGGGATGATACGAAAGGAGTCGATATTATGCTTTCTGTGGATGTTTCTTTAAGTATGCTGGCAAAAGATTTAACTCCGGATCGTTTAAGTGCTTTGAAGGATATTGCGGTTAAGTTTGTTGAAAAACGTCCAAATGACAGGATTGGTTTAGTTGCGTATTCCGGAGAAGCGTTTACGAAAGTACCGGTAACTTCCGATCATCAGGTTGTTATAGATGAACTGAAAAATCTGAATCCAATGGAGCTTCAACCGGGAACGGCGATCGGAGAAGGACTTTCTGTTGCGGTCAATCACCTTAAAAACAGCAAGGCTAAAAGTAAGATCATTATCCTTATGACAGATGGTGTGAATACAATCGAAAATGCAATGCCGCCACAAATTGCCGCTGAGCTTGCCAAAAATAATAATATCAAAGTATACTCTATCGGAATCGGAACCAATGGCTATGCTTTAATGCCTACACAGACCGATATATTCGGAGATTTAGTATTTACAGAAACTGAAGTTAAGATTGATGAACCGGTTTTGAAAGAGGTGGCGCAGATGACGGGAGGGAAGTATTTCAGAGCAACGTCGAATTCGGGATTGGCTGAAGTATATGATGAGATTAATCAATTGGAAAAATCTGATATCAAGGTTTCCAAACTGTATAATTACGAAGAATATTTTAAGATTTTTCTTTGGATTGCATTGGGAATGCTGATTTTTGATGCTTTATTGAGATGGGTATTTTATAAATTGTTAAGCTAATGGATTGGTATTTAGGAAACTACTGGTATTTGTTATTGCTGTTGCTATTGCCGTTTTTGGCTGTACTGCTGATCCGTTTTTTTAAATGGAAAAAGAAAAGAAGAGATGCATTTGCAGAGCATCAGTTTCATGAACAGTTATTTGAAAAAAGTTCAGGGTTTACAAAATTTTTTCCTGCTTTATATCTTTTAGGAACTCTGTTTCTCATTTTTTCTATTATTGATCTTTTGAGTGGTTCCAATGAAGTTCAGACCAAACAGAAGCTGAATAATGTGATCTTCATGCTCGATGTTTCTAATTCTATGAATGCGGAAGATGTGGAACCCAATCGTTTAATGGAAGCGAAGAATGTGATGATCAATACCATGCAGCAAATGAAGAGTGATAAAATAGGTGTAGTGATTTTCGCGGGAGAGGCCACTTCTATTATGCCTTTGACAACTGATTATTCTTCTGCGGAAACTTATATTAATGGCATTGAAACCAATTCCATGCAGATTCAGGGAACGGATTTCCTGAAAGCGATGGAAGCGGCTGCTGCAAAGTTTAAAAATGTAAATAAAGGAGCCAGAAAAGTAATTTTGTTAAGCGACGGAGAGGATAATGAAGGTAACGATGCGGCGGCCATACGACTGGCAAATAAAGAAGGAATTATGGTGACGACCGTAGGAATCGGAACAGAAGAAGGAGCACCCGTTCCTGAATATTCTTTCGGTCAGTTAATGGGATATAAATCTAACATGAACGGAGAAACGGTAATCTCTAAAAGACAAACGGAAGCTCTTCATAAAATAGCTGAATCAACAGGAGGAGAATATATTGACGGAAATAACATCAATGAAACGCCCAATAAAATTCTTGATTTTCTGAGTAAAAAATCATTCTCTTCGGAGACGTTGGTAAAATCGCAAAATGCGAATCATTATTATCAATATTTTTTGGGGATTTCAATTTTATTCTTCTTTTTAATTTATATATTTAATCCTAAAAGAGATTTTAATGTTTAATTTTCTGTTTAGCTTACAGGCTATTATGTCATACTTTAACCCAATTTTAACAAACTAGAATCTGTTTATTAACATATAAAGGAATAATTTTGCATTTGATGAATACTAAAATCATTTTCTTATCGTTTATGTTTGCCTTAAGCTTTTCAGGCTGCTTGTTCGGTCAGGAGAGTTACAGGACTTTGGTGTATGAAGGCAACCAAAAATTCAACGATAAAAATTATGAGGGTGCATCTTCCAAATATGTGGAAGCCGTAAAACAAAATAATAAAGATTTTACAGCTCATTATAATTTGGGAAATGCTTTATACAAGAGCAAAAAATATGAAGAAGCAAAGGCTGAATTTGAAAAGGCAAAAGCACTTTCTCAGAATCTTCCGGATAAGGCGGCGGCTCTACATAATTTAGGAAATGCTTATATGCAGATGAATCAGCCCGAAAAAGCTGCAGATTATTATAAGCAATCCTTAAAACAAAATCCAAAAAGCGAGGCAACAAGAAAAAACTATGAAATTGCCAAACTGAAGGAAAAAGAAAACCAACAAAAGAAGAACCAGCAGAATAACTCAGGCAAAGGAGGCGGCGGTGACCAAAAACAAAATGATGATCAAAACGGAAATCCTAAAGATCAAAAACAGGATCAGGGAAAAGGCCAGCAAAATAAAGGGAAAAATCAGGAAGGAAATAATCCTGATCAAAACCAGAACAATGAAGGCAAAATACCAAAAGATCTTGAAAATGCCATATTAAACAAAGTAAGCGAAAAAGAAAAAGAAACCGCCAGAAGAATTTTAAATAAAAATTCTTATTCGATGCCGCAAAGCAACGAGAAAGATTGGTGATGAAGCAAAAGCTTATCTACATATTACTCCTATTTGTTTCCATAATTTCTTATGGACAGGTGAACCTTTCTCTGGAATCTGATAAAGCTGAATATAATGGAAGAGAAATTATTAATCTCACCATTGTCTTAGAACTTAATGGCGGAGATCTTGAACAGCAGTCTGTATTTCAATTACCGGATCTTTCCAGATTTACAATAATAGGTAGCGGATCCGTAACCAACAGTTTCGTGGATCCTTTAACCAATACGGTCATTACAGAAAAAATTACCCGATTGGCGCTTGAACCCAAAAAGAAGGGGAAAATCAGAATTGGGTCGGTTCTGGTTACGGTAAGTAACAAAATTTACAAAACGGAGCCTTTTGATATCGTAATAAAAGATCTTGATAAAAAATCTTCTGCACATATTGCGGCGCAGAATGAAGTATTTCTGAATATGGAGATTGAGGATAGAGAAGTTTATCAGGACCAGCCTACCATTGCGGTATTAAAGGTATATTCAAAAAATATTGATAATTTAAGAAAGGTTAGAAACATTCAGCTTCCTCAGCAGGACAATATCAACGTACATCCGGTACACTTCAGAAGATCAGAGATTGATCCTTCTGATATGGGAGGAAGTATGGCCTCACAGGTGATTGCTGTTTTTATGGTTTTTCCTAATCGTGCGGGGTATGTGGAAGTACCTTCTGTTTCTGCTTCTGTAAATACGCTTTCCAGTAAGAATAAAATACTTTCCAATAAAATAAAGCTTAATGTAAAGAAACTTCCTGAAGGAGCTCCCGAAAGTTTTAAGAATGCTGTCGGAAATTTTAAGGTAGATGTTTATTGCCCCACTGCAGAAAAAACAGAGGTAGAAAAACCAATGCATGTGGTGGTGAAAATTTCAGGGGAAGGCAATATTACGGATATGAAATTGCCAGGTATTGAGGCCTCCCAGGATTATGAGTTTTTTACTCCAAAAATTACTTCAAAAGTTTATCCCGGAAAAGTAGGAATGAAAGGTGAGATTTTTGCTAATTATATTGTAATTCCTAAAAAACAGGGCGCTATTTCAATTAAAACCGAAGAGTTTTCATTTTTTGATCCTGAGAAAAAAGAATATGTTGAAGTTCCTGTCGGGGAATTAAGTGTTCAATCGTTGTCTCATGACCAGATCATGGAATCCCGTTCTACGGTAGAAAAGGTAAATGAATATACCAACAACTTTTTAGAAACGGTAAATACTCCGGTATTAAAGACAACTTCATTTAAAGTAAAAGAAAAAAATAAATTTAATTGGAATGTTCTGTTTATCAATATTGCTATTCTGCTGAGTTTATTTGTTTCTTATCTTGTATTTAGAAATTGGCAAAAAAAGCGTTCTTTAGTTAACAAAACAGTATCTCCGGAATCCTTGGGTACGATTGCAGAAACGGAGGAAGAGATCCGCACTATGCTGAAGACAGATATTTCAGATTATTTTAACTATTTAAAAAATCTAAAAGAAAATAATGACTATACCAAGTTTTTCAAAACGGTGGAAGAACTAGATTCAGAAGTCAGAAATCAATATTTTCAAAGTTCTTCGAAGGATTTTGTGGCGTTTTTAGAAAGTTATAAAGGGAATAATATTGCGGAGGAATACAGAATTCTGTCCCAAAAAATTCAGATTGAAAAATACGCGCCGGTAAAATCTGAAGAGGGAATTGATGAGCTGTATGATACAATTGTTAAATTATATTCCAGCATTAGCAAATAATTAATTATTTTTCATATTTTTGCGAAATTCTTAATTTAAAGTAATGGAAGTATTTGAACATTTTTCTATTAAAGAAATCATTACCTGTTTTATGGTACTTTTTGCCGTGATCGATATCATTGGTTCTATTCCTATTGTGGTAAGTCTGCAGCAAAAATTCGGACAGATTGAAGCGAGGAGAGCATCTATTACAGCTGGTGGGATTATGCTTGTTTTTCTTTTTGTAGGAGACAAGATCTTAAAATTTATCGGAGTAGATGTCAATTCATTTGCCATTGCAGGAGCGTTTGTTATTTTCATTATTGCCCTGGAAATGATTCTGGGTATTGAAATCAATAAGACCTCAGAAGCAAAATCGGCGTCTATTGTTCCTATTGCTTTTCCATTAGTTGCCGGAGCGGGAACTTTAACGACCACTTTATCTTTAAAAGCTGAATTCCATGATATTAATATCATTTTTGGAATCATTCTCAATACAATTTTCGTATATTTGGTGCTGAAATCTGCTACTTGGCTGGAAAAGAAAATGGGGGAAGCAACATTAGCTATTTTACAGAAAGTTTTTGGAATTATTCTTCTGGCGATTTCAATCAAATTATTTACCGCAAACTTTGCCCAATTGGTGCAGAATTATATTAATTTTTAAAAATTATGCAGAAGTTTTATAAAGTATTTTTGATCGTTTTCGTTATCATTATCGGAATCAATGTATATGCAATAGATTTTAACACAGATCTTCTTTCCGAAGATAATCTGAAGTTTGTTTTCTCTATCGGAGCAGGAGTTATAGGATTAATATTACTTTTTGTAATGAATACCTGGAGTAAAATCGGAGTAAGAAAATAATTATTTTTAATTATACCATCAAATATAAACCTCTTTCAAGCTGAAAGAGGTTTTTTCTTTGTAATTATTAATTGTCATTAAAGCAAACCTTGTCATTCTGAATGAAATGAAGAATCTCAATCTTATTAGGTAAATCTTTAAAAGAATGAATTTAAGAAACCACAAGATTTTTTAGCACCGCTTCTGATTTCAATTCGGTTTCTATCCATTCTTTTTCCGGATTGCTTTGTGCGGTGATTCCGCCTCCTACAAAAAGATGGACCGCATTTTTGTAAAGTTTAGAGCAACGAAGATTAACAAAATACTGAATGCTTTCGTCGGTTTCTATTTTGATATAACCTGCGTACAATTCGCGTGGATATTTTTCCAATTTCAGAATGTTTTCTTTACAAAACTCTTTTGGTATCCCACAAACAGCAGGAGTAGGATGTAATTCCTGAATGATAGTATCTAACTCTTCTGGGTGGATTTTTATTTTAAAATCTGTTCTGAGATGTTTGATGTTTCCTGAAATATGATCATAGGTTTCCGATTCTTCGAGCGTTTCCGAATAGTTTTTTAAAATATCTCTGATGTAGTTTGAAACGGGTTTTTGTTCTTCAATTTCCTTTTCAGACCAGCTTTCTGAAATTGGAAGTGTTCCGGCAAGGCTCATTGTTTCAAAAGTATGGGTTTGCTTGTTGAATTTCCCCAAGACTTCTGAAAAAGCACCCATCCACGAATTTTCACTATTAATCAAGATATATCTGAAGGCATTGGGATAAGCATTACAAAGGTTTTTGAAGCTTTCTTTAAGATCGATCTGATTAAAATTTGTGAAGATTTTCCTTCTGGAATAGACCAGTTTGGGAAGTTGGTTGTCTTTAATAACTTCAATGACCTGATCCAATTTATTCAGATATTCGTCTTTGGTTTCTGGCGTAAACCTGTTATCATCTTCTTTTAAATCCTTACTTGAAATTGCTGTCTGATCAAAATTGTCGTGATTTATTTCAATAATTTTTCCGTTACAGTTGATTTGCCTTAATCCGTCGAAAGAATGAAAATTGATAGGGTTTTCACTTGAATCTTTGTCTGTCGAATAGAGTTTTTCGTCGAATGGAAATTTGAAATAGATCATTATGTAATGCATTTTTAAAATCAGATCTTGGAGATGACATAAGAAATTCCGAAGTTGATTTTACTTTCTGCAAAGGTATTATTAGTCTTAAAAATGTCAAAATCAAAAGAGCTGTTTTTTAGCGAAATGTTTTTCATTTGGTAGTGTTGATATTCCGCAAAAACAAGAAAATGTTTTAAAACCCTGTATTGTAGTCCTAATGAAAATCCGATGTTGGTTTGCTGGCTCTTAAAATCGTCTAATTTATTCAGAATATTATTGTTAGGAACCAGAAACTGCATTTTGTATACATTATGATTGGCTAAGATACCGGCAAAAGGGCGGATATTTTTCCATTCATAGGCAATTTTTAACTGTAAAGCGTATTCGAAATGTTTGTTGTTAAAACGCTGAAATAATAAAGGCTGCTGATCTGTGGTAAAATAAAATCCATTGAGAAGGGTATCTTCTTTATTGGCATCCAGATCAAAAGTGGAATTCCAATGGTAAATATTTGCTAAAAGAAACAGAGATAAAGGAGATGCAAATAAGTTTCTGGAAATCCAGATTCCTAAATTTTCGCCGAACTGTTGCTTATTTTCGGACACAAATGCTGTCCAGGCGGATTTTTTAAATCCTACTCCGGCTTCCACACCATATTGGAATGTATTGAAAATTTTGCGTTTTGCCTTTTTCTCAGACTTTTGTTTGTCGATATTTTCCTGGTATAGGTCTTTTATTTCCTTTTGAGAAATCGTTAACGGAGCTATAACTAGATTGGCTGATTTTAATCGTAAAGGTTTTTCCAGATAAACCGTATCGTGTACAATCACTTTTTCATAAACATATACCGTATCTATTTTTTTCTTTTTTTGCGCCCATGAAAAGTTGATGGTGATGAGACAAAAAAGGAAAAGAGTCTTTTTTAAAAACATGGCTCGATAAGTTTATCTTTCTACAAATATAGTATCTCTTTTGATGATTTTTTTCACAATAATCACTTTTTGAGAAGTTTCTTTTATAGTGTCTTTGAGAAGTATTTTTTGTGTTCGTCCCTTGTCTTTAATACTTTTTTCTTCAGCGATAGTGAGCTTTTCTGCTTTATTCTGCTTGGTTTTTATGGAAGAGTTAATTGTCTTTGCTGGTGTACTTCTTTCGGAATCGGATTTCTCTTTTAGATATCTGTTTTCAGAAATTACCTTATTTTTTCTCTGGATTGAATCAGTATGAATCGAGTGATTCTGAAAAAACAGATGGTTCTGTGTGTTCAATAAAAATAATGAGGAAATAATAATGATTATGCAGGTTGAAGTGATGATCACTTTCTTTTTTAAGTTTGATTGTGAAGAATGAAATGTAGGCGTTTTGATTGTTATATTTTCAGGAACTTCCAGTTTTTTAGAGGTTGTGATGTGGAAATCTGAAAATTTACTGCGGAAGGTTTGTGCCCACAATAGTCCTCCCAATCCAAAAATGACAAGCAGTTGTGCTGTTTTATTTTTAGGAGTGTTGGGATTGATAATATGATTGAGCAAGTAGGTTTGAATAGATTTTTTAGCCCGCAAAAGATGAGATTTTGAAGTGTTTATCGTAATTCCTAATAAACCGGCAATTTCTGCGTGGGAATGGTTTTCAATAAAGTATAAATTGAAAACAGATCTATGATGAGGCGGAAGGCTGTCGATAGATGACAATAATTCTTCATTCGAGAAATCATAAATGAAGATGTTTTTTTCTTCCTGGGAATGATGTTCCATTTCTGAGTACGTATCTGGAATTTCCAAAGCTTCGGTATTGATAAAGTTGTCTTTGCTGAATTTTCTTAAATACTGTAAAGAATTGTTGATTACAATTTTTTTTAACCAGCCAAAAAGAGCCTTTTCATCGTGAAGCTGATGGTCTTTTTGCATGGCGGTAATGAAGCTGTCCTGTATGATATCTTCTGCAATGTAAAGATCCGGGATATATCTACGACAAATCCCCAAAAGTTTTGGGGAATAATCGAGATAGATTTTTTGCCAGTCAGTTTTTATTTTTGCCATTCATTTAATTTTCTACGACATACACTGCATTGAAAGTACCTGTGAAGTTTTGTGAACTGTTTTGTAGGCTCGTAATAGTTTGAGCTTCCACACTGTTTATATATACTTTTCCGGTGTAAGTGCCATTGGAAATACTATATTTAATCATATAAATATTATTATTAAGCACAAACATATTTTGAATATTAGTGAGAGATGAAAAATTAGTAGAAACTAAAGTATTGTTTTTGTAATAATTATTTCCCAATTCATAAGTATAAAGATCATTCGATCCTTTGTCGGATACTAAATGTCCCAGAGCGCCTACTGGGTTGATATTATTTCCAACATATACATCTGAATTGGTGAAAATATTTTTGGAGTAATATTGGTTGCTATTTTTAAGATATAGAAGATGCAGTCCGTTATTGTTTTTTGCAAAATTATACACCTCACTGGATTGGCCCAGAGAATTGAAAGTCAAATTTTTAAAATATCCTCTGTCTGTATTTTGATTATTGTCGGTAATTCTGGCCGATACATAAACATCTGTACCTGTCGTTGAATTTACTGCAGCAATACCTTTTACTGTAGGGATGTACTGGCTTTTAGAAAGTATCTTTTTAGCATCGTTTTTCCAATAGCAAAGTTCATATTTCTCTAATGGATTTACTGCATTGGGATTTTCCACATATCCGGCAAAATAGACATCACCTTCATATACTGTAAAGGCAGTAATATCACTTAGTGCAGTAGCCGGAAGGTGAAGATACTGCTTAACTTCATATCTTGTTCCGTTTTTCCAAAAAAAATGGATAGGCATAATCGCTGTAGGCGTTGAGCCTTTAGATCCTGTTACATATACATTACTGTTTTGAACGATTATTTCCAAAGGAATGATATCGGCTCCATTCGTAAGATCTGTTTTCAGGGTGTTTTTCCAATAACAGGCTTTGTTGTCATCTTTACCTGCAACATATACATCATAAGATGGTGTAAGTGTTTTTGAAACTTCGTCATTCATTGTACTTGCGTTATTGGTACAAGAATTAAAAATGCATAAAGCAAAGACAAGAAAAGGAGATAATAGTTTTTTCATATAAATAGCTTTTTATTTTCTATATATAAGATGAGAAAAAATTAAAAGGTTGCAGCAAGTATATAAAAAAAGACTCAATATTTTGAGTCTTATGTAATTGTTTTGAATTTCTTATCTGTTGATGATATTATTGGTCATGGTAGTATGGCTTATCAATTGTCCTTTTTCATCACGAATTTCAATTTCGGAAACGTGCATTGTTCTTCCTTTTCTAATAAAACGTGCAATAGCTGTTACCAGTCCGTCTTTTTTACTTCTTAAATGATTGGTATTGATATTGGTTCCTACGCCATAATATTTCTCTCCGTCGATAAAAATATTAGACAGGCTAGAACCCATTGTTTCTGCCAGAACACAGCTTGCTCCGCCATGCATAATTCCGAAAGGCTGATGTATTCTAGGCAATACGGGCATTGTAGCTGTTAAAGTTTCATTTTCCAGATCAATATCCGTAAATTTTATTTCAAGCGTTTTGGCAAAAGTTTCGTCGCCCCAGTTATTTATGAATGTTAATATTTCTTCTTTGGTTTTATCTTTATACATAGTGAAAGTGTGATTTTTTGTTGATAAAAAGTAAAAAGTAATTTTGCTTCTAGCTTCTAGCTTCTAGCTTCTAGCTTCTAGCTTCTAGCGTCAGTATCATTTCCTATAATATTAGGATTCCAGTTTTCAGGAATTTTCGGAACAATATCATTTTTGATATAGTAATTCTGGATTTCTTCCATGATTTCAACAAAAGGAGTGGAAGCAATTCTTTCGTAAGGAATAGTGTAGCCCAGATAAATTATTTTTCTTTTAAAATCTCCTGCCGCTAAAACGATAGGAACTTTTGCTGCCAAAGCCATATGATAGAACCCTTTTCTCCATTTCGGAACCCAGCTTCTTGTACCTTCCGGAGTAATTACCAGACTGAAATCTTTTTTTGCAAATTGTTGAGCCACGAAGTTAATCAGGTCATTTTTTTGGCTTCTATCAATACCGATTCCGCCCAAACCTTTTACCAATCCACCATACCAAGCTTTTGTATGAGCATCCTTAATGATTACTTTTAAAGGCTTTTCCAATGACCAATAGGCAAGATTTCCCAGAATATATTCCATATTGTGAGTATGGGGTGCCACTACCAGAATACATCTGTTCAGGCTTTTAGGATCGCCTTGTAAGACGACTTTCCAACCCATTAGTTTTAGCATCAGTTTGCCAATCAGCTTTCTCATATCGTTTGAATTAAAAACAAAAAAGTATAACCAAAACGGTTATACTCTACAAATATATTGAAATATTATCGCTCTTAAAATAGACTGCTGATTAAATCAACAATTTTCATTACAATTTCTAGTGCCAGTTGTACCATGATTATTGATATTTTATTGAGTGTTTTGGTTATGATTTTTTGTTATACAAATGTAAAGATTTTTATTTACATAGAGAACTAAATATTTATATTTTTTATTTTGTGTGAGAGAAGAAGAGTGTGAATTTCAAACGGTTGTGTTATTCATTCACACCTTCTGCCACTCTCTGCAGTTAATTATTTAGTTTGTATGGAAATTTCGTTTTTACCTTCGTTTACTTTGATGTCCAGATTGCCTCCTTTCATCTTCTTGATACTGTTTTTCATAGAATCAATTACTTTATCGGCTTTGTTGCTCGGTACTTTTTTACCGTTTACAATAATGCTGTCTTCGTCATCAGAATTGTATTCAATGCTTGAACCGTTTACTGTGATTTTGTTCTTTTCAATTTTAATGTTTCCATCTTCATCTTTTTCCTGGTCATTATCATTGATTCCGTCTGCGTTTAAATCACCGTCGAAACTGATAAGATCATGTTTTGCAGGAAGTACAATTGTTTTTAAAGGAACTACCAATTCATAATCGATACTGTAATCTCTGAATCTGTGTTCATAAGGGTATTTAACAAAGTTGGGAAGAATTATCCTGTTGTTGACAACCTCTACCGGAACACTTACATTCAATGGAAGATTATATCCTTTAGCTTCTTTTTTGATGATCAAATAAGGAGTTTTGATATCCGCTTTTCTTGTTACATCCACATGGATCCAGTCTTTTTTGAATACTGAGATTTTATCGGAATAAAGATCATTATCGTATCCCTTGAAGTTTTGAGGAATATTTACCTGCTTCACATCTACATAAATGCTGTCAGATTTTGTGTTGATGGCAACTTCTTCAGTATCTTCTTTATGACCTTTTAAGAACATTTCCTGTCTTGCCATGCTAATTCCGAAGTAAGTACCTAAAGAGATCAATGCAAGGAACAATGCTCCGATTACCCATCCTGTGTTTCTCAATTTCGTTTTAGGAGAAATTAATTTGATACTCAATAATCCGAAGATCATTGCAGGAATCAAGCTTCCTAATGTGATCAATGCCATAATGATGTATTTCATACTGTCATTGTCAAAATAGAAATTCATTTCGCTTACAGGAGGGAAATCGCTGTCTGCTCCCATGAAGCCGAATACTACAAATACTCCGATTAAGCAAGATAAAGACATGAATGCGAAGATTCCACCCAAGATATAACGGAATACATTCCAAAGTCCGCTTCCTGCGTTATTGATATAAGGCTTGTTCTCGTTATAGATTTCTCCGACCCTCTGAGTAGATTCGTTGGCAAACTGTACCAATTTATTAGACTCATTCTTAAGATTGTCGAAGTTCATAGGCTTTCCCTTCATTTTCAGGAAATCTGCTGCTGTCTCTGCTTTTGGTAATACCGCCCAAAGGATTACGTAAAGTAGGAAAACAAGGGTCGAAGAAACGGCTGCTGTGAAAATTCCCAAGATGAAAATTCCTAACCAGATCGCTCTCATTGCTGTAATATCCATTCCTACATAATGAGCCAAACCTGCACAAACACCTGCTATTTTTTGTCTTTCAGGATCACGGAACAATTGTTTTTTATCCGTGTATTCAGTTCCTGAAGAATATGTTTTCTTTGTATTTTTTTCAGAATAATAAGCTTCCTCCTGTTCTTCGATTTTTTCTGGAGATCCGATCTGTGCAATTACTCTTTCTACATCGGTGTCATTAATTACTTCACGTTTTCCTAAAGAATCTCTGAAGATTTCCACCATTCTGATTTCTATGTCATGCATTACCTCATCAGCTTCTGAAGCATCCAGTGAGCTTCTCAGTGCATTCAGGTAATCGCTAAGCTTTATATATGCGTGTTCTTCTATGGTAAAAGAAAAACCTGCGAGTCCTATTGAGAGTGTCTTGTTCATAGCTTTGTTTTTTAATTTTTTTGAGTGATTTGATTTACGGAATCTGTTAATTCATTCCAGGTATTTTGAAGTTCATCTAAAAATAATTTACCTTTTTCTGTAATCTGGTAGTATTTTCTCGGAGGTCCTCCTGTAGATTCTTCCCATCGGTATGAAAGGAACTCGCCGTTTTTTAATCTTGTTAAAAGAGGGTAGAGTGTTCCTTCTACTACATCCAGTTTTCCTTTTTTCAGTTCATCTATTAAGTCGGAAACATACATTTCACGATGATTGATGAGACTTAAAATACAGAATTCCAGAATTCCTTTTCGCATTTGCGCTTTGGTATTTTCAGTATTCATCTTTAATAAGTTTTGTTAATTAGTTATATAATTTTCGAATTTCGGAACCTAGCTAGTTGATCCTATTTCGATTTTACATTACAAAGATATGTAAATAAAATGGTATTATGCAATACAAAGTAGTGAATTTTTAAAATATTTTTGTTTAATTAATTGTAAATCAGTAAAATAAATTTTATTAAGTTTTTGGATACTCTTTATTTGAATTGAAAAATTCTCTGAAAATTTTAAAATTTCGTATTTTTATATCGGAAATTTTGATGAAATTCTATGAATGGATTCGAATAAATAAATATTACAAGCATGAAGATACAGAAGGAGATTGATTTTATCTTGGCAGTAGATACCCTGAAAAATGTACAAAGAAGAAATTATAACGCAGATGATACCAGAAGAGAAAATACGGCGGAACACTCATGGCAGATTATTATCTTAGCCCAGATTCTTTTTCCTTACGCGAAAAACAGGGCAGATATTGATTTATTAAGAGTCATAAGAATGCTTTCCATTCACGATTTGGTGGAAATAGAAGCCGGAGATACATTCTTATTTGATGAAGCAGCAATGGTGGGTAAATTTGAAAGAGAGAAAATTTCTGCTCAAAAGATTTTTGGAATTTTAGATGAACCTTTGCGTACAGAATTCTTTAATCTGTGGCTGGAATTCGAAGAAGAAAAAACTCCGGATGCTATTTTTGCCTGTGCGATCGACAGAATCATGCCTTTCATCCTGAATTCCCATACTTCAGGAAAAAGCTGGACAGAAGCCGGGGTAACGGAAAAACAAATCAGAAATATGCTGGAAAATGCCATTGTGAGAGCTTCTGATGAAATGGGAGAGGCGTTTCACCATTTATTAAATCTTAGCCTTGAATCTGAGAAAGTTTTGAGATAATTTATAAAATAAGGACTAAAATTATAGGGCTATAATAAAAAAGTTTCGGCGGGCTTTGCCCGCCGAAACTCATAATAAACATGACGAAAATATGGTTTCCGGCGACCGCAGGTCGCCGGAAACTTTTATAATATTGAGATTGGTTTCTTAAATTCATCAATGGCTACAAAAGTAAAATCCCCTACAATAGCCCTTTCTCTTTCATAGGAATACATCTGTTCCGTATAGATTTCAACATTAACTTTCATACTTGTTTTTCCGACGTGAGCAACTTTTCCGATCAGTTCAACAATCGTTCCTGCGGGAATAGATCTTTTAAAATCAATTTTATCACTGCTTACGGTTACCACACGCTTTCTTGCAAATCGTGTAGCTGCAATAAAAGCCACTTCATCCATGAGTTGCATCGCTGTACCTCCGAAAAGCGTATCGTAATGATTGGTTGTGTTGGGGAAAACTGCTTTGAAAATTCGGGTTTCTGATGCTTCAATTCTTTCTTCTGTAGTCATATTTCATTATTAATTAAAGCGAGATGAAATAGATTAAAATAACAGAAGAATAGCAGGAACATAGATATTCCTGTTAAAATCCATCAGATCAATAAACTTCAGATCGCGAAAGTTTTTTGTTTAAAGAAAAGGCAGGTCTCCTGACTCATAACATCTTTATTTCCTTCCCATGCTGTTGCACAGTGGATTTTTAATAAAGACTTCAGTTACTTACAGTTGCGCGACAGTTCGTGATTTTCACACGATTCCCTTTTAATCAGCAGCTAAGCAGAACCAATTTCTATGATGAATAAAGCTGTAAAACTTTTTCGGAAGCAAAAATAAGAATAATTAAGGGATTATTCAGGGTTTTTGTAAATAATCTGACTGATTGCCGCTCCTTGTCTGATAGACCAGAAAGTGACATACCGGTTTTCTCCGGAACCATTAATCATGTATAAAAAGATGTGATCCTGATCCAAAGCAGTAACTCCAACCTTGTCAAAATCCATGGTAGGCTGAAACAGATTTTTGATGGCATCTCTTACAAAAACAGAACCTCTTCCAGGTTGCTGTACACGGATAGACTTTATTTCAGTCATTCCCTCAGGAAGCTCTTTTCCGATTCCCCATGTTTTCTGTTTATCAATTTTAATGATATTTCCTTCAGCATCTTTTTCCTGCTTCTTAATATGGGCATAAGAAGGATAAATATCAATAATGACTTTACTTCTTTGGTTGCTGGGGATTTTAAGGTTCGTATCGTCTGTGAAAATTAAAGATTTTCCGTTTTTAGATTTAGAAGGAGTGAATTTAGGTAGCTGGTCTACAAAAACAATGCGGTTTTTATTCACCATCCCTTCCTTTGTAATGCTGTCGTATCTTACAAAAGGCTTGTCTGTATCATCTTTTTCCGGATATTTGATCCATATCCATTCTGTTTCTCCCGGAGCTGGCTTTACGTAGACAAATACGTCACCGGTTTTCATACGGATTTTATCAACGATTTTTCGGTAATCATCCTTATGAACACGCACCATTGCATAGCCTTCCTCAGCTTTTACCACTCCGAAAGGTACCTTATTCTGAGCTTTTACAGAAGCTAAAGAAAAAATACTGAAGATAGAGATACAAAATGCTTTGTTCAGAGAAATCATCTTAAAAATTTTTTGATAGTTCAAATATATAAATTAAATACTTTTCGGAAGGTAATTATAGCGTTGCAATTCTTTTAAATCTTTAATGGGTTTTAAATGAGAATCAGAAAGCAGATAAACTTCATCTGAAATATCCAGTACTTCCTGATAGCGGTGATCTGAAATAATTATTCCTTTCTCTTTTGATTGTTCTTTAATAAGCTTTTGCATTTCACTGGTCATTTTAGGGGACAATCCGTTGAAGGGTTCATCCAGCAAAATGAATTTGGAGTCAGAAAAAATAATTAACAAAACTTCCATAATTTTTTTTTCACCTCCTGAAAGATTTCTTGACGTTTCATCGAGAAAAGGTTTCATCAGATCTAATTCCATTAATTTTTTCGAATTTTCACTGTTACAGAAAATGGGGATTAATTTTTTAATCTTAACACTTTTTGGAAGGAAGAAATCTTGTGGCAGATAGGCAATTTTATCTTTTCTGTCCCATTGATCCTGAAGAACTTTATTATCCACTCTTATATACTGATAATCTCCTTTCAATGTTCCGAAAATTATTTTGAGTAAAGTTGATTTTCCGGTACCGTTTCTTCCTAGGATTCCGACAACTTTTCCTGTCTCGCAGCTGATATAAACATCTTTTAAGATATTATTTCCATCAAAAGATTTCGTGAGACTGTCTACATGTAATTTATGCATAAAACTGACAACTAATATTTACAATTAGACTTAATATAACGGTGAAAATCCAAAGCAATAATCTTGAAAATCCGAAATTAGCATAAAAATAATACTCATCTTTTAACCTTACCTCATAGATCAAAAAGTGTAAGGTTGGTAAAAATAAAAGAAAACAAAATCCGAAATTACCGACAGTGAAACCAAGCTGTATATTTACGAGTAAAGAAAATAGAATGGCGGGAATAAGCAGTTTTATATAAAAGATGGTAAGAATTTTTAAATCCCGAATCATTTAATGGGTATTTTGATTTTATAACAGGTAATGATAAAGAAAAAATATTTATTTTTATTTAATATTTCAATAAAAATAAAATATGATAAAAAATTTACTTTTCATTTTATTATTTGCAACAGTACTTTTTCAGGCCAAAACTTTGGAAGAAAAAGCTCAAATAGCTTTTACGGTGCCAACAAATGTTAATGTATCTACAGTTACTACCAGTACAGCAACAGTATCTTGGGATGCTATAGCTGGGGTTAGTAATTTTACAGTAGAATTTAGGCCTGTTGGTTCTAATGCATGGGCATTCTTTTATACGAACGTAAATATTATAAATCTTGTTACGCTCATACCCTGCACATCTTATGAAGTTCGCATAAAAGAAACAGCAACAGGAGATACTTCTAATATTGTAACTTTTACTACTTTTTATAAATATTGTCAATCAGCTTCTACAGACTCTAATTTAGTTCATATATCTAATGTCACGGTTACGCCAGTAGGGGCTCTTCAAATGATAAGTAATTCAAATGCTTTGAATTATATGGATTATCGGGGAGATTCTGCACGGAAAATTAATCTCAATGTTGGAAGTGTAGGAAATATTCTTTCTGTAAATGCAAGTTGGACTGGTACTCAGGCTGTAGCAACAACGGTAAGTGCATGGATAGATTTCAACGCAAACGGAACTTTTGAAAGTTCTGAAAAAATTATGGAGACCTCGGGAAATACTTCTACACCTGTCTCTGCGAATTTTAATGTTCCTCTTGCAGCTATTAATGGTGTATGTGGAACTACAATGAGAGTTTTGGTAAGTTCTGTGATGTCTTCAACAGGGTGTGGTATTTATACGTATGGTGAAACTGAAGATTACTTAGTGAATTTTATTTCGAGTAACTTAGCGATCAATGAATTAAAAAAAATAGAAGAGGTAAATATTTATCCCAATCCTGTTTCCGACATTCTAAATATTTCAGGAATTACTTCCGATTCAGATTTTGAAATTTATAATGCAGCCGGGCAAAAAATAAGTGGAGTAAAAATTAAAAATAAAACTGTAAATGTTAGTCGCTTATTAAAAGGAGTTTATTTTATTCAGATAAATTCTATGAAATTAAAATTCATCAAAAAATAAAAAAGAGAGCGTCAATTAAGGCGCTCTTTTTTTATTCAAACTGATTTTTAATCATTTCTAAGCTTTGCCTTCACATGATTATTTCTGATGATACTTCTAAGCTCTGAAATCTGATCTTTTGTAAAGTGTTTTTTCGGAACCATATTCATGACATGAGCACTTTGGTAAATTAAAAACCACTCTTTGTTTTCTTTAACCTTGTAAACCGTATCCCAGCCAAATTCTCCTTCAAAAGTTTCTCCTTTGTTCAGAATATTTTCATCAGTAAATGTATAAGAAATATTTTCCTGGATCTTCTTATTCGAATAAAAAGCACTCTTTAAACGGAAGTACGAACGAATAACGATGAAAAGAAATACAACAAGAAACCACATCGAAGCAGATCCTAAAATATTGCTCTCATCACTTTCTTCCATACATTGCTTTATCATAAAAAAGACCAAAGCTAATAATGGGAAAACAAGAATCCTTGTCAATGAATTTTTTACATTAAACATCAGAAAATCCTTAAAAGTAATATGAGTGTTTACCGTTATCATTTCCATTAAATCCTTTCCAGTTCATCAGCATCAATGGTTGTTTTGAACGTTCCGTAATTGACGATCACTTTATTTCTTGAAATTTTTTCAATTGTTCCGACACTTGTACTTCCTGTGATACGAACACGTTGTCCGACTTTCATCCAAAGAGCACGGTCGGTTTTGCGTTTTTCTTCAAGCTTTTCGTTGGTTTCAGTTATTTTTTCAATAACTTCTTCTTTCTTCAACTGTTGGGTGATCTTTCTCTTCACCACCTGAAGACGCTTACTTTCATCTTTATCTGCTCCGATTTTCCTGAACTTTTCCTGTTCCAGAATCTTCACAAAATCTTTTACGACGTCCTTTCTGGATTTCCCTTTTACATAACTGTCTATAAAAGCTTCAATCTTGTTTCCAAACTGCAGTTTTCGATGCTCTTCTTCATACAGTTTCTGGAAATTGAACAATTTTTGCTGAAGCTGTTCATTCAATTTTTGCAGGTTATCACGCTTGTCTTCTACGGATTCTTTTCTTTCTGCAAGATCCGTTTTCAGTTTTTCCACCTCATATTTTTCCTGCTGAAGTTTCACGATCGTTTTATCAAGGTTCACAATATCATGCTCCACTTTTTTCTTCGCAGAATGAATGATAAATCTTGGAATTTTATTCTTTTCCGCCACCTCAAAAGTAAATGAACTTCCCGCCTGTCCCACTTCCAGTTTGTACATAGGTTCCAGCGTTTCCTCATTAAACAACATGGCTGCATTTTCCGCGTGTGGAAGTTGTTCCACAACCAATTTTATGTTGGTGTAGTGCGTTGTAATGATTGCGAAACTCTTCTTATCATAGAAAAATTCAAGGAAACTTTCTGCCAAAGCACCACCTAATTCAGGATCGGAACCTGTTCCAAATTCATCAATCAATAACAACGTTTCAGCATCAGCTTCACGGATGATTCCGCCCATTTTCTTTAACCTTGATGAATAGGTCGAAAGATGATTTTCAATAGATTGATTATCACCAATATCGGTCATGATCTTATCGAAGAAAAACATTTCGGATTTCGGATGCGTCGGAACCAAAATTCCGCTTTGAATCATCAATTGAAGCAATCCGACGGTTTTCAATGTAATCGATTTTCCTCCCGCATTCGGTCCGGAAATACAGATAATTCTGTTTTGATCCGTTAAAGTAAGGGTTTGAGGGAAAATGGTTTTGTTTTCCGCTTTGTTTCTTAAAAATAATAAAGGATGGTAAGCCTCTTTTAACCGTAGCGTTTTATGACGGTTGATTTTCGGTAAAACTCCATTGATTAATTCTGCAAACTTGGCTTTTGCTCTTGTTAAATCAAGATCGAAAATATATTTCTGATATCTCCAAAGCTGAGGTTGGAATTCCGCCAGTTCAGCGGTTAATTTCCTCAGGATTTTGTCAATTTCCTTTTTCTCTTCTTCTTCGCTTTCTTTAAGTTTAAAATGATGCTTTACTACAGAATCCGGCTGCATGTAGGTGATAGAACCCGTTTTTGAAAGTCCTAAAACTCTTCCGGCAACTCTTTTCTTATAGGCAGACTTTACTGCCAAAACTCTCTGATCATCAATAATCGTTTCACGAATATCATCCAAAAAGTCACTCTGCCCGTAATTGAACAAAGCTTTGTTGAAATTTTCCTGAATGGCTTTTTTAGCAACTTGTATTTCTGCTCTCAAAGCTTTTAAAATGGGAGAAGCTTCACTTTTTACTTCACCAAAACGGTTAAAAACTTTATCAACTTTATCAATAATTTCTTTTTTGAATTCCAATACAGAAACATCCTGAATTAAGGTAGGAAAAGTTTCAGGCATGGTTGGGAAAAACTTCTGCAGTTTCCCGATTTGTTCCGTAAGTGTTTTTATTTTGATGAAAGCGGAATTTTCAAGACGATAGTTTTCGATCAACATGAGCTTAAGCTCACTTTCAATATCTTCATATTCATCAAAAGGAATCGCATTTGAACTTTCAAAACTCGATAGATATTCGGAAGTTTTTTTCAATGAAAGTTCTGCCTCGTCAATTTCCATCGGACGAAGTTGAAGAATTTTTTCTCTTGTTTTCGGAGAATACGCAAAGGGAGAAATTTCCGCGAGCAATTGCGGAAACTCTAATTCGTTTAAATCTTCTTTATTTATATACACACTGCAAATTTAGTGAGAAAATGTGATTATTACGTATATTTGAGATATTTACAAAATTTATAATTGAAAAAAAATTATAAAAAATGGAAAGTATTGATCAAAAAATTTACAATTCTCAAAGAGTGTTTGTCATCAATGATAAGATTATTGATTGGAACCTGGAAAAGCGGCATGGTATGCAGAAATACAGAAAACATCATCAATATGCCTTTATTGAATTTAATCTTTATGAATTAGAAAATTACAAAAGAGAAATAAATACAAGTTCTCTGGAAGACTATACTTCATACATCGATTGGAAGGTTGACGAAAACTTATTTCCCAAAGAACTTTACGATATTCACATAGAGGAAATTAAAAATTATGCAAATTTTATTACATTATATATTTCTGCATTAAAAGGGAAAAGTTTGAATTTTGTTTTTGAAATTACATTTATAGGTTTTGATGTGATTGATAGTTTCAGAAAAAACACGTATGGAAGAGCTTTCATAGAGGCTTTTATAAGCTGTTTTGATGAAGAAAGTTATAATTTAGGAAAACTGCATAAAGAGCAATATCATTCTCTTGAGAATATAAAATATCAAATGAAACATTATAAAAATGATTAAAACTGAACGTCTTATATTGAAGGAAATCAACGAAAATTACGTTGAAGATATTTTTAAAATTCGAAGTAATGAGGTCATTAATCAATTTGTGCAGAGAAATTCTCCGAAAAATAATTATGATGCGCTTCAGTTTATTTTAACCATTAAAGAAAAAACTAAAAATAACCAATCTTTTTATTGGGGAGTTTCTTTAGAAAGTCAATCCAATATTATCGGAACCATTTGCCTGTACAATTTTTCTGAAGATCGAAAAGTAGCTGAAGTCGGTTACGAATTATTGCCCGATTATCACAGGCAGGGAATCATGTCTGAGGCGTTGAAGGCGGTGTTGGATTTTGCTTTTAATGATTTACATTTGCAGGAGATGGTTGCTATGACCAATAAATTCAATGAAAATTCGAAAGGTCTTCTTTTAAAATATGATTTTGTGTTGGAAGAAGGGAGAGAAGATGAAGGGTTTCCGGATAATCTTGTTTTTAGCTTGAGAAAATAATGCTTTAATTGTCATTTTGACAAAAAGAAAAATCTATCTGGATTATTTTTTGTGAAATAATCTATTTCTTGTATGAGTTGATGGAAAAAATAACAGTTAAAAAACGATGAAAAAAAATATTTTATTGATTCTACTTTCTGTCATTCTTATTTTTACTTCAATAAAAGAAGTCGGATATTTTTTTATTTCTATTCCCAGTTTTTTTTTATTGTCATATAATTTATCAGATATTATAGTAAAAATAAATATTAAAAGATCTAGAAAATTAATTGGCGGAAAATTTGAATATATTTTTCTTCCTGCGTTAATTTGTGTTCTTGTATTCGGGAAGTATTATGAAAATACGTTAGGAGGATATGAATTGTTTTGGAAATTAGCCTTTTCAGGTCTTATTTTAAATATCTTGACAATTTTTGTTTTATCATTTTTTTATAGTTTTGATAGTGTTAAAAAGGTATATAATATTCTGAGTCTTTGTATTTTTTTTACTCTTTTAGTTTCATCTCTGGGTGTTTTTATTAATTATAAATTCGCTACTTCAAATGACAGACAAGAAAGTGTTGAAATAAATAAAAAATACATTAATAATGGCTCAAAGGGCGGTAAATCGTATGAAATATTTATTAAAACAAAATATGATAATGACGAGAGATTAAGTATAAGCAAGGAGTTGTATGATAATATCTCCAATAATCAATTGATTGAACTGACATTATCAGAAGGAGCTTTGGGATACGATTATGTAAAGAAAATAAAGAAGATTAATATTTATAGATAAATTTAAAAATGACCTGGACAGAAATATTAGCCCCCATCAAAAAAACAGAATACTTTACCAATCTTTGGGAAAAAGTAAAACACGAATATGCGACAACAAAAGTTTTCCCACCGAAAAATCAGATTTTCAGGGCGTTGGAAATTACGCCTTTCGAAGATATTGAGGTAGTGATTATCGGGCAGGATCCTTATCATAACGATTACCAGGCAAATGGGTTGTGTTTTTCTGTTTCCGAACAGGTTACTGCACCGCCTTCATTAAAAAATATTTTCATTGAGTTAAAGGATGATTTGGGAATAGTAAGAACTTCAAAAGAGTTGGACGACTGGGGGAAACAAGGTGTTTTGTTGTTGAATGCTACACTTACGGTTCGTGCCCATTCTCCGAACTCCCACAAAGATTTGGGCTGGGAAAAATTCACAGATTTTATTATTAAGGAAATTTCGGATAAAAAAGAGAATGTAGTTTTCGTATTGTGGGGCGCTTTTGCACAAAAAAAAGCCGAACTCATCGATCCGGCTAAGCATTTTATTTTGAAATCTGCACATCCGTCTCCGTTTTCTGTTCACAGAGGATTTTTCGGAAGCAAACCTTTTTCGAAAATTAACGAATACCTTATTTCAAAAGGGAAGAAGCCTGTTTCGTGGTAGGAGTTTCTCCTGCCTTTTTGATGGTAATCCCGATTTTATATTTTCCGTTGAGTGCTTTGGTTCCTTCTGCTGCTCCGGGATAAGGCTGAATATCAACTAAGGAAATCGTATACCCATTGAAATCCGTTGATGTACTGTAATTCCTACCTTTGTTATCAATACTTGCAAGATTTAGAGTCATTGGTCGTGTTGCAGTTCCCATCACTTCAACTTGGGCAACGGCAACTCCCGCCCAAATACAATTTACGTCTTTCGGACAACGGCTGTCTTCAGAAATTCCTTTGAAGGTTACATTCATTTGATATTCTTTCAGAAATTTGTTTTCACCTTCACTGAAGTAGATGATTTCTCCGTCTTTGCTGTTTGCTTGTGTCACTCCGGTTTTGTCAACGTTCACTTTTGTTGAGGTTTTGGTTTCTTTTTGAGCATTACAGTTGATTAAAAACAATAATCCTAAACTGAATATGATGGTTTTGTGTAACATAATTTCTTTGTTAAATAATATTGAGCATATTTAAAACTACAACCAAAAACATTGCCACACCGACTACAAAACTGAAACCTGTCCCGTAGATAAATCCAACGAAGGCTCCTTTGGTGGATTTTAGGGCTTTATTCATGTCTTTGCTGTCGTGTAATAATTCCCCGATAAAAACTCCGGCAAACATTCCAATCAGAAAACCTAGCGGAATAGGTAAAAACATTCCTACAATGGTTCCTACTACAGATCCGATACTTCCCCAACGGGTTCCACCATATTTTTTTGTCGTTTTTGCAGGAATTACATAGCTCAAAACTACAGAAACTAAGGTTAAAATTCCGAATGCCCAAATGTAAATCATCGGTAAGTCAGCATCAGTTCCGAATTTATAAATTAATAGTCCGCAAATGCTTAGTAATAATCCGGGTAGAATAGGCAGGAAAGTTCCTAAAATTCCTATGATTAATAAAATCAGACAGAAAATATTGATTAATGCTGTATCCATTTCTTTAATTGTCTATGCAAGATATAAAAAAAGTGGCTTTTTAAAAAGCCACTTCGCATGTTTACACTACGTTTATGATTGAGACTAAAGATTTAAGATGACGTATTCCAGAATAGGCTCAGCTTTACCGATATTTCCGGTGGCGTGATTATGGAAAGTGGTGTAATAAATTTTGCCACTGTTTGAATTTCCTCCAGAACAAGGACCTTGTGTATCTCCGTGAGCCTGATGAGCTGCCCATGCATTTGCATTGATTGTAATGGTAATATTATTCCCATTGGAAGTGTGATGGCAGATTGTCATATAATTATTATTGCTGGATGTTCCTACCGACGTTTGAGGAGCAGAAGCATTGGTGTAATGCCCTGTACGGATCATTAGAGCCTCGTTGTTTTTTTCTACCAATACTTCCCAGAAAGTAGGATCATAAGTCTGGATTTTTTCCCACGCTGTTAAATCATAATTAATGTCTAGTGTATTGAAGCCAATAGCAGTTGCCAAAGCTGTATTTGAAACTGTACAGCCAGCATACATTCCTACTGATCCTGTATTTTTTAGGCAAAGTAAATTGTCATTAATGAAACCTCCGGGAGCATTACATGTCGTTGTATTCGTGTCGCCTCCTACAAGATAGGCAGAAGCCCAGTCTGAGCTATACAAACTTCCTCCATTGGTTACAAAAGTTGAAAGATTGGTATACACCAATGCATCATTGCTTGGAGTGCTGGTTCCTGTTTGGGTTGTTCCTCTGGATCCGCAATTCAGAAAGATAATATCATACTGTGCAATTTTAGAAAGGTTTTTCAGATCCTGATAAGTGATTTCTGTGGCTGTATATCCCAGTGCGGTAATAATGTCTTCAATCTTATCATAACTTCCTTTCACATAAGCCATTTTAGCAACCTGTGTAAGTTTAGATTCTGTAACAGGAATGGTAAGGGTTTCGTTCTTTTTTACAGTGATCGGAATTTCTGTTCTGAAATTATGTCCGCCGCCGGTCTGAATGTGAAGAATAGTATTGCCTTCCGGAGCAGTAAGACTGAAATTTCCGTTAGCATCAGAATACGTGTTGTATACTTTGCTGTCACTGTCAATTGTGAAAACAAGAGCTCCACCGATAGGTTTTGTTCCGTTGTTGGCCATTACTCTTCCTTCAACTTTTCCGGTTTGGAGAACCGTGGAAGGATTTTCGTCGGGAGTGATGATCGACTCATCTCCTTTACAATTAATTAAAACTGTGAATGCACACAGCATAATAAATAAGTAGTGTTTTCTCATATGTATTTGATTTTGATTTGTTTAGTTTTAATCAAATGTAAATAAATAATTGATATAAAATTGTTAAATGCGTAATATTTTTAAGATAATTAATTTATATTGTTTATTTTTAGTTAAATTTTTATTTGTTTATCGTTGTTGTAGTGAATTTGATATTTTTGAAATATTCGTAATAAATATTATGGGATAATCAATTTTGGGACGAAAATTGATAGAAAAATTGTAATAAAACTCAGTCTTAATTTTCCTAAATTTGCTGTGATGAATGATCAACTACAAGAAACAAGAAACTTTATACAGGATCTTAGCTATCAGCTTTATATTTATATAAGCAAGATTTCGCCTGCCGGTTTTGACTGGGTTGTTCATCTGATTGTAAAACTGGCGTTGCTTGTTGCCTTGTTTTTACTGGTAGATTTTATATTAAAGCCTGTCATTAATTTTATTTTCCGTTTTTTTCAGAATGAGAAAAAATACCCTGTCATTAAATCCATTTATGAATCCAGAGTAAGCAACTCTGTAGCTCATTTTATTGCTTTGGGAGTTGTGGCGAGTCTACAGGCTTTTATATTTCCTCCGAAAGCAATTCCTATAACGAATACATTTATCATCAGATCCATTAATTTAGGGGTGGTTTTGATCTTTGCGGGAATGTTGTATCGAGGATTAACTGCTTTTAGAAATTATTTTAGCATAAAGCAGGATTTTTACAAGATAATGGCGTTAAATGCTATTTCGGAAACCATGAAAATCCTTGGAATCTTTATTTTCTCAATTGTGGGGATCTGTGTAATTTTTGGGATCAAAGGAACCACTATTGTAGGAAGTTTAGGGGCAATTACAGCGGTTTTGGTGTTAGTTTTCAGGGATACTATTTTAGGTTTTGTGACAGGTATTCACGTGGCAACTTCTAAAAATATGAAAGTCGGTGACTGGATCGGAATTCCTAAATATAACCTGGAAGGAACAATAGAGGATATTACTCTGCTTACCACCAGAATTCAGAGCTTCGATAAAACGGTCTCTACAATTCCCACGTATGATCTCATGAGTACAGAGGTGAAAAATCTTCAGGTGATGTCTGAAAGTAATACCAGAAGAATAAAAAAATCTATCATTTTCAATATAAAATCATTTAAGTTTTTAGATGATGAAATGTTTGATAAATTGCTGGAAATTAATTTATTGAAAGAGTATCTTTTACGAAAAAGAGATGAGCTGAATGAACAGAGAAGTAACATGACGCATCCGGATAAAATTATTAATGGAAAGCAGCTTACCAATATTGGGACTTTTAGAAAATACGCATACGAATATCTCAGAAATAATAAAAATATCGATCAGTCAGAAACTGTGTTGGTGAGACAAATGGAAATTACATCGCAAGGATTGCCTTTGGAAATCTACTGCTTTACCAATGATTCGAAATGGGAACATTTTGAACAGATTCAGTCGGATATTTTTGATCATCTGTTAGTTGCTTCTAAGGAATTTGATCTGGAAGTGATGCAGGTTAATATTAAAATTTAAAATAGTAAAAATGACAAAACTAAGTGTCAATATCAATAAAATTGCGACATTAAGAAATGCAAGAGGAGGCGAAACGCCAAGTGTAACAGAAGCAGCTGTTAAAATTCAGGAATTTGGAGGACAGGGAATCACGATTCATCCGAGACCGGACGAGAGACACATTACCAGAAAAGATGTCTATGATCTTAAACCACTTGTAACTACAGAATTCAATATTGAAGGGAATCCCCATCGTCAGTTTATTGATATGGTTTTAGAGGTGAAACCGGAGCAGGTAACTTTGGTTCCGGATGCAGATGATGCCATTACGTCAAATGCAGGTTGGGATACCCTAAAACATGTAAGTTTTCTTACTGAAATCATTGCTGAATTTAAAAATGCAGGAATCCGTACTTCTATTTTCCTGGATCCTAATCCCGAGTTGGTAGAATATGCAGCAAAAGCCGGTGCAGACAGAATTGAATTGTACACAGAAGCTTATGCAAAAAACTATACATTAAATAAAGAATTGGCTATTAAACCTTATTACGAAACCGCAGTCGTAGCTACTGATTATGGATTGGGTCTAAATGCAGGTCATGATTTAAGCTTAGATAATTTAAAATATTTTGCAGATCATATTCCGAATCTGTTGGAGGTCTCCATTGGGCATGCTCTGGTTTCAGAAGCGTTATATATGGGATTGGAAAATACGGTTCAGGCATATTTGAAGCGATTGGCAAAATGGCCTCAATAGAAATGGGATATTATTGAGGTTTGAATATTTATCGGCCTCTAATTTTCTAACTTCTTAAATAAAATTATGGAAATTTTAAATTCAAAAATATTTGGCGAGAACCTTTCGTCTACACCTCTTTTGGTATTTCACGGGTTGTTTGGAATGCTTGATAACTGGGGAAGCTTCGGAAAAGATTTGGGAGAGTTTTTACCGGTTCATCTTATTGATTTGAGAAATCATGGGCGAAGTTTTCATTCTGAGAATATGTCCCACGATGATTTGGCAGATGATATTGCTAACTACATGAATCACTACGGAATGGAAAAAGCTTTTGTATTAGGTCATTCATTAGGTGGAAAAGCTGTGATGCAGTTTGCAATAAAATATCCTGAAAAAGTGGAAAAACTTATTGTGGTTGATATTTCTCCAAAAGCCTATCCTCCCCATCATCAGGGAATTATTAAAGCCTTGGAGACGGTTGATTTTAATACCGTAGCTTCAAGAAGTGATGTAGAAGCGGTTTTAAGTCAATATATTCCTGAAAGATCTACCATTCAGTTTCTTACAAAGAATCTGTACTGGGATGAGAATAAAAAACTGAACTGGAGATTTAATCTTAAAACACTCTCCGAGAAGTACAATGAGTTTGTTTCTAATGCTATAAAATATGGGGTGTTTGACGGAGAAACACTTTTTATTGCAGGTGAAAAATCAAACTATATTCTTCCTCAGGATCATTTTGCGATAAAACAGCAGTTTCCTAAAGCTCAGTTTGTCACCGTTAAAAATGCGGCACACTGGGTTCAGGCAGATAATCCTGTTGATTTTATGGCGGTGGTTAAAGACTTTTTGGAGATCCATTAATCAGTGTAAAAGATTTAATTTTTGTTAAAGTTTTCTTAAAAAACTATTTTATTCTTTAATATGGGAAAAAAGACGTAAATTAGTTTTGTTGAAAGTTTAAAAATAATCTTTTATTGTAGTTGAAAATTCAATAAATGTTTATTTTTATTGATGAAAATTTTAACAATGTTACAGATTATGAAAAATTTCTAAGAAAACATATTAACAAATTATATTTATAGGGAACTTAGCAATAAGTTTCCTTTTTTTGTGCTTTATATTTGGAATTTTAAGGATGTGTTGCTTTAAGAGTGCTTTCTCAAAACGGTGGAGTATTTTCATGGATAATAATTCTTATTATATGTTTTAAAAGTCGCAAATTTGCAATATGTAGTTTTTCGTTAATTTTTTTATTCAAAATGAAGAATTACCAATTGAAAATATTGTCATAATTTAGCCAGCAATCAAGTAAAAATAACTGATGGTTTTTGTAACGGGTGCAACCGGAATTTTAGGCAGAATAATCGTTTTGGAGCTTCTTAAAAAGGGAAAAAATGTGCGTGCTTCTAAAAGACCGACGAGCAATTTAAATGAAGTACAACATTCGTATACCTATTATACGGAAAATTCCGATGATTTCTTTAACAAAATTGAATGGGTAGACGTAGACTTTGATGATATTCATTCCCTTCAGAATGCCTTGAAGGGTGTGGAGGAAGTATATCACTGTGCTGCAAAAGTAAGTTTTCATCCTAAAGATGAAAAAGAAATGTATCATACAAATGTAAAAGGTACAGAAAACCTCTTATATGCTTGTGACGGTTCTGGTGTGAAAAAATTTCTTCATGTAAGTTCAATTGCGGTAATTGATACTTTTAATGAAAAAGGAGAGCTGGACGAAACCTCTGATTTTAATCCTAAAGAAGAACATTCTGCTTATGCAATTTCAAAACACCTTTCCGAAATGGAAGTCTGGAGAGCCTCTGCAGAAGGATTGAACGCCATCATTATCAATCCCGGAATGATCGTTGGAAGCGGGAACTGGGGAAACAGCAGCGGAGATATTTTCCCTACTTTTGAGAAAAACGGTTTTACATTTTCCGGAGGAACAAGCTATGTAGATATAAGAGACGTTGCTAAAATTGCTGTTGAGCTGATGGAGAAGAATGCTTTCGGAGAAAGGTTTATCCTGATTTCTGAAAATAAAAGATATGCTGATTTGGGACATCAGATCAGGTCAACCTTAGGATTGAAGGATGCTAAAATTCTTTCAAAATTTCAATTAAATATAGGCAGGTGGGCCAATATCCTTTTCGGATGGTTTATTCCTTCACTGAGGATTATTACCAAATCCAATATTGAATCTATATCGGCATTGAATGTGATTTCAAACGAGAAAATCACAAAAAAACTTGATTATCAGTTTATCCCATTAACGGAAAGTGTTGATTTTCATTTGAAAAATTATATTAACGACAAAAAGCAGAAGAAATAAATGAATCTTGCAGAAGCAATTATCCATAAAAATGTAGAGAAATACGCTATAAAAGCTGCTATTGGTTTCAAAAAGAAAGAAGCGGGATGGAAGGAATTAAGCTGGAAAAAATTTAGTGAGATTATCTATAAAACTGCGAATGCTCTTAAAGGAGCAGGAGTTCAGGAAAACGATAAAGTGGCCATCTATTCAGATAATTCTTCCGAATGGATGATTTTTGATCTTGCTGCGATGTCAATAGGCGCGATTACAGTTCCTATTTACTCTACGAATAATGCTGAACAGGCAGAATATATCGTTAAAGATTCTGATTCAAAAGTTATTTTAGTAGGCGATCAGGCTCAGTATGATGCGTGTCTGGAACTTTTACATAAGGAAGATAACGAACTTAAGACCATTATTGTTTCTAAAAAAGCAGTCTGGATCAAAAAAGAATTCAGCAGCTTTTATCTGGAAGATTTTATTGCTAAATCGTCTTCAAAGCTTGAAATCTGTAAAAAAGAAGATGAAGATGTTGCTACCTTAATCTATACTTCCGGAACAACAGGAACTCCAAAGGGGGTAATGTTAACACACGGAAACTTTATTAAAGCTTTCGATGCTCATTTCGAATTTTTTAAATTTAAAAACTTTGAAGAAGAACTTTCACTGGCATTTTTACCATTGAGTCACGTTTTCGAAAGAAGCTGGAGCTTATTATGTTTATATGGTGGAGCTCGTGTCTATTTTCTTGAAGACCCTAAAAACATAGCAAAAGCCCTGGAAGAGGTAAAGCCAACGATGATGTGCGCTGTACCGAGATTCTTTCAGAAGATTTATGCAGGAGTATTGGAAAAGGCAGAAGAAGGTTCATCATTAAAGAAAAAAATCTTCAACTGGGCTCGAGAAATTGGATGGCAGACTGCAGAATTAAAAAGAAACGAAAAGGAAATTCCTTTCGGATTAAAAATAAAAGAAACTTTTGCTGAAATGCTTGTTTTCAGTAAAATTAAAGAAAGAATGGGAGGAAGGCTTTGGTTTTTACCTTGTGGTGGAGCTTCTTTATCACCGGAAGTCACCAAATTCTTCGAATCTGTAGGAATTCATGTTACGGTAGGGTATGGACTGACGGAAACTACGGCAACTTTAACGTTGTTTCCTTTAACTCATTTCGAGCACGGAACAAGCGGAAAAGCTTTACCGGGAGTGGAAATCCGTATTGATCAGGATGATGAAATCCAGGCCCGAGGAAACGGGATCATGAAAGGGTATTACAACAAACCTGAGGAAACTCAAAAGGTCTTTACGGAAGATGGATGGTTTAAAACCGGTGATGCCGGAAAAATTGATGACAAAGGAAACCTTACGATTACAGACCGCTTGAAAGATCTTATGAAAACTTCCAACGGAAAATATATTGCTCCGCAACAGATTGAAAATTTGTTGACCAATAATAATTTCATTCAGCAAATTGTTTTAATTGCAGAAGCAAGACAGTTTGTTTCCGCACTTATTGTTCCCAATTTCGAATTTTTACAGGATTTTATCAAGAAAAATAATATTCCGTATACCAACTGGACGGAGGTGGTGAAAAATGAAAAAGTAATTCATTTTTATAAAGAAAAAATACAGGAATTACAGTCTCATTTATCAGACTTTGAAAAGGTGAAAAAATTTACTTTAATGCCTGCCGAATTTGAAATTAACTCCGGAGAGATCACGCCTACATTGAAAATAAAAAGAAATGTAGTGCTGAAAAAATATGCGGATGTGATTGAAAAGATGTATTAAAATTGACCACAAAAGATTGAGGTGGTATAAGAAAATAAAGTTTATTATTTAAACTCAATTATGGTAACGACACAAGAATTTTTAGGAAAGAAAGATTTTATAATAAATAACCAAACAGTTTCGGAAAGTTGTCCGTCAAACATTGCCCTGATCAAATATTGGGGAAAATATGACCACCAGATTCCTGCGAATCCAAGTATCAGTTATACGCTGAATCATTGTAAAACGAATACAACGATTGAATTTTTAGCTGATGAACCATTTTCGGTACAGACTTTTTTAGCAGGAAATGAAGAAATCAAGTTTGCTGAAAAAATAGAAAAATATTTCAACAATATAGAGCAGTATCTTCCGTGGATTTTGAAAGGAAAATATATCATTAGGACAGAAAATACCTTTCCTCACAGTTCAGGAATTGCCAGTTCAGCTTCGGGATTCGGGGCGATTGCAAAATGTCTTATGAAGCTGGATGAAATTTTTTCAGGAAAAGATTCTGAAGAGGAATCGTTAAGAAAAGCATCATTTTTGGCAAGATTAGGAAGTGGAAGTGCGTGCCGAAGCTTGTACAGTGGATTAGTGGTTTGGGGAGAATCTCAGGTAAGAGGAAGCTCAGATTTATTTGCGGTACAATATCCGAATGATGAAATTCATGATATTTTCAAAAATTTTAATGACTGGGTTCTGCTGATTCACGAAGGCCAGAAAAGTGTTTCATCTACAGTTGGACATGGCTTGATGAATACCAATCCTTATGCGGAAAGAAGATTTCAGGAAGCTAGAGAGAACTTCGAACCTATGAAAGAAATTTTAGCAAATGGAGATATGGAGAGTTTCATCAAATTGGTGGAACATGAAGCTTTGACACTTCATGCGATGATGATGATGAGTGATCCTGCGTTTATTCTGATGAAAACCGGAACACTGGAAGTGATCAACAGAATCTGGGATTTCAGGAGAATTACGGGTTTACCGTTGTTTTTTACGCTTGATGCAGGTGCCAATGTACATTTACTTTTTCCGAATGATCTGGAGCAAAACAAAATTGAAGATTTTATCAATCAGGAACTTTTACCATTTACCCAGAAAAACGGAGTGGTGAAAGATGTGATGAGGTTTTAAAAGTAAGATATAATGATAAAAAAACGGACTTTTGTCCGTTTTTCTTTTTAGGTAAAAGTATTTTAATTAATCTTCTGTTACGATAGTGTCACGTTGTCCGTCTTCTTTTTTACCTTCCTCGATCATTTCTTTAGCCTCAGCTTTTTCTTCCTGTGTGGCATGATCTATTCGTTCCTCCTGTTTTTCTTCCTGCTCATGATCAATAAAAAATTCACAATATACCGGAAGATGATCCGATCCAAAATTATCAAGCGTTTTAAGATTTTCAATAAAAATATTTTCGGTATGAAACATCAGATCAATTGGAAATCTTAGTAAACGGTATTTTGCATGAAAAGTGGATACAAATGACCTTCCGATTCGAGGATCAATGAGGTGGCTTGTTTTTCTGAAAAGAATAGATGATTTTGACCATGCTACATTGTTGAAATCCCCAACAACGATAACCGGTTTTTTTATTTCTGTTACTCTTTTTGCAGTACTTAAAAGATCCCCATCTCTTTCCTTAGAAGTTTTTTCTTCAGTAGGACTTGGAGGTGGAGGATGAACGCCAAAAAAGACAAAAGAAAACCCGTCTTTAGTTTTAAGATGCGCTTCAATACTGGGAATATCATCTGCCACAAAATAATGGGTATGTGAACTTTCTATTTTTATTTTCGAATAGAAATGCATTCCATAAGTGTTTTCTAAAGTTACCTTATGTTGATAAGGATACTCTTTTTCCAGCGTTTCGATTGCTTGTTCCCAATCTCCGTTACTTTCCATGGTAAGAAACATTTCAGGCTGATATTTTTTTACGAGCTGAATAAACCGATCATATTCTTTATTAAACTGATAAACATTTGCCGAGATAAAATGCAGTTTTTCAGATGAATGATATTTCTGGGAAAATTTTTTAACAGGATAAAGAGGAGTATATTTTACAAGAGTAACACTATGATGAATGAACATCACAAAAAGAAGGCATTGATAGTACCAGAATTTTTCGGATGAATGAATTGTAAATCCTAATCCTATGGTAAAAAGTATAAGAAAAGTGATTTGAATTTTACCAAACTCAGGAACACGAAAAACCCAATGAGAATGCTGAATTTTAGGTAATAAAGTTAAAATCAATAACAAAACAGTTAGACTCAGGTAGAATATCCACATATTTTTTTATAAACGGATAAATGTAATTAATTTTTATAAGTTTTCAAATGGATTATGATGTAAAGTTTATCAATTAAATTTGAGTTTAAAAGGAATTTTCATTATTTTTATTTATTCACTTAGCAAATATATGGTATGAATAAAATAGCTGTTATTGCTCTGTTATTTGGGAATTTATACTTCGGTCAGCAAAATCAGAATCAGGAAATCGAAAAGCCAATCCGAAACTTATTTTTAGGAATGAAAAATGCTGATCCGGAATTACTGCATTCTGCTTTTTCCGATACGGCCATTCTTCAGACGATTACAAAAGATAGAGTGAAAAACGAAGAAATAAAAGATTTTATAGCTTCAATTTCTAAAGTGGGAAAAAATGATCTGGATGAAAGAATTACCATTGAAGCGATTCATGTAGACGGAAACCTGGCGAGTGTTTTTACGCCCTATTCATTTTACCTAAAAGGAAAATTTTCCCATTGCGGAGCCAATAGCTTTCAATTGGTGAAACAGAATGAAGAATGGAAAATCCAATATATAATCGATACAAGAAGAAAAGATAACTGTAAAGAAATTAAATAATGAAAATCCATCATATCGCCATTATTGGCTCAAACTATGAAGTTTCCAAAAAATTTTATACTGAAACTTTAGGGCTGAATATCATTCGTGAAGTATATCGTGAAGAAAGACAATCTTATAAGCTGGATCTGGCTATCGGAGATCATTATATAATTGAGCTTTTTTCCTTTCCCAATCCTCCGGCAAGACCTTCACGTCCGGAAGCTTGTGGATTAAGGCATCTGGCTTTTTCTGTTGAAAATGTTGGTCAGAAACGTCAGGAGCTCATTCAGAAAGGGCTCAACTGCGAAGAAATAAGAATAGATGAATTTACAGGTAAGGAGTTTTTCTTTACCCAAGATCCGGATCAACTTCCGTTAGAGTTTTACGAAATGTAATAATTAGTGGGCATAACCCGTAAAGAAGCTGATGGCCATAATCGCTAAAACAATAGAGGAAATGATTACATATACGTAGTCTTTTTCTTTCATATAGCCTATTAAAGCAAAAATAATTCTCATTAAAGGAGTGAAGATTAACAATAAAATTCCCAACTGAATGATGGCCATTCCTTGCCCTTTACAAAGCGAATCCCAAAATTGTCCCCATACCTTTTCGGAAGAACTTCCCATATCGAGAAGTTTGTATTTTTTAGGCATTTGAAAGCCCTCTGAGAAAAGCTTGATAAAACCAATCAGTGAAGTGGCAACTGATAAAATAACGCCCAATCGAAGAAGATTTCCAACAGAACGGTTAAGGTCAGCATCTGTAAAATTCTTTCTCATGAGAAATTGCTTCTAATACCGTTATACATCATATAAACTGAAAGAATTGTAATAACAATTGCAAAGAAGGTTTTCAGTTTTTTAGTTTTTGAAACCATTAAAGTTTTTGATCCGATAAAACTTCCAACGACAACACCAATCAAAACCGGAGCAACGATAACCGGAATGATTTCCCCTCTCTGAAAATAGATCAGTGAACTGGCAACTGCTGTTACTCCAATCATAAAGTTACTGGTTGTTGTAGAAACTTTGAAAGGAAGCTTCATCATGTTGTCCATCGCCAAAACTTTCAATGCTCCGGATCCAATTCCCAATAGACCGGACATAGCACCGGCAAACATCATCATTAAAAATCCAGGCACTGTATTTCTTGCGGAATAGCTTTTTAAAACTCCTTTATCAGGAAAAGTTCCGTACAGTTTTAATTTATCTTCAAGGCTGCCTTTAATCACAGGTTCCTGGTGATCCGGCTTACCTTTTAAATTAAGAATAACGGTCAGAAGAAGAATACTGGCGAAAATAATCCCAATGGTATTCGGATTTAACATTCCGGAAACTAAAGCTCCGATGATTGCTCCGGCTGTGGTGGCGATCTCCAGGAACATTCCGATTCTCATATTGGTAAAACCTTCTTTTACGAAAGCAACGGCGGCCCCAGAAGAAGTTCCGATTACAGAGATTAAAGAAGCACCAATAGCATAATGCATAGGAACGCCGAAACCCAGCGTTAATAGAGGAATAATAATGACTCCTCCTCCTAAACCGGTCAGTGAACCTAAAAGGCCTGCCGAAATTGCTCCAAGGAAGAGAATAATGATTTCTGACATGCTACAAATATAAAACTATTGCGTTAGTCTGCCAAACGTTTAAAAAAGATAAATTTAACGTATTTTTGCGGTATGGAAAAAGACCTGAAATTATTCTATATTATTCTTGGAGCGACACCTAAAGGCAGAAATATTGAGCAGCACGACGTATTTTTCGGAATTGCGGAAAATTTAAAAGATCTGATTCCTGATATGAAAGAGTTCTGGAAAGAAGCAGAGGGAAAAATTCACCTGGACTGTTATCAGGAAGTAAAATTTGCTGATGGATACGAGGTGAAAATCATAGAAAAAAGTGAAAGAATTTCCGAAGAGCAACTGTATTTTATTAATCTTGGAGGATATAAAAGGGGATTTTTTGAAGAATTTCATGAACAACATCTGATGGTCGGGACTTCTATGGGGGACATTGTGAAAAAAGCAAAAGCTACCAAGTTTTATGAGACGATGGGATTTGAAGGAGCGGTAAGTCATATTGATGATAAACACGGGGTAGATATTGATGATATTTTTAATGTGACTGATATTCTTCCTCAAAAAATGAAGGAAAAATATTCAATTGTATTGGAGAAATCTGATGCAGAAAATCAGGAAAACCCAATGGGTTTAGGATATTTAAATATTAATAAAATATAAAGGTTTTATGTCATTCTGAACATAAGCCGCAGGTTTACGAACGAAGTTCAAAAGTGAAGTGAAGAATCTACTGCTGAGGAAGAGATTCCTCCTGAGTCGGAATGACAATTGTAAGTTTTAAAATAAAAAATAAATCTAATAGAAAAAAATAAAAGTAAAAAAATGAAAATAGGAATTTTAGGAGGAGGGCAGCTTGGAAGAATGCTGATTCAGGAAGCATTAAAATATGATGATGAATTTTATACATTAGATCCTGCTTCAGATGCACCCTGCCATAATATTTCTTACTTTACACAGGGAAGTTTCAATGATTATGAAACGGTGCTGAACTTTGGTAAAGATAAAGACGTCGTAACGATCGAAATAGAGCATGTGAATGCAGACGCTTTAGCCGAATTGGAAAACCAAGGAATAAAAGTAGTTCCGAATGCTAACATCATTAAATCCATTCAACAAAAAATTCTTCAAAAACAGTTTTATGAGGCTCACGATATTCCAAGTCCGGAATTTGAAGTGATGGACGGAAGTTCCGACGAGATTAAAATGCCGCTTCCTTTTGTACAGAAAATGAATACAGGTGGGTACGACGGAAAAGGCGTGCAGGTGATTCGTACTGCTGAAGATATGAAAAACCTTTGGGTTCAGGATTCCGTCATTGAAAAGCTGGTTGATATTGATAAGGAACTTTCCGTAATTGTTGCCAGAAACGAAAACGGAGAGACCAAGACATTCCCTGTAACGGAAATGGTTGCTGATCCTAAATTAAACTTATTGGATTTCAATGTTTGCCCGGTTTTTTTAGAAGAGGATATTGAAGAGCAAATTAATTCTATTACCGAAAAATTTTTAAGTGCGATCAATTCTCCGGGACTTTTTGCGATTGAATTGTTCCTTGATAAAGAAGGGAAAGTCTGGGTAAATGAGACCGCTCCGAGACTGCATAATTCTGGACACCAAAGTCAGGAAGGAAATACAAACTCCCAGTTTGAGCAGATGTACAGAGTCGTGAAAAATTTACCTTTGGCAGATACGGATGCAATTATCTACAGCGGAATGCTGAATTTAGTTGGAGCAGAAGGATTCTCAGGAAAAGTGATTTATGAAGGAATGGAAGACGTGTTAAGACTGCCTGAAACTTATGTCCATCTATACGGAAAAACGGAAACCAAGCCGGGAAGAAAAATGGGGCATATTAATGTTTTAGCAGATTCCAGAGAAGAATTGATGGAAAAATTGGTGATGGTGAAAGGAATGGTGAGAGTGATTGCGGAATAATCTAATTCATGATATTGAAAAAGACTGCTATTCGGCAGTCTTTTTTATTTATAGATTTTTAGTTGATTAATCGACCATTTTCGTTCTGTGGAATTCCACAATAAATAAGGTCCATCAAAACCTTCTAGGTAAGCCACTTCAAAATTACCGTTATTATCTGTTGCATAACTAAGATAAGATACAGAATCCTCAAAATTAAAACCTAATCTTTTTAATGTCTTCCAATCATTATTTTCAGGAAGTTTACCGTTTAATTTCTGATAAGCTTCGATGCTTTTTATTATTTTATTTCCAGCTTCTATGTCGGATTTTCTGGTGATTTTAATGGGTAAATTCCAGTAGATTGCGATTGAAATAATAAGTAAACATAAGATTGAAGTGAAAATTATAAATGCTTTTTTCATCATTTAAGATCTTTAGATTTACTTATTGTATCTTTTTTATAATTATACTTCATATAGCTACCCAAAGCTGGTGAATAAACAGAAAATTCTTCCATTTTTGTGAATGGGGCATATAATTTAAAAGTACAAATATCTGTTGCGGAAATGAACGGATTGGTTCTTAAGTGACTGTGTGTAGATTGTGTTATTACACTTCCTTCTTGCATTGCTGTCATTGTAGCAATCAGTCTTGAATGAAATTTTTTATTTGAGGTAATATTGCCTTCTTTATCTGTAATAAATAGATAATCATTTCCAAAAGGAATAATATTGTTTTGAGATGCTCCCGTAATGATGTAATTTTTATAGTTTTCGTTAAAAGGAATTGTAATTATATTTAGATTAAAACCTCCAGGAATTTCCACCTCATATTTAGGATCGGGCAATTGAGAAATTAATTTTGAACGTACATTGTTTAATGATGTTTCTAATGGATTTAGACTTCTTTGTACAAAATTTTCTTTTACTGGTTTTTTTGAATCATTTTTGAAAGAATATTCTGCAATAATTAATTTTTGATCTTTTTTAAGAAAAACAGTTTTAATCGTATCATTGGTTTTGTAAGTAAGATAACTACCAAGTTCCCCTTTGATTTTTTTATTCTCTTGTGCAAGGTCGGTAGAATGCCATGATGCATTTTCTAAGGAAAATAATAAATTACCTTCTGCCTTTATAGAATCTAGCTTTTGTTGAATTTCTGCATCTGTAAATTTTACATCTTGTCCAAAAATAAATAATGAGGTAAAAATTAGAAATATTGAAATAATTTTTTTCATAGTTTGTATAATTAATTTGGCTACAAATATAACGGGTTCTATTCAATCTTCTGTTTTTTAAACATCTCCGGTTTATAATTAATAATAAACACACCTAAGATAATCAAAATCGCAGCCACGATAAATTTAGCAGAAATATTCTCATCTAAAATCAACCAGCCTAAAAAGATTGCAATGATTGTATTTACATACGCCATGATAGAAACCTGAACAGGCGAAATTTTTGTCAAGGCATAATGAAAAGCGAAAAATGCTGTTACAGATCCGAAAACAGCAAGATAAAGCATAGCAGAAATACTTTTTAATGACCAGTTTTCAAAATTGTAGTTATCTGAAAAAATGAAAGCAAAAATAATTTGGACAATCCCCGCGAATAAGAATTGATAAAATAAATTTAAGGAAATATTACCGCTCTGGATATTCAGCTTTTTTGTGAAAATAGTTCCTGAAGCCCATCCTGAAATCGCACAGAAAAGAAAGATAATCCCCATTTTATAGTCAGGGTTTGCCAAATCTTTCAGCCCGTCCCAAAAGATAAAGAGGATTCCGCTGAAACATAATAATACGCCTGTTAATGCCCTATAACTAAATCTTTGCAGACCGATGGCCACACTTCCTAAAAACACCAGAATAGGAGAGGCAGCATTAATTAATGAAGCTAAACTGCTGGAAACTGTTTCTTCAGCTACGGTAGTCATTCCGTTCGCTATAACTAACATGAGGATTGAGAAAATAATCTGAAGTTTTAAGCTTTTCCAGCCAATCCATCGGAATTGTTTTTTATAAATTAATATCAGAAACATAATGATGGCAGCTAGAAACTGACGGATACCTGCAACAAACCAAGCCGGAATGGTTTCTACAGCGACACGGATTGCCAGAAATGTTGTTCCCCAGACAACGGCAACGGTAATAACGGCTAAAAGGAGTTTATAATCTTTCAATTTGTGATAGCAATGTAACACGTAAAGATATTTTTTTTAGAAGCAATTTAATGGGTACAGTTAATGATGTTTTTTAGGGAACAGAATTTGAATTTTACTTTTTGGTTTTTGTATTCAGACTTATTAATTCTTTATCTTTGAACATCTAATAAATTGAAGATGGTAGGAATTATTATGGGGAGTCAGAGTGACTTACCAATTATGGAACAAGCAGCAAATTTTTTGAAGTCTTTAGATATTCCATATGAATTAACAGTAGTTTCGGCTCACAGAACACCGGAAAGAATGTTTGAATACGCAAAAACGGCAAAAGAAAGAGGGTTGAAGGTAATTATTGCGGGAGCAGGAGGAGCAGCACATTTACCGGGAATGGTAGCAAGCTGTACAACTTTGCCTGTAATCGGGGTTCCTATTTTGTCTAGCAATTCTATTGACGGATGGGATTCTGTTTTATCGATTCTGCAAATGCCGGGAGGAATTCCGGTAGCAACGGTTGCTTTGAACGGTGCTTTGAATGCCGGAATTTTAGCAGTAAAAATTCTGGGAACAGGAGATGAAAAGATTGCAGAAAACCTTCAGAAATATCAGGATTCTTTAAAGGATAAAGTATTGGGAACGGTAGATGATATTAAAGCTCATCATCCTAATCATTATGATAAATAATAAAAAACTCTCCAATTTGGAGAGTTTTTTATGTTATTCCTGTATCATATTGTCCCTTGTGTTTTTCTGAACCGCAATGGCTCCGAATAAAGCCAGTAAAAAGGCAAATCCATAGAATCCTTTTTCGCTTGGCAGAATGGTGGCATTCCATAATCCTATCGCTAATAAAACAATAGATGATAAGGTTGCAAACCAGCAGATGCCATAATAAATATCAGTTACTTTGATATTTTCCAATCTGTCACGAACAGCTTTCTGTAAAGAAACTACGGCGAATAAACCGTATAATAAGATGGTAAAATAATAGCCTTTTTCATTAAGCTGCATTTCTGCTCTTGCCAAACCTACAATAAAGCCAATCATTCCTGCTCCTAAAGCAATCCAGGATGCCGCAACAAATGCATTCGATACTCCTTGTTTTTTCATTAATTATATTTTTTTGTATAGTGAGGCCAAATATATTATTTTTTAATAAATATTTCCTCAAAAATAAAAGACTCTTCAAATTTTTGAAGAGTCCTTTTATCTATAATACTACTAAATTTATTAGTATCTGTAATATTCAGGTTTGAATGGACCTTTCACATCTACACCGATATAATCAGCTTGCTCAGGAGAAAGGGTTTCCAGCTCAACGCTTAATTTTTTAAGGTGAAGAGCAGCTACTTTTTCATCTAAATGTTTTGGTAGCATATATACTTCATTTTTGTAAGCTGCAGAATTGTTCCAAAGTTCGATCTGAGCCAAAGTCTGGTTTGAGAAAGAGTTTGACATTACGAAAGATGGGTGACCTGTAGCACAACCTAAGTTTACCAATCTACCTTCAGCAAGAATAATTACTTCTTTACCTTCAATGGTATAAAGATCAACCTGTGGCTTAACTTCAGATTTTGTGTGACCATAGTTTTTGTTTAACCAAGCCATATCGATTTCGTTATCGAAGTGACCGATGTTACAAACGATTGCTTTATCTTTTAATTTTAAGAAATGTTCTTTTCTTACGATGTTAAAGTTACCTGTAGTGGTGATTACGATATCTGCGTTATCAACAACAGTATCTAATTTTTTTACTTCATAACCGTCCATTGCAGCTTGAAGCGCACAGATTGGATCGATTTCAGTTACCGTAACGATAGAACCGGCTCCTCTGAAAGAAGCAGCAGTACCTTTACCTACGTCTCCGTATCCGCAAACTACCACTCTTTTTCCAGCCAACATTACATCCGTAGCTCTTCTTACAGCATCTACTGCTGATTCTTTACATCCGTATTTGTTGTCGAATTTAGATTTAGTTACAGAATCATTTACGTTGATTGCAGGCATTACCAAAGTTCCGTTCTTCATTCTCTCATACAATCTGTGAACTCCGGTTGTTGTTTCTTCAGAAAGACCTTTGATGTCTTTTGTGAATTCAGGATATTTATCAAAAACCATATTGGTTAAATCTCCACCATCATCCAAAATCATATTCAATGGCTTTCTGTCTTCACCAAAGAATAAAGTTTGCTCAATACACCAGTCGAATTCTTCTTCATTAAGACCCTTCCAAGCATAAACCGGGATTCCTGCAGCAGCAATAGCAGCAGCAGCGTGATCCTGAGTAGAGAATATATTACAAGAAGACCAAGTAACTTCTGCTCCAAGAGCAACCAAAGTTTCGATCAAAACTGCAGTCTGAATAGTCATGTGAAGACATCCTGCAATTCTAGCACCTTTTAATGGCTGAGATGGTCCGTATTCTTCACGGATTGCCATCAAACCAGGCATTTCAGCTTCTGCAAGGGTAATTTCTTTTCTTCCCCACTCCGCTAGGGAAATATCCTTTACTTTGTAAGGAATGTATTGTGTTGTAGTACTCATATCTGATGAATAATTTTTAATTCTGTTTATAACGAATTGCAAAATTACAACATATAATCTAGATATAAAAACACCTTGTTTTGGAGATAAAAAAATATTGAAAATAAATAGGGCTGAATGCTGAATCAAGGAAGTTATTTAAGTTTTCAATAATCCTAACATGATTTTTAAATAGCCTTGTTTATCCCTTTTTTAACCTTCAATTTTTATATGATTTCTTTTCATTATTTTTATCGGAAAAAAAAGAATGCCTCTCTATCGTGATTTTTCTGATGACACCGCCACAATTCTAGTTTGGAAATATGATGAAAACGAAGAATTGAATCCGGATAAACTTTTAGAGCCTGAAAATGCTGAAAAAGTAAAGGATTATCATCCGAAAAAACTATTGGAAGTATTAATGGTAAGAAAACTGTTGAAAGGTCTGAAACCGCATTCTAAAATTTTATATAAAGACAGGGAGCCTTTTCTTTCGCCTAAAGATGCTGAAATTTCCATTACCCATTCTTTTCCCTTTGCTGCTATTGCTATTTCAAAAAATAAAATCGGGATTGATCTTGAAAAATTTAATCCTAAGATTTTAAGGGTTATCGACAAATTTACTTTTGAAAACGAACGTGGCTTTATTCCTTTCGATAATGAAGTTACTTTTTATACCATTATCTGGAGTGTGAAGGAAAGTATGTATAAAATTCACCATTCCAAACACTGGTCTTTGAAAAAACATTATGAAGTAAGACCCTTCGAATTAAAGCATCTTCATCACATCAAATGCAGAGTACATGATGATCATATTTCTGATGAACTAAAAGCCAGGGTAGAGTTTTTTGATGATTATTGCTTTACGATTGTTGAGGAATAGGTTCAGAAGCTGCTGCGCTTTCCGATTCATTTCTGTACTTTTCAATCACTTTTCGTTGTTCTTTCGCCACATCATAAATAAGCTCCAGAATATCATGAACATTTTTTAACTCAGTTAAATGCGAAATTTTGCTGGGATCTCTGTAATTTCTGGCTTCATGTTCGGCAAGCTCGGTTTTTCTTTTTAAGATTAAATCGTCAAAAGATGAATCTTCAGGCTCGATACGGCTTCTCATTTTTAAAGATTCGCTGATTTTATCTCCATTCAGAAGTTTGGAAACCTGCTGAAGTTCTGCTTCTATTTTTTTTCCCCATCCTTCCGAATCTATTTCAGGGTATTTTTCATCATTTTTTACGTATTGAGAAAGGGAAGCGGTATAAGCGGTAATCAAATGTGATGTGGCTACAAACTGATGAACCACTTCAAGTTTTTTCTGCTGATTTTTTGGTTCCGAGATCATTCTTTGGAAACTGTCGGAAAGATTGGCTAATGAAATGATTGCGTTTTTACGTTTCATTTTATAATCCTCAATATCAAAATCTTCATCTAAAAATTTAGAAATCACACTTTGAAAATAAAGAAAATTGGACTCTGCAGATTTTTTCATCAGTTCTAGATTCTGTGTATGCTCCCAAACAGGAAGCACAACATATGACACCAACGAGGCAATGATTCCTGCAATCATGGTATCCAGAATTCTGTCTTTGAAAATAATATTTACTTTTCCGGGACTTAAAAAATTAAAGCTCAGGAAAACATAGATCGTCATAAACAAAACAGCCCAAAAATATCTCCCTTTTAAAAAGCTGAAACACATCACCATGCTTATAAGAAGTATCGTAAACAAAACTTCATTAATATGTATATAATGCAGGATTCCATAAGCAATGATAGCCCCCGCAATCGTTCCGTACAACCGGAGAAGATTTCTTTTCTTGGTAATGGAGTAGGCGGGTTTCAAAATAGCCGTGATGGTAATTAAAATCCAGTACGTATGACCAATTCCTAAAAGCTGAAACAGAGAAAAAGAATAGCCCAGCAATAAGGCAATGGTAATTCTTAGGGCATGGCGGAAATGTAAGGAAGAGAATGATATATTATTTCTTAAAACTTTAAAATTAAGTTTCTCTTCATTAGGCATGAATTTTCTAAGATCTAACCCTGTAGAAAGACTTTTTGCCAGTTTTACATTTTGGGAAAATACCTTATAGATTTCATTGATTTCTTTAGTAATCTCATCGATACGCATTAGTATCTGACGTAGAATCATGAAATTCTCAAAGTTATCAGGTGAAATTCGCTCGTTTCTCAGGTCGAAATAAACATGATTTAAATTCTTTAATTCAAGTTCTAGATCAAACAGAGGTTTCGCTCTGGTGCCGATCTGAAGTGCAATTCCGATATTGGTGATCTCTTCAGCAAGAAGATTAAGATAGTCATGAATGTTTACCAGGATCATACTGTCATCAAAACTTTGCTGAAGCTTTTGATAGTCACTTTCAGAAGTCATAAGCTTTTCGTGAAGATCCATAGAGTTCAGGAACATCAGCATCAGCAAACGGCTGGTTGTGGTAGATTCGTTGACAATCGTTCTTGTCTTGAAAACGGTTTCGCGGGTATCTTCCTGCAGGTTTTTGATTTCAATCTGTTTGGCAATAACCTGTATAGAAAGCTTATCAAAATCCGGATTTTTTTGATAGTAATTGGCTTTTATTTTTAAGAACTCGGCAAGCTGAAGATAGTTTTCTCCAATCATCTGACTTGCCAGTTTGTAAGGCTGAATAGTTGTTACAATTAAGAATATTAATAAAAACCAAATGCAGCCTGAAGCGAAAATCAGTAAACTTTTAAGAATATCGGCTCCGGTAAGATGCCCGTCAATAAAAATAGCAAGTACAACCAAGGAAAGTGAACCTACTGCTGCCAATCTTTGTCCGTAAACTCCAATTAAAGAGAAGAACATTCCGAAAACAATAATTTCCGCAAAAACAAGAATCTTAACGGTCATGACCAAACTTGCAATGAGGGCAACAACAACAAAGCAGATAATGGCAAAAGCTAAGGCATTTCTTCTACGGATAAAAGGACCGGGTTGATCCGTTAAAGCTACAAAACTTGTTCCCAGAGGAAATAAGAAGTATTCTTTTAAGATTCCGAAATGGGCAAGAACTAAACATGGTAAAACCGTCGCCAGTGTAATTCTGATCGCAGAATACACGTATTGACTGGTGACGAATTTTTTGAGCTCCGATGAATAGTTCATATTACAAAAATAATTATTGAAAAATAAAAAAGCCTCATAAAAATGAGACTTTTTTGAGCTTTTATATTATGTTTATTTAATAATCTACATTAGATGTTTCCTCTCCAATGTTCCAGGTTAAACCGAAACGAAGCGTATTATCTAAAGCCGTATTAATTTTAGACATATTGATCAGGTAAGACACATCAAGTCCGAAAGAACGGTATTTTAATCCAATACCGGCAGTAGCATATTGTCTTGCTCCCTGTTCTTCACTTTCATGGAAGTAACCTGTTCTCACAGCAAAAGCATTGTCATAAGAATATTCTAATGCTCCACTCATCATGATAGAGTTTTTATTTTTAAATGATTTTCCGATCCCAGACATTACTCCTACGTTTGGAACCGCATAGATAGGCTGTCTTGTATTGGGATCGATTCCGACATATTCAGAACCAGGAACCAAAATTTTTGAACCTTCTACACTAAGACCAATTTTATTTAAGTCATCAAGATACATATCGTAACCAACTCCTAGTCTTGCCATTGTTGGAAGATAAGATCTTGATTCTTCATTTCCTGTATAGTCTAATTTTGGACCAAGATTCTGCAATGCGAAACCAGCATTTAATTTCCCATCCATACCTCCAAAGCTGGAAAACTTAGGAGAGGTATAATATGCAGAAACATCAACCGCAAAAGAGTTAGCAGGTTTCAATGTTGTATCAGTATTGAATCCTCCGGCTAAGTCTGAACGGATAAATCTACCGGTAACAGCTCCTGAGAAAGAGTCAGAAAGTTTTAGAGCATAAGCAACATCAATAGAGAATTCGTTCGGTTTTGAAACCCCGTTAGACTGTACCTGATTATCTACGAAAGAGGTAAGATTAACTTCTCCCATGTTGAAGTAGTAAATACTCGCAGAGATGGTAGATCTTTCTTCTTGTCCTAAAAATTTATGAAAAGCTGCATAAAGAAGGAAAACATCATTAGTAAGTTTTCCCATATATGGTGTATAGTTTATACCTACGGAAGAACTCGTTCTGCTAAAAGGATATTTTGCGGCATTCCAAAATTGAGAAAATGCATCAGGAGAGGTAGCAACCCCTTGATCTCCCATACCTCCGGCTCTGGCGTCTGGTGCAATTCTTAGAAAAGGAGCTCCGGTTAATACAGGATTCACCTTACTCAGGTCTTGTGAATAGCCTAAAAAACCAGCACTTAAACCAATTCCTAATAGCAGTTTAGTAGTTAAATTCATATGTTGTCTTTTAATATATTATCAGTTTTTTATTAATATTATTGTTTTTGTTATTTTAAAATTATTTCAAAAGTACCATTTTTTCTACAGCTGTAGCACTTCCTTTACATTTTTCTTGATTTTGACTTTTTGCAAATATCTTAAAAATATACGTACCTTTTGCTACTGTATCACCAAAATCGTCTTTTCCGTCCCATTCTATTGCCTGGCGAGGTGTTCTAAAGCCTTGTAAGAAGGGTTCTGCAACAACTGCTTGAGACAAAGTTCTTACTAATTTTCCTGTAATCGTATAAATTTGAACATGCACATCTAAAATATCATCACAATTATGTTCAAATTGAATATATGTCTTATTAGTAAATGGGTTCGGCCAGTTTAATGGTCTGTTAATAATTAAATGCTGATCGGCTTCATCCTTAACCTCAAAATTTAACGTAGCAGTTGTCGAATTATTGTTTATATCCCAAACTTTAAATGTTAATTGATGTTGTCCTATTGCTAGATTTCGGAAAGGATACGTCACATTTCCTTTTTGATAATCTGCCAAACTAGGATTTAAACATCCATTTCCTTCTCCTGAAGAGTAAAAATCATTCAAGACAACGGTATTAATAATTTGACCGTCTAAATATACGGTAATATCATGACCAATACCAGATCCTGTAGAATTTATTCCTGTATCATCAGTAACACAAGCAAGCAGCATAGGGCTTTGGTTTGTAATACCACCATCTGCAAAATTGGTGTTGTTCATGTATAATTTTACTTTTGGTGGTTCGTTGTCATTGATTCCGTTAGGATTAATATCTCCTACCTGTACTGCCTGATTATTAAATACATCTGTTGCCTTATTGTCTGCATATCCTAATAGTCTTCCTTGTCCAACTGCATAGTTAATGTCTTTCGGAACGTAGAATTCAATAGTGAATACTCCATTTACAGCCGTTCCTGAAGCTTTTACGATAGCACTTCCTTCTTCAGTATAGTTTAGTATAGGGGTTAGATTTCCATCATTATTTAAAGTAGATTTATTAAGTCTTTTATCAAAAATATTAATAACAACTCTTCCGTTAAAAGTAGTATTGGTTGTTCCATTAGGATTATTGATATGTCCTTTTATTTTTACGAAATCAAGACCTCTTATCAATCCCGGAACAGGAGTTTCTATATTATCTATTACCAATAATCTTTGAGGTCTGCTTAATTTCATAGCCGGATCTCCCAAGAAGTTTACTTTTAAGTGGTTCGAGTCTCCCGGTTTTAGTTTTTTTGCATTTAAATGAGCATTTCCAATAGTGATAAAATCATCGTTGGTAAGCTTAAACATTTGCTGAGTATAAAGATTGGTGAACTGTATTCCATAATCTACCCCTACAGCACGACTTGAGGTAATCATACCTGCGGTACCTCCTTGTTTCAATTTTATAAATTGTTCCCCCACAGAAAAAGTACTTGGTTCATCCCAAAGTGTAAACTCACAAGTAATAGTGGAAACGAACGGAAATCTGCTGTAAACACTAGAGAAATTATTGGCATTTTGTACCTCATCAGAAGTCAATACTCTTTCCTGTGCCCAACCATTGATTCCTCCATGGCCAAAATAAAATAGATAGAGACTATTTCCTATATCATTGGAGATGGCTTGATTTACTTGAGGGTAACGTTGTCCACCTGCAGTACTTTGAGCCTGGAATGCATCTAAATATAACTTTCTTACATTGTATTCTTTAAGAAGAGTTCCTGTTTCAAATGTATTTACTAAGGTATTATTCATTACAGTATGGAAAGGAACACCACCGTCATTATCATCATCTACTACAAAATCAAGCTTCATTTTCCATTCTCCAAAAGGAGTTGACTGGCCGGATAAAGAATTGTAATAGGCAAGCGTTTTATCCATCATATTAGTAGCTTCGGTAACATTTGCAGCAGGAATTCTACCTACCGGAAGGTCTGGCAAGGTATTATACAAGAATAAATTTGTTGGAGGTTGTGGACTCGTCATTACAATATAATCATCCGTTACAAAGGAGCTTACGAAATCCTGAGATTCTTCACTCTCATAACTTGGAACAACATTTGTGTTGTTGGAAATTCGGTTCTTATAATCATAAGAAGCATCTCCTAATAAAAAAACATATTTTAAACTTCCTGATGGAGTGTTAAGTTTAGTAACAAAATCTCTGATAGCTGTAAGATCCCTGCTTCCACTGCCAAATTCATTGTATACTTTATTAATATCTACGATTTGTACATTAAAACTATTTTTTGTCTGGTGGTAATTCGCTAATCTTTGGGCTTGTCCCATCATCTCAGGAATAGTGAGGATCAGATAATCCACATTTTGTAATGCTGAAAGATTTTGATTTCCTATTCTTTCTACAAACTGAGGAGAATAAGCCGCATCATTTCTGAACGCTACGAACTCGTTATTAAAATTCGGGTCGGAAGCAACGTATCCAAAATTAAAAATAGCATTCCCTGTCGCTTTATTTACTCTTCTTGTGGCATTTGTAATATCTGTAACGTCCCAAACCTGTTCTATATTTGAAGCATTATTAATACTGAAACCATAAGAAGTATTGCTGCCACTTACAAGAGAAAAGTCTCTAAAGTTCATTTGTGAACCGTTGAAACTTAAGTTTTCTTTATATTGAACTTCCAAATAATCAAAATAAAATACTCCATTAGGATTGGTACTTATATTAGGTTTGCAAGTAAGGGTAATTTGATTTCCTTGTAAATTACTTAAGGTTCCTTCATATTTCAGTGGAAGATAATCATACACGAAGTTTGGATCGTTTGGAGGAACAGTACGTGTTACGAAGTTTTGGTTGTTGATATTAAATTCAACTGAATTCTGCTGAGACTTAAATCCAATTACTTGTGCTTTATATCTTATTACATCTCCACCTTGTATGGGTGAGTTTGTAGTAAATGTTACAGTTTTATCAGTAGTGAAAGGAGAATCTTCTACCCAGATTCTACCTATTTTTAGTAGGTTTTTTTGATCATTATTAACCACTTGATAACTATCGTATCTTGTAATCAGAGGGGTAGAAGGAAGGTTGATATCCGCTGACTGTACTCTTTTTCCTGCTCCTTTATCAAAGTTGATAAAATAATAAGAATAATCTTCGTAAATGTTTTTTAAGTTATTACTTACATTATTTCTTGTTTCGTATCTCTTAAAGCCGTTTCCGTTGGATTTATCATAGAGATTGTATCCATTAGTTCCCTGCGCATAGAAAATGGCATAATCGTTATCATTCCAAACGCCATCATCTTCTCCTACTACCTGTATGGCGTTTTCCTGAAGAGCACTGTATCTCACATCCTGATTATGTTCAGGAAGCATAATCCCTCCGTTTCCATAAATTCTAAAGTTCTTAGGATTTATAGAACCCGGATTGATTCCGTTATCTTTTAAAAATTGAGTAGTAATTTTAAAAATACCCGACTTGTCTACTTTTATCTTATAAAAGGTTCCGGTAGAAAGAGGATTGGTAGTAGTTCCTACTTTAGCAGCGATATTTTTTGTATTAACGGTAGTTTCGTTAACGTCGAATGAAGAAAGCCTTAGTATTTTCCCCTTTTCGTTTTTAAATAAAGCAACGGAAATACTTGCATATCTTTCTCCTTCAAAATAATAATAACTGATATCGGCAATATCGCGATTAGGGAGGAAATCCTTCTTAATCTCATACAATTCCTTATATGAGACAGCTTCCCAGTTTAGATTTGAAACTTTTAAATCTCTTTCCCCTATTTTTTGTTTAGTTGATATAAAAATATTATTTTGGCCAAATGAAAACCCCTCATTTTTGAAATTTGGGACATTCAGTTTTGTTTCACCAAAATCTTGGATTTTAGAGCCGTTCCATTCAATGGTTGTTCTTTGAGCCCAAAATGATGATACAAAAGCGAATAGGAATAAAATCGATACTTTTTGTTTCATATTTATTATTGAAATTTCTGAATTACAAAATAAATGAAAATTTTATAATTAAATTGTGATACAATAAAATTAATTTGTTATCGTTTTTCAAAAAAATCAAATCTTTACTTGATTTATTGAATAATTTATTTTTTCTTTGTACTTTGAAAATATTTAAATCGACTATGAAAAAACTAAAGTTGTTTTCATTAATAGCATTAAGTTCTACACTTGCATTAACCAGTTGTGGAGGGTCAGGTACCAGCAAAGGAGGTGGTACTAAAAAATTTGTCAGCAAGACAGGTTGGAAACCAAACGAAAAACAGGGTTGGTTTTTTGCAGGAAAGCAACAACAGCAGAAAGGGTGGCCGGGAATGGTATATGTAGAAGGTGGAACTTTTACAATGGGATTAGTGAAAGATGATGTTATGCATGATTGGAATAACACACCTCGTAGAATGCAGGTGAGTTCATTCTATATCGGAGAAACCGAAATTACTAATTACGAATACCGCGAATACCTTACATGGTTGAAGTATGTATTTCCTCCAAGTGATCCAAGTTTCAAAGAAATTTACAATGGTGCTTTGCCAGATACTTTGTTATGGGATAACAAACTATCTAGAAATGATTTCAATGAAACCTATTTCCGTTCTCCGGAATATGACTACTATCCAGTGGTAGGGGTTTCTTGGACGCAAGCAAACAGATATTGTGAATGGTTAACAGATAGAGCAAATGAAAAAGCATTAATGAATGCTGGTATCATCGCAAAAGATTTGTATATCAACGAATCTAATAACCAAGGTGGTACTGCTTTCAATATGGATAAATTCAAATCGAATGATCCTGAAATGCAAGGATATATCAACCAGCAAAGAAAACAGCAGAAATCTGGTATGAAAACTACCAACCAAAGACTTCTTGCTGCAAACGCTTCTCCTGGTTCTGCAATGGTTCAAAAATTCAGACTTCCTACTGAAGTTGAATGGGAATATGCAGCTTTGGGAATGGAGAAGAATAGAGAATATAACAACTACCAAGGTAAAGCTCCAGGAATTGAATCTTTAAGAGGTACTAAAGGTAGAGAAAAAGGAATGTTGCTTGAAAACTTCAAACAGGGTAAAGGTGACTACTCAGGACCTGCTGGATGGAAAAATGACGGTTCTGCTTTAACAGCTGACGTAAGAAAGTATCCATCTAACAATTTAGGTATCTACGGTATGTACGGAAACGTTTCAGAATGGACGGCAGATGTTTACAGACCTATTATTGATGAAGATTACAGTGATTTCAACTATTACAGAGGAAATATGCCTCAGGCAATTGTAAGAAACGGAGACGGTACTTACAAAATGGTTGATGAAAGTAATATTAAATATGATACATTGGCTGATGGTAGATTAGTTTACAGAAATTTACCAGGTCAATTTGAAAGAAAAACTATTGCAGACTATAGAAATTACAGAGATGGTGATAGACAGTCTTCTCTAGATTATAGAAATGCAGCTGATTCTGCTACTACTTTTGATATGTACAATTCTCCTAAAAAGAGATTTATTGTAGATGCCAATGGTAAAGTAATCATGCAGAAAGATACTAAAGATAGAACATCTGCTATCTCTAACGATGTAAGAGTAGTAAAAGGAGGTTCTTGGCAAGATACTGCTTATTGGTTAGATCCAGGTCAAAGAAGATATAAGAACCAAAATACAGCTTATGGCTGGATCGGGTTCCGTGTAGCTCAAGATGCTAGAACTAATGATAAGAATAGAACTAGAAGATAATATTTATCAAAATAATTTTCAAAAACCTTCCAAAATTTTGGAAGGTTTTTTTATTTTTGATGTATGAATGTAGAACAATTTTATCCTTTATTTTTAAGATCTGAAAAAGCAATTATTGACAGCAGAAAAATAGGAAAGAATGATATTTTCTTTGCTTTTTCAGGAGAAAATTTCAATGCAGCAACTATTGCAGAAAAAGCTATTGATGAAGGAGCTTTGGCAGTTATTGTAGAACAAAAGGATTTTGAAAATAAAGACCGAAATATTTTTTATGTTCCATCAACATTAGAGTTTTTGCAGGAACTGGCAATCTATCATAGAAATCAATTACAGATCCCGATTATAGGTCTTACAGGAAGTAATGGCAAAACAACAACCAAAGAAATCATTCATGCAGTTCTTTCAGAGAAATTCAATGTTCAGTATACTCTTGGGAATTTAAATAATCATATTGGCGTTCCGCTGACTATTCTCTCGATTAAACCTGAACATGAAATGGCAGTAATCGAAATGGGAGCCAATCATCAAAAGGAAATCGAGCTTCTATGTTCAATTTCACAACCTAATTTCGGGTATATTACCAATTTTGGGAAAGCGCATCTGGAAGGCTTCGGAGGTTTTGAAGGGGTGATTAAAGGGAAGTCTGAATTGTATGATTATCTTAAAAATCATCAGCAAACCATTGTTGTTAATGAAAATGATCCTATTCAGGTAGAAAAAACAGAGAACTATTCACCTAAAATTACTTTTGGAAAAGATAGTTCAGATTATGCGTTTACATTATTTTCTGAAGAACATTTTGTAGGTTTAATCTACAACAGTGAAAAAGCAGTTTCAAAGCTTACAGGAGAATATAATTTTACCAACCTTTGTGCTGCAGCAAGTTTAGGTCTTCATTTTGGTATTAGTTTTCCTCAAATTAGACAAGCAATAGAAAACTATACACCCACGAATATGCGTTCTCAGATCGTTAAAAAAGACGGCAGAACGTTGGTGCTGGATACCTATAATGCCAATCCAAGTTCAATGATGGCTTCACTGCAGAACTTCATTACTTTTGAAGGTACAAAAACAATTATTATTGGCGATATGCTGGAGCTGGGAGAGGAGAGTGAGAAAGAACATCAGAATATTCTTGATTTGGCTCAGAAATTAGGGTTTAATGAAATTATTACGGTAGGAAAAAACTTCAGGCAGATTAATTCGTCTATGGGTTCTTTCGAAAATACTTTAGAATTGATTGAATATTTAAAGCTGCATAAAATCCAATCCGAAAATATCCTATTAAAAGGTTCAAGAGGTATTGCACTGGAAAAATCTATAGATTTTATTTAAGATAAACTCCTGATATAAAAAAGTTCACATAAATTTCTTATGTGAACTTTTTATAATAAAGAGTTTCTTGTTAAGCTTTTGTGCTCCCAAACTCTTTTATAATTAACTTAATATTTTTAAAAGTACTGGGGAAAACTTCCTCTTCAATCTGGGAAGTGTTTTTCCAGGCCACTTCGGTAATTCCTTCTTCTATCTGAGGTTTTGAGGTATCCTCTCCTTTGAAATTCATTTCAAACCAATGCGTACACTTCAATACTTTATCCCCGTTTCTTTCAATATAAATATGGTAAGTCGTATTAATAAACCGCACCAATTCTACACCCTTAAGACCGGTTTCTTCTTCAATTTCACGTACGGCAGATTCCTCACGGGATTCTCCTTTTTCCATTTTACCTTTTGGAAGATCCCACTTTCCAAGTCTTTTGATAAACAGAATCTTGCCATCAGTATCATTCACAATACCTCCTGCAGCTTCAATGATTCTGAAAAGATTCTGAAATTCAGTCCAGATTTTATCTATATTTTCTCCAAAAACATTCAATTCTTTTACAGATGTATTTTCAAGAAGATCAAGTGCGATCTCCAACGATGTGACGTTTTCATAATCAAGCACTTTTTCTAGATTTTCAGGTTGCTTGGATAGCAATAATTTTTTTTCGTTCACAAAAACTTTATACATTTGTAATAATTAAGAATTTAAATACAAAAATAAAAAATGAATTTAGAAGGACGAAAGATTATTGTCAATAAATCATCTAAAGAGTTGGTAGAACTCCTAAAATCTCCGGAAAATTATAAAGATTTTATGCCGGATGGTCTTCAAAAGTTTGAAACAAGAGAAGACGGATTTAAATTCGGATTACAAGGGATGCCGGAAATTGCTTTGAAAATTGATGAAGTTACTGACCAAAAAGCAGTTTTAAAATCTGCAAGCTCCAGCTTAGATTTTGCATTAACAGCAACTATAAATCCTATTAGCGAAAATCAGACTGAAGTGCAGATGCTGTTTGAAGGAAAATTCAATCCGTTTATTAAAATGATGGTGGAAAAACCTCTTCAGAACTTTATCAATACTTTAACAGATAAGATCGAAGCTTATAAATAAAAATAGAAAACCTTCAGAAATGAAGGTTTTTTATGCAAAAATTCCGGAGCTGTGATCGTTAGAACTGCCTGTTGCAGAGGAAAGGATATTGATTTCATCATTAAGTCTTAAAACGCCCATAAAAGCAAAGATTAATGCTTCTTTATATTCTGTCAGCTCTTTTGTAGGAATAATTATTTCAGTACGGGTTTTATCTCTGATTCTTTCAATCAGATATCGATTGAAGGTCCCGCCTCCGGTACATAGGACATTCTTTAATTGATTCTCATTCAAAACTCTGGAAATTTGTTGGGCTGCGTGTTCTGTAAAAGTAGCAAGAACATCAATAGCTTCAACATCTCTGAATAATGGAAAAATATTTTCATGGCACCATTCAATTCCTAGAGATTTTGGATGAGCCTTTTTATAAAATTCTAATGAATTGAGCTGAGATAATAAATCTTTATTGATTGTACCTGCTCTGGCAAGATCTCCATTTTCGTCAAAATCCTTGTTAAATTCTTGCGCAACTTTATTTAGGACAATATTAACCGGAGCAATATCAAAAGCAACTCTTTTATTATTTATTTTTAAAGAAATATTGGAAAAACCGCCAAGATTAAGGCAGGCGTCGTATTGTGAAAATAAAAGTTCGTCACCAATCGGAACCAGGGGAGCTCCATTTCCTTTCAGCAAAACGTCCTGACTTCTAAAATCATAGATTACGGGTAATCCAGTCTCTATTTTAATAGCTCTTCCATCTCCAATTTGCAGAGTAAATTTCTTTTGAGGCTGGTGAAAAACAGTATGACCGTGTGATGCAATTAAGTCTATTTGTTTAAGCTGATGTTTTTCAATAAATTTTTTTACGGTTTTTCCTAAATAAAAGCCATATTCCGAATTCAGTTTCAGCAGTTCTTCAGGTGAAAGATAGATCGAGTTTTTAAGCTGACTTTCTAATGCTTTTGGATAAGGTATTGTTTCAGCTTTTATGATGTCAAAATCCCATGAATTATGTTTTTCAAACTTTGCAAAACAAATATCCAAACCATCCAGGCTTGTTCCCGACATTAATCCGATAGCTTGAAAAATCATGATAGAGGGTTATTTTTGATTTTCGGAAAGTTTTTTAGAATTGATATCTCCGGAACTATTAAAGAAAGTATATTCTGAGAAATCATCTTTAGCGGTCATTCCTTTAGCTCCGACTAAAGTAGAGCCGTCTTCCATCGTTACAAAAACGGTGTCATGTGTATAAATTCTGTTTCTCTTCTGATCCCAGTAAATGCTTTGCATGGCAAATCTCTGGCCTTCATTGGTAGTAATCCTTACATTGCCCTTGGCTTCGTAGAACTTTTTATATTCAAAAATACGGGCATATTTTGCTGTGATCTTCCCCGGAGTTTTAGGTTTCTTTTTGTCGAAAAATTCGATATTGATTCCTCTTTTAGCTACGATATAAGGACTATCTATCAGTTCATATTTTTCAATGATAGGTGCAGTTGCTTTCAAAGTAACCATTCCTGAATCTCTCTGGATGATATGAGCGTTATTGATAATTTGTGATGGAAAGTTTTTATTGTTATTACCATTTCCTTTTGTGAGATCTTCTTCACAGGAAGTCATAATAAAAAATATAGCACAACTAAGAAGATATGCTATATTTTTAAATTTTATTTTTGAATTCAAATTCATTTTTTAGTTGTACAATGATTTTCTAAACCATTTATCCGCAAAATTGAATCCTATCTTGAAATTGATATAATTCTGATTGATCAAGTTGTTTTTTAATGTTCCTCTTTTTCCTAATTCTACTCCTACTTCAAGGCCACTCATTCTTGTAATACTGCTGTTTTTGAATGGGAGTAATACACCGCCGGAAATACCGAATTTATTAATACTGCTTCCATTAGGATCAAGTTCGCCCTGTCCGTTTATAGAAAGGTTTCCTTTCTCATAGAATGCTCCATATCTGTAAACAACTCTTGAGAAATAATTTCTGAAGTTATTATAATTAGGCAAATACCAACCTCCTACAGAAACCCTGTAAGAATCCTGGAATTGTTTTGTCTGACCAAAATATAAAGTTTGTTCCCCTTTTTTGTAATCTACCTGAGCAGATGCAAACCATTGGTTTTCGCTTCCATATCCTACTCCTAAAGAAGCCTGTAAAGGTAGAAGGTTTTTAGCACTTGATTGTTTTTGTTCAATAATGGTTTCGTAGCTTTTGGTTTCCATCGACGCATCTGTATAAAAATAAGTACTGTTTTTATAAGTGGTCGTCATATTGCTGGTATTTCCGAAAGTTGCAGTGGCTCCAATAGTTAACTTCTTATCTGTACTTGTATTAAGATGCTGATAATTTGCTCCTAAAGTGAAGTTAAAGTTTTTCACATTGGTAGTCGTTTCATATCCATTATATAGTTCAGCATTGGATGCAGAGAATTCATCTAAATCAGAAAGATTTCCGAAATAGTAATTGGCTCTTAAACCTAATGAGAATTCCTGAGCTACTTTATAAGCCAAAGCAATCTGGGCTGTATTTAATGTACCGCTACCTTTGAAATGGTTTGCATAAATAGCATCATTTACAATAGTCCCATCAGATAAAGTCTTGGTTTTAGTTTGTGTATAAAGAATATCATAGCTTTTCGAGCTGTATGGCTGATAAGATAATCCCATTTTTACCTTTGAAGACAAAGGAAATGCTAAAGAGATATTGGACAGATACGTAGAATGTTTGTTAGACTTTGTACTGTTGTAATCAGTTTTGAAATAATTGTTTTCGTTAGTTGCTTCAAGTTTAATACTTGTAAGTTCGAAGTTAGCGTTATTCGCAGGGTTTGCAAAGTTGAAGCTACTGGTGAAATCACTGACATAAGCTGTTGATATACCTCCCATTGAGGAAGTTTCAATCGTATTATCATATTTTACATCTCCAATTCCATACGTTGCATAAGGTGAGTTACCTAGATTTTGCGCCTGTAAGAAATATCCAACTGATATGAATGATAGTACAAAGATTTTTTTCATTCTATATTTTTAAAACAATGCGCAAATATCTTAAATATTAATGAATTGTAAAAATTATAAGAGGTTAAAGTTTGTTAAGGACGATGTGTAGCATAAACTAGGTGAATTGTTAGGGAGGTAATTCACTTTATTGTCAATTATGAAAACAGTTTTTAGAATAAAAACGGATAATTGGTTTTTTGGCTTTTCAATGGTCATAATGGCATCCGGAAAACTAAATTTTTTTATCTTTGAGCCATGAATTGGGAGAACATTGCCGGACAAGGAAATCTTAAAAAACTTCTTAAAGACAGTATTGCCGAAAACAGAGTAAGCCACGCCCAACTTTTCGTAGGAAAAGAAGGATATGGTACCTTGCCTATGGTTTTAGCATACGCAAAAGAAGTTTTGAGCCGGGAAAATGAGCATGCTGCTTCAAAAGTAGAGCATTTGAATCATTTGGATTTACATTTTAGTTTTCCCGTTTTTACGGACAATAAAAATTCTTTAAGTAAAAATAAATTTGAAGAGTTCCGAGAAATGATTCTCAATTCTCCTTATTCAAGCTATGATGACTGGACGGCTTTTCTTGAGTCTGAAAATAAGCAGCTATTCATTTCGGCAGATGAAATAGACGATCAAAACCAAAAGTTCTCCCTTAAAAGTTTTGAAGGCGGAACCAAAATCCTGATTGTGTGGAGAGCCGATAAAATGAATGTAGCCGCTTCCAACAAATTTCTTAAATTCCTGGAAGAGCCTCCTGCAAAAACTGTTATTTTACTAACCGCAGAATCTTCCAACGATATTCTTCCCACCATTCTTTCAAGGACGCAGATTGTGGAAGTTCCCAGAATTAATGATGAAGATATTCAGGCATATTTGAAAACTAATTTTAATGTTTCAGATGAAAAAATAAAAGAGATTGTTCATGAAGCTCAGGGAGATCTTAACGATGCTCTAAAGCTTTTGGAATCCGGAAACAAGAACGAAGAATTTGAAAAACTTTTTGTACAATGGGTTCGTGATGCTTTTATGGTGAAAAAGAAACCGGAATTTCTGAGAAGTATCATCATTTGGTCACGTGAAATTGCCGGATGGAACAGGGAGAAGCAGAAAAACTTTTTAAATTACTGTTCGGAAATTTTCAGATTGGCTTTGCTACAAAATTATCAGTCAGAAGATTTGGTATACAAAAAAATAAATTCCAATGGTTTCAATTGGAAAGGCTTTTCAAAATATATCAGTGGGGCCAATATCGAAAGCATTCTGGAAGAGATCAATACAGCTGATCTGCATCTTACAAGAAACGGAAATCCTAAAATAGTCTGGACAGATTTAGGAATAAAATTGTCAAGACATATACATAAAAACTCATAAATAAAATTCCGATTATGTATCGGAATTTTTCTTTTTGTCCTAAATTATCCTTTCTAAAGTCTGAATTAGGGAACTGTTTTGTCTTACAATTACATTCAAATACAAAATCTATAATCTTTATTTAATTTTTTAATAATATTTAATTATTTGATTTATAAATATTTATAATCTGTACTATTAACAAAAAATTAAATTTAAATTAAAAATCAATCAATCGTTTGATTTGTCAAAAAACGGTAGTATATTTGCAGCCTGAAAATAGAACATAGAAATGTTATCAAAAGAAGAAAATATATTATATGCTGCTGAAAAATTATTTGCAGAGTTGGGATTCGAAGGTACTTCTACCCGCGAGATTGCAAAAGCAGCAAATGTGAATATCTCTATGATTTCCTATTATTTTGGTTCAAAAGAAAAGCTTTATGAAAAATTAGTTGAATACAGAATGAGTGAAGGACAATTCTTTTCAAAAGACATCCTTGAAAGAACTGATATCAACGAATGGGAAAAAATAGAGAAAATTATAGACCAGTTTTCAGGTAAAGTGAGAAACCATAAATGTTTCTATAGAATCATGCAGAGAGAGCAGCTTCATACAAAAAATCCTCAGATTGTTGAGTTTCTGAAGCAGACCAAAATGGGATTCATAGCGATGTATTCTAAAATCCTGGAAAGTGGATTAGAAAAAGGAATTTTTACCAAAAACCCACCCATATATCTTTTGCACGCTACTGTAAGCGGAACTCTATTCTATGCATCCAATGCTAAAGAAATGTATAAGGAATTCCTGAACGATACGGAAGAAGAAGAAGTTTTTGATGAAAAATATTACACAGAACTTAATAAACATATTAAATATTTACTAAAAGACCTTTTAGGTTATGAAGAAAATAAATAACTCAGTCCTTGCATTAGCTCTATTCGTAGGGTTTGCAAACGCAAATGCTCAGGAGAAAAAAACACTTACTCTTGATGAAGCTGTGCAATTGGGAATCCAGAACAGTAAAAATCTGAAGATTGATGCTGCAAAGATTGAAGAAGCTACAGCAGACCTTTTGGAAGCAAAAAACAAACAATTACCGGAGCTGAAGGTTTCAGGAAGCTATATGTATCTTCCTAATAAGCCAAATGTGAATATTAAGCTTCCCGGACTTTCAGGAGGAGGAAGCAGCCCGGAAGTGCATCAGGTGCTTTACGGAACAGCTAACCTCAGCGTTCCTATCTACAGCGGAGGAAGAATTAAATACGGAATTCAGTCTGCAAAGTATTTGGTGGAAGCCTCAAAACTGAACACTGAAAATGACAAAACGGCAATTGCTTATAACGTTGCTCAGGCCTATAATAATTTATTTAAAGCCAATCAGTCTATTAAAGTTTTAGAAGAAAACCTTACTGCTTCTCAAAAAAGAGACGAAACTTTCCTTAAGCTTGAAAATAATGGAGTTATTGCAAGAAATGACCGTTTAAAGGCCAACCTGCAGACTTCAAATATAGAGTTGCAATTATTGGAAGCCAAAAATAATTACAATATTGCCAATATCAATATGGATTTATTGTTGGGACTTCCAGAAACTACAGAAATTGAAGTAGATCAAAATTATATAGAAGAAGGAGAGGACGTAAAACCTGTTGACTTCTATGTAAACGCAGCCAAAGAAAATCGTAAAGATCTTCAGGCTTTGGATAAGCAAAGACAGGCGGCTGCATTGGGAACAAAAGCAGCAAAAGCGGAAAACCTTCCTTCCATTGCATTTACAGGAGGATATGTTGCAGCAGATATTCCTAAGTTTTTAACAATTTACAATGCTGTAAATGTTGGGGTTGGAATTTCTTACAATTTATCAAATATCTGGAAAGAAAATTCTGCATACAAACAATCCAAAGCCAGAGAAATGCAGTTGTCTGCAACCAACGAATTGTTAAATGACAACATCAAGCTTGATGTAAACAGAGAATATCAGAATACAGATTACTCTAAAAAGAGGATCGCTGTTTTCGAAAAATCTGCGGAACAGGCTAATGAAAATTACAGAATCACAAAAAATAAATATGACAACGGTTTGGCAACCATGACGGAATTACTGGATGCAGATGCAGCTCAGATTGAGGCAAATGTGGGAGTAATCAATGCGAAGGCAGACGCAGCGTTGGCATACAGAAAACTATTGCAAACTACAGGAACTTTAACAATTAAATAATTAAGAACTATACCAACAATGGAAAATAATAATACACAAGCGGCTGAACCTAAAAAGAAAAAAAGTTTAGTTTTCCCAATCATCTTGGCGGTTGTTTTAATCGGTGGAGGAATCTACGGTTATAAAACGTATTCTTACGGGCAGGTTCATGAAGAAACTGATGATGCTCAGATCGCTTCAAACTTGGCACCTGTAATTTCTAAAATTTCAGGATATGTAACAGAAGTTAAAGTAAAAGATAACCAATTCGTAAAGAAAGGAGATACATTGGTTATTTTGGATAACAGAGATCAGAAAATGGCTCTTGAACAGGCTCAGGCAGCTTTGACAACTGCAAAAAGCAATATTGCAAACGCAGAAGCTACCACTACAGCAACCTCTAAAAACATTAATACTTCAGAAGCTGCGGTAACGACTGCAAACGCACAGATTGAAGCAGCTAAAGTAAATGTTTGGAAAACAGGCCAGGATTTAAAAAGATATTCAGTATTGGTAAAAGACCATTCTATTACAGAACAGCAATATGAGCAGGCTTTAGCGGCAAAACAATCTGCTGACAGACAGTTACAGGTTTTAATTGACCAGAAAAACCAAATTGCTCAGCAAACTAATGTTGCATCTTCTCAAACGGCAGCGAGTTCTCAACAAATCAGTGTTGCAGGATCTGTTGCAAAACAGAGAGAAGTAGATGTAGAAAATGCAAAACTAAACTTATCTTATACAGTAATCCTTGCTCCTGAAGACGGATATGTTGGAAAAGTTCCGATTCAGGCAGGACAATATTTACAGGCAGGTTCTCAGTTATTTGCTTTGGTTAAAAACGATCAGAAATGGGTAGTGGCCAATTTCAAGGAAACTCAGGTTGATAAAATGGTGGAAGGCCAGAAAGTAAAAATTGAAATCGATGCTTTCCCTGGAAAAGAATTTGAAGGAGTAGTAAGCTCATTCTCTCCTGCAACAGGAGCTACGTTCTCTATTCTGCCTCCGGATAACGCAAGTGGTAACTTCGTAAAAGTAGTGCAGAGACTTCCTGTAAAAATTGACTTTGTAAATCTTGATAAAGACATTGCAAAAAGATTGAGAACAGGAATGAACGTGAAAGCAGAAGTTTCGTTGAAATAATATATAAGTGAATTGTCAATTTTGCGGAGGCAGGTCAATGATGAATATGAAATGAAGTCGTAAATTGAAATGCAGTTGAGATGGGTTTTATAAGAAGAGGTCAGTGATGCAGCGTGAAATGAAGTAGTAAAATTGACAACAAAGTAGACTGACCATTGACAATTCACTTTTTTACATCGTTAAAATAACTATGCAAGATTCATTAGTAGAATACGGTGCCCGAAGAGTAATCATTACGATTACAGCGATTCTTTGTGCACTACTGGAAATTGTGGACTCCACGATTGTGAACGTTGCCCTCAATGAAATGAAGGGAAATCTGGGAGCTACACTTTCTGAAGTAGGTTGGGTAATTACGGCTTATGCCATAGGTAACGTAATTATTGTACCAATGACGAGCTGGCTTTCCCAGCAGTTCGGGCGAAGAAATTATTTTGCTGCTTCCATTATCATCTTTACCATCTTTTCATTCCTATGTGGGAATGCAACAAATATTTGGGAACTGGTATTTTTCAGATTGATGCAGGGAATAGGAGGGGGAGCTCTTCTGGTAACTTCTCAAACGATCATTACGGAATCTTATCCGGTTGAAAAAAGAAGTATGGCTCAGGCTATTTATGGTTTAGGAGTAATTATCGGCCCAACTTTGGGTCCACCTCTTGGAGGATATATCGTTGATAACTTCAGCTGGCCATATATTTTCTACATTAATATTCCTATCGGGATTGCTGCGACTTTAATGACGCTTCAGTTTGTGAAAAGTCCTAAATATGCAGAAAAACGTAAAGCTTCGGATGTTGACTGGATAGGAATTGGTTTATTGGCAATTACCGTTGGATCGTTACAGTATATTCTGGAAAGAGGTCATGAGGAAGACTGGTTTGCAAGTGGATGGATTGTAACGTTCACCATATCTGCAGTATTAGGATTTATCTTATTCATCTGGAGGGAGCTTACGTTCAAATATCCGATTGTAGAGCTCAGGGTTTTAAAGAACAGTAATCTGAGGATCGGTACCGTCATGTCCTTTGTATTAGGATTCGGTTTGTATGGCTCTACCTTTATTGTTCCGTTGTATACCCAGAGTATTTTGGGATGGACGGCGCTTCAGTCGGGAGCTTTGATGATTCCTGCTGCATTGACTACCGCCTTTATGATGCCTATCATTGGTAGATTGTTATCCAAAGGTGCCAAACAACAGATTCTTGTTTCTTTAGGATTATTTATATTCTTTATTTACAGTTTCTGGGGATATAAAATTCTGACTCCCGATACCAGTAAAGATGCTTTCTTCTGGATGTTGATTGTAAGAGGAGCTGGTCTGGGACTTTTATTTATTCCGATTACTTCATTGTCTTTAAGTACACTGAAAGGTCAGGAAATTGGTCAGGGAGCGGCTTTCACAGGGATGATGAGACAGCTTGGAGGATCTTTCGGGATCGCAGCCATTACCACATTCATTGCCAATGCAAGCCAGAAATACAGGGTAAATCTGCTCACTCATTTGGACTCCACAGACTTTGATGTTCAGCAGAGAGTAAATGCATTGAAAGCAAGTTTTGTAGCCAAAGGAATGACTCCCGATGCAGCATTGAACGCTGCGTATAAAATGCTTGATTTATCGGTAACGAAACAGGCGACGGTACTCTCTTATATGGATGTATTCCTTTATTTAGGAGTGATATTCCTGATCTGTATTCCGTTTATCCTTTTCATTAAAGAAAGAAAGAGCAAAGAAAAAATAGATTTAAGTGGCGTACACTAAATCGTATTTACATTAATAAAAACCCTCTGAACACTTACAATTCAGAGGGTTTTTGTTTATATACTATTTAAAGCAAAATATTTCACATGATGAATGACTTGAATATGTAGATATCTAATAAAGGCCTATCTTTGACTCTTTTTTAGATCAATAAAAATTTTAATTTCACTTGAATCACCTTAAATATTATTTAGCCGCCATTTTTGCCTTTGCAACCTGGGGAACTTTTAGTCTCGTTCTGAGACCATTGCACGCTTATGCTTCTTTGGATATTTTGTTTTACAGAGTATTTAGCTGCGCCATTATTATGACTTTGGTAACAGTACTTTTCAGAAGACTGAAACTGAAGGAGAATTTGAAATATTTTACAAATCTTGATAAAAAGAGTAAACAGAAAATCATCGGTTTAAATATTCTGAGCAGTATCTTACTCACGGCAAATTGGTTTTCTTTTATTTATGTGATGAACCATGTAAGTGTAAGAGCGACTTCGGTGGCTTATCTGGTGTGCCCTATTATTACAACTATTCTTGCATTTTTTATTCTGCGTGAAAAGCTCACTAAACTCCAATGGCTGTCTGTTTTTCTGAGTGGAGTAGGATGTATTCTATTATCTTACTCTAACCTTTTAGATATGCTGTACAGCAGCATTATTGGTTCTACCTACGCCTGTTATTTGATTACCCAAAGCGTCAATTCCAAGTTTGATAAATTCCTGGTTTTGAATTTTCACATGATCTTGGCTGCGCTCATTTTATTGCCGTTCTTTCCATCATATTCAGGACCGGTTCCTACTGATTTTAAATTCTATCTGTATGTTGAAATCATTGCCGTTATGTACACTATAGTACCGTTGCTTTTAAACTTGTACGCGATGTCCGGAATTGCTTCTTCAAAAGTAGGAATGATTCTCAATATCAATCCGATCATTGCATTTATTCTGGCGGGAGCGGTTTATCATGAAGCACTTGGAGGAATTCAGATTGTTGCTTATTCAATCATATTCCTGGCGGTGATTGTTTTTAATGCCAAAGAGATTTTCAGAATAAGGCAAGATGAGATGGCTTAAATAATATTCTCTGTTACTCATAATAAAATAAAAACCAAAGCAAAAACATTGCTTTGGTTTTATTTTTTATCAAAAAATCGGGCTTAAATTATACCGTTAATTAATCTGCGCTTTCCATTCAATTCCACTAATGTCAATCAGTTGTAAGGAATAAATGCTCTCTTTTTGCATGAGCAGATCATTTATATTGATTTTTAAATCAGCTTTAGAACCTAAAGGGATAATTAAGCTATGCTTTCCCGGTTTTACTTTGGCTACATAGTGATTTTTAATATTCTCTTTTGGAAACTCCGAAAGCTCTTTAATATTGAGTTCCTTTACCTTATTTCCGTGTTGATCTAAAATATAAATTCCAATGAGAAATGATCCATACACATCAACTCCTTCGGTACGCTGAACAGTAAAAGACAAACCGGAATTCTGCATTAAAACATTACTGATTTCGAGCTTGGGTTTCACAGACTTATTGTGTAGTGTTCCCCAGACTCCTCCATGAAAATATTGATTGGTAAAAAGAGTCAAACCGAAGATCATCACAGAGCCTATGAAAACAAATAGTTTTAGATTTGACAAAGGAAGAACCCCTGAATGCAACCACGGAAAATATTTCTTGTGAGTAAAGCTGAAGCTGTTTTTTAGTAAATAATAATCAACAGAATAAAAGCTGCTTCCGGTAAGGAAAAGGGTGAATCCGCCTGCAATTCCCAGTACACCGATCTGCCATTCATCAAGGCAGGTTGTTCCGATCCATCCGGAACCTAATAAAATTCCCATGGCAAGTGTGAAAACGCCTATGCTCATCAGTCGGGTAAATAATCCTAACATAATAAATAATCCAACGATCGCTTCAATAATAGTGAAAGCCATCATAGAATGTTGTAAAATATCGGGATGAGTGACAAGATATTCGATAACAGGTTTAATTCCTAAAGCATTCGGAAGGAAATGGTTAAACTTTTCTCCAATATACCCCGCTTTGTCTGGAATGAGTTTGTTTTCAAGGACGAGTCTGCGCCAAAAGGCTGAAAAGTAAGTCCAGCCAATGACAAGGCGGAGTGATAGCGTAAATAAACCAGCGGCATAATAACTCTGGCTTTTTGTATAATGATTCATGAAAGTATACTTGTTTAATAATTTGAATTAAAAGTGATTTGAGACAGGTCCTAAATCAGATCTAGCTTCAATCGTTTAAACAAAATATATTTTGGAGGGCTGTTTCCTGTAGTTGTTTTTGAATAGTTGGGAAGTTTTTTTTCTGTTTCCGGATTTTTTAAATACAGATTGATAGGAAAAGAAAAATCTGATTTTTGTACTTTTTTATCAGCTTTAAATGTTGATTCAGCTGAATAATTTTGAAAAGAAGTGTCACAGCTGGTGGTTGAAACAGCGGTTGTTTTTACCTTATTCAAAGTTTCGATGTGCTCAATATCAAAAATATTCAGCAAATCCCTTTTCACACTACAGGGCGATAATGAAAATACCAGAAGCAACAGGATAGTGACTGCTTTATATAAACCGTTATGTGATCTGGGGTGAGACATTATTACAAAACTAATCTTTTATTTTAATCTAATACAGTTTCAAAGTAAATTTGATATGAAAATGTAATCCTGACAAGCAGTTGTCAGTACTTACCATTATCTTTACAGTATAAAATGTAATTACAACGAAAATGAGTTATTGCTTAGCGATCGACAGAATGCAGCCTGAAAGCAGGAGAGAGCTTCACAAAAATTACCATGATAACCATTATGGATTCCCAATTCATGATGATAATGAATTGTTCGGAAGACTGATCATGGAGATCAATCAGGCTGGATTGAGCTGGGAGACGATCCTTAAAAAAGAAGAAAGCTTCAGAAAAGCGTACAGCAACTTTGACATCGAAAAAGTAGCCCATTATACAGAAGCTGACCGTGAAAGGCTTCTGAGCGATCCCGGAATTATCAGAAATAAATTAAAAGTGAATGCAGCCATAGAAAATGCAAAAACAATTGTCGGTTTGCAGGAAGAATTCTGTTCATTTGAAAAATGGCTGGAGCATCATCACCCGAAAACATTACCGGAATGGATGAAGCTTTTTAAGAAAACCTTTAAATTCACAGGCGGAGAAATTGTAAATGAATTTCTGATGAGCATCGGCTATCTGAAAGGTTCGCATGCAGAAAGCTGCCCTGTGTATCATACCGTTTTGAAACACCATCCTAAGTGGTTAACAGAATAGTTTCATTTCACCTTTGTCATTTTAAGGCTGTCGTGTGACCAATGTCATCTCGCTGATGTAATTTCACTCTTGTTATTTCGACGGCGGAGAAATCTTTTCATATAAAGCAGTGAGATGCTTCGATTCCCTCAGAATGACAGCTCTAAGCTTTTATTTTAATAGAGAAAAGTTTGTTCTGCCAATCATAAAAATAACTAACCTTTAAACTAACGTTACTCCAAGACATAGTGATGGGTTAGTGCAACACCTCAATAGCCTCGGCTCCAAAGTCTGGATACGCTCGGGTGTGATTCATCACTCTTGTTGATCTTACTCAACTTTGTAAATCTATAGTTTAGGAGGAATTTCATAAGACAAACTGAAAAACTTCCGGTACTGTCATTTCGACAGCGGAGAAATCTTTTGTATAAAACATGGATGCTTCGACTTCGTTCAGCATGACAGCTCTAATCTTTAGATCCGAGCGACTTCAATATCTTTAGATGGATTACTCCAACACCCTAAGACGCCCGGATGTATTCTCTGTGTTATTTCGACGATTTCCACAACATTGGCAGATGTTTTCGTCATATATTTAAAATTAAAAAAGTATCAGATTTATCCCACTGTCGGTGTGTCTTCCTCTTTCAGAATCTTCTTCTCTTTCATGGAGAGCATCATTCTTTCGTACTTATATTTTTCCCAGTCGAAGTTGCTGAGAAAATCTAAGGCAGCCTGGAAACCGCGATTGAAAAGCTCTTCTTTTTCCTCTTTTTTCATGAAGAAATTCAGCCAGCTGCTTGTTCCGCAATTGACGGTCTGAATGCTGAAAAGACGGTAGAAAGAGTGTTTGGTAAGAAACGTTTTATCATTAAACCCTTTTAGAGTACTAATGATATTTCCCGCATAAGAAAACGGTGATTTTAAAATCTCTTCGCTGGTTTTTCCTTTTTCGGAGGCAATGTCAGAATCGCTGGTCAGCTGTACTCCGAATAAGGGCATTCTTGGATAGAAGACATCGGTCGCATGAAAGAGGTCGATGGGAAAGTTGGAAATACTTCCGCCGTCAATAAAAACTCCTACAGAATAGATGTCTTCCTGTTTGGTGTTCATCCAGAATTTCCACGCATATTTTACCGAATCATCATCTTTATTAATACGTTTTTGCATGGGTTCAAAAAAGAATGGAACCGACATGGAAGCCCGAACGAATTCTGCGGGACTTATGTGTTTGAGCTCTTCTTCGGACCAATACAGATTGGCCATGGTAGGAAGCTCAACTTTTATTTTGGCATTGATATCTGTAGTAACAATAACGTATTCGGATTTTAGCTGATAAAAAGGATTGTTTTTATAATAGTCATTGTTAACCGAACTTTCATAGAATATTTTATACCGGGTAGAATCAATATGTTCTAAGTTTTTCTCTTTGATGCTTTCAATACTTTGCAAAGCTTTATTATAGTATTCCTGGCCGTTGCCATAGCGGTAATGCAGGCCAAGTTCATCCTCTTTTTGAATAAATTTTTTATTAAGCTCTGCTACGGTTTTTATTCCAAAGCTGTTGAGAACCTGTTTCATTTGGCTTAGGAAAGCATTTCCCGGATTGAAGCCGCTATTTTGTTTCTTAAAATCACGATACAATTTATTCAAACAAATCAGAGCAATAAGTATGGGGATCAAAGGAATCAGAAAAAGCAGTTTAGCCCGTAAGGTAGTTTCTGACGGTACAGCAAAAGGAATAATGACAAGAATAAGCATGAGAATGACAGCTAACACTGCATTTATTTTAATGAAATTCTTGTTATTCAGCATCGCATGGATGGTGGTCTTTACATAGGGTTTTCCATCCATAAAATCTGCAAAATTCCAGTTGAAAAGAATGTCTTTTATAACTTCACTTTTGGCCTCTTCTTTAGTTTTACAGGCTGCAATAAGCATTGTATTAATAGCTCCTGCGCTGGTTCCTGCGATTTTCAGGAAACGGATCCCAAAAATTTCAAGACCATACAGATAGCCCACCAGTGCACTTCCCCAGACTCCGCCTCCTTCCTGAACAAACTCTATATATTGATTTCCATTGACATCCAAAAGATCAGAAAACTCTTTGTTGGAAATCTTATCATACAATGAAGCAAGCTTTTCTTTGGAATCTTTGGAAAGGATATCTTCTTCAAGGATGTTGTTTAACTGTTCAGGTTTCATGGTTTGGTGTTTTATGAAATAGTATTCAAAGATAGACTGTCATTCTGAATGAAAGGGACTGAAATGAAGAATCTTTAAAACATTTATGAGATTCCTCCTTTGTCGGAATGACAGTTAAAATATTATGTTTTTTGTTGTATCATTCAAAACTAATTATATTTAAAATATTTAACCCCAGTGTTTTCACGATTTTTTACAGTGAAACTACCATTGCTTGCGCCTTGCATAGATAAATGTGCAGATAACAACCAAGACCATTACTCCTAATGTAATATAATACCCATATTTATGGCGTAGTTCCGGCATATTTTCGAAGTTCATTCCGTATAAACCGGCAATAAAGGTAATGGGTAGAAAGTAGACTGAATAGATTGCCAGAACTTTCATGACCTGATTGGCTTTTTGATCTGAAAGCGCCAGAAACATAGAAATAAGATTGGTAATCTGGATATTTAAATGGTCAAAATCGGCTACAACATCTTTATGTTTATCTTTTAAATCCACTACTTCAGAATCCTGAAGATTCAGAAGCTTAAATTTATCAATCGCATCCGTAGAAATAGTCAGAACCCTTGAATTCAGTCCGGATTTTCTTTTTAATTTATAGAGTCTTCTGATCTGATTGGTATGGTTGGTGTTTTTAAGAAAAATTTCATTTTCAATATTATCCATGGTTTCCATCAGACTTACCGATTCATCATCAAAGCTTTTCATGATCAGTAAAGCAATCATTAAAGCAATTTTGTCAGAAGTAGTATTGCCCTCTGCGGAAGAAAGCTCTTTTTTGGTATGAACAATACTTTTGGTCTTCATCCTGTGAATGGTAATGATGGTATGATTGATCAGGAAAATCCCGATTTTGGTGCTTATATCACTTATTGTATTGAGTGTTTTTCTTTCAAGTTCCGTACTTTCCCGGAGAAGAAAAAACTTTACATTTCCGTCTTCTTCATATTTCGGTAGGTGGTTCGGATCTAAGGTATCTTCTAACAATAGATTGTTGATTTCATACCTTTCATGAAGAAATTTTAAGTCTTCTTCGGTAGGAGCTTCCACATCTACCCATTCGCAGTGGGAATCTCTATATATGGTGTTAATTGGCATAAGTAAAAATAGTAATATTTTGAAATCCTATGTATTAAATAAATTTTATCTTTGCCAAAATTAAAAAACTATATGATTAAAAGTACAATAAAAGGGATTGGATTTTATGTTCCGGACAACGTTGTTACGAATGATGATCTAGCAAAATTAATGACGACCAATGATGAGTGGATTACGGAGAGGACGGGAATCAAAGAAAGAAGACACAGAAAAAACAGAAATGACAGTCAGGAGACCACTGCATATTTAGGTTTTAAAGCTTCAAAGAAAGCGCTTAAAAATGCAGGTCTGACCGCTAAAGATATCGACTATATTATTTTTGCAACCCTTTCTCCGGATTATTATTTTCCGGGATGTGGGGTGCTGTTGCAGGATATGTTAGGTTGTGATACAATCGGAGCATTGGACGTAAGAAATCAATGTTCAGGTTTTGTCTATGCTATGAGTGTTGCCAATGCTTTCATTAAGTCGAATACCTATAAAAATATCCTGGTGGTTGGTGCTGAAATTCATTCTTTCGGATTAGATTTTTCTGATGAGGGAAGAGGGGTTTCCGTAATTTTTGGAGATGGAGCAGGAGCAATCGTACTTTCTGCTACGGAAGATGAAAATGCGGGAGATATTTTGTCGTTCAATATGCATTCTGAAGGGAAATATGCCGATGAGCTGTGTACTCAGTTCCCGGGTTCTAAATTCGGATGGAGCGACAGAATGAGAAAAGAGCCGGAAAATGTGACGAATAAAGAGGTATATCCTATTATGAACGGAAACTTTGTATTTAAACATGCTGTAACAAGATTTCCTGAAACGATGCAGGAGGCCCTGGAAAAAGCAGGAAAGACGATAGAAGATCTGGATATGTTTATTCCGCATCAAGCGAATTTAAGAATTGCTCAGTTTGTTCAGCAGAAATTTGGATTACCGGATGAAAAAATCCATAACAATATCCAGAAATACGGGAACACAACGGCTGCTTCAATTCCTATTGCTTTAAGTGAAGCTATAGAAGAGGGGAAGATCAAAAGGGGAGATTTGGTTCTTCTTTCAGCCTTTGGAAGTGGATTTACATGGGGTAGCGTTTTATTTGAATATTAATTACAATAAATCAATAAAAAAAGCCGAAGATATTCTTCGGCTTTTTTATTATAATTTTCTTTTACTACAAAAGAGTTTTTAACAGCTTTTCAGTATCTGTAGAATCCTGTCCTGTATTTTTTGCCAGTTCAATTGATCTTTCAGCCCACAATTTAGCATTCTTTTTGTCCCCTACTTTATTGTAAATGTTCGCTAAAGTATCTGTGTTGGCATAGTTTTCATTTTTCTTTACAGATTCATGAGCCCATGCTAATGCTTTTTGTAAAGAAGATTTGTTATTTACATTTTCAAAGAAATTCCATGCGATAGAGTTCAGTTCTTCTGAAGAGAGAGCCGAAGTGTCCTTGTAAAGTTCAAGCGTCAGTTTTTCGTATGTTGCAAAATCTTTATCTCTTAATGCTCTTCCCGCCTGTGTTCTTTTAAGGATTTTTTCAGCTTCTTCTTTTGGCATGAATTTCTGTGCTTCCGTCAGGAAATAATTATCATTCCAGGTTTTAGTCTCCTTATTATATGACTTTTTGAAAAGAGAACTGATTTTGATGTTCTTATCAATGGCGTCATATTTTTCAGCAGTAACAACTTTTACAATTTCAGCTTTTTTTGATTGAAACGTTTTATACAACGGACTGTCTGTTGTCTGAGCTCCAGAAAGCAGCATTTGTACATCATCTCTGTCTAATTCAGTTTTAGCAGCAAAATAACGCTCCAGTACTCTTCCTGCAAATTCGGCGTCGTTATAGATCGTAAGACCGGCAAGGTTTTTCAAAAACTCCGGATCTTTTTCTCCGTCCTCGAATTTTTGTTTCAAAGCGGTTAATCTTTTACTAGGATCTCCTGCATCTTTTGCAAACTGGATGAAGTCATTTTCTTCTACATATCCTAACGTTCTGTGGACTACTTCCCCGTTTCCGTCAACGAAAAGATAGGTCGGGAAAGCTTTTACATTATACTTCTTTGCAAGTTCGATTCCTTCTCCTTTTTCCATATCGATTTTTGTGCTTATGAAATGGCTGTTGTAATAGTCACCCACAGTCTGAAGCGGAAAGATATTTTTTACCATTAGCTTACAAGGTCCACACCAAGAAGCGTACGCATCTATAAATACAAGTTTATTTTCTTTCTTAGCTTTAGCTAAAACACTAGCGAAATTGCTTTCTTCAAATTTAATTCCCTGAGCAAATGCTAATGCTCCGATAAACAGGGAAGATAATATTGCTAACTTTTTCATTTAATTTTTTTTGACCGCTACAAATGTAATCATTAACAGCATTACATTATTTGATTATTTAAGAAATATTGTAAAGTATTTACGGAAAGGAGATTAATGAGGGAAAACAACAAGAAAATCCGCAATATATATTACGGATTTGTATCAATGTTTCCCAGTTCTGGGTAAGCTTTTTTATTTTTTTGGAGAAGTAAGGCTGTCCTTGGGAACTTTTGCCGATTCTTCTGGAGTTGTCTGTGAAGGTTCAGAATTTGCTACCGCGGAATCACCCATTCTGTTTCTTAAGGAATCTTTATCGTGGGCTGCTTTAAATTCTTCTCTGTTTTCTTTTTTGTCTGCACAGCTTCCTAAAAACAGTAAGCCTAGACCGGTTACGATCCATAGTTTTTTCATATGATTGCTTTTAATGTTGCTCAAATATAATAAAAAATAAGATGAGTGGAAATTCTGAATTCAGAGAAATTTAATTTAACGTAACAAAAAACTCAGGCGCGGAACGAAGTTCCGCGCCTGAGTTTTTTAAAGAGTAAACTTTATCTTGTTGCTGGTGGCAATGCGGTAGAATCTACCTTTACAGTGTCAACTTTTGCAGGTGATACAGATGCTGAATCTGAATTATTATTCTGCATAGTAGATTCTTTAGTTCCGCAACTCACGGTGAAAATTCCCAGCCCTATGGCTAGTAACAAAAACTTTTTCATATTATTTTATTTTGGGTGTAGATGATAAAGTTCAATTATTATTCCTGGATTGGATTGTAAAATATTAAATATCAATAAAATAGATTAAGGTTTGTTAAAACAAGATAAATGGTCTTATTTGATGCTTTATTCGTTGTATTCATAAAAAAGCCCCGAAACCGAAATTCCGAGGCTGTATTGACTAATGAGCAATAATTAATTTATTTATTGTCATTACTAATTAACCTAAGTATGGATATTTGTAATCTTTAGGAGAAACAAAAGTTTCTTTGATAGATCTTACAGAAGTCCATCTTAATAAGTTCATTTTAGAACCTGCTTTATCGTTAGTTCCTGAAGCTCTGCCACCACCGAAAGGCTGTTGACCAACAACTGCACCAGTTGGCTTGTCATTGATGTAGAAGTTTCCGGATGCATTTTCCAATGCTTTGAATGCTTCGTTGATAGCGTATCTGTCTTGAGCAAAAACAGAACCTGTCAATGAATAAGGAGAAGAAGAATCTACTAATTGTAAAGTTTCAGCCCATTTTGCATCTTCATATACATAAACAGATAAAATGGGTCCGAAGATTTCTTCCACCATACTTTCATACTGAGGATTGGTAGTTTCGATGACAGTTGGGTTTACAAACCATCCTTTAGAATCATCGACCTGTCCGCCGATTACTACGCTAGCTTCACCAGATGCATTGGCTCTGTCTATATATCCTTTACATTTTTCGAAAGAATTTTTGTCGATCACAGCATTTACAAAGTTGGATGGATCTTCAGGTGAACCTATTTTAATGGAAGCAATCTGGGTTTCCATTACTTTTTTCACATCTGCCCAAAGTGACTGCGGAATATAAGCTCTTGAAGCTGCAGAACATTTCTGTCCCTGATATTCGAAAGCTCCTCTTACTAAAGCTGTAGCTACTGCTTCTACGTTGGAAGAAGGGTGAGCGATAACGAAATCTTTTCCACCAGTTTCCCCAACAATTCTTGGATATGTTCTGTAGTTGTGAATATTGTCACCGATCATTTTCCACATTCCCTGGAATACTTTTGTAGAACCTGTAAAATGAAGCCCTGCAAAATCTCTGTGTGCTAGAACTTTCTCAGCAGTTTCTTTTCCGTCTGTAAAGATCATGTTGATAACACCTGCAGGAAGACCTGCTTCAGTTAAAACATCCATAATTACTTTTGCAGAATAAATTTGCTTATCAGAAGGTTTCCAAACCACTACGTTTCCAAGCATGGCCATACAAGTTGGCAAGTTTCCTGAAATTGCCGTAAAGTTGAACGGAGTTACTGCAAAACAGAATCCTTCCAATGGTCTGTATTCTACACGATTCCAGATTCCTGCATCAGAAACCGGCTGCTCAGAATACATTTCCGTCATGAATTCAACATTGAATCTTAAGAAATCAATAAACTCACAAGCAGCATCAATCTCAGCCTGGTGTACGTTTTTCGATTGACCGATCATGGTTGCTGCGTTAATTACATCTCTGTAAGGACCCGCTAAAAGATCAGCAGCTTTTAAGAAGATTGCCGCACGTTGTTCCCAACCCAGCTCGTTCCATTCTTTTTTTGCAGCCAATGCAGCGTTGATAGCATCGTCTACGTGTTGCATTGTTCCTCTGTGGTAAAAACCAAAATCATGAGCATGATCCTGAGGTGACTGAAGTTGAACCTTATCATCAGTTTTTACTTCTTTACCATTAATGATCATTGGGATTTCTACTTTTTCAGCCCACATTTTCTTGTATTGAGCGATAAGGCTTTTTACTTCCGGAGTTCCCGGTGCATAAGAATTTACCGGTTCGTTTACTGCAAATGGTACTTGCGAAATTGCTTTAGACATATTACGTTGTATTATTTTTTAATTTGCTAATGATACAAATTTACAACATTTATTTGATGTCAATAGTCAATTTTACTTCGTAAGTGAATAGCGAATTTTTAAATCGGATAAGAAATTGACTATGAAATAAATTGACCATTCACTTATTGACAATAATACCATTACATCTTCTCATTTTCCAATATTTTTAAAACTAATTTCTCCTCCTGGGTTAAGCCTGCTTTACCGTCATTTTCTTCTATTTTTTCCAGCTCATCAAGATATTTTTTGATGCTGTTATTTTCATACAAAGTAATGACCAACGGATGAACATAATATTTTTTACAGACGGTGCTCGTATTTCCAAGATGAGAAGCTACCATTTCCAATGCCTCTTTTACTTTTCTTTTATACTCTGTATTGCTTTCTGCATAGCCTATTTCTTTAAAAGCAATTAAAGCATTCACCGTTCCCGACCACGTCCGGAAATCTTTTGCTGTAAAATCTTCGCCGCTGATTTCTTTAATGTATTCATTTACCATCCCCGAATCTATCGAATGATGATTGCCTTCCTCATCATAATACTGAAACAGCTCCTTTCCCGGAATATCCTTACATTTCTGGACTAATCTTGCCAGTCTTTTACTTTTAAGATCCACATTGTGCATAATACCTTTTTTCCCTTTGAAAGAAAAACTGATTTTCTGTCCTTTGATTTTTACATGCTTATCCTTTAAAGTTGTTAAACCAAAAGATCCATACAATTTTTCATAGACATTATTTCCAATACGGATATTCGTTTTTTGCATCAAGCTGACAATTAAAGCCAAAATCTTTCTCTTTTCAAAATTTCTTAGGGCCAAATCCTGTTCAATATGCAGCCTCATGTCTGGTAAAGCATATCCGAACTTGAGCATTCTGTAGAATTTTGTATGATTTCTTAATGCATTCCAAAGCGGGTGATAGCGATACTGTTTTCTCTTTTTTACATCGAATCCGGTCGCCTGAAGATGACCATTATCCAGGGCGCAGATCCATACATTTTCCCAGGCTGGAGGTATTACCAACCCGTTGATCCTTTTGATCTCGTCCTTATCTTTGACCTTTTCTCCGTCCTTAAAATACAAATATTTTTTACCGCGCTTTTTTCTGATAATACCGGAAGCTTCAGCATCAGACGTGTAAATAAGGTTCACTGCTTTTGCAGAAGCTTCCGGATCTTTCATAATTTTTACGATCTTGGAAGGTTTCAGGCGAGAAATAATATCTAAATCTGAATTGTCCATAGAAAGTTTTTAAGAATTTTTACCTCTGGTGAATAGCCATATAATGAGTCCAATGACGCCGACCACTAAAATAATTCCCCACCACATTCCGGCTTTAAAGATGGTTTCAACTGCTTCACAGCTTGTTAATGATAGCAAACTGAACATTGCGAGACTGTATAAACTTAATTTTTTCATAATAATTTATTTTTGATGTTTAGTATTTTAAATTCTATGTAGATCGGGCCGCCAATTTTGGATTGATTTTTTAATATCATCTCCTGAAATATTTTCATGAAAGGCTTTGTACAGCAGTTCTTTAAATTCATCATCATAAGCAAACCTTAATGCTGCAATCTGATCAAATTTCAGTTTTTCTTCTACCTCATCGGATCTTTTCCCGAAAATCTCAAAATAACGTTGTTTAAATTCGAGTCTGACCAGTCGATTTTGAAGTCCCAAAGCATAATGCTGTCTCAGCATGATGGCCAGATAGAAAAGCAAGAGAATAACAATCGAAAATAATATCCAGACCAGTTGATGAGGTTTATCATTAAAAACTTTATAAATACCCAGAATTGCTAAAATAATGAGAACGGGTAAGTATATAAAATGGTGAGGCGGATAAAATTTTTTGTGATTTTTGTAATTCTGTCTTTCCATACTACGAATACTGCAAGAATCTTTCCAAAAAAATAAAAATTAAATATTCGTCTTTCACCGAGTAATTGATTTGGTAATCATCTGCTGCAAATTGAACATTGAATTTTCATGCTGGAACCTTAAAAATTTGTAACTTTCCCTCTTTAAAAAATCATAAAAAATGACTTCAAAGGAAAAAGTAGCTGCGCTTCGTGAAGAAATGCAGAAAAATAATGTTGATGCATTTATAGTATATTCTGCAGATCCACATATGAGTGAATATTTGCCTGAAGAATGGCAGGAGAGAGCTTGGCTGTCCGGATTTTTAGGTTCTGCAGGTTTTGTAGTGGTTACAAAAGATAAAGCCGGACTTTGGACGGATGGAAGATATTTTACACAGGCAGCTATAGAACTGGAAGGCTCAGGAATCGATCTTTTCAAGGACGGAATGGAAGGAACGCCTCATTATATTGACTGGATTATTTCTGAAATTCCTGCAAATGGAAAAGTGGCTGTAAATGCATTAGCAACCGCTCATGCCAACTGGGAGCTTTTAACTCAAAAATTAAATTCAAAAAATATAACACTGGTTGACAGTCCTCTTTTGAAGCAAATCTGGGTTGACCGAGGTACACCATCAAAGAACCCGATTTTCGTGCATCCTGTAAAATGGGCCGGAAAATCAGTGACTGATAAAATTGCTGCCATCCGTCAGAAAATGGAAGAGCAGGAAGCAACCATTCACATTATTTCAAGTCTGGATGATGTTGCATGGACATTGAATTTAAGAGGAAGTGATGTGCAAAGCAATCCTGTATTTCTAGGCTACATTATTATCACTAAAAATGATGCAATTCTATTTACCGACCTGGAAAAATTAGAAGTTGAGGCAAGAAAGCAAATGGATGAGTCTTTCGTGAAAATGATGCCTTATGAAGAGTTTTACAACCATTTAAAGGTGTTCAAAAATGAAAAAGTATTGGTTTCTCCCAACAGCAATCAGTCTATTTTTGAGGCATTGAAATCGGATAATCAATTTATCAAAGCTCCGGTTCCTGGAAATTTAATGAAAGCTCAGAAAAATGAAACAGAAGTGGAAGGGTTCCGAAAAGTAATGGTGAGAGACGGAGTTGCCATGGTGAAATTCCTGTATTGGCTGACTCACAATGCCGGAAAAGAAGCAATGAACGAATATTCAATCGGTGAAAAACTGAGAGGTTTCCGTGCGGAAGGAGAGAACTTCGTAGGAGAAAGCTTCGGAAGTATTGTTGGCTATAAAGATAATGGTGCAATTATGCATTATTCAGCCAAAAGTGAAGGAAGCAAGGAAGTGACCAATGATGCGAGTATTCTGGTAGATTCCGGAGGTCAGTATCTTGAGGGAACTACTGATATCACAAGAACATTTGCTTTGGGAGCAGTTTCTGAGGAATTTAAGAGAAATTCGACATTAGTTCTGCAGGGAATGATCCGTTTATCAATGGTGAAGTTTCCGAAAGGAACAAAGGGAGTTCATTTAGATGCTATCGCAAGATTACCATTGTGGATGGAAGGGAAAGATTTCAACCACGGGACAGGTCATGGAGTAGGAAGCTTTATGAATGTTCATGAAGGACCGCAAAACATCAGAAAAGATATGAATCCTCAGGATCTGTTGGTAGGCATGGTGTGTTCCAACGAACCCGGATATTATCTTGAGGGAGAATACGGAATCCGTCATGAGAATTTAATAGTGGTAAAGGAAGCTGAAAAAACAATTCACGGAACTTTCTATGAATTTGAAACATTAACGTTCTGCCCGTTCTTTAAAGATACGATTGTAAAAGAAATACTTTCAGAAAGTGAAATAGCTTGGTTAAACAGCTATCATAAAGCCTGTGAGGATAAAATCGCTCCGTTTTTGGAAGGTGAAGTTAAAGAATGGTTCCTGAATTTGGTAAGTCCGCTTTAATTAATACATTAAAATAAAAAAGGCCTTGTAATCATGATTGCAAGGCCTTTTTGGTTCTCTATGAAATCATTGAGAGATAATAATTTACTTTTTTCTCTAATTTGTGAAAAATAAATGTTATATTTGTATACAAGAAATACACAAATCACACTTTTCATATACATTAGTAAATTCAAAAGCAGTAAAATCATCTCACTCCTTGAGGTGATTTTTTTATTTGCATCAATGTTTTTCTTATTTTTGTTTGCCTCAGAAATATTTTCAATTGTAATTAATCTTAAAAATGGTTCGTCAATTCTTCCAAAAATTCAATGTTTTCTCTGATAGTGAGATTGAAGATTTTCTGCAATTTTTTGAAAGGAAAAAGTTAAGTAAAAATGATTTTTTCGTACATGAAGGTGAAAAATGCAAAGAAATAGCTTTCATAGAATCCGGTGTTTTCCGTTCCTATTATGTTTCTGATGAAGGAAAAGATATTACGTATTGTTTTAGATTTCCAAATGATTTAATTGCTTCCTATTCTTCATTTATATCCGAAAAACCAAGCATGGAAAATATGCAGGCGATTTCGGACGCGGAGTTACTGATTATTAAAAAAGACAAAATTCAAAAGCTGACGGACGAAAATCCCAATTGGATAAAATTCCTGAAAACAATTGCAGAACAGGAATATCTTGAACTGGAAAAACGCTTTTTTCAACTTCAGAGAGACACTGCAGCACAGCGTTATCAGTCATTACTTGAAAATCAGCCTAATTATATTCAGGATATTTCTCTGCAGTATCTTGCTTCTTATTTAGGAATTACGCAAAGGCATTTAAGCCGAATCAGAAAAGAAATTTCTTTTTAGACATTTGTCCTGTGTATTGAGATGTTGACTGAATAGTTTTGTGAAAAAAATAAATGCAGTCAAATATTTTAATTATCGGAGGAAACGGATTGGTTGGAAGAACCATTGCCCGAATTTTAGGATCAAGAAACCCTGAAATAAACATTTTTATCGGAGGCCGAAAAGGTGGTAAATCACAAAATGATCTGTTGATTGATGTCACCAAAATTTCAACTTTCAAAACTATTGTAGAGAAAAATATTAATCTCATTGTTCTTTCTGTAAATGATAAAGAAGATCAGGTTCTTCGTTTTGCGATTGAAAATAATATAGATTATCTGGATATCACAAAACCAACTCCTGATTTGAGGAAAGCCTATCAGTTGGCAATCCAGAAACCGGTGAACAGCCGAATTATTTTCAGTTCAGGATGGATGGGCGGAATCGTTGCGGGTTTGGTGAATTTTGCATCCAAAAAAATGAATACAATAGATGAGGTCAAGCTTTTTGTATACTATTCAGTGAAAGATTTGGCGGGTGAAAGTTCGGCTCATTTTATGGCAGAGAATGTGGCAAAACCATTTGTAAATTATAAAGATAATCGGCCTGTTTCCATAAAACATTTCCTGGATTCCGAATACTTTGATTTTTCTTTTGGAATCGGCAAAAGACAAGCTTATAATTTCGATGTTCCCGATTTGTATATTTTAAATTCTATTGAAAAAATTCCAACTGTGGATGTGAAAATGACTTATAATTCAAAGTTCATTACATGGCTTTTGGGAGCTTTTCAGAGCATAAGATTTTTTAATATTTTATCCTTGAAAGAACGGAAGATGATTTTTGGGTCGAGCGGAAATGGAGATCAGTCTGTTTTTGAAATTATCATTAAGAATAAATCAGAAACTAAAAAAATCAGCCTTCAAAGTTTGAAAGGTCAGGCAGAACTGACTGCTTTATCAGCAACGTTGCATGTTGAAGAGTTATTGAAAAATCAATCTGAAAATAAAGTGTATTTCAGCCATCAGCTTCATCAACCTGAATCTTTATTAAAGTCATTAGAAGATTATGAAACGATTAATATCAAAATGGATTCATGAAAAAAATAGTCATTATTAATGGGCATCCTAATAAAGAGTCTTTCAATTTTGGGATTGCAGAAGCTTACAAGAATGGGGCATTGAAATCGGGGGCTGAAGTAAAGGAAATTATTATTGCAGATTTAAAGTTTAATCCCAATCTAAAATTTGGTTATCAGAAACGAATGGAACTTGAATCTGATTTGCTCGAAGCTTGGGGAAAAATACAATGGGCAGATCATTTGGTTTGGTTTCATCCCGTTTGGTGGGGCGGACTTCCGGCTATAACAAAAGGATTTATTGACCGGCTTTTTCTTCCCGGAATGGCTTTTAAGTACAAGGAAAATTCTGTTTGGTGGGAGAAACTTCTGAAAAATAAAACGGCACATATTATTACAACCTTAGATCAACCAGGATGGTATTACTGGTTGTTCTATGGTCGTCCAAGTGTCAATCAGCTGAAAAAATCTACCTTAGAATTTTGTGGTATAAAACCTGTAAAAGTTACATATGTAGGCATCATAAAAACATCCGATGAGCCAAAACGTATGAAATGGCTTGAGAAAATAAAATTACTGGGACAAAAACAAAAATAAGGAAGATCAATTTGGAATTTATAAAATCGTGGTAATAGATAAAGGGTATGGCTCTTTTGCAATTAAAAAACGTAAATTTGCAGCATGAATAACGATACCATTTGTGCGTTGGCAACAGCCAATGGAGTAGGAGCTTTAGGCATTATAAGAGTTTCGGGTAACGAGGCTTTATCGGTCGTTCAAAAATCTTTTCCTGCAAAAAAACTGGAGAAGCAAAAATCTCATACCATTCATTACGGATATTTTGTAGATGGGGAAGAAGCGATAGATGAGGTCATGCTTTCAATTTTTCTGGCTCCGAAAAGTTTTACGACTGAAAATTCTGTGGAAATAGCTTTCCACGGTTCTCCACATATCGGTAAACGTATTCTTGAAACTTTGATCAAAAACGGCGCGAGAATGGCAAAAGCCGGAGAGTTTACCCTTCGTGCTTTTATCAATGGAAGAATTGATCTATCCCAGGCTGAGGCGATTGCCGATGTCATTGCTTCTGAAAATGAAGCTTCCAGGAAAGTAGCTATCAATCAGCTGAAAGGGGGAATTACCAATGAAATATCTTTTTTAAGAACGGATTTGCTGAATTTTGTTTCTTTAATTGAACTGGAGCTGGATTTTGCTGAAGAAGATGTGGAATTTGCCGATCGGTCAGCATTGGTAGGGCTTTTGAATAAAATTGAGATGAAATTACATTCACTGATTGAAAGCTTTCAATACGGGAATGCCATTAAAAACGGAACTGCAGTAGCTATCATTGGAAAACCCAATGCTGGAAAATCTACATTATTGAATGCTTTGCTAAAGGAGGAAAGAGCGATTGTCAGTAATATTGCCGGAACGACCAGAGATACTATTGAAGAAGTTCTTCATATTAAAGGACACGCTTTCCGTTTGATTGACACTGCCGGTTTGCGTGAAACAGTGGATGAAATTGAAGCGATTGGAGTAAAAAAGGCGAAGGAAAAGGTAGAAAACGCCAATATTCTTGTATACTTAGCAGATGCAGCGACTCAGGATTTCTCTGAAGATATTGAAATGATACAATCTCTGTTGAGGGATGATTTAAAGTTAATTATCTGCGCAACGAAAATTGATGAAGTTTCACCATCAGCTTATGAAAAAGTAGAAGATATTTTCAGAAGCAAAATCACTCACGATTTCGATTTTATTAAGATTTCAGCAGTAGAAAATCAGAATATTCAGGATCTGAAGAATGAACTGTCTTCGTATGTAGAGCAGTTAAAAGCTTCTGAAAACAATGTGGTGATTACCAATCAACGTCACTTTGAAGCTTTACAAAAGTCTTTAGATGCAGTACATAAAGTAAAAGAAGCGATCTCCTTCCAGATTTCCACGGAATTGTTGGCCTATGAACTGAGAAACGCATTGGAACATCTCGGTGAGATTTCTGGTGAAGTTACTAATGATGAGGTTTTGGGGAATATTTTTTCTAAGTTTTGTATCGGAAAGTGATTTGTATAACTAGTTGATTTTCAGTTATTTATTATTTTTTAAGCCAAAATTAATTTTATTTTTTATCGTATTGATTTTCAGTGTTTTAAGTCTTTTTTTTAATGATTTGCGTTTGATTTTTTGACGTTTTTGTCCCTCATTTGTCCCCCATCAATGGATAGTAGATTTTTCTCGAAAATTGCAGTAAATAACTGTATCTGATTACATTTATTGTTCTTTAAATGAGGTTATTGCATCTTATTGCGCCTTATAATATATATTCTCTTTTTAAGAAAAATAATGTTGATGTAAGTCCTAAAATTTATTTCAAATTTTAATCTTTTGGGATGAATTTTGCATTATGTTTTATTGAAATTTCCTTACGTTAGGAAGAGGATGACTTTCTTTTTAGGTCATTACTGTCTGAAAAACAGCCGTAAATTTTTGTATTTATTCTGTTTAAAAATCCGGATTATGAGTTCCAATATCCTAATAAAAAGAATTTGCCAGTATTGTGGGAATGAATTTACAGCCAAAACCAATGTAACGAGATATTGTAGTCATAGCTGTAATAGAAAAGCGTATAAAGCTGCACTTAAAAATAAGAATAGAGGGCAGGACAGTGCGAAATTTCAAGTTGATAATGAGCAAAATAAGTTCTTTTTTAATCAACCTGTTTTCCTTACGGTAAAAGAGGCTGCCGCATTATTAAAATGTAGTTCAAGAATGATTTATTCTTTGATAAATACAGGCCGGTTAAACGCTATTAATCTCTCCGTAAGAAAAACAAGAATTAGAAGAGTGGATGTTGACCAGATTTTTTCCGATCCTAAAACTATTCTTGTAAAGGAAATACTAAAAAGTGTTGAAGCTTACGGTATAAAAAAATAGTTATAATACTATCTTAAGTGAAATTAGGATTTATTAATTTGTTTTTTAGTAACAGATGAAATTTAAATCATGACAAAAGTAACCTTACGAAAAAAAATGATCAGTAAGGGAAGATATACTTTGTACTTAGACATTTACCCTCCCATTAAAGATCAGTTGACAGGAAAGTTAGAGAGAAAAATTTATTTAAAAATATTTATCTATAAAAGGGCTAGGACTGAGGCAGATAAATTACATAATAGAGAGACAATTGCATTGGCAGAGCATATTAGGGCACAGCGTCAGATCGATATTCAAAATATTAAATATAATTATTTATCTGAAGAGCGATTAAATTCCAATTTTATATTGTTTTTTCAAAAAGAAGCAGATAAAAGACGATGTTCTTATAATTGGCAGATGGCTGTTAATTACCTTGAAGCATTTGCAGGGGATAGTTTTCCATTTGGAGGTCTTACTGAAGATTTTTGTGAAAAATATGGAAACTATCTACTTTCTTCACCAGCAATAGGCCGCTATCGGAGAAAAATTTCAAAAAATACTGCAGCATGCTATTTTGCAAAGTTTAAAAGTACTCTTAGAAGAGCTTATAGAAATAATTATCTTCTAACGGATCTGGGTAATATCATTAGTAATATTGAAATAAAGGATACTCACAGACCATTCCTTTTTTTAGACGAACTTCAAAGGATGGTTGAGGCTGAGTGTAAATCAATTTTGGTTAAAAAAGCAGGTTTATTTTCTGCATTAACAGGTGTACGGTATTCCGATATTGAAAGTCTGAAGTGGGGCTCAATCCAAGGTACACAAGGTAATTTTTATATTTTATTTAACCAAAATAAAACAGGTAAAGCAGAATATCTACCAATATCGGATGATACTTTTAATTTATTAGGAATTAGAGGAGAAGATGAGAAAAAAGTTTTTAACGGTTTGAAGTATGATCTTGTTACCAGACGAGTAGTTGACAATGCTTATGCAAATCATGCTTTGTTTGTATTATTTAGAGTAGGCAGTTCATTTAATTCAGTTGTAAAGAAAAAGTTAAATGGATAACTAAGATAAAACATTTAAGATTTCCTCGGTATTTGAATATCTTAAGTGTTGATCTCTACACATATCAGAACTATCCTCTTCAAGATTGTTCAAAAGCCCGATTTTAAGCAGATTCAAATTAATGCCATGATTCTTCTTTATGAAAAAGTTTTTTTGTGTTAATCTAAAACTACCTTTGACATGAGAAGTATTGATAAAGGTACGTAGTTGTATATACAAATTAAATCTAAGGTATTTAATCCGAGAAGGATGGAGCTAGATAAACGACTTGTCTTAAGTAAGATATGTTAAAATATACTAAAAAGTATATTTTGTTTGCTTTTAAAATATACTTTTTAGTATATTTGCAGAGTAAATTAAAGAATGATGTTAACAAAGGCAGAAAAAACGAAGTTATTTATCCTAGAAACGGCAAGCCCTCTTTATAATGAAAAGGGAATTTCTGGCGTAAGCATAGATGAGGTTTTGGAAGCGACCAAATTAACAAAAGGTTGTATTTATGGACATTTTAATGGAAAAGATGATCTATCTGAACAGGTTATAGAGTTTTCATTAAAAAAAATGTCACAAAAGCTGGCTGGTATCGTTTCCCAGGGTAAAACCCCAAAAGAAAAGATCTTTCTGTATCTCGATTTTCATAAGAACCCAATAGATACCTATATCGCCGGCGGCTGTCCGATTTTTAATACTGCCGTGGAAGCAGATGATCATTTTCCGGCTATTAAAAAGAAAGTTGCAACAGTTCTAGAAACAGGATTGCTAGGGCTTTCAACTATTTTAAAGGATGGTATTGCTAATGGTGAGTTTTCAAAAGAACTCAATGCAGAAGTTTTTGCCTTTAAGATATTGTCAGCAGTGGAGGGAGGAATTGTCGTTAGCAGAACTATAGATAATAAGAAGTTAATGATCGAACTTATAAAAGACCTTAAGAAAGAATTAGAGCGTTATACGCTGTAATTTTTTTTGACCCAAAATATACTAAAAAGTATATTTTGTAAATAATAGAAATTAATTCAAAATAAGATATGAGTAACAAATTATTTGAAAGCTACGAGCTTAGTGGAAAGAAACTCAATAACAGAATGGTAATGGCTCCTATGACAAGAGCCCGTTCTGCTAACGAAGGAAATGTTGCAACTGAACTGACAGCAACTTATTATGCTCAGCGTGCAACAGCTGGACTTATCATTACTGAAGGTACGTTTATCAGTGAGGAAGGAATCGGGTTTATTAACGTTCCGGGTATCTACACAGATGAACAAATAGAAGGATGGAAGCTAGTGACCAAAGCTGTGCATGCAAATGGAGGTAATATCTTTGCTCAGTTGTGGCATACAGGAGCCTATTCTCATCCTGACTTGCACGAAGGGAGATTACCATTAGCTCCTTCGGATTTTAATCCTGAGCAAAAAGCTTTTACAGCAGAAGGCTTTAGGCCTACAGTTACTCCGCAGCCAATGACGATTGAAGATATCAGGAGAACGGTTGATGATTTCAGGCAAGGGGCTATCAATGCGATTGAGGCGGGTTTTGATGGAGTAGAATTACATGGAGCAAATGGCTATCTTTTACAACAATTCTTCAGTAAAAATTCTAATAATAGAACCGATGAATATGGAGGCTCAGCTGAAAATCGTGCCAGAATTCTTTTTGAAATATTAGAGGCTATCAAAGAAACTGTTGATCTCAAAAAAGTAGGTGTTCGTCTCAATCCGTCTCTAAATGGAATCATGGGGATTTCTGTAGATGATGAAACAATTGCAACATATGATTATATCGTTAACCGATTAAATGATTATGGTTTAGCTTACATACATTTAATAGAGCCTTTTACAGATGTTACAGGTAATGAAAATGCCATTCAGGAAGTGGCAAAACATTTCCGGAAAATTTATAACGGCACTATTATTATCAATCGTGCTTTTAACAAAGTGACAGCAACACAGGTTTTGGAAGATAGCGATGCAGATTTGGTATCTTTCGGAGTTCCGTTTATTGCGAATCCGGATTTGGTCGAGCGATTTCAAACTGATTCAGCACTTAATACTCCCGATCAGGAAACCTTCTATACACCGGGAGAAAAGGGGTATACAGATTATCCTTTTCTTAACCAATAAATTATTACATAAACAAAGTATCATACAATATTAAATAAATTCTATCAAAATGAAAACAACAGGAAATATCATATTTATCAGTGGTGGAAGTGCGGGAATAGGATTGGCAATTGCTAAAAAACTAAATGCTGCCGGAAATAAAATCATCATCAATGGTCGTAATGAAGAACGTCTTCAAAAAGCTTTAACGGAGTTGAAAGATGCAGTAGCAATTCAGGGTGATTTATCAGTGGAAGCAGACAGAATTCGTATTGCAGAAGACTTGAAAACGAATCATGCTGATGTTAATATCATCATCAACAATGCCGGAGCAGCTTTTGGATATCTGCTTAGTGAAACAACCAATGCACACGAAAAAGCATTGATCGAAATGAATACCAACTATTTTGCAATCATCCATTTTACAGAATTAATGGTTCCACACTTATTAGAAAAAGAAGAATCTGCTGTTGTGAATGTATCATCCATAGCAGTATATGGAAGTCATAAATTCTTACCAACTTATGGAGCGACTAAAGCAGCGTTACATAGCTATACAACTGCTTTAAGACAAACTTATGAAGAACAGAAAAATCTTCAGATCTATGAAGTTTATCCTCCACTAGTCAATACGGAATTTTCTGCCGAAATAGGTGGAGCAGCAGGAATTGATCCAAGTGAAGTGGCAGATGAGCTATTGATTGGATTAGAAACAAACCTATTTGATATTCCGGTAGGAGATACCAAGATCTATGCAACAGCGATCGGTGAAGCAATGTCGAAATTAGCCCATGCATAAAATTAATAGTACCAATCATCTGCATTTTAAAATTGAAAATACAGATGATTGGCATATTTCATTTTAAATTTTAAGGTGATGAATTTAACAAATAAAACAATACTGATTACGGGAGGTACTTCTGGAATAGGTTTGGAAGCAGCAAGACAGTTTTTGGCTCTTCGTAATAAAGTAATTATTACCGGGAGAAATTTACTCAAACTAGAGGAAGTAAAAAAAGTATATCCCGAATTAATAATCATCCAATCTGATGTAGCAAAACAGGAAGATGCAATTGCGCTTTTTGAAAAAGTGAATAATCTCGGAGGTATTGATATTTTGTATAATAATGCGGGAGTCGGTGTTGCTCCGTTAAATTTGGGTATCCCGAACGATAAACATTTGCAGGGAGCTATTTATGAAATGGAAGTTAACTATTTTGGAGTCATACGATTAAATAATCTTTTTATGGATATGCTTAAGTCCCGAAATGAAGCTGCGATTATCAATACAACTTCTATCCTCAGTATTGTTCCTTCTGTTTTGGAAGCTACTTACTCAGCGACAAAAACAGCATTATCTTTTTACACCAAGTCTCTAAGATCACATTTAGAAACTATAAATAGTCCTGTGAAGGTCTTCGAATTACTTCCACCATTGGTCGATACCGATATGGTTGCAGAAAGAAAAGATAAAAAGATGTCCAGTAGTCTATTTGTCAATGAACTTATTAAAGGACTTGAAAAAGATGTGATGACAATTCGTGTAGGTAATTCAAAATCATTATTTTTCCTTAACAGAATTGCACCGGATAAAGCCTATCAGTTAGTCAATAAGAAAGAGCATTATCAATCTATCCAATAAAATAAAACTTATGAAAGCATTTGTAGTTCAAAATTATGGTAAAAAAGAGGATCTTACGCTCCGTGAGGTTAGCATGCCTACTATAGGAGAAGCTGAGGTCCTGGTTGAAATCTATTCAGCAGGACTTAATCAACTGGATTCTAAAATTTTGTCCGGTGAGTTCAAAATGATTTTACCTTATAAAACGCCTTTTATTCTAGGTCACGATTTGGCAGGTATTGTCATTGAAACAGGTTCAAAAGTTACAAAGTTTAAAATTGGAGATGAAGTGTATGCCCGTCCTTCGGACCATCACATCGGAACTTTTGCTGAATACTTAGCAGCTGAAGAAAAAGATTTGGCTTTAAAACCAAAAAACCTTTCCATGGACGAAGCAGCAGGTGTACCCCTGGTGGCTCTGACCGCTTGGCAAGCTTTGGTAGAAATAGGGAAATTAAAAAAAGGACAAAACATTTTTATACAGGCAGGATCCGGAGGAGTTGGTATTGTTGCCATTCAGTTAGCCAAATATTTAGGTGCTACTGTAGCCACTACAGCGGGAAAAGCAAGTTTTCCAATGCTTCAGGAATTAGGTGCTGATGTTTTAATTGACTATAAAACACAGGATTTTGAAGCTGTTTTGAAGGACTATGATTTGGTTTTGAACAGCCAAGATAACAAGACGTTGGAGAAATCATTAAATGTAGTAAAAACAGGAGGAAAGATCATTTCTATTTCAGGTCCGCCCACACCTGCATTTGCACGCGAAATTGGGGCATCTTGGATCATTCGAACAGTATTATCTATTTTAAGTTCGGGTATTAGGAGAAAAGCAAAGAGGAAAGGAGTTGATTATCAATTTCTGTTTATGAAATCTAGTGGAAAACAGCTTGAACAAATTACAAAACTTATTGAAGATGGTCATATTAAAACTGTCATAGAAAAAGTTTACTCCTTTTCTCAGACCAATGAGGCTATGAACCACGTGGCAAGTGGAAGAGCAAAAGGAAAGATCGTCGTAAGAATAAAATAAAAGGAACGGGATTGGTATGTAAATCCACATACTGTTAAGAATAAAATACGAGAACGAAAATATTATAAAATGACTGATGTATTTGAAAATTACTTATCCTCAACAGGAGAATTATCGACTGAGGAAATCAACTTTTCTGTACAGTTCTTCAAACCGATCTACTTAAAAAAGGGTGATTTTTTTATTCGTGAGAATGAATCTTGTAGTCATATTGGATTTATTGCCAGCGGCGCTGTAAAAGCATATGCCCTCGACAATGAAGGAAAGGAAAATATAACCTGTTTCAAGTTTGAAAGCGATTTTGCTACCTCGTTTCCGGAATTTGTAGCGCAGAAAAAATCTAAAAAGAGTTTTAGGGCCATAGAAAATACCATCATCTGTGCGATAAGCTATTCAGACTATCTATATCTGCTAGATGAGGTGACTGCTTGGAACGGAGTTATAAAATCGGTAATGGAGCAGGAGTATAACCAAAAGGAACGTTACCTGCTGAATTACAATAATAGGTCGGCAGTAGAAAAATATCTTCATATCCTATCAAGCGAACCAGTTCTTGTTCAGCGTGTATCGACACAGGATTTGGCGTTGTACTTGGGTATTACACAGCGATCGCTTACACGGGCGAAAAGACAAATACATCGACCCAACATATTATAGGACAAATGTCCTTAGGCAGATCTGCTTAGCTGTGTAGATTTGTACAAAAAAATATGTTACGTCAAATTGCTCCGGAAGTGTTCCAAATTTCCCTTATGCCACGAGACAGTATAAACTGCTATATCATCGAAGGTGTATTGGTAGACTCCGGAATACGGAGTTCATATTCTACGGTAAAGAAAGCGCTCCAGGAAATTCCCGTTTACCAACATATACTGACGCATGCGCATGCAGACCATCAGGGCTGTAGCGACCAGATTTGTGCTGAGTTCGTGATACCCTTATTCTGTCATCCAGGTGAAGTCTTTAGAACCGAAACGGGTCTCGTAACCAACGACTATCCATCCCCGAAACATTTGATCGCAAAATTTCAACAAAAATATTGGGCAGGCCAGGGGCATAAGGTCCAGGGGACGATCGTTGAGAATGATATGATCGGAAACTTTCGGGTAATTGAAACACCTGGACATTCGGCAGGTCATATTTCTTTATTCCGTGAGCGAGATGGTGTACTGATAATCGGTGATGCCGCAACAAATATGAACCTGCTTACGACAGTGACCGGATTGCGACTTCCGCCAAACATATTCACCTCAGATCAACAGCGCAATTTAAAATCACTCCAGAAGTTAGCTAAACTGAACCCGGCCATTATCTGTTTCGGTCACGGGCCGATCATACGCAATACAGATCGGAAGTTTGAGCAATTTGTAGCTAAATACAGTACAATTCTCTAAAGATAAATCGTTCTGTAATTATAGTTTAAATGAAAAAGTATTTATAGAAATGGCTACCAATTGGTAGCCATTTCTTACACGAATATAAAGTAGATCACTTTTTCTGAGTATTAAATCTTCTCTTCCGCTTCCAATTGTGGTGGAATTAATTTATACATTACCGGAGTAACAATCCTAGACAGTATAGTAGAGCTTATCAGTCCTCCTATCAGCACAATAGCTAGCGGAGCAATTAGTGGATTTGGATTTAAGGCAATCGGAAGCAGTCCACAAATTGCAGTGATCGAAGTCAGCACAACCGGTAGAAAACGGGTTTCACCAGCCATATTTACTGCCTCATCAATACTATGCCCCTCTAGGCGCAGTTGATTGGTGAAGTCCACCAATAAGAGTGAATTTTTTACCTGAATTCCTGAAAGGCCGATAAAACCGATAATGGATACCAGTGACATCGGATTGCCAGTTAACAATAACAAAGTTACTCCGCCAAGAATACCCAGTGGAATAATGGACAGCACAATAATAATTCCTTTGAATGTCTTGAACTGTAGTAGCAGTACACCAACAAATAGGAAACCGCTCAGCAAAATCACAGAAAGGAAATTTCCACCCAAAGCATCACCTTCTGATTCTGCTTCACCGGATAATTTATAATAATAGCCGGGAGGTAATTTCATTTTATCGAGCTGGGGAACAATATCTTTCAGAATATCGTTGGCATAGAAACCGTCCTTGGTCAGCGAAGTGACTTTGGCAAATCTTGATTTGTTAAAATGATTGATCGCTGTAGGAGAGGTCTCGAAACCAATAGTGGCAATCTGGTCAATCTGGACGGGTGTTCCTTGGAGATTGTTGACATAGAGTCCCTTTAGCACATCAAGATTAGTGAACTTTTCGCGCGGAAGCGTTATTACTACATTCCGCGAATCGCCTCTGTCATCTATATAATCACCGACATTGAGTCCGGCTACCGCCATACGGATCACCTTGTCTACATCACTGGTCAGCACACCCAAAGTCCTCGCTTTTTCTTTGTTAATAGTTACTTTCACATCGGATTTGTAGGCATTGAGCTCATTGTTTACAAAGAATGTTCCCGGATGTTTCCGTAAGATTTCCTCGGCTTTAAAAGAAAGAGCTCTTAAGGTATCCTGATTTTCACCGAATATCCGCACGACAATATTTGCTTCAATAGGAGTTCCCTGTTCAAAATCCTTTACCTCAATCCTGGCCAGCGGAAAATCAGCGAACTTTTTGCGTAGTGTTTTAATCAGCTCCTGTTTGGATTTAGGGTTGGCTTCCTCATCCATCTGTACGAATATCTGTGCGAAATCCGGCTTGATATCCTGCTGATGTACATTGTAATAGATCTGCGGATTACCTTTTCCTACATTGGAAGTGAAATACACAATTTCTTTATGCTGTTTTAATTCCTTTTCTACAAGTTTAGCAACGCGGTCGCTTTCAGGAATATTAGCCTGTAAAGGTAATTTGATATTGATCAGGAACATCGGTTTTTCAGATGTCGGAAAAAGCTTAAACCCTGCCAATGGAAATAGTAGAAAGGCAAGTACACTCAAAATGATAGAAATTCCAACGGTGACCTTCGGCCAGGAAAGTGCTAAAGGCATTATTCTGCGATAAGAGAAACTTAAAAACTGCTGCAATTTTTGCAGAAAAAAGTTCCCGCCACCATGAGTATGTGTTTTCAGCATCCGGCTACCCAAAAATGGAACTAAGGTAAGTGCTACAAGCATTGAGGCAAGGACACTGGTGATGACTGCAATGGGTAAGCTTCGGATAAACTCACCTGCAATATCAGGAAGAAAAGCGAGGGGCAGGAATGCAATGACGAGTGTAGCTGTACAGCCGACCACAGCGACGCCGATTTGCTGGGTTCCTTTTAAAATAGCATCTTTTTTTGAATGCCCTTCCCTAAGCCACCGTTCTATATTTTCCACGACCACGATACTATCATCAACCAACAGTCCTAAAGCTACAACAAGACCTACGATACTCAGCTGGTTAAGCGAGTAGCCCATCAGGTTCATAGCAATTAATCCCAGGGCAAGTGATAATGGAATGGAGATCATAACGATCAATGATGCACGGAACCCAAGTGGGAGCAGGGTAATAACGACCAATAGGATCGCAAGACCAAAATCAAATCCCAGATGCCCCAATCGCTTGGATACCATGTCTGCCTGATCAAAATTTTTGACCATCCCGATGTTTTCAGGAAGATCTTTGCTGAACGCTTCCAGTACAGGCATATATTCATCTTTTACCTTGCTGATATTGACATTGTCCTTCATGGCTGCTGTAACCAAGATACAGCGATGTCCATTGAGACGGGTAATGTGATTAACTGTTCCGTCTTTATAGCTTACATCAGCCACATCCCTTAGATAAACAATCTTGCCATTGGCGTTGTATATAACCGTGCTGGCAACATCATCCACATTTTTGAATTTGCCGCTCGTCTTTACATTGAATACCTTGCTGTCCAGGTTGATGCTTCCACCAGGAATGTCGGCTGCTTCACTCTGAAGACTTCCGATGACAAGAGCTAGTGGTATCTTTAACTGTGCAAGCTTGTCCAGCTTCATGTCTATCCGGATTTCCTGTTCGGGAATCCCCGTATATTTAACCTCTTTTAGATCGGTTATCTTTTCCAGTTTTGTTTTTAGTATGTCTGCATTATCGCGCAAGACCTTGGCTGACGCTGTGCCTGAAACTAGGGCAACCTGAATAATCTTAACATCGGAAGAGGCGACCTTTTCAGTCTTGAGGAGATAGATGTCCTTAGGAAGCTCACTATTCTTAAGTGCATTGATTTCGGTGGAGATTTCCTGGTATTTATTGTCAACATCAACACCATACTTAAATTTTGGTTGAATGACAGCGACTCCATCTTCAACCGAAGTCAGGATCTTTTCAATGTTCTCGAGTCCATAGATTTTATTTTCAATGGGTTTTACCACCTGTTCCTCCATATCTTTCGGACTGGTACCCGGATATATAGCAGTAATGATATACTGTGGTGAATGTGTTGTCGGATCTTCCGATCGAGGCATCGTAAAGAGTGTCAACAGTCCAACAACTGCGAAAAGAACGAATATGATCAGCGTAAACTGATAATTCTTTACAGCGAAATTTGTTATTTTCATCGGATGCAGGAATTATTTGATTATTTTAATGATGGACTGTTCGTTGAGATAGGCACTGTTTGAAATGACAATGTTATTGGTTCCCTCAAGCTGACCTGTTAGATAAACTTTATCATTGTCAAACTTTTCAATATTGACCGGCAATTTTTTGACTTTATTGTTGCCAATTGCCGTAAATACAAAGGCTTTTTTTCCATCTGCTTCGACCAGTGAACTGTAAGGGATAACAATAGAAGTTTGCTGTTTGTCCGTGGCAATTTCTGCCTTACCAAACATACCAACAGCAGGTACAATACCTTGAAGGTTTAGTTTTAATTCGACCTGAAAGGAACCGATTTGTTGGTCAGCAGACTGTAGCTTTCTTAAAACATTTGCCTGGAAAACTTTATCAGGATAACCGTCCAGTTTAACTTTTGCAAGCTGTCCTATTTTTACTTCTGCCCACTGCAGGTCCGTTACGCCAACTTTTAGTAGATAGCTGGCATTTTGTTTTACCGAGTTGGTCAAAAGTACCGGCATACCACCACCAACAACTTCGCCTTCACTGGCAATTTTTTTGGCTACAAAGCCATCGGAAGAAGCATAGATCTTTGCATAACGTTCATTAAACGCAACGGCTTCCGTTGCCTTTCTTGCGACTTCAAGAGCTGTCTTTGTATTTTGTAATTGCTCAAGGGTAAAGACGCTATCCCTATAAAGATTGGTTGCCCGGGTATAATCACGTTGTGCCTTTTCTACACCCAATCCCGATTGAGCGACACCGGCTGCGATCTCTGTTGTATTCAGCGTTGCCAACAGTTGACCCTTTCTGAAAAACTGTCCTTCATTCACTAGAATACTGCTAATAACGCCACCTATCTTGAAGGAATAATTAGTCTCCTCTTCTGTACTTACCAGACCCGTAACCTGTATGGAACCGGATGTATTTAATGAGGAGATAGGGGATACTTTGACTGGTATAATATCAGGTTCACCAATTGGACTTTTATCTTTTGGTTTCTCATTGCAGGATAGAAGAAATAAGCCTGAAATAAGAAGTACGAATTGAATCTTTTTCATTTTTTTATTTTTGAATGTTAAAACTAGCTGCGGCACGTTCAATGGCCGAATAGGAAATCCATGTATCAAAAAGGGCAATGTTTGCCTGGAGCTGGGAGTCGACCCATTGATTTTGGGCATCCAGCAATTCGATATAAATGGCCATGCCTTCTTTGTACATCAGTGCTACATCTTTGTAGTAGGTCTGACTTGTCGCCAATTGGCTCTGCGCGGCCTGGTATTGTGCAATGGCGCTGAGCATATTGGCCTGACGGACTCTGAGTTCGGTCAATAGTTGTTGCTCGACATATCCTGTCTGGGACTCAATAGCGTGTTGCTCTGCAACGGCCTGTTTTATATGATTGGTATTTTTACCCGATGCAAAGAGATCCCATTGTAAGGAGACTCCCAACAAATAGTAACGGCTCTGCTTATTGAATTTCCAGTCAAAAGCCTGCGAACCCAGATCCATGCTGGCGCCAATTTTTGGGATGAGGTATGATTTTGCCAGCCCGGTGAGATCTTCATTGATCCCTTTTGCAATTTTAAGTTTGGAGAGTTCTTCACGAGCGGAAACATTGTCCATAAGGGACAGATCCTGCTCAGGCAAAGTCGTGATTTCCTCCACCGCAATACTGTCCGATAAAGGCCGGTTCAGTAGAAAATTAAAATAGAACTGCGCGGACTCTTTTGTTTTTTGAGCCGTGACTATTGAAGCATCTATTTTAGAAACTTCATTTTTACTGCGGATTACTGCTGTGCGGTTGATCTTGCCATTGTCAAAAAGCTTTTTATTCACGCGTTCCCCTTCAAGTACGAGTTTACGATAGGAGAGGTAGATCTTTTCGGCATTGACAGCTTTCAGGTAATTATAATATGAAGTTTTGATTTCTTTGACCAGCTCACGTTTATAGAGCAGGACCTCAGTTTTTTGAAGGTCGATCTGCTTGGATTTGATTTTTTTGTTATAGCTGATTTCCGCATTTAAGATCGGCTGGGTAACACGGAACTTTGCATCGTAAAAATTATCTGGATTAAGCTGTTCATTGCGGTTTTGAAGCTGAGGAAAAGCGCTTGTTCCTGTGAGTTGATTTAATGTAGAGTAGACATTATTCAGCATATCACCGACTGGAATATCTATAGTACGGCCGCCATCTGCTTTGGTATAGGTAGTCGAAAAGCTGACATTGGGCTTAAAAAGGCTTTTAGCCTCGCCAAGAGCATATATGCTCTTTTCAAGCATGAAATTCTGCTGATGAATGCTCTGGTTTGACTCAAGACCTTCTGAAATGTAGAGGTCAAGTCTGCTTTGTGCACTGATCTTTTGCGCAGTGATAAGCGATATAGCCAATAAAACCGGCCATAAAAATTTTCGATTATGAAATTTATTAATCATTGTAATATTTTTAAACACTGTTCAATAATAGGGTAAAAAAAAGGCCTAGCCCTTTTCAAGCAAAGCAACAAAACATTCGTAGCCGTTTTCCATAAGCTCATCGTCTGTTTTGTCTACAAAATTTGCCATACGATCCTTACAAAATAGAGCACATATGCCATGCATTGCAGAAATAATCATAAATGTAAAATAGTCGGTGTCCATATCTTTAAATCTTCCCTGTTTCTGGCATTCAGATATCACAGCATGTAGATGATTGATGGCTTCCTGTGCTATTTGGAACTTACCTTCGGTAGGGGCTTCCACGGTTTCATTTACCATAAACATAAGATTATAATAATCTTTGTTCTCCTGTGCAAATTTAATGTATACACGGCCAGTCGCCTTCAGGCGTTCAAATGGATCTGCGACACTGGTCAGTACTTTTAGTTGGTCTACCAGTAATGTGAAGCCCTCATTGTGAAGTTCCTGAAAAATTTCGCTTTTATCTTTAAAATGAAAATAGATTGTGCCTGGACTATAATTGATTTCATTGGCAATATTGCGCATACTTGCTTTTTCATAGCCTTTTTCAAGAAATACCTTTCGTGCCCCGTTAAGGATTCGTTGATGCATTTCCTGTTTTTCTTCCTGTTTTCTTTCTGCTATACTCATTTTATGATCACTATGAATCGTTAAAAATTTTTGTTTGGAATCCTTCTATGAATGGGGAATTCCGGGACTTATTTTACCCATAATATTAACTGCGGCTTTCCTACTGAGTAATCTGAAACCAAAGAGCATCATTCTGTTTTTAAACCCCTGAACAATTCTTGGTTTGCTTCGATTATTTAATGCATTTATTAGTTCCTCAGCCACTTGTGCTACCGAAGAGACAACAAATTTAGGAAATGCACTGGTTTCCCTTCCTGCATTGTGGTGGAAATCCGAGTCCGCAGCCCCTGGATTGAAGCCTGCAACAAATATACCCTTATTTTTAAATTCGTACCACAGCGATTCAGAGAAATTGGCTACAAAACTTTTTGTTGCGGCGTACACAGCTCCTCCTGGTAATGATGAATGTGCTAGGAGCGAAGCTATATTGATCAATGCATCGCCAGATTTTGCATGCTTTAAAAATGCATAGGAGAGGGAAACAAGCGTTTCCATATTGAGTGTCATCGTTTCGAGCTGATCTTCTAATGGAATTTCAACGAATTTACCATAAGTACCTGTACCTGCATTATTGATCAAGAGGTCATACTTATTTTCTGTTAAATGCTTACTGAGATAGACTATGTCTTCTTTGTTTGTTAGATCAAGGGGCAGGATCTGATGACGGTCCCGTCCTAAAGACTCTTGTAGGGAACCTAACTTTTCTTCGTTGCGTGCGACCAGGGTCAGATGATATCCCTTTGCTGCCAGCCGTTTTGCAACCTCCTTGCCAATACCTCCACTGGCTCCGGTTACTAATGCTTTTTTCATTTTATAAAAAATTTAAATTATTGATGCTGCAAATTTATTGAACACTGTTTAATAAACCAAAAAATATTGTAAAAATTTATTATTTATGACAAATCTATTGATGAATTTATTTATTAAAAACCTTTAATTGAGGTAGTTAAATATGATTCCATAATGATTTTCAACTTTTAATTCCAAATTTTGTTTGGATCTAAATTTTTAATACATTTGAACGATGTTTAGTGACTGTTATTTATAGAAAATAATCTTAGATCATTTAAAGTACATGTATGGAAACAGGCAGACCAAAATATAAATATCATATCAGTTCACGCCATTCAGGTAACTTAATAAAGGGGCAGGTAAATGAAAGCGGTCTGGCGGAAAAGTATAATGCAACCTATATTGGTGTTAGCGAGGATCAATTAAAGAAGATGTATGACAGCCCGTCCATCGATACTGAAAAACTTATTAAATTATCAGAATTACTGAAACATAATATTTACGATGGGATTGCCTCACAGGGCGTGCTTATTGAAACGAAAAAAATATCAAGACGAGAACTAATCAAACAGGGTGGGATTGCTTTATCGGCTTTAGCTTTACCTTTAACACTAACATCATTTTTAAATTTTAATGAAATGACAGATAATAAAAATTTTGACGTAATTATAGTTGGTGGAAGCTATGCAGGACTTTCGGCAGCTATGGCTTTGGGACGTGCTTTAAGAAGTGTTCTAATCATTGACAGTGATTTGCCTTGTAACCGACAAACACCTCATTCACATAACTTCATTACCCAAGATGGCGAAAAGCCAAACGTTATTGCAGAAAGGGCAAAAAAGGAAGTATTAAAATACGACACCGTAAAATTTATAAATGATAGTGCCGCTAGTGTATCTAAAACTGAAAAAGGATTTGAGGTTTCAACTCAATCTGGAAAATTGCTCTCAGCTAAAAAATTGGTTTTTGCAACTGGCTTAAAAGATACCATGCTAAATATCAAAGGGTTTTCTGAATGTTGGGGTATTTCAGTGCTTCATTGTCCATATTGTCACGGATATGAAGTAAAGGATCAAAAAACAGGAATTTTTGCAAATGGATATGGTGCATTTCATTTAGCTCGACTTATCCATAACTGGACAAAAGATGTAACGATATTTACCAATGGAAAGTCGGAATTAACACAAGAACAGACGGATGAAATCAAAAGGCATAATATTTCAATAGTTGAAAAGGAAATTACCTCATTGAAACACAAAAACGGAGTCGTTGAAGAAATCATATTTTCAGACAATTCGACTTTTGGGTTAGAAGTTATCTATTCAAGACCTCCATTTGAACAACATTGTAAAATCCCGGAATTATTGGGCTGTGAATTGACAGAGCAAGGACTTATCAAGGTTGATTCATTTCAGAAAACTACAGTGGATAACATATACGCCTGTGGGGACAATACCAATCCTCTTCGCGCTGTATCCTATGCTGTATCAACAGGGAATAATACTGGGATATTTTTAAATAATGCTATGGTAGAAGAGGATTTTTTAAAATAACAATAATAGCTACCTATACTGTAAAAGTGGCGTTATATGTTTGGCACAACGAAAAATCGGGGTAGAATAATACATTTAGGTATGTTGGCCAAAGAATTATGCTGGTATCGCACGCAAGTTCGCAAATAAAGATCAGTTGGCTATAAATGCAGATGAAAACTTTCTGTGAATGAAAACGATAATTCTTCAATGCTTAACGCAAGAATTAGTTCAATTGTAAAAATATCTTCCTTCTTAGGTTTGCAAGCTGCGCCGGGCTCATCTATACAGCATATATTGGAAGTAAATTATAACAGTATATTAAAATTATAAATATGAAAATAGGAATAATAGGTACAGGTGCCATTGGAGGTACTATTGCCAAAAAAATGTCACAAGCTGGTCATGAAGTTAAGATTGCAAATTCAGGTGATCCTCAAAAACTGAAAGCACGTGCAAATGAGTTGGGGACTGTGCCATCCGACATCAATAATATTGCAAAAGATGTTGATGTACTCATATTGTCTGTTCCGACTACGGTTGTTCCAGAATTATCTGGAGATTTGTTTTCAGGAAATGATGATTTAGTTATCGTAGATACTACCAATTATTATCCATTTCGTGATGGTGAAATTGAGGAACTAAAAAATGGAAAGGTTGAAAGTGTTTGGGTTTCTGAAAAAATAGGACGCCCTGTTATTAAAGCCTTCAATAATTTATTGGCGGAAACGTTGATTAATGGTGGAAAGGAGCAAGGCGAGGAAAACAGAATTGCTATGGCTATTTCGGGTGACGATGAACAAAGCAAAAAATCTATATCCAGTTTGGCTAATGATGCAGGATATGATGTAGTGGATGCAGGATCTTTATCGGAATCTTGGAGACATCAACCAGGTACACCGGCATATTGTACTGAACTCGACGTCAAAGATCTCTCCAATGCACTTTTAGATGCAGATAAGAATAAGGCCGCAGAAATCAGAGATTTTGTTATCGCTAAATTTATGAATGGCAATGGGCCGGCTACACACCAAGGACTAATAGAATTAAACAGATCTCAGTTTGCAAAGAATCCGAAGACTACAAGCTAAATTATAGAAGTTTTCTTGGTAGTGTTTTCTTAGGAAAATACTACTATTTTTTATGGATTTGATCTAATATGACATAGTATTACTTCTGTTGTTCCCACTTTTCTAAAGCTTCATTTGCCTCATATAAATTGATTATTTTCTGTTGGGCTGCGATAACCGCTGCTTGATGTGCTATAGTTTCCTGTTGTTGTTTGATTTCTTGCGCTTGCAAGCTTATTTGATTATCTAAGATATCTTTATTTACCAGATTAGCCATAACAGACTGCTTAAGACTATTGAGACTTTCGCGCCCTTTACCCAGACGAGATAAAATAGGTAACATGGCCAGAATGTTCAAGATTTCCATGGATTTATCTTGCGGCTCTTGCGCAGTTACAAAGTGATTTTTGGTTATTCCTTCTACAATTACCGATGTAAGCCAATCAGCAAGAAAATCATAAAATTTCCCTACTTCCAATTTGATATTTGGGTCTATATCGTTCATATCCGAGGAAATAGAAACAATTGGGCACATCTGGCCTTTATCTGCTAAATCCACATAAAAGTCGATCAGTAGAGAAAGTTTTTCCTGTGGCTTCTTCTCCGATATTGTTTCAAATAAAGCAGTTTGAATATTTTGAGAATAATGTATTATTTCGATGATAAGGTCTGATTTGGTCGGGAAATAATAATGTATGGAAGAAGTTTTAATTCCGATTTCGTTTGCAATGTCATGGAAACTGAAAGCATTAAAACCATTGTTGGATAACAACTCTGCTGCTGTATTGACTATTTTCTCTTTTGTTGTCATAATCTATCTACTAGTAGGTAGATAAAGATAGGATTTTTTATTGCAAATAGATTAGCTGAATTTAATTTTGTTTAATACAAAAACAGAATCTTACATAATATAAGATCCTGTTGTTAAGGTTATATAGTATGATTAATACTTCATCCTCCAAGGCCGATTTTAACGATTCAAAGGTCCCAAAAATAAGGATCGGTCTTTTAAAAATGTTGTAACCCAAATCAAGGCTAAAGGAATTCCAGGATTAAGCATTGAACCGTCATGGGATAATTCTGTTGCCATTGCACCTGCAAAATAGCAGCTCAGCAAGATAAAGCCGATACGCATCGTTTTTGGAATTAGAAAAAGAATAGCAAATGACATTTCCATTAATCCAAGTACTGTGGCAGAATTTGGCAAATTGAATTTAACCAGACCAGCGACAGACCAGGGCAAATGAATAGCTTTCATTAGACCACTTGTAATAACCATTATTCCTACGAGTACAGTCAGCGAAGTAGTGATGATTTTATTTGTTTTCATTTTAGCTACTTGATTTTAACGATCAATTGTTTAGTGTTCTAGTCTCGATTATTAGAAAATGTCCAATACGTTCTTTTATTAGCCATTTACCGTTTTGATTGATATAAACGTCTTCATACTTTACGCTGTAATCTGTGACAATATCTTTCCCTTCATTTTCCCTGATCATTTTAAGCTGTGAAAAAGAAATTCCTGTAGCATTATTTCCATCTATTTTTACTGTATGCTGCCCATTTAAGGTGAAATAGGTTTTAACCTCTGCTGCATGTATGCTAAATTCCTTTTTCAATGTTTCTGTTCCGGTTGTACTGGCCACCTCGATCCCGTTCATATAGACTTTATAGGTAGCATCTGGAGTAAATAATTCCATCTGTTCATCTAACTTTTTATCATCACCTAAATAGGCATAAGCATCTACTAAATCCCTTAATTCCTGTCTTGTTTTCAAATTCTCTAATGACATAATTCTGTTTGTTTTATTGTTTAAAAATTATTTTTAATAAGCACAGGATCAATTGTTTTGCAAATTGAAGATTGCTTTTTAGCTCCTGTTTGTTTGACAAAATTACCGTATATTTGCTAACAATTTATTAGTTGTTACCTAAAGGTTAGGAAGTAATATTATAGTAGTAAGTATGAAAGAGAAGATAGAACCTGTTCAGAATAGTAAGGAATTTTCCGATGATTGCCACAAACTACTGGCTTCGGTAAGTGATGCCATGTATGCCATTGGAGGAAAATGGAAACTCATGATCATCATTGCGATGGCAAGGGGTAATAATCGGTTTACAGAGCTACAGCGAATGGTGAAAGGGATCTCAGCAAGAGTTCTCTCCAGTGAGCTTAAGGAACTGGAAATGAATGGATTTATTATCAAAAAGGTTTCCGTAGGATACCCGGTTTCTATTACTTATGAACTACTTCCGTATAGTGAAACGTTGGAGGAAGTTGTTGGTGCTTTATCAAAATGGGGAACGCTGCACCGAGAGAAGATAAAGAGTGATATGTCAAAGGATAATTCGGCAAAACATTAGTATTTGATGATCTAAGTTTCAAGGATAGGTTTAGTGTAGAGGATAATTGCATCACCATCAATTTTTTAGGTTTCAGTTCGCTGTGAATAAATCCAATGATTTTAAATCTTCAATATATTTTTATATAAGTAAAATTTAGAGGCTTTTATGGTTTCTTATCATATAGGATATCAATGATCCTTTGTCCTAATTTTACCCGATCATTATAGTCAGCAAAATTGAATCCTACAAACATAGCTGATCTAATTTCTTCTCTGTGCAGATTAGTTTGCATTGAACTATTTATATCGGCAAATATTGAAATCATATTTAGATTAGGATTTGTATTTTTAAATATTCCGATATATTCTTGAATTTTTGACTGCTCAAATTCAACAAGCGCATAGTCGAGCTGTTTACCTGTTAATCCATCCAGTATGACAGTTTTGCCATTAGGAGTGACGAAGCTACCTGTTAATTCACCATTAATAATAGAAGTACCATTTTGAATGTTTCCGACATAAAGAAACTCATTTCCGCCTTTAAGAAATTGTAAAGTAGGTTTAAATGAAAATACATCCCCTAAATTATCATTAATATCCTCCACATATTCAATTACGCCTAATTCAGTTGCACTTGTTACTAATGAGGCTGCTTTAAACCATAAACATTTATCGCCGAGTTTTTCATCCATGATAGCATAGTTGAGATTTCTTTCGGAAATTCTTTTAACATCAGTCGGAACATAAGGCAGATAAGGAATAAAAGGAATATCGAAGGATGGTAGATTGGGAGCTTCGTTTAAGTTTCCACTTTTCTCGATCCTCATTGCCGATGCTGCTGTTAACATTGCATTTGACATACCTTCAAATCCCCCCAGTTCCAATGCTTTTGCATATCGTAAATATTCTTTTGACTTATTTTTATATTGGTTTTTTTCACCGGGATTCCAAGTTATCGTTTCTGATTTTAAGAATTCTTCGGTTTGTTTATCTTCCCGATCTATTTGGCTTTCCAAGGTGCCAGGATGGAGTAACTTATCTTCTACGGAAGACAGAACCTCCCATTTATAAGTCGGTAAATCAAATTCTATCTTTATCTTGGGCAGAGCAACTTTAGAAACCTTTATATTTTTATTTACCTCAGCAACTTTTACATTTTGTTTTATAATTTCTGTATTTCTTAATCCTTGGTTAGAAAAGGCAATTTTTGTGGCTTCAGCAGAGTTTTTAACAACATCTTTTGTCCTTTCCATCAGGTTTGTTCTTGTCTTTCCAATTTGACCTTGCCCTGGATTTCTACTATCTCGAATAAATGCGCCATCAGTACCTCTTTCCCAAACCCCAGAACCAGATGTTGAATAATTGTCTTGTACAGGAGTTGCACCAGTGGAAAATGGCCATTTAAGTGCCAAACTTAATCCATCATCATAATAAGCGCTTAATTTTAGATTATTATTTTGGACATAAGATCCCACTTCCAACAATGCTAACTCATTTGTTAAGCCCAATAATAACTGATCGTTAATAGCCATTTTATTTTGAATCCCATTTTCAATTTGGATTTTATTCTTTAATTGATTTTCAGCAAAGGTTTGATTGTCTTTGAAAAATTTTAAATGATTGTCCAGATGCTTATTAAGTGGGTGATATAACGGTTCAGACTTAGTGTTTTTAACAACCTCTTCCATGTTTTTACAAATATTCTGAATGTTGTCCAAAGTGATAGCCGTCTCTAAACTTTTATTATTGTAAGTGACTTGATTTTTGAGATTAGTAACATAGGTTCGAGATTGCATAATTTCTCTTGCTCTTTTACTGATATAGAATAATGATTCTGGTGAAAAGGAGTTTAGGTTTACAGAATTAAATCCAGATTTTACCCTATCATCGAGCAAGCTTGTTTCAAAAAATTCCCTATAGTTTTGAAGGGCGATGTAAGCAGAATGGATGTTTTGATCTAAAGAATCTACATGGGATTTTAGACTAGTATGTTCTTCTTGATATAGTTTTTTGACAGTTTCAAATGTTGTTTTGTAAATTCTAAAGCAAGTCGTGTCAGAAGGCAGTTTTGATGGTAATAAGTCAAGAGCCTCTTGATATTTTTTGGCTTGCTTTTTATAATTTTTATCATCCACATAGGAGTTATAGATGTCGAATAGAAAAAAGCCCATATTGGTTGCATTCTCATTTTCCTGCCCACCTTCTGTTTGCGAAACCGATACACTGATGGACATTTGAAAATCCGGCTTCGTCCCTCCAATTGAGTTCATTATAAAAAAATAGGGAACCTTATCGAGTTCAAGATTTTTAAATGAAACAAAATCTAAAGTCTGATCTAAACTTTTTAAATTTTGTATGGACACTTTTGTCATTTCCTGTTGCTGAGAAAGTTTAAAACAAAGATCTTTTGTAAAACTGACAGCCGAAGCTAATTCAGCTATTTGGGAAGCTGATAAAGTACTATTCGGATTGGAAAGTGAGTTTTTTAATAAGGTTACCAACCCTACATTTTTATGCAATTGGTTACTCGCATCAGAAAGTACCGCATAAGTTTTATTGGCATTATCTCTGGCTTTATCCAATGTAATTTGGAAACCATTTAGCGATCTTCCTGTAAAATCAGGCGTAAGCTGGTCATAAGAAAGTTTGTATGCATCTTTCTTTACAAAATCCATCATATCACTCCCAAACGTGTATTCAGTTTGGGAATAAGTTGGGACGTAAATTAAGAGAAATAGGAAGGATACTAAGAATTTCATAAGCTTAAAAAATTTAAAATCATTTCACCCTTTCCATCTAAATCTTCCTTTTTGACAGATAATAGAGCTAGGCTGTTCTTAGAATTTTCCTGAAAGGATTTTCTTAATCCGGAGCTTAAACTCATAATATTATCATTTAAGTATTTGCCTAGTTTTTCTTTTGAGCAATACTGGGCCAGTTCATAGATAAGTCCTTTTACCTGACTAATTTTGGCTAGATAATTATTTATATTTTCAGATTCTAGAATCTTCAATGCTTCATCCTTTTTATCGATTGCACTTGCTAGTTTTTCAGCCTGTTGTCGGACTTGTTGATCAGAGCTTGATAGGAAAGGGTCTAGTGCATCAGGAACATCAGAATCTAAAATAAGTTGATAGACATAATTGGTAAAACTACTGTTAAAATAAGATTGTTCTGCAAGGCTTTTCATCGCTTGTCGAAGTTCTCCATTTACAACATCTGGAGCTCTTGCTTCAAGGAGTTGTTCTGAATATAGTCTTCTTGCCGTAGTAGCGTCATGTACTATACCTTGACCACGGGAAATATCTTTTTGGGCTTTCATAGCTCCCAAAATCTTTTGGTACAGATTCAGCCTTGTTTCAATATTACAGGACGGTAATTTTTTGTGCTCCTCGTGTGCATATATAATTTTTAACCCAAAGGCAGTATGTAAGTCCATTGTACTATATACATCCAATCGACCAACTGCTCTACTAAAATCGCTTTCGCCTCCTTCATAAATGGTATCAATAATAACTCCTTCTCTATATACAAATAATTTATTCGATCCCAGATCATTTCCTTCAGAACTGGTACCTAAATTTTTTACTCTAACTGTATGGTAAGCTCCCCAGCTTAATGTATCTGATTTGGGTATGGATATTTTGAACTGTTTGTCCCAACCGCTAAAATGTTCGATTCTTTTAAGGTTAAGGTCAAAAAGCACTCTGGACATTTTTGCAGGTTTTGAATCAAAAATCTGAAGTGTAAAAGGTACTATTGTGCCTTGCATTAAGATCGAAGTATTTCCGAAAACGGCGTCGTTTGCTGCGTTAGTCTTTACAATTTGATCAAATTTTTTATCATTTTCATTAGGTCCTGGTATTGTAATTCTTGTATCGGGTAATTTCCAAGACCTGTTAATAGTTAAGGCTTTGCCTTGAGGATCAAGATCAATCAATTGTTTTTTTACCATCAGTCCAAGCAGAAAGTCTTTGTCTTCAACTTTATTGATTTTAATTACATCTAAATTTGGTGCATATCCATTTTTCGCCAAAATCTCAAAAATAGCTCTATTGTTCGTTTCCAAGGCTAAATTGGCAAATTTATCACCTTCTTCGAGTTTTCCTTTAAGATCCCCATTGACAAGATATTTTTTGAGTAGCCAATCTGTTGAATTATTCTTGAGATCCAGTTCCAGTATAGATTCTAAAGTGTATTCAGCTAGAGCTTTTATCATTTGGTCATTTGGAAATGTAATATTCAATTTTTCAATCAGATAATCAATACTCTTTTGATCAGGATTTCTATATTCTATATCAAAATCGATGGAATCTTCAGGAGTTCTATTTGCTATCACCTCAACGATCGATAATCTTGAAGCTTCTGTTATAGGACTTAAAAGATCATATTCCAGATAATCATCAATTTCATCCGAATTCATCTTGTTTAATGCTGCTTTTATATTTACAGGGTTTCCTACGAAAACAGAAGTATGATAGATGTTTTGGTTCAGATCTTTAGTTCGATCCAATAAATCCTGAGTAAGAACCTCATTATTACATAATAGAGAAATATCTAGTAGGCTGAAGTTTTGATAAATTGGTTTTTGAACATCTATTTTAGCGGAATCCACAAGTTGGATTACCTTAGCATTTTCTTTATTTATTACATGATTGATAACCTTATCCTGAATTGATATAATTTGACCTTTAACGCCGAATATTCCACATAAGAAGATTATGCAATAGAATATTAAGGTTCTTGATAGAATTATTAAAGAACTCATAATTTAAGATTTTAGGTTAATAGCTTTTTATGACTCAGCTGGCTGAAATCATCTACTTTAAAATTAACATTTTTTTTCAATTCAGGTCAATAAAATAATTGAGGTTTGATAAAATAACGATTTTTCAAAATATTGCTAGATATGAGTTTGTTATATGTTAAATTTTAAATCAATAACAAAATGTTTTTTTTGAATTGTAATCTAAATTTTCTGTAAATTTAGGGAGCTAAAAACCTGATTATGAGAATTATTAAAGCAATCTGCAACAGTGATGATGTTGAAATCATCTGGAAATATCCTAAAATAGATAATTGTTTAGGTTTTGCCATTCAGAGGGAGAAGGAAGTTAATGGTACTTCGCAGCTTTCCTGGGTCAAATCCAGTGTTGGTTTTGAAGATGAACCACATATAGACTTTGAAATGAAGAATACAACCTTATGGCCCATCCAGAAATATATGTGGACGGATTATCTGGTTGATAGCGGTGATACTGTAAGATACAGGGTTATTCCTATGATTGACCAAGAGAACAATCTTGTCCAGGATGGGAATAATATAAGTGACTGGAGCAATTGGGTTACCTTAAAGGCCAAGCCAACAGATGCATTTTTTAATAGAGGGCTTGTTTCGTCGCAATTTGTTTCTCGAAAATTGATAAATTTACCAGAAAAGGAGCGAAAAAAAACGTTGGACCAACATCTAAATAATGAGAAATCTCCGCTCCGAAAATTAATGGGAGGGGAATTGCTCAATGCAATTTACCGTTTTCTTGATGAACCTTGCATAAATGGAAACGAAGATATCCATCTTTTTGCAGCGTTATATGAACTGAACGATGCTGTATTGATTAAAAAATTAAATGCAATCGGTAAAAGGGCAAACATCATTCTTGCAAATGGGGCATTTGGTGATAAAGATTTAGATCCCCAGAAAGAAAATGCGGATAAATTGGATAAAACTAATCTTATACGGAGAATTGTCCGTTCTCCCCACTTCGCACACAATAAATTTGCAATTTTGGCAAAGAAAAATGGCGAAAATTATGAACCGTACAAAGTTCTGATGGGCAGTACAAACTGGACTCACAATGGGCTATTTACTCAGGTCAACAATGCTGTGGTTATAGAGGATAAGGAAGTTTCAGATTACTATTTTCAGGAGTGGCAGAAAATAAAAGAAGATTGCGACCAAAACGGGATTGGCTTATATGGACAAGCATTCAAAGCATTTAATGCCACACCTAAAAGCAATAAGACCGGAAAAATAGAGACCTGGTTTACCCCAACAAAAAAAGCTGCAGATATGGAAGAGGCAATGCAGCTGATCGATAATGCCAAGGACGGGATCCTGTTCCTAATGTTCAAGCCTGGAAATCTCAAAAGCGCTGTCTTATATCATAAGATCTATGAGCGTGCCAAGGAGGAGAATGCCCCTTTAATTCATGGGGTCATTAACACTGATCCAGGTGGTAAAGATGATCCAACTATCCAATTTGTGGATAAAGGTAAGAAACAAAGCGGAAGCTTTTTATTTGCGACCACACCTGAAAATTTAAAAGAAGATTTTGGCTTCTGGAAAAAAGAACTCCCCAAGCCTTCTGTAACCATCCATAGTAAAATAGTACTCATCGATCCGTTCGGTGATAATCCGATATTAATAACTGGTTCACATAATATGGGACTTAAAGCTAGTGGATCTAATGATGACAATCTGAATATTATCAGGGATAATCCTGAATTGTGTCAGAGTTATGCTGTTCATATGCTAGCTATCTATCACCATTTCAGATCACGTTTTTACCGTTCGAAAAAGGGAGCAAAATGGAAAGGACTTATCAGAGAAGACAGGTGGCAATCCTGGTATGATGGAGGTAGTTATAAGAAAGAACTTGATTTCTGGATGAAAAGTAATCCGAAATAATACTTTTTCAAGTACATTAAATATAAAAAATAAAAATAGCGGGTTACAACTAGGGTAGACCCGGTGATTTATAAACAAATTCGTAAATAATGTTACTAAAATTCTTACGAAATCGTAACTTAGTAATATAAATTATTAGTTTGTGAGCAATTGGTACCTTCTTGTCCCCCCAAAAGAAATTATTGCCCTTAAATAGGGTATGTCAATTTTTTGTATCGGGAAATAATTCGAGTTTTAATATTTCTTTTATTTTCTATTCCGTATACAATTAAGTATGGACATTTAAGTATATCATTACTAATAATAAATCAAACGGTATAAGTATATGAATGTACAATATTAAGACTCTTCGATGAAAAATTAAAATGATATTCAAAAATTTATCAGTAAGGAACCTGATTCTTTTTTAATTTTAAAGATACCTTTTTGATCTGAGGCGAAATAATCAGAATAAAAATTACCAAAATAATTCCGATTAGCATCAGATTATAATAATCACGGGTGGCACGAGCCAATATCTGTTGTCCCACCATTTTATTAAAATGACCAGTAGAAATGACCTTTGAAGTATACATGTCGTTGCCCGCTGTCGCAAATTGATTTTGGATATTCAGTAAAGTAACAGGAAGTTGTGGATTAATTTCTGTTATGGATTCCCTCACTTTTTCTCTCACTGCTGACTTTGCAAATAACTGAAGTTCGTTGCCGAATGCCAGACTTGCAGTAAAACCAATGAACCTCGCCAATATTCCGATGAGTGATGCATTGACGGCAATGGACTGAGGTGCTGATGAATTTGTAAATGATACTATCGGAACAAATAATACGCCTGTTGCAGCGCCATACATAAACATAGGAAATATAAAATCAATGGTTTCTCCCTGTACAGAAACGAATAATATCATATAGACATAGTACAGCGCCATCATCACAAAACCTATAATAATGATTTTGATGAGGTTGAAGCCCAGCAATACAAATCTTGAGGTAACGAACATACTTATCACAGTTCCTACGACCACAGCAGTCCATATTGGAATTGTGCTGAGTGGATCATTACCTAGAATGACTTCCAGATAGCCATAAGCAAGTCCTGTACTGCCCTTGAAAATGTAGAAGGTAAAAAGCAATAATAGTCCGATAACGAAATTCTTTGCCTTAAAAATCTGCAGGTTGATCAATGGCCGTTTCAGTTTTAGCTCTCTGACGATAAATGCCGAAAGAATAATTAGGATGAACAATATTAAAATAACTAGTAATGGGCTGTCTAACCATCCCAATTGTCGGCCGTATACAAGGATATATCCTAATAGTAATATCAATGATGCATATAAAAAATAGCCCATCCAATCCAACTGGTACAGCGGAATTTTTTTGGTAAATCTTGCTTTACCGTTCATCGTTAACAGCACAACAAATGTCAAAATAATGAGTACCACAGTATATCCGTAAAATAACCAGTTGTAATCAAAAAAATGAAGAACTAAACTTGTATAGATGGAATATAGTGGTGCAGCGATCTGTATACTTCCGTAAAGAAGGCTGTAAGCAATAACCCGTGCACGCAGAGAATGTAATCTAGGAAAAATTAACTGTAAGACGATGCCTGAAATCAAAGCACAGGTGATTCCCTGAACAAATTGACACACCATAAACAAGGTGTAATCTTTGAAATGAAAACAGATCACCGAACATACCGCATTAAGAGCAAATGCTGTCAGCAGGTATTTCCTTATCGGAAAATATTTTACAATACGAATATCCAGTGCCAGAAAAGAGACCGTTGAACCATACAAAACTACCATTCCAAATTGCACATCAGTAGGTTGTACACCATAATAACCCATCGCTGCAACAGGACTGCCATAAAAAGCGAATCCGAACAGGCAAGTCATCAGAATGATGAATATGATGGACCTTGCCATCCATTCTATTACCCAGGATTTGAAAACCGGTATTTTATGAGCCTGCATCATCAATCTTTTAAAATATAAACATTGGCATTCATTCCTGCAGAAAGTTTTTCCAATCTTTCGGGCTTATCAGTCAGTTTGATCCGAACCGGAATCCTTTGGGTGATTTTAACAAAATTACCCGTTGCATTATCGTGAGGAATCAATGAATAGCGGGAACCTGTCGTCGGTGAAATTGATTCGATCACACCCTTGAATTTTTCATTCGGAAAAGCATCCACTTCTATAGAAACGGCTTGTCCTTTCTTGAATTGGCCAATCTGTGTTTCCTTAAAATTAGCTATCACCCATTTTTCCTCTGCTTTGTTGACTAAAAATGCCAATGTCTGTCCTGGCTGTATCAGTTGTCCTTCCTGAATGGTCTTTTTACCAATTTGTCCGTCAAAAGGTGCTGTAATCACCGTATACCGAATGTCCAGTTCCTGCCTTTGAAGCAGTGCTTCTTTGATCTTTATCTCTGCCTGTATGGCATTACGCTGCGCTCTGAAATCATTTAATTTAGATTCGGCAACCTGTAAAGAAGCTTTGGCCTGCTCATAATCAGACTGCGCGATTGATAAAGAGGCATTGATGTTGTCGAATTTCTGTTGTGTGGCAGACTCATCAGCCAATAGATTTTTATAGCGGTCAAATTCTTTTTGCTGTTGATTTAATCTTACCTTAGCGCTTGTCAATTGGGCTTTGATAACTTCAATATTTTTAATTTGTGTTTCTTCTGTGGCTGCCAGAATTGGTAATTTTGCCTGCGAGCTCATCATTTCCGCTGATGCTGCATTTCTTTTCAGTCCATATTCGTCCAGTTCGATCACAACAAGCGTATCACCTTTTTTAACCTGTTGATTATCTTTATAATATATTTTACTGATATAGCCGCCTACTTTTGCGTTGATGGGAGATAAGTACGCATCTACCTGCGCATCATTGGTCTGTTCATAACGGTATCCTTTTAAGAAATAATTTATTCCCCAAACAATTGCTCCGATCAATAAGGCGATGCCGAACCATTTGGTAAGATTGACGATTATTTTATCTGTTTTATTTTTATTCATATTTTTTGTATTAAAGAATTCCTACGATCGCCAGTAGTCTGATATGAGTGAGTTGTACGTTTGTTTGTGCTGTGGTTAAATTAAATTTAGCTTCCAGTAAAGCATTTTCGGCTTCTAAAAGATCGGTCAGCAAAGATTCCTGGTTGAGGTAGCTGCTTCGGATCACCCGAACAGTTTCCTTGGTTTTCGCGATATTTTTTACAGCTGTTTCTACACTTTCCAGCGCCTGCTGCTCTTGCAGACAAGCTTCTTTTACCTGAAGGGAAATTTCATCCTTCCTGATCTCTACCTTTTCTTTTGCCTGATTATTGGCCATCTGCAAATGGGCGATCGAATGTTTGCTCTTGTACAGATTATCGATAGAAAACTGTATTTTAATTCCCGTCTGACCAAAGCCCCACAGATCATTGGAATATGGATAAAAAGAAATCTGCGGATAGGTATAATTATAATTGGAGTACAGGGAAATTTTGGGCAAAATTGAAGCTTTGACCTGTCTAGTGTTCAGTTCACTTAGTTTTATGTCACTCTTAACCATCTTATATTCAGGTGAATTGTTAAAAGCGATATTTAAATAATCATTGTAATCTGAAGGTTTGATAGACTCCGATTCAATAAGATTCTGAGAGCTGATGGCCAATTCGGCTTCATTTTCACGGCCCATCAGGATATTGAGTTGTTGTTTGGCGATGGCGATCTTTTTATCAACTTCCGAAAGATTGAGTTCCAGTTGCGATAATTTGACAGAAGTTCTCAGTACATCACTCTTCAGCACGATTCCGTTTTTGTGGAGACTTTCTATCAGTGATAGTTGTTTTTTTTCTGTTTCGATTTCGGCATCAAGAAAATCATAGAAGTGCAGCAATTTATACAGGTCGAAATAAACTACTGCAACATTGTATTTTACATTGTGTTTTTGCAGTTCAAATTCATATCCTTTTCGAGTTTCTTCTTCCTTCTTTATGGCGACATTTCTTCTGTCCTTTCCACCATTAAACAAATTAAAATTTAAGTTATATCCTACACCGTAACCATATCCTTTTACAGGTACATCCTGAGGAGAAGAGAATAATCCGTTGTTATAGATCAGAAATTTGGAATTAAGTTTAACATCTCCGCCCAACGAAAGTTCCGGTAGCAAACGGTCTTTGGCTTCCAGTACTTCTAATGCACTTTGTTGAAGGTTTAGGTCAGAAAGTTTTATCGTACGATTATTAGCTTCGGCGACTTTCCACATTTCGTCCAAACTAAATGGTTGGACGTTTTCGGTATGCTGTGCATTAAGAGATTGTGGCCATAAGAAAAGCATTATGCACAAAATTGAGACTGTTGTAAGGTATTTCATCAATTTTTATTTTTAACAGCTAACCATTTTTTAACCATTTTCTTCAATTCATCAAAGACGAACGTTACATCGATCATTAGCATAAAAGGACCGGCATATGAGTAATTGCCGAAAAACCGGTAGAGAACATTTATATCAATTTTCTTCTCGGAAGAGAATGATTGATTATCAGAATTTTTGTCCTGTATTTCCAACCCGATCCGTTTATGAAGTTTTAAAGTGTTGTTTTTCATAATGACTCCATTTTTTTATAATAGCAAAATTATCTAAGAAGACTTATTGTTATTTTGTATAATTAGCCTAATATTTGTTATATTTGGCCATATGGAAATTCTCAGTCAATTAATCAACATTGTTGATCAAAACCCTGATTCAATTTTGGTAATGAGGCAGCAGACCGAACAGCGATTGCCTTCACATCAACACGATAAAGCTCAGCTGTTATTGGTTTATGGCGGGATTGCTTACCTGCAGACAGAAGAAAAGGATTTTTATATTCCTTCCAATCATTATATCTGGATCCCCAAAAATTATCCTCACAACCTGATGTTTAATTCGCAGGATTTATATATCATTAATATCTATTTTCCGAAAGACAATGAAAGTGGTTTTTACGATGAATTAGGAATTTATCCGGTAAGTAAACTGTTATCAGAAATGCTTTCATTTAGTGAGAAATGGCAAGGCGATTATGACAAAAGTTCTTTTGAATTTGAATTTTTATCAATGCTAAAAAAAGTGCTTTCAAAAGAAAATCTTAAAAAGTTTTCGATTCAACTCCCAACGACAGACGATCAGCGGCTGAATACGATAACCGACAGCGTCAGAATGCGCTTAAATGAAAACCTCACTTTAGAAGACACTGCAAAGCGATCTGGAATGAGCATAAGAAGTCTGACCAGATTATTCCAAACAAAACTCCACATCACTTTCATTCAATATATAAAAATGTTGAGGATTATTAAGGCTATGGAATTAATAAAAACCACCGATCTGAATATGACAGAAATAGCTTATGAGGTTGGATATTCCAATATATCGGCATTCAGCAATAATTTTTTGCAATTAACCAATATGCGTCCTTCAGAATTTAAGATCTCGTCTTAAAACCATTTATTTTATAATTTTGCAGGTATTAAGATGTACAGCAGATGAGCTTTAATGTGAATCAATTAGAGTATTTATCACTTAAACCCGACAATTCACTTACGGATATAGTGGAAAGTATCTGGATGGTAAAAAATTATACTGATGAAAAAAGAGAGGGAATCATCGTTCCGGACGGTAAAATAGATTTATTCCTTTTTGCCGGGAAAGATGAGAATTTTGAAATTTTTTTATCAGGTATCTGTACCGGACCTATTGTAAAGCCTCCATTTCCAAGATCGACTATGTTTGCCATAAGCTTTCATCCGATAGCTGCTGAATATATTTTTAAGCGGTCTTTTGCAGATTTAAGGGACAATAAGCAAATTTTATCTTCAGATTACTGGGGATTTTGTAAAAACGATTTAGCGAATTTTGAGCAGTTTTACAAAAAAGCCTGCGAAACTATTAAGGCAAAACTGGAAAAGGAAATTGATGGCCGTAAAAAGAAATTATTTGAGTTTATTTATTTATCAAAGGGAGAAACGACGGTAAAGGAATTATCACAAAAAGTTTCTTGGAGCAGCAGGCAAATGAATCGCTATTTCAATACCTGGCTGGGAGTATCACTAAAATCATATATTAATATCATTCGTTTTTCAAACTCATTGAGGCAGCTGAAAAATGGCGACTTTTATCCGGAACTTAATTATGGCGACCAATCCCATTTTATAAGAGAAGTGAAGAAATTCGCAGGAGTGAAACCCACGATCTTAAATAAAAATGAAAACGACCGATTTATCCAATTGAACCTGATTCCTGAAACCTAATTTTGTTTTATCAATAGAATAAAAAAAGATAACAAAATGAGTTTAAATCATATAAATCTGGTCGTAAAGGATGTAGATAAGGCTGTGCATTTGTTTGCAGATTATTTTGACTTCAGCATAATCGTAAACCGTAACAGTAAAATGGCAGTGCTGGAAAACGGCAATCAATTTGTCTTGGTTATTTGGGGACAGGTATTGAATAAAAAGGAAGATATACCGGAATACCCGGAGAATTTCCATATTGGATTTTATCAGGAAAATCAGGAAGCTGTTTGGAATGTTTACAGAAAACTCCAAGCGGAAGAAAACTTACGATTGGAAGCAGAACCTAAAAATATCAGAAATACATTCGGATTCTATTTCTTTTTTGAAAATCTGATGATAGAGATCAGTGTGAATCCGTTTAAGGAGAGTATTGCTTGATTTTCCGCTAAAGACTACTTGAAACCGGCTTATTGGCAACCGACAATGTTGATATTGAGAAGTTCTTTGGAAAGATAAGAAATCTAATAGGACTATTCCTAATTCATTATTAAGATATATACTAACAGATTCTCGGGCCGTGTTTCAATGTTCTTTTTCTTGTAAAATAGATGGTAGTTAACTAAACGTATTTTATGTAAATTTAGTTTTTGAATTGTCTATCAGATAGTTAATTTAATAGCTCCATATTTGAACCATTCCCTTATTTTAGTGGTTTATCAATTTCTGTGCAATTATAATAAACAAGGCTGAAATGAAAATTTCAGCCTTGTTTATTGGTGTTTTTAGCTAGCTTTTATTCAGTTACTTTCAGATTTTGAATTTGGTCATCTGCAATTTCAAAATGAAATTTCAATACAAGTGGACTGCCTGGAAAAGTTCCTAAAACTTCTGCTTCCAAAATGCTCTCTCTTCCATTTTCTTCGTAACTCAGGGGCTGCATTGTGCTTTTGTAACGCTCGTTAGCATCTGCTATCCAATTTTCTATTTCTTTTCTTCCGTTGTGCGTTTTTCCTTCGTCAAAAACTATGGCTGTTTCGGAAAAACAATTGGCGTAAGCTGCACTGTCAAAGTTATTTTGTGTTCTTACTAATTCTGATACTACTTTTGGTAAATTCATTGTATTTTATTTTATAATCCTTATTTGTTATGATATACCTTCTACCAATATACCATTATAAATAGCTCCTTTGTGTCTGTGGATTGTAGCTTTCTTATAGGGGTCGCTATTGTACCATTTTTTGGCAGACTGGATATCGAGGAATTTGGCTACCACTACACCTTCTATCTGCTCTCCTTCAAGAACCTCAAAATTGCCATATGGCACTAATACTTCAATCGGATGACCTTTCATTGTGCCCTGTATCAATGGCCAATACGTTTCCAGTTCCGCTTTATCAAGCGTTTTTGTTCTGGTAAAAATTATATATGCTGGCATAATTCAGAATTTTAAATAGTTGGTACTGTGCCGCCGTCGATTATGTATTCGGTTCCTGTTAAATAGCTGGCTCTTGGTGAAACAAGGAAGCCTACAAATTCGGCTACTTCGGCAGGTTCAGCAGGTCTCCCGAAAGGAATTCCTCCCAATGCATCCATTACACCTTGTTGTGCTTCTTCTACTGTACTGTTTGAGTTTCTTGCAATTTCGCCCAGCCAGGCTTCCGATGCTGTCGTATTGATCCAGCCTGGAGAAACTGTCAGTACACGAACACCTTTAGGAGTAACTTCGTTCGATAAGCTTTTACTGTAATTTCTCAGCCCTGCTTTTGCAGCAGCATAAGGCAATGTTGAATCATACAAAGGCAATTTACCCTGAATAGAAGCGATGTGAATAATGACACCAGCTTTTCGCTCGATCATTTGTGGTAAAAACCCTCTGTCCAGCCGAACCGGAGCCAAAAGATTAGCCTGTAGTGTTGATTCCCAATCTTCGTCAGTTAATGCTGCAAAACCACCTGCAGGTGTGGATGATCCACCAAGGTTGTTAACTAGAATATCTAGTCTTCCGTAGCTTGAAAGCACTTCGCTGATTACTTTTTGGGCTCCTTCTGCGGTACTCAGATCGGATGCAATGAAATGCAGATTACTGTTTTCCTGTTCAGGTGCATTTCTTGCAGTAATAATAACCGTTGCTCCAGCCTCGAGCAGTCTGTCTGCAATCGCTTTACCAGCTCCTTTTGTACCTCCTGTCACCAATGCAATTTTGCCTGATAACTCATTGTTGTAATTAAATTGTTCCATTTTTTAGATTTGTTTTATAGGACAAAATTGGGCTATAAAAACAGTTCGTACAAGTACGGAATTACGATTCATATAGGGGTAAATTATTCCCCTATTGTACAAATCGGAACATACGCTTACTTTTACATTATGTATGAGAGAAAAATAATTCCGAACCTGAATTGTGGTCTTGATCTGATTGGTGAAGTATTGTATGGCAAATGGAAAATTCGTTTGCTATGGTTTATTAATCAGGGCCATAAAAGGCCGAGTGAATTGCAACGGAAAATACCAGATGCATCACGAAGAGTTTTAAATATTCAGCTGAAAGAACTTGAAGATCACGAACTGGTTACAAAAACGATCTATCCGGTGGTTCCTCCAAAAGTGGAATATTCTTTAACGAAGTTTGGTGAGAGTTTGATCCCTGTAATAGGTACTTTAGGACAGTGGGCAGACCAATATGAAGATCGATTAAGAATGGTGATTACCAAGAAAATTCGGGGATCTGATTTACCTGAATAAAAACAATATCCAATATACAATCACTTATGATTTAATGAACTCCAACTTCATAAGCGTAATTAAGGGTTTGCTTGGCAGCATTTCAAACAAGTTGATAAATATAAATTTTATTGAATTAAATAATATTTTTCGAAAATAAAAAACATGAATCTATTTTGAAATAGTATAAATTGAAAAACAAAGATTGTTTGAACAAATACTGTAAGTAAACACTTATACTTAAGTACCCTTATGTTTTAGATAACTAATATTGTATATTAGATGGAAAGACTTTCTTCGTAATACATTTTTTATTGCATTGCTAAGCATTACAGTAGCGCCGAAACATCATTCAGTACTGAATGAAACAAAAATTGCCATATGTCTTGTAAGTCTGTGGGATCAATTGAAGCCCGGCTTATCTCTTTTCAATTCTCTTTCAATCTCATTGACTTCCGGCAACGGAAGATCGTAACTGTTAACAATACGTTCGGTTGTTCGCTCACTAGTTATGTCTCCGACCTTATTAATAAAAATGCTATTGCTTTCTTTTAAAAATCTGAGGAACTGGTTGTAATAATTGTCTTTGCCTATCAACGGTGGATTAAAAGTCGCTCTTTTGTCGTCATTCACAATAATATCGTTGAAATCAGTATTCATTAGAACGGTCTGAAAGAAGGACTCAGCAGGGAGGAGGGTATGCAGATAATAATCTTCAAAGTCCATTACTTTCTCATTGTTGATTAAGAAAGAGCATGTTTCCCTTGTAAAAATAAACCATTTGCCGCCAATGTATGGAGTGACATTTTTCATAAAGTCTCTTTTGTAGATTAGTGAGGATATCCTATAGGTCAATGCAGTAAAATGATTCTGAATCCTCCTCAATGTGTCGGGTCTGTAAAATTTCTGATCGTAGTAGAAAATGTAGTTTCTCCCCGCATTGACAGTCAGAAACTGCCGGATGATTTGTTGGGACCTTAATGGAATGTCTTTGCCACTTAGGTTAATCAAATAATCCCACTGCTTGCTGGCATTGAGTAAGAATTCCATTGCGTTGAGCTCAGCCTGGATCATGCTGAAGCCCCTGAGACGATATTCATACTTTCCAGAATGTAGACTTCGGATATTGAACGATATAATCCTGGATCGCTTCCGTTGTTTCGGAGCTGGCTTTCCGGTCAATGTGTATCAGGTAAAATTGATCACGGGTATAAATTTTTTCAAACAAGGCTTTAAAGGTCTCAGGTCGCTGGTGTACCATAATGAAATAAGCAATACGAACCTGTGGTGAGGAATGCTCTCCAATGGTTTGAGATAGGGTCTGAGGTATAATTGGATGGGTCTGCATGTTTACGGAATTTTTGATCATCCGCACTGTGCAAATAATTCTTCTGTGTGCGTAATGTACAAATAAAACAATGATAATCAACTATTTATATTTTTTTGATTTTGAAGAATATAGTTCTACATTTGCAAAGTATTCATAAAGAAAGGTTCCTGCCTTTGCTTAACCGGTCCCATGACACCGATCGGTCTTGCTTCTACAGTTCCCCCGTTTATAGATCCAATTTTTTAATGATATTGAGAATCTCGATTCCTTTGATCTTAAAAAGTGACCCGATATTGCAGACCGAGATATTTAGATATCTTATGCATAGCATCAATGAGCCGCGCAAAGAATGATAAGTAGATAAAACAAATGTTTGAGTTTGTCCTACAGATCATAATTTTATTTCAAAAATGAAATCTGTAAAGTGTACAGATCCCATTATATTAATTTTTAATTTTATTACAATGCAAAAAGGCACCGTAAAATTTTTCAATGAAGCAAAAGGCTTCGGTTTCATCGCACCATCAGAAGGTGGCGCAGACATCTTTGTACATACCTCAGGACTTCAGTCAAGAGGCATCCGTGAGAACGACGAGGTTGTTTTCAACGTACAGAAAGGAGATAAAGGTTTAAGCGCAATCAACGTTAAATTGGCATAATCTGATCAGTATAGTAATTATTATATTAGTTATATTACCGGCCTCCCGCATATTGCGAGAGGCTTTTAATCTTTTTACGGAAATCATACTGCTGCATTGAACTATTAAATCATAAATATATGAGAATCATCAACAATTACGAAGAATATAAGTCACTGGAGGGAGTCATGGTCGGAAGTTCTCCATGGCATACGATTGATCAAAAGCAGATCGACAGATTTGCAGATGCCACTTTGGATCACCAGTGGATTCACGTGGATAGCGAGAGGGCATCCATTGAAAGTCCTTACGGATCAACCATAGCCCACGGATACCTGACCCTTGCGCTGATCCCATATCTATGGAAGCAAATCGCATCGGTGCAGAATGTAAGCCTTGAGATCAATTACGGAATTGAAGACCTGAGATTTGGCATGCCTGTAAAGGTAAATTCTGAAGTATCATTGCAGGCTATTATCAGATCGGTGAATGACCTTCGGGGAATGGTCAAGGTCGTTGTCGGTGCAAGACTCGTGATCAAGGATGAGTCGAAACCCGCCTATACAGGCAATGTTGTGTTTCTGTATCAATTCAAATAGAGCTACTATTTCTTTCTTCATATAAACTTACCGGGTAATGGCTTATATGCACATTGATCGCATTTTGTTGTAGAAAGATGATAAGCTCTTACCCAATCAAAAAATTAAATTGTATTCTTCTTTATGAATCAACATAAATGCTTACGGTATTGGGCGATTGTCGTACCGCTTTTATCTTGGCTCTTCTATTTTGGGAGCTTCATCTTTTCATCAGGTTATTATTCGATCCTGTTAACAGCCCTTTTACTGGGAAGCGTGCTCACAGCGGTCTATCACTCCGAAGTGCTTGCACACCAGCTGGGTGAGCCTTTTGGTACCCTTCTTCTGGCATTTGCCATAACAGTCATCGAGGTGGGTCTGATTATTTCCATTATGCTTGGAGCGCAAGGTCTTGAGACTATCACTCTGGCAAGAGATACGGTCTTTGCAGCAGTTATGCTCATCCTTAATGGAATTATCGGTATCTGTATTGTTATTGGATCAATAAGATATAGGGAGCAGTCCTTCACTTTGAAAGGTGTAAGTACGGCTCTTATCACTCTGACAGCAGTGGTTGTTTTTGTTCTGATATTACCTAACTATACGATTAGTCATCGGGGAGGTGAGTATACTTCATTTCAGCTTTTGTTTATCGCATTGTTATGTTTGGCTCTTTATCTAGGATTTACAATGGTGCAGACGATCAGGCATCGGAGCTTTTTTATATCGCCCAGTGACAAAGCGAAGGAAAAAACTGTGGAATACGATGGTAAAAACAAAGTTTCAAGAAAGAATATGTATATCAGCAGTTTTATGCTGATCGTAAGTTTGGGCGTGGTTGTTATAATGGCTAAGCTTCTTTCAAAAGATGTAGAATATCTTGTGGTAGCTGTGGGAGCACCAAGATCCGCAGTAGGTGTTATCATTGCAGGAATCGTGCTCTTACCGGAAGCTCTTGCGGCAGTCAGGGCAGCCAAAAATGACCGGATACAGACTTCGCTGAACCTGGCGTTTGGTTCTGCGTTGGCAAGCATCGGACTGAGCATTCCTGCCATTGCGATCATATCGGTAATCAGCGGGATTCGGATGACATTGGGAATCGACATCAAATCGACAGTTCTCCTGGGGCTATCGCTATTTATCATCACGATCTCGCTGGCCACAGGAAAAACAAATATTATGCAGGGATTTGTGCTTATCGGCATATTTATGATCTACCTTTTTATCACGATTGTTCCCTAAATCTATCAACACGATTGGATTACAACGTTTCTCAATTTCAAATGTTTTGGCATGTGCGCTCATAAAGAGAACTGGTATCGCTTTATTGCCTTTTTTAGACTATTGCAAGCATTGATTACGGAACCATCCGAAAGTCTGACATCTAAGATATACAGGTTTACTTCAGATTCTCCATTGCTTTTGGAGAAGATTGTAAATATAAATTGGGTCAGGTTCCTTCTTAATGATTCAATTGTTTATATTATTTTGTTAACCTGGAGCGTACATAAGTTGTTGAACTATACTTGGTAATAAAAATAATATCCCTTAAGATTTGCCTTGTTTTTTACCGGATATTATAAATAAACACGATTGCAATGTAATACCAAACAGTTTAGAATTGTCATTATATAACAAACTCAAAAATGACAACCATGCTGAAGACAACATCGTCAGTTTTACTTTTAATGCCTTTATTCGCTTTATCACAAAGTATCAACGGAACGGTTAAAAAATCAAAAAATACGATCTCTTATGCAGAGATTATTGCCAGAAAAGATAATTACAAACAGTCGGCGATCTCAGACGAAAAGGGCCATTTTAATTTGAAATTGGCGGAAAACGGAAAATATAATATAGAGTGCATATATGATGGGAAAATATTTTATCAGGGAGAAGTTGAGGTCAACGGTAATATCAGCTATGATCTTTTGATTGCAGATGTAAATGAAAAGCAAATTGAAGGGGTAACCGTAACAGCCAGGAAAAAGCTTATAGAGAGAAAAGCGGACCGGATGATTTTTAACGTATCCAATTCTGTAGCCTCACAAGGAATGGACGGTTTGCAGACATTGGACGCTACGCCACAGATCAAAGTAGATGAGAATGCAGGGATATCAATGGTTGGGAAAAGCGGAGTTTCAGTAATGGTGAATGAGCGGATGTTAAACCTTTCCGGATCCGAGCTAATCAATTATCTCAGAAGCCTTCGATCAGAAAACATTGAAAAAATAGAGGTGATCACAGCGCCTCCAGCCAAATATGAAGCGCAAGGTAATAGTGGTCTCATCAACATCGTTCTGAAGAAAAATCAAAATCTGGGCTGGAATGGAAGTGTAACAACAAGTCTGTTTCAGACTACCTATACAGGCAATTCAAACTCTGCTACCGTAAATTATCAAAATGAAAAGGTAAGGTCTTCATTAAAACTGAGGCAATATGACAGTCAGAAGCATTCCTATGAAAATTATACAATCGTCGGCTCGGACGGTCTGAAAAGTGCTGATGACAGAAGGGATTTCTGGAAAGGCACGGGTCTCAATTTCAGTTCAGATTATGAGATCAATAGCAATTCAGGTCTTGGATTTGTGATTGACTACGGATCCGGAAAATCAGGAATGGACATCATGAACACTTCGGATTATTTCCAGAATCAAAACTATACGAATACTTTATCCACCTATGCAGAACATCGTAATGACAACAGACAAGCCACGGTAAGTGCCTATTATGATATCAAGTTCGGGAAGCGCAGTAATAAACTCAGCATAACAGGTAATTATTTCTCCAATACACCCAGCAGCAATATCGATTTTACGACTCAAGATAATTCTGCTAATTCCTACGTTGTGAGAACTCCGTCTGAACTGGATTATAAGATCTATTCCGGTCAGGCTGATCTTACGCTGCCATTTGAATTTGCAAAGACAGAAGCCGGAATTAAATTTACCAATTTTGATAACAATTCAGATCTGCAATATCAGAATCTTGTCGGTCAGGATTATGTAACTGACCCCATAAAGAGTGATCTTTTCAATTATAATGAAAAAAATTATGCTGCTTATGTAGGAATGGAAAAACGGCTTGGCGAAAGATGGACAGTGAAAGCCGGACTAAGGTATGAATATTCCACTATCAGTGGAAACTCTGTTTCATCAGGTCAAAGCTCAGAAAATTCCTATGGTAAGTTTTTCCCTACGGCTTATCTGACTTATAAAACTAATGAAAATAATACTTTCAGTATCAATTATTCCAAACGTATCAACAGACCGGGATTCCGTGCACTTAATCCATTCCGATGGTACACGAATATCAATTCTTACTATTCCGGAAATCCTGCGCTTAACCCTTCTGTCAATCATAATTTCGAATTGTCATACCTATATAAAGGTAAATTTTTTGTTTCCACTTACTTCCAGCGGGAACTGAATGCCTTTGCACAACTGGTTGTTCTGGAGGGTGAGAATAAGACCAGTAATTTTTACAACTTTTTTAACAAAAATAGTACAGGCATATCACTGAATTATTCAGATACTTTCTTTAATTTTTGGGAAGCCAACTACTCTGGAGATCTGTCTTATATGAAAACACAGGTTTTTGCCACTGATGCGGCCTCCAGAAAAGGAAACAGTATCAGTTTTGACGCCAAAAACAATTTCTCATTAACCAAAGATAAAAGCGTACAATTCCTAATGAATTATTGGTTCCGTTTGCCTTCCAGTATTGGGAACACCTATTCCTATTTTGTAGGTAATTTTACGGCCGGCCTGAAACTAAACCTGATGAACAAAGATCTACTGATAAATGTTTATGTTTCTGATATTTTTCGTCAAGCTAAAAGCCACGGTGAAATCTATTATGTAGATTCAACCCATTATTTTAATAACTACTACGATGGCAGAAACCTTTCTGTTTCACTAACCTACAATTTTGGAAATCGTAAAGTGAAATCGGGAGGGCGTCAGGTGATGTTTGATGAAAAGAATAGGGCCAACTAAATTGCAAAAGTAACCGATGAAATGAAATATTGATGATCAACAGTCATCCGAATAAGGAGTTTTTAATTTTGGAATTTCTTAATACGGAGCTAAACTTTAAAATTACTGGAATAAGCAATATGATTGAATATTTTGTTTGTATTAAATAAGTTAGAGGTTTTGATTTCAAGCAAACGTATTTGTACGCCAGTTCCCTGATATGTAATGAAATGATTGACTAATTTGTCTTTATTATAAGTATTAAATTAATAGTCAGTTCAAATTTTATTTATTCTTCCGTAGATTAATAAATCCCAAATTTTCTTTCAAAAACTTAATTCAATATGAAAAATCTATTCTTATTTTTAGGATTTCTGGCCAATACAGCATGGTTTGCTCAAACAAATCAAATAAAATTACCCTCCGATAACAAACTTAAAACGCCCTTTGATTCATTGGTAGATCTGTCAGTGTCTTCTTTTATGCAAAATAATTCAAGGGTGGGTATATCAATCGGTATTATTAAAAACGGGCAACAATATCTTTATAATTATGGTTCTACCGAAAATGGCAGACAAAATCTCCCTACGGAAAATACAGTATATGAATTGGCCTCTATCACAAAAACATTTGGTGCAACTTTACTCGCACAGGCTGTTGTTGATAAAAAGGTAGACCTTACTGATGATATTAGAAAGTATCTCAAAGAAGATTATCCAAATCTGAACTACAACGGAACACCCATTACATTACTTAATTTAGCTAATCTCACTTCAGGCTTACCCAATTGGATGCCGGATAAAGATATTTTCGGAAAGGCAGATCCTGACTCCATTCCTTATATTTTGGATTCTGTACATACAAAATACAGCAGGGAGAATTTCTACAAAGACCTTCATCAGGTGAATATAAAGGTATTGCCGGGAAGCATTTCTAGGCATTGCAATACCGCAGCACAATTGCTTGGCTACATACTGGAAGATGTTTATCATGATTCATATGACAATCTCCTTAAAAAGTATTTCGTAAGGCCATTAAAATTGAAAAATACCTATCTTCTTGAATCTCATAACCTGCCTATCAATATGGCAAAAGGTTATGATGGGAAAGGACGTATCATGCCTGTGACTGACTGGGAGGATTTAAGAGTAGCTGCAAGCATAGCTTCTTCCACTTCGGATATGCTGAAGTATATGATGTTTCAACTCAATGAAAAAAATACTGCCGTGAAGTTAAGTCATCAGCCAATTTTTGGCAAAATTGAAGATGGTGCCATCGCACTTAACTGGAAAGTAAAAAAAACAGAAGATGGCAGACTTAGTATCTCACATACTGGTGGAAGCCTGGGATTTAGCAGCTATATGTTATTCTATCCGGAATTAAATTCGGGAATAGTTCTATTATCTAATGAAGCAGATCAGGGCACTCAAAATGAACTCATTCTTCTGGCTGAAAAAATTATAAGACCGTAAAAAAACTATTAAATAGGACGGACGGGCTTTCATTTTTAATTTACTTAGTTTATTGTACTTAATAGCATTAATAAACTTAAATGCGGAAAAGAGTAAATCTTTACATTGAATATTACAAAGGAGATTATACTATATTGGAAATATATGTAATACAATTACTTTTCATTCTTGAATGTAAAAACTGATAGTATTGCTCCCACGACTGCACAAAGTCCAAAGACCTGAAAACTTTCGTTGATACCAATATTTATAATGAGACTGAATATCAGGCTTCCAAGTCCATACCCCATAAACATGACAAATGCAAAGAGCCCGATTGCAACGTCCTTACGTTCAGATAAGGTTGTTATGATGGCAGCAAAAAGAGGATGTGTCATGTCAAAAGCAAGGGATAGGGTGGCAATTAAAAGACAGGAAAGCCATAACGGATAATGCATCGCCAGCAATAGAGTGGATATTGCTCCCATTGTGATTCCGATGGGAATGATCTTATTAAGGCCGAATCTGTCAGCCATTTTTCCTAAAAATGGTCCTAGAAAAAGACCGGGTATTCCATATCCAAGCAGTGCTAGTCCTACACCTTTTTCATTAAGATGATAATTGCTGAAAAAGAAAAATCCGGTCCATGCAAATATGCCGCTGTGAAACATTGAGTTCAGCAGAACAAAGATATACGTACGCCGCGCTCTTTTCAGTTTGAGTATGGTATAGTACTCAGAAATCATTGTTTTGATCTCGATTATATTTTCATTTTGTTTCTGGAAGAAACTGCTGCGATTTGAAGTGAGAATTCCCAGTATCAGAAGCCCTAATCCTGCAACGATCCAAAACAGCATTCTCCATCCTACAAATGAAGTCAATAATGCACCGGCACTTGAACCAAATGCCGTTCCTGCAGCCATAAAACCGAAAAAAATACCTAAAGCATGCCCTCTTTTGTCATACGGAAAATTGTCACCGATCCAACCGATTGTTGTCGGTGCTACACCTCCGGCGAGTAATCCGGTCAACAACCTGAGAAAGATAAGCTGATTGATGTTTTGTGCAAAGCCTGTAAAGGCGGTAACCAATATGAACCCACACAGAGAAAAAGTAATTACTGAGAAGCGTCCATATCTGTCAGATAAGGGCGCATAGATCAATGTGGAAATACCGTAACTTAATAAATAGGCAGGTTCTATAAAACTCACATGTTGAACAGAAGTCTTGAAGAGTTCCGAAAGCTGTGGAAGTATGGGAGCAACCATAAATCCCTGAAAAAATACAATGAATGTTCCTAAAGAAAGAAGGGCCACCCAGCTGAAAGAAGGGCTGTGAAAAGATGATGTATTATTTTTAATGCTATTTTTACAGGAGTTCATTTTATTTGATTAGAGTTGATTTTTTAGCTAAGTGAATGGCAATATCGGAGATTTGGGATTATGATTATCAAAGTTAAAAGCTTTACATTTGTAGTACAGGTACAGTTTTAATTAAAATAACCAATACAGATGAAGAGCTATAAATTTGAGTTATTCACGAGTGAAATTGAAAAAAATATCAGGGACGGAATTTACAAGCCCGGTCATAAGCTACCATCAGTAAGGCAGATCAAAGAAAAATATCAGCTCAGTAGCAGTACCGTACAAATGGGTTATGAACATCTAATTCTTAGTGGAGCGGTTGAAAGTATCCCAAAGTCAGGTTATTATGTTAGCAATACTATGCAAATGGGCAGAGAGCTAATAAGAATTAACCATAAGCCAGTGGTGAGAGATGCCATCTTCAGTAATCATCTGGAATTGACCACTTCCTTAAGAATGGGCAGAAAAATTTCAGAATTTAATGTGGCCGCTCCGGGTGACCTTGTTATCCCGCAAAAGTTATTGCTAAGGACCATGCAACAGATCATCAGGGAGAAAGGAGCCGGTTTATTGCGATATTATCCAGCAAGCGGACTCCCTTCATTAAAGGAAAACATTATAAAACAAGCTGTATCTTCTCAGACTATGATCAACCATGATGAGCTGCTGGTTACAGACGGAGCTTTGCAGGCATTGTATATCGCACTTTCCGCGACGTGCGATCCGGGGGATGTGATTGCAGTGGAAAGTCCGTGCGTTTTTTCTGTCTTAGAAGTGATCAGGGTATTGAAGCTTAAAGTTATTGAAGTTCCCGTCGATCCGGTGCTTGGATTTGATGTGGATTTCTTCAATAAAGCCTGTGAAAAGAACACCATAAAGGCAGTGGTGGTCACTCCGAATTTTCATAACCCAACGGGAACAGTACTGAGTGACGAGCAGAAAAAAATGTTATTGAATATTGCTCAACGGCACCGTATTGCTGTAATAGAAAATGATATTTATGGAGATCTCTATTTTCAAGGGCAAAGACCCTCTACCATAAAGAGTTTTGATGAGAGTGGTCTGGTGCTGACTTATTCCTCCTATGCAAAAACACTTGCTCCGGGAATCAGGCTAGGATGGCTGAGTTCAGGTCAATTTATGGAACGTGCCGAACAGATCAGATTTTCTCTGGGCAGCAGTGTTTCTCCTTTGTATCAGGAAATGGTAAACCGTTTGATTGAGGGCAGCAGTTATGACCGTCATGTAAGATCTTTTCGGTTACAATTGGCAAGAAATGCCCGTTTTGCCACTAATTTACTCTTAAGCTATTTTCCTGGAAATATCTCTGTGGCGACGCCATTCGGGGGATATAACCTATGGGTGAAAATGCCCGATACGATTGATATGAATTTCTTTTATGAACAATGTGACAAAATAGGTATTAGATTTACACCGGGCTATACCTTTTCGTTTTCGTCAGCTTTTGAGCAATATTTCAGGCTTGTTTTTGCAGATACTTTTTCTCCCAAGAAAATAGAAGCAATCAGACAGCTAGGAGAACGTTTAAAATAGATCTTATTGGGCACTGCCTAATTCTTGACATCCTTTTTGTAATACTGATGTTTCAATCATCGGACTTAAGTATAAAAAATAGTAGAATCTGTACTGGTCATATTTCAGTAATTTGTATCATGACCATTTTCGATAACGGTTATAAATTTGTTTTAATTTTTAAATTAATCATGAGTATAGTTACAAAATTTGCCCTAGCTACAGATGAATCCATAGATATGCTTTTAAAGCTTGTTCATGAACTGGTGATTGAAAAGTACAGTCAAGTATTGAATTCACAACAATTGCAGGAATATATCGAAAAGTATTACAGCCCCAAATATTTTGTCAGTGAAATGAATAGTATGTCCAATCAATCCCTCATGGTATATGCCGATAATGTAGCGGTTGGATATGCGAGAGTAACTTCGAGGGGAAAAGTTCCTGAATTACTGAATGACAAGAGGGTTGTTCGTATAGCAGATTTTTCGATACTTCAAAGCTTTATGAAGCCTGATGTCCAAGAATCATTATGGCAGAAATGTTTTTCTGTATGCAAATACGTAGATGCAATCTGGATTAATGAATACCAAAAGAATCCGATTCTCGAATTTTTTGAGAGTAAAGGATTTTTATCAAAGGCTGGAACATTTGAATTGGATGAAATACCATTGCCGTCTGTCTGCATGATCTATCAAAATAGCTTAAAATAAGAAAGACCGAAACATGATCGAAGCGATTATATTTGACATGGATGGATTGTTGATCGATTCTGAACCATTCTGGAAAACAGCTGAAAGAGAAGTATTCGGATCCTTGGGAATTGATGTTACAGAAGATCACTCATCCATAACCAGCCGCATGACGACAAAGGAAGTGACAGAGTATTGGTTCAGTTTTAAACCCTGGAAGAATATAAGTTTAGCCGATGTCGAGCAGCAAGTTATAAACAGGGTGGGAGAACTTATAGATGGGGACGGAAAGATAATGCCGGGAGTCGAAAGAACATTAGCGTACTTCAAAAACTCAGGCTATACAATTGGTCTTGCTACCAATTCACCGGATATACTTATTCCCAGAGTTCTCAAAAAGTTGAATATTGATTGCTATTTCGATACTACGCTTTCATCAGAATTTGTAGAGAAGGGTAAGCCCAGTCCAGACATCTATCTTAAAACAGCGCAGATGTTATCGGTTAATCCTTCACAATGCATGGTATTTGAGGATTCTAAATCCGGTCTTGCCGCGGCAAAAGCTGCTGGTATGGCTGTGGTCGTTGTTCCTGAAAAGACCCAATATGATCATATCGAATTTGATTCAGCAGATTTAAAGATCAGGAGCTTTCTTGATCTGCATGAAGATCATATCCGGCATTTTAATAATATGAAATAATAGATAATTTTCCTGAAGTGAAGAATTAGCAAGCGGATCTTAACTAGGTTTAATTTTATGATAAAAAGAGGCTGTTTCAAAAGTCTTTTTTTATAAACATAAAAAAAGCTATCTCAATTTTGAGACAGCTTCATGATTTCTTTTTGATGGTAGATCTTAGGATTCTTCAGAAGTAACCGGGCACTTAAAATCATCACTGCAAGTTGCACAGACGATTGTACCGTTACAATAATACATACAGAATTCAGAGGTTGGAACATTAATACCTCCAGAAATACCTTTCAATTGGTCTTTTCTTAGTTTTTTTAGATTTTTCATATAGATTTAATTAAAAATTTGATACTAAACCAAATTTAATTAAAATATTTTAAAATAAATAGAATGAGAGTTTAAAAAATAAAAAAATATTTAAAAATTGAGAAATCATTATTATCAATGTTTTAGGTTTAGGAGACTTAATTTTGATAAAAATATATTCTAAAACTTATGCTGGCTGATTTTTTATGAGGGTCAATAGTTTCATGGCTGCTGTTTTTCCCATTTCAAAGCCGTCATTAATGATACATTCATACGAATCATCAAGGTATTTAGGGAGAATACCTTCCGTTATGGCAATGACCTTAGCTTTTGGAGAAGCTGTTTTTTTGTTGACCAGCGAACTGTGCAGTCCGGCCAGTGTTTCGTCGCTCATCGCAAAATAGCCGTCGAAATCTTCATAATCCAAGATAATGTTCATTTTCTCCTTAACCATATCTGCGGAATCGCAATAGATAACCTTGCACCTTACATCGTTGTGCTTATCAATAATCTCTAAAAAATGATTTTTTCGGGTTTGTGAAATTTCCAGGTTTTCATCACCGAAAATGGCAATGATGTTTTTACAGCCAGCCTCTATAAGCTTTTCAGCAGCAGTCTGTGCATAAAGTCTGTTGTCAAATATCACCTCTTCAAAGTGATTTTGCGGAATGGTCTTATCAAAAATAACCAAGGGAAGTTCCATCTCTTTTATTTTGTTGAAATGGCTGAAGTCCTTCGTTTGTCTGCTGAGAGAAATCAAAATGCCATCTACTCTTGAATTAATGCAGGTAAGCAGGTTTTCCTCTTCCATCCCCAGAGATTCTTCGGAAGAAAGCACAAAAAAATTATAACCTTCCGAATGCAGCACCGAGGAAATTCCTTTAATAATAGAAGGAATAAAAAACATTGAAATTTCCGGTATGATAAGTCCGATAACCTTAGATGACTTTTTTCGAAAATTAATGGCGAAGTCGTTCGGAACATAGTTGAAAGTATCTGCAACCTCCTTCACACGCTGTTTTACAGATGCGCTGATATCCGGATGATTTTTAAGTGCTCGGGATACAGTTGAGGTGCTTATATTAAGCATTTTTGCAATGTCTTTTATGGTGATTCTTTTCATTTTGGGTTAATAGAGTATATTTTTGGGATAATTTAGTGATGGTTTTTGTTTCTTTAATAGTTAAAAAGTGTTAAATAAAAACAATTAAATGTTAATAAAAAGTTAAAAATAAAAAATGTTATTAACCGCAATCGGTTGTGCAATCGGTTGAGGTTAACATAGAATTAATATACCATTCAAACCACATTTTTGATGTTCTAAAAAAAATACTTTTAACCCATAACAAAAACTTCATAAAGATATGGAATCAAAGATGTTTACCAAATTACTAGTTTTCGGTGCGATGAACACCGCTGCTTTTATGTTTTCGCAGACAACTGTAAATGATACAGTATCCAGAGGTAAAACAATTGATGAAGTGGTGATTACAGGGAACTCTAATCCTAAAGCATCCATCAAGACCAGTACCTCAATCTCTACATTAAAAATGAAAGACATAGAAAATGCGGCACCAAGAACGACAGCAGAGATTTTCCGGACTATCCCGGGAATCCGTTCAGAATCTTCGGGAGGGGAGGGAAACTCCAATATTACTGTTAGAGGAGTTCCTGTTTCAGCTGGAGGTTCCAGATATCTGCTCATTCAGGAAGATGGTCTTCCGGTCATGCAATTTGGAGACATCGCTTTCGGAACCCAGGACCAGTTTACAAGATTTGACTCGTTTGTATCAAGAGTTGAGGCGCTCAGAGGAGGTTCGGCATCTGTATTCGCAAGCAACTCTCCGGCGGGGATTATCAACTTTATAACCAAGACAGGCGAGAAAGAAGGGGGAAGCATTACTCAGCAGATGGGACTTAACTACAAAAATTACAGAACCGATTTTGATTACGGAACCAAAATAGGCGATGATACTTATATGGCGGTCGGAGGATTCTACAGAATAGGAGACGGCCCAAGAAAAACGGGTTTCAATTCCAATAATGGTGGTCAGTTCAGGCTTTCTTTCCTTAAGAAATTTGAAAAAGGAAGTTTCCGGGTTTATGCTAAATTATTGGATGACAGAACAGCAGCCTATATGCCGATGCCTGTTGGCGTTACCGGAACGGATGCTGACCCAAAATGGTCTTCACTGCCTAATTACAATATTCTGACGGGAGCTTTACAAACCATCAACCTACAACACGACAGAACGTTGGGGAATGATGGTAATATCTTCAATACCGATGTATCGGACGGGATGCATTCTTTGTCAAAAGTGATCGGTGCAGAATTTAATTACAACCTAGGTGAAGGCTGGAAATTAGAAGAGAAAATCAGATATGCAGCCAATGACGGACAATTTGTGGCGCCTTTCCCGGCTAGTGTGAGTAAAGGAAGTGATTTCTTCAATGCCACTAATTTCGCCAATTTCGGAAGTGCGGTCTATGCGGGAACCAACGCGCCGGTTGATATGAATGCCAATTATATGAAAATCGCTCTATTTAATGTAAAGCTTAACAACTTCAATAATTTTGTAAACGACTTTAACATCAGCAAAAAATGGGATATTGTGAAATTTAATGCAGGGTTGTACAAATCTTCCCAGAACATCAATATGTCCTGGATGTGGAATAACTATCTGCAGGAAGTCAGCGATAACAATGCAAGATTAGTTGATGTGAAAAATACTTCTGGACAGTACATTACCGATAATGGTCTGCTTAACTACGGAATGAAGGACTGGGGCAACCTGAAAAGAGATTATAACACCAAATATGATATTACCGCTCCGCACGCTCAGGTGGAAATCAACGCTACAGATAAATTAACAATCGATGCGGGTGCTAGATATGACATCGGAAAAGTAACAGGCTATTTCTCAGGCGCCACGGTAACTTACACCAGCCGCGATATGAACGGAAACGGTGTGATTGACATTCCTGAGCAGATGGTTGGCTCCAATGATAACATCAATGTTCCTGTGAATTACAGATACGGAATCTTCGGATATTCAGTAGGGGCAAACTATGCTTTGAACAACAAAAATGCTGTATTTGCAAGAGTGAGTCAGGGCGGAAGCGCATCTGCGGACAGAATCCTGTTTTCCGGTTACAATTATACGAATAATGATGATCCGGCTTTGGATGCTGTGAAAGTAAATAAGGTTAATCAGGTGGAAGCTGGATATAAATTAAGAGGCTCAGGATACTTCCTTAACACCACGTTGTTCTATGCTGGTACTAAGGAAGCCAATTATGAAGCGACCACGCAGAGAAAAACCGAAAATAAATACCAGTCTTTCGGGGTAGAATTGGATGGTTATTACAAAATTACAAAGGGGTTAGATGTGAAAGCCGGTATTACCTATACTCATGCAGAGATTAAAAATGCCATTGACCCTACTATCATTGGAAATATGCCGAGAAGAACACCGAAATTGATGTACTCATTCAATCCTAACTTCAATATGGACAAATTCAATGTTGGGTTCTATTTGATTGGTGCCACCAAAGCGTTTACCCAAGATAATAATAAACTGGTAATGCCGGGCTATGCCATCGTAAATCCATATGTATCTTATCAGGTGCTTAAAAACCTTTCTGTGAGCTTGAATGCAAACAATATTTTCAATGCCATTGCAGTGACAGAGGCAGAAGAAGGTTCCATTGCCGGCGGAAACGGAATTGTGAGAGCGAGAACACTTCCGGGAGCCAGCTACAGTGTGAGTGTAAAATTTGACTTGTAAATAATTTATAAAAAGCGGAACAAACTCAATTACTTATTCCGCTTTATTAAAACCTAAATTTATGTATCAACAGGAAGCCATAGAAATTATCAGAAAAGCTATTACAGAAGAGGGGATTTTAGCATCAGCTCAGCAAAAGGATAACTATGCCAGAGTCTGGGCAAGAGATTCTATGATGACGGGCTATGCCGGGATTTTGGTTAATGATGAAGAGATTCTTGCAGGTCTGGAACAATCTATCCTTACGCTTGCCAAATACCAGGCAGAAAACGGGCAGATTCCGTCCAATGTCGTGAATGGAAAAGCGAGTTACGGAACACACGTCGGCAGGACTGATGCGACAACTTGGTGGGTAGTAGTTACCTGCGAATATATGATCAGATGTCATAAAACAGAACTTAAAAAAGACCTCGAAGAAAAGATTTTCAAGGCACTTTCCTGTCTTAAATCTTGGGAATACAATCAAAGAGGATTGGTTTACAGCCCGCTTGGTGGCAATTGGGCAGATGAGTATGTGACTTCAGGATATACACTCTATGACAATGTTTTGCGCTATTGGGCATTGAAAAATGCAGCGGAACTTTATCAAAATAATGAACTGGAAAAACAGACAGCGCATGTCCGAAATTTAATCCAGGAAAATTTTTACAAGAACGATTCATCTGAACCAAAATACCACGAAACAGCATACTCCAGAACGGAGTCCAAGCCTTATTTCTGGGCTTCGCTGAATGCCAATGGTTATGATGCCCGTTTCGATCTTGCAGGAAATGCTTTGGCCATTCTTCTGGGTTTTGAATTGGATTTTGAAGCTTTTATCAGATTTTTGGAAGAACTTTATAAAGAATTCGGACACTGGATGCTTCCCGTATTCTATCCCGTGATTTATCCCGGCGATTACGACTGGAAACTTCTGGAAAACAACTACAGTTACAGCTTTAAAAACGAGCCGCATCATTTTCACAACGGCGGTTCCTGGCCTATATTTCTGGGATGGCTTTGTTTAGGACTTAAGAGAAAGGGCATAACGGAAATTCCCGGGAAGATACTTTCACAGTACGAACAGTTGATGCAGGAAAAAGATTTTCATTTCAGGGAATATTATTCAACGGATAAACTATTGCCATTGGGAACCGAGCAATTATGCTTTTCGGCTTCAGGATATTTGATGATGACTTTGGAAAAACAGGATCAATAAATTAAGAAAGAATAAAATGATAGGAGATATAATAGAACTTAAAGAAGGACATTTGGCAATAGGTAAAGAAATATTTGAAATACTGAATGCAAAATTGCCATTAAAAAGTAAACACAAACTCATCATAGGAATTGCAGGAGAAAGCGGAAGCGGTAAGTCTGTGACTGCTTTTGCACTTCAAAAGATTTTAAACGAAAATAATATTAAAAGCTTGGTATGGCAGATGGATGATTATTTTAAACTTCCTCCAAAGAGCAATCATGAAAGTCGGTTGAAATCGCTTGAAAATGTTGGAATTCAAGAGGTGGATTTAAGCAGGCTTACAGAGAATATAAAAGCTTTTAAAAAAGACAATTCCTTTATAGAAAAGCCACTGGTAAATTACAGGAGAAATGTGATTCTAAATGAAAAGATTGAAACGGACGACTCCAAAATTCTAATTGTAGAGGGAACTTATATCTTTGATCTTGATGATTTCGATTATAAAATCTTCATCGACAGAAATTATAAAGATACCTACGAAAACAGGATGATACGTAATCGTGATGAGAAAAGCAATTTTGTAGAACAGGTGTTGGAGATAGAACATCAGATTATTAAACAGTTCAAAGCCAAAGCAGATTTGATTTTGGGAAAGAATTACGAGCTCTTGCTGAAATAAAGGTGGGTTTAATTGTGCTTTTACAATGTAATTAGATTATGACAACAAAAAAAATAATTCCGCATCTCAGCTTTTGGCAAATCTGGAATATGAATGTCGGATTTTTCGGCATACAATATAGTTTTGGATTGCAGCAGACGGCGGTAAACCCAATATACACTTTTCTTGGGGCACACGCAGAGCAGCTTCCTATCCTGAATCTTGCCGGTCCGATTACCGGATTGCTGATTCAGCCTTTGATTGGTGCGATCAGTGACAAAACCTGGAGTCCGAAATGGGGAAGAAGAAAGCCGTTTTTTCTTTTAGGAGCTATTTTTTGCAGTATTGCTTTATTTTTGTTCCCTTTCAGTTCTGCGATTTGGATGGCAGTCGGACTGCTTTGGATTCTGGATGCCGCCAACAATACTGCGATGGAACCTTATCGTGCTTTTATTGCAGACAAACTTCCACAGGAACAGCAGACTTTCGGGTTTCAGATGCAGAGTCTTTTTGTAGGTGCAGGGATTACCCTGGCGAATCTTTCTTTGTTTATTTTCCAGAAATATCTCGGTGGCAATGCTTCCGGCGGCGGTATTCCTGTTTGGGTATATTATTCTTTTTTCCTGGGATCTTTCTGTTCTATTGCATCAGTGGTGTGGTCAGTGTACAAAACACCTGAAATTCCGCCATCTGACGAAGAGCTTGAAGAACTTAGAAAATCAAAAGAAGAAAGCCGCTTTTTTACACCATTTATCGAAATCTTTTCTGCAATACGCGATATGCCCAGATTACTTTGGCAGCTTGCTTTGGTCTATCTGTTCCAATGGTATGCACTGTTTTGCTATTGGCAGTTCATTACGCCAATGCTCAAGTGGTCGTTGTATGGAATTTCTGAAAAAGACGAGCAAAAAGCAGGCAAAATCATTGAACTGGCGAAAAGCGGAATTTCTGTGACTGAAAAAGATATGTCCTGGGCAAAAAATGTACTTCACCTGGTGGAAGTTGCAGTGGGGCAGACCGGCCTTATGAATGGTTCCTACAATATTATAACAATGATTTCTGCCTTGTTGCTCGTTCCTTTTGCCAAAAAGTTTACTTCTAAGAATACCTATATTTTCTGTCTTTGCATCACAGGATTAGGAATCATGGCATTACCATACATTAAAAACGAATACCTTATCCTGGTTCCGATGGTGGCTTTGGGAATTGGCTGGGCATCCATGATGGGGCTTCCTTATTCCATGGTTTCTCCATCTATTCCACCGAAAAAAAGAGGGGTCTATATGGGGGTTATCAATATGATGATTGTAATCCCGATGCTCATACAGACCATTTCTTTCGGATTCATTTATAAAACTTTTCTGAACAACAATCCGTCATCGGTTATTATCATTACAGGAGTGTTATTTCTGCTTGCAGGTATGTGTGTAATGTTTATGAAACCTGAGACAAGAAACACGCGTTGATATTTTAGAAATCATTAAGGCTGTTCGTAAATACTAACGAGTATTATTGATGTGAGAATAACTAGGTATTATTCTTGTTGGAATAGGTCCAACTATAAATCCAGTCGAGTTGTTTAATTTGCTTACCGATGAAAAAGCCGATGAAGCGGTCGCGGAACCATGCTGCTATTGGATTCGTTTTGGTTTTTGTATCTCCTACTTTTCTGGCGCTTTTTATGACTTTTTCAACTCTGGACTGCCGCTCGGATTGAAAAATATGAAATGCAGTTCCGTAGTCTTGATGTAATTTTAATAACTCAGCAATGACAACCGTATCTTCCAACGCCAATGATGCTCCCTGTCCAATATGCGGAGAAATACCATGTGCAGCATCTCCGATAAGGCAAACTCTGCCTTTGTACCAGTGCGAAAGTTTCGGTACATCATAAACAGGATATGCAATAATTTCGTGACTGTTTCTGATTATTTTGGAGAATAATGGATCATCGTTTTTATGAACGATTACCAAATGGTCCTGAATTTCAGTTTTTAATGTATTTTCTATTTCGTATGGCTTTGGTTGCTGCTCTCTGAAATAGTTGTTAAACCACCAAACCTCACCTTGGTCTGAAACCGAATAAGCAAAGAACCCCCTTTCGCCAAAGGTCATCCGTATTGAATCCAACGGTTTTGAAAGCTCAGGGATTTTTGCGTAACCACCAGTAGAGATGAGTTTTGTATATCGAATTGCGGAAATGTCCTGAAATAATTGACTTCTAACCTCAGAAAACATCCCGTCACAACCGATCATTATATCAGCAGCGGCTGAAGTTCCATCAGCAAAATATGCGATTACCTGCTCATTTGTTTCATGATACTTAATAAATTTTTTATCATAAAATATTTTTATACCTGCTGCTTTTGCGGCTATCCGGGCATATATATTGAGATTTGATCTTTTAATCTGAATGGTCTCAACACCATATTGTTCCTTTTGGTAAGCTGTTTCCAGGTCGGCTATCTTTTTTCCTTTGGAATTGAAAAACTTTATTGAGCCAGGAGTATAATCTTCTTTAAGCTTCCTCAAATCAACAAACTCTTTTAATACATTCAGGCCATTAGGAGTAAGTCCTAAAAAAGCGCCTTCTTTTGTGTTGTCTTCTGATCTCGATTCAAATATTTCAGAGTCAAATCCTATTTTTTTTAGTTGTAAAGCCAGAATTGGTCCTGCTACACCTGCACCTATGATGATTGCTTTTTTATTCATTGTTTTTCTCTTTAATTTTTAATCCGGGTATTAGTAAAAAATTAAGCATAAAAAATATCGCCACTCTCAGATCATTCAGATTGCGCCATTGAGCGGCTTTTTCCTGTAAGAATACATCAACAGTATTGCTATACGGTAATTGCTGGAACTCCATGATTGTCGGGGCAAAATACAGTAATGTCCAAATCCTGACTGCAATATGTCCGGCCAAAACCAGTAAAATTAAATTTCTGCGTTTCCTGATCTTCCAGTTAAAAATTAAAGCTGCAATAAATATTAATTCATGTACTCCATGTGTTATGATCCAGAACACTTTAAAATCCAGGCCATAAGGTTTTTGAAAAAAGATTAATGAAGAAGGCGGAGCTGCTGTCCACGCAGGAACCATCAGAACGGTTTCCCATAATTGTGCACCATTCATTATAAAGTAAGCACAGATGGCATAAAATAACCATTTGGTAGCGTTTGAGTATTGATATGTATTGTCCATGTTTAAAATTGATGGTACGGTCTATGTTCTTAGGTAAATCAGGCTATGGAATTTTTTCTAACTTTGATTTTGTTTCATCTTGCATAACCTCACAGTACAAAATTATTTTCTGATCAAAAGATGAGGTTGCAAAAAAAGGAGTTAAACTGGCAAAATAGGGAGCAATGGGATTTGAGTTAAGAAATAATGAAAAGGCTTTTAAAATGGCCTTCGAAGAAAATAACTTTAGCAACCAAGGTTTTAAAGAAGATGTCTTTAAGATCAGCATCCCTTTTGGACAATTAACAGGCAAACAATGGCTTTTTGATGGCATCAAGATTTTATATTCCGAAACTGATCTTGATAAACCAACCGAACTGGATTGGAAAGGAGATTCGGAATTAGTAACCATGCATTTTAATTTGCAAGGAAGAACTTCAATACAACAGGATGGAATGAGCAATTCTTTTGTATTGAATGCGAACCAGCATAATTTATTCTATGGCACAAGCGCTGAAGGCAAAATGAAGGTTGACGAGTTGCGGATGAAATCATTTATGATTCAGTTTTCAAAGGATTCCTTTTTGAAAATATCCAAAAACGGGAATGAATCACTGAAACAGTTTGCAGACAAAATAATTCTAGGAATACCTGTAGCTTTTTCAAATTCTAATCTGAATATCGATCTGCCTTTACAAACCTGCATTAATTCGATTTTGAATTGTGATTATACGAATGGCTTAAAGAGATTATTCCTTCTTTCAAAAACAATTGAGTTACTTGTTTTACAGGCAGAATCGTTTAATAACTTTCAAAATTCAGAATCTGCATATATCAAATCTGATTACGACAAAGAACGAATCGTATTTGCCCGTGATTATCTGGTCAAAAATATAGAATCACCACCAACATTGGTAGAATTGGCAAAAATAACAGGGTTAAATGAATACAAACTGAAACGGGGCTTTAAAGAAGTGTTTAATCAAACAGCTTTTTCTTATTTGTCTGATTTACGTTTAGAACTGGCAAAAAATAATCTGCTTGAAGGCAAAAAACAAGCTACTGAAATAGCGTATGAATTGGGGTACTGCTCATTACAGCATTTTAGTAGTGCATTCAGGAAAAAGTTTGGTATTACTCCGAGCCAGGTGAGGCGTTAATAGAAAAGGTTTAAAAAAGGCTAAAAGACGGATTAATTGCTGCTCTTTTAGCCTTTTATCATTAAAAAAATAATGAATTACTCATGATCTGTAGGTTCCCACAGTTCTATTTTATTTCCTTCCATATCTAAAATATGAATGAATTTTCCATAATCAAAAGTCTGAATTTCGTCGAGAATAGTTACATTTTCCTTCTTTAATTCTTCCACCAGAGCTTCCAGATTTTCCACTCTGTAGTTGATCATAAATTCTTTGGTTGCCGGCTCGAAATATTTCGTGTCCTCGGAAAATGGAGCCCATTGTGTTGTTCCTTTCTTGGAAGAGTCATGTTCTTCGCGCCATTCAAAACTTGTTCCGTAAGGGCTGGTTTCAAATCCTAAGTGGGTTTTATACCAATCATTCATGGCATTAGGATCTTTACATTTGAAGAAAATTCCGCCTATTCCTGTTACTCTTTTCATTGTTGTAAGGTTATTTTATGAAAAGGAAAGATAAAAAAAATCTAAAGGATAAGCTTATTCTATGGCAAATTTTTCATTCTTGCAATCCAGATATAAAACATTGTTCAGAAAAACAGTATTCCCAAGCATTCCCGTCATTCCGGAAAACTTCATAAGGGCATATTGTGTCTGTGAAAAACCTTCTACATAAGTGATATGTCGGAGTTGAATTTTCTTGTTTTGAAATTGAATATCCTGATTACAGGTTGCAGTAAATGTGGTAAGAATATTCTGCCATGATTGAGCTTTCTCAATATTGACTTTGGAGTTTGAAGATTTTAAATTAACCCAGGTTTCTTTATTGGTCAACAATTCATATGCACTCGTTCCGGAATCGAACAGGAACTGCTCTTCTTGATCCTTCAATATCCCTTCTAAAATAATTTTTCTCTTTTTAAATTTAAAATCTCTCAGATGACTTTGGTATTGAGAAGGCGTTTTTGAAAGATTAAAAACTAAATAATTTTCTTTAAAATTGATAAGGGTTTTAGTATTTTCCATAATATCTGAACCCAAAGTCCCGATAATACGGAGAGTGTCTTTATGATGGTTTTTACCCTGATCGATAATCTTGAACTGAGATGAAGAGATTTCAGTTTTTCCTAAAGTAAATAATGCTTTTGCCCGGCCATGATTGATCTGTATTGCTTTAATCTTTTTAATAGCCTGGGTATATAATACCGTGGAAGGAGAACCAGTATCAAACTGTAAATGATAAGTGGTGGAATCTGCCGGAAAATGAACAGGGACAAGCAAAGCATTCTTATCATTTCCTAGCCATATCATAGAAACTTTTCCGCTTTCGTTTTTTACTGTTAAATAATTTTTTTCGGGAGTGAATTTCTGATTAAAATAAATATAGCCACCAGCAAAAGCAAGGGTCAAAACGACTAAAAAAGTCACCGTAATTTTCTTAAAAATTTTCATTATTATATTTTTTGCAAGATTCGGGGATTTCAATCAGAGTTCTTACAAAAACGAGGCGACAATTTTACGACAATTAAATTTTTTAAACTATAAAAAATTGGTTTTCAGTTTAATATATAAATTGTTGCTTTGGTTCAAACTGATGCCGTTTCTGATAATAATGAACAGTTTTACAACGAGTAAGCTGACAAGAGGGATAAGAAAAAGAGGAAACCGGGTTCCTGAAAGGTGCTGAATAAACGGACTTACAATCATAAAAAGAGACAAAACAGCAGCTAATAAAATTTGTATACTGATAATGTCTTTTCCGATCTCTTTGGTCTTAATATCTTGGGTTTTATGAGTCAGAATTAAAGGCAGAACCACGCCTCCGAATGGAATAATAAGGCCGGCTAAAGCCGATAGGTTGATCAGTTTTGCTCTGTTATTTTGGGCTTTTTCCTGAACAGATGGCACGATCTTTTCAGGTTCAGTTTGCAAGGCCTTTGCAATGGCTTTTAGAGTAAAGCCTTTGGGAATATTTCCTGCCTCAATCCTCTGAATGGTCCTTAATGAAAGTCCCGATTTTTCAGCAAGCTCGGATTGTGTCATATGGTGTTGCTCTCTGAAGGTTTTAACCTGATTGCTCATTTTGTATTAGTTTAAGTCAAATTTCAATAAGTAAACTTAACAAATAATTAAAAAGAGCACAAAAATATTAATCTTTAAAATCAAAAATTCCGTATATTTTAGTTGTATTAGCAATTAGCATCACATATGGAATAGCTATTACTTTTTACAAATCATAAAAATAAACAATATGCAAATTGAAACACGAACATTAAAGCTGGAAGATTATGACGAACTGGTAGAAATTATGAAGCTTGCTTATCCTAAAATGTCAGAATACGTCTGGTCAAAGAAAAGTATTGCCAAGCTTACCAAGATTTTTCCTCGAGGTCAGATTTGTATTACGGTGGATGGAAAACTTGCGGCAGTCGCTCTTTCAATTGTTGTGAACTATGAAGATTTCGGAGATGATCATACCTACAGTGATATTACAGGAAATAACACCTTTAATACCCATTCAGACACAGGAAATGTTTTGTATGGTATCGAAGTTTTTGTAGATCCGCAGTATCGTGAACTGAGACTGGGGAGAAGGCTCTATGATGCACGTAAAGAGCTTTGTGAACTGTTGAATCTGAAATCTATTGTTCTGGGCGGGAGAATTCCGAATTATCACGAATACAGCCACGAACTTTCTGCCAGAGATTATATACGTAAGGTGAGAGATAAAGAAATTTATGATCCGGTTCTTTCATTTCAGTTGTCCAATAACTTTCTTCCTATCAAGGTGCTGAAAAAATACCTTCCGGAAGATGAATCGTCCAGAGAAAACGCTGTTTTGCTGCAATGGAACAACATCTATTACAGTAAAAAACCAAATACGATGCAGGACAGTATTATAAGGATCGGTCTTGTGCAGTGGCAGATGAGACAGTTTAAGGATATTGATGCTTTTTATGAGCAGGTGGAATTTTTTGTGGATGTAATGGGAGATTATAAATCGGATTTTGTTCTTTTTCCGGAACTCTTTAATACACCTTTATTAGCTCCGTTCAATAGCTTATCAGGAAGAGACAGTATGATTGAGCTGGCCAAAATGACTGAAGATATTAAAAGTAAAATTTCTGAATTAGCCATCAGTTACAATGTGAACATTATCTCAGGAAGTATGCCGGTATTTGAGAATAATGATCTATATAATGTAAGTTATCTTCTGCACAGGGACGGAAGAATAGATGAATACAGGAAAATTCACATCACGCCCAATGAAAAGAAGTATTATGGAATGAAAGGAGGGAATGAGATTAAAGTTTTTGATACCGACTGTGGTAAAATAGGATTGGTAATCTGCTATGACGTAGAATTTCCTGAGCTTCCGAGAATATTGGCGGACCAGGGAATGAAAATCCTGTTTGTGCCTTATCTTACCGATACTCAGAATGCGTATATCAGAGTAAGGCATTGTGCGGCAGCCAGAGCAATTGAAAACGAATGCTACGTTGCTATTGCAGGCTGTGTAGGAAATCTTCCGGGTGTTAATAATATGGATATTCAGTTTGGGCAGGCAGCGGTCTTCACGCCTTCAGATTTTGCGTTTCCTTCCAATGCAATAAAAGGAGAGGCAACTCCCAACACAGAAATGACTTTAATTGTAGATGTTGACCTTAATCTTCTGAAAGATTTACATTATCATGGTTCTGTACAGGTTTTGAAAGATAGGAGGACAGATTTGTATGAAACTTATTTAAAATAAAGAAGAGTCCAGCAATTGGACTCTTCCCGTTTTAGAAATATATAATAAGTAAGACTACTTCAAAGTAAATTTAACTTTCGTTTTAATAGCATCAGAAGAATTTCCGATTTGTGCTTCAAAGTCTCCGGGTTCAGCGACCCAGTCGTGTTTTTGAGCATCAAAGAAACTTAGAGCAGATTTATCAATAGTAAATGTTACCTCTTTTTCTTCTCCCGGATTTAAAAATACTTTTTCAAAACCTTTCAATTCTTTGGTCGGTCTTTCAACAGACGATTTTAAGTCGGAAATATATAACTGGGCAACTTCTGCTCCGGCTTTTTTTCCTGTATTTTTCACAGAAACCGTAAACGTAATTTTGTCATCCTGAGACATTGTAGTTTTATCTGCTTTAGCTTTTCCAAACTCGAAAGTGGTATAGCTTAAACCATGTCCGAAACTGAATAAAGGTTTGATTTTTTTCGTATCATGCCATCTGTACCCTACAAAGATTCCTTCATTGTACGTGATGTTGATCGGGTTTTTCTGATCTTTTCCTTTTCCGGCTGCCAATTCATCTTTCTGACCAGGGTATTCTCCTAATTGGTGAGCTGAATTGTCTTCTAGCTTTACCGGGAAAGTAAATGGTAATTTTCCTGATGGATTCGCGTCTCCAGCCAAAATTGAAGCGATGGAATTTCCTGCTTCAGAACCTAAATACCAGGATTGTAAAACAGTAGGAACTTCCTTAATCCAAGGCATTGCCACTGCATTTCCTGAAATTAGAACTACCGCAAGATTTTTATTTGCTTTTGCCAAGGCAGCAATTACATTGTCCTGATTGTAGGGCAATCCGTAACTTTTTCTGTCATTTCCTTCACTATCCTGGAAATCAGCTTTATTTAATCCTCCAACGAAAATTACATAATCAGATTTTTTAGCCAGTTCAACAGCTTCATTTAGTAATTCAGCAGGAGAACGGTCATCTTTCAGATCCTGTCCGGATTTTACACCGTTGTATTCTCCACCAATATCTCCCACATAACCTCTCGCATATTGTACATCAGACTGTTTACCGAATCTTGCTTTAATTCCATCCAAAGGAAGTGTTTCATATTTTACTTTTAATGATGAAGAACCTCCGCCAACAGTCATGATCTTGATTGCATTTTCACCAATCACAGCAATTTTTTTAGCTTTATTGATGTCTATAGGGAGTACATTTCCCTGGTTTTTCAGCAAAACAATTCCCTCTTCTCCGATTTCTTTAGCAATCGCTTTGTGCTCTTCAGAAGCGATGTTTCCGAAAGGCTTGTTTCTGTTCATCGTTGTTTTATAAGCTAAACTTAAAAGTCTTGAAACTTTATCATCAAGCTCTTTTGTCCCTACTTTCCCGGATTTAATTAAATCTAGGTAAGGTTTTGCCAAATAATAATTATCATAAGCATTTTTCGTTCCGGCAGAAAGTCCGTTGGTCCAGCTTCCGAATTCCAGGTCTAATCCGTTGTGAATAGCCTGTTCGGTATTGTTTACTGCACCCCAATCGGAAACTACAACTCCTTTATATTTCCATTCCCCTTTTAAAATATCATTCAAAAGATATTGGTTCTGACTTGCATACTGCCCTTTGTACATGTCGTAAGCTCCCATGATCGTCCAGGAATCTCCTTCCGTTACAGCCGCTTTGAAAGCCGGAAGATAAATTTCATACAATGTTCTGTCATCCACTTTTACATTACTTGTGTGACGGAACATTTCCTGATTGTTCAGAGCGAAATGTTTCACAGAAGTTGCCACACCATTGGATTGAACTCCTCTGATGTATGGAACCACCATTTTTGATGTTAAATAAGGATCTTCCCCCATATACTCAAAGTTTCTTCCGTTTAGTGGAGTTCTGTAAATATTTACTCCGGGTCCCAGAAGAATGTCTTTTTTTCTGTAACGGGCTTCTTCTCCAAGCGCTTTTCCGTAGTTCCAAGACATTTTTTTGTTCCATGTTGCAGAAAGTGCTGTCAAAGCAGGATAGGCAATAATTGAATCATTGGTCCAGCCGGCCTGGTTCCATTCGTCCCACATTACTTCAGGGCGAACTCCATGAGGTCCGTCTGTCGTCCAGAATTCAGGAATTCCGAGTCTTGGAACTCCCGGGGAACTGAATTTCGACTGTGCATGAAGCATGGCCACTTTTTCTTCCAGTGTCATTCTGGAAAGTGCATCCTGAACTCGTTGCTCAACGGGTTTTGATTCGTCTAAATAAACGGGTAGAATAGTATTTTGAGCCATATACGAAGCAGAAATAAGCGTGAATAAACTTACAATGGCGGTTTTCTTTAACATAAAAGCCTTCTTTTTGATTGGTAACAAAAATAGCAAAAATATTTATTATCTCAAATTGAGAAAATATATTTTTTTGAATAAATGGCTAATTATCATCAGTTTTTATTAAAATGGATTAATTTCAATATAATGACCTAGGAAAATAAAGCATTAAAAAATTCCCATTGTTAGAAGTGAGAGGCAAGCATTCGGAACAAAAGAAAATAATTATAAAAAAGGCACCATTTCAAATACATGAAACGATGCCTACATATATAATAATAGACTTCTTTAAAAATTAATAGTCAGATGTGAATAGTGAATTTTACAGCATAATGGAAAAATTCACTCATTGACAATTCACAATTCACCAACTAGTTCCAGCCTTTAATAGCTCCACCTTTAAAAATCTCCTCCGCCTTTTTAACAACCTCATCAGATTCGTAAGCCTTTACAAAGTTTTTTACTTTTTCAGAAGTCTTGTTGTCCTCTCTCGAAACGATTACATTCACATAAGGTGAATTTTTGTCTTCTTTAAAAATTCCCTGTTTTTCTGCATCCAATCCTGCTTGCGCTGCGAAATTGTTGTTAATAATAGCAATAACAACTTCCTTGTCATCCAATACTCTTGGTAATTGTGGGGCTTCTATTTCAAGAATTTTTAATTGTTTGGGATTGTCAACAATATCTGTTACTTTAGGTAATAGACCGATTCCGTCTTTCAGTTTCAACAATCCGTTTTTCTGTAATAAAAGTAAAGAACGTCCTCCATTTGTCGGATCATTTGGAATGACAACGGTGCTTCCGTTTTGAAGTTCATTAATGCTTTTAATCTTTTTTGAATAGGCAACAATTGGATAAACAAAAGTATTTCCTACAACAGCCAGTTTATAGCCTCTCTGTTTGGACTGTTCATTTAAATAAGGAACATGCTGAAAAGCATTTGCATCAATATCTCCATTATTTAAAGCTTCATTGGGAACAACATAGTCGTTGAAAGAAACCAGCTCTACGTCAAGGTTATACTTGTCTTTGGCCACCTTTTTAGCCACTTCAGCAATTTCCTGTTCAGGACCGGAAGTAATACCTACTTTAATCACGTTCGGATCGTCTTTTTTCGGTGAATTGCAGGCTGTAAATAATAATAAACCTGTTGCAACCACTCCTAAAATCTTTATTTTTTTCATTGTTAACTATTTTTCTTAAAAAAATGGCGAAAAAGCAAAAAGGTAATCTTTAAATTCTTTGATAATAATAAAATATGGCTTTGTACCTTTTTGAATTACCTTTTTCGCCAGATCGATGGCTGAAATCATCAAACCACCACACTATTTCACATTCACATATTATTTTCAAAGCATTGAAACGCTGTAATATTTTTTTTAATTTTCAATTACCGATGATCAAATCTTTTGGCTAATCGGTCACCTGAAAACTGAATAATAAATACAATCGCAACGAGTAAACCCAGGACCAGATTCATGATAACTGCGTCATACCCAATATATCCGTACTGATAACCTATCTGTCCCAATCCTCCTGCCCCAACTGCTCCTCCCATTGCGGAATACCCGACCAGGGTGATCAGTGTGATCGTAGCGTTGTTAATTAAAGACGGAAGCGCTTCCGGCAACAAAACTTTCCGGATGATCTGAAGTGGAGTTGCTCCCAAAGCTCTTGCAGTTTCAATCAATCCATAAGGAACTTCCAATAAACTGTTCTCTACCAATCTTGCAATAAATGGTGCTGCACCAATACTTAAAGGAACCAAAGCGGCATTTACACCAATGGATGTTCCGACCAGGCTTCTTGTAAACGGGATCATCCACACAATCAGAATAATGAAAGGAATGGAACGGAAAATATTAACCAAAACAGATAAAATTCTGTTATAAATTACATTTTCCAAAAGCTGTCCTTTTTTGGTTAAAAACAAGAGAATTCCAATGGGTAGTCCCAACACAAATCCAAAAAATCCTGACACAAATGTCATATAAACTGTCTCCCAAATTCCTTTCGATAAAAGAGAGATCACCGTATCACTAAGCATATCCTCTTACCGTATTTTGAATTTTATTCTGGTTGAAAAAATAAATAGCCTGCTGGTTTTTTTCCTCTTCTCCCTGTAGCTGTAATAACAGTTTTCCGAAGTTGGAATCACCTAAGTATTCAACATCAGCCTTCAAAAGCTTGTACGGAATTTTATATTTATCATACACTATTGAAAGCAGTTCTTCAACAGAGATTTGTTCATTAAGTTCAACCTCAACGAGAGGGAACAATCCGTCTTGCGGTTCTTTTTGTAGTTTTTTATTCAGTTCTTGTGGTATAGTCATAACACTAGAGTTTAAAAATTGTTTGATGATAGGATTCTCTTTGTTGGAGACAATCTCGCTTAAAGTTCCTTTGGTTACCAGTTTTCCTTTGTCAATCACAGCAACGTGGTTACAGACCGTTTTAATGACCTCCATTTCGTGGGTGATCAGCAGAATGGTGATTCCCAACCTTTGATTAATATCCCTCAACAACTGTAAAATCGATTGAGTAGTTGCCGGATCGAGTGCACTTGTTGCTTCGTCGCAAAGCAGGAGATAAGGATCATTTGCCAAAGCTCTTGCAATCGCAACCCTTTGTTTTTGTCCACCCGAAAGACTTTTAGGATAGTCATTGGCTTTATCTTCCAGACCAACGATTTTTAAAAGTTCACTGACTTTTCTTTGAATTTCCGTTTTGTTGACATGATCCAGCTCCAATGGAAGGGCAATATTTTCAAAAACCGTTCTTGAAGAAAGAAGATTAAAATGCTGGAAAATCATCCCTATTTTTTTTCTTTCGTGGGCTAATTGTTTGGAATTTAATGTTGTAAAATCCTTTCCGTTAATAATGATTTCGCCATTATCCGGTTTTTCAAGAAGATTCACCGTTCGGATTAAAGTGCTTTTTCCGGCTCCTGAAAATCCGATGATTCCGACGATGTCGCCTTTTTCAATAGTCAGGCTTACATTATCCAGCGCTTGGAAAGACTGTTTTTTCTGGTGAAATGTTTTTGAAATGTTTTTTATCTCTATCATTTTACTTAAAATTTATATAGGTTGATAAGGTCTTCCACTTCTGTTGAGGTGCCTTATCACTCTTCGGATTTTTACTTTTGATCTTTTTGACAATTTGAAATATTTAGTAATATTCGTAAGAAGAACTCCAATTAATATGATTGATAATCCATACAGCTGGCTTCCATTGATCGATTGATTGGCTATAATCCAACCAAAAATAACGGTCACGATCGGATTAATATACGTATGAGTACTTACCAAAGCAGCTGGTTTTACCGATAACAGCCATATATAAGAAAGATAAGCAATGATGGAACCAAAAAAAATCAGGAATGATACGCCCAGCCAAGCTGATAACGGAACTTCTGTGATCGAAAACTGGCTCCATTCTTTTCTGAAATAGGCTATAATGAAAGAAACAATTCCTGCAACGATCAGCTGTTGCGAAATATTCATAAAAGTTGAATGATTTGCCGGATTCTTTTTAGAATATAAAGATCCTAAAACCCACGCAACGGAGCTTAATGCTAAAACAATAAATGCTGTTACTCGCAGAGAACCATTTACTATTGGATTATGGGCGTTTGAATTAACACTTCCTTTCAAAAATAAAATCAATCCGATAAAACCTATAACAAGACCTATGGGAATAAATTTATCCGAGAAATAATATTTCCAGTTCTTTTTATCAATGGCAATGAACCAGAATGGTCCTGTAGCAATTGTAATTGCGGCCTCCGATGCTGTAACATATTGCTCTCCCCAAGCTACCAATCCGGTTCCTCCGGTAAGAATAAGAATTCCTGTGATCCCGTTTTTTCTCCAGTTGGTTATTGAATTGGCTTTTTCCCCTTTTATAGTAAGATGACCCAGCATTAGTATTCCTGCAGCCAAAAATCTGATACCCGAAAGTATAAAAGGAGGAAAACCTTTCAATCCAAAAGAAATTGCTAAAAATGTTATTCCCCAGATTACGTAGATATTGGTAAAAGCTATTGGAATTAGCCAGTTATTTTTAGAATGAGTCATTGTTTGTTTTTTTGATGTTGTTAATTGAAATAAAAAAGGCTCTACAACGTGGTAAAGCCTTTAAAAATATGTCATATAAAAGTAAGGTCAACCACAGCAATTTCGTAATTCAGGCATACAGCAATACATCATCATCATATTGATGGTGTGCTTTTTAACGGATTGATTTCTAAAATTCGATTTCATTTTATTTTTAATGTCCTGATTACGGTTGCAAATATAAGAGATAAATTTTTATTAGTCTACTAAAAAAGTAGACTTTTTTGAAAATAATTTTGAATTATTTTTTTAATGTGTTGATTTTTAACAGATTATTTTTATTTCTTGAGAGTCTGACAAAATGAAAAACTTTTACGAAATTATCATAGATCATGATATAATCTTGTGAGAGGTCTTAACTTTGTTATTATTAAAAATTACAACAATGGAAAGAACAGAAGTGGTTTTAGGAAACGTAAGAGGAGAAATTCAGCTTTTCTCAGACGACAACAAAGCCGGAAAAATGGATATTTCAGTTATTGGAAATAAATTAACGGTTTACCATACAGAAGTGAATCCGGAGTATGAAGGGAAAGGTTTTGCAAAAATATTATTGGAAAAACTGGTTTCCTACGCGAGAGAACATCATTTGATGATCGTTCCGTTATGCCCTTATGTTCACGCTCAGTTTAAGCGTCATCCGGAAGAATATAGTGATGTCTGGTTCAAAGAGACATTTTAGGAAACTGAACTCTAATTTTAACCCTTAATTTATCTGAAATGAAAATGCTTAATTTCTTAGTCCTCGGAAAAAATCAGGAAATTCTTGATGTCTTAAAAAGAATTATAGAAAAAAATGAAGGCTGGAAAGCTTTACTTTCAAGCTCTGAAAGTAAAGCTTACGATTATATCACCAACAATAAAGTTGATGTTGTTTTATTGAGTTCCGGGCTGGAAGATCAGTTTGAACAGGATATTAAAGCTTTTTGTGAAAATTTAGATAAGGAAGTTAAGGTAATACAACATTACGGAGGCGGAAGCGGATTATTACAGAGTGAAGTGAATATTGCTTTTTCCAAACCGGATGAAACTAAAAATGTTTTGCATAAAGCTGATTCCAGAGGAAAAACTGAGAATGAATGGTTGATAAGTGAAAAGACTTTTAGCTTTGGTGATTATTACGATCCTGACAGAATTCAATTTGGTACTTTAAGAGTATTAAATGACGATACTTTAGAAGCAGAAAAAGGATTTGGAGTGCATCCGCATGATAATATGGAAATTATAAGCATTCCTCTTGAAGGCTCTCTGGAACATGAGGATAGCTTAGGAAATAAGCTCGTTATAAAAAGCGGTGAAATCCAGGTAATGAGTGCCGGAACAGGGCTGATGCACAGTGAATTCAGCAAAAATGATGAAGAACTCGGAAAGTTCCTGCAAATCTGGATCTATCCCAGAAAAAGAAATGTGAGCCCAAGATATGATCAGATTACGCTGGATCCAGCAAAAAGTAAAAACAGATTCCAGCAGATCCTTTCTCCCAACGCGGATGATGAGGGCGTCTGGATTTATCAGGATGCATGGTTTCATTTAGGAAATTTTGAAAATACTACGGAAACCCAATATCAGATCAGGAAAAAAGGAAATGGTGTCTATGCGTTTATCATTAAAGGAAGCGCTGAAATTGATGGCCAGGAACTGAAAGAAAGAGATGGTTTGGGAGTCCAAGATATTTCTGAATTAAAGATAAAAACAACTTCAGAAAATACGGAGATCCTTTTGATGGAAGTTCCTATGGAAATTAATTAATTTTGTTTTATAAATATTGTTAGAAAACTCTCTTCTTTAAGGGAGTTTTTCTGTAATTTGTGAAAATGAAAATACAAATCATAAGTGATCTCCATCAGGAATTTGGATATACCGATTTATCATTTGATAATGCGGATATAATTGTTTTAGCGGGAGATGTAAACTTAGGAACAAAAGGAATTGAATGGATTAAGACTAAAATTCCCGGTAAACCTGTAATTTATGTTCTGGGAAACCATGAATATTATAAGGGTTCTTATCCAAAAACATTACATAAAATAGAAGAGGCAGCACAAGATTCCAATATTTTTGTACTGGAAAATTCTTTTGTGGATATTGAAGGAATTCGCTTTCACGGAACTACTTTGTGGACGGATTTTTCAATTTTTGGAAACCCTGTAAAATATGGAATGATCTGTCAGTCGGTCATGAATGATTATAAAAAGATAAGACGTGATCCTTCTTATTCCAAAATGAGAACAGTGGATATATTTAAGATTCATCAGTTCTCAAAATTATGGTTACAGGAAAGTTTAGAAGAAGCAAGAGGGATGAAAAACATTGTGGTGACTCATCATGCTCCAAGTATTCATTCGGTTCCGGAACAGTATAAAAATGATCCGGTAACATCAGCTTATGCCTCTAATCTTGAAGATTTAATTCAGGAATATCAACCTTTATATTGGATTCATGGCCATATTCACACGCCTTCAGACTATAAAATTGGGGCTACAAAGATTACTTGTAATCCTCATGGATATATTGATGAAAAATATAACGGCTATGAAAAGGAGCTGATTATAGAAATTTAACTTTTTTTTAATCATTTTCGAATACCTTATCATTGCGGATTGGAAAGAACAAATTAGCAAAATCCAAAAAAAATCCCGAATTTTGCCCCTCTTCTATAATTCCGAAAATTCATGAAACTTTGTATTGCCGAAAAACCCAGTGTTGCCAGAGATATTGCTAAAGTATTGGGCGCTACCACTCCGAAGCAGGGCTATATGGAAGGAAACGGTTATTGCGTGACATGGACGTTCGGACATCTTTGCACTCTGAAGGAACCTCATGATTACGGTCCGCAGTACAAATCCTGGAATTTATTTTTGTTACCCATCATTCCTAACAACTTTGGGATCAAATTAATTCCTAACAAAGGTGTTGAAAACCAGTTTAAAGTGATTGAAAGGTTAGTCGGAGAATGTGATGAAGTGATTAACTGTGGGGATGCCGGTCAGGAAGGAGAACTGATTCAGAGATGGGTATTGCAGAAAGCAAAATGCAACAAACCGGTTCAGCGTTTGTGGATTTCGTCCCTTACCGAAGAAGCCATTAAAGAAGGTTTTGCAAGCTTAAAACCGGCTGAAGATTACAAAAACCTGTATCTCGCAGGAAATGCAAGAGCCATTGGAGATTGGTTACTGGGAATCAATGCTACGCGACTTTTCACTAAAAAATTCGGAGGAAATAAAGCGGTTCTTTCCATCGGTAGAGTGCAGACTCCTACATTGGCGATGCTGGTTCAGCGCCAGAAAGAAATTGATGCATTTACCACCGAAGAATATTGGGAACTTAAAACCAAATACCGGGATGTTATTTTCAATGCAGCCATCGATCGCTTAAAAACCCTGGAACGTGCTGAAAAAGGATTGGAATACCTCAAAGTAAATCCTTTTGAGATCGTTTCTTTTGAGATTAAGGAAGGAAAAGAAAAAAATCCGAGACTTTTTGATTTGACGGGACTTCAGGTGGAAGCCAATAAAAAATATGGGTATTCTGCAGAAAATACCCTGAATTATATCCAGAGTTTATACGAGAAAAAGCACGTGACCTATCCGCGTGTTGATACAACCTATTTATCCGAAAGTTTATATCCTAAAATAGAAGGGATTTTGCGAAAAATGTATTTTTATCAGGATTTAATATCACCTCTGCTGGAAGCTCCGATTCCAAAGTCAAAAGCGGTTTTCGATGATACGAAAGTGACGGATCACCATGCGATCATTCCAACCGAAGTTCCGCCGTCTCAAAACCTGAGCAGGGAAGAAAAGTTGATTTACGATTTAATCGCTAAACGCTTCATTGCAGTTTTTTATCCCGAATGTAAAATTTCAAACACCTTAGTAGAAGGAAAAGTAGGAACAATTCCTTTCAAAACCAGTGGAAGACAGATTTTGGAACCAGGATGGAGAGCCGTTTATGCTAAAGAACCCAAAGAAGAGTCCAACGATAAAGAAAAAGAAAAGGAAGAAGAACAGACGATCCCGGAATTCACGGTTGGAGAAACCGGACCTCATGATCCGATGATTCACCAGGGAAAAACTTCGCCGCCAAAACCTTATACGGAAGCCACGCTTCTGAGAGCCATGGAAACTGCCGGAAAACAGGTAGAAGATGAAGAACTTCGGGAATTGTTAAAAACCAACGGAATTGGCCGGCCATCGACCCGCGCCAACATTATTGAAACTCTTTTCAAGCGAAAATATATCGAAAAGAAAAGAAAGAACTTAATTGCCACTCAAACCGGGATTCAGCTGATCGACACCATCGAAGACGAATTGTTGAAAAGCCCCGAACTGACTGGAGAATGGGAATTGAAACTTCGTAAAATTGAAAGTGGTGAATATGAAGCTAATCAGTTTAAAGAAGAACTGATCCAGATGGTGACCGAGCTTACTAAAAAAGTGGTCGACGGAAAAGGAAAAGTAATTACCTTGGAAGAAGAAAAAGTTGAGGCAAAAGAAAAGAAAAAACGGGAACCTGCTGTTAAAAAAGAACTTCAATCCTGGGAAGAAACCCAATGCCCGAAATGTAAGGATCATCATTTAATGAAAGGAAAAACCGCTGTCGGTTGTTCGGATTTTAAAAACTGTGGCTTTAAAGTAAATTTTGAAATTTTTGGTAAAAAACTGTCGGATAAACAGCTGATGGATTTAGTACTAAAAGGCAAAACATCAAAACTAAAAGGGTTCAACGCTCATCCTGAAAGCATAACCGAAGGGGTTTTATCCTTTAATGATCAGTTTGCTGTCATTATTCCTTAAGGTCAAAATATATAGCATAAATAAAAAGAAACGGCATAAACCGTTTCTTTTTATTATTCATGAAGCCCGTTGAAAAAATTCAGCATATTTTCAAGAGCGTTCTCTGCATGCATCCGTTCTCCGTTATCAAGAGATTCTTTTGCCATAATAGCAGCTCTTTTTCGCATCTGGGTTTCATATCCGGAAATGGCTTCCTGTAAAGTTTGGTATTGATTCGATGTCAAACATTCACTCAGTTCCAACGCATCCAGCATGGCCATATTAACACCTTCTCCTGCAAAAGGAGGCATTACGTGGGCTGCATCTCCGATCATGGTTACATTGGATTGAGCTTCCCAGGTCTGATCAAAAGGAATACAGTAAATAGGACGTGGAATAAACGGTGTTTCTGCATTTTCAAACAATTCCAGCCAGATAGGATTCCATTCCGGATAAGTAGATTTGAACCAATCCAGTATTTGAGCTTTATCATTATAGTCTAATCCACTGTTTGCAGCCCAGTTTTCATTAACCTTTAAGCTTGCATAAAAGCCGATGTCACCGTTTCCTTTTTGCCCCATTAGGAGATTTTTCTTGTTTCCGAAAGCCATTATTTTTCCACCTTTCAGTAAAGCATTAACTTTTGGAGCATTCTCTTTTGCCTGAAGTATATTTCCTTCAAGCATCGTGATACCGGTATAGAAAGCTTTACTGTCAGTAATATAAGGACGGATTTTTGAGTTGGCTCCATCACAGGCAATCACAATATCGGCATATGCTGTTGTATCGTTTTTGAAATGCAGAAGCCATCCTTCATTCTGCTTTTCCATAGAAATAAAATGGCTGTCCCAGACTACGGTTTCAGGTTCTAAAGATTCCAATAAGATCTTTCTTAATGTTCCACGGTCGATTTCCGGACGGAAATGCTGATGTCCGAAATTTTCCTCAGGTTTTAAGTCGTGATCGCTGAAAAATATTTCTGCATTTTCATTTACGATCAGTTCTCTGTCAGCTCCCACAAGATAATTCTGTTTGAATTCTTCTAACAAATCTGCTTTACGAATGGCTGCCAATCCGGAATCATCATGAAGATCAAGAGGAGCTCCCTGAACACGTGCATTTTTATTAAGATCCCTTTCAAATACTTTTACATCAGCACCTTTTAGCTGTAACAGTCTTGCTAATGTTAATCCTCCGGGACCACCGCCAACAATGGCAATTGATTTATCTTTTATAAGCATAATTTTAAATTTTATGCTGCAAAATTATGGTGTATGATATACCAAAAATTGTAAAAAACGGTCGTTTTGATTCTTAAACAGTTCTTTAGGTGAAACTCCGGACAATTTTTTGATCTCTTTGATGAAATGGGACTGATCGGTAAAATTAAGCTGCGGAAAAAGATTTCCGTCTTTAATATGATGTAAAGAAGCCTGAAAACGTAAAATCTTACAATAATATTTTAATGAAATACCCAATTGTTTATTAAAATAGCGGTTGATCTGACGTTCGCTCCAAAAGACCTGTTCCGAAAGATCTTTAACGGTGATTTCTCCATGCGTCGAAAAAATAAGCTCAAATAATTTTCTTTTTCTTTCGTCAATTTCTTCCGGAAGTAAAGATTTAATTTTTTGAGAAGCTTTTTCACAGAACTGTTCAAAATCGTTCAGATCCTCCATACTGAAATCCCAGAAATTGTCGGGTAATTCTTTTCCACCGTTCACAAATTCAGCAATGGATTGATGCAGAATATATTCCAATGCAAGCGGATTGAAACTGATCGCGAAAAAAGTTGAAAATTCCGTTTCCGGCATTGATTTAGGTTGGGTTTCCAGTCCCATCAAAACAATTTGAAACCGGTTATCGGTGGTTTTACAGAAAAGCAGATCGATTTTTCCGTTGGGAATGATCACGCCTTCTTTAAATGTTGACAGATTTTGCAGCGAAGAATAGCCGTACACAAAATCAGCAAGTGTTTTTTCAGGTTTAATGAATCGATATACTAACTCGTTGCTCATGGGTGGTCTGTAACCTATTTCTGTAGAACGAATTTACAGTTTATTGTTTTCATACATGAATAGTAACTGAAAATTTTCACGTTTTTTAAGGTTGCACTACATTTGCTTTAAATTAAAACAATGACTTCAGAAAAAAAACAACTCATCTTAGATAGTTTCAACCGTTCCGAAACCCTGAAATTTTATAAGGCGGAATTATTGACTGTGGAAACAGATTACATCTCTATTAAAATTCCTAAAATGGAAATGATGACCAGAAAAGCAGGAATGTTCAACGGAGCCATGATTGCCTCTCTGGTGGATGTTTCTTCGGGGTATGCTGCTGTAAGTCATTATGAAGAAGACTGCTATGTGGTAACGGTTGAGCTGAAAGTTAATTATTTAAGACCGGCAATAGGAGAGGCGCTGGTTTCAAAATCTTATGTGATAAAAGGAGGCGGAAAGATCATTGTTGTAAGAACGGAAATTTATGTTGTAGATGAAAATGGGGAAAATGAAAGTCACGTAGCAACGTCTTTGGTCACCATGATGAAGATCAGATAAAATGATATAAAAAACTTTTCCCTGCAAAATGGAATGAGTTTTGTTCGATAATTACCACAAATAATAACAATAAATAAAATAACATGAACTTAATTATCCGATTACTGATCACTGCAATTGTTGCATATCTTCTCACTAAGATTTTACCGGGTGTGCATTTTGATGGGTTTAGTACAGCCATTATTTTTGCCATCGTTTTAGGTGTTTTGAACATAATAGTAAAGCCAATTTTAAGTTTATTCGGATTGCCGCTTACTATTATTACTTTAGGATTCTTTGCTTTGGTTATCAATGCTTTAATTGTTTTGATTGCAGACTATTTTATTGATAGCATGCATGTGGATGGCTTTTGGTGGGCATTTCTTTTCAGTATTTTGCTGTCGATTATTACTTCTCTGGCCAATTCAATCTTTTCAGATGGAGATTAATAGAATAAATCTCTTATACCATATAAAATCCGTCAGTTTTTAATTGGCGGATTTTCTTTTTAAGCAGGATAACTTAAATGTTAATTCTTTCGTTCATTTTTATTTTAAATATTAACTTTGGCAATCTTTGAATTTAGGAATATGAAATCAGGTAAGATTTTATAGATCCGCTAAAATGAATATCAGAATATGAAACTTAAGTACAGTCTGCTGGCTTTGGCAGCTCCGCTTTTAATGAATGCACAACAAGTAATGACGCCTGAAATCCTATGGACTTTGAAAAAAGTGGGAGTACAGGCAGTTTCACCGGATCAGTCTTCACTTATTTACAAAGTAGGACAAGTTGATCTTAAAACTGAAAAAACGAAAAGTGAGAACTATCTCTTAAACGTTCTTAATAATCAGTCCACAAAAATTGATTTAGGTAAGAAAGCACTTATCCAGTGGGATAAAAACGGAATCTATGCTCAGGAAGGAGACAAGATTTTTCTTTCCAAAGACAGTGGTAAAACATGGTCAGAATTTTACACAATCGGGGAAGCTGATAATGTGGTAATTTCTCCTGACGGTAAAAAGATCGCTTTCAGCAAGCAGGTTTTGGTGGAAAAAGTAATGGGGAAAGATAAATATTCCGATACCCCTAAAACTACAGCACAAGTTTACACAGATCTGAACCACAGACACTGGGATTACTTCAATGAAGGAAAATACAACCATGTTTTTGTAGTAAATACTTCAGATAAAGCAGATGCTGCAAAAGATTTACTGGACGGAAAAATGTGGGATTCTCCTCAAAGACCGTTTGGTGGAGCGGAAGATTTCATCTGGAGCCCTGATTCTGCACAGCTTTTATATGTAACGAAACCGAAAAGTGGCGCAGCATATTCTACAAGTACCAATACAGATATTTTTGCTTACGATTTAGCTTCAGGAAAGACTAAAAACCTTACGGAAGCTAATAAAGGATATGATGTAAATCCAAAATTCAGTCCGGACGGAAAATCTTTGATCTGGCAGAGTATGGCCAGAGACGGTTATGAAGCGGACAAGAATGATGTAAAAATCATGGACTGGAAATCAGGAAAAATTTCAAACTTAACGAATGGTTGGGATGAAAGTGTTTCCGGAGATGTTTTCTGGAGCGGGGATTCTAAAACGATTTATTTCACTGCAGCTTTCAGAGGAACAAAACAACTGTTCTCATTAGATCCGAAAAGTGCTAAGGTTCAGCAGATCACAAGAGGTGATTTTGATGTGAATGAAATTTTTGCAGATCAGAAAAACTCACTTTTAGTAGGAAGAACAGATATCAACCATGCAACAGATATTTTCTCTGTCAATATCAAAAACGGAGAAATGAAGCAGATCACTGAAGCGAATAAAGAAATGTATTCAAAATTAGCTCAGGGAAAATCTGAACTGAAAATGGTGAAAACTTCCGACGGAAAAGAAATGGGCGTATGGTTCCATTATCCGCCAAACTTCGATCCGAATAAAAAATATCCGACTTTAGTATATTGTCAGGGAGGTCCGCAATCTGCATTAACCCAGTTTTTCAGTACAAGATGGAACTTCGCTTTAATGGCAGCAAATGGTTATATTGTTGTAGCACCTAACAGAAGAGGAATGCCGGGTTGGGGAACCAAATGGAATGAAGAGATCTCAAGAGATTGGGGAGGACAGCCAATGAGAGATTATTTGGCTGCTACAGATTATGCTAAAACATTGCCTTATGTAGACGGAGACAGAGTAGCGGCTGTTGGAGCAAGTTATGGAGGTTACAGTGTATTTATGTTAGCTGGAATTCATGAGAACAGATTCAAAACTTTCATTGCTCACGATGGATTGTTTGATATGAAATCTTGGTATTTAACAACCGAAGAACTTTGGTTTGCCAATTGGGATTTAGGTTCTCCTTGGGAAAAGCCTTTGCCAAAAGCATATACGGAATTCAATCCGAGCAATTATGTAGAAAAATGGAATAAGCCAATTATGATCGTTCAGGGAGGAATTGATTTCAGAGTTCCTTACGAGCAAGGTCAGGAAGCTTTCCAGGCGGCTAAATTAAGAGGGTTAAAATCAAAATTGGTTTATTTCCCGAACGAAAACCATTGGGTGTTACATCCTCAAAACGGTTTGGTTTGGCAGAGAGAATTTTTCGATTGGTTGAAAGAAACACTTTAAAAATTAAAAGATAAGAATGAACAATTAAAAACAAATTGTTCTGAAAAATATCAATAGGAGCGGGCTTTAGCCCGCTTTTTGTTTTATAATAGGTAAATGGCTTTAGCCAAAATTTATATATTTGATTATGCAAAACCGAATTTCTTCTTTTCCTCCTATCATTGATGATTACTCTAAAATTTTAATATTAGGTTCAATTCCTGGAGTAAAATCATTGGAAAAACAGCAGTATTATGCTCATCCGCAAAATAAATTCTGGAAAATTATTTTTGAACTATTTGATGAGGATTTTACCGATGATTATGAGAAAAAAATGAACGTATTAAAGAAAAATCATATTGCGCTTTGGGATGTTATTGATTCCTGTGAAAGAAAAGGAAGTCTGGATTCTGAAATCAAAAATGAAGAAGCCAATCAGATTGAAGAGCTGCTGGAAAAATATCCAAACATCACAGCTATTTTCTGTAACGGAGGAAAATCCTATAAAAATTTACAAAAGGTCTTAGGGAAGCAGTTTAGAATTCCTGTATTTTTAATGCCTTCTACAAGCCCTCTTCATACGGTTTCTTTTGAAAAAAAATTAGAAAACTGGAAAGCGATTCTGAATTTTCTTTAAACTATTTTCTGTAATAAGCATTGAGAATCTTTTCTCTCATTTTATTAAGATATTTGATATCCTTGGTATTCGATAATATGAAAAGAGAGACACCTTTATCAATCAGGTGCACCCAGTTTGCGCTGTGGCCATATCCTTCACCCTGACGTTCTGCAAACAGGGTCTCAACACTTCCAAATCTTTTTGGATATACCCAGAAGCTGAATGCTGTATCCCCAAGTTCCGGATAAGGCGTAAGCATTAAATCCATAGTCGTTTTCTTAATCAAAGTATGATTGAAAATTGCCTGGTCAAATACCAAAAGATCTTTCGGGGTAGAATACATTGCTCCGGCGCAATAAAGATTATCGATATACATATTGGTGGGCATATGAAGGGCAAATGGATCTGAATCGTCTGCAGAATAGCCTTCATCAAGATTTTTAATGATGTCATTATGATGAAGAAATCCTGTGTTTGACATTTTTAAAGGAATTAAGATCTGTTCGTTTAACACCTTTTCAAATGGCTTGTTGTAGATTTTCTCTATAATTTTACCTAAAAGGATATAATCTCCATTGTTGTACTCAAATTTTGTTCCCGGTTTACTGATTAGTTTTTCTGATAAAAATGTTGTGATAAAATCATCAAGATTCCAGATAGTATTGTCATAAGCCTCATGAATAAGCTCTGGCGAACTGATGTCTTTGTTTTCACGTCCGCTGCTGTAAGTTAATAAATTTCTGATCGTTGCTTTTTGAGCAGCTTCACCTTTATATTCAGGATAGTAAGTAGAAATGGTAGCGTCTAAATTTATCTTTCCCCTTTCGTACAGCTGCATGATGAGAACTGCTGTAAAGGTTTTTGTAAGTGAGAAAATATGAAATCTGCTTTCGTCTGAAAAAGGAATATTATAATGTCTGTTGGATAATCCTTTGTAAGTAAGTAATTCAATCTTACCGTTTTTAGCGAATAATACAGAGCCGTTGAAATTGTCCTTTTTCATGCAGGAATCAATTACTTGTTCGATTTTTTGAACCTGTGAATACGCCGTATTGGCGGCTATCAATAGAAGCACAAACAATAAATTTTTCATAGCTGTATATTTTTAACGAGATTGAATATCTGTGTTGTAAAAATAACCAATTGTTGATTACATAATTAAAATTAATTATAAGAATAAGTTATCAACTCTATAACTTTGGTGTCTGATTAATTTTAATACATTTTCCTGCCCTATAGTCACTGTTTTTTAACAGATGTAAAATAAGACTTGACAAAGGGGGCTTTAATGTCGTATATTTGCACCTCGAAAATTACACCTTGTAATTTCAATAATTTTTAAACCGTAATTTAAAAAATGAAAACATCAGATTTTAATTTTGATCTTCCTGCAGAATTATTGGCAGAACACCCATCAGAACACAGAGACGAAGCCAGATTAATGGTTTTGGACAGAAAAACTGAAACTATTCAGCATAAGCTGTTCAAGGATGTTGTTGATTATTTCGACGAAGGAGATCTTTTTATTTTCAACAATACTAAAGTTTTCCCAGCTCGTCTTTATGGAAATAAAGAAAAAACAGGGGCTAAAATTGAAGTTTTCTTGTTGAGAGAGCTTGACAAAGAAACTCGTGTTTGGGATGTTTTGGTAGATCCTGCAAGAAAAATCAGAATTGGTAATAAACTGTTCTTCACTGAAGATGAATCTTTGGTAGCTGAAGTTATTGACAATACAACTTCAAGAGGAAGAACATTGAGATTCTTATTTGATGGTTCTTACGAAGAATTCAGAGCTAAATTAAAGGAATTGGGAGAAACTCCGCTTCCAAAATATATCAAAAGAGACGTTGAGCCGGAAGATGCTGAAAGATACCAGACGATCTACGCAAAAGTAGAAGGTGCGGTAGCTGCGCCTACTGCAGGTCTTCACTTCTCAAAGCATTTGATGAAGAGATTGGAAATCAAAGGAATTGATTTTGCTGAAGTTACCCTTCACGTTGGTTTAGGAACATTCAACCCGATTGAAGTAGAAGATCTTTCTAAACATAAAATGGAATCGGAAGAGATCTTCATCGATGAGAAAAATGCTCAGATCATCAACAATGCTGTTGAAGCCAACAGGAGAGTTTGTGCTGTCGGAACAACGACAATGAGAACGCTTGAAACTTCAGTTTCTTCAAACAAGAAGATTTCTGCATTCCACGGCTGGACAAATAAATTTATTTATCCTCCACACGAATTCGGAGTTGCCAACTGTATGATTACCAATTTCCACACGCCAAAATCTACATTGATTATGATGATTGCAGCGTTTGCAGGAAGAGATTTCGTAATGCATGCCTACGAAGAAGCTGTAAAAGAGAAGTATAAATTCTACTCTTACGGAGATGCAATGTTAATTCTTTAATAAAGATATAAGGTAAAAGGTTGCAGGTACTAGTTGCCTGCGACCTTAAACCTAGAATCTAAAACCTTACAATGAAAGATATCCGAACTTTATCATTAGACCAGCTTCAAGACTATTTTTTGTCTTTAGGAGAAAAACCGTTTCGTGCGAAACAGGTATATGACTGGTTATGGAGTAAAAATCTCCACTCGATTGATGAGATGACGAATCTTTCGAAACAACTTAGAGATAAAATCTCTGAGGAATATACCATCAACCCTGTTTCAGTTGATCTGCTTCAGAAAAGTTCTGACGGAACCATTAAAAATGGAGTAAAACTTCATGACGGATTAATGGTGGAATCCGTTTTAATTCCTACAGAAACCAGAACAACAGCTTGTGTATCCTCACAGGTAGGCTGTTCTTTAAACTGCGAATTTTGTGCAACTGCGAGGCTTAAAAGAATGAGAAATCTTGAAGTTGCGGAAATCGTGGATCAGGTTGCTCTCATTGACAGCCAAAGTAAAATGTATTTCAATCGACCGCTTTCCAATATCGTTTTTATGGGAATGGGAGAGCCGATGATGAATTACAAAAATGTGGTCGAAGCTATCCGAAAAATTACCCAGCCCGAAGGTTTGGGAATGTCCCCTAGAAGGATTACCGTTTCTACCTCAGGAATTCCGAAGATGATCAAAATGCTGGCTGATGACGAATTGAAAGTGAAACTGGCTTTGTCACTTCACTCTGCAATCGAAGCTAAGCGTAATGAAATTATGCCTTTTTCCGATAAATTTCCTTTAACGGATATTATGGAAGCCCTTCAGTACTGGTATAAAAAAACAGGATCTGTTATTACGTTCGAATACTGTGTCTGGAAAGGAATTAATGATGGTGATGAGGATATCAAAGCTTTGATTAAATATTGTAAGCAGGTTCCTTCCAAAGTGAATCTCATTCAGTATAATCCTATTGGTGACGGAAAATACGATCAATGCAACAAGCAGGCAGAAGAAAACTATATCCGTCAACTAGAAAATGCGGGAATTGTTTGTGTGGTGAGAAAAAGTCGTGGTGGCGATATTGATGCCGCTTGCGGACAGCTTGCTAATAAAACTGCGGATTAAAATTTCATTAAAAAAATCAAAAAAAATCCTTAACGAATTCTTAAATTCCTAAATTTGTACTTAATTTAAGTAACAGATGATGGATTACTTTATGAGTGAAAATGGACTAGAAAGTGTCTATGCTTGGGCTGTTCCCGTTCATGCTGCCGTTATTTTGGCAGAAATGATTTACAGCAGTGTAGCTCAGGCACATTTGTATAGCCGTAAAGACTTATTGACCAATATATATCTAGCACTGATGAATTTCGGTTTGGATCTTGTGATGAAGGCATTTGCAATGGGTGTAATGTTTTTTTTCTATAGTTTCAGGCTGATTGATTTTGATATGAGTACCTGGTATTATTGGGTGTTGTGTTTCCTGGCAACAGATCTGGCATATTATTTCCATCATTTGGTTGACCATAAATCCAGGGCCTTTTGGGCAGTACATATTACCCACCATAATTCCGAATATTTTAATTTAACAACAGGATTCCGAAGCCCGGTTTTTCAGCCTTTATATCGTTATCTGTTTTTCTCTCCTTTGGCATTTTTGGGCTTTAATCCTTGGACAATTATGGTTTGCTATGCCATTGGTCAGGTTTACGGAACATGGGTACATACACAGACTGTAAAAAAGATGGGGTTCTTAGAATACATTCTGGTAACACCTTCTCATCACCGTGTTCATCATGGATGTAATATCAAATATCTGGATAGAAATATGGGAATGGTTTTCATATTCTGGGATAAAATTTTTGGTACTTTTGAACCCGAAGATCCTAAAGTTCCGGTAAAATTCGGAATTTATCCTAAAATGCCGGATGATGGCCCGATAACGACCTTACTGTACGAATGGCAGAAAATTGCTAAAGATCTTAAACAACCTAATCTTACCATTAAAGACCGTTTTAATTATATATTTAATTCTCCGGGATGGAGACACGACGGAACTGGAAAAACCGTTAAGGATTACCAAAAGGAATATTGGGAAAAAAAGAACAGGAAAAAGGAACATGTTCATGAGAAATCTGCTTAATGAAAAAATATAATCAAATGGACGGGCTTTTTTGCCTGTCTTTTGTTTTATAGGAAAAAGTTAATTTTGTTGTATGAAAAAGTTTTTCTTAGTTATCTGTCTCTCAGCTTCTGTATTTTTATTCTCTCAGCAGTCCAATATTTTTAAAATAAGAAAATACAGGGTGAATTATTTAGATACAAAAATTCAGGAAACATCTGGATTAAGTATATTGAATGGAAAACTTTATACCTTTAACGACAGTGGCAATACTCCTGATCTTTTTGAGATAGATAAAAATAATGGTGAAATTATACGAATATATAAAACCAATTTAACGAATACTGATTGGGAAGCTTTAACCAATGATGGTGAAAATTTCTATATAGGTGATTTCGGTAATAATACAGGAGTTAGGAAAGATCTTACCATTTATAAAGTGCCTTATGAAAAACTTAATGAAGCGAATTCCACTCAGATTTCTGTTTCAGAAAAAACTTTAACAGGTAATTCAATTCCGTTTTTCTATCCTGAACAAACTGATTTTACACCTAAAAATTTAAAAACCGATTTTGATGCAGAGGCCATGATTTTTTTAGATGGCAAAATTCATCTTTTTACCAAGGAATGGGCGTCAAGATCTACAACTCATTATATTGTAGATCCTGAAATTTCTGAAAAACAGGAAGCAAAAAAAATCGAAGTTTTTCAAACCAATTTTGTGGTGACCGATGCAGCCTATTTTGATAAGAAACTTTATTTGGTGGGCTATACAAAGAAAACAGAAGTCTTTTTAAATATTTTCAGAGAAACAGAACCCGGAATATTTTTTAAAGAAGATCCGAAACGTTATTATCTGGGAAGTGCACTTTCAATAGGACAGATTGAAGGAGTTGCAGTGGATGAGTCAGGTGTGTACATTTCTGGGGAGAAATTCCATTCTCCGTTGGGAGGAGCAAAGCAAAGCTTATATTTTATCCCTAAAGACAAACTCAAAGATTAAATTCTCTTAAAATTGCCTGAAAAAAATTATCTTTGTGAGAATTAATAATTATTTACCCATCATTCGAAGATTGTGGCAAACGTCGTAGAAGAAATTAAGCAACCGATCAATGAGGAAATGAAACTTTTTGAACAGAAGTTTTATGAATCGATGCAGAGCAAAGTACCTTTATTAGATAAAGTCACTCGTTTTATCGTTACAACAAAAGGAAAGCAGATGCGTCCTATGTTTGTATTTCTTTGTGCAAAGCTTATCGGAGATGTCAACGAGAAAACCTATCGTGGAGCGTCTATGATCGAGTTAATTCATACTGCGACATTGGTTCATGATGATGTGGTGGATGAAAGTTTCAAAAGACGTAATTTCTTTTCTATTAATGCTTTATGGAAAAATAAAATTGCAGTTTTGGTAGGAGACTATCTTCTTTCAAAATCAGTTTTGTTATCTACAGACCATAAAGACTACGATTTATTGGGTGTGATTTCCAGAACGATCCGTGAAATGTCCGAAGGGGAGCTTCTTCAACTGGAGAAAGCCAGAAAACTCGATATTACGGAAGATGTTTACTATGAAATTATTCGCCAGAAAACGGCTACATTAATTGCAGCCTGTTGTGAGATCGGAGTTTTATCCAATAATGCCGATGAGAATCTGGCAAAAAAAATGATGAACTTCGGAACCTATACAGGAATGGCATTCCAGATCAAAGATGATCTTTTTGATTATCTGAGCTCCAATGTTATCGGCAAACCTGTCGGAATCGATATTAAGGAGCAAAAAATGACGCTTCCTTTAATATATACCTTAAAAACAGCCAACGAAAAAGATAAAAAATACTATTTTAATACAATAAAACGGTATAATAACGATCAGAAACGTGTAAAAGAGTTGATAAATTTCGTGAAATCTTCTGGAGGGCTTGATTATGCTGTTTCTGTGATGAAAGATTTTCAGCAGAAAGCAAAAGATATTCTTAATGAATTTCCCGATTCTGAGCCTAAAAAAGCATTACATCTGATGCTTGACTACGTAATTGAAAGAAAATTTTAATTAAATAATTTTCATTGTTACAATAATAACGGCTAAAATAATGCAAAATAAGGCGGTTAAAAATAAATAATCCGCAATGGTTTCAAACTTGTTTCCTCTCTTTTGATGAGCTGATCTTATTGATAAAAACGAAAAAAAACAACTGAAGGCAAAACAGATACTTGCCACACCTGCAAATTCGTCTAAATAGGTGCTGTGACTCATTCTGGAGATTTTTAATGATGTTATAATCAATAAAGAAAACCCCAAAAGATTGCTCGATGCATTCAAAATATGTGTCGATTTCTTTTCCATCCATACAAATTTAACCAAAATAAAGCACAATTTTTTTTATTATCAAATTTTTAAAAAAGATTAATAAAAATTAAAATTAATTTAAAAAGTGTATATTAGCAAAATACTTCGAGAATTTAAAAATTTTATATTTGGCTATGCAAACAACCTATATTGAAACACAGCAAATTTCCTTTCAAGATTTTAAAAATCAGATACTTGAAGATTACAAGTTAGGAAGGATTTCTCGTGAAATGTCCTATTTAGGAAGAAGAGAAGTTCTTACAGGAAAAGCTAAATTTGGTATTTTTGGGGATGGTAAGGAACTTCCTCAGCTTGCAATGGCGAAAGTTTTCAAAAATGGAGACTTCCGTTCAGGATATTATAGAGATCAGACTTTTGCATTGGCTGTAGATGCTTTGACAGTGGAGAGTTTCTTTGCGCAGTTGTATGCAGATACGAGTGTTGAAAGAGAGCCTGCATCGGCTGGAAGACAAATGAACGGTCACTTTGCGACCAGAAGTTTGAATGAAGACGGAAGCTGGAAAGACTTGACCGCTCAGAAAAATATTTCTTCGGATATTTCTCCAACTGCAGGGCAAATGCCAAGATTATTAGGACTCGCTCAGGCTTCAAAAATATATAAATCAGTTAAATTCGACGGTTCTGAAAAATTCTCAAAAGACGGTAACGAAATTGCTTTTGGTACAATCGGGGATGCTTCTACGGCAGAAGGGCATTTCTGGGAAACTTTGAATGCGGCTTGTGCGCTTCAGGTTCCTATGGTGGTATCCATCTGGGATGATGGTTACGGAATTTCAGTTCCTACAAAAAATCAGAGAGCAAAAGCCGATATTGCAGAAATGTTGAGCGGTTTCCAAAGAAAAGACGGGGAAGCTCAAGGCTGTGAGATCATTCAGGTGAAAGCTTGGGATTATGCCGCATTATTGGATGCTTATGCAAGAGCAGAGCAGTTTGCAAGAGTTGAAAGTGTTCCGGTTGTGGTTCACGTTATTGAAGTTACACAGCCTCAAGGTCACTCGACTTCGGGGTCTCACGAAAGATATAAAAATGAAGATCGTTTAGCTTGGGAATCTCAGTTTGATGGATTGGTAAAATTCAAAGAATGGATTTTAAATTATTCTATCGAAATTGAAGGTAAGGAAGAAGTATTGGCAACCGCAGAAGAATTGGAAGCCATTGATGAAGACGCTAAAAAAACGGTAAAAGCAGGTCAAAAGCAGGCTTGGGAAAATTATCAGAAGACAATCACAGATTTGATCAGCTCAGTGTTACCTTTAGTTGAAAATCTTAAAGGGCAAAATGCTGAAATTGAAAATTATATCAATCAGTTCAATAAATTGGTTTCAAAAGCTAAAAAAGATATTTTCCATTTGGTAAGAAGGTCTTTATTGGCGACAAGAGGAACAAACTCTGCAGAAAGAAACCAATTAATGCAGAAGTACAACGAGATTTTTGAAGTTGAAAAAGACAACTATTCTTCTCATTTGTATTCTCAGTCTCAATGGAAAGCAGAGAACGTAAAAGAAATTAAGCCCATCTATTCTGACAGTTCTGAAGATGTAGACGGAAGAGTAGTGGTAAGAAATAACTTCGATAAAATTTTTGAAAAATATCCTGAAACTTTAGTATTTGGTGAAGATGCCGGAAATATTGGTGACGTAAACCAGGGTCTAGAAGGAATGCAGGAAAAGTACGGTGACGTTCGTGTTGCTGATACAGGAATCCGTGAAGCTACAATTCTTGGACAGGGAATTGGTATGGCGATGAGAGGATTGAGACCAATTGCTGAGATTCAGTATTTAGACTATATTTTATACTGCTTACAAGGAATGAGCGATGATCTGGCTACCGTTCAATACAGAACAAAAGGAGGGCAGAAGGCTCCGGTAATTATCAGAACAAGAGGTCACAGATTAGAAGGAGTTTGGCATTCAGGTTCTCCAATGGCGGGAATTCTGAATCTTTCAAAAGGGATTTTGGTATTAGTTCCAAGAAACTTAACTAAAGCTGCCGGATTCTACAATACCATGCTTCAAAGCGACGATCCGGCCGTAATTGTTGAATGTCTGAATGGATACAGATTAAAAGAAAAACAACCGGATAACTTAGGTGAATTTACTGTTCCTGTTGGGAAAATTGAAGTTACAAAAGAAGGATCTGATGTTACATTAGTAACGTATGGTTCGACTTGGAGAATTGTAATGGAAGCTGCAGAAGAATTAGGAAAATTAGGAATCTCTGCGGAAGTTATTGATGTTCAATCTTTAATTCCTTTCGATTTAACGCATGAAATTGCTGAATCTGTAAAGAAAACAAACAGATTGGTTGTAATCGACGAAGATGTGGAAGGCGGAACCTCAGCATTTATACTTCAGCAGATTTTAGAAAAGCAAAAGGCATTCAGATTCTTAGATTCTGATCCATTGACGATATCTGCAAATGATCACAGACCTGCTTATGCAAGTGACGGAGATTATTTCTCTAAGCCATCTGCAGATGATATGGTTGAGAAAATCTATGCGATGTTTAACGAAACAAATCCTCAGAAATATCCTGCGATATTTTAATTGAGATTTTAGATAAATTTGAAAACCGCTTTCTTTTTGGAGGCGGTTTTTTAATAAAGTTAATTTTAGTGAATATTTATTTTTTTAACTCATTAATAAGGTCTCTTATTTCTTTTAATTCAGAATTTTCTTCATTGATTTTTTTTATTACAAAATCTAATAATTTATGAATCTTATCCGCTTTTTCTAAACTTTCCTGTTCTGAAATATTATGTAGCCCTTCCGATGTTAATCTATATAAAATTTCAAGAGGATTATGTCCTAATATTTGTAAAGATTTTGGTAAAAGAGAAAATGTACTATTGTAAAGCGTACTCATTTTAGAATTTTTGTCAAACTCTTCAATAATTTTTTTTAGCTTGGGATCTGAAGAGTTTAAATCACTAATATTTTCTAAGATGTGAAATAATTCTTTTTCAATAATTCTTCTAAAGTAAGCTAAAGATCCAATTCCGAATCCAATTTGATATTGCTTAATTCCTTTGAAATACCAATTATTTGTTTCTCGGTCAAAATACTTTTGGATAGATTTATCAATATTTATTTTAGGTTCTGGATTTATGCCAACTTTAGTTAGGTATATTTTAATTTGTTTATTTTGAATAATATCAATATGCTGAACACCATCTTTACCATGTCCTACGATATTATCTTTATCATTTGGAAACTGTTGATCACTTTTAACTTTAATTAAAAAATCGACTTGTTTTTTTTGACAAGATTTACAAATTCCTAATAAATGGATTTCATAACTTAAATGATCATTTTCATCAAAACAGTCACTTGGAATTTTATTTCCAGCAAATTTGTTATAATACTCTTTTGTTGATTTTAGTAAGTCAATCTCAAAAGTTCTATTTGTTTGTTCTTCATCACAAAAATATTCGAAAGATAATTGATTAAAATCATAGGGATCAACAATACCTTTTTGTGTTCTAACATAATTTTCAATGTACAAAAACTCTTTATATAAAGGATATTCTTTGAAAAAATTTTTGATATCGTATAATACTTGCATAATTTTAATTAAATTTAAATATACATAATATTTATTGCTTTAATCATCATCAAACTGTAGCCTTTTTTATATTCTTTTGCTCTAAAACAGTTTTACAATCTTTCTCTTTATCAGGATCATGCACATGATACTTCTTTTCCCATTCTTCCAGTTGGTATAAGATAGGCAACAATGCCAAACCTTTTTCAGTCAGAGAATATTCAACTCTTGGAGGGATTTCTTTAAACTCTTCACGAATCACCAATCCGTCGGCTTCCATTTCACGTAATTGGTCGGTTAAAACCTTTCTGGAAATTACATTAATGCGCACCGCAAGTTCCCCAAAACGTAATTTCCGGTCTTTGATGACCAGTACGATGATGGGTTTCCATTTGCTTCCTAAGGCAGACATTGCCTTTCCTAAAGGGCAGCTGTATGCCATTAATTCATTTTGCTTCATATGTTACTTTTACGTTACTAATGTAGGTTACTGCAAAGTTACCACTTTTTTAAATTCAAAAGATACAAAAATGAACTATTATTAGTTACTTTGTGTAACAATTATAAAATATAAATGTAAAGATGAGCACAGAATCATTATTTAAACCTTTTAAATATAAGAATTTAGAACTAAAAAATAGAATTGTAATGGCTCCGATGACGAGAGCTCAATCTGATAACGGAGTTCCGACTCAGCAAATTGCAGAGTATTATGCAAGAAGAGCGGCTTCAGAAGTGGGATTGATTCTTTCGGAGGGAACTGTGATCAACAGACCGGGTTCAAAAAATATGCAGAATATCCCTGATTTTTATGGAACAGAAGCATTAAACGGATGGAAAAATGTTATCGATGCTGTTCATGAAAACGGGGGAAAAATGGGACCTCAAATCTGGCACGTTGGAGATACGAGGATGTCAGAAGATTATCCTTTGGTGGATATGGAAAAAGCTTCTACAATGACATTGGAGGATATTCAGGATACGATTGCACAGTTTGCGGCTTCTGCAAAATCTGCAAAAGATCTTGGCTTTGATGTCGTTGAAATCCATGGAGCACACGGTTATTTGATCGATCAGTTCTTCTGGGAAGTTACCAACACAAGAACCGATGAGTATGGAGGAAAAACCTTAAAAGAAAGAAGCAAATTTGCTGTAGATGTTGTAAAAACAATCAGAGCTGCTGTAGGGGAAGACTTTACAATTATCATCCGTCTTTCTCAATGGAAACAACAGGATTATTCTACAAGATTAGCCAATACTCCCGAAGAAATGGAAGAGTGGTTATTGCCATTAAAAGAAGCCGGAGTTGATATTTTCCACTGCTCACAACGACGTTTCTGGGAAGCTGAATTTGAAGGTTCTGACTTGAATTTTGCAGGTTGGGCCAAGAAAATTACAGGTCAGCCGACAATTACTGTAGGTTCTGTAGGTCTTGAAGGAGATTTTATGGGAGCATTTGCAGGGCAGGGAACTGAAAAGGCAGATTTAACGGAATTAACAAGAAGGCTGGAAAGAGGAGATTTTGATCTGGTAGCTGTTGGAAGAGCGCTTTTACAGGATCCGGAATGGGTGAGAAAAGTAAAAGAAGGAAAAACAGAAGAGCTATTGGATTTCAACGCTGCAAGTATGGCAACCCTTTATTAAAAAACAATTGTGAATTGTAATCGTGGTTTTGTTTGGCCTTCAATTTATTTTACAACTTTTCTGGCTTAAGGGAGAATAAAAGTAACTTTTAACAATTCACATTTTATATTTAAATTTTTACCTATCAATTATTTTAAACGAAACCGCTTCAAGAATGATCTTGAAGCGGTTTTTAGTCTTAATTCGGACAGCCAAAAGTTATTGAAATACATTTCCAGTATCCCGGATTTCCGTTTTTGGGTGGATAATAACATTCAACGGTATCCAACGGACATTCCGGAGCATTTCCTCCGTTGATCTTCTTTAAATCGGTCTTCACTAATTTTCTTAGATTTTTCATAGTAAATAATTTTGATGAAGATCAAATATAATATTTCTCTATTGATTGAAAAAATAAAACCGTTCTCAAAATTTGAAAACGGTTTCTTTAACAGATTTAAATATCTAAATTGCCGGTAAAGGCAAAAAGTGATTCTTATAATCCAATGTTTTTAGTGAGCTTCAATTGCTTTTTAATAGACTTTGGAAGCGCATTTTTGTGAACAAGAATTGCTGTAGATTTGTACTCAACATACGGTCTGGTTACATAGATGTAGCCTTCGAAATCATTGGTAACTCCCCAAGAATTCTTCACCATATAATACTCTTTTCCGGACTGATCCTTTGCCAATCCTACGATGTGCATTCCGTGATCATCGGTTGTAGATAGATTATTCAAGGCTTTTTGACGCATATCTTCAGTGATCGTTTTGTCTTTTTTAGGCTCTGTGAATAAAGTTCCTTTGTTGTCTTTAGTAATTTGATCTAAATCCATATCCGGAACATAAGCAACTCCGTTTTTGTAAGAGAAATAAGGCTCGGAAACGTCGGTTGCCCAACCTACAGAATATCCTTTGCTTACTGCGTTATCGATAATTGCAGTTAAATCTTTCATCGGTACATTCCAGTCAGAATCATGGCTCCAGTTATCTGGAATTGGAACTACAAATTTTTGGTAATATGGATAATCTTTATAAGAAGAAATTTCTACATAATCTTCAGGATTGATACCTACCACTTCTTTAGCAAAGGTTTGCGGAGTATAAGATTTTCCTTCGTACGTAAAGTTGGTCGGAATTTTCCCTAAATATTCATCTAAAATAGCATCTACAGAAGCCATCCAGTTATCCGTTAATTTCCCTTTGGAAGCAGCCTGAACCAAGCTATCCAGAACTGGTTTTATTTTACCCTGCATTTCAGAGAAATTGTTCAATGTTTGTCCGGATTTTAAACCTGTGTAAACATCTTGAGGAACTGCTCCGTATTTTTTATACATGTTGATAACGTCGTGCAATTCTCCTCCGTCTCCCCAACTGATGGCACCATTATTTAGAACGTATAATTTTGCTTTATCATGATAAGAATTTCTTGCAGTGAAAATTTCCGCTAAATCAACTGGCTTTTTACCCATTCTCTGCATTTCAGATTCAAGAAAAGAGTTTCCTGAATAACTCCAGCAGGTTCCTGAAGAACCTTGGTTTTTTACCGAAGTTGCTCCTACGTCTTTCAACGTTGTGAACTGGAAATTAGCATTTTGAGATTGATTGTTTTTTAACTTGTTGATTAAGTCATCCTGAGCAAACATTATACTTCCTGCAGACAAAACAAAAAGTAATGACGCAATTTTGGTATTTTTCATTACTATAAAAAGATTATTTATATGAATAGTCGTTCATATTACAGATTTGTTACAAGGCAAAAAGTTAAATCGAATATTTACTTTTTATGAAAAGTTTCTTTTAATTCTTGTCTCAATATGATGTCATTATGCAAAAGAGAAATTTCATATTTTTAAAAAAAGTTTTAGATGTTTCCAACCCTTTCTCAGTTTCCTGCATCTATTAGAGTATAAAGCCAACCTATGGAACACGAATTACTAATAGCATGTCAACGGAACGACCGTAACGCACAGCGGAAAGTCTACGAAAATATGGCAGGCAAACTTTACTCGGTTTGCAGACGTTACCTGAAAAATGATGAAGATATACAGGAAGTACTGGCCGATACTTTTTATAAGATTTTCACAAAGCTCGATCAGCTACAGAATCCGGATATTTTTGAAGCCTGGGCAAAAAAAATTACGGTGAATGAATGCCTGCAGAAATTAAGAGCCATGAAAGCACTTCACATTTCGCTGGATGAGAATATGATTGAATCTTCAGATGTACCAGTAGAAAATCTTTCTTTCGAAAAAGATATTCTCAAACTTCTCAATTTTCTTCCGGAAGGTTGCCGGGCGATCTTTAATCTATTTGCCATTGAAGGGTATCCACACAAGGAGATTGCAACAATGCTTTCAATCAGTGAAGGAACGTCAAAATCCCAACTGAATTTCGCGAGAAAAAAACTTCAGGAACTTCTGGTTAATCACAACATTTAAAAACTTTACAAAATGGAAAATAATCACGATATCGATAAAAAATTCAATGAGGCTTCAAAAGTGGAAGAACCTATGACTTTTCCTGGGTTTGATAAAGTTTGGGCTCAGGTTGAAGAAAAATTAGATATAAAAGAAAATAAAAAAAGAATTATTCCAATTTGGCTTCCTTACGGTATTGCAGTAAGTTTAATCATCGGTTTAGGTGCTTTTTACTTTATTAATAAAAATGATGATTCAGCAATTAAAAAAACTGCAATTGCTCAGCATACGGTTTATCCTAAAGTAAATTCTAGTGTTCAAGCGATCGATAGTACGGTGAAGTCTAATATTGAGAAGGAAATTGCGGTAGCTAAATCTTCAGTCGAAAAACCTTCAACTTTAGTGTTTGATGATAAAATTCCTGAGCCTGTAAAAAAGGTCAATGAAATTTATACTACAGATCAATATTATATTAAGAAAAAAGATAATCAACAATCTGAAAAAGAGAAATATGAAGGAACGGATGGTGATGGTGTTTTGGATAAAGAAGATAAAGAAACTAGTATTGAAGGAGTTGTAGTGACAGGTTACAGAACTGTGAAAAAACAATCTTATACTTCAAGTGCTACATCTATTGCATCAACAGAAATTGTAAGCAATAAGCGTTCAAAAAAATATAAGGAAAATATTACTTCATCACCTTCGATTGCTTTAAATTATGTTCAAGGTCAGACAAATGACGGATATATTTCGAACTCTCCTAATGTAAGAACTGAGTTCATTGAAAAGCGCCCTAATGCAAATATTATGAATATAGTTCAAGGTCAATTAGCTGGAGTTAATATTAACACTGGAAGTGGACAACCTGGATCAAAGCCGACAGTTTTAATTCGGGGAATTGGAAGTTTGAACGGTAATGCACAACCTTTATATGTGATTAACGGTAAAGTTTCGGATGCAAAAGAATTTGGCAAGCTAAATCCAAATACTGTTGAAAGTATCAATGTATTAAAAGATGCTTCAGCAACATCATTATATGGAAGCAGAGCTTCAAACGGAGTAGTTGTTATTACTACCAAAAAACTTTCAAGAAAACAAAGAAAAGCATACGAAAAACTTCAGAAAGTTCAGGATAGTATTAAAAAAGCAAAATTCATTGAAAAGCAAAATAATGAGGAATATGATGCGTTTATAGAAAATCCTTTTGAGTTGACTAAGAACCAATCGGTATCTACGTTTTCAATCGATGTTGATAATGCTGCCTATTCCAATATCAGGAGAATGATTAATAATGGAGAAATGGTAGATAAAAATGCGGTGAGAATTGAAGAAATGATCAATTATTTTAAATACTCCTATCCACAGCCGAAAAACGATCAGCCTTTTTCTATTAATACAGAGTACGGTGATTCTCCCTGGAATACTAAATACAAGCTTTTAAAGATTGGCCTTCAGGGGAAAAGTATTCCGGCGAATCAGCTTCCGGCTTCCAATTTTGTTTTCCTGATCGATGTTTCCGGTTCTATGGATGCTCCCAATAAATTACCGTTACTGAAATCTTCTTTTAAAGTTTTGCTGGATCAACTAAGATCTGAAGATAAAGTTGGAATTGTAGTTTATGCAGGAAGCGCAGGCATGGTTCTTTCTCCTACTTCAGCCCGTGAAAAAAATAAAATCATTGAAGCTTTGGATAATCTTCAGGCAGGAGGAAGTACTGCAGGAGGAGAAGGAATTGAACTGGCCTATAAACTTGCCCAGGAAAACTTCATAAAAGGAGGGAATAACCGTGTTATTATTGCTACAGACGGAGATTTCAATGTCGGAGCTTCTTCAACAGGAGATCTACAGACCTTGGTAGAAGAAAAAAGAAAATCAGGGGTTTTTCTTACGTGTTTAGGTTTCGGAATGGGTAATTTTAAAGACAACCGTATGGAAACTTTAGCCGACAAAGGCAACGGGAACTATGCTTATATCGACAATATGCAGGAAGCAAATAAATTTCTCGGGAAAGAGTTTGCAGGAAGTATGTATGCTATAGCGAAAGACGTAAAAATTCAGATCGAGTTTAATCCACAATTTGTAAAATCGTACCGATTGATCGGCTATGAAAACAGAAAGCTGAAGAATGAAGATTTTACCAACGATGCTATAGATGCTGGAGAATTGGGAAGCGGACATACAGTAACGGCTTTGTATGAGATCATTCCAAACGATGTGCAATCCGATTTTCTTCCTAAAGAAACTGAACTTAAATATACTCATCAAACTTCCGATTCAAATTTTGGAAACGAACTGGCAACGGTAAAATTCAGGTATAAAAAACCGGATGGTGACAAAAGTACTGAGATCACTCAGGTAGTACAAAAATCTGATATTTCCATTTCCGGAGCGAGCGAGGATTTTAAGTTTGCTTCTTCCGTTGCATGGTTTGGTTTGATTTTAAGAAATTCAAAATTCATCCAAAATAAAGATCTGAAAGAAGTAGAAAATCTTGCAAAAAAAGGAAGAGGTAAAGATGATGAAGGGTATAGAGCTGAGTTTGTGAGATTAGTAGAAAGTTATAAAACACAGCAATGATAGATGAAGCAGGCATTCGAAAGGGTGTCTGTTTTTTATTATAACTTTATTTTCAAAAATTATTGAAAGTTCAAAAATTATAATTATATTTGTATTAGAATTTAAAAGAAATATAAAATGCAACTTTCAGAAGCTAAAGAAAAATATATTCAGACTTGGGGAACTTTGGCGACCAATTGGGGAATTAACCGTACGATGGCACAGGTTCATGCATTGCTTTTGGCTGAAGGAAAACCACTCTCTACTGATGAGGTGATGGAAATGCTTGCAATTTCAAGGGGAAATGCCAATATGAATCTGAGAAACCTTATGGATTGGGGCTTGGTAAGAAAAGAATTGATGAAGGGGGACCGAAAAGAATATTTTTTTGCAGAAAGAGATATGTGGTATCTTTTTAAACAGTTGGTGAAAGAACGTAAGAAAAGAGAAATCGAACCTGTTTTAAGTTCAATTTCTGAATTAAAAAATATAGATGAAAATACGGAAGAGGCTCAAAAATTTACCGCTTTAATGGACGAAATGGAAAATGTGACGGGAAAAATATTCAATATCATGGATCTTGCCATAAAAAGTGATGATCATTGGCTGGTCGGAAAGATCACTAATTTATTAAAATAAAGGATATTAAAGATTGTCATTCTGAGCAAAGCGAAGAATCTTTTTAATACCTATAAGAATACTTAAGGAGCAAATCTCCTTTTTTATTTCAAATATACTTTCAAAAATTATTGAAAATATAATATTTACAAAATGTTCAATATTATTTCATATATACTTTTCCTTTCCATAAGCTCATATATCACGATTGATGTTGGGAGAAGATGTTATAATGCAGGGAAATACTATTTGGATTATCTGATTCATGATGCTAATCTTTGTTTGACAATCAACAGAATACTTTTAGGGTGTTATTATTTGATCAATCTCGGTTATATCGCCATTAATCTGAGTAATTGGGACAAGGTGAATTCCCTGGAACAGGTTCTGACAGTCACTGCTATCAAAATAGGATATATCACTTTGATTCTTTGCTTTTTACATTATATGAACATTTTTACACTTTACTTTCTGAGAAAAAATTTAACTATAAAATAATATACTATGAATGCAACAGTTTTAACCACAGCAACCTACAATTTTTCTGCTTACATGATTTATTTGCCTATTGTCATTATGTTGACGGTTTTTGTGTCTCAGTTCTTGTTTAAAAATTCCAAAACTTTTATGATCGATATTTTCCACCAAAAAGAAGATATTGCAATGGCAACAAATTCACTGTTTAAAATCGGGTTTTATCTTTTGAATATTGGTTTTGCGCTTTGTATCATTGAGTTTTTCCAAATTGAAACGGTTGAAAGACTGGTGGTCGCATTAAGTAAAAAGATCGGCGGATTCTCCATTTACCTTGGAATAATGATGCTTCTGAACCTGCTGCTTTTCTTAAAAGGTCGTAAACATGCAATGAATAAAGATAAAATCATTAAAAATGAAAACACTGATATTTAAAATCTGGATGTATTTCGCTTTTAAAATCCAGAATAAACGAACAAGAGGAGATTTTTTAAACCTTTAAAAATTAATGACCATGAAAACTTTTGCCAAGAACGATTTTTACTTCCAATTAACAATTTTTGTTATTATTTCAATAATTGTATTGATTAGCTTTTTGTTAGGAAGTGAAAAATTAATCTATCTTTTTTATTTCGGTGTAGGAATTTCACAGTTAGTAAGCTATTTGATAAGATGTTCCTACAATTATAAAAAATCATTAATCTTTAAAATATATGGTTATCTTATCTTACCTGTTTTTCTATCACTTATTTTGCTGGTGATTAGTGGAAGTTTTGATGATCTTGCCGGAATTTTCATGATAATTCCTATACTTTCCCTTTTTTACAGTCCGGTATTGGCGATTCTCTATCTCATAGATTGTTATCAGACAATGTTTAAATTTCAAACTAAAAATCAATCTCATGAAAACATTCTTTAAATATGATTTCTATGTTCAGTTCACAATTTTCATTGCATATATCATTGGATGGCTTATCATTAAACATTATGACTTGGTTTTTGAAAATTACTTTCTGTTATTTTATCATGTTGTTGGAGGAGCTCAGTTATTAAGTTATTTAATTCGATTAGGAATAAGATATCCTAAAAATTTAATGTATGTTTTATATGGAATTTTAATTATTCCTGTTTGGTTAATCTATTTCTATGACATTCAAATTGCAAGAGTTGGGGAAATATTTTTCTATATACTTTTCTCGGCCTTCTTTTACAGTCCGCTTATGGCAATCTCCTATATTATTTATACGTATATAACTTATGAATCTCAAAAACAAACACAATGAAAACCCTTAAAAATCACACGCTCATCTACGACAACGAATGTCCGATGTGCAATATCTATTCAAAAGGTTTTATAAAAGCGGGAATGTTGGATGAAAACGGAAGAGAAGCCTTTACAGAACTGAGTTTTAAGAATAAAAATCTGGTTGATTTCAACCGGGCAAAAAACGAAATTGCTTTAGTGGATCATCAAAGAAATAAAGTAATTTACGGGTTAGATAGTTTATTGTTAATCATTGGAAATTCATTTCCAGTATTAGAAAAAACAGCAAGAATTAAACCTTTCTATTGGTTTTTCAAAAAGTTGTATTCCTTTGTTTCTTATAACAGAAAACAGATTATCCCTTCAAAAAAAGATCAGACAGAAGAAGCCTGTATTCCTGATTTTAACTTGAATTACAGACTTGCTTACATGGCTTTTGTCGTGATTTTCTCAGGCTATATTTTAAGCTTATTTTCGACAAAATTAGGATTAGGTCTCCATCAGAACTTTGGGAGAGAATTAATCGTTTGCATTGGGCAAATCTTTTGGCAGACTCTATTCTTAACATCTTATTTGAAAGATAAAATCTGGAATTATCTGGGAAATATGATGACAGTTTCTCTGATCGGAACTTTACTCTTGATTCCAGCTTTATTTTTAAATCTAAATCCGGTTTCTTCGATGATTTACTTCGGCATTGTAGTATTCATCATGTTTCTGGAGCATATAAGAAGGTGTCGGATTTTAAAAATAAACTTTCTTCCGACTCTTTCATGGGTTATTTTTAGAATAACGACGGCAATCATTTTAATCCTATTAAATCACTAAAACAGTTAGTATTAGCATTGTCATGCTGAGCCTGTCAAAGCATCTTTATTAAACAAAATTTTAGAAAATGTCCAGAATCCATTTAAGTACAATAATCGAAGCAGATATTCAAACAGTGTTCGACTTATCTAGAAATATTGATTTACATCAGAAATCAACTTCCAAAACCAATGAAAAAGCAATTGCAGGGCGAACCTCAGGATTAATTGAACAAGGTGAAACCGTAACCTGGAAAGCAAAACATTTAGGAATTTATCAAACACTGACCACAAAAATTGTGAGTATGAACAAACCTCATCATTTCATAGATGTGATGCAGAAAGGAGCTTTTAAATCAATGAAACATCAGCATATTTTCACCCAGGAAGGTAAAAACACAGTCATGACAGATATTTTTGAATTCGAATCGCCTTTCGGAATCATCGGAAAAATCTTCAACACAATATATCTTAAAAACTACATGAAAACATTTCTTTTAGAACGAAATCGGTTGATAAAAATAACAGCAGAAAAATAAGGAACTAAGAAAGTAGGATGAACGCGAGCGTCGAAAACAGTTAGTATTAGAACTGTCATGCTAAGCCTGCGGAAGCGTCTCAACATTAAAAAACATCAACCAACAATAATTAACAATCAACCAAAATAACAATGAACTTCTTAAAAGCCGAATGGCGAAAACTGGCCATCATCAACTACGAAATAAATCCTGAAATTTTATTAAGATACCTTCCTGAAAATACAGAACTTGATTTCTACCAGGGAAAATGTTATATAAGCTTAGTTGGATTTATGTTTTTAAATACAAAATTACTAGGACTTCCAATTCCTTTTCACCGGAATTTTGAAGAAGTGAATTTAAGATTTTATGTCAGGAAAAAAGAAGGCAGCCAATGGAAAAGAGGAGTGGTATTCATCAAAGAAATCGTTCCAAAACCTGCTTTAAGCTTTGTTGCCAATTCATTTTACAAAGAGAACTATAAAACCATGCCAATGAACAATACAATTCATCAAAAAAACAATGAATTATTGATCAAATACTCATGGAAAGATAAAATCTGGCATTCTATCGTGATTACAGCAGATAACAAACCTCTGAAAATGCAAACCGCTTCTGAATTTGAATTTATAACAGAACATTATTACGGTTTTACAAAAAAAGAAAGCAAAACTTTACAATATCAGGTCTGTCATCCGAAGTGGGATTATTATTGGGTTAAAAATTATAAGCTTGAAATAGATTTTAAAACCATTTACGGAAACGATTTTGAATCATTAGATTATCAAAAGCCAATCTCTGTCATGCTTGCAGAAGGTTCTGAAATTGAAGTGAAAACCAAGAAGTATCTTAAGAGCCAAGTAAAAAGAATTAAGTAAAAAGTAAAAAAAGACAGGTAAAAAGTATAAGTTTAGATAAAAGATATTTAATAATCACAATGTCATGCTGAGCCTGTCGAAGCATCTCAATATTTAAATCTATCAACCATCAACTAAATCCTATCAACCAAATGAAAATAATCATCGCAGCCGGAACCGGTTTCCTGGGAAAAATATCGAAAAATATTTTACAGAAAAGGGAAATGAGGTTTATATTTTAACCCGAAATCCAAAACGTAAAAATGAAATCTTATGGGATGGAAAAACTTTGGGTGAATGGAAAAAATCACTCGAAAATTCTGATGTTTTAATCAATCTCGCAGGAAAATCTGTCGATTGCCGATATACGGAAAAGAACAAAAAAGAAATTTACGATTCAAGAATTGAAAGCACAAAAGTTCTTCAACAGGCAATTGATGGATGTGGCAATAAGCCTAAAATTTGGTTAAATGCAAGTTCGGCAACCATTTATGTTCATTCAGAAATTCATTTAAATACAGAAGAAAACGGAATTATTGGTGACGATTTTTCTATGAACATCTGCAAAAGCTGGGAAAAAGAATTTTTTAAAGTAAGAACAGAAAATGTGTGAAAAGTCGCTTTAAGAACTTCGATTGTTTTAGGGAATAACGGAGGCGCTTTTCCAAAGTTAAAAATGCTCACAAAATTCGGATTGGGCGGAAAACAAGGAAGAGGAAATCAATACATAAGCTGGATTCATATTGAGGATTTTTGCAGGGCAGTTGAATTTATAATCGATCATGAAAATATTTCAGGAAAGATTAATATAACAGCTCCGAATCCATTGCCTAACGAAGAATTCATGAAAAAACTAAGAAAAGAAATGAAAATTCCATTCGGGCTAAATGCTCCTGTCTGGCAACTGGAAGTAGCATCCCTGTTTTTAAAGACTGAAACAGAATTATTACTGAAAAGCAGAAATGTCGCTCCCGGAAAATTAATGAAAAGTGGATTTAAATTCATTTATTCTGAAATAGAGGAAGCATTTGAAAATTTAATTTAAATGATGATAAGCCGGTTTTATGAATTTATAAGTAAATCTAAATTATTTTTACACCGAAACTTCTTTATGTCCTAAATCATTGATGAACTTTGTGGTTTTGTAAATGATGATTAAATTAGCACAAACAAAACTCAATGTTTATTACACCCAAAACTAAAACCCTCCTTTTCTTATCACTTTTATTTTCATCAGCTTTTTTTTCACAGGCTCATAATGTTTCCGAAGGCTACCAAAAGCCGACAGATCCTTTGGTCGTTCAGAATCTGGAAAACTGGCAGGATTTAAAATTCGGACTCTTCATGCATTGGGGAACGTACAGCCAATGGGGAATTGTCGAAAGCTGGAGCATTTGCCCGGAAGATGAATCATGGACGCAGAGAAAACCGGAACACGGAAAATCATACTACGAATATGTAAAAAACTATGAAAATCTTCAGACGACTTTCAATCCGACTCAATTCAATCCTCAAAAATGGGCAGATGCCGTAAAAAAGGCGGGAATGAAATATGTGGTGTTCACAACAAAACATCACGATGGTTTTGCAATGTTTGGTACCCAACAGTCTGATTATAAAATAACTTCTTCGAAAACTCCTTTTTCCAAAAATCCGAAAGCAGATGTAACAAAGGAAATTTTCAACACATTCCGTAAAGACGGCTTCAAAATCGGGGCCTATTTCTCAAAACCCGATTGGCATTCCGACGATTATTGGTGGTCCTATTTTCCTCCAAAAGACCGAAATGTGAATTATGATCCGAAAAAATACCCTGAAAAATGGAGCAGTTTCAAAAATTTCACCTTTAATCAGCTGAATGAAATTACTTCAAACTATGGTAAGATCGATATTCTTTGGTTAGACGGAGGCTGGGTTCGTCCATTCCATACCATAGATCCCAATGTTGAATGGCAGCGAACAATCAAGGTTGAACAGGATATCGACATGGATAAAATTGGAACAATGGCTCGTAAAAATCAGCCCGGAATTATTGTTGTAGACCGCACGGTTCCCGGAAAATGGGAAAATTATGTGACACCTGAACAAGCTGTTCCTGAAAAACCACTTTCAATTCCGTGGGAAAGCTGTATCACGATGGGGAATTCATTTTCGTATGTTCCGAATGACAATTATAAACCATCTCAAAAAATCATTGAAACGTTGGTGAAGATTATTTCAAGAGGAGGAAATTACCTGATGAATATTGCTCCCGGACCGAACGGAGATTATGATGCCGTAGTGTATGAAAGATTAAATGAAATTTCAGCTTGGATGGATAAGAACCAGTCTGCGGTTTTTGCAACCAGAAGTGTTGCTCCTTATCACGATGGAAATTTTTATTACACTCAGAGCAAAGACGGAAAAACAGTGAATATTTTTCATTTGGATGAAAACACAAATTATGAATCTCCCTCAACGTTAAACTTTACAATTCCTGAAAATTTTAAACCTAAATCATTGAAAATTTTAGGATTATCGAACAAAATTCAATGGAAAAAATCGGGGAATTCAATTGAAATTAATTTGCCAAAAGAAAGAAATCAGTTAAAATATTCAACTGTAATTCAAATTACACAATAGTTAAAATTGTGGACTACTTTTATATTAAAATGACATAGGAAATCGGAGCGTTAAAAAAAATAAAATTTAATCCGTTAAGAAATTCCCATTGTTTGAAGCGCGACACAAATATTGAACCGAAGAAAAAATATTGAATTCGCGCAAATTTTGGGAATTTTAGGATAAAATTTTAATTTTTAGCGGAGAGTTCCAAGTCTTGAACTTTTGGTTCTTTTGTTTCAAGACAAAAGAATAATAATTAAATCAAATTTTTATGTGCTTTAAAATCATAGCAATTTCATTATTGAGCACAACATTTATTGCCGCTCAAAAACCATTATACAAAGATCCAAAACAACCTGTTGAAACCAGAATTCAGGATTTGCTGAAGCGCATGACGCCCGAAGAAAAATTCTGGCAATGCTTTATGATTCCCGGAGATTTGGATCATGTTCCGAAAGCTCAATATGCTCATGGAATTTTCGGTTTACAGGTGAGTGCAGGAAATCAAGGCGGCGGAGTTGCCGGACAATTGCTGAAATACAACGCGAATGAAGATGCGGAAAGACTGGCAAAAAAAATAAACGCTATTCAGAAATATTTCGTGGAAGAATCCCGGTTGGGAATCCCGATTATCCCTTTTGATGAAGCTTTGCACGGATTGATGCGTGAAGGGGCGACTGCTTTTCCTCAAGCTATTGGTTTGTCAGCAACATTCAATTCTGAACTGATGACAGAGGTTTCCAAGGCAATTGCCAAAGAAACAAAATTGAGAGGAATTCGCCAGGTTTTGACTCCGGTTATAAATTTGGCAAGCGATGTAAGATGGGGGAGAACGGAGGAAACGTATGGTGAAGATCCGTTTTTAACTTCCGTGATGGGTGTGAACTTTGTTAGTTCTTTTGAAAGTCAGGGAATTATTACGACTCCGAAGCATTTTCTGGCTAATGTTGGAGAAGGCGGTCGTGATTCTTACCCGATTCATTGGAGCAAAAGGTATTTAGAGGAAACGCATTTAATTCCGTTTCAAAAAGCTTTTCAACAAGGAAAAAGCCGCTCGGTGATGACTTCTTATAATTTATTGGATGGCCGGCCTTCTACGGCCAATCATTGGTTATTGACAGAGAAATTAAAAAAAGAATGGAATTTCAAAGGTTTTGTCATTAGTGATGCGAGTGCAGTTGGTGGGGCTAATGTGCTGCATTTTACGACTAAGGATTATGATGATGCCTCTGCACAGGCAATTAATGCAGGTCTTGACGTCATTTTCCAGACAGAATATCAACATTATAAATTATTTATTCCACCGTTTCTGGATGGAAGAATTTCAAAGGAAAGAATCGATGATGCGGTGGCAAGAGTTTTGAGAGCAAAATTCGAACTGGGTTTGTTTGAAAATCCCTATGTTTCTAATAAAGATATTGACGATTTAAAAAAAATCGATCATAAACCTTTGGCAGAAAAAGCAGCTGTTGAATCTTTTGTTTTGCTCCAGAATAATAATAAAACGCTACCAATTTCTGGAAATTATAAAAAAATATTAGTCGTTGGAACTGATGCTGTTGATGCGAGATTAGGCGGTTATTCAGGGCCTGGAAATAAAAAGATTAATATTTTGGATGGAATTAAAAATTTCGTCAAAAACAAAAATATAGAAGTAAACTATTCGAAAGGAATTGATTGGAATTTAAAACAATTTGCAACGGTTCCTGCCGAATTTTTATCTTCAGAAAATCAAAAAGGACTAAAAGGAACTTATTTTTCCAATTCTGATTTAAAAGGAAATCCGGTATTTGAAAAGCAAGATGAGCAATTGAATTTCAAGTGGACATTGTATTCTCCAAATCCGGAAAAATTGCAGCCAGATAATTACAGCGTTCGTTGGACGGGAAAACTGGAAGCTCCCAATTCCGGAAAATACCAATTAGGTCTTCGTGGAAATGATGGTTTTAGATTATTTTTAAACGGAAAAATAATCATTGATAACTGGGAAAAGCTGAGTTATTCAACAAAAATGGTTGATATTGACTTCAATAAAGGTCAGAAGTACGATATCGCTGTGGAATTTCATGAAAATAGGGGAGAAGCGAATATCGAACTGATCTGGAATTATGGCTTGAATGACTATCAGAAAGATTTTGATCAGGCATTACAATTAGCTCAAAATTCAGATTACATCATCGTTACAGCAGGAATTCATGAAGGTGAATTTCAGGATCGGTCGTCATTAAGTCTTCCCGGAAATCAGGAAAAATTTATTCAGGAAGTTTCAAAATTAAATAAACCCACTACAGTGGTTTTGGTTGGAGGTTCGGCGATAAAAACGAAAGACTGGAAAGATAGAGTCGGGGCAATTTTAGATGTTTGGTATCCCGGAGAAGAAGGAGGAAATGCCGTCGCAAAAGTGCTGTTCGGAGCAGAAAATCCGTCAGGGAAATTACCGATAACATTTCCTGTTGAAGAAGGACAGTTGCCTTTAACTTATACTCATCATCCGACAGGAAGAGGAAATGATTATTATGATCTGAGTGGCGAACCGTTGTATCCGTTCGGTTTTGGATTAAGTTACACCACTTTCGAAATTTCCGATTTACAGTTAAGTCAATCAAAATATTCTGAAAACGAAACCATCATTGCTAAAGTCAATGTAAAAAATACAGGCTCAAAAGCCGGAAGTGAAGTCGTGCAGTTGTATGTAAAAGATTTGCTGGCTTCGGTTTCAAGGCCAATTATTGAGCTGAAAGGTTTTCAGAAAATCTATTTGAAACCTGGAGAATCAAAACAGGTTTCCATTGAAGTTCCTGTGAAAGAATTACAGTTTTTAGATGAGAAAATGAACTGGATTGTAGAAAAAGGAACCTATAGAATTTTTGTGGGCAATTCTTCCAAAAATTTACCTTTAAAACAAAACATTGAAATACAATAGATTGTTTTTATAGCTAAACCTTAAAAATACCCAATTCCTAGTTGGTTTTGGGTATTATACTAATCTGCAGGGAACTTCTAGATCTTCTGTAAGGTAGTAGCTGCAGCACAGGCGGTGATAGCCATCGGCAATGATTAATTCATTTTGCCCTCTTACCAATAGAATAGGCGATAATTTTTTATTTTTCTGTACTTTTCTCAGGTTTTCTTTAACATGGATATTCGTTTCCGGAAGTAAAGCCAGTCTGCTTGCTCTCAGAATATCTTTTGATTTTTTCATGATCGTAGAAGCCTTTTTAAGTTCTGCCACTATTTTCTGTGCCTGTTCCGGGATAAAAAGAAGCTCCAGATAATCCTGAGCTGCTGGAAAGTCATGTTCTTCAGGTTCTTTCAGCCAGATATTATCTTTGGTTACAATATTTTTTTTCATACATGTAATATAGTTTATTTAAAGTATTATAAAAGTAATAAATAGTTTACAATCAGTAGATAGAATAATTGGTATAATATATGTAATATTCATTTTGAACCAGAAGGAACTTATTTAATTAAAATCTTTCAAAAAAATAAATGTTATGAAAAAGTTATTGATATCAGCAGTATTGTTATTAGGTCTGTCCATGAACGTTTCCGCTCAGGAATTGCCGCCGCATCCTTCAAAACAGGAGCTTATAAATCACAAGAGACAGGAGCTGGATAAAAGATACAATGCAGAAAGAAAAGCGATTCTGAACCATCCGCTGGCAACTAAAAAGATGAAAAGAGATCAGTTGAAGGCATTGGATGAGAAATACCAAAGCCAAAAAAAACTGCTTAAAAAAATGTAATGTTATATCCTATTTTTTTGAAACAGTAAAATGGATATAGTTTAATTCTATACTTTACCTTTTTATGAAATTTTCAATTTAAAATAAAATTTATTAAAAGAGAGAGCTTTTTGTGTTCTCTTTTTTGCTTTAAATTGAATGAAAATAGGATTTGTTATGCATTGCTTCACGAATTTCCAGAAACGTGCTTCATCCAATATTTTTCCTTAAATTCGCATAAAAATTTTAAACTAATGAATTACGATATTATTGTCATCGGAAGTGGTCCTGGTGGATATGTTACTGCAATTAGAGCGGCACAGTTAGGTTTCAAAACTGCAATTATCGAAAAAGAAAATTTAGGAGGGATTTGTCTTAACTGGGGATGTATTCCAACGAAAGCTTTATTGAAGTCGGCTCAGGTTTTTCATTATATTAATCACGCTGAAGATTATGGTTTGAATAAAGTGGAAGCTAGTTTTGAGTTTCCGAACGTAATTCAGAGAAGCCGTGGTGTTGCCAACAAAATGAGCAAAGGGATTGAATTCTTGATGAAAAAGAATAAAATCGACGTTATTTTGGGAACGGCAAAAGTACAGAAAGGTAAAAAAGTTTCTGTTACAGATAACGAAGGAAAAGTAACTGAATATACAGGGACTCATATCATTATCGCAACGGGAGCTCGTTCAAGAGAATTACCGAATTTACCTCAGGATGGTAAAAAAGTAATCGGATACAGACAGGCATTATCTCTTCCTGAGCAGCCAAAATCTATGATCGTTGTAGGTTCTGGAGCTATCGGAGTTGAATTTGCTGATTTCTATAACACAATGGGTACAAAAGTAACTGTTGTTGAATTTATGCCAAACATCGTTCCTGTAGAGGATGAGGAAATCTCTAAACATTTAGAGAAGTCTCTGAAAAAATCGGGTATCGAAATTATGACCAACGCTTCAGTAGAAAGTGTGGATACAAGCGGAGAAGGTGTAAAAGCTACTGTAAAAACGGCTAAAGGAAACATTGTTCTTGAAGCTGATATATTATTATCTGCTGTAGGTATTGCTGCTAACATCGAGAACATAGGTCTTGAAGAAGTAGGAATCCAGACAGATAAAGGAAGAGTTTTAGTAAACGAATGGTACGAAACTTCAGTTTCTGGATATTATGCAATCGGAGATTTGATTCCTACTCAGGCTTTAGCGCACGTTGCTTCTGCTGAAGGAATTACTTGTGTTGAAAAAATCAAAGGAATGCATGTTGAAAAAATCGACTATGGCAATATTCCTGGATGTACATACTGTCACCCTGAAGTTGCTTCAGTTGGTCTTACAGAAAAGCAGGCTAAAGAAAAAGGATACGAAATCAAAGTGGGTAAATTTCCTCTTTCTGCAAGTGGAAAAGCTACGGCAAACGGAAATACAGATGGTTTCATCAAAGTTATTTTCGATGCTAAATATGGTGAGTGGTTAGGTTGTCATATGATCGGTGAAGGAGTTACAGATATGGTTGCTGAAGCTGTTGTTGCTAGAAAATTAGAAACTACAGGTCATGAAATCATCAAGTCTATTCACCCGCACCCGACAGTTTCTGAAGCTATTATGGAAGCTGCTGCTGCTGCTTACGGAGAAGTGATTCACATTTAATTGTATTTAAAATTTAAATATACCGAAAGCCTGGATTTATATCTGGGCTTTTTTAAATTATTGATGATGAAAAAGATATTTTTTTTAGCTGCCCTTTTGTTAAGTTTAACGGTAGTATTTTCACAACAAAAAGATGATAAAAGATATTTTCCTGTAAAATATGTTTTGAAAACCTCCAATGATACAATAAGAACCAGAATAAGAAATGTCGGAAAGTTTTCAAATACAAAATATTACTTTGCTACGATTCTGTTTAAAATGAAAATGAGAGATGCCAATGGAGCAGAAACTTGGGTAGAGCCTAAAGATGTTGAATACATTAAAATTACTGATGAAAATAATGTTAATCATGAATATTTCGATTCAGCAGGTAAAATAGTAATGAACAATGGACTTATTGAAATTTTATATGAAGGAGAGAAAATGAATTGGTACAGGTTTTATGCTTACGGCACAGGTAGAATTACCAATACGGACTTCTTGATTGATGGAAAAAATAAGAAAATTATCAATGAATCTGGATTTTTCAATCCAAGCCTTAAAAATAGTTTGAAAGTAAGATTTGCAGAGTATCCGGACCTTTTAGCTTTACTTGATTCCTGGAAAACTGATGAAGACCTTCTGAAAATACTTCAGCTTTATGATAAAAAAATAAATTAATCATAAACTGTTTTAAAACAAAGTAATCTGATATTTAACAAAATATTTAGAATATTTAAATACATGTGTAACGATGTTTTCTTAAATTTATTCAATGAAGTTTGAAAAAACAGGATTGGTTTTATCAGGTGGCGGTACTAAAGGAATTGCCCACGCAGGAGTTTTAAAATTTTTGCATGAAAAAAATATAGATATTGATATTCTGTCGTGTTGCAGCGCGGGTTCTATTGTGGGCTGTCTGTATGCTGTAGGGAAAACACCGGAAGAAATCCTTGATTTTTTCCAGTCGGTGTATTTTTTCAACTGGAAACATTTTACGTTCAATCAGCCGGGCCTGGTTTCTTCCATTATTTTTAACAATTATCTGAAGCCGGTGTTTCAGGATATGAAAATCGGAGATTTAGAGAAAGAGGTCCGAATTGTTGCTACAGAATTAGTTTCCGGAACAGAAAAGATCTTTGATAACGATTTTCTGGTTACCGACGCCATTATAGCTTCCTGTTCTATCCCGGGCATTACGACACCTTACATTTTAGGGGAAGAAATGTTTTGTGATGGTGGGGTTCTCAATAATTTTCCTGCCGATGTCATTCGTGATGACTGTGATAAGCTGATCGGGGTGTTTGTTTCTCCGCCTCATGACATTAAAATTGATGATTTAAAATCGATTAAAGCCATTGTTTCACGTTCTTACGATCTTCTTTCCTACAGAATTGAGAAAGTAAAATTCGAGTATTGTGACTGGTTTATTTCGTCTCAAAAATTATCCAGTTTCGGAACCTTTGAAAGAAAAAAAGACCGTCTTGAGCAGATTTTTAATATAGGATATAACGCAGCAAGAGACAGTTTCAATGAAAGTAATTTTCAAATAAAAATAAAGCAGTCCGGAACATAAAAACAAAACTCCCTCTTTCAAAAGAGAGAGTTTTTATTTTAATTTTTTACAATCTGCCCATCCTGATTCACGATTCTTTTTCCATTGGGATCAGTTACAGAAAGAGTATAAGGTGCTTTTTTAGGAGAATCGGTTAAATAATTTCTCCAGACTTGATAGATGTGTCCATTGTTGTTAAACTCGTAGTAATAGTTTCCTCCGGTTCCATCAGGAATCAATTCTCCATCAGAAATGATCATATTAGGTTTTGAAGTTACTTTTCCAGTCGCTGCCCACGATTGATAAAGATATTTTCCATTGGGTTGTTTGTCTATTTTCAGCTTAAACTTTTTGGTTTTAATGATAACCGATTTGGGAACTTTTTCCTGTTGATAATTCTCTTTTGAAATGGGATTCTCATGAACCGGATTTGCGGTAATCAGTGAAAACTGAGCAATACAAAGTGTGGCAAATAAAAGTTTTTTGATCATTTTTTTATAGGCATTGGTGATGTTTACATTTATCAAATTTAAAGCCAATCAGCCCTGTTTTTTACAATTTAAAAAAAATATTTTTTAGCGAATATGCTGGGCTTTTTTTTAATAATACGACTTTTATAAAAATAATTGAATTGATTTTCAGTTTGTTATGATTGTGGTGGGAAAATATTTTAGCTTTTTGAAACAAGTGAATATTTTTCTTATGTACATTTGTATCACAAAAGGATCTCGTTCCTTTACCATTGAAATGAAACTAATTAACTTTAAGTTTTTTCTATTAAAAGTATCAGAAATCACCTTCACGATTTTTAATACATCTCCTCCAATAATTTCTTAATTTTTTCGAAAGAATTATCACATAATTCATACTCTGTTTTTTCATTTTCGAGGAAATAGAGCAGAATCCCTGTTTTCAAATTTAAATCATAAACAAAAAACAAAAACTATGGAATTAACTTTTCATGGCTGGATGATTCCGGCTGTCATTGCACTGTTGTGCGTCATTTTTTACAAATTTATTCTAAGAATTTTCTTTGGATTAATCATTGTTCCTCAGGATAAAATTGGTTTGGTTACCAAAAAATTTGTATTAGTCGGTAAGCAGGAACTTCCTGAAGGGAGAATCATTGCTACTAACGGAGAAGCCGGTTTTCAGGCGCAGACTTTAGCTCCCGGAGTGTATTTCGGAAAGTGGATCTGGCAATATTCCATCGATTTTCAGGCATTCACTGTAATTCCTACCGGAAAAATAGGATTGCTTTTGGCAAAAGACGGGGTTGAGCTGGAAACCGGAAGAATTTTAGGGCGTAAAGTTGATTGCGATTCTTTTCAGGATGCCGAAGCTTTTTTAAAGAACGGAGGAAGAAAAGGTCGACAAACTGCCATTATTGCGCCTGGATCGTACAGAATCAATACCTTGTTATTTGAAATTGAATTGACGGATATGACGCAAATTCCGGATAATGCGGTGGGAATTATTACAACGATGGAGGGAAGTCCTTTAGAAGAAGGGCAGATTGCCGGTAAAATTATCAATGATCATAATAAATTTCAGGATGTTGATACTTTTTTAAACAATGGAGGGTATAAAGGATTACAGGAACAGGTGATTTTAGCAGGATCCTATTTTTTAAATCCGTGGTTTACAAAAGTTGAAATGGTAAAAATGACTGAAATTCCGATTGGTCATGTGGGAGTAATTATAAGCTATGTGGGAGAGGAAGGAAAGGATTTGAGCGGAGTTGACTTTAAACACGGAAATATTGTTGAAAAAGGGCATAAAGGAGTTTGGGCAGAACCAATCGGTCCCGGAAAATATCCGATCAATCCGTATATCATGAAAGTAGAGCTGGTTCCTACCACCAATTTGGTTTTAAACTGGGCTTATGAAAGAAGTGAGTCTCATCAACTCGATAAAAACCTTTCCACAATTACCGTACGAAGTAAAGACGGTTTCCCTTTCAATCTTGATGTTTCGCAAATCATCCACATTCCTACTTATGAAGCTCCAAAAGTAATTGCCCGTTTCGGGAATATGATCAATCTTGTCAGCCAGGTTCTGGAGCCTACGATAGGAAACTATTTCAGAAACTCAGCGCAGGATAGTGATGTGATTGCTTTTTTAGGAACCCGTAAAGAAAGACAGCAATCGGCAAAAGATCACATCAGCAGTGTTTTGGAACAATATAATGTAAATGCGGTAGATACATTAATCGGTGCCATTGTTCCTCCGGAAAGTTTAATGAAAACTTTAACGGACAGAAAATTGGCAGAAGAGCAAAAGATCACTTATGAAACAGAAATGTTGGCTCAGGAAACACGCCAAGCTTTAGAGAAAGAAACTGCTGTTGCCGATATGCAGAAAGAAATCGTAAAAGCTGACCAAGGTGTTTTAATTGCTGAAAGAATTGCAGATGCTTCCGTAAAAAAAGCAACCGGAGATGCGAATTCTGTGAGATTGCAGGCGAACGCAGAAGGAGACAGACTGAAACTTCTGGCAACCGGTGAAGCTGAAAAAACAAGACTTTTGGCTAAAGCCGAAGCAGAAAAAATAGAATTGCTGGCAAAAGCAAGTGCGGAACAGATTTCATTAACAGGTAATGCGGAAGCGGAAAAAATTCTCGCTATCGGTAAATCTAATGCAGAATCTTATAAATTATCGGTAGAAGCAATGGGAGGTAATAACTTTACTCAGTTGAAAATTATGGAAAATATTGCGAGCCAGAATGTAAGAATTATGCCTGAAGTTTTGATTGGTGGAAATGGTGATGCTGCTAATGGCGGAATTAGCGGACTTTTAGGATTGCAACTCTTGGAGCAGGTTCAGAAAAAAAACGCAGAAGTTGTTCCAGTGATTGAAGAAAAAAATGAAAACAATTCTTAAATTTTAAACTAAAAGCTTTTAAATCTTTTGTGATAAAAATCCAACGTCAAAAAAAATGCTCCAAAAAACTTGGAGCATTTTATTATTTATGCAGTATAGCTCGCAAAAGCTTCTTCCAGGCTTTCAAATTTACCTTTAAACTCTCCAATCGGACAATCCTGAAGTATATTTCCTTTATGAATAAGGATGACACGGGAACAAAGTGCCTCAACTTCCTGCATAATGTGAGTAGAAAGCAAAACCGTTTTTTGCTGCCCGATTTCTTTCACAACATTTCTGATCTCGATAATCTGGTTAGGATCGAGACCGTTGGTTGGTTCATCCAGAATCAATAAATCTGGTTGGTGAATGATGGCCTGTGCAAGACCAACTCTTTGCTTATATCCTTTAGAAAGCTGCCCGATTTTTTTAGATTTTTCTGGAGTAATTCCTACTAAATCGATCACCTCATCTACTCTGGATACTGGTATTTTGTGAATATTGGCGACAAATTGTAAATATTCCTTCACATACATTTCCAGATACAGAGGGTTATTTTCCGGTAAGAAACCGATTTTTTTCTTGCTTTCGATTTCGTGTTCCGTAATATTCTTCCCGTTAAAAATAATTTCGCCTTCATCTATGGTAAGCGCACCTACAATAGATTTCATAAGAGTGGATTTTCCGGCACCGTTAGGACCCAGAAGACCGATGATCTCATTTTTATCAATTGAAATATTAATATTGTTCAGTGCAGTTTGTTCAGCAAACTTTTTTGTTAGTTGAGTTATTTGAAGGGACATAATTGTATGAGAATCTTTTTTACAAAAATAAAATAAAAAACTCATCCTGATAGAATGAGTTGAGTATTATTGATTATTTTTTTGATTTCTTTCCTTTTGTATTGGCCGGCTTTGAATTTTCCGGAGTAGGCATTGGATTGACAGGGACTAAGTTGTTCTTGGCAGCATTTTTATATAATGTTGATCTGGGAGTTCCTATTCCAAAGATTTTATCAATCTGTTTTTTATTCAAAAACTGGGATTTACCTACATATTTTCTGTTCTTATTGATGTACTGAATGAATTGAACGGTAGGTTGGCCGTAGTTTTTTTCATAATGCAGCTCAATAATGTCATTAGGAAGCTCAAGGGTGATATTTCCTGTTGGCTGATCTACAAAACCATCGGTAATTAATTTATAGAGACCCTCTACATCACCATTGACATCTAAAAATGAAAATGATCTGAAAGTATTGAGATTACTGGTATTGAGATCCTGATAGTTAATGGTGAATTTATCATCTTTTTTAACTAAACCTACAGAATTATCTTTTCCAATTTCTACTAAAGTCTCGTTCTTTAGTACTTTAATTTGTGAAAAAACCGAAATACCGAACGAACAAGTAAGGAGTAGAATTAATTTTTTCATTTGGGTGAATTTTAATATTTCATAAATTGGTATGTCTAATTTAATAATAAATCTGCTATTAGACAACATTTACAATCTCCCACAAAAATAGTACTTTTTTTGATATTGCTATTGTAAAGAGTGTTACGTTATTGCAATGAAAGGATTTGTAGTTGATTATAAATACTTTATTTTTTCAGAATTCCTGTTTTGTTGATTTATTGACAGATAAAAAGGAGGAAATTATCGGAATTCATCTTTTTTCTGATTACTGAAGTTTTGAAAATCTATACATTCAATGGCATTATTTAAGATTACTGCTTATAAAGCTGGCTAGCATTTGTGTATTTCCTCCGTAGTGATGATCGCCTGCAATATATTTCATTTTGTAATTATCACCTAGTTTAATGCCTTTATAAGGGAAATGGGTAAATTCAAAATCACTTAGAATGACCATGACAGGAACATTTTTCATCTGATTGATTTCAGGGATTACTTGAAGACTGCCTTTAATTTCCTGTCCGAAATACTCTCCCAGATGAATTTTGAAGTCATTGGATTTAGAAGGACCGATAATAAATACTTTTTCGATATTATTTTTTAAAGAATCTGAAAACCGATTATAGACAAAAGGAGTGACATCTGCTCCGAAAGAAAATCCGATAAGGATCACTTTCTGATTCTGTCTTCCTATTAGTTGTTGATTAATATATTTTTCAATATCAGCTGAGGTTTGCTCCGGAGTTTTCTTATTCCAGAAATACGATTCGGTATTCAGGGCAAATACATCATAACCGAAAGCGTGAAGGTTTTTTCCGAAATTTTTCGAAAAAGTATTGAATCCTGAATCGCCGCTGATATAGAAAATAATAGGTTTGTCAGAGTGATTATTCCATTCTGTAATTTTAAAATCGTTTTTAGAATCACAGCTTATCAACAGAATGAATACAGCCAGACAACATATGAACTTTAAAATCCTTTTCATGGCTTCATAACTTTATTTAAGGCGGCAGGTAATTGTAAGAGATCCAGATCATTATTATAGACAAGATATTTGTTTTCCCAAAGATCTGCGTATTTTTCTTTAAAATTTCTAAGAGTCTGGTAATGCTTAAAACTTCCTATCCTTTGATAAGCGAATTTCAATATCTCTTCTGCGGTATTATTGGGTTGTTCTATTTCCGCCATCGGAGTCATCCCCATATTGATAAATTTTCGCTGTTTGTTTTTGGCATATTCCACCAATTTCAGAATCAAAGCATCAACGCTGCCGTTGGGAGCTTTTTCCGTTTTCCGAATCATGTCATAGCTGCATTCATCCAGGGCACAGTGGGGAATGATATTTAAAAAAGCAACATAATTTTCATCATGATCAGTGATGACGATCATATCCTGATCTTTCAGTATCTCACGGTCAAACATTCCTTCAGCAAAGACAATTTCCTTTTTATCAAATTCTCTTAACCATTCATCGGATATATTTTGGATCTTATCTAATAGTGTGTCATTCTGCGGAGCATATTTTATTTCCGATTTAAATCCTGATTTCTCAAGGGCATTTACTGCATTTCTGATGGATTTTTTGTCTTTTCCGGATAAGCTGAAGTTTTCAGCATCCAGAATGGCATCCTGACCAATAAACAGCCGTTGTTTTCTAAAAGGTGAAAAATAGCTCAGTTCACTCTCTCCTACGCGATAATAAGACGTTTTCAGACTGTTATTTTTACAGAAATTTTCAAACTCCTGTATCAGGCGGATTTTATCGCGTTCTACACAAACCGGATCTTCCAACACCACAGCAAAACTATTTGCGGTGCGATAGGCTAAAAAACCAGCTATTCCTTCTGCAAAAAATAATTGCTTGTCGGAGGTTAATTTAAAATAATCTAAAGAAGAATTGCCATATTCCTCAACTAAAAGTTTTGCATTATCATGATTCAACTTATTATCGTCTTCTAACTGTTTGTTTGTACGGTAAAAAGAAAAGATGAGAACCAGCCAGGAAATGGCTCCCAGAATATAATTAAGCTTCTGGAAATCTCTTGCAAAACCTGTATGAGGCACTAATCCTGTGTCTTTAAATAAAAGAAAGGTATGGAATGTATAGTAAAGGGCTTCTTTTTTGGTGAAATCTATTCCAAAATGCGATTTATCAATGAAATAGAAACTAAGGCAATTGAAAATGAAAATACTGATGAAAATCCCGACAAACCAGCTGAATCCGCGCTGCAGTGAAATTCTGTTGACTTTGAACGTATATTCTTTACGGCTGTATATCAATAATGCCAATGTAAATAATGCAAAAAGGGATTCTTCGTAATCTAAAGCTTTTGTAAGATTGAAAATAATGGAGCTGACTGTAAGAGTTAATGCAAAATACCATGCCCGCTTAGTTCCTTTGAATAAATTTGCGGAGGTAATCAGCAATAATACACCGGACAAAAGCGTAAACATTTTTGAAATGTGAATAAAATCCCTTGAAAGGTAGCTTTTTACAATAGTGAGACGATTGGCTAATGCAGGTGTAATCACAGAAAGGATATTAATAATACCCAACAATGAAATCATTATTACAGGTAGCAATCGGGCAAAGAGTTTTCTGCCACTCCATAAATAAGCACCTATTCCCAGTAATAAAGGCAGCCAGAATTCGAAAAAGCGGTAAAGTAATGTGATGCCTAAACCTTCGGAATGTTGGTAGCCAAAATTGGAAAGAATGTAAGTCAATGAAAACTCAACGGCTCCTAATCCTCTTAAAAAAGGAGAAACAATCATCAGTAATATGGAAACCACATAAGATATGGCAGCTGCAGTGAATGAAGCATGTACCCCAAAAGCATACATTGCAATCAGCAGGTGAAAGACGCCGCAAAATTCGATAAGAGTTGATACCGCAACGGTATACCAAAAATATTTTTTATCAATTTCGTTATTGAAGATCTCATCCATAGAACTGATGATCTTCGGAAACTTTTTTTCAATGAAACGGTAGAGGAAATTCTTTTTTCTGAATGATATAAAAATACCATAAAGCACTAACAATATAAGGCATAATGAGACAATTCCTATCCAACTGTTGCTAAAAGCTTTATTAACAGATACTGCATATAAAATCAGGGGAATTCCCACGATAAGTACGGTTAAAAATCCCACAAAGCCATAAATAGCACTTGCCTGATGAATTTTGGAAGATTTGTAACCCTTAATCCTGATATTTCGGGGCAGATAAGCAAGGGAACTCACTCCTCCTGCAGGAAGAAAAACACTCAGGAGATTGCGTTTCAGGAATAAATTGATGGAATCTGAGAGCTTGACATTTAATTGAACACTCCTGAAACTGGTGACATACATTAAACCCTGAAGAAAAACATAGACAAAAACCAAAAGTATTCCTATTAAGATCCACTCAGTTTTTGAATTTTTTAATTGTGGACCTATAGAAGCCAACTCATGCCTTTCGCTTCTGAAAAATACAAAAGCTAACAATAAAACTACAATTGCTAATATTTCTTTCCATCGAATTAATCTGAATATATTTGATAATTTGGCAATTTTCATAGTAGTTTTTTTATCGTAAACATAGAGCCGTGTTTTGATCAAAAGTAATTAAAAATCTTTTGATTTTTAGGTATCTTTATAAAAACTATTGATATGAAAAAAATCCTTTCATTTCTGGCAATACTTATAGCAGGAATTTTATATCAAACCTATGCACAAAGCAAATGCTATATTTACCTCACTTTTGACGACGGACCTTTAAACGGAAGTGAAAACATCAATGCTATTATTTTAAAGGAGAAAATAAAAATCAGTGTTTTTATGGTTGGAGAGCATGTGATCAAGGATAAACAGATGGATACCTATGCAAAATACTATGAGGAGAACCCTTATATTGAGGAGTATAATCACAGCTTTACCCATGCTAATAATCATTACGAAGCATTTTATAATAATGTTCAGAAGTCCGTGAACGATATTTTATACAACCAGAATTTACTGAAACTACCGTATAAAATTGTGCGTCTTCCTGGGCGTAATATGTGGCGTCTCAATGGCAAATCAAAAAATGATGTTTCAAACGGAATTCAGACGGCAGATCAGCTGGCAAAACTGGGATATAAAGTGATGGGTTGGGATCTCGAATGGCAACATCATGATAATGACGGAACGCCGATACAATCGGTGCAGGAAATGTATAAATCGGTACAAGGTCTTTGTAATTCAGGCAATACATTCACGAAAAATAATGTCGTGATGCTTATTCATGATGAAATGTTTCAGAAATCGTGGGAAGAATCTGAGCTGAAACAACTCATTGATCTGCTGAGATCACAACCTGATTATGTTTTTGAACAGATGAAGTTTTACCCACAATAGGAAAACTCTAATGAGTTTACCATTTAAATGAAAGGATTCTAAATTTCTACAGAATCCCACCTCATCTTTACTGAATAATTTATAGAATATGGATACTTTTCATACCTATTTTATTCGGAGTGTTTTGTTTTCAATACTGTTTTTGGGTTGTTCTAAGATCAAGGCGCAATCTAAAAACACATTATCTTATTTTCTTACCACTGCGGAAACCAATAGCCCGGTTTTAAATGATTATAATAATCAGGTAATTTCCAATCGGATCGACAGTTTGAAATTAAGAGCTTCTTATGGATTTATTGTTACAGGAGAAGGTAATGCAGGTTATTCTCCGAATATTAAAGGTTGGGGCTATGATAATGCCATCACCAACGGACAGTCTGTATTTGCAGGGGTAAGAGTTGCCAAAGAATTTATAAGCCGCAACAATCTGAATACCCGTCTTGCTGGTTATAATGCAAGTATTGCACAGGTTTTAGCCCAAAAGAATATAAGCCTCCAAACTCTTAAAAAACAGATTACAGATCAATATATTGCCACTTACAGAAGCCAGCAGCAGTATAATTTAAGTAAAGAGATCATTCATTTGCTGAATCAGGAAGATATTGTTTTAAAAAAACTTACTCAGGCTTCTACTTTTAAGCAAACTGATTATCTGACATTCAAAGTAACACTTCAGCAAAACGAACTTACTTTAGAACAGCAACAAGCAGACTGGCAAAATAATTATTCTTTGTTAAAATATCTTTCCGGCATTGTAGATGATACTTTTGAACCCATTGAAGCGCCTTCCTTTAACGAAAATCTAAATCCTGTTTCCTTTGAGGAAAGTATGTATTCAAAAGCTTTCAAAGCAGATAGTCTGAAGCTTGCCAATGATGCGGAAATCGTACAGTATGATTACAAACCAAAGATTACCGCTTTTTCAGACAGTGGTTATCAGTCTTCATTTGCACTTACGCCTTATAAAAATTTTGGAATGAGTGTTGGGGTAGGAGTTACGATCCCGATATACGACGGTCATCAGAAAAAAATGCTTTTGCAGCAAAACCAATTGTCATTACAAGCCAAGCAAAAATATCTGGAACAAACCCAAAGACAATACAATCAACAGATTCTTCAAATCCAGAACCAGATGGCTTGGTATGATAAAATGATTCATACTGCGAATGAACAGATCACCTATGCCAAAACTTTGGTGGAAGCCAATGCAAAACAGCTTCCGACGGGAGATGTGAGAATGGTAGATTTTATTTTATCCATTAATAATTTGCTTAGCCTGAAAGGAAATATTATTCAGTACAATACCACATTGTTCAACCTGAAAAATCAATTGCAATATCTAATCATCCAATAGCCATGAAACAGATAGTCCTCTTTATGATCATGTCCTTCATCGTTTTCAGTTGTAAAAACACCGGAGAAAATACTCCTGCAGCTCCTGAAACAGAACCTAAGCCTAAAACAATGGTTACCATTGCTTATCCTTCAGATACGGTACAGCTTAATAATACCATTACGCTCAATGCAACGGCGACTTATTTATTAAAATCTGATGTAAAAGCCAACAGCACGGGGTATATTACAAAAATGACCATAAAACTGGCTGATCATGTGGGTAAGGGTTCTGTGCTTTTCGGTTTGCAGACTAAGGAAGCAAGAGCATTAGGAAATACAATCAATAAACTGGATCCTTCTTTTCGTTTTAACGGAGCAACGACGGTTACAAGCCCGGCAACAGGATATGTCGCTATGGTAAACCATCAGATCGGAGATTATGTTCAGGATGGAGAAGTTTTGGCAACGATTACAGATGCAAGCAGTTTTGGTTTTGTAATGGATGTGCCTTATGAATATTTACAGATTATAAAGCAGAAAAATAGCTTACCAATTACTCTTCCGGATGGAAGAACACTGGACGGGAAGATCGCGAAAATCATGCCTTCTGTAGATCCCGTTTCTCAAACTGTGAAAGTTTTGCTGCATGTTCCCGACAGTACCATTCCTGAAAACCTCATCGGAACGGTCAATTTTTCTAAAACCTCGGTATATGGATTATCCGTATCTAAAATGGCCGTGGTAAGCGATGAAACCCAGTCTTCCTTTTGGGTGATGAAGTTAATCAATGATACAACTGCCGTAAAAACAGAGATTACAAAAGGAGTGGAAACGGATAAATACATCCAGATTAAATCCGGTAATCTGACGACAAAAGACAGAGTAATTACCTCAGGAAACTTCGGATTGGGCGATACGGCTATTGTTAAAATACAAAAACCCTGATCCGATGAAATGAGCCATTGAAATGTCGCTGATTGATGACAAATATTCCTTTGGCGAATTCCATCTGGCAATAAAAAAAATAGATAACTACAGATGAAAAAATCATTTTTTGTAACCTATAAAAGTCCCCTGCTTGTACTGATATTTTTAATATTGGCAGGAGGTATTTACTCTTATACGAAAATTCAGTCCGCTTTATTTCCGCAGATCACCTTTCCGAAAATAAAAATTATTGCGGATGCAGGGCAACAGCCTGTCAATCAAATGACAGTAGGCGTTACAAAGATTTTGGAAGGTGCTGTAAAAAAAGTTCCCGATCTGCAAATTTTAAAAAGTACTACCAGTAGAGGAAGCTGTGAAATTTCAGCATTTATGGACTGGAATGTGAATGTAGATCTTGCCAAACAACAGATAGAAAGCAGTATTAACGAAGTCAGAAATCAGTTGCCTCCAGATGTCAATATCTCGGTAGAAAAAATGAATCCGTCTATCCTTCCTGTGATGGGCTATTCATTAAACTCGAATATAAAAGATCCGATTGAGCTGAAACAACTGGCGCTTTATACCATCAAACCTTTTCTTTCGCAGGTTCCGGGAGTAAGCGAAGTACGGATTATCGGCGGTCAGGATAAAGAATTCCGTGTGGTAATGGATCAGGCGATGATGGCAAGATTAAAGATCACTCCCGCTTCCGTAGAACAGGCTATCAATACCACCAATTTTATTAAATCCAACGGGTATTCTTCTGATTTCCGGTATCTTTATTTAACGCTTACCGATGCACAAATCCGGAATGAAAGCCAATTAAAAAACCTTGTCGTAAGCAATAACGGGAACCGTATCATTTTATTGGGAGATATTGCCCAGATAAATGTTCATAATGCCAAACAATACATTAAAGTAAATGCCAACGGACAGGAAAGTATTTTGATTGCGATCATTCAGCAACCCAATGCAAATGTGGTGGATGTAACCAAAGCGATGGAAGCAAAGCTGGCGGAACTACAGAAAACATTGCCTAAAGATGTGGTCATAAAACCTTATTATGTTCAGGCAGATTTTGTGAATGATTCTATTAAAAGTGTTACCGATGCGTTATGGATCGGGTTAATACTTGCCATTATTGTGGCCGTTATTTTTCTTCGCTCATGGAAAGCAAGTGCTGTTATTCTCATTACCATCCCTATTACTTTAAGTTTAACGATGCTTGTTCTTTATGCAACAGGGCAGACTTTTAATATTATGACATTGGGAGCTATCGCCGCGGCCATCGGATTAATTATTGATGATGCCATTGTCGTTGTTGAACAAATTCACCGGACCCATGAAGAACATCCTGAAGAATCTTCTAAAAAGCTCGTTCAAAAAGCCATTAATTATCTACTAAAAGCAATGGTAGGCTCATCGCTGAGTACGATTGTCATATTTGTTCCTTTTATACTGATGAGCGGAGTTGCAGGTGCGTATTTCAAAGTCATGACGGATACCATGATCATTACGCTGATCTGTTCCTTTTTTGCAACCTGGATATTACTGCCCATTGTTTATTTATTGCTTTCGGCAAAATCAAAATCCCAAAATCTTCAGCATCATGATGTGCGGGAACGAAAATGGGTAGGATTTTTCATTAAAAGACCTTTGTACAGCTATTTATTCATAGGATTGCTTATTGTTTTAATGGTGCTTATTCTTCCCAATATCAGTACAGGATTTCTTCCGGAAATGGATGAAGGAAGTATTGTTTTAGATTACAATTCGCCACCTGGAACTTCCCTCGAGGAAACAGACAGAGAACTGAAAGAAGTAGAAAAGATCCTTACCTCGACTCCCGAAGTGGAAGCTTACAGCCGAAGAACAGGTACTCAGATGGGATTTTTCATTACTGAACCGAACAGAGGTGATTATTTAATTCAATTAAAAAAGGACAGAAACAAAACGACGAATGAAGTCACCGACGACATTCGTGCTAAAATTGATGCTTCGGGATTACCTTTAACTGTCGATTTCGGACAGGTGATCGGAGATATGCTCGGAGATCTGATGAGCAGTGTACAGCCTATTGAAATCAAGGTTTTTGGAACGGATCATAAAGTCATTGAAGATTATTCTCAAAAAATTGCAGGGATTGTAAGCAAAGTCAACGGGACTGCAGATGTCTTTGACGGAATCGTAATTGCGGGTCCTTCCATTGTGGTCACTCCCAAACTTCCTGTTTTGGCTCAATATGGTATTTCCTTACCTGATTTTCAGAATCAATTACAAGCTAATTTAGATGGAAATGTAGCCGGAAATATATTTGACAATGTCCAATATACGCCTATAAGACTTTTGTTTAATGAAAAAAGCAATGCGTCTTTAAGCGAGATTAATAACAGTATGATTTCTTTGCCCAACGGAACTTTAAAGCCATTAAGCGAATTTGCCACTGTTAATGTAGTTAAAGGTTCTGCGGAAGTAAACCGGGAAGATCTCCAGACCTTAGGAATTGTGACGGCAAGATTGGATAACGGAAATTTAGGAGGAACCATTCAGGAAATCCAAAAACAGATTTCTCAAAAGATAAAATTGCCAAGCGGATATTCCATCGTTTACGGCGGTGCATACGCAGAACAACAGCAATCGTTTAAAGAACTACTGATCATTCTGATTGTTTCAAGCTTATTGGTATTTTCTGTGATGCTGTTTTTATTTCGGAATGTTCTGGTAGCTCTTATTATTTTATTTATTTCCGTACTTGGAATTTCGGGTGGAATTTTGTTATTATACCTTACCAACACACCTCTGAATGTCGGAAGTTATACCGGACTGATCATGATGGTAGGAATTATCGGGGAAAATGCAATTTTTACGTATTTACAGTTTCATGAAAGCTTGGAAACAAAATCTAAGGAACAGGCGGTCATTTATGCAATCAGCACAAGGCTTCGTCCTAAATTAATGACCGCTTTAGGAGCCATTATCGCATTAATGCCATTGGCTCTGGGAATCGGAACCGGTGCACAAATGCACCAACCTTTAGCCATTGCAGTGATCGGAGGGTTTATTGTTGCTTTGCCGCTTTTGCTTATTGTATTGCCTACTTTGTTGAGCAAAATTAATTTTAAAGAAGAAAAGCAAATCGATACTTCCCCAACGGAATAAAAATTTAAGAAAAACAAATCTTCAAAATTTATTCAAAATCAGGTTTTTTCTTTGTTGTTATAAATTCTTGTTGTTAAGCCGGAACTCTTGTTTTTTATAGATGTTTTTTGAAGCAGATGTCTAGAAAAATTATTTGAAAAGGGTTTTGTACTACGAGAATTGCTAAGAAATATAGGTGAACAGCGATTATGAATAATTTATTACAAGCCGTAAGAGAGTATGTAATTCATTTTCTTACAGAGAGGCTTTCCGCTCAACTGACTTTTCATAATATAGAACATACTTATGAAGTCGTATCTGCGGTGCTGCAGATAAGTGAAAAAAGTGTTCTTTCTGTAGAAGATCGTTGTGCATTGCAGGTTTCGGCTTGGTTTCACGATTGTGGCTATGCTTTTTGCTACAAAGGGCATGAAGAAGAAAGCAAAAGGATTGCCCAGAATTTTTTGGGAAATCTCGGTTGTGAAACTGATTTTATTCAAAAGGTTTTGCGATGTATAGGCGCTACTCAGTATCCTCAGAACCCTTCCTCAGAAATCGAAAAGATTATCTGTGATGCAGATATGTTTCATTTAACAAGAACAGATTACGCTAAATATGAAAAAGCTTTAAGACTGGAGTTCAGCACGTATCTTGGACTCATTTTTACAGATGAAGAATGGCAGATGGAGAATAATGATTTTCTAAAAAATCACCAATACTTTACGGAATACGGACAACAGGTTCTCGCAAAATTTAAAGAAGTCAATGTCCGGCTCATGAATGATTCCAATCAATTTTAATACACAAGAAAGAAATGTTAAATTATCGTCAAAAAACTGCAATCAGCTTTTTCATTATACTCTCATTTTTTGGAAGAATGGCAGCTCAAAATAGTGATACTATAAAGACTGATGAGGTAAAGAAGGACAGCGCAATTGTTTTAAATACAAAAGAAAACGCTTTAAACTATAAAAAATTAATCATTCCGACAGCACTTATCGGATATGGAGTGGCGAGCTTAAGCGTGAAAAATCTGAAAAAATTAAACTTCTCTACAAGGGATGAAATCAATGAACATAAACCCGATCATATTAAGCTTGATAATTATACCCAGTTTGCTCCTGCCGTATTGGTTTACGGATTAAATGCAGCTGGAGTGGAAGGAAAACACAACTTCAGGGACAGGACTATCATTTACGGAACCTCTATGCTGATAACCTCTGCCTTTGTCGTTCCATTAAAGCATATTGTAAAAGAAGAACGGCCGGATCAGTCCAACAACCTTTCTTTTCCTTCCGGTCATACGGCTATTGCATTTGCATCTGCACAGTTTATGTTCAGAGAATATAAAGACACCAATTTTTTATTAGCAATTTCAGGATATTCTTTGGCTGCTTTCACAGGAGTTTACCGTATGCTGAACGATAAGCATTGGTTTGGAGATGTTGTTGGGGGAGCCGGATTTGGGATTCTTTCAACGGAACTGGCGTATTGGTTATATCCTAAAATCAATACTCTTTTAGGCGGGAAAAATAAAAACTCAGCAACAATGGTAATGCCTTATTATCAGAATAAAACGGTGGGAATTGGCTTTGTTAAAAACTTTTAATTATTGAAAGATGTGGTTCTATTATGCATTATTATCCGCTCTGTTTGCTGCATTTACAGCTATTTTTGCTAAAATAGGAGTTTCTAATATCAATTCTAATCTGGCAACGGGAATCAGAACGGTCGTTATTCTGATTCTGGTTTGGAGTGTCGTTTTTATAAAAGGTGAAGCAAAAGAGATCGGTTCGTTATCTAAGTTTAATATTCTTTTTCTGATATTATCGGGAGCTGCAACAGGATTGTCCTGGCTGTTTTATTTTAAAGCCTTACAGATCGGGAAAGTTTCACAGGTAGCTTCTGTAGATAAGCTCAGTGTGGCAATTGCCATCCTTTTATCCGTTTTATTCTTTAAAGAAACCCTGACTTTGAAAACCGCAATAGGAGCTTTATTAATCATAGGCGGAACGATATTATTTGCTATAAAATAGTCTAATCTTCTAAAAAATAAAAAAGATACGAGCTTGTGTTCGTATCTTTTTTATTCTATTCTAATTGACAATCAGGCTGTAATCGCAGCGATGTCTTTCTGCAAAATACTTTTTTCCTTCAAAAGTGCCTTCCTGTTCTGTCGTTTTATCTAATCTCACAAGATATTGCCCCTTTAAAGGAAGCGGAATCCAGGCTGTTCCTTTTTCATTGATACTTATTTTTATATCCTGGTTGTTAGGTAAGAAAATACGCAGCAAGGTTCCTTTTTCTGCGGGCTTTCCGTCAATATAAGCAGAAACTAAGGCGGCTTTATTTTGTAAATTAATCTCCAGGTTTAAATAAGGCATTGTGATTCTTGAATCAGTCTCCTTATTGATAACAAAAGTTGTATGCAGGTATTGGGAAGGCTTAATATTCTGCTTCTGATCCTCTCTTTCTACAACAGGAAGCTTTTCATCAATGGCAAAAATATGATAGGTTCCATCTGTTTCTGGGATATAATATCCTACCCAGAAATCGTTTTTCTGTTGAATTGAAATTTCAGATTTCTTTCCATCCGGATCAATAACCTTAACAACAAAATCTTTCATTTTATTAAGGTCTTCTCCGCTTTTGATGTATCTTTCCTTGTTTTCATTGACACCCCCGTAACGGATTTTTATCGTTAAAGTATCGCCTTTTTTTCCGGAACTTTCCAGTTCAAGCCAATATCCGTCTGCATAAGCCAGATTGCTCAGTAAAAGAAAAAATAAGACATAAAAAATATTTTTCACAGGAAGAATTATTTTAAAATTTTAGCGAAATACTTCCCAGGAATCTGATCGGAGCTTGAGGGGTAAGTCTTACAGACCATGCTTTTTCACTGGTAATATTGTCTATTTTTAAACCTAATCTGTATTTCGGTCGGTCATAGAAAATACTTGCATCAAACATTTTATAGGAAGGAATGATCACTTTGGCAGTTTGTGTATTGGTCTGATAAGACATGCTTCCGATGTTTCCGCCAAAACCAGCTCCCAAACCACTGAATTTACCTTTTGTAAGGGAATAGCTCACCCAGAAATTGTACATATTCTGAGGTCCCGAAGCAGCGGGGCGTAAGTTCAGAACCGAAGCATCAGATTTTGTGAATTTACTGTCATTATAAGCATATCCGACAATAATATTCAGACCAGCCATTGGATTTGCGGTAATATCTATTTCTACCCCTTTGCTGTACTGAGAACCATCCTGAATAGAAAAATTAGCATCATCAGGATCTGCTCTTAAAACATGATCAACTTTAATATCATAATAACTGATGGTACCGACAAGTCTGTGACTAAACAAGTCTGATTTTGCTCCGAATTCCAGTTGGTTTCCTTTTTGAGGAATAAAATTGTTTCCGTTTTTATCGACGCCGCTGATGTTAAAGAATCCATTCAGGTAGTTTCCAAATAAAGACAGTTTATTTTTTAAAAGCTCATAAATTAAACCGGATTTGTGGGACAAAGCTGTTTGAGTATAAGGTCCTGCCTGCAAACCGCTCACACTAAGACCACCTGCTGTTTCGCCGGTCAGAATATTATACACCCCATTGTAATGGAAGTTATCAACCCTTAAGCTGGCCATTATCTTTAAACGGTCAGTAATATCAAAAACATCTGAAACGTATGCGGCATAGGTATCATCACTGCTTTTTTCTTTTCTTGGAGTGCCTGTGTTCGTAAGGGTATCCAACATGTCTCTCGTTACTCTGTATGTACTTGGAGTATTTATAAAATCTACAGCCGGAGCATTCACCGTTACCCTGTCGAAATTATTAAAATTATTATAATAATCCAGTCCTACAACCATTCTGTTTCGGAATTTTCCGATGTAGAAATCACCGATAAAGTTTTGCTGTAAATTAGTTGCAATAAAATTAGTATTTCCTACAATTACACTGGGCTGAATCGTGGTATCCGATTTACCGTTCAGTGCTGTGATGTAACCATTGATGGTAGATCTGGCCCGGGAAAATATGGTTTGGGAAGTCCATGAAGATGATATTTTGTAGTTGAGCTGCCCGAAAATATTCATCATTTGAGTAGAGTAGGTGATATCATCTCCTAAGAAAGTTCTTTTATAAGGAAAGTTGATATCTTCAATCGACTGAATTTTGTTACTTTTTGTGTACGGATTGAAACGTACTACCGAAGTTCCTTTTGCAATCCCAAACTCCACATCAAATAATAAAGATAATCTGTCATTGATCTGATATGAAAAGCTTGGAGCAAGTGCTAAACTGTTTGTAAAGCCGTTATCCTGAAAGCTTTTTTCGAAGGTTGTTGCTCCGTTTAATCTCAGTAATGCCGTTTTATCTCCGTTGATCGGGGTATTGGCATCAAAAGTAAGTCTGTTGAAATTCCAGCTTCCGCCGGTGTAGCTTACTTCCCCACCGGTTCCGTTATAAGGTTTCTTGGTGACTCTGTTGTATAAACCACCATAACTGCTCGAAACCTGAGTTCCGAATAATGTGGTCGACGGTCCTTTAATAGCCTCAATTCTCTCTAAGTTGGCATTGTCTAAAAATGAAAATGCTGCTCCTGCAACACCGTTTCTTGCATTAGGTTCAGTTTCAAATCCGCGGGAACGGAAAGTGACTCTTCCCTGATTGGCAATCATCGGAATACCTGCCCCTGGAACATTTTTTGAAACACTTCCCAGATCAACTGCCATTTGCTGAGTAATTAATTCTTTGGGAACGGTATTGTAAACCTGCGGGTTTTCTAAATATTTAATAGGCAGTTTCGCCACATACGGACTTTCTTTTCGGGTTATTTTAGAGTTATTTCCGACAATTCTTACTTCCTGCAATGCGAGAATATTTTCCTTTGCCAGTTTATAATTGACCGGAGTATTTTCATCTTCCTTAACTTCAATGGGAATCTGCTGTTCTTTAAGACCAAGCATCTGTATTTTAATGGTATAATTTCCCGGAGCTACCTGAGAAAAATTAAAGTTTCCCTTAATATCGGTAAGTGTACTTTTATTAAGTTCGATCAGAGATATGGAAACAAGTTCCAGCGGTTCGTCTTCGATAGAAGTAATATTTCCGGATATGTTTCCTGTTTTATTTTGCGCTGAAAAGAAAAAGCTGAAAAGAAATAAGGATAAAAATATTAATCGTTTAATCATGTTGAAAAATATTGATCTCAGATGATATTTCTGAGGGGGTAAATTTTATTAATGTTTTGAAAGTGCTGAATTGAAGAGGTTGATAAGTCAGCTAGAATTAATATCCCTATATTTTATAGCTTTTGAGGAAGTAAAAGGTACAATCTGTTTCATTATATTTATTTAGACCAAATATTAATAAAGCGCAAAGATGATATAAATAAATCTAAAAACAAAAAGAATTTTAATAAATTGGAATAGAGTGTTCGATTATTATTTTGCTGAAATATTTCTAAAATTCAATATTTTTTCAAAATTGCCTCTCAAATTTGCGCTATAATAATGAACATAGTGAAGCGAATATCAGTTCTTCTAGCCACCATATCCGTAGTATTAGCAAATGCACAAACAACAAACCCAGAAACTGTAAAAGGAAAAGCGAGTGATTCGATAAAAGGAAACCAGATCAAAACCCTTGAAACCGTTACCATTACCGGTAAAAAAGCAGTTGTAGAAAATAAAATAGATAAAATAGTTTATAATGTTGCGAATGATGTGACCTCACAAAACGGAGCTGCCATAGATGTTTTGAGAAAAGTACCTCAGGTAACCGTAGATGCAGATGGAAATGTAGAATTGCAGGGGAATCCGAATGTTAGATTTTTGATTAACGGAAAACCTTCCAGTATATTTGGGAACAGCCTTGCCGATGCGCTCGCTTCCATTCCGGCGAGTCAAATTAAAAGTATTGAAGCAGTTACGAGTCCGGGTGCAAAGTACGATGCACAGGGAACAGGAGGGATTATTAATATTATTTTAAATGACAGCAAAGTAAAAGGGATCAACGGAATTGTCAATGGTTCATTAGGAACACGATTTGAAACAGGTTCTCTAAATGTAAACTACAGAAATAATAATTTCAGCATGAATGCTTTTTTCAGTGGTAATACCCAGCTGAAATCAAGAACTCCTTTTTCACAGGATAGAATTTCCAGAGATAATCAAACTCATTCCCAAACAAGACTGATGCAGGATGGGTATACGGATTTTCAAAGACACGGCTATCGAACAGGGGTAGGATTTGATTGGTCAATTAATAAATCCAATACATTCAGCGGCTCTGTTTCTTACAATAGTTTTGGGAATAAAAGTATCGGTTTTATCAATCAGGAACAATATATTACAGATGCAGCCGGTAACGAACAGTCTATTCTGGGATACCGGAATTCAGATAACCGTTCCAACGTGAATTCTGTTGATGGAAGTTTAAGCTATAGAAAAACATTTCAGAAAGAAGGGCAGGAACTTACGGCAGATTATGTTGTGAGCTACGGAACACCTGAAAGCAGCTATATTCAGACCCAAAGTTTGTACGGAGCGGCTTTTCCTTACAACGGAACCTCAGCCAATAATCCGGGAACAGATAACAGTCACAATTTTTCTATCGATTATGTACATCCGCTTACGGATAATATCACCTTTGAAACGGGAGCAAAAACAATACTTCAGCATATTACGAATACCACCGATGTCAGTGTTTTGAATACTTTCAATCAGTATGAAGCAGATCCTTTGCAGTCTTATAAACTGAAATATGATATGGGAATTTATGCCGCTTATTTTTCTTCCACCTTTAAATTTTTTAACTGGCTGGATCTGAGAGCAGGAGCACGCTACGAATACACCACTTTGAAGATTGATTTTCCGGGAACACACATCCCGTCGTACGGCTTATTTGTCCCTTCTCTTATTCTATCTCATAAATTTGAGAATAACGGAACTTTAAAATTAGCCTATACAAGAAGGGTTGAAAGACCCGAGTATTCTGAATTAAATCCATTTTTAAACATCAGTGATCCTCATAATATTACCACCGGAAATCCTGCATTGAAGCCTGAAATTGGTGATAATATGGAATTCGGGTACAGCAAAAATTTTGGAAACGGAGGAAATATCTCTATGACGCTGGTGGAAAGGATTAACAGTCAGGATTTAAAACAGATCACAACATTTTATCCTGTTTTTACGGCCAACGGAGTGGAATATACCAATGTTTCAGTTTCTTCGAGAGATAATATCGGAAAAGAATATAATTCCGGAGGAATTGTTTCTGCCTCACTTCCTTTTTTCAATAATAAGCTGAATCTGCGTGGAAATTTAATGATATTTCACCGGTATATTGTAAGTCATATCTATGTTGGGAATCTTGATATGGGAATGCGTTACCGTTTTAACCTGAATCTGAATTATCAATTACCCAACAATTTTATTGTAGAAGCTTTTGGAAATTATAATTCTGCAGCGAAAAATATCCAGGGAAAAAATCCGCAGTCGATTACTTACACACTTGCAGGAAGAAAAGTGTTCTGGAATAAAAAAGCAAGTATAGGATTTACGATGACGAATCCTTTTAATAAATACATCAAGCAGGTAACAACAGTGAACACGGGAGATTATGATTCATATTCTGTGAGACAGTTGCCATTCCGTTCTTTCGGGATAAGTTTCAGCTATAAATTTGGAAAAACAGATATCAAAAAAGAAAAAGATATTAATAGTGATTATCTTAATGAGCCTTCTCAAGGAAATTAATCAAGAAGTGTATATAATATTAAAAACGCCTTTCATCTTTATGAAAGGCGTTTTTAATTTTGGATAAACCTATTATTTTAAAATTTGCTGATCATAAAGAAGATTGTCGTCTTCATCAAAGCTTATGATGAGCATTTTATATTGTTTTGCCGTGTCATTATTAAAAAACTTAATTCTCGGAGGAACATAATCGCCTTCAAATAAATTCGGATTCCAGTACAATGTTTCTCGGGTATCATTTTCTATTTTAACCGGAGAATCATTATCAATCATTTCAACAGGAAATTCGGAAGGTTTATCGTATCCTTTTATGACCGCCAAATTATTGTTTTGTGTTGCTTTTTCGTTGCTTTTAGGCTTCATATTGCCTTTCATTGTGTAAATTAATACGGCATCACCTATCAATCCTGCTCCTTTAATAATTTTTACCATAGCAATATTGGTTACAGGAAGGCTTGCAATCATACTTGGATCGGTTTGTACTTCATCCAAATAGAGCTTTGCCTGACTATTACGAATGTAAGGAACGTTCACTCCTGAATTGTCCCGTTGAAATGTCAAACCGGCTGCTCTTCCCTGTAGCCAATCAAAAATATTAGCTGATCCTGCAACATGCTGGTCTTCATTTACGAAATCGAATATAGTGGAATTAATAGAGCTGAACATTCCGGTAGAAAGCTGTTTATCCAATTCTTCTTTAGGATCTTTTTTCTTTCCTACCAATTTTACTTCTTCGATTTGTACATCAACATTCTCCGTTTTTTTAATGTTCTTCTGCGTATTGATGGCTCTGGAAATTGTTGGTGTAAGCTTTCTGTTTTCTGCAGCTGTTACCAGTCTGTATTTTGTGGTTGGAAAGTTGCCTTTAAATTCCGTAGGAAGTACCAGTGGTTCTACGGTAACGAATAAGTTATCCGTATTTGATTCTTTATCTTTTTCTGCATTTACAAATAACGAAACGCTTAAAGGTTCATCAAAGCTAAGATTATTTAGATAGACATATCCGTTCTGATCCGTTTTAAACAGATTAATAGTAGGGTCATTTTTTCCTAATTTTAATGCTAAAGTGACGTTGGTATCTTTCAGCATAGCATTGTTTTTAAGAGGTTTTACCCTATAAGAAAGAAATTTTTGAGAATTGTTTTTAATGGATGGAACAGAACCGCTAAGAACAGAATTCCAGTCAAATCTTTTCCAGTTTTCAGAAATAAGCAATGCGTCTAAAGCTTCACTATTCGCATTGCTGGAGAAATATTGTGCAGGTCTGTCTATTTTTGAAGTGAAATCTCCCGTTAACCAAAGGCTGCTCATAAGATTTTCTTCTTCCGGAGTAGTACTGCCGTTATCTTCGCTTACCAAGACGGTATAATTTTTAAAATAGGATTCCGGGGAAAGATCAATACTGTTGAAGGATCTTGGCGTGGTTTTTACATTCTTACTGATAATATCTGCTTTCTCAATCTTTAAATTATTGGGTTTGATAAAGCAAAGTCTTTTGGCCACTACATTATCTTGATCATCAAAAATGGCTAGCTGTAAAATACCATTGGATCCGTTGCTTATTTTGGTAGGAATAAGGCTTGAAACTTCATTAGTCAGTTGATTGATATTGGCTCTATACGCCAAATGGTTGTTGATGGTTCCAACGATTTTATAATTTTGAAGCTGCTGTTTTAAATTGACCCCTTTTAAGCTGTATTTAATCCCGTCCTTCGAGCTTGAAACCTGCAGACTGACCCCATTCTCTACCACTTCGGGTAAATCTATCGTCAGCTTTTTTCCTGCATTATCCTGAATGATAGCCTGGTATTTTTTTCCTGAAGCCGGAGTTATTGTAAAAGAAGCAACATTTTTATCGAAAGAAGTAAAGGTCGTAACAGGTATATTCGGATTTTGTGCATCTATTACTTTTCCGCTCCAGTTTTCCGGTAAAGAGGCATTACCAGATAATCTTACGGCAAATTTCGTAGGCATTCCATTAATGAAATTTCCCCCTTCCGGAAAAGCTTTTGCAGACCAGTCTGTACTTTTAGCAATTTCTAATGTTTTAGTGGAGGTGGGATTATAAACCGGAATTGTTTTAACGATCTGAAAATCCTCGTTAAAATTCGTCATATAAGGCGTATAAGCTCTTACAAAATAAACCTGTTCAGAAAGATCTTCTTTGAGTTTAAAATCTCCGCTACCTTCCCCATTGGTGAGAAGTATGGTTTTCCAGTCTATTAATTTTTTATCAGAATCATACAATTCAACAAATAGAGTAGTAGACAATGCAGAACGATTGTAACCATCAAAGACAAAACTCTTGAACCATATCTGGTCTCCAGCTGCATATTGTGATTTGTCGGTAAGGAGGTATACTTTTTCCTGTTCGTAATTATTTTCAAGACTCGTAATTGCTTTTTCCAATCTGGTTTGTGCCAAGGCAGGCTGTACCGCTGAAATAAGCAATAAAAAGAAGATATTTTTCATAGAGAATCTTAACGCATTTTTTAATCCAATGCTAAATTACTCAATTAAAGACGTTAAAATTTTCTAATTTCAAAAATTAAGGAGATTTTAACAGTAATAAAGGAAAAGCGCTACTTAAAATAAGTAAAACGTTGACAAACTTTTTAGGATCTCTAGCTACACCTTTCCCACCTTGTAATATTTTGGCTAAACATTCACTAGTTTGAGCTAACTCTCCCAATGCTTTTATAAAAGCACTACCATCAGCAGTTCTACCCGTCCCTCTTGTTCCTACTAAAATACCTTTTTCAACTTCATCGCCTAATTTTTTACCTTTAGCTAATTCATCTGATATTTCTTTCACTTCTCCACTCGGGAATAAAACCCAAGGATTAACGCTTCCGTAAAGATAAAATTTAAATCCTTTGACAACAATTTTAGAACGTTTGGCTAAACTTTAAATAAAAAAACCGAAACTTTTTAGAGTTCGGTTTTTATTTCATTTTTAATTTTATGTTTTATGCTTCGATATAAAATTCGTTATTTTTATATTCTTTAAACAATATACCGGAAATATTAGCTTCTTCAAGAGCTTTTTTAAGTGATTCTGAAACTAAAAGAGCTATATTAAAAGGAGAACGAAATAAATCGGGAGTCTCTTTTAAAAATAATTTTACTGGGCGTAAAAAAGGAGCTCTTTGTTCTTCATTATCTATCTTAACTATTTCATCGGTTTTTAAATCTTCAAATACAGACTGACTAAAATCAACAATTTCATTTGCATATATCAGATGAAGAAAAAAATAATGATTTTCAGCCAATTGCTGTGCCAAATTTTTGTCGGCTGCAATTAATGAACAATTATAAAACTGGAAGTTCTTAACATAAAAATTTTCAATTAAATCCTTAAATTTTTTGTCTACAAAAACTCCTATGGAAGAATGTAACATATGTGAACTTAATACATCTGTTAGCTTTGCTGCTCTTTTAAAAACAAAATTTTCTAAATTGGGATTTGTTTCTGGAAAAGATCTCACAGATAGTGTCTCAAAATTGTTAGGAACTTTAAAGTATTTTTGTGGTATATCTACTTGTGGATATGTTCCAACAATTTCACTTTCTGTAGACAAGTCCATTTCATAATAAATGACTTTTTTCATATCTAATATTTTTTATAAAAACTTTTTAGTATTTCATTATATACTGTATCTGGTACTAAATTACCCATTCCTTCCCCTTGTCTAAATAAATCATCTACTTTTATTCCTTTTTGTTTAGATAATATATCTAACTCCTTTAACATTCTTGTAGATAATTCTTCCGTAAAATTTTTTGCCATGGATTTAGTATAAGTTGGCAAATGAGTAAACTCTACTCGAAATCTTTCCAGCATTCCATCAATTACACGATTGTACAAAGGGTGACTTGCGTGTACACCATCGGTCAAACCTAATGATTTGCTGAATTTTTTAAGATTAATACCATTTGCTTTGGTGTTTACTTCAAATCCAGCATCTATAGCATCCTGATAAATTTTACTTTCACCAATAGCTGAAATTGGAAGAGCATGATGGGCCTCTTCTCCTGCAACTGTTTTCAGATTTTTTCTAAGCTGAGATCTGTTCTTAGCAGCATCTTTTGCCGCCTGAGAAATGTCAGGACTACTAAACCATTCGGGATCTTTACTCCCTTTACTAATTATAGTGCTTGCATTTGGAGCTAGATCCAATTCATTAAATTTAGCTTTTAGTGCATCAACATCATCAGATATTTCAACCAGATCGTCAACAAACCTACTAACACCTCCTTTCTCCAATGCTTCTTTGGCAGTTTTAGCACCTTGAGAACTATTCCTTCCAACGATAAACGCTTCCTCTGTACCAACTTTTACCTTATCCCCAACTTTTCCTAGTTTTGGATCATCTACAAATTCTAATTTTCCACTCGCCAGTAAAACCCAAGGATTAACGCTTCCGTAAAGATAAAATTTAAATCCTTTTATAACAATTTTAAATCCTTTAAATTTAAAACGTTTTGCCAGGTTTTCACCTAATTCATCAAGGTTCTTAGCTCCTTTCACGATTCCTTTGCCTAAACCTTGAACAAAGAACTTCGCTTTACCAGCTTGTTTTACAAATCCTTTTCCTGTTGCTACAAGGGCATTTTTTCCTGCTTTCAGAGTACTCTTAACTCCTGTTTTGGCTAAATTGAATACTCCTTTTACGCCACCTTTAGCTGCCGTTTTCAGCACTTTAAACAAGGCTGCTGAATCGAATAAGAGTATGAAAATTAATTCAACTAAAATAATCCCAATTGCTCTTGCTAAAGCTTTTCCTGCTGTAGCTGTTTTCCCCAGCCAACCATCAGTCATAAATGTTTTGAAGAAACCGCTGGCTTTGGCAACAGCTGCAGCCATCATTATGGCAGCAAAGATTTCGAGTGCAGGTGGAATAAGTGCAAAAATAGCTCCTGCTGTAAGAATTGCTAATGCGGTTATTCCAAGAACTATGGCCGCTCCGATACCGATGTATTTCCATTTGTTTTCTGCCCAATTTTTTTTAATTCCTGCCCACATCTGTTCTTTCAGATAATACAAACGAACACCTGGAGTCCACGGTCCAACCAGTTTCATTTCTTCAGGCATTGAACCTTTAGTAGCAGGCTGCTTTCCTGAAGCACTTTCTGTATCTGTACTAGGTGGTGATTGGCTGTTTTGGTAATTGATGAACCAATCGGCCTGAGCGTACGGATCAGCTGGAATGTTTTGATTTCCTGTTGGGGCTTCTGTCTGGCTTTCTGATCCAACTGCATCCTGTTTGAAAGTATCAAGTGTGTTTTCATTGGCTCCGAAATTGATTTCTCCATTGCTATTTTGGAGTTGAGCAAGAAGTTCCGGGCTCAGTTCCATATCATTGGCAACCGGGTCAACATGAAAATCACTTTCATCATAAGAATTTCTTCCTAAAAATTCAGAGTATCCTGAATCTGATCCTGAGCTCGTCATCTCAGCCATTGCTGTTTTCTCAAACGGTAACGGCTGTGTAACATCCATTCCCAGGAATTCTTCAGAAATTTGCCCCATGAAGTTGTCCGGCATTACCATAGCAGAACTCACTAAATTGGATAAGCCTTCCATTATCTTTATAATTCCAGCCACAATAAAGTTGGTTGCATCGAGAATAAGGTTGTAGAAGTCCTGTAATGCCCCAATAAGTGTATCCACTACATCTGCTAAGAAATCAATTGCTGCAACCACTGCTTTTTTAAAGGCTTCAAAGGTTTGGTTTACAAATTTTTCGGCAGCAGCCACGTATTTATCAATTCTAGCTTTCAATCGGTCTCTGATACCAGGAAATGCAGCCAAAGCGATGTCTAAGAATCCTTTTAGCAAGGATGCAAATCCCTTAATAAAGACTACTATCGCTTTTCTGGCTATTTCCAATGCTTCTAAAACCAGTTTTTTAGCGATTTCAAAAATAGCTTTTACAGCTTTTCTGAGGGCAGTGAAAACAACATTCAAGGCATCTTTAAGCGCATTGATAAAATCTGAAACTTTATCAGCCAGCCAATCAAAGAAACCACCACTTTTTTGCTCCATTTCTGATTTTTTTTCTGCCGCTTTTCTATCAGCTTCTTTTTTCTCTTTTAATGCATCTTCATTAGCCTTATTAATATGTTTTTGCGCCTGTGCTTCCCCTTTATTCTTTTCGGTTTTTATATTTCCAAGAGTGGTTTTAGCCTGATCGCCGGATTTTTTTGCAAAATCGGATTCTGTCTTATTTAGCGTATTTTGCCACTCAACTTTTGAATTGTGTACATCTGCTTGAGCATCTTTTACCGATTTTCTTTGCTTTTCCTGAGATTGGTCTTTTTCGATGCCTATCTGTGTTTCGGTAGCTTTTTCCTGTTCAAGGATTTTCTGATTATGCTCTAATTCTGCGGCCTCATATTTTGCATTTTCCGCACCTATTTTTGATTGAATAATAGGATCAAACTGAGCATTAATACTTGCTTCATCAATACCTTCCATCTTTATTGCATCAAGCGACTGTTTCTTAATAGCTTTGGACTTTATTTTACGGGAAGGTTTTAGTATTTCATCTTTTGGCTTCTTAATAATACTGTTTTCACCATGATCCTTATGGATATCTTTTGCCGCCTGATTTTTTTTGATGCTTAAATCTTGTGCTACATCTTTCTGTTCGATTGCTAAATGCTCTGTATCAGCTTCACCTGTAAGATCAACGTTAGTATTTTGCTGCATTGTTGTAGGAATTGACGAAGTATCCAGACTAACAGCTCTAAATTGCTGTTTAGCTTGTTTTTCCAGTTCTCCGTTTTTATTTCCTGTTGTTTTGAAAGAGTAATTTGCTTTTTTCAATGGCTCGTTTTGAGGAAAAGAAATTTCCTTTGATTTTGATTTTTGAGTAGCAGATTTAACTGTTTTTTTACTTGATTTTGCAACAGTCTTATCCGTATTTGTTTTATTTTGGGATTTAGATCCTGAAAAAGCGCTACCTGTTTTTGCGTTCACTTTTGGGAGTTCACCTGTTGCTTTTTCCGTTTGACTATTAAAAAAAGCGGTAGTGTTATTTTGAACGGTATTAAAATTAGCCACCAATTCTGTTGCCGAAGAATTTGACAAATTTGCTAATGAAATATCAGTAGTAGCTTTATCAGCCTTTTTTTCTTTTTGTTTTGCTTTGTTTTCTTGATAAGCTGCCGCTTGTTCTTCATTTGTTTGTGGGAGATAGGTCCCCGATTTAAGGTTTTGATAATCGTTTATCTGATCAACATTCAAAGTCGTCATATAGCCTTTTTCAACCTCTTTAGTATCAGGATGATTGATATCGCCGGTTTGAGACAAACTCTTCTGAAGTTTGTCATACATTATTTCTGAACCCTGATTGTATATAGTTTGGGAACCATGAACCGCTGCAATACCGCCATTAAAACTGAGACGGTTATTATCAGTGTTTGATGATCCAAGCTTAATAGGTGATGTTTCAGGATTTTGTGCCTTTACGTTAGTTATTTCCGCCTCAGATAGAGGTACCATCGATTCTTGCTGCCTTTGCTTTCTGCCTGGGCTTTGGTGGGCATTGCTGTCTTTTTCTACAGGAGTTGCTGCTTTCATTGACTTAGTTTTTTAATTTCATATTGATTTTTGAAGGCATACAAAACGCGATTAATACAATTGCGTTTTATACTACCTGTTGCATCTGAAAAACAGATTGTGTATGGTGGATTTTTTTAGAATCTGAGTAACTGGAGTAGTGTTCAGTTTTATGATGAGAAATAGCTTGTGCTGAGCTGTTTCTGGCTTTTCTTCTTACTTTTTTGCGTTTACAGAATCAAAGTTCACTTTTTTTTAGAAGAATTGTCTGTTTTTTTGGTAAAGGATTCTGTAGTTGCAGTAAAGAGTTTTTAAAGGATTCCTTACTGTAAGATAGAATATAGAAGAATGTTGATGGTTGAAATCAATAAATTAGAAGGCGAAGATTATATAAATCTTCGCCTTTTGTAGTTGATGGGATTAACAATTCAAACAATTTTTTGAGAAAGTGAAGGCCATTACCAGTTCACAAACATGAATTTTTCTTTCCAGGGCAGTTTAACAAAACTTATTCCCCAGGCAAGTTTATCAAGCAAAATATCCTGTGTTTTTCGTTCTACCGTGAGTGTGTAATCATGATCTGTGACCACTAATTTGCCTGAGCGCTGAAAAAATTCATTTTGTAATAAGGCTCCAGATGACTTTTTCATTGGTTTCCAGTTTTGCTGAACACTTTCTATGAGATTTTTAACTTGTGTTTTATGTTTGCGTGATAGTTTAATATGCCTATTAATGCTTTGGTTCATTGGAATATTGCATAAGAATTTTTCAAAAATCATATCATATTCCGGAGCATTTGTTTTTCCGGTGGCAATATAATGTAATAAATGAGCGCATAATTCAGGATCCGTAAGTTGCTGGGTTTTCGGATGAATAAGATCGCAATGTTCAAAAAAGGTTTTGAGGAAAGGATGTAGTATAATAAGTCCTGCATTCTGAATATAATGTCCATCTTCTTTAAAGCCTAAATCGTCAAAAGTTGTTTCAGGTTCATGATCATCAATGGTCTCAACCGAATTTTCTTCTTTTTCCTGATTCTTGAATACATCTTTTTTAATGCTCTCCAGGATTTCGATTTCTTCAATGAAAGGGAAAATTTTAATTACAGTTTTTAAATTCTGACGGTTAGTTTTTATCTGTAAGGAATCGGCCGCATCTATTTTTGATATTTGTTGTACAATATATTCCTGGAGATGGCTTTTTGGTGAGATCAGATATTCTGATATTACATTTAATACTAGACTCCAAATGATCAATCTGTTTTTATGATTCAGCTTTGCTATATAGCTTATTATATTAGGCTCCAAGCTTATTTTTAATTCCTTACTTTTTAGAATTGTCAGACATATTTGCGCAATTTGCTCGTTGGAAAGCTGATTGATCATTCGATTTTGAACTTCGTGTTTTGGCAAAACACTTATTATGCTTTTTTCGAAATTATCGGACTGAATCATAACGTCAAAAATCTCAGGTTCTAAAAAAGAAAAACCCTTTTTCTCTGAATTCCACCAAGGCATATGTCCTTTTTCTAAAAAATAGATAAAAGTCCGAACCATTTTTTCCTGATTGCTTATCCAATACGCCTTTGAATCGTTTTCTGCTTCTTGATTTAAAATTTCAATAGGCTTTATCATTTCAGATAATTTCTCTTCAAAAAGCTGGACAATTTTATCTTTCAATTCGACATTTAATGAACTACTTTTTACATTCAGATCCAATTCCAGCCGGGGAATTTGTAAGGTATGACCTTCTAATTTATATTCTAAAGCATTGATATACTTTTCTATTTGTGGAAATACATCAACAGACAAAAAGCTATTGATATCTTCTTTAATACTCATTGCTTTTTCTTTGTTGTTGACTGCAATTTCGACAAAAACTTTCTGAATGATATGGTCCTGTTCCACATTCAATAGATTTAATTACACAATATTTATAAAGGTTGAACGGCTTATTTCTTATCAAATTCGCCTCCCCAGAAACCTGCAGGACAAAGACTTAATTTTGATCTTTGTTTTGCACTCAATCTGCATCCGCATCCTCTTATAAATCCGTCTTTTGAAGAGTCTGAAACTTCCAGTGTTTTAGGATCCATCCATTTCATAGCATTGCAGTTGTTGCCATTTTTTAAGGGACATTGGTTACAGATTTCTTCTCTTATGGAAAAAATAAATTCCTCATCCTGATTGGCCACGCCTATTTTTGAGCGGAGTTCATTGAAATGCCCATCAATAATTTCATTACGCTTGCTAAAAAGTTTTTTGATATTCATGTGATTAAAGTTTTAAAATTATTGGGGTCAAAATTAAAGGAAGAAAAATCCTTTGACGAATTATGAGGCCTCTCTATTCAGTCTTTGCAGTAAAAGATAAAATTATAATTAGGGGGATATTTCTGATAAAAGTATTCCAACGGAGCCTTCAAAAGTAATGCTTCAAATGATATCCAATCTTCAATTCGATTATTGGTAACAGGTGTTGATGTATAAGCTTAAAAATGACAATTCAATTGATTGCCAAATACCGTATAGATGTATAGGTCTTTAATAACAAAATTAAATTTAAATGCTGAGGTTATATTTCACTTCAATAAGATTATTTAAAAGTGTTGTTTATTTTATTTGTTTTTAAATTATTGATTATCAATTTTTTATTTTAAATAATTCTAATTTTTTTCAAAAATATTGGAAATATTATTTACTGCAAAGACAGGTTTGATCCCTCAAAATATTTGTCTTTTGGATGGGGGCTATTGTATGTTTGCACCATAATAACAAAGAGCAAAATTATGATTAAAGAAGTATTGATGATTTTAAAAAATAAGCTGAATGATCCGGCAAAAGGCTTGATGGATGATGACGGCGAAATTGCAGTTGTTGATGATATAGCAAAACATGATGATGATACCTCGGAGCTTGATAATAAAGTAGTAATTACTTTACTGAACGTAGAGGAAGAGTCAACATTGAAGAACAAATCTTGGTACACAAGAAAAACGATAAGCGAAAATCCTCCTGTGTATGATATGAAAAAGCAGAATCCTCCGGCTTATTTGAACTTATATCTGATGATCTCTGCCAACAGAACTGCCTATGATAAAGCGTTAACAAACATATCAAAAGTTATTGAGATATTCCAGACCAATAATGTATTGGAATATATTGATTCTAACGCAGAGAAAAACTTCAAGTTCAGAATCGAACTGCATTCTATTCCCTTTGATCAGCTAAGTTATATCTGGGGATTATTAGGAGGAAAAGTGATGCCTTCTGTCTTATACAAGATCAGTGTAATCAAAATAGAGGCTGTAGATGAAGTTCCGGTTAAATTAATTGATACAGTAAATATAGAAAGTATTAAAGTCGATTAATCCAAAAAATAAAAACAAATAACCCTCAATTTAAATTTTCGAATATGTTAAATCTAAAAACACCAGGTGTTTCGGTTGAAGAAATTACAAGACTTCCTTATTCAGTTACATTAGCAGATACAACTATACCGGCATTCATTGGGTATACTGACTTTGCAACTGTTGGCTACAATAAACCCTTCAAAATCAATTCTTTTTTGCAATATGAAGAATATTTTGGAAAAGCCAAAAAAGAAAGTATTCAATTAAAAGATATAAAAGATAAGGGAGTAACTGTGGTGCCACCTCCGGTAAAGTTTTTAATGTATTATTCTTTACAGATGTATTTTGCGAATGGTGGTGGACCGTGTTATATTGTTTCGGTAGGAAATTATACATCGGCGGAAGTTCAATATACCGACTTAAAAACTGGTTTAGATAAGATTGAAAATTCAAATGAATCTACGCTTCTTGTTTTTCCTGATGCCATATCATTGACAAATCAGGAGCAATTCTATACACTTTATAATGAAGCAATAGCTCAGGCTGAACAAGTGAAAAACAGATTTGTCATTCTGGATACTTATTACGGAAACTCTGCAACTTTATCAGATAACCTTAATACAATTGAATACTTTAGAAATAAAGTAACCTCATCCAGCTATGCAGCAGCTTATTTTCCACATTTAAAAACCATATTGAATTATACTTTTGATGAGAGTGAAACACCAATTAATCATATAGGCTTACAAAGCGAAGGACAAACCACTGCTGATCTTTATGCAGGTGAGATTGCTGCTTTAGATGAATTAAAAAGGTTGGCAAGTGAGGAAATCTTAAATGGATCAGCAGATGCATTTGTTCTTGCGGACTTATTAGACCAGGCTGTTGCTATTGCGGAGGAAATTAATGAGGCTGCTGATGATACACATGGCGAAATACCAGATACAAAAACGGCTTTAACAGAGGTAATTGAAGAAGCAAAAGCTGTATCAGAAGCTATATATGACGGAATAATAGACGATTTTGTAATCCCGGATGGTACGGGCGGAAATACACCGGCCTTTAGTGAAGAGTTTGATGCATTAAAAGCTGCGATCCTTAATGTAAAAGACGAAAAAGGAGCTGCAGACGGAATAACACTTAAAAATTTAGAATCATCCAATTCAGAACTTTATAATCAGATAAAAAAAGAAATAAGGTCATTACATGTTGTTTTGCCGCCTTCCTCAGCAATGGCAGGAGTATATGGAAGAATAGACAATATAAGAGGAGTATGGAAAGCACCTGCTAATGTAAGCCTTAGTTATGTAGTGGCTCCGACAGAAAAAGTTTCGGACCAGGACCAGTCCGATCTAAACATAGATGTTTTAGGAAAATCAATTAATGCGATTAGAGCTTTTACAGGAAAAGGTACTTTGGTTTGGGGAGCAAGGACTCTTGATGGAAAAGATAAAAAAGAAGGTGATCTGGATAACGAATGGAAATATGTGCATGTACGCAGGTATTATGATATGATTGAACAATCCATACATCAAGCGCTCAAACAATTCATTAATCAGCCTAATATATCCTACACGTGGTTACGGGCAAAGACAATGTTGGAGAATTTTCTAAATCAACAATGGTTGGATGGTGCTTTGGCAGGAAGTACTCCGAAAGAAGCTTACCATGTTGAAGTGGATGGTAACGAACATGAGCCTAAAACAATGGATGTAATCGTTAAAATAGCACTAGTACGCCCGGCTGAATTTATCGTACTGAACTTTTCACACCAATTACAATAATTCTAAACATTCAATGATGAATGAACATTCGAAGTACAGCTTCGAGGAATAATTAATATTAATTTAAAATTTTTAACAAATGAATTACAAAACCCCTGGAGTCTATGTGGAGGAGAAGGAAACATTCCCGCCTTCCGTAGCGCAAGTTGAAACGGCTATTCCTGCCTTTATCGGGTATACAGCGGAGGGTCCCAAAAATAAGCCAACGAGAATCTCTTCGATGTTGGAGTATGAAGATCTTTTTGGAAAAGCAAACCCTGAAACTTTTGCTGTAGTTTTCAAAGATGGCGTTGCAACAGCAACACAAACTAAAGTAAGCGATTTCAAAATGTATTACGCTATGCAAATGTATTTTGCGAATGGCGGTGGAGCATGCTATGTCGTATCAGTAGGAGATTATACAGATACAGTAAGTGTAGGAACTTCTACAACACAAAAAACATTATTGTATGGTCTTGAATTATTAAAAAAAGAAGACGAACCGACTCTGATTGTTTTTCCGGATCTTCAAGGCTTAGTTCCTTCTGCTGCTGATATTGCTGTTGCTGAAGCTGCTGTAACAGTTGCTGAAGATATTGAAGATGTAGCTGCTGCTGCAAAAGTTGCTGCCGCCGCTGTAGTTACTGCTGCAAATGGAGGTACTGATGTTCAAACTACTGTTGCAGCTGCGGTTGCTAAAGTTAATGCTTATCCTGTTGCTGATGCTAGTAACCTTATTGAGGTTGCGGCTAATAAGGCTGCTAAGGCTGTTGCTGATGCTGCTGAAATTGCTGCAGCTGCTTCAAATGCTACTGTTGCAAGCGTTAAGAGTGCTGCTCAGGCTGCCGCTGCTGTTTTTAATACAGTGTCTACTACTGCTACAAATAATGCCCAAGCTTCTGCTAATTATGCTTTAGATCTTACTGAAATTGATGCTACTGATATTACTGCGGCTTATTCTGTCTATAACACTGCTTTGAATCAGGCAGAACTTATGAAAGACAGATTTGTTATCATGGATGTTCTTGGAGATGATGATGATACTTTTAGAAGTGAAGTCACTGCTTCAGGCTTAAAATATGGTGCAACCTATCATCCAAAATTAAAAACAGTTTTGAGTTATGATTTTAACGAGGCTGATGTTTTAGTTACGGGTACATTTGGGGTTGCAAGTTTAGCGGGATTGAAATTAGTGAATTCTGATTTTTATAACCAGGCTAAAAAAGCAATTCAGGCTAAAAAAGTAGTAATGGCTCCATCATCAACAATGGCGGGAGTGTATGCTAAAGTTGATGGTACTTCCGGAGTATGGAAATCACCGGCAAACTTAGGACTTAACTTTGTAGAAGCACCTGCAGTTAAAATTTCGGATAAACAACAAGATGCCCTTAATGTAGATCCGACTACAGGAAAATCAATCAATGCGATCAGAACGTTCACAGGAAAAGGAACTTTGGTTTGGGGAGCAAGAACACTGGACGGAAACAGCAACGAATGGAGATATATTTCTGTACGTCGTTTCTTCAACATGGTGGAAGAATCTGTGAAAAAAGCAACAGAACGTTTCGTTTTCGAACCCAATACAGCCAATACATGGATCCGTGTACAGACTATGATCGAGAATTTCCTGAACCAACAGTGGCAGGACGGAGCATTGGCAGGAAGCAAACCTGAAGAAGCTTACTATGTAAGTGTAGGTTTAAACAAAACGATGTCTGCTCAGGATATTCTGGAAGGAAGAATGAACATCGAAATCGGTATGGCAGCAGTACGTCCGGCTGAATTTATTGTGTTACGTTTTTCACACAAATTACAGGAAGCATAAAATAAATTAATAACAATAAATATACATAAATTATGAGTACATATCCATTAGTAAAGTTTGCCTTTGAAGTAGATTGGGGTGGAACAAAAGTAGGATTTCAGGAAGTAAGTGGATTAAATTCCGAAGCCGCTTTAATTGAATACAGACATGGAGCAAGTCCCGATTTCAGCAAGATTAAAATGCCGGGATTGAAAACTTTCAGCAACATTACTTTAAAGAGAGGAACTTTCAAAAGTGATAACGAATTTTTTGAATGGTTCCAGACGATTCAGCTGAATACAGTAGAGAGAAGATCGATTACAATTTCTCTTTTAGACGAAAATGGAGAACCAGCAGTAACGTGGAAAGTAAAAAATGCATTCCCGCTTAAAATGAATCCAACAGATCTGAAAGCAGAAGGTAATGAGGTTGCCATTGAAACGCTGGAAATTGCACACGAAGGATTAACAATCGAAAATAACTAATATTAACTTTAAAATTTAAAAAAATGAATTACAAAACACCCGGAGTCTACGTAGAGGAAATTGCAAAATTCCCACCCTCTGTAGCACAAGTAGAAACGGCTATCCCTGCTTTTATTGGATATACAACGCAAGGACCAAAAAATGAACCGACAAGAATCTCTTCTATGCTAGAGTACGAAACACTTTTCGGAAAACCAAAAGATGAAGGTGGAGAAATCTCTATTTCAATTGAAGATACTCTTGTCACTACAACTTACGGAAATAAATTCGGTATTTTCAAAATGTATTATGCTATGCAAATGTATTTTGCAAACGGCGGCGGACCATGTTACATTGTTTCTGCGGGAACTTATCCATCAAACGGGCAGGCACAATTGGCTGATTTAACAGCAGGTCTTGATACATTAGAAAAAGAAGACGAACCAACTCTTATTGTTTTCCCGGACGCTGAAGCTTTAACTGCAGCAGGAGCTTATCAATTATATAATTTAGCTTTAGATCAGGCAGAAGATTTGAAAGACAGATTTGTTATTATGGATGTTCTTGGAGATGTTTCTACATTTAGAACTGCGGGTCCTAGTTCTGGTACAAGTGGTGAGCGTCTAAAATATGGAGCTGCTTATTATCCAAAATTAGAGACAGTTTTAAGCTATGGCTTTGAAGATAAATCTGTTAAAATAACTAGCTATAAAGTAAAAGATGATTCAGGAACTCTTGTAAATGTTTCAATGCCTGTAAATCAAGATAACTTAGCATGGTTAAAATCAAAAAGTTCTGATTTGTATAACCAGGCTAAAAAATTAATTGAATCTAAAAAAATAGTATTGGCTCCATCATCAACAATGGCGGGAGTGTATGCTAAAGTTGATGCTACTTCAGGAGTATTTAAAGCACCGGCTAATGTTGGACTTAATTATGTAGTAGCACCAATAGTAAAAATTTCTCACGAAGATCAGGAAAGTCTTAACGTAGATCCAGATGCTGGAAAATCAATCAATGCGATCAGAACGTTTACGGGAAAAGGAACCTTGGTTTGGGGAGCAAGAACATTAGATGGAAACAGTAACGAATGGAGATATATTTCTGTACGTCGTTTCTTTAACATGGTGGAAGAATCTGTGAAAAAAGCAACAGAACGTTTTGTTTTTGAACCTAATACAGCCAATACATGGATCCGTGTGCAGACTATGATCGAGAATTTCCTGAACCAGCAGTGGCAGGACGGAGCATTGGCAGGAAGCAAGCCTGAAGAAGCTTACTATGTAAGTGTAGGTTTAAACAAAACGATGTCTGCTCAGGATATTCTGGAAGGAAGAATGAACATCGAAATCGGTATGGCAGCAGTACGTCCGGCTGAATTTATTGTGTTACGTTTTTCACACAAATTACAGGAAGCATAAAATAAATTAATAACAATAAATATACATAAATTATGAGTACATATCCATTAGTAAAGTTTGCCTTTGAAGTAGATTGGGGTGGAACAAAAGTAGGATTTCAGGAAGTAAGTGGATTAAATTCCGAAGCCGCTTTAATTGAATACAGACATGGAGCAAGTCCCGATTTCAGCAAGATTAAAATGCCGGGATTGAAAACTTTCAGCAACATTACTTTAAAGAGAGGAACTTTCAAAAGTGATAACGAATTTTTTGAATGGTTCCAGACGATTCAGCTGAATACAGTAGAGAGAAGATCGATTACAATTTCTCTTTTAGACGAAAATGGAGAACCAGCAGTAACGTGGAAAGTAAAAAATGCATTCCCGCTTAAAATGAATCCAACAGATCTGAAAGCAGAAGGTAATGAGGTTGCCATTGAAACGCTGGAAATTGCACACGAAGGATTAACAATCGAAAATAACTAATCATGGCTCTTTTATATCCTCCAACCAGTTTCTCTTTTATTGTTAATGGGATCTCGACAACAGAGGGTATTGACTCCAGATTTCAATCTATCTCCGGTTTATCAACAGAAATTCCAACTGAAGAATATGCCGAAGGAGGCGAAAACAGATTTACTCATCAGCTTCCTTTGAGACCCAAATATCCTAATTTAGTTCTTAAACGTGGGTTGATCGTAAGTTCCGGATTGATAAGCTGGTGCAGAAATGCGATGGAAAACTTCGAGTTTGAACCAAGAAATCTGATCGTTACCCTTTCAGGGGGTCTACAATCTACAGCACCTTTAATGGTTTGGAATGTAGTTGGAGCATACCCTGTAAAATGGGAAGTTTCAGAATTCAATGCAGAAGAAAGCAAGCTTGCTATTGAAACCATAGAACTGAAATACAGATATTTCACAATACCCTCGTCATTAGCAAGCTTAGGCTTGTAATTTCTAAATCTAATCTAAGCACTGGAAGTGTGTTAGTTTTCAGATAACATTCAGCAAAATTTTTCAGATAAATAACAACAGATTGGTCTATCGCAAGACTGAACGCACTCTGTATGTGCTTAGATTTTTTAAAATAAATATGTTAAATCATTGGTTATTAGTGTTTTTGGATATTAATAATTGATTAAAAAACAAACGAAATGCCAATAGAAATAAAAGAGCTTCACATTAAAATAAATGTGGACGAAAAAGCAGCAGCGACAACTACTCAATCGGTAGATGAAGCTAAAATTATGCGAGCAGTGAGTGAAAGTGTAGAACAAGTAGTAAATATTGAACAACGTAAAAAAGAAAGATAATGGGAGGAGAAATTATGAAAGTAAAAATAGATACCTATGAGGATGCTAGCTACAACAAAATAAAAAAGAGTGGAGCTTTTAAAGCTATGATTAATCCAACCGGTTTCTCTTTTACACGCAAAAATGAATACAATACCACACAGCCAAGCGGGGCAAGTGCAGGTGAGCAGAAATTTGATAAAACTTCCTCGCCATCATTACAGCTAGAGTTTTTGTTTGATGGCACGGGGGTAACAAAAGATAACCCAGGTAATAAGCTTGTCAATAAGATAAAAGAAGGTTTAGGAAAAAAAGATCCTTTTAGCAAAAAATCGGTTACAGATCAACTTTATGATTTTTATGAAGCAACTGGAAATTATGACGGGACAATTCATAAACCATATAACGTCATCATTATTTGGGGAAAATTTGAATTTAAAGGTATTCTTAATGAGTTTACAATAGATTATAAATTATTCAACAATGACGGAACTCCTTTAAGAGCTATAGGAAAAGCAAATTTTGGTGGGTCGATTAGTAAAGAACTTGCAGCAAAAATTGCAAATACATCGTCTCCGGATCTTACCCATAAAAGAACAGTGCAGGATGGAGATACATTGCCTTTAATGACTGAAAGAATTTACGGAGATTCCAAATACTATTTAGAAGTTGCAAAGGCAAATGGTCTTGTCAATTTCAGGCAATTAAAACCAGGGAGTGAACTCTATTTTCCACCAATAGAAAAAACATCATAAAATGAACAACAGCGGATACATACAAACATCAAGAACTTCCGATTTAATAACCTATAAGGTAATGGCCGGAGACTCAGAATTGCCTGGCAAATATGGTGTGAAAAGCATAGTGGTAGAAAAAGAAGTTAACAGAATTCCTTATGCCCGTATCGTTATTTTAGATGGAAGTGTACCGGAGCAGGATTTCAAGCTAAGTAATGAAGAACTGTTAATTCCCGGAAAAGAAATCGAAATTACAGCAGGATATCACTCCGAAGAAAAAACCATCTTTAAAGGAGTTGTGGTAAAACACAATATAAAAATCAGAAACGGAGCTTCTTATCTCATTATCGAATGCAGGGATAAGGCTGTAAAAATGACTTTAGGAAGAAAAAGTAAATATTTCTACGACAGCAAAGACAGTGATATCATTGAAGAATTAATTGGTAACAGCGGTGCAACTGCTGATGTTGAAGCTACTTCAAACTCACATAAAGAACTGGTGCAGTATCAGGCTTCTGATTGGGATTTTATGTTAACCAGAGCACAGGTAAACGGTAAATTGTGTTTTGTTGATGACGGAACGATCAAAATTGCCAAGCCGAATTTTAGCGGTGAAGCAGTGGAAACAGTGGTTTACGGATCCTCAGTACACGAATTTGACGGAGAAATTGACGCCAGAGATCAATTCAACAAAATTACAGCTAAAACCTGGAGCTATACCGATCAGGAACTGACGGAAGTGGAAGCTCAGGATCCGGCTATTAATCTGAATGGAAATCTTTCATCCGGCGATTTGGCAAAGGTTTTCGGAATTGAAGATCTTCAGCTTAAGCATGGCGGAAATCTTACGCAGGGCGAGTTGCAGGAATGGGGCGATGCTAAAGCAACCTTTCAGCAATTGGCTAAAACAAGAGGAAGAGTAAAATTCCAGGGAATTCCATCCGTGAAACCAGGAGTTTCATTAACGCTACAAGGAGTAGGGAATAGATTTAACGGAAAAATATACGTTACTGGTGTCCGTCATGAAATAGCCGACGGAAACTGGCTGGTTGATGCTCAGTTTGGACTTTCTCCAACGTGGTTTTCAGAAACTTATGATGTAAGCGAAATGCCTGGCTCAGGAATTATTCCTTCCATAAGCGGATTGCATATTGGTGTTGTGTCACAATTGGAATCAGATCCGGATGGAGAAGACAGAATCTTAGTGCAAATACCGATCATTAATAATGAAGAGGAAGGAATTTGGGCTAGAATAGCTACTCTTGACGCCGGAGAAAACAGAGGGTCATTTTTCAGACCGGAAATCGGGGATGAAGTTATCATCGGATTCATTAATGATGATCCCAATGATGCCGTGGTACTGGGAATGCTGAACAGCAGCAAAAAACCGGCTCCGCTTGTCGCTTCTGATGAGAACAATGAAAAGGGTTTTGTAACCCGAAGCGAAATGAAAATGATCTTTAATGATGATAAAATCTCTTATACTCTTGAAACACCAAAAGGTAAAAAAGTGATTCTGGATGAAGATGCGGATATCATTAAAATAGAAGATGAACATTCCAATATCCTTACGCTTAATAAAGATGGCATCAGTATAGAAAGCGGAAAAGACATCAAGATTAAGGCAAAAGGTGACATTAAAATGGAAGGAACCAATATCAGTGTGAAAGCAAGTGCTCAGTTAAAAGCTGAAGGGAGTTCCGGCTCAGAGCTTAAATCAGGAGCAGTAACAGTAGTAAAAGGATCTCAAGTTAAAATTAATTAATAACCATGAAACCGGCAGCAAGAATTACAGATATGCATACCTGTCCTATGGTGACGGGAAATGTTCCGCATGTAGGCGGACCGATCATTCCTGCAGGAGAACCTACAGTGCTTATTGGAGGAAAACCCGCAGCCAGAGTGGGAGACAAAGCAGTGTGTACAGGTCCTTTAGATACTATTGCATCAGGATCTTCAAGTGTCTTGATAGGCGGAAAACCTGCTGCAAGAATGGGGGATTCTACCGCTCATGGAGGCGTAATAAGCGCAGGCGAAGCTACTGTTTTAATAGGCGGATAATAAGAGCAGGGTTTGAAATGAGGAGAAACCGCTATTTAAATAAACATCAATAACAAAACGGTTAGAACAACCAAAACTCTATGCTACAGATGCAAGATGTTACAACTAAATATAATACCAATAACGTATGAAAATAAATACAGATTTTTTAGGAATAGGCTGGAGCTTCCCGCCTGAGTTTAATCAAACTGAAGGAAAACTGGCAATGACCACCGATGTGGAAGACATTAATAATAGCCTTATTATTTTATTGTCAACCCGCCCGGGAGAACGTGTAATGTTCCCAAACTACGGATGCGACTTGCAGGAGATGCTCTTTAAGCCTTTAGATTTAACGCTTATCACACAGATGAAAGGAATCATCGAACGTGCAATTTTATATCACGAACCTAGAATAAACATTCTAAGTATTGACATTGATACCCAGGAAGAGCTTGAAGGAGAAGTGTTGATAAAAATTGACTACGAAGTAAGAAATACGAATACAAGAAGCAATATTGTTTTTCCTTTTTATAAAGAGGAAGCTACTGAAAAATAATGAATTACGGGATGTCTGTAGCCATTTTGAATACTACCAATATTACAATAAGTATTGCATCTGACCATAGAAAGATAAATATAAACAAATGAAAAAAACAGATACATTTTCACATTATCGTGAAGGAAAATCACAAATGCAGCGCTTTTTAGCAGAATTAGATCCTGGCAATCTTGAATTACACGATTTCGATTTGTTTGATTGGCTATTATTCGCAAACAATTTTGCACAGCGTGTAAACTATTTTGACAAAGGCGATCACACAACACCAAAAGGAAGATGGGGAAACTTCTTCTTAGGTGACGATGCCGATACGATTCCGCGCAGAGAAAGCGTGGAGTATAAAAGTATGAAAAAACAGGTTGCAGACCTTATTTCCCAGTTTGAACAAGACAGTAATTTAACGCCTCACCTCACCTTATTTGTCTGTTTTTTAAAATTATTGGATTTTTCAAAAAAGGCCTTCAATAATTTAACAAAAAGGCATCTGGATTTTTATTATAATGAAATCCTTCAGATTGAAAAAAATGATGCCAAAGAAGACAAGGTTTATGTGATTTTTGAATTGGCGAAAAAAGCAATTCAGGAGAGAATTCCAAGCGATACCTTGCTGGATGGTGATAAAGATGCGAACGGAAAAAAACGTATTTACAAAACAGGTGACGAGCTTATCGCCAATCAGGCAAAAGTAGTTGAGGTTAAAAGTTTTTTAAACGACGTAAAAGAAAGGGAGCTGAAAATGGCTTCGATAGCAAATTCTTCCGATGGTTTGGGTGATAAATTACCTGAAGAGAGCAATTATTGGTGGCCTTTCGGATATAATGCTAATGAAACAATTGCTGATAAAAAATCTATTTATAAAGAACTTCCAAAAGCTAAACTGGGGTTTTCGGTGGCATCATTATTATTTGATTTGAAAGAAGGTGAAAGAACAGTAACTCTTAAAATTGATTTTAATAAAAACTCAACGCAAAAACTACAAGAACTTCCGGAAGGATATATTGAAAATAATATTAAGGTGCTTTGTAGCGGCGAAAAAGAATGGTTGTCAGGAATCCCTTTACAATGCAACAAAAAGGAAGAAGACATATTAGAGCTTTCTTTTACATTACCAAAAGATTTTCCCGCGGTTGTAAAATACAATAAGGAAGTACTTTTGGAAAGATTCCAGACCAATTTCCCGGTTGTACGATTCATGATCGAAGGACCAAATTACTACGATATCTACGAAGCTCTTTCAGAAAAGCTAATAAAAAACATAGAAATAGCGGTTGATGTAAAAGGGATAAAATCTGTTCAATTAGAAAATGATAGTGATACCTTAAATTCAGAAAAACCTTATTACCCATTTACTGCACAACCCATTAAAGGTTCTAATTTTTATATTAAATATCCTGAGATGTTTTCTAAAAAATGGCTGAACGCGGACATTACCATCAACTGGAAAAATGCTCCTGATTCCATAAAAGATCTATACAACGGATATATAATCCAGCCTGGTCAAAACATTAGTTTGGGAGATTTCCAGACATTGGAAGCTTCTTCAATTGTAAGTTCTGATGCTTATTTTAAAGCAGATGCTGCCTTGTTGGAGAAAGAAGTATGGTATGATAAAGTGAATGATCTTGAATTGTTCAAAAAAATAGACGGTGTTTATAAAACCCGGTTTTCTATTAATAATACAAGCAATGAATCGGGAACGAGTGAGTCTATCCGGTTGACGCTGAATCAGTCTTCTTTACATGATGTATATCCTAAATTGTATACATTGGCATTATCAAGCGCGCCACAATATAAAAAGCTCATTCCGAATGAACCTTATATTCCGTTTGCTGAAGACATAGAACTGAGCTATAGCGCCAAAGAAACTGCATATTCATATCTAAGAAAAGACTCTAACGGAGAAGCTACAAAAAGCGAAGGAGTACAGGTGTATCATGAAGATGCATTTGGGCAGTACGAAAAAGAAATTGAAACCAAAAGTATTGTACCTGTACACCAAAATGGAGGGGAACTGTACATCGGTCTTGAAGCGATGCCTAAAACCACAGTTTCTTTACTGATTCAAATGCTGGAAGGAAGCGAAAATCCTTTAGCGAAAACTTTCCTGGAAAAAGAGTTTATAGAATGGCATATCCTTTCAAATAATACATGGATTGATCTGTCAGATTATATGCTGCAGAATGAAACCAGAAAGTTCCTGGAATCGGGGATTGTAAAGTTTAAAATTCCTAAAGATATCGATACAAACCATACAAGATTCACCGATGGATTAGTCTGGATCAGAGCCAAATCAGGAAGAAGCTATGATGCGGTATGTAAAGTCCAGGGAATATATACTCAGGCTGTTTTAGCAACATTCCAAAACCAGGACAATGATTTATCTCATTTAAATAACGGGTTAGAAGCCAATACCATTAAGAAGCTTATTACCAGAGTTCCACAAGTGAAATCGGTGCATCAGCCTTATAATTCTTTCGATGGTAAATACAAGGAAACAGATGTTGAGTTTTACAGACGCGTGAGTGAACGATTAAGACATAAGCACAGAGCAATCACCCAATGGGATTATGAAAGTCTGGTACTGCAGGAATTCCCGGAAGTCTTTAAGGTAAAATGTTTAAACCACACTTCTGAAAATTCCTATATGGCTCCCGGCCATGTTACGCTGATGGTAGTACCGAATATTAAAAATAAAAATGCTTTTGATATCTATCAGCCAAGAGTAAGCAGAGCCAGTCTGAATAAAATTCAAAATTATGTAAATGAATTAAATACGATGCATGTTACTGCTCAGGTAATCAATCCTAATTATAAAGAAGCCAAAATAGAAGCAAAGGTTAAATTCTTTGAGCAATATGATGAAACATTCTATACCAGACAATTGGATGAAGATATTAAAAAATATATCTCTCCTTGGGCTTTTACAGACACTAAAGACATTGATTTTAATGTAGAATTGAATGTCAATCAACTGGTGAGTTATCTGGAGCAGCTGTATTATGTGGATTATATTGATGAGATCAAAATACTGGTGAATAATGTTTTGCAAAGACAATCTTTAATTGAGGTGGATCCAAAATCAATCCTGGTATCTGCGAAGCAGCATAATATTACGATTACAGACCAGGTATGTATTTAATAATAAAAAGAAGAGAACATAATTATGTCAGAAAATAAGCACATTAGTATATCAAAAAATATAGAAACCGGAGATCAGACCGATTTTCATTTTCTACGCAGAACAGGTATTGAATACATAGAAAAGCTGGGAGGAAAACTTTGGACAGATTATAATTCCCACGATCCTGGTATTACTACTTTAGAAGTGTTGAGCTATGCCATAACAGATCTTGGGATGAGAATGAATCTGAATATGGAAGATATCTTAACATCCGAAGATGTAAATAAAGACATTCATACACAGTTTCTGAAAGCTACAGAGATTTTGCCATCCAGACCTCTTAATGAGCTTGATTATAGAAAGCTTTTTATAGATATCAACTCAGTGGCAGGTCATAAGAGGCCCATTCGTAACTGTTGGTTAGTACCTAAAAATGAAATATTGTATGTGGATTGTAAAACGGGGCAGATAGACTTTAAACCTATTGGAGAAAAGACACAGCACTTCGATATAAAAGGACTGTATGATCTGTATGTAGATTATGCTGAAGATATTAATGATATAGGTACAGGATGCGAAAAATCCAATGTCAAAATTCAGATATTAGACCGTTATCATGCCAATAGAAGCCTTTGTGAAGATTTAGCTGAAATTAAAGAAGTTGAAATCCAGAAAGTTGCTGTGTGTGCCCGTATCGGATTGGTAAACAAAGCTGATGAAGAGCTGGTACATGCCAAAGTAATAAAAACGATCAATAATTACTTATCTCCGGAAGTCCATTTTTATTCTTTAAAACAGATGCTTGAAAAAGGTCTGACTACGGATCAAATTTTTGATGGGCCGCTTCTGGATAATGGTTTTATTGATACCGAAGAACTTAAAAATAGTCAGCTAAGAAGAGAGGTTCGCCTTTCTGATCTTATCAGTGAAATCATGAAAATTGATGGCGTTAAAGAAATTCACGAAATCTCTATTGCAGGTTGTGATAACGTGATCAAGCAGACCAACGATTGGCTGATCTGTATTGAAAAAGGCAGAAAACCGGAATTGTGTGAGCTGAGTTCGTTCAGCTACAGTAAAGGTTCGCTTCCGTTAAATATCAATAAGAAAAAAGTTCAGGAGTATTTAGAAACCCTTAAAAGAGAAGAAGATGTACTCAGAGATGATGCAAGATTAAATAAAGAATTGGCTCTGCCACAGGGAACATCCTATGATGTAGCCAACTATGCCACTATTTTAAATGAATTTCCGGATACTTACGGAGTAGGAATATCAGGGATTATAGGAAATAATACTCCCGAAAGAGAAGCTCTGGCAAAACAATTAAAAGCATATTTATTGTTTTTTGATCAGATATTGGCAGGCTACTTCAAACATCTTGAAAAAGTAAAAGAAGTATTGAGTGTAAATGGCGGTTTAAAAAGAACATTCTTTACACAGGCTCTTAAAAATATTAAAGGTTTTGATGAGCTGGTTTCTAATTATCCTACCGAAAATGATGATGAACTTACAGATTCCCTATATGAAGAGCTTGATAACAGTGTAGAACGTAGAAACGAAGTTTTAGACCATCTGATTTCCCGTTTTGCTGAAACCTTCAGTGACTATACTTTCTTAATGAAATCACTGTATGGAAAATCTACCGATGAAATTGTACTGAGCAACAAAGAGAAGTTCTTAAACGAATACAAATCTTTAAGTAAAGATCGCGGATTGGGTTATAATTATACTTTGTTCGCAGATTCAGCGCTTTGGAACACAGATAATATTTCCGGGGTACAGAAAAGAATTGCGCGTTTATTGGGCGTTAAAAACTATACCCAAAGAAGCTTGTCCCAGTCGCCGGTGTCGATTATTAAAACAGAAAATGGTGGAGGTAAGGCAAGTTATACCTGGAAAATCAAAGATGGTGATGGCAATATTATCTTATCATCTGTCAATACCTATCAGATTGAATATGCTGCAACCAAAAACCTCAATGAAGCAATTTATCAAACCATTCAGATAGATCAGGAAGACCTGGAAAATGCATTGAAGAAATTCGATGAAGAAGATGCTGCTACCATAGAAAAAATAAAAAATTGCCAAGATAATTACTGTCTGATTGGGAATATAAAAGTGCGTGTTTCATTAGGGGGTAATTACTATTTTGAAGTAATAGACGATACCGAACAGCAAAATGTGATTGCGACTCATAAAAAAACCAGTCCTTATTCTACATTGGAAGAACTGAAATATGGAATCAGACAGACAGTAAAGTATTTTAAATATGAATTTACAGAAGAAGGAATTTTTCTTGTTGAACATTTATTACTGAAACCAACCGCTAAAGATTATAAAATCGTAGGAGGTATTGGTTGTATGTCAATCGAAGAAACCTTTAAAGTAATGTATGATATTGATACCCAGGATTCAGCTACTGGTTCGGTGGAATATTCCGATGCCTTCATGTCTTCTTGTGAAGAAGATTGTGAAACAGATGTTTTCGATCCTTATTCTTACAGAGTAAGTGTGGTTCTTCCGGGATTTGCTTATCGTTTTCAGGATCCGGATTTCAGACGCTATGCAGAAACAGTCATTAGACAGGAGATTCCTGCCCATGTTCTGGCAAAAATTTGCTGGGTAGGAGACCGCCTGAGCGAAAAAGAAACAGCTCAGAATGACCTGGCGGAATTTGAAGTGGCTTTTAAAAAATATCTTTCAGATAAGTCGAAAGACAATACTGCTAATCTTGGAAATAGTATTCATGATTTACTGATTGCTCTTACCAATCTGAACAATATCTACCGACCGGGAAGACTTCTGGACTGCGCCATGGAAAATGATGATGACTTAGACGGAAAAATCATATTAGGACAATCAAACATATAAAAATTGACAAACAATGAATACTAAATTAGATAATGTAACAACCCAATATAGAAAGTTCAACGAAAATCAGGCGTTAACAGAGGGGCAACTAAACGAATTTATAGACTATTTCGAGGATCAGGACAGGCTGTCACGAACACGATTGAGTGGTGTAGGAGTAGTATGTGGTTTTAAATCGGAATACACAGATTTACTTTTACCTTCTGAAATTGATATGGTGAAAAAAATCGGACGGGATCCTTTCCTTCAGACCATTTCAATTGCACAGGGAGTCGGAGTTACGACAGATGGAGATCTGATAACGCTGCGTCAAAAGGGAAAGAATGCATCAGAAGCTTTGATCGATTTCAGCGAAATAAGATACAAATATTACAGAGATTATACAGATGTAGTAAGATATGAGCATTTCCGTATTGGCGGTCAGCAAATACCCCTTATAGAATTAATTACCGAAGAAGAGTTTAATGAACTAACAGCGGCAGGTGCTAGTGCAGCAGATTTTAAGCTATTCGGTAGCATTCGGAATATATATGATAAGATTGTTATTCTGTATTTAGAAAGTTATTCCAATGAAGAGACGCCATGTCAGGATGCTGATTGTGATAATACAGGAGCTGAACAGGTATCTAATCTTAAAGTGCTTTTGGCGGATTCTCAGTCGGTTTCAGATCTTCTTGCCAAAGGTGATGCCAAAGACACTATTTATAATGTTCACAATGCTTATGAAGAGTTGTTTGATCATCTGCCTAAAATAGAGGCCAAAAGAATTATTTTGGATGCTAAAACCAATACAGAACGACTGTTAAAAACAAAATTTCAAGCTGCCAATAGTGTTATTAAAGAATTAAGTGAAGGTTTTAATGCAATTGCTGGCATTTTTAATGTGAATGTCAACTTTGGTGGGCAAAACCTTTATGATAAACTGAATTCTTTGTTGTATCCGGAAGTTTCAAGGCTTGATGATTATCAGTACCGATACGATCTGCTGAAAGATTTAATAGATACATATAATGAAATAAAAGACTTGATTTTACAGCTTAATGTTGAATGTTGTCCTAGTATAGCGTCTTTCCCTAAGCATTTGATGTTGGGACCTGTGGGAGCAAGGCTGGAATTAGGAGATCATACTCGTTTCCGCCACGATTTCTATAACTCACCGGTCACTACAAATGATGATGAGAACTATGAAAGAGTTCTAATGCTTGCCAGTCGTTTTGTACAAAAGATAAATGGATTTCAGTCATATATAGGACCTGTTAAAATCACACCTTCCAACCTTAACGTAAGATTGGGTGAAAAAGCAATCCCATATTACTATAATGTAGATAAACCATTATTGGAGAAATGGAACTTTGAAAAAACAAAAGTAGATAGAGAAACTTATAATTTAAGTTATCATACAACGAATTTGGCGACAGCGGACTTTGTTCAAAATCCATTGAACTATAATATTGATAACAATGATTTCTATAGAATTGAAGGTTTTTTAGGATTGCCTTTTGAAACCGCTTATCAAAATATCAACGATCTTAAAAGACAGTACGGATTGGCATTTGATGTCATTGTATTGCTTTTGGGAGAAGATGAAAAAGTGGAGAGAGAAGTAGTAGTAGCTGAACCGAAAAAAGTATCAATAGAAGAACTTAGAAAGCAGCTGGTTGCTATTTCTGGCGACATTAGCAAAGAAAAAGGGGATACAAAAAGCGCTTTACTGAACTTGTCTAAATTAGACAGCCAGTTAAAGTTGTTAAATAAGGTAGATTTTACAGCTAAAGGATCTTCAGGAGAAGATGTTACGATTGTAAAGGAAGATCCGCGAAAAAAAGAAATTACGGCCGAGCTTTTGAGCGAATTTTTAGATCGAAAATCTGGCTTAGAGCATAAGGCAGGAGTAATGCCTGGAGGAACCTTTGTTTTAATTGCAGTATCTGCAACAAACAATCAGGTGATTGCAGATTTTTCATTACCATACTTGTGCTGTTCTAAAGAAAAACCAAACGTTCCTCCTATCGCTTTAGACGATAAAGCTTCATGTATGATCGGTAAAACAGTGATTATATCTGTTCTGGATAACGATTATGATGCGGATAACGACATACTGACCGTTATTAAAAAATCCGATCCGTCTCACGGAACAGTAGTGTTAAACGGTGATGGTACATTCACTTATACTCATGATGGTACGCCTAATCTCTTAGATTCATTTACATATTGTGTTAATGACGGTAAAGATGACAGTAATATCGCAACGGTATCTATTAATATCAAATCGGCACCGGTAGCAGTAAATGATCATGCTTCAACATCAATTGGCGGATATGTTGATATAGCGGTGAAAGACAATGATTATGACCTAGGAAATACTCCGTTAACTGTGTTTATCAAGACCCAGCCAGCACACGGAATCGCAAGTTTAAATACAAATGGAACAATAAGATATACGCATGATGGCTCTACAAACCTTACAGATTCGTTTACATATTATATAAACGATGGTGAATTAGACAGTAATATTGCTACAGTAACAATCAGTATTGCGCCTCCTCCGTGTGATTCGGGTATGGACGTTGTATTTATATTTGATTATACAGGAAGTATGGGTGGTCAGATTGAGGCTGCTAAATCTGGAGCTGCAAACATTATCAATACAATAGAAGGGCAATCCGATAGAAATGCTTACAGATTAGGTATTGTATTAGCTGATGAATATAGATCTAAAACAGTTTCCAACTATCATACTGCTCCGGCTTACACAAGCTTAAATCCATCTCAAAAATTTGTCAATACCGGACTTAATTCAAGTTTCCAATGGATAACAGCAATGGAAATGATGTCTGAAAATAATAAGTTCACTTTTGATGCTCAGCTTAAAAAATTGAATAATCCGGGAGGTGGACTAAGTCTTGGATACGGAGTCGGAGGACCAGAACCAACTGACATGGCATTGAGTAGAGTCGTGGAATACGATTTTGCTGGGAAATTCAGAAATAATGTGGCAAAATATGTGATCATTATAACAGATATTACTCCTGGAGGTAATGATGATAATGCTACAGCCGTAGATGTTGTTGAAATGAACAGGCTTAAAAATGCATGTATTGCCAAATCAATTAAGGTGATTGTACTGGGAGATGGTGTTAACAGTCAGATTAATGGAACATACATCTGGAGAGAATTAGCAGACGGAACAGGAGGTTCTTGGAACTCAAGTTATAATGCAAGTGCTATTCAGGCAGCAATTATAAATGGTTGTGGAGGTACTAAATAATAATCTGAAAACTCACAATTTAGAATAATATTCTGCAGTTGTAAACTTACTTCTTAGGCAGTGACTGATCTGCCTGAGAAGTTTCTGAAAATTACCTTTAGAAATCATTAAAAATGAATCATAATGAATAATCAATTAAGCAATATATCAACCCAATACCGTAAATTCAGTAAAGGGCAATACATAGAACATACGCAATTCAACGAGTTTTTAGATTTTTTTGAAGATCAGGACCGTTTGTCCAGAGTGATGTTGCAGGGGGTAGGTATTGTATGCGGGCTCAAGCCCAAACTTACTTATCTAAGCGGTCAGTTGAGCGGCATAGAACTTTCTCAGGGAGTGGCTTTAACGACAGATGGAGATTTGTTAACCTTAAATATTACAGGTGAAGCAAGTAAAGATTTGTATGTGAGTGATTTGAGAAAAATCAATATAGAAAGTAAAAATTATACACATTTTAAAGTGTATGATAATTTCAAAGTTAAATATCCGGCATTTAATGTAGGAAATAATCAGATTGAACTTTGGGAGCTGGCAACCAGTTTGGAGGCTGCTTCTGATTTCCAGCCTGTGAGTAATCTTTTAAATTTAGACGACAAGTACCTGTTGTTGTATTTAGAAGATTATGAGAAAGAAGTTAAACCCTGTAGAGGCGTTGACTGTGATAATCATGGAGTTCAGCAGATCCGTAACCTCAAAGTCTTGGTTACTACAACGGAAGGAATTAAAAACATTCTTGGGAGAGATTGGATTCAGCCGCATCCATTGTTTATAGAAGATGTGTTAAATCCATCAAAGCTGGAAAGGGTTGTTGTAGAAAGGCTTATTTCAGAAAGGGGAGTTGATGATTATTTCTCTCCTTACGATTTAAAAAAACTTTACTCCGATGTTTTAGAAAGAAACGGTTACGGAGAGGTTATTTTTAAAAAAATCAATGAAATTTGCAGGTTAACAGGAGTTCCGGGTGTTGATCATCAGTCTTTTAAAAGTAAACTCGAAGCCTGTCTTGCTCAGAAAATAGGTTTTCAATATGCCTATGATGTAGTAAAAGATTTAACAGATACTTACTCTGAAATTATTAAACTGCTTCCTAAAGCTTTTACCAAGTCTCTTCCGGATTTTGGTTCTTTTCCTAAACACATCATGCTTGGAAAATTAATTCTGGATACTCAGTTGGATTCAGCAAGACATCAGTTTTATAATTCTCCTGTTTTGGATGATGAAAAAGCAACGCAGAGGGTTAAATTGCTGGTGAATCGCTTTAAGCAACAGGCGCAGAATTTTAGTTATTCTAAAGACTTTGGAGATACGGCTCAAATTAAAATTGTTCCGTCAAAAAAAATAAATCCTCTGAATAACAAAACAATTCCTTTTTATTATCAGATTACAGATGAATTTTTAAAAGCCTGGAATTTTGATAAAACAAGCAATCGATCATATAGAGATAACTTAGCATATGATACAAGCCTGCTCTCATCGAACGAACATGTACAACATCCTGTAGATTTTAACATCTATGACAATTCTTTTTATTATATCGAGGGGCATCAGGGAATGCGCTATCAGGAAGCTTTTGAACAAATAAAGAAAATCAGGGACGAAAAACAGCTGGGATTTGATATCATGAAACTGTCCTTGGCTGAATTAATAGATAATAAAGACATGCTGAAAGCTCATTTTAATGAGTATTTAGAAAAACATCCGGGATTAGAACATAGGGGCGGAGTTGAAGAAGGAGGTACCTTCGGCATTGTATATGAGATCAACGGAAGAGAAGAAAGAGTTGTTGCCGATTTTTCGCTTCCCTACATCTGCTGTACACCAAAAGTTGATGTTAAATTAACCTTGCCTGAAACTGTTATTTGTACCAATGCGGCTCCTATTCCTTTTACCGTGTTTCCAATGAATGGAGTCGTGAAGGCGAACTCGGATTTAAACGCTGGTGTAGAAATAATTGATGGACGATATTTCTTTAATCCTTCAATAGTAAACTATGAATTGTATGGTCAGGAAATTACCTTTACTGTAAACGGAAAACCAACCAATTGCAGTATTAAAGTTATTCAGCAGTCAGATGTACACATAAAGATTGATTCCGTTACTTATCCAAGTGGGGATTCAACGGCAACCACAGTACATTTCACTGTTTCCGAAAGCAACTTTAAAGATTATACTTACAGTTGGGACTTCTGGGGGGATGATCATTGGGTGAATCTGAAACCAGATGGTGAAGGAGGATTCAGTTACGTTTTCAGGGAGTTAAATCCAAAAATAATTCCAACAATAAGAGTGAAGGTGAGTCTTAATGGATGTACTCAGGATATCGCTATAAGTGATTGGTATGATGCTCCTGCTGTTCCTACCATTGTATTCAACACTATTTACTTTGACGATAAGGGAGTAAATTGTTGTGAAGGAGAAATTACCGAAGTTAGAGCTGAAGCTACAGGACCTTCAATTGTATATTTAAAAGACGGAAGTTTTGAATTAATAGGAAAAAGCAGTGGAGCGACATCACCTCTATACTCCTGGACTAAAATAAAAGGTCCGGTCGTAACGCTTACAGGAGTTAACAAGGATAAACTGAATGTGAGCGGCTTAGTTGCTGACGAATATGTATTCCAGCTTACGGTTGTGGATGCTGATACAGGTCTGTTTGCTAAATCTGAATACTTTGTAGTAAATGTATATTATGAAGGATGATAGATCTCTGTATAATATACTGTCACAAATGGAGGTAGATTGAAAATCCCCAATAATAACTTATATAATAACAATAAAAAAATAATGTAATGGCAACAGCGTGCAAAATTTCATTTAAGCTAAATTACACTTCCTCTGTGCCGATTCAAAAGGCAACAGCTTTCTATAAACTCAAAGATGTATCATTATATACAAAATATGACATACCCCAACCGATACCTGTAAGTGGTGTTACTTTGGTAGAACTTCCTGTAATTCAGGCTCCGGGTAAATATGATTTAATGGTAGAATTAGGTGTGGGTGGAGTTACGGCTAGGCAGACAAATTCTTTTCAGATAGGAAAATGTAACCCTATATCTTGCAAAGCTCCGGATATTCAGCAGGTGTATTTGGGAACGAATGATCAGATAATAATGGATTATTTAGTAGATGCAGAAAATTTTTATGCAGTACAATATCAGATAGCTACAGACATTGATTTTAAATATATTGTCCAGTTACGGGTAATCATGGGAAGTGATTACACATCAACAGAATATATCGAAATGAATGACGGAACTATTCCTGATGGAACTAAATTATACATTAGAGCAAGAAAACACTGCTCTGTATCTGATGTTTCAGATTGGTCGGAAGTAGTTCCGTTCACATCTGGAAAATGGAGAAAAACGATTAAAGCTTATTGTGTTTCGGCGGCATTTGAAATTCCGACAGATATTTCCCAATTTAAAGCGAGTATTTGTGGTACAAAAGAATTGTTGAAAACTATCAATCTTAATGGGGCTGCTCCCGGACCGGGAAGTCTTATTTATTTGAGTGATGGTGTAACCCGTGCAATACCTGGGAATCTATCAAGTTTTGATATACCTGGAGGATCAAGTCCAAGCATCGGATTCAATGAAAATGGAATAGCATGGATTAGATTTGAAGAATTTGATCCGACTGTAATTTACAATGTAGATCCCAAAACCGGACGTATTGGTGATAAATCGGTGCGTTTTACATGTGCTACCTAAATAGTGGTTTTAAAAAGCTAATAAAATCCTCAGTATTGAGGATTTTATTCAGTTAATCAATTGTTTTATTTATCTTCTATTGTTTTTACGTCTCGTACTTATAATATTAAAAAGTTTTGCAACATCCTGAAGGTGGATTTCGAAATCATCATAATATTCATTTAAAGAATGAAGAGTAATAATGCCTTTCTCAACATCATGGTTGGTGATTCGCTTTACTAAAATTCCTTTTTCTTTGTGAACGATCACAAAATCCCATTTATCATAATGTAATTTACTCAGCCAATAATCTTGCCTGATGTTTCTGCATAATATAATATCGCCTTCAAGATAGCTTTCGTACGATCCGTTATCCATGCTGTCTCCTTTTACCTCAAAACACATGTATTCGCCTCGGTGTTCTACGTCATCCGTAAAAGGAATTGTAGGCAGGCTTTCTATATATTCTTCATCTGCAAAGTTGTGCAAATAGCCGGCTTGTGCATATTGATTCGCAAGAGGAACATTCATGATTTTTAAATCTGAAAAAACAACAGGAGAGGCACTGTTATTCAATTTTTTTTGTTGTTCCTGAAGTAGATTGTTCACAAAATAAGCAGTTGTTTCTGGTATTTTTCGTTCGCCTTTTTCCCAATATTGTACAGCTCTAGTACCAACTCCTATAGATTTTGCTATATCAGCCTGCTTCATGTTTAGCTTCTTTCTAATTTCTTTGAATTCTAAATAGTTCATTTTGATATGTTTAGGGTTACTTGTAAAAATAAATACGTAAAATATTCGTTTTTTATTTTGAAAAACGAACAATGTTCGTATATTTGTTTCGCTGTTAAAATGGTACGGCACAAATATACAAATTATATTTATAATTTAATATTTATTTCATATTTAAAAGCCCTGTTTAGAGTTGTTTTATGCTTTTATTCAGGAATTTGATAATTAGTTTGTATGGAGTGTTTCTCGGACCTGAATCTTGTTTTTTTAGTTTTTTAAAGCATTAATTAAAGAAATAAGAATTTTTTTAACCTATTTAAGTGTAAAAATTGCATTTTTTAATATGAATTTAATATGAAATTTGTGCATTTTAAATAATTTATTAGCGATATAAATGCGTTTTTTTATTACTTGGTCCTTAAGGTAATCCGTTTTGCTCTTTTATTTTTCGAAAATATCAAAATAAGCCAGAAATGTAGAAGTGCTGTTTTATAATCAAAATTATTATAGCAGTAAAATTGTCAAAAATTAAGGATAAAAATAAACTAAATGTTGAGCTCTTTAAACAAATTAAGTAATGATACTTGGTTGTTAACAAAACACCGATTATTTGTAAACATCAAGAAGTCATTTACTAAAAAGTAACAGTAATAAGTTGTTGTCTTGTTTCTACTGAAAAAATACTCGATATCAACTTCTTAAAATCAAAATTAATATCTGAATGGAACCCTGTTCAAAGACTTGAATATTGTCTTTGGGGACTCTTGTTGACTTAATTAAAGATAAAAATATAAACAAAATAAAACATTAATAATACAATAAACTCCTAACCAAAATGAAACGAAGCAAAGAATTAGTAGAAAAAAGAAAAGATTTTGTTATTGAATATGTAAAACGTAATCAAAACAAACAGATGAAAGTGATTGTGACAGAGTTAACGGAAATGCTGTTTTTGTCCGAAAGAACAATATATAATATTATTCTTCAGGCGTAACAGGAGTAAAAAAGTTCGGTCTTGCTGGATACAGTACTCAGAAATTAGATCTTGTAATTATACATTCTAAACAGTAAAAGAACCCAAGTTATTCTCATGGATAACCCGCAAAGCACAACTAAAGGGCTGTTCAGATACCTTTCTCAAATTTAAGTTTATAGGTAAATACTAAGGTGAAAACGGTTTTTCTTTTAAGTTCTGTTGTTTCAGACGAAATGTGAACCTGAAAAGAGGAACCGTCTAACCTCGATGACGTGAAAAATCAATCTTACAAAGACAAAAAGAAATTGTTCATTTAAAAAATTTAGAACCATGAAAAAGAGAAAAAAGAAAAAAAATAAAGAAAAAGAAGAAAAGCCAACAAAGGATATCTATGATCTTATCGATGAGCTGGCTTATGTAAATAAAAATGGAAATATTCGAAAAAGCAAAAGATTTTTAGATGATATGTACATACTGGATCAGGATATTTAGAAGTATGAAACAATCAAAATCTTTAATTAATAATATATAGGAAAGAATGAATCTGGATAGTATAAAAGCTCTCTTAATCGGAACTGCAATTGCATTTTCAGGAGGATTACTAAGAGTATTGGTCTCAATACAAAACAAAGAAAAAAAACAACCATGGGAACACTTTGTCACATTATTGATCGTGATAATTGTCGGTTTTACGATGAGCTATTTAATGAATAGAGCAGAGCTGCACGACAAATGGTACTCAACGGGTGTACTGTTCGTACTGGGTTATGGTTATGATAAATTTCTGAAAATGATAACCACAAACCTGCCCAACTGGATTGATAAAGCAGTGAATCTTCTTATTGAAAACCGATATGGTGTAAACACAGACAGGCAATCTGATAAAGAAGAAAAGACAGATGAGTCAGCTCAATAAGAAATTAAGTAAATAATGAAATTAAAGGCTGTTTAAATCTGGGAATAATTTAAAAATGCCTCGGAAAACAGCGTCATTAAGGGGAAAAAAATCGTGAAAAGCTCTTTACTGTAACTACAGAATCCATTGCTCAAAAAATCGTGAATTCTTAAAGAAAAGAGTCAAATTTGAACTAGAAAAACTGAAAACTCGAAAATAAAATAACAAGAGAAAAACTAGAAGTGGTTCCAGCATTACCTGTTTCTTATCACCAGCCAAATGCCACTTCCTATTACTTAAATTCTTTAAAAAATCTACCCTCACGCGGTCTGATTTTCACATTCAACAGGTAGTATAAAACGCAATTGTATTAATTGCGTTTTGTATGCCTTCAAAAATCAATATGAAATTAAAAAACTAAGTCAATGAAAGCAGCAACTCCTGTAGAAAAAGACAGCAATGCCTACCAAAGCCCAAGCAGAAAGCAAAGGCAGCAAGAATCGGTGGTACCTCTATCTGAGGTGGAAATGACCAATACAAAGACGCAAAATTCTGGAGATTCAAAACGTATAGCTGGATCGGTAAATCCGAATCAGTTTAATCTTAATAATCATGTGATGGCCGTTCATGGTTCGCAAACGATCTATGATCAAGGTTCGCAAATAATGCATAAAAAACATCAGGAAAGTTTAGCTCAAACAGGAGATATAAACCATCCTGATACAAAAGAGACTGAAAAAGGCTATTTAGCTACATTAAATATAAATCAGGCGCAGAATTATAATGATCTTAAATCCGGAACGTATGTACCAAAGACGTTGGAAGAACAGGCAATGGTTCATCAGCAAAGTAAAAAAATTGAAGAAACAAATCCGGCAGTAAAACCAGCAGATAAAAAAGATACCCCAATTAAATCGGATGCAGACCAGTCTCAGGCTGTTAATCCTGACAAAGCTGAAGCAGGCGAAATTGAAAAAGTATCGCCAAATGCAAATAGTAATCCTGAATTTACAGCATTAAGCGGAAATATAGCTAATACGGCCAAGTTGCAGAAGCAACACGAGCCATCGCAAAAAGCAAGCAACGATGCACAGGCTGCAGCGCCATCACCTTCCAATGAGCGTCAAAGTATGGCACAGGCGAGTCAGGTAAACACGATGGACGAGCAGAAAGCAGGGATGTTCAGCAAAAAAGATTTTAAAGCGCAGTTGACTGAAAAAATAGAAGGTATTAAACTTCCGGAAAATGAAGAACAGGCAGATGAATTTGAAAAGCATAACAATATAGATGAGGTTAATCAGAAAGCGGTAGGAGATGTTAAAAAAGAGAAGAACACAGCATCTAATGATATTGCTTCTGCAACTTCTGCACAACCGAATACTAACGCTCAGCCAACTCGTGCCGTTGCCAAAATGCCGACACCGAATATTGGTAAAGCTCCAGGAATACCAAATGCAGCGAAAGCAATGCCGGTGAAAAGAAATGTAGAAAGCGTAGAACAGCCTATTAAGGAACAGAGAGCAAGTATCGACAATGAAATGCAGGCTAATGGAGTGACTGATAATATGCTGGCGAAATCGAATGAACCTACATTTACAGATGCTTTGGCACAAAAGAATAAAGCCAAAACCCAAAGTGTTGAAGCAACTCAACAGTTTAGAGACAAAGAAAATAAAGAGTTGTCAAAAACACGTACTGATGCACAGACACAAGCTGTAAGTCAGATTAGTGGAATGCATGGTGCAAGAAAAGGCGGACTGGGCAATGTACATGGCGAGCAAAAGCAAACCTCCGGAAGAGACAGCCAAAAACGAAAAGAAATTGCAGATCATATCAATGGTATTTATCAAAGTTCTAAAACGGACGTGAACTCTATTTTAAATAGTTTGGATAAAACGGTTGCGGATAAATTTGCGAGAGGTAGTGTGGAAGCCAAAAAAGCATTTGAAGTTCATGTTGATCAGGGAATGAAGGCTTATAAAAAGAAACGTTACGGAGATGCGTATGCGAAATACGGTGTTCTAGGTTTGGCTGGTAAATGGGTGAAGGACCAGGTTGTCGGTTTACCGCCTGAAGTCAATAAATACTTTGTAAGCGGCAAGGCCTTGTATATTAAAACAATGGATAAATATATCGATGATATTGCAACCCATGTTACCAATCAGCTTAATGCTGCCAAAACCAGAATTGCTAAAGGCAAAAAAGACGTTCAAACCTATGTGAACAGTCTATCACCAAGCTTAAGGAAGATAGGAAAAGATGCCATAGCGGAGATCCAAAGTAAATTCAATGCATTGGAAGAAAGCGTAAACAATAAAAAAGATGCCTTAATCGATGTACTGGCTAAAAAGTATGCCGACAATATTGCAAGTATTGATACCCGAATAGCAGATCTTAAAGCACAAAACAGCGGATTGGTTAATCAAGTTCTTGATGTGCTTAAAAACAGCGTGTTTGCTATTATTATTGAAATTAAAAATACGCTTACCAATTTATTATCCGGTGTGATCAGTGCCATTCAGGCGATTATCATGGATCCAATAGGATTCTTCAAAAACCTTATTGCAGGAGTTTCGCAAGGATTTACCAATTTCGGAGCCAATATCTGGACTCACCTTAAAACAGGATTCTTCGGATGGCTGACCGGGGCAATGAAAGGAATTTCTTTAACGATGCCTGAAGATGTATTCTCTTTAAAAGGAATTTTCTCCATTACCACACAGGTTCTTGGCTTGACGTGGGGAGGAATCAGATCAATTGGAGCCAGAGTAATAGGGGAACCCGTAATGAAGGTTCTTGAGACAGGTTCTGAAAAAGGTTTGGAAGTGGTGCAAATTGTTCGTAAAGAAGGGGCTTCCGGACTTTGGGAATATTTGAAAGACCAGTTTGCCGACCTTAAAGCTACGGTGATGGATACTATTATGGATATTGTCCAAACGCAGGTGATCCAAGCGGGAATCAAATGGGTTATGGGATTGCTTACTCCGGTGGGAGCATTTATAAAAGCAGCAATGGCAATTATAGATGTAGTGAAATTTTTCATCCAGCGAGCAGCACAAATTATGGAATTGGTAAAAGCCTTTACAGACAGCATCAAAGCAATTGCCAGTGGAAATGTAGGTGCAGTAGCCAAATCGATAGAAAATGCATTGGGAAGAGCAGTTCCTGTACTGATTGGCTTTTTAGCTTCATTACTAGGAATAGGTGGATTGGCTGATAAAGTGGTTGGGGTTATCCGAAAAATACGCCAGCGTATTGAAAATGCGATTGTGAAGTTCTGGAATTTTATTAAAGGGAAGGCTAAAGGATTGCTGGGGAAAATTGGTATAACAGGAAAGAAAGACAAGGCAGATAAGATTAATAAGAAAGAGAAAAAAGATAAGGATTATATTACCTCTGAAAGCTTTTCTATGTCTGGAAAATCTCACACGTTAAGTTTTGAAGATAATGAGATTTATATGGAAAGTAAGAAAGCAAAACTTTCCACAAAATTAAATCGAGGAAAAGAACAAGTGGAAAGGTATCCAACCTCAAGCGCTTATCAAGGTAAATCAGAACTTATAAAACATCAATTAACTAGACTAAAGGATATACAAGGTCGTACAGAAAAAGAATTAGAAAAAGCGGAGGACTCAGGAGACCAAAATGAAATAAAGAAAGCTCAAGACAAACTGCAACGATTAGGTGGAATCATCCAAAACTTTGGAGATACCTATCAATTGAGGGATATTTTTGATAATGATGGGGGAGAACACAAAGAGTATGAACCAAAAACAGTAAGATTGGAAGCTATTGGAGATCATCAAGTAAGCGTTACCTATTATTATGATAAAGAAGCTCATGAATATGGTCAACAGGATTTTACTATTACAATTAGTGTACAAGATGTGAATAAGCGAGTTGTAAGGCACGTAAATGAAGGTAAAAACCTTGTTTTGAAAAAAGTAGGTTCTCGTGGGCTTACAATACCTGCGGGGCAATTAGCAAAGTATAACTATGGTTTGATGCTGAATTCTGCTCACATTATTGGAGATCAGTTTTTGGGGTCAGGTTATAAGAAAGGATTAAATCTAATTTTAACTTCTGATCAGTTTAACAAAAAAACTATGTTTGCAGCTGAAGAAATAATTCAAGAAGGAATTGAAGCGCAAATGAATAAATATAAAGATAATTTTGTTACTTTTGACTTAACAGTAGTTTCTACTTATCAAGTATTAGAAGAAGATCCTTTGGTAGAAGCATTAAAAGCTGTACATACAGGGATGACTGACGAAGAAAGGAAAGCGACACGACTTAAACTACAAAGAATGAAACAACTCCCAAGACGTTGTGAAAAGGTAGAATATGCTGCTCAATTATATGCAAATTCAACTACAATAGAAGGTTTAATAACCGCAGAAACAAAGAAACCAGATATTTGGCTTAATGATTTATTTAACATACAATAACTATGAAAGAAGTAAAAGAAATTATAGAATATTTTATTGATATTGAAAAAAAAATTGAAGTTTCATTACGAAATAGAAATTTAATTGAGCATAATATTTTAGTAGATAAAATTTTAGAAATTAGTGGTAAAGATTTGTTTCTAGCAGAAAAGAAGTTTGAGCCATTATCTATGATTGTAGAAATGTCAATAAAGGCGAATGCAAATTTATTAGTAACACCTCGCTATTTATTCAAAATAAGTGAATATACTCATGAAAAATATGGTACAGTATGGGCATGTTATGTTTCTTTTTTCAACCCAGATGAATCAATGAAAAAAATAAAAGAATGTTTTCTAATAGCTTCAATTAATGAAGAATTAAAAATTGTTTCTGATTTTATAGTGAGTTCAGACGCTAAAGAATGGAGACATGTAGATGGAGATGAAGATAAAAGCTTGCGTTTGCATAATTTGGGTAAACCTGTAAAAGTGGAGCGCTATTTAGAACCAACTGATGAATGGAGCTTAGAAGAGTATTTAAAAGATAAGTAAATCAAAAATACGTAAAGTTTCTATTTTTAAGTTTAGCTTATTTATTTGCAAAATTTGTAATATTGCGGGGAATAAATTATTATAAAAATAACCATGAAAGAAGTAAAAAGAATTAGTAGACAATGTTTTTGAAAAAGAACAAATCGCAGTAAATTTACAAAGGAACAAAGGTGAAATTGAAAAATATAATGAATTTGTAGAAAAAGAGCTGAACATTTACTGCGAAGATCAGTATGATTCTGAAGGCAAAAAAGTAGAATTTAATATTAAAGGAAAAATAATATCGCCTTTTTCTGATCGTTTTTATGAGCAGTCCAAAAAGAGTTCTTACCCAGTTCCTCGCTATTTATTCAAAATAAGTGAATATACTCATGAAAAATATGGTACATTATGGTTATGTTTCTTTTTCAAACCCTGCTGCAATAATGAAAAAAATAAAGGAATGTTTTCTAGTGACTTCAATTAATGAAGAGTTAAAAATTGTTTCTAATTTTATAGTGAGTTCAGATGCTAAAGAATGGAGACATGTAGGCGGTGATGAAGATAAAAGTTTGCGTTTGCATAATTTGGGTAAACCTGTAAAAGTAGAGCGCTATTTAGAACCAACTGATGAATGGAGCTTAGAAGAGTATTTAAAAGATAAATAAATCCTTGAAATACATTAAAAAAGCGAAATTTCTATTTTTAGAAATTTCGCTTTTTTATGCTCAATATTTAAGCAAGTTTTGAAAAGGTACAGGTTTTCCTTAAATATAGTGCTGCCGGATTATGGGAATATTTGAAAGACCATTTTGCAGACCTTAAAGGATATTGTCCAGACGCAGGTAATCAGGCGGGAATCAAATGGGTGATGGGATTACTGACTCCGGTAGAAGCATTTATAAAAGCAGCAATGGCAATTATAGATGTGGTGAAATTCTTCATCCAGCGAGCAGCACAAATTATGGAACTGGTGAAAGCTTTTAGTGATAGTATCAATGCAATTGCGAGTGGAAATGTAGGTGCAGTGGCCAAATCTATAGAAAATGCATTGGGAAGAGCAATTCCTGTACTGATTGGCTTTTTAGCTTCATTATTGAATCTTGGCGGATTGGCAGATAAAATATTGGGAGTTATCCGAAAAATACGCCAGCGTATTGAGAATGCGATTGTGAAGTTCTGGAATTTTATTAAAGATAGGGCTAAAAAACTACTTGGAAAAATTGGTTTTGGAAGTAAGAAGGAAGCTATTAAAGATAGTAAAGCAAAAGAAATTGAAAATGATCCTAATAAAGATTGGGACGATATCCAAATACCTTTTGAAGGAGAAGATAATCACAGGCATACATTATATTTCCAAGACAGAGGAGGTCAAACGGTATTGATGGTAGCAAGTACACCTACTTCATTTACTGACTTTATTGAAAGTATAAAGCCAAGGAATGACGATGATCATACAAAAAATGCTAAAACTAAAGCCAAATCTATAGCAACAAAGATTGATGCTCGTAAAAAAGAGAGAACTGGGGGAGAGAAAGAAAATGAACAAAAGAAAAAAGAGGATATCGCAAAAATGACCAGAGATCTTTCAAAGCATGTTGCAATACTCTTTGGTATAGATAAAGAAGGTGGCTTACCACAATCGGAAATAAAACATTCATCAAAATCTACTAGCGGAGGTACATTAGCAACGTATATGTATGCAAGAATATTAACCAGAGAAGGTATAAGTGGATCTGGGCCTAAAGAGACAAATGATATTTATAAAGATTTGTTTTATCGAATGTATGATAATGGAAGTTATTATGTAAGAGGACACTTATTGAATGAGCATATGCATGGTGAAGGTATTTTAACAAACTTAACTCCGCTATCACAGCAAGGAAATAAAAATCATTTGCGTGCTGCAGAAGAACCGATTAAAATTGCAGTTTTAAGTGGGGCTATAGTTGAATATACTTTACTTGTAAAATATGGTCAGTCTATACCGGAAGTAAGTGATAATGAATTAGAGCAAGCAGGTTTTGAAAGTGAAGAGGATAAAGAAAAAGTTCGTAAAATCAGAAAAGCGGAGCAGCATGTACCGAAAGGTTTAACATTAAGATCTAACTATCTTAAAAAAGAAGGAGGGAAATATGTAAAAGATAAAGAATTAGTAGTTATAAGTTCAATATTAAATCCTGTTGACTTTAATATTAAAAATTATGAAATTAATAAAGTTAAAAAAGAAAAAGTTAGTATCTTGCATTCATCTTTAGAAGATATACAGAATCAAACGGGTGTTGCAATTGATATTTTAATACCAATTAAAGAAGCAGTTTCAAATATAGAAGGAAGAGTAACTGTGAAAAAAATTGAGAAAGAAATGTCTAAAACAATAAAAGATGAGAGAGCATTAGGCATTTTGTCTATGGAACTTGAAAAGTTAAGTAACATGAAAAATGTAAACCTTGAAAAAAATAAAGAATGAAATTTTATTTTAGTGATGATTTAAAATATGAATTAGCAAAAGCAGAAAAAAATAAGATGCTTAATATTATTAATTCATGGAATAATCCTTCTTTAAAAGTTGAATTGGACGATTTAAATAAATTAAATGTCATTCATACAGGAATAAAAGAATATTATGAAAAAAGAAGTGATGGTTATGAGTTGGAATGGGCTTCTGACATAGAAAAGGTATAAGGGGTAATATAAAATTGAGCGAAACTAAATATCTATTTGCAGAAAATAATGGTTTATATGATGAGGGAGATGATGAAGATCTTAAATACTTTAGACCACTAGATTATCCAACTCCGGAAAGTTATGTAGGTTTTATCATAACGCCGGACACAATTGGCGAATCATTGTACTATATGAGTATAAGCGATTATGAACTAAACAATTTAGATTTAGATTACGAAGGCTATACTCAAATGGCATTAGAAGCTCGTGTATTTAATCATTGGCAAAGAGTTTTATTGTACTATATGGATGGAGAAGGCATTGGTTCAGTAGAAACAGAAACCTTCAAAACAGAGATGCCAAAAATATTTCCAGATTGGACATGGGAAAATTTCATTGCCAAGTTTGAAAGTTTAAGGCTTTCTAATAAGGACAAATAAATTTTTCAAAAAATTGTAAAGCGGAACTTCTAATCAGAAGTTTCGCTTTTTTATGTTCAATAATGAAAAGGGTCTTGCAATAATGCAGGTTGTCCGTAAATATAGTGCTGCCGGATTATGGGAATATCTGAAAGATCAATTTGCTGACCTTAAAGCTACGGTGATGGATACTGTTATGGATATTGTCCAGAAGCAGGTAATACAGGCGGGAATCAAATGGGTGATGGGAATGCTTACTCCAGTTGGGGCATTTATAAAAGCAGCAATGGCGATTATAGATGTAGTTAAATTCTTCATCTAACGAGCAGCGCAAATTATGGAATTGGTAAAAGCATTTACAGACAGCATAAAAGCAATTGCCAGCGGAAATGTATACACGCTGTAGCCAAATCAATAGAAAATGCTTTGGAAGGGCGGTTCCTGTACTGATTGGCTTTTTAGCTTAATTATTGGGAATAGGTGGATTGGCTGATAAAGTATTGAACATTATAATTACATTCTTTATTCTTGATGGATATGGAGATGCCGGAAAAATTTAAATAAAAAAGATCCCGCTGCCGCACGAATCCTTTCATGTGGTTTTATTTTCAACCATTTATCTATAAGTTTTATCTTTATAAAAGAATAATCAATACTTTTGAATACATAAAGTAAATTAAAATTAATAACCGTATTAAAATCTAAATATGAAAAAAACAATACTAATTTGCGCCCTCCTACTCAGTTTTTCCTTCATAAGCGCCCAAACTATAGAATCAGGGAGTCATAATACGACAGGTTACATCAAATCAGACGGAACAATTGAAAACAGCAGCCATTCTACGGTAGGCTACATCAAAAGTGATGGTACGATAGAAAACAAAAGCCACGGCACAATTGGCTACATCAAAAGTGATGGAACTATCGAAAATAAGAGCCATTCTACAGTGGGTTATGTAAAGAGTAATGGCACGGTAGAAAATAGCAGTCACTCCACTATTGGTTATATCAAAGATGATGGAACGGTAGAAAGCAGCAGTCATAGTACGATTGGTTATGCGAGAGGAGTTGAAAAGGAATGGGCGGCGGTGGCTTTTTTCTTCTTTAAGTTGGATTAATATCAGTATAGATTCTCATTAAAATATATAAGTCAGGGCTCGGATTATTAAAATCCGGGCCTTTGTTTTTGAATAAGTGTGAAAATATGAAATATCTGATATGAATTGAGAACTTTTCGGCGATTTATTCTAGTTACTGCAACTACAGGATCGGGAAGGTAAAAAACTTTAATAAGAATGAAAAAAGAATGAATTTTGGGCTTTGAAAATGTAAGCCACTCAGAAATATTAAAGCATATGGAAAAAAACAAATTAACTACCCGGGACAAATTAAAAACCTATTTTGAAACGGGCAAATATCCCACACAAAGTCAATTTTCAGATCTTATAGATCTTTTGAGACTTAAAGAAGATGTTCTTACCAATAATGAAATGGCAATTCTTGCCAACCGTTTGGCTACTATGGAGAATGGATATATTATTTACTCCGGAAATAATATTAAAGATTTAAAATTTTCTATAATAGTAAGTTCGAAAGGTGAAGAGGATCAGTTGTTTACAATAATCAATACTGACTGGAGAGAAGAAAAACGATATTTTTTGGGTAGTGCTCCTTACTCTATTACAACAAAAGAATTTCCAGCTGAGGAATTGGGTGAAAACGAATATTATTACATTAGTTGTCAAATAGATGGAACATATGGCGTTAATAGACTCTTCGGAAATAATCTGGCTACAATTCCTGATGGATTTGATTTGGGAACGGTTGAAGGTACAAAATTTCAATTACAATTAAGCAAGCAGGATTTAGGGCAAAAAGTAAAAATTGTCAATACAAATATTAAGCTTGTTAATAAAACTGAAGTACCTATTCAATATGCAGCATATAGCACTTTTTGGTCGAATGCGTATACTTCTGAAGATGTCATTACAGACCATTATGATTTATGGGATTCTATGACTTTTTGGTACAAGGCAGACCTTAGGGGAATTACTCAGTCGATAGAATGTAAGGCTTATGATGCAGATAATAATACGCTTTTAATGACCGGTATCCTATTATCTGGACAAAATAATCAAAATGTTTGGTCTGGAGGGATTATAAAGGAGATTAGAAATTTAAGAATTGTATGTGAATATGAAAATACTAGCAAATAAAACGCTTTAAATAAAATTGAAATAAGGATTGATCAACCATTTGATCATTAATAAAATAAATATACGTACTGCAACTACAGAATAGCGAGATCAAAAAACTTTCATAATAAGAAAAAAAAGATGAATTTTGAATTCTCAATTAAGTGTTAGATTATTTAATTCTTAAAGAAATAAGGTTACTGCAACTACAGAATGGGAAGCCCGAAAAACTTTCATGATAAGAAAAAAAACATGAATTTTGTCCCATCAAACACAAGTCACACCCCATACATATAAAAGTTATTTGGAGATTGCAGGACGAGCAAAATACAATCCATTACAACTAAAAAATATAAACCTCAATCGAGTAAGATACTCAATAATGAGAAGCCTTTTACTCTTGAAATACTGGAATTTTTTGATGCGCAAGCATGAGAATCTCTTCCACGAAGTAAAATGATAAATTATCAATGTATTGTTTTCTTTCAAGAGTAGGATTGACTCCTTAAAAAGTAGGAATTCTAATGAGTGAGAAACTTTCTTAAAACAGCTGCTATGGCAGTTGGGTAAGGTTCTCCAATGTGAGCTACTTTTCGGTTGAGGTTATTTTTCAATGACAAATCAATAGATTTTCAAACAAATTAACCCCTCAGATAATAACTTGATTACTGAGTGCCTAGAAACAAACAGAACATTAAAATATCATGGAAAAAATAAATAAATTAACCGAAAGAGAGGAATTAAAAACCTATTTTGAAACAGGTAAATATCCGACACAAAGTCAATTTGGTCGATTCATAGATAATTATGTCCATTTAAAGGAATTTAATTTTGGATTCGATGTCAAGGCAACGGGGAGAAATAAAAGAAAATTCTATCATTTTTATGTTTCTGATGAAGTTCAAAGGTCAGAAGGGCATATAAATAGGGAGGTTGAAGAAAAAAGTGAGTACAAAAAATTAGAAGGCTATACCCATGTCTTAAGTAGATATGTTGGATACAAATGCTTAAATATCAAATTATCAGGCGAATTAGATATAGATAAATATCAGCCTAAGATTATCATAAAACGTTACAAGCAAAGAAAAAGGCTTAAAAGTGGCTACTTAAAACCATCGGGTTTTTATCAGGAGCTTCCGGAAGATGCAAAAAAATGGGACAGACAATCAGAATATCCTGTTAAGTCTAATGAAATGGATATAGATATTAATCCTATTAACTATTTCAGACCTTACAAAAATAGAAAGGGAGAGGCTGAGTTCTATCCTGCTGGTACATTTAGCAGACCCGGTTCATTTCGATATACAGTTCATCATAGAAAACCGTTTTCACTGATTCAAATGTGTTTGGAGATTGATGTAAACGGAACAAAAATAAGGTCGAATCCCGTTAACATAAAAATTATTTTAGGGCGGGATGATAATGATGTAATCAACTATATTATTGATTAATAAAAATATATAACCTCAATCGAGTAAGATACTCAATGATGGGAAATCTTTAGCTTTTGGAATACTGGAATTTTCTGATGTGTTAGCATGAGAATCTCATCCATGAATCAGAATGATAGACGATCAGATCTTTCGTTTTCTTCTAAGAGCAGGATTGATTCCTTAAAAAAGTAGGAATTCCGGTGAGTGAGTGACTTTCTTGAAAACAGCTGTTACGGCAGTTGGGTAAGACTCCCCAATGTGAGCTACTTTTCGGTTGAGATTTATTAAAGAATAGCAATAAAATACAAGTGAGATATTTCAAAGATATGGAACACGGTATTTTAAGAACATAAAAACATATAACCATACCCTCAATCGAGTAAGATACTCAATAATGGGAAGCCTTTAGCTTTTGGAATACTGGAATTTTTCTGATGTATGAACATGAGAATCTCTTCCAAGAAGTAAAATGATGAATCAATGTATCATTTTCTTCCAGAAGCAGGATTGATTCCTTAAAAAGTAGGAATTCCGGTGAGTAAGAGACTTTCTTAAGACAGCTATTACGGCAGTTGGGTAAGACTCCCAAATGTGAGCTACTTTTCGGTTGAGGTTTATTAAAAAATAACCATAAAATACAAGTGTAATATTATAAAAAATTGAAACATAGTATTTTAAAAACATAATAATAAAACATAAAAACACATAATCATAACCTCAATCGAGTAAGATACTCAATAATGGGAAGCCTTTAGCTTTTGGAATACTGGAATTTTTTGATGTGCAAACATTAAAATCTCTTCCACGAAGTAAAATGATAAATTATCAATGGATTATTTTCTTTCAAGAGCAGGATTAACTCCTTAAACGTAGGAATTTCGGTGAGTGAGAGACTTTCTTAAAAATAGCTGCTCCGGCAGTTGGGTAAGACTCCCCAATGTGAGCTACTTTTCGGTTGAGGTTTTTTAAAGTGAGAAACCAATAGATTTTAAAAAATTTAAAATTGCAGATAATAAGCATTAGGCTATCTTCAAAAAAAGATGAACAATTTGAGAAACTGTATTTTAAATTGACAGAGATTAATAGTGTTCAGCTTACAGTAACAAAGGATGAAAGCTCTTAATCTGTACTATTCTTAATCCATATCCAATCATCAATTTTCATTAAAATCAAATTTTCAATACATGACAGATTTAGAAACAATATTAAGTTGGTTTCAAACCGGCGATATGCCTACGGAAGAGGAATTTAGACAAACATTTTCTTCCTTTAGGCACAAAAACACAAAAATCCCCATTACAGAAGTCGACGGACTGGAGGACTTAGATTATGTCCAAAAGAAATACGTTGATGATGCTATAGCAAACGTAGAAGGAGGAAATGAAGGTGGAGTTTGGATTTTTCCAATAAGTAGTTAATATAAAAAGATATGCCAAAATTTAAAGAAATAATTATACAATATGTCAATGTTTTTGACAACACCTACGTAGATTTATCAGGTAATACTCAACCTGTTCAGCCTTTGGATATTTATTTAGTTCCCAATGAAGACTTATCCCACGATCGATATGTTGTGGACAATGAAGGAGTAATATCTAAACAATCCAATGGTTCCCAGGCTAACTATTTAAGAGCATCAGGAACTGATCCATTTCAGCAGATAGCTGGATCTTTCAGGACTCAGACTGCATTATTTTATGTTTATCAGAGCGATTATCCTCATGACAGTGAATTTAAATTATCTCCAGGGAATATAGAGCTTTCAAGCAGGGTTATAAGGGAGGATAATATCAATAGAATCCTTGTTAGAGAGGATGGAATTAGATTCACGACTAAAAATTTTATTTGTGACAGCATACCCAATGCACAAAGCGATACAAATTATACAAGACAATTAGTACAGAAAAACGATGGTACAATAGGGTATGAGCCTAAAACTACAGCCCCTAAAATATTCGGGGTATTTTCATCAATATTAGAAAGAAATATAGAACAGGATTATGTCATATTTGATATAGGTTTTCAATATTTAAAAGCTCCGGATTGGTGGAATAGACCAGTGGTAACTGTAGATACTAATAACACGAAAGTTACAGGTTCTAATGGTTCAGTAGAAATCCCATCATCTGATGTTACCTACTCCGTAATGTTTGGAGGTGGATACGGAAATGCAGTTACAGATATGAAAATACATCTTAAAATTAAAAGAGTTAGTATACATCTAGCTAATGTATCTCTATCTAATACATTTGGATTTTCAATAAATTTCAATGTAGATGGAATACCAGTAAGTAAAGTATGTACTGTAAGACCAGATCCATTACTGCCTATTTAAAAATAAAAAGACTAAAAACCAATGGAAACAGAGCATATACAAAAATTATTTACTCATTTAGAAGAGGTTATTACCTGGCGCATTAATAATTCTTCAGAATATTTTGATGTCGGAGCACCTGAATTTATCAGGAATAACTATCAAGGTTTTCAACTGGGAGACTATGTTTCAGCGAAAGGACTTACGCATCAGGAAGTTATTATTCTCTTAATGGCTTTATTGCCAAGACTGGATCCTTCATTGCTGAAAAATATTTATTTAGAATTTCCAAGCAGTGCGTTGTTTGATTATTGTTCAACCAATGAAAATGGAAGGCTCTTTTACCCGACAGTTCAGGCTGTACAATATGTTTTAGGAGGAGAAAGTATCTCTGAACGATTAAAGGCGCTGGATCATTTCAATCCGGATTCAGTTTTAATTAAGGACGAACTCATTGCAAGGCATAACAGTTCAATATATGTTGATCAGGAAGCTTTTAATACCATCATTTTTGGAGTCGAATTATTGCCGAAAATGAGTAATGATTTTCCGGCAGAACAAATAAACACGAGTCGATCGTGGACCGATCTGATACTTCCTCAGAATACATTAAATGAGCTTCAGACAATTGAAGCCTGGTATAATAACAGTCGAATTCTTATGGAAGACTGGGGGATGCAGAAAAAACTTAAACCTGGTTTTAGAGTATTGTTTTACGGAGATCCGGGAACGGGGAAAACTCTTGCAGCCAGTCTTTTAGGAAAGTATACAAAACGTCCTGTTTTCAGGGTCGATGTTTCTATGCTGGTCTCGAAATATATTGGGGAAACAGAAAAACAGTTGGCAAAATTATTCGACAAAGCGGAAAATAAGAACTGGATTTTATTTTTTGATGAAGCGGATGCTATTTTCGGAAAACGAACCAATGTGCGGGATGCTCATGATAAATATGCCAATCAGGAAGTTTCTTATTTGCTACAAAGAATAGAAACATTTTCGGGGCTTATTATTTTGGCTTCCAACTTTAAAAATAATATGGATAAAGCTTTTACAAGACGTTTTCATAGCTGCATAAAATTCAATAATCCAAAGAAGGAAGAACGTTTGCGCATTTGGCAGCACAATTTGCCTGAACAATTACAGCTTGAAGATATTAATTTAGAAGAAGTTGCCACACGATACGAACTTACCGGTTCTAATATTATGAACGTCATACAGGATGTAAGCTTAAAAACCATTGCATCAAAAGCACCAGATTACAGGGTCAGCTTAGAGATGTTGCTAGAAAGCATCAAAAAAGAATATGTAAAGGAAGATAAGATATTCTCATAAAAATCTGGATTCTTTAAGAAGTCGGAAAAACTTCGATAATAGGGGATTTACATTCTTTTAATTTCAAAAAACAAAACCTATGAAAGAGAAAATTATACTGTTGCTATTTTTGAGCAGCCTTATATTGGGCTGCAGAAGTAAACATAAAATAACAACCAGCTACCAAGAAGATAAAAAAGAAACGGCAAAAGTAAAAGTTGATTCTTTGAGTGTACAGAACTTAAAATTAGTTCAGAATTCATCTGCCGATGTATTGCTGAATGAAAAGAAGAATGAAACATCTGGACAAATATTGATTAAAGGAAAATCTGATGCATCCAATCCGTTTGTTTTTCATAATGTTATTGGAAACGATACCATTCAGAGTATTTCCATCATGGGAAGTGCAGAATATTCGATCAGTAATCATTATATAAAGTCTGATCATAACCAATCGGAAAGTAAAAAAAGTGAATCTGTTAATAAAGTTCAGGATATAGCTAAAAATGTTGTTTCAAAAGAAACAAATAAAGAAATTTCTTCAGCTATATCTCAGGATATAAAAAAAATACAGTCGAATGGATTTCAAGCCGGAGCCTGGATCGTCATTACACTTATTGCCATTATTTTAATCCTGGCTTTCTTCACCTATAAATATTTTAGAAAATGAAAACATCACAAAAAGGAATAAATCTGATTGTATCATTTGAAGGTTTCAGTTCTAAACCCTATCTGGATTCAGCCGGAATTCCCACAATAGGCTATGGAAATACTTATTATCCGGGTGGTAAAAAAGTAACCTTGAAAGACCCGCCAATTAGTAAAGAAAAAGGTGTAGAGCTATTTTCATCCATTTTACCAACCTATGAAAAGATTGTCAATAATAAAATTAAAGTATTACTTACCCAAAATCAATTTGATGCTCTTGTATCTCATACCTATAATACAGGAGGATCTGACACCCTCTTTTCTTTGATTAATAAAAAAGCCGATCCGGAAACAATTAGAGAATGGTTTATTTCTAAATACATTACCGCAGGCGGCAAACTTTTAAACGGACTCATACGGAGAAGAAAAGCTGAAGCTGATTTGTTCTTTTCCAGATAAAAAATCCCCACAAATGAAGTGGGGATTTTTTGTTTTTTGTTATTCCGTCATTTATATCAGAAATACTAAACATTTTAAAAATAGAGTTCTTCTTCAATTGATTTGGTTTTAGAATTTACAAATAATTTATTTTTTATCCATTATGATTAAGATCATAACAGAGGGGAAAAAGAATGTTCTAAATTTGAAATCACATCACAAAATTTAAAATTATGAAATCTATTGTATTATTCTCATGTGCACTGGGAGGTGTACTTTTGAGCTGTAAAAAACAGGCTGAGTATAGGAATTCGTCACTTCAGGATACAATTATTGCTTCTGATACCTTAAACGATAAAATTCCTGTTCAGGATGCTCTAACTAACATACAGCCCGATAGGGTTTAGAAACAAAAATCCTTGAAAGATAAGGTTAAAGTAAAAAATTGTACAAATAAAATTCAATATGACTGAGGTCATAAATTAGTGGATTACTAAGCTGTACATTTGATTTACAAATTATTCTAAACCTCTTAAGAGAGGGATCATTTACGAAGCGTTGCTTCGGCATTCAATATCCATTAAAACTAAACTGATTGCTGTCTAATACTAGTCACGGCCAGCAATAGCCATCACTTAATATTAATTACAAAAAATTCAGTTATGAACACTAGAAATTCAAAAAATCGTAATTCAAGAGGGAATTCATCCAGCAATCTTGAAGAAGTATACCAATTAGGTTATGATCATGGTTATAACGATGCATCGAGAGATGAAGAGTATGATGATGATTTCTCAGAATATGAAGATTATTTCGATGATGACTATGAAAATAGTTACGATAATAACGATGATGATTATAATAACGACGATGACGATGATTATGATGATGAAGACTATGACGATGATGATTACGATGATGAAAACAGAGGCCAAGGAAGAAGCAGAAGTAATAATGGTAACCAGCAAAGAGACAGCCAGGGAAGATTCACTTCTGAAAGCGGTAGAGGCGGTTCCCGTAGCGGATCAGGAAGAAACTCCAGTTCAAATTCTGGCAGATCAGGTTCCGGTTCGGGTTCAAGATCAGGAGGAAGAGGAAGGTCTTCATCAGGTTCATCAGACGACAATTATGACCATAGACATGACAATCCGGGAAGGCCGAGAGGCAGCAGAAATAGCGACGGAAGATCTTCAAGTTCAAATTCAGGCAGATCTGGTTCAGGAAATAGCAGAAGCAATTCAGGTTCAGGTTCAAGATCCGGAAGCAGCAGCGGTTCAGGTAGAAGCTCTAATTCCGGCTCAGGAACATCAAAAAGAGGTTTTGCTTCCATGAGTAAAGCAGAGCGTACAAGAATCGCCCGTATGGGAGGCCAGGCTTCTCACGGAGGTGGCAGATCTTCAGGTTCGGGTAGATCCGGATTTGGAGGCAGACGAAATTCATAATTCTTTTTTCAATGATTGCCTCTTTATCAATAGAAAAATAAAGGGGTAATCTTTTTATTCATTTTTAAACACCACTCACATCATGGCAAAAACAGCAGAAAATAATAACAGCAGTACATCAGCTGTCGCAGAGAAAAAAAATATGTCAGTAGATAATGCGTCTGTAGATGCAAAGGAGATGAAAAATGCTCCCCTTCATAAGTTTTTTGTATCCGCGCTTAAGGATATTTACTATGCAGAAAATGCAATCGTTGATGCGCTGGAAAAAATGCAGGAGGCAGCAACGACCGAAGAGCTTAAAGATGCATTTGAAGACCATCAGTTACAGACCAAAAAACACATCAGCAGATTAGAAAAGGTTTTTAAACTGATAGATGAAAAACCTGAGAAAAAGGAATGCGAAGCAATTAAAGGAATCATCAAAGAAGGAGAAGAGATCATAAAATCCACTGAAGACGGTTCCATGACAAGAGATGCAGCCCTCATTATTGCTGCCCAAAAAGTAGAGCATTATGAAATAGCTACTTACGGAGGATTGGCTCAGCTGGCAATCACCATGGGGCATGATAAAGCTGCGGATCTCCTGGAAAAAACACTGCAGGAAGAAGAAGAGACCGATGAGGATCTTACAGAGATCGCAGAGACATTGATCAATTTTGACGCAGAGCAGGAAAATTAATACACCATTAGATATAGTAAAGCCATATAGAGGCGATCTATATGGCTTTTTAACATTAACAATTATGAATTCTAAGAAAATTTTAAAGACACTAAAGCAACAATGCTTTATCAAAATTCCCCACAATGGAAGACTGTTTAATGAGGGGGCTTCAATATATGCAAAAGAGATTGATCATAATATTTTTTTAGTATTTGTAATTGAAGAAGGTGCTGATCTGGAAAATATTCAGGCACTTATTGCACAGTTTGACTCGTTGGGAAGTATAGGGAAAAAAGAACCGATAAAAACCATGTTTTATATGTCTTTTAAAGACGAAGAAGATATGCATTATTTTGACAAATTTATACATATATCCGAAAACCGATAAATATAAAGATGAGAGAAAATGATCCATTGAAATCTACTGTATTGCATTATAAAAATAACTATTCCGAAAATGAAATTGTTTCTTCCGAAGAAGGAAGTTCTTATGGAGCGGCTTTTCTGATAAGATCTTTAGAAAAGATAAAAAAGAACACAGGATCCGAAGTGCTCAGAAAACTGATCGATACCTATATAGAAGAATATGTATTTCATATAAAAGATAATAACCGTGATACCATAATAAATATGATCGAAGAAACTTCAGCTAAAGGTTCTTCCTTTATTCTCTACGCTAAAACCGCTTATAATAAAGTCTTAAAAGAAGAAGAATGCCTAAGCAGATTACTGGACACTTTGGAAAGAAACAACATTGAACAAATGTGATTTGGGAATAAAATTTTAAATAGAAACATCAAACAATAAAAGTAATAGATATGAAAAGAAACAAGAATATCAACGAGAAAACAGATCAGCTGAAAATACACAGTACCCTGAATGAAAATGAAAAGCTGACCACCAATCAGGGACTCAAGATCAATAACAATCAGGATTCTTTAAAAGCTGGAGACAGAGGTCCTACCTTACTCGAAGATTTTATCTTGAGAGAAAAAATAACCCATTTTGATCACGAAAGAATTCCTGAAAGAGTAGTACACGCAAGAGGATCCGGTGCACACGGAGTATTTAAGCTTAATAAAAGCCTTGCTCAATATACAAAAGCTAAATTTTTGACTGAAGAAGGAAAAGAAACGCCTGTTTTTGTAAGATTTTCTACTGTGGCGGGAAGCAGAGGAAGTACAGATCTGGCAAGAGATGTACGTGGTTTTGCCATTAAATTCTATACAGAAGAAGGAAATTATGATCTGGTGGGAAATAATATGCCTGTATTCTTTATTCAGGATGCTATCAAATTTCCGGATCTTGTACATGCTGTAAAACCGGAACCTGACAATGAAATTCCGCAGGCGGCTTCCGCTCACGATACATTCTGGGATTTTATCTCATTAATGCCTGAAAGTATGCATATGATCATGTGGTTGATGAGTGACCGAGCAATTCCCAGAAGTTTCAGCAGAATGGAAGGTTTTGGAGTTCATTCCTTTAAATTTATCAATGAAGAAGGAAAAGTACATTTTGTTAAATTCCATTTTAAACCAAAATTGGGAGTACATTCCGTCGCTTGGGATGAAGCTCAAAGAATTTCGGGGGTAGATCCTGATTTTCATAAGCGTGATCTTTGGGAATCTATAGAAAAAGGAGTATTTCCCGAATGGGATCTCGGAGTACAGTTGATTCCAGAGAAAGATGAGCATAAATTTGATTTCGACCTCCTGGATCCAACGAAAATTGTACCTGAAGAAATTGTTCCGGTAGAAATTATCGGAACTTTAACACTGAATAAAAATCCGGATAACTTTTTTGCAGAGACAGAGCAGGTAGCATTTCATCCGGGAGATCTTGTTCCCGGGATTGATTTTACCAATGATCCACTCTTACAGGGAAGACTGTTTTCTTATACAGATACCCAGTTGTCAAGATTAGGCTCACCCAATTTTCATGAAATTCCTATTAACAGGTCAATTAATACTGTCCATAATAACCAGCGTGATGGGCACATGAGACAACAGATAGTAAAAGGAAAAGTGAGCTACGAACCCAATTCTATAGGAGGAGGCTGCCCGTTTCAGGCAATGATGAAAGAAGGTGGCTTCACTTCTCAGGAGGAAAGAGTTTCAGGAAAAAAAGTTCGGGAGAGAAGCAAAAGTTTTGTAGATCATTATTCACAGGCAAAATTATTCTACAATAGCCAGTCAACTCCAGAAAAAATACACCTTCAGAATGCACTTATTTTTGAATTGTCAAAAGTAACAATCCCGGAAATTAGAGAAAGATTGGTAGGACAATTAGTGTATATAGATAAATTTTTGGCATGGCGGGTAGCAGAAAAAATAGGAGTTGAGGTTAAAGAGCTGGAATTTCCGAACCAGAGCCTTCCGGCGGATGCCAATCCTATTGATCTGCAGAGTGAAGAAAAAGAACCTAAAGTAAAAATTTCGGGAGCTTTGAGTATGCAGAATACCATTAAAGATACTATTAAAGGCAGAAAAATTGGTTTTATTGTTGCTGGTGGTGTAAATGTACAAGCAAGCAATGATGTAAAAATAAAACTGGAAGAAAAAGGAGCGACAGTGGAACTTATAGCCCCTAGTTTGGCTCCTTTAAGAACAAGTGACGGCTCTACTTGGATTGCCAAGCATTCGTTGACGAGTACGGCAAGTGTTTGCTTTGATGCTTTGTATATAGCGGGAGGAGAAGATGCTGTCAAAGAATTATTAATTCCGGAAAACAAGCATCTGGTACTGCATTTCATCAATGAAGCCTATAAACATTGCAAGGCGATTTACTTTGATGAAGGAACTGAACCTTTGTACCTAAGCAGTAATGTGGGAACAAGAGCCCATGAAGATTCTGCAATTATTACGTGGGAAGATAAAAAGGGTGCCGAAAAATTCATCATTGCAATCGCTAAGCACAGAGTGTGGGAGCTGGAACTTGAAAGAAACGCTTAAAGTATAGAACAATTTCATACTGGAAAGTTGGAACTGCACCCCAAAACCCAAGCCCTGAATGCCCAATTATATTACATTGAATTCATTTTGGGGTGCTTTAAAACACAAATCAGTAAAAATACAATCAAGATTACAATTGAAAACAAATGGAAATGCGAGAATTAAAGTTAGCTAACAAATCGGTTCTTATTACAGGAGCCGACAGTGGAATTGGAAAAGCAGTAGCATTACTTTTTGCAAAAGAAGGTGCCGATGTGGCCATTATTTATCATGAAGATGACGAAGGTGCTGAAAAAGTAAAAATGGAAATTGAAGCCTTAGGAAGAAAATGCATTTTATTTTCAGGAGATATCAATGATTATGAATTTTGTGAAGAGACGGTAAGAAAACTAATTTCTGAATGGGGTAAAATTAATATTCTGATCAATAATGCAGGAACTCAGTTTCCGGCAGAGCATATTCACGATCTGGAAGAGAAAAATATCCGGAAAACATTTGATACCAATATCATTGGGATGATCTTACTGACAAAAGTGATATTCCCGTATTTAAAAGAAGGTGATTGTATTATCAATACAACTTCGGCGGTAGCTTACCAAGGACATCCGGAATTACTTGATTATGCGGCAACAAAAGGGGCAATCGTTTCTTTTACCCGGTCTCTGGCATTACAGGCAAAACCAAAAGGAATAAGAGTAAATGCCGTTGCACCCGGACCTGTGGCAACACCGCTTACCAAGGAAACTTTTGATGAAAAAGAAGAAGATCCCGGAAAACCTCCTTTTAAGAGAAATGCGACACCGGAAGAAGTAGTAGAAAGCTTTTTATTTCTGGCGTCCGAAGGAGCAGCTCAGATCACAGGGCAGGTTCTTCATCCAAACGGAGGCTTGATTATCAACGGCTAACAAATATGTGTTTTTGAACTTAGAAAAAAGTTCTCAGGAATCTAAACCGATAGATAAGACCTACGATGAAAACTAAAAATGATACAGTATGAAACCTAAAGAAATTTTTGGAGTGCCTGTTCAGGAGAAAGGAAGCTTTCATGATACGGAGGCTAAGAAAAACTATATTAATCCGGAAGAAGTGCATGAAGCATTCAATCGATTAAAAGAAAGGTTTATGTTGATAAACAATTGGAAAAGCTATTGTGGAGAAAGCTTTGCCGATTTTAAACTGTTCGATTCAGAAGGGAAAATGGTTGATCGGTATCCATTAATTGGAGATTATATAAGGATAGATATTCCGGGGCCGGGAACGGTTGAAGCCAAAGGTTTCGACTGGGTAGAGATTACAGATGTGTTTGAAGAACGTACCCATGGTATTTGTCTTGATTTTGTAATAATGACATGCAGACCTTCAAAAAATCCACAGGATAAAACTTCAGAACATATTGTACATTTTTATTCCGATGAAGCTACCTCTACATTTGGGATCTTTAAAGGAAGAGATTTTATTCGGGCCGGAATTTACGGCAGAAATGAAACGCCTAATCTTGATGCAGAATTTATGGACAAAGCAAGAAATCTCTTGATTGCCGCAGGCGGAATGATCGGCATTTCAAAAATTCAGTGGAAAACATTGGTAAATGGGTTTCTGGATTTTTGATCCAGGGTGAAGTTGATGTGGTTAAAAAAATTAATTGGAGAGCCAATATTTATGTTAATACCATGGCGGTTTCTGTTGGGATTAAAAAAGAATAGATTGTACTAATAATATATTTTTCTGTTTTCTATTTTTAAAATCTTTTCCTTTTCCATTTTCTTAATCGTTCGGATCACCGTTTCTATTCTTAGACCTGTCAAGTTAGCCATTTGACGGCGGGTAAAAGGAACCTGAAATGAATGTTGGGGAATGGCAGAAGAATTATATCCCTTTACATAATCCATGAGTGCTCTGATTTTATATGTAGGATTCGCAGATGTAATGCTAAACAGCATAAGATATTTATAATACAGCCTGTCTGATAGGCATTTAAACATATTGGAAGCAACTTCTTTATTTTGACTGATCAGGGTAAGGAAATCTGATTTTGAAAGTTTCAGAATGTAGCACTCTGTAGTGGCTATAGCGTTCATAGGATAAGGTTGATCCCCAAACAGGAGAGATTCACCAAAACTTTGACCGTCTGAAAGAATATTTTGGGTAAATTCTTTTCCATCTTCATGGTAATTGTTTAATTCAACATTACCATTCACAATTTGAAAATAATACTTCGGCTGGCTTCCTTCACTAAATATGACTGTATTAGCAGGATAGGTCTCGTATTCGCCGCCGAAAGCTATTAAAAGATCTTCACTGATAATCATATTCTTACATTTTTAGATAAGTAATAAGTTTTAGTAAAATTAGTGTAGCGTACATCAAAAAATAAGCCAAATTCTATAGTTGAATAAGGTCTAAGCAAATGATGGATGATCTAAAAAAATAAGGGTTGCTGCAATTATAACTCGAGTCATAATGAGTAAAATTAACCTGTTGTATTTTTAGGTAACTTCTAAAAGGATTATTTATAATCACATATTTATTCATTCATTACATATGAAAAAGCACGTTGTCATTGTGGGCGGTGGATTTGCCTCAGTTGGCACAGGTAGCAATTCAGCAAGGGAAAAGTTTGAAGGGAATTGAAGATGAAAAGATTTTAGTTCCTTTTAAATATAAGGATCAGGGGAGTATGGCAATTATCTCAAAATTCAATGCTGTAGTAGACCTCCCGAATTTTCTTTTAAAGGATTTTTAGCTGGGCTTTTTATACATATCATACCTTTGGTAGGCTTTCGTAATAAAATTCGGTTAGTATTCTATTGGCTAAGACTTTTTATCACCAATATCCTTCCATCAGATTGATACTAAGGCCGAAAAGAAATAATATCTAAAAAAATGTTGAAACACGTTTTGCATTAAAACATGATTTCATAAGCTTTGCATAGAAAAAAGGCATAAAATATGCAGACAGTAAATGTATAATTTAAAAATTTACAGTTATGAGAAGTATATTATGGTTAGTCGCGGTCATTTGTATTGCTGTATGGCTTTTAGGTATGTTAGGGGTAATACCGGGGATAAGTACGGGATATTTGGTACATATATTACTGGTAATTGCCATAATTGTGGTTTTATATAATATTATTACGGGGAGAAAACCTCTGGATTAAAATCTTTCATTACACAGTAATGAATTTACTTTTATTTATGTTTAAAATCCCCCTCTTAAAAAGAGGGGGATAATGTAAAAAGTATGAATGATAAAAGTAAACTTTTCTTGTGAGTATAGATCTCTTACTTTCAGACCATATTTATTCTTTTTCAGAGGAATTTGTACTGCGGGAATTTCTCAGATTTTCATAAAATTTATGAATCTCATCCAGTTCCTCTTCCGTTAGATCTTCTATATCCACAATACGGTTGTTAGCGTTTTCGTGTGCCGCAACAAGTTCATTTAATTTAATCTGAATGGCTTTTGAATCTTTATTTTGGGCCTTCTGAATCAGAAATACCATAAGGAAGGTGACAATGGTTGTTCCCGTATTGATGACCATTTGCCAAACTTCGGAAAATTTAAAAAACGGTCCCGTAACAGCCCATATAATTACCAGTACACTGGCCCCGATAAACGCAGCCGGGCTTCCTGCAAAGTATGCAGCCTGATCTGCAAACTTGTCAAAAAAATTCTTTTTCATAATAATCTAAATATGAGTTTTACAAATAATTTTTAACTCTAAATTCGGGAAGAATTATTATAAAAAATATGATCTCAATCATTATGAATCAAAAAGAAATACACATTTGAAAGTAACTATTTCAGGGATGTTTGTAATAATATATGAATATTAAAAACTACAGTCAATTGCAGGCTGTTTTATGGTAATATGTAAAGAAAAATAATGTCGGTCAGTTTGGAAGATTAAATAAGCTTGGAAAAATAGTAGTTAAAAAGAGCTGATCAGATTTAAAGCTTTTAAGCGGTCTAGTATAAGAGCTACAACTGCTGATGTTCTATGACGGTCTTCAAAGCCAATCCATTCAAAAGATTCTATCTCACTTGAAGCTTCAAGTGTACCTGAATAATCTGCAAAATAACACGTCATTTTTACCAGAATATCTTCATTTTTACCATCAGCTGGAGCTTCAAAGGTATCAAAATAACGGATCGAATCTTCTTTGATTTCTACGTTCAGTTCTTCCTTGATTTCCCTTTTCAGGCATTCGATATCAGATTCATTGGGTTCTCTTTTGCCACCCGGTAAATAAAGTTTTGATTTCGATTTAGAAAGTGCAGTGAGAACTTTTTTATCCGAAATGCTGATCAGGGCTACCTTATCAATAATTTTTCCTTTCATAACGTAAATCTAATGAATAAATATTTAAGAACAACCGGACGTTTTGGTGCTGTTTTTTACACAAATGATTAATAGAAATCAGTATAAAATAAGCAAATGATAAAGTTTGGATTATTCAGATTTTTGAATCATTCTTTGTGTTTTAATCAAGTTTTTTTCATTCTTCATGCGGTAGGATCAACAATGCAAAGGAATTTAATAATGATGTTTTTTAACGATAGAAAATAATAAATGTAAAGCCTTGGATAATCCTTGAAAAATTACCGTTTTTTAAAATATTGTAAGTATTTTTGAGACCAAACTACGCGTAACTTATAATTCATTCTAACTTCTATGATTTTAATTGTTGATGACAATCAAAGTAACCTGTATTCTCTACAAAAATTACTTGAATCTAAGGATTTCAAAGTGGAAACAGCCGGTTCTGGTGAAGAGGCATTGGGTAAAGCTCTAAAAAATGACTATGCCTTAATTATTTTGGATGTTCAGATGCCGGATATGGATGGTTTTGAAGTTGCAGAATCGTTGTCGGGATATAGTAAGACAAAAGACATTCCCATTATTTTTCTGTCTGCTGTAAATACGGATAAAAAATTCATCACGCGTGGTTATGCATCTGGAGCCAAAGACTATGTGACAAAGCCCGTAGATCCGGAAATACTTTTGCTTAAAGTAAAAACTTTCTATAATCTCCAGGAGCAGAATATTGCGATGAAAAAAACGCAACAGAATCTTGAGCTGGAAGTGAAAGGAAGACGGGAATCGCAGGTCACGATGAAATCTCAGATCGATCATTTTCATTTGATGCTTGAATCGCTTCCCCAGATTGCTTTTACACTTAATGAGGACGGAATTGTTGATTTTGTGAATGGTAAATGGTACCAGTATTCAAAAAACGAACAGGATTTTCCTGAAAGTCATCCTGATGATGCGGATATTAGAGAAGAATTTGAAAGATGTAAAAGAAAAGGAAAAGCTCTTGAATTGGAGGTTAGAATTAAAAATATTATTTGTCTTGATTATCGTTATCATTTGTTGAGAGTAACTCCGGTGTATGAGGAAGACCGTATTAAAAATTGGGTCGGAACTTTTACGGATATTGATGATCAGAAGAAGATAGAAAAAGAGAAAGATGAATTCCTGAGTATTGCAAGTCACGAATTAAAAACTCCTTTAACCAGTATCAAAGCTTATGTACAGCTTTTGGAAAGAAAACTGAAGCTTGATAAAGACAGTTCGGAAGCGGGATTTGTGACTAAACTCCAGGGCCAGATTGAAAAATTGAATGCTCTCATTACGGATCTGCTGGATGTTTCCAAAATTGAAAACGGAAAATTAAAGATTAATAAAAAACCGGTAAATCTTGAAAGTGTTATCAGTAATGCTATTGAGACCATACAACAGACCCATGAGGAACGAACAGTGAAGATCGAACGTCAGGGGATGAAGCCGGATATTTTAATTCCTCTGGATGAAATTCGTATAGAGCAGGTACTGATCAATTTCCTGACGAATGCAATCAAATATTCTCCTCATAACAATCAGGTGATTATTACCACTTTTGTAGATGAAGAAGCGCAGGAAGTGAGAGTGAATGTAACCGACTTTGGAATCGGTATTCCGGACTTTAAACAGGATGCCGTATTTAAAAAGTTTTATCGCGTGGAAGAATCTTCACTGCAATTTCAGGGAATGGGAATAGGATTGTTTATCTGTTCTGAAATCATTAAACAACATCATGGAACTGTAGGGGTTTCAAGCGTTTTAAATGAGGGGTCTACCTTTTATTTCACCTTACCATTAAATTAGTTGTATGCCAAAAAAAATTATACGAAATCTCCAGTTTGGAATAGGCCTTTCATTGTTGATTTTAATAGCCAGTTCAATGGCTTCCTACTGGAGCATCCAGAAACAGATGAATCATCGTGAAAATCTTTCTAAAAGCAGGCTTGCAATAACAGCAGTGAAAGATGTTCTGGTATCTTTACTGGATGCAGAAACCGGAAACCGTGGATATCAGCTAACCGGAAGAGAAGATTTTCTTGAACCTTACAAACGTGGGATGAGAGAATATCCTAAAGCTATGGTTCGTGCAGAATCTTTGGGGCTGGATGATAAGAACCAGCTGGAAAGACTTAAAAGTTTAAAAGTTTCAGTTAATCAGGTAACAGATAATCTGAAATATCTGGTTGAGCAGAGACGAAGAGGCAGTATCATGACTCAGCAGCAAATTGTTACTGGGAAAGATTATATGGATCAGTGCCGTAAAATTGTCAATGATTTTGTACAGTATGAAGAAAGTCAGCTTGAAATTAAAAATAAAGACTTAAACCGTTCATCCAATACCACGGTTCTTTTTATTCTTTTTTCCGCTATAGCCGCTGTGGTGGTTACTACATTCTTCTATATTAAAATGAGAGCAGATCTTATCAAAAGAGATAAGCTGGAAAGAATGCTCAAGGAGAAAGATCAGGAAATGACACGCCGTGTAAGTGCTATCCAAAAGATTGCCAATAGAGTAGCTAATGGTAATTATACCGAAAAAGTTATTGATAATGCAGGAGGAGACCTTGGAGATCTTGCAGAATCTCTTAATTATATGACAGAATCTCTAAAAAATTCTTTTGAAAAAATTAATAAAAGTGACTGGAGACAGAAGGGGCTTGCTTTGCTCAATGAATCTCTTGTTGGAAACAAATCGGTGAAAGAAGTCTCCAATAGAGCTTTAAAGCAGTTGATAGAGTATGGAAAATGTATCAATGGTTCTTTGTATTTGTATGACGAAGGAGCTTTAAAGCTTAACAATGCATTTGGATTGGAAGCCAACATGAAAAAAAGCTTCGAGCCCGGAGAAGGAATGGTTGGCCAAGCTTTTATTACCTCCAAAACTCAGGTTTATAACAATCTTCACGAAGATGATTTTGTCGTAACTTTCGCCAGCAGTACCATCAAAATCTACGGAATTATATTGCTCCCTATTTTTGCAGACGGTCATATAATAGGTATTTTGGAGCTTGGATCTACTTCTAATTTTGAAGAGGATAGAATTACTTATTTTGAGGAATGTTGCATCAATATCGGAATTGCTTTAAATGCAGCGAAAGGGAGAGAGAAAGAACAACAGCTGTTGGAAGAAACCCAGGCTCAGTCTGAAGAGCTTATGGTTCAGCATTCCGAGCTGGAGAATCTGAATACGGAATTGGAAGCACAGACTCAGAAACTTCAGGCTTCGGAAGAGGAATTAAAAGTACAGCAGGAAGAACTGATGCAGGCAAATGTCGAGCTGGAAGAACGCTCAAGATTGCTGGAAGAAAAAAATCATCTGATTGCAGAACGTAATAATGAAATTCAGAAAAAAGTAGAGGAGTTGGCTTTAAGCACCAAGTACAAATCTGAGTTCTTGGCGAATATGTCACATGAATTGCGTACTCCTCTGAATTCGATCCTCCTTTTATCAAGATTAATGGCTGAAAATCCGGATAAAAACCTCAATGAAGACCAGGTAGAATCAGCGAAGGTTATTCAGAGTTCGGGAACAAGTTTATTAACCTTGATTGATGAAATTCTTGATTTAGCTAAAATAGAATCCGGTAAGATGACTCTTGAGTATCAGGATGTATATATTGAAGATGTGGTTAAAGATTTAAAAAATCTTTTCAATCCGGTATTTCAGGAAAAACGTCTTCCGTTTAAAATTCAGATTGAACCCGATGTTCAAAAGATTATTGAGGGAGACCGCCTTCGTATCGATCAGGTATTAAGAAATCTGTTGTCCAATGCTTTAAAATTTACAACCCAGGGAAGTATTGATTTACATATCAGAAACCATTCTGAAAAGCCCGGGTTTATCATTTTCTCGGTGAAAGATACAGGAGTAGGGATCGCAAAAGATAAGCAGAAAATTATCTTTGAGGCATTCCAACAGGCGGATGGATCTACAAAAAGAAAATTCGGAGGCACCGGATTAGGACTATCAATAAGCCGCGAAATCGCAAAACTTCTTGGAGGTGAACTTATCTTGCAGAGTGAGCTTAATAAAGGAAGTGAATTCAGCTTTATTATTCCGGTAAATGCCATCGCTGAAAACAGACTAATTGAAACAGAAAATAATCTGGTAGAAATTATCCGTGAGGACGTTGAAGAAATTCAACATATACTTGATGAAACAGGAATAGACACGTCACAGGTAAATAAGCTGGAAATTCCGGAAGATGTTGAGGATGACAGAGAAAATATTAAGGATGGGGACAAAGTAATTCTGATTATCGAAGATGATATCAATTTTGCGAAAGCTTTATTGAAATATGCCCATTTACAGGATTACAAAGCAGTTGTTGTGGTAAGAGGAGACCATGGGCCTTCAGCTGCTCAGAAGTTTCAGCCACATGCCATTTTATTGGATGTTCAGCTTCCTGTAAAAGACGGATGGAAGGTTATGGATGAGCTAAAATCTCATACAGACACCAAACATATTCCGGTACATATGATGTCTGTTCTGCATGTTAAAAAAGAAAGCCTCCTGAAAGGTGCGGTCGATTTCATCAGCAAGCCGGTAGCTCTTGATAAAATGACCGATGTATTTAGAAAAATCGAAGATGCTTTAAAAAAAGGTCCTCAAAAAGTTCTCATCGTAGAGGAAAATGCCAAACATGCCAGTGCATTGTCTTATTATCTGAGTAATTTTAATATTTCCTTATCTGTAGAGCATAATGTGGAGGACAGTGTAAATGCGTTGACTTCCAATCATGTTGATTGCGTGATTCTGGATATCGGAGATTTAAAAGGAAACAAATACCAGGTAATAGAATCCATAAAAAGTTATGAGGGGCTGGAAAATCTTCCGATTATTATTTTTACAGAACATAATTTATCAAAGGAAGAAGAACTGAAAATCAAGCAATATGCTGATTCTATTGTTGTAAAAACAGCACACTCTTACCAGAGAATCTTAGATGAGGTAGGATTATTTTTACATTTGGTAGAAGAGAAAAACAGTTCTATTGAGAATACCAGAGGAAGAGTTTTAGGATCTCTTACAGAAGTGTTAAGTGGAAAAAAAGTTCTCGTCACGGATGATGATGTAAGAAATATTTTTTCTTTGACTAAAGCGCTGGAAAAATATAAAGTGGATGTTATTGTAGCTATGGACGGAAAACATGCCCTTCAGCAGCTTCGTGACAATCCTGATATAGATGTTATTTTGATGGATATGATGATGCCTGAAATGGATGGTTATGAATCTATCATGGAAATCAGGAAAATACCGGCATTCAAAAAGTTGCCTATTATCGCAGTGACTGCTAAATCGATGATTGGAGACCGTGAAAAATGTCTTAATGCAGGTGCTTCAGATTATATTTCCAAACCGGTAGATATTGATCAGCTTTTGTCATTACTGCGTGTATGGCTGTATGAAAGTTAAACAGATAAAATTCTGATGAACAAGAAAATTTTAATAGTGGATGATGATCCACGTAATATATTTGCTTTAAAACTAACCCTTAAAGCACGTGGCTATGCCGTAGAAACCTGCACAATGGTTCAGGAAGCTTTGGATATTATGAAGTCTGAATACGATTTTTCTGTTATTTTGATGGATATGATGATGCCCGAAATAGATGGCTATGAAGGAGTGAGAATCATAAGAAATACTTCTGAGATCAAAGATATTCCCATTATTGCTGTGACTGCACAGGCAATGCCTGAAGACCGTCAGAAGTGTATTGAAGTGGGAGCAAATGACTATATCTCGAAGCCGATTGATGTAGATCTTTTACTAACTGCGATAGAAAAACTTACCTAGATGCTAGAACCGAATATCATAAAAGATCAGGAAGTAGAATACCTCATTCATGATGTCTATGAGATGTATGGCTATGATTTTTCGGGTTACAGCAGAGCTTCTCTTAAAAGAAGAATGAACAGGATATGTCTCTTGGACAGGTTTACCAGCTTCGCCGAACTCAGATATACAATCATGAATGATCCTGAGTATATAACACGTTTTGTGGAAGAAGTTACCGTAAACGTTACAGAAATGTTCAGAGATCCTCTTTTTTTTAAAGCTTTAAGAGAAAACATATTACCCCAGCTTGGAACCTATCCGCTGATCAGAATATGGATTGCCGGATGCTCAACAGGAGAGGAAGCTTATTCTATAGCCATTTTGCTGAAAGAAGCAGGGCTCTATCATAAATCTCTTATTTATGGTACAGACTTGAATCCCTCTGTCTTGGAAACGGCAAGAGCAGGTGTTTTCCCATTGCAGCAGATGAAACAGTATTCTGAGAATTATATGCTTTCGGGAGGAGTTAAAGATTTTTCTACGTATTATACCGCGAATTATGATAGTGTGAGGTTTGACAAAAGTTTACAGGAAAAACTCATTTTGTCTACCCATAATTTGGTTTCGGACAGCTCTTTCAACAGCTTTCAGTTGATTATTTGTAGAAATGTTTTGATTTATTTTGACAGGGAATTGCAGGAAAGAGTTTTCAATCTGTTTGATAACAGTTTGGAAAATTTGGGATTTCTTGCACTGGGAGCAAAAGAAACGCTTAGGTTTTCTACCATTGAAAAGAACTATCATCAGGTCGAGGAACAGAAAATCTGGAAAAAAATTGATCATCATTAAATAAATTTAGAGATTGGAATCACAGGATACCATAGAATTAATTGTTATCGGAGGATCAGCAGGAAGTTTACAGGTCATTATTAAAATGATCAAAAACCTAGATGATACTCTAGATATCCCCATTGTACTGGTTGTTCATCGTAAAGCGCAATCCGGTGATATTTTGCGTACCTTGCTGGAGCAATTTACAAGAAAACCGGTTGTTGAGGTTGAGGATAAAACCGAGATTCAGAATAATACCATATATATTGTTCCTGCAGACTACCATTTGTTGTTTGAAAGCAAGAAATATATGTCATTGGACAGCTCGGAGAAAATGAATTATTCCCGTCCTTCCATTGATGTTACTTTTAGAAGTGCAGCGGAAATTTATGGAAAAGATATGATTGGAATTCTTTTATCGGGTGCTAATGCTGATGGAACTGAAGGATTGAGCTATATAAAAAAGTATAAAGGAAAAGTATGGATCCAGGATCCTGAAACAGCGGAAGTTGATTATATGCCTAAACATGCTATGGAAGAAATTGATTATGATCTCATCATAAGACCGGATAGTTTAGCAAATGATATCAATCAGTTGTAATATATCGAATGAATTAAACTTAAAAATATGGAGAATAAAAAGATTTTAATATTTGATGATGATGTTGCTATTTTAGAGGTAGTTACCATCATCTTTGAAGAAAATGGCTACGATGTCAAGATCTCGGAGACTTCACACGATATTCTTGAAAAAGTAGGGGAGTGTAAACCCGATGTTATTTTAATGGATAACTGGATTCCGAAGATCGGAGGAGTGGAAGCTACCAAAATCCTGAAAAACAATGCAGAATTTAAGCATATTCCGGTGATCTATATGACAGCAAATAATAATATTGCTGCTTTGGCTTCGGAAGCTTTGGCGGATGATTATATTTCAAAGCCTTTTAATCTGGATGATCTTGAAGAAAAAGTGGCAAAATATATTAAAGAACAAGTGTAAAACACTGAAGTTTTAAAAGCGTGGAATAAATGATTGTGTAATCATTATTTACAGGCTTATATTATAAAGGTAAATAGTAACTTACTATTTACCTTTTATTTTTATTTAATGAGCAATTTATAAACTCATTAAAATGTTATTTGAAAATTTTAGTGATGATCTTTCCGATCTCTATAAAGTCAGTATGGTTTCCTACCGATCTTTTTTCAGTGTTAGTAGTGTCAAATTCAGAAAAAGGAAAAATAAGCAGGTAGTTTTTATCAAGTAAATACCTATTCAGCAGCTCCGGGATCAGTCTCATCTGGGGAACATAAGATCTCATTCCTCTTTTTGCCATGAAAATAATAAGAGCTTCGTTTCCTTTTAATTCCGTTGCGGTTTTTTCACCGTCTTTCCATTTATTAAGGATGATAAATTCCGCTTCAATATTGGCTTTTTTTACAATTCTCTGGAGGATCGCTATAATTTCTTCGGGAGCATAAAAAGTGAGAGTTGCCCCGGAGTTCCGTGCAATATTCCATACCCTGAGCAAAGCATGAAAAAAGCCTGCCTCACGGTGGGCATTCTCCGGAATCATAACGGCATATCTTTTTATGGTAGAAAGAGGTTGTGCGGCATGATAAACCATTACATTCACATCATCATTCTGTAGATATCCATTATAAAGATTGTAAACAAAGGACGGAGAAAAGCCTTTATCATCTTCCAGTCCAATGATCAGATCTGTAATATTTTGTTCTTTAATGACGTTGTTTATTCCGTTAATAACATCATTATCATATCTTTTTAAAGGCTGAATTTTTACATCTGCAGCAGCGGCGACATCGGTAGCGGAATGTAACAGTTTCTCGGCATTTTTTACGGATGATTCATTTTTATCTTCATTAATGACATTTAAAGCAAACAGGTTTTCAAGATTAGTATGTGCTTTAATTAAAATCCCAAGGTTAACCATTCTTTCCACTGTTGTTTCATAATTCAGTGCCAAAAGAATATTTTCCTGTTCGTGGCTGTTTCCGGATACCGTCTCTTCGTTGTCTTGTTCTGCAATTTTTTGTGCATTAGACATCGATATAAATGATGAAATAGTACATGAGATAAGAATCAATAAAATACTCCCGTTCAAGACGTGTTCATTTAATAATCTAACAGGTTCTCCTGTCTCACTTTCAGAAAGAATAATATTATATCCAACCATTACAGATGCTAATGTGGCAGCTGCGGATGCCGAACTTAATCCGAAAATGAGCCGGCCTTCTTCTTTGGTAAGTCTAAAGGTTTTCTGGGTCATAACAGCAGAAACATATTTTCCTCCTATAGAGGCAATCAGCATAATTGCCGCCACTTCTAAAGTTTCCCAGCTTTTAAAAAAAACTTTAAAATCAATCAGCATTCCCACACTGATAAGGAAGAACGGGATGAATATGGCATTCCCTACAAATTCTACGCGATTCATCAATGAAGAAGTATGCGGAATAAGCCTGTTTAAAGCCAGTCCCGCAAAGAATGCCCCTATGATGGCTTCAACGCCTGCAAATTCTGCTAATAAAGCAGCCAGATAAATCATCACCAACACAAAAATATATTGGGAAATTTTATCATCCACTTTTTTGAAAAACCATCGCCCGATAATCGGGAATATGAGCAATACAACCAATGCAAAAACAATAAAAGATACGGAAAGCTTGACCCAGAATTCTGTTTTAACATCACCCTGAGACATTCCTACAATAATGGCAAGAACCAAGAGGGCTAAAATATCGGTAATCATTGTTCCGCCTACGGTTATGTTCACTGCAGAGTTTTTAGATATTCCTAATTTACTGACTAAAGGATATGCTATTAATGTATGCGATGAAAATAAACTTGCAAAAAGTATGGAAGTCAGTACCGAAAAATTCAGAATATAAACGCCTCCTAGATATCCCAAAATAAAAGGTACGGTGAAGGTGTAGATCCCGAAAGTGAGGCTTTTCCATTTATTTTTTTTAAAATCCCCCATATCGATTTCCAGACCTGCCAGAAACATGATATAAAGAAGCCCGGTTGTTCCGGTGACAACAATACTGCTGTCTCTTGCCAAAATATTGAATCCATTGGGACCAATCACTGCTCCGGCTATAATTAAACCGAGTAAATGAGGAACTTTAATCTTATTCAGTAAAAGTGGTGCGGCCAGAATAATGATAAGAACCAAAAGAAATTTCAGTACGGGATCTTCAACGGGAAGACTTGTATGTAGGGTAAGTAAAGTCATGAACATTATTTTTTAGAACGGATCAGCTCAACAGAGAACTTTGCCAGGCAATTGTCAACAGCTATAGTCCTTGTTCCCCGGATTTTATCTGCCGAAATATCATTCAGCAAAACATTCATATCCACCTTTTTCTTTGCAGTGGAATCTGTTTTGAAATTGAGTTTGATTTCATTATTCTCAAAATTGCCGGAATATGATCTTACTAAATTATTATTGTTGATGATTTTTGTGAAGAGCTGAATAGAGTCACTGGCAAATTCCCAAATATCGGTTCGTTGATCTCCCACTACATAATCACTACAGTTCGATTCTGTACAGATCACTTTTCCGGTCCATGAACCTGCAATAGTATCAGGCCATTTAATGATTTTGATTGAATCTGAATGCCGTGTACTAAAAATACTGTCCCTCATTTTCAGCAGCGCATTGTATTCTGCTTCTTTCTGGGCAAATAGTTTTTCTTTTTCCAGTAGCTGCTGCTCTTTTAAAGCTAATTCTTTCGTTTTATCCTTGTTATTGCAGTTTACGAGCAGTAATAAAAGAAGATTTAAAAATATTAGATTTTTCATAGAAGTACGTTGCTGCCTAAATATAAGAAAACTTAAGGCCAAATCCAACTTTACATGAAAAGAAAAAATAAAAGAAAGATAAAGAAATGGTTAATTTAACTGCCAATAAAGCTTTTTAGAACAAAAAAATATAAATTGATTTGGCTAAATTCAAGAATAAACTGCGACGATGATTCCATTACCAATCGTGCCGGTATTGTCAGAAATTTCAAAATCCATTCCGGTATATAATTTATCCAGAAATGATTCTGCATTCATCAATGTAATATCCACGGTAACAGAATCTCCCGGAAAGATAAGTTCTTCCTCTTCAGGCATATGAGCCCCAATATAAGTTTGCAGCTCAAAAGGAAATTGAAATGCTGTACGGAAACCTGTCGAAACAGGACTTACCAATCCTCCTTTTTCGGTGGAGTAATAATTAATGAGTGCTTTAAAGTGTGGAAGTTTTTTCATTAAGGCAAAGCTAGAAAAGAATTTTTAAACTTTCCGACCATTTGTCATCCATTTTTATTGCATGGCTACCGTTTTTTAACCGAAGATCAATATCAAAAATCACCTTAAGAATAAAGTGATTTTTGATAAAAATAGGCTTTTAAGCTTAAATCAATTAGAATAATCTGTTGTGTAAAGATCTTAAAGCTTCAATTTTATGAATGGAAGGAACCAATAATGAAATATTATTTTCGCTTCCTCCGTAAGAGATCATTCTGATAGGGATGTGTTTTACGGCATCTGAAACGATACTGGCATATCCGTGATTGCTTTTTCTGAAATCTCCGACAATACAGATAATCGATTGTTCATGATCGATTTCAACGGATGAAAATAGTTCCAATTCTTTTACAATTTCAGAAAGAGAGGCGGTTTCATCTATGGTAAGGGAAACGGCTACTTCAGAAGTGGTGATCATATCAATAGGAGTTTTGAAACGTTCAAAAACCTCAAAAACCTTTCTCAAAAATCCATACGCCATCAACATTCGGGAAGATTGAATACGGATGGCGGTAATGCCGTCTTTAGCAGCGATGGCTACAATCTGGTTTTGATTAGTGGTTTCTCCTGAAATCAACGTACCCGGCGCTGTCGGATTCATTGTATCTAATAATCTTACAGGAACATTATACTTTCTTGCCGGGAAAACACTTTGGGGATGCAGAATTTTGGCTCCAAAATAGGACAGCTCTGCGGCTTCATCAAAATTAAGTTTGGCGATGGACTTGGTGTTCGTGACATATCTCGGATCATTATTGTGAAATCCATCAATATCTGTCCAGATCTGGATCTCTTCAACCTGTAGTGCTGCACCTACTAATGAAGCGGTATAATCAGAACCTCCACGGCGAAGATTATCGATTTCTCCCTGAGCATTTTTGCAGATATATCCTTGGGTAATAAACAGTTTTTCCTCAGGATATTTTGAAATTTCCAGACTTAGGTGCTCTTGAATATATTCGATATCGGGTTCGTTGTTTTCATCAATCAGCATAAAATCCAGCGCTGGTAAAAGTACAGAAGGTACCTCAATTTCTTTTAAATGCAAATGGAATAGAGTCGTGGAAATAATCTCACCCTGAGCCAGAATGATTCGTTCTGCTGTTGAGGTGAAATTTTTATTTTTAAACTGGTAAAACAAATCGAATACCTTAGCAATGAATTCGGTGGCTTCTGAAATACCTTCCTCGGTTTTAAATAGTTGATGAATAAATTTTTTATATTGCTCATACAGCTTGTCAATGTGTGCGTACGCAGCCTGAACGTCTTTTTTTGCATACAATGCAGATAAAGTTACCAGATCATTGGTAGTTCCTGATACAGCGGATAAAACAACCAGATGTTTGTCTGCTGCCTGAGAACTGATAATAGGTAATAACTGCTCAATTCTTTCCGGACTTCCAACCGAAGTGCCTCCAAATTTTAAAACTTTCATAGTATAGGTAAAAATGTTAATTATTAAAACAAAAAAAGAGCTTGTCGTGATGACAAGCTCCTGTATCTGGGTTCTAACCAAAGGAAAATGACTCACGACATTCGGCGTAAGTACTGTTTCTTTCCCTTTTTTAAGTTAGATACTATCATTTTCTTTTTTTGCTGGGCAAATATAAAAAATAAAATTTATGTTTTTAAAATTTTTAATCAATTACTTCTGCTTTTTTCATGACTTCTGTAATACCTGCCATGCTGACCGAAGAAAATAACGTTCATGGAACTTATTTAAGACTAATCCTGCGGTAATGATATTTCCTATTTTTTCCGGTTAATGAGCTGATAAGATAATCAGCCTGAATTTTACTAAAGGAAGCTTCATGACTTACTGCAACTACAGAATGGAGGGCCCGAAAAACTTTCATATGAAAGAAAAAAAAATGAATTTTGAACATTGAAATTACAATCAGTACCATTCAATTTCAAAAAATAAAAGGTGCTGCAACTACAGAATAGAGAGGGCAAAAAACTTTCATAAAAGCTGGAGAAATATAAAATTTGAATTCTAAAGAAATGAAAAGTCACTGAATTCAAAATTATGTATTAAACCTCTCAATCATCAATTTTTTTATCAAAACTAATTTTCAATAATCAAATGAGTACACCACTAGATATAATTTTCAGTTGGTTTGAAGCTGGAGATTTTCCAACAGAGACACAGTTTAAAGAAACTTTTTCATCTTTTTATCATAAGGATAGCTTAATCCCTATGGAGAATATTGAAGGGTTTGGAGAAATATTTCAACTATTTGCAAGTGCAGAAGCCTTTAAAGGTCATTTAACAGATCCAAAGGCTCATTCGGAATTTCTGGCTCTCCTTAATGCCAGTAATTTAACCCCGGCTGATGTGAATAGCTGGAAAACTAAGCTCGGCATCAGCAACACTGCTACGATTGATGGCTCTGATCAGCTGGGTAATGTGTACACCAAAATACAGGTAGATGGCTTTGTTGGTAAGTTGAAAGATGCGGATAAAGATTTAACATCTGAGGTAGAAAAGATAAAAAAATTACTCCTGTCCAATGATCCTTCTTTAGATGAACTTCAGGAAATAGTAGATTACATCAAAGCAAACAAGGAGCAGATAGACTTGCTTAAAGAGGCTGTCATCAACAGTTCAGATGATAAGCTCAACGTAGTGGGACGTTATTTAAACTGGGGAGCAATCTCTTATCAAAACCAGTTCAATGATTTGGTATATGATAAAATTAAAACGATTGAAGATACCGTCAGTTCAGGAAAAATTAAATACGAAGAAAGAATTAGAGGAGACTCCAGAATACATCATAACCTTGATACATTGAGTTTTGTGATTGATGCCTACGACACAGTTACAATGTTTACAATACCTCTTAAGGTGAGGAGAATAGACACCAATACCATTGAAGTGCTGTTTGATTCTGTACCACCCAATATAATTCAGTTAACAATTAAAAAAATATAATTATGGACATTAAATACGCTTATTACCGGAGTTCTGTAGGATACAAAATAGAAGGGAAAACAGACAATGATATTTTAACCGCAGGAGGAAGTACAAGATCAATCAATTCTTTTTGGCATGATGGAAACTTAAATCCGCTGGATTATGTACCCAAAACACGAACATTAACAATCAACGGGATATCTTATGATTTGTCAGCAAACAGATCATTTACTACGCCGGACACAGTTACCCGTCTGAAAGGCGGTGCATCAGGATCTTTGGTATCTGGAGATGTTACCCTTGCTGCAGGTTCTAATATGACGATTAGCCAAACCGGGAATACCATTACATTAGCTTCTACTGATACAACGTACAGTGCGGGTAATGGTTTGACCTTAACAGGAACTTCATTTTCTTTACCGGTTACTACTTCAGGGACAGGGAATGTAGTTACGGGAATTAGCCAGACTACCAACGGAATAACGGTGAATCTTGGTTCTATGCCTACTTCATCTGATTTGGCTAATTATATTCCATTGTCTCAGAAAGGTGCGGCAAACGGGGTTGCTACATTGGATGGAGCAGGGCAGGTTCCGGCATCTCAATTACCATCTTATGTGGATGATGTTTTGGAGGGATATTATAAAACTGCTGATGGAAAGTTCTATAAAGAAGCAGCATATACCAACCTTATCGATGGAGAAACTGGTAAAATTTATGTATCTCTTGATACTAACAAAACGTACCGATGGACTGGGACAACGTTCGTTTATATCACCTCTGGTGCTGTAGATTCTGTAAATGGATTGACGGGTGTTGTGGTTTTAAACAAATCTCATGTTGGCTTAAACAATGTTGATAATACAGCAGATGCAGCGAAAAACGTTCTTTCTGCCACAAAATGGACTGCAGCTCAAACCATTACGCTTTCCGGAGTTACCGCAACGGCACAAACAATTGATGGTTCCGGAAGCGTGACCATCCCTATTACTGCAGTTCCTGCAACACTATTAACCGGAACCGCGGCAATCAATACAACCGGATCAGCCGCAAAACTGACAACACCAAGAACAATTTCTGCTACAGGTGACGCTTCATGGACGACAACCTTTGACGGTTCGGCAAATGTAACCTCTGCATTGACATTGGCTGCAACAGGAGTAACCGCCGGAACTTACGATCAGGTTACTGTTGATTCTAAGGGTAGAGTTACTGCTGGAAGTAATACTTTAAAATCGTACACGACTGCTATTTCCGGAACTGCAAGTATAGCACACAATTTAGGAACTAGAAATGTGGATGTGATAATGTATGATACTGTAACATTTTATAAAATTGAAGGCAGAATAAAATTAACCGACCCTAATAAAATAGATATCGAATTTGATTCTGCTTTACCTAATACTGTATCAGTAACAGTAACCCGTAAAGATATTTAACATGGACATAAAATACGCATATTATAATACCTCTAAAGGCTATAGGGTATTGGGCGGTACAGCCGTCCACTTTTTAAAGGCTGATGGTTCTTTAGATGGCACAGAGTATATTGATAAAACTTCATTTCAGGATATAACAGGTATTAAATCATTTAATACCTATTTAGGTGGAGATGTAGTGAATAACAGATTATGGGTAAGATCTAGCGATGGTTCAAACCCAGCAATGTCATTTACTAAAGATGGTGTAGATAATGCACAGTTAGCATTTAGTGGATATGAATTTCAATTTGTAAATACTAATAGTACAGGATATTTTCCAGTTAAAGCTAATGGATATACAAAAAATGGATCATCTGATTCATATGTACTAACAGGAGGAGGAGGTCATAAAGCTATTTCTGATTTTGCAACACAGAATCAATTAAATAATTATATACCATTAACAGGTACAGGGGATTTCACAGGAGCTATTAAAAATCCAAATTCATCTATACAGTTTGGAAACGATGGTTATTATAAAGCTTTTTTAAATCTGTATGACACTGATAATCCTAATTTTCCAAACCAGGAATTAACATTAGGGATAAATACAGAAGAAGGATTTTATTTTTATAGAAATAATGCTAGTCTAGGAACATATACTAATTTTAATATAAGTAATTCAACAATAAATTTTGGTGTAGAAGAAGGGGGAGTTTTTACAGAATTAGAATTATCTAATGGAGGACTTTTTGGAAATTATAAAGTTCCAACTCAAGATGGTAGTTATATTCAGAAAAAATATGTAGATGATAACATTAGTTCTGCTACAAGTAGTTTACCTTATGTTCCCCTTAGTGGAACTTTACCAGGTAAACCATTAACTGATTATATACATATTGAGCCAGTTAATACAGCAGCAGGATTTTTTTCAGATAATGGTACAATTCAAAGAGATGTAACTTTAACTGATGATAATGGTGTTATATTAAATGCTTATAATGTTAGTAATAGTACATTTTCATCAGTACAAACATATTATGCAGGAACGAGAATTTCAGCATCAAACAGTATTCTTCCTACAAAGTATATTAATGTGTCATATGACCAAATAGATACTAAAGGTAAAATTATAGGAGAAGATTATGAAAATCCTACTGATGATTTACAGTATATTCAGAAAAAATACATAACAGATAATTATTTAACTTCAACAGGTGTATCTGCATTATTAGCAAACTATTATACTAAATCAGAGACATATAATAAAGCAGAAGTAGATGCTAAACTTTCTGCGGTATATAGACCTAAAGGTTCTGTAGCTAATTTTGCTTCATTACCCACTCCTGGAAATACAGAAGGTGATGTATGGAATGTATTAGATACAGGAGCTAATTATGTATGGGTTACCAATGTAAATAATACAGGAATTCCTGGATGGGATAAACTATCAGAAACAGTTGATCTTACGAATTATGTTACCATAAATACTGGTCAAACTATTGAAGCCCATAAAACATTTAACGGTGCTACAGATAATAGCTATACGGGAGCAGCTATTATGGTTAATGGTAATGGAAATACAGATACAATATTTCCAACAATAGCATTTCACCAGCCTACATTGTATGCAGCAACAATGAGCTATAGGAGTGATGGCAGATTCCATTTCATGAATATAGATGCTGGAACATATGTTCCAATTGCGGCAAATGGTTTTCAAAAATCAGGTTCATCTGATTCATATGTATTACTTGGTGGAACTGGTCATAAGTTATTATCTGATTTTGCCCTAGCTACTGATTTATCAGGATACGTAACTTTAACTACAGAACAAAATATTTTTGCTCAGAAAACATTTGCTACATATTATGACACTTATACTTCAGATGGACTATTTAGTAGCGATGCTAAACCATTAAGAACAACTACTCCATCAGGTAATAGAATTCTATTAGGTTATAAAGATTATGGAGGTGGTCAGTATTATCCAAGGATAGGATTTAAGAATACTGGACTTACCAATTGGAGTATGGGTCCACTAGGTAATGATTTTGTAATTGGGGTTAATAATGATGGAGCAGAAACATTTAAAATAAGACCAAGTGGGGCAACATCTAAAAATCAGAATAATACTCAAGTATTTAATAGAGTATATCAAGGTTATTTTGATGTAGGAACTAATCAAGGTATATTGGCTATTAAGATGCCACAAGCTTCGATTGACCAAGCTATGTTTAGTATGGATATTAATATCTATGGATATAGTAATCAATATATAGGAAAAGCTAAAATAGCTTTTTATAAATATCTGAGTGGAGCTATAATACCTAATGGAGGAACTGCACTTCTTGAAGTAACAGATAATTTCCCTACTACAACTATTAGAGTGGGTATAGGCTCTGATGGATATGTGAGTATATTATTTGGAGATCCTAATACAGTCTGGGAAGGATATATGTCGTTTGAAGTAGCTAGAGTTCAAGTTCAATATGGTAACTGGTATCAAGATTGGAGTTCAGGATGGGCTCATGGTTTAGAATCAAGTCTTACTCAATATGGATCTAATTATATAACACTCCCTACAGAAGTTGTGGCTACAAGAAGTTGGACTAATACTGAGTTAAGCGGATATTTAACAAATAGAGGAGTTTGGAATCAAGGATCAGTTGCTCACCCAACTTATCCATTAGCTATTACTGACCATGCAGGAGACCCATCAACAACTGGATTTCAATCTTACTATGGAACTTCTTTTCATTTTAAAGGACCAGATACATGGTATAATAGACTAGATTTTCCTACTAATGCGGAGAAACTGTTTCTATACCAAGGTATTAATACTACTGATATGTCTCTTAGAGGATATATTGATTTAATATCAGCAGGTGCTACAAACTGGACTTCAAATAATTTCAATCCTGCAAGTTATGTAACTCAAAACTCATTAAATTCTCAACTTTCTGCTTATGCAACATTAAATGGTGTTCAGACTTTTACTAATACAAATGTTTTTAATCAAAGTCCTATTATTCCTCAAGGAACTTTAGACAGTCATGCTGTAAATTTAGCACAGTTAATAAATGGTAATGTAGCTACAGCTGGTAGTTTAAGGAATATAAATATATCATTGGCTCAACTAAATTCAATGGATTTACAACCTGGGATTTATAATGCTGAAGGTTATTCTATTGGTCAAGGTCTTACTGCAACATACCATTATATCATACAGTTAGGATCATATACTAGTGGGGGATATAGAGCACAAATAGCGATTCCATATTCTAATGGGATAAATGATTCAATTTATATCAGGACTTCCGTAGGAAATACTTGGGGAAATTTTGAAAGGATAGCTAAAAACACTGATATTACAACCGCTTTATCTAATTATGCTTTATCTAATGGCTCTAATGCAAGTGATACATGGGCTAATGCTGCAAAAGTATTAGCTACTAATCCTTATGTTTCAGGCAGAACTATGAATAGTGCGGGTACTGTTCATCTTAATGAAGCTACTTATGGAGATGTACATGGTTTCTTAAACAGTAGTGGAACTGCTCAAGGAAATCCTACAGACAGTTGGTTCCATAGAATTAAGATGCTACATGATAATTCTAGTGGTTACTTTACTGAAATAGCTGTACAGATGACAGGTGGTTACTCTATGTGGTATAAGAAATATGAGAATGGAGATGCTAATGCTGAATGGGTAGAGTTATGGGATAAGAAGAATTTTAACCCTGATTCAAAAGATAGTGCATGGCTTCATTCAGGCAGGGACTTCACTCAAGGTACCCGAATACTTACTAATATAGATTATTCTCAAACTCAGGGTGCAGCATTTCTTTTAGAAATTAAAGGAAATATGTATGGTGGAGGTATGGTAATGGATTGTAAAGTACAAGGTTACATTTATAATAATACTATTATTAATGTTAATGGTTACTCTACGCATCCACTTTTAACAGAAATTATTGCTTTAAACCTAAATGGTGAACTTTGTTTTTGGTTCCCAAGGCTATCTTATTGGCAGGGATTCTCTGTAAAAGTAACTGATGTTACATCAGCAGGTGTGACAACTACAAAAAATAGAGCATACCAAATAGCTGATGCATCCGATCCGGGAGGTATTAAAAGAGTAAGTATTCCTATAGCTACAGTAGCTACCCAGAATTGGGTTAATGGACAGTCATTTGTTACTACAAATACAGTACAGGCTATAACTGCTTTAAAAGAATTTTATGCTACTCTTGCCATAGCTAATGGTCAATCTATTTATCTTAAAGGTTCATCAGATACAGCTCACTATATTAGACATTTTTCAGATGATACGGATGGTTTTGGAGTAAGTTCAGGGTTTGCCGTTAAGAACTATTCTACGCTTGAAAATTTATTTCAAGTTACATCAGCAGGCTTTGGTGAGTTTAAACAGAATGTTCGAGCAGGTGGGTTCTTAAAAACAGGCTCGTCAAATAATTTTGTACTGTTAGGATATGGAGATCATAAGCCTTTAAGTGATTTTTGGACTTCGGCTAACTTCAATCCTGCAACTAAAGTTAATGCTTGGGAAAATGCTTATGCAGTAGGTTTTTCTTCAGGCTTATCTACAGCAGCCCCTTATATATATCATGCTACTGACGGTTATGTATTCTTAGCTACTCAATCTTGGGTATCATCTAATTTCGCTAATCAAATTCAGTTAAACAAAGAATTTACAGTAAACACATGGTCAGGTCTAATCATTGCAGATGATTATTTCGGAGGTGAGTCGGGAATTATAGATGAACAGTTGGAAAGACTTGTCACAGCGAAAAAAGATGGCTACTATTTTTATGGTTCCAATTATGGAAAGTTTGATGGCTTAAATTTTCATTGTAAGAGACAGCTCTTTGGAATGGGGAGAGAAGCTAATAAGACAGATAAATTAACAGTAGAAGGATCTGTAAAAGCCAGCCAAAATTTTAAATCAGAGGATGAAGAAGCTGATACGATGTTCATTCCGGATGGGCGGTTAGCGACTCTCAGAGATGAAATTGTTAATGAAAAATATGCCATTAGATTAAATCCGCACGAATATGGAATCGATGCTTATAGTACCCTTGAGGTAGATGATAGAAACAGACTTATCCATATTGTTGGGGAACAGGTTGAAATGCGTGTTAATTTTAATAAGATTTACCCTAAACAACAGATAGTCATTTATAATTTTGATCAGAAAGGTAATGGTTTGGAAGTTCTAATAAATGGTAAAACCATATATTATATAGAACAACATTGTTTCCTTAGATTATATGTTACAGATTCGCTACGAGTGATTGCAGAAAGACAACAGCCGTGTGATTTTGTCTGGTAAATAATAGGTAACAATTAATAGCTTCTGACAAATAATTTAATTTTATCACAAAGCCCACAATTGGAGGACAAAAACCTCTGATTGTGGGTTTTATGTTGTTAGATATTTGTAAAAAAATTATCAATTAATATTAGGAAAATAAAAGCAACAGCATTGAAATAGATCCTTTTAAATTATGATATAAAATCCCTGCATAGCGCTATAAAAATCAGTATTATTGTAAGAAAATTAATACTGCAAAATTTATGGGGCACTGGGAAATTTTTTTATTTTTTTTAATCATCGCTTTTATTTACTCTTCGGTGGGATTTGGCGGTGGTTCCAGTTATCTTGCAGTTCTGGCAATGTACAGCCTTCCTTATCAGGAAATACGTTTAACGGCACTTATTTGTAATATTATTGTAGTAATAGGAGGGGTATTTATTTACATCAAAAATAATCAGGTCGAGTGGAAAAAAATACTGCCGCTTACGCTTATAAGCGTTCCTATGGCTTATCTCGGAGCTGTCTTAAAAATCAGCCAGGAATTTTTCTTTCTGACTTTGGGAATTACTTTAATCATTGCAGCCCTATTATTATGGATAAAAACAGGCACGAAAAATAACGGAGAGATCTCAGGAAATACCGGGAATTCTTTACTCAGAAACGGATTTTTAGGCTGTGGAATCGGGTTTTTATCAGGATTGGTAGGCATTGGCGGCGGAATTTTTCTTTCACCATTGTTAAATCTGATGAAATGGGATACTCCAAGAAAAATTGCGGCAACATCAAGCATTTTTATTTTGGTAAACTCAGTCTCGGGTATTTTCGGGCAATTGTCCAAATTATCTTCAGACATTGATTATTTCATGATCCTGAGTTTGTGCTTTGCCGTATTCATCGGCGGACAGATCGGTTCCAGAATGTCTCTGAAATGGAATCCTTTGCTCATCAAAAGAATGACAGCTGTTCTGGTTCTGGTAGCCGGAATAAACGTTTTAATAAAATATTGGTAATAAGCTACATTTAAAATGATACTTAAAATATTAGCATTCGGAATAACGAAAGATATTTTCGGAATTTCAGAAAAAGAAATAGAAATCAATGAAGGAGCAAGCATAAAAGCGCTCAAGGAGTTTTTGGAAAAAGACTTTCCGGAACTGAAAAGATTAAAGTCCTATTTTATTGCCGTTGATGATGAATATGCAGAAGACGATCAGATCGTAACAGTCTCTAACGAAATAGCAATAATCCCTCCGGTAAGCGGCGGATAACAGATATGGTTGATATTAAAATAACAGAAAATAAACTCGATCTTACGGATTGCTTCACCCTTGCTTCCGATCCTGCTTGTGGAGGAATGGCATCATTTGTAGGAACAGTACGGAATCATACCAAAGGTAAACCTGTTACCCGTTTGGAATATGAATGCTACGAATCTATGGCGGTGAAGGAAATACAGAAAATAGCGGATAAAGCCATTTCTTTATTTTCGGTAAAAAATATTGTTGTTCATCACCGTACCGGAATTTTATTTCCCAGTGATGCTGCCGTGATCATCGTGGTAAGTGACGGACATAGAAATGCGGTTTTCGATGCATGCAGCTTTATGATTGAAAATATTAAAAAAACGGTTCCCATCTGGAAAAAAGAAATTTTTGAGGATGGGGAAGAGTGGGTTTCGGCACACCCATAGTTTGAGGACTAAAATTTTGTACCTTTATGTACCAATTATTGAATTATGAAAGCTCATCTGTTATCAAATAAATCGGTAAAGCAGATAGAAATCGTCAAAGTGAAGGACAACGTCAGTTTTCATTATACGGATGATGTTTCTGTTGAAGAACCTTTGGAAATAAGGGCTGCTTATCACGTAGCAGATAAAAAAGAAACTAAAAATATCTCTGTAACCATGCGGACTCCCGGAAATGATACAGAACTTGCCGCAGGTTTTTTATTTACGGAAGGAATTATTGCCGGCCGTGAACAGCTTAAAGACATCTATTCTCCAGAGGCGGAATGTTCCAGGAACAGTGAAAATATTGTTATTGTAGAACTTACAGAAGGCTTCGTTCCTGAACTTATGAAAGCCGACCGGAATTTTTATACCACTTCCAGCTGTGGTGTATGCGGAAAAGGTTCCATTGAATCTATAAGAACTGTGAGCACTTTTCATAATCATAGAAAAAATAACAAAGAAGTTTCCCTGGAAACTCTGTATCAGCTATCCGAAAAACTGCAGTCTTTCCAGAATAATTTCAGTGCTACAGGTGGTATTCACGCTTCCGGCATCTTTGATCTGGAAGGCAATCTTCTGGCACTGCGTGAAGATGTAGGAAGGCATAACGCACTGGATAAACTTATAGGATATGCTTTATCAGCAGATTTGCTTCCTCTCGACGATAAAATTTTGGTTCTTAGTGGAAGAGCCAGCTTTGAGCTTATTCAGAAAGCTGCAATGGCAGGAATTACGATTGTCGCGGCAATAGGAGCTCCATCCAGTCTGGCAATAGACCTTGCAAAAGAATTTGATATTACTTTATTAGGCTTTCTAAGAGACAACCGGTTTAATATTTACCATTCCGGCAGCCATTTTAACATTGAAAATATATTATGAAAATAAGAATTAAAGACAACTCCATAAGATTCCGTCTTACTCAGTCCGAAGTGGCAAAATTGGGGGAAGATGGCGTCATTTCAAGCTTTACGGAATTTGTAGACCGTCCGTTTATTTATGCAATTGAAAAAACAGAAGACGAAGAACTTTCAGCCGCTTTCATCGAGAACAGAATGGTTCTGAAAATGCCTGCAGCAATGATTGCAGAATGGATTTCCACGGACAGGGTGGGTTTTGACGGACAATCAGGATTGGTAAAGATTTTAGTGGAAAAAGATTTTGTCTGTATCGATAATACGCTGGAAGATCAAAGCGACAATTATCCCAACCCGAATATAAAATGCTAAATTTTTCATTAAACTTGATTAACACTTTAGCTATTTAAGTTTAATGATTAAATACAAAAAAGAGTACATAAGTAAAAAAAATCTTAGATTTTTTCCTTTTGCAGACTTTTGAAATACTTTAAATGAAGTCTTTTGTCTCTTTTTGCGGTTAAATTAAAATTAGTTTAAACGGACTTATTTTTAAAATGTAGAAATCATGCAAAACAAAGATGTATTCAATAAAAAAGAAGAAGACAGCAGATTACCTTCTGCCGAACCGCCTTATAAATTGCTGGATCTTAAGCTGAAACCGCCAAAAGTTTGGGCTGCAGGTGTTCCGGCCGTGATTCATTCACTGGATCAGTTGGTGCTTAATGCTTCTGTTCTTCGTGGCGGAAGAGCTCTTTTCAGTATGAACCAGTTTGACGGTTTCGATTGTCCGAGCTGTGCATGGCCCGATCCGGATGATGAACGCTCCAAATTGGGCGAATACTGCGAAAACGGTGCAAAAGCTTTAGCAGAAGAAGCCACTTCGAAAAAGATCGGAGCAGAGTTTTTCAGGGAAAATTCGGTTTATGATTTAGCAAAACTGACAGATTTTGAAATCAGCCAGTTGGGAAGAATTGCAGAACCCATGTACTTACCGAAAGGAGGAACACATTATCAGCCAATAAGCTGGGATGATGCCTTTACAAAAATTTCCGAAAAATTAAATGCCCTCGATTCGCCAAACGAAGCCATATTTTACACATCAGGAAGAACAAGCAATGAAGCGACCTGGGTTTACCAGTTATTTGCCCGTGAATTCGGGACCAATAATTTTCCGGACTGTTCCAATATGTGCCACGAAACTTCCGGTTATGCCCTTTCCAGAAGCATAGGTATTGGGAAAGGAACCGTAAAGCTTGAAGATTTTTACGATACGGATCTTATCATTATCATCGGTCAGAATCCGGGAACCAATTCGCCGAGAATGCTTTCTGCATTAACAAAAGGAAAGAAAAACGGAGCCAAAATTATGGCGATCAATCCGCTTCCGGAAGCCGGATTAAAAGGTTTCAGGAATCCTCAGGAAGTTCGTGCTTTGCTTAATAAACCTTATGAATTATCGGATCTGTATCTTCCTGTAAAAATTAACGGAGATATGGCGCTTCTAAAAGCACTTCAGATTCTTGTGCTGGAAGAAGAAGCTAAAAATCCGGGAAAAGTTCTTGATCAGGAATTTATAGCTAATAAAACGGCAGGTTTCAATGAATTGGTGGAAGAATTAAAACGGTATGACCTCAATTTTCTATCGGAAGAATGTGGTATTTCGGTTGAAAACTTAAGAGAAGCTGCACAGATGATCGCTTCAAAAAAACGCATGATCATTTGTTGGGGAATGGGAATCACGCAACAGCACAACGGTGTAGAAATGATTTACAATATCGTGAATCTCCTGTTGATGAAAGGAAGCATAGGAATCCAGGGCGGAGGAGCCTGTCCTGTTCGCGGTCATAGCAATGTGCAGGGAAACAGGACTTTACTGATTAATCATCATCCGACAACTGAGCAATTGGACAGACTGGAAGAATATTATGGCTTTAAAGTTCCGAGAGAAGGCGGTTACGACGTTGTAGATGCATTAAAAGCGATGCACAGCGAAAAGGTGAAATTCATGTTCTGCATGGGAGGAAACTTCCTTTCTGCAGCACCGGATACGACCTTTACGGCGGAAGCAATGCGAAAATTAGAAATGTCCGTCATTGTTTCGATAAAATTGAACAGAGGTCATCTTATTCATGGAAAAGAAGCTTTGATCTTACCGGTCATTTCCAGGAGTGAGAAAGATATGATAAATGGCGAACTTCAACACGTAAGTACGGAAAATTCAATGGGCGTGGTAGAATGGTCAAGAGGAGTTCTCGATCCTATTTCAGAACATCTGATCAACGAAACACACGTTGCCTGCAGAATGGCAAAAGCGGTTCTGGGAGAACGTTCCGTAGTGGATTGGGACAAATTTATCAACAGTTATGATGCTGTCCGCAACGATATCGAACAATGCATTCCCGGATTTGAAAATTATAACAAAAGGGTAGTTCAGAAAGGAGGTTTCTATCTTCCGAACGGACCAAGAGACGGGAATTTCAATAGTGAATTTAATCCCGGAAAAGCCGCTTTCAATATAACTGCCGTACCGGATAATTCGCTTGCAGAAGACGAATATCTGATGGGAACCACCAGAACACACGATCAGTTCAATACGGTTGTTTATGGATTAAATGACCGTTACCGCGGGATTTTCAATGAAAGAAGGGTAGTGATGATGAATGAAAAAGATATTGAAAAGGCAGGCCTTAAAGAAGGCGATCACGTAGATCTTTTCAATTATGATGACGGAATCGAAAGGATCGCACCGCTTTTCATTGTCGTAAAATACCCTATTCCTCAGAAAAGTACCATGACCTATTTCCCGGAAACCAACGTTCTGGTATCCATCAATAACGTGGTAAACGGAGCCAATATGCCGGCTTCGAAATATGTCCGCATCAAAATCCGCAAACATGATCCTGATATTTTTAAAAAGATTGATGATCATGTCATTGCAGCAGCCGGAACAAGCCTAGAACAACCATAAAATATATATTACGTAAACAAATTATCATTCAATAATGATCATAAGAAAAAAGGAACACTGGTTCAGAATGCTTTTTGTGTGGCATGGCTCTGTTTTGCCTGCTTTGCTTCCCCGTTTGGGATTGCTTTTAATTCTCTCTTTGCTGGTGACCTATTTTCATGGGATTATTCTCTCGTTTAAAGTTCCGTTAAATCCTGCGCCGCTCACGCTGTTCGGTTTTGTACTGGCTTTATTCCTCGGGTTCAGAAACAATGCCAGTTATGACAGGTTTTGGGAAGGACGAAAATTATGGGGAGCTCTGTTGAACACTTCACGTGCACTGACGAGACAGGCAATGACTTTGAGCAATACAAAGAATGACACGATTTCGGTCCATAGCTTTGTTAACTTACTTAGCGCCTTCGTTTTTGCGCTGAAACATCAGCTTCGGGGAACAGACGCTTATGAAGATTTAAAATTAAGGCTTAATGAAGACCAACTGAAAATTGTGGCAGAATCAAAGTATAAACCTGCCGTTATCATGAGATTGCTTGCGGAATGGGTTCAAAAGGCGAAAAATGAAGGTTTTCTGGATTCTATTCAACAGGCACGTTTTGATGAAAATTTTGATAAACTTTCTGATATTTTAGGTGGTTGTGAAAGATTGGTTTCTACCCCGATTCCTTATAGCTATCGTGTTTTGTTGCATCGAACGGTGTATATTTATTGTTTTCTGTTACCTTTCGGATTGGTGGATTCTTTGGGATGGTTTACGCCACTTATTGTCGTATTTGTAGCCTATACTTTTGTGGCCTTTGAAGCGATAGCTGATGAAATTGAGGAGCCTTTTGGAACTGATGCCAATGATCTGGCTCTGAACAGCATGTGTGTGATGATTGATGAAACCATTCATGAAATGGTGGGAGAACATATTGTTGTTTCTCACAAAATCACTCAAAATATTATTGATTAGCATTATAAAAAGAAGTTTTATCTTATTTCCAAGTGTTATAGTCTCCACTATCGCAAGGTTAGACAAATTTTTTACAATATCAATCTTAATAAGTTAAACAAAGGCATTTCATTTAAAAAAGTAAAACAAAAATTGCGTTTATTTGATTCTTAATGATTTAAATTTTATTTTGATCGATTTAAAAAATACATAATCATTTATTTATGATATTTTGAATGCCATCTTTTAAAGAAAACACTTCCTTTTCAGGAAAAATGTTCTTAATTTTTCTCACCGCTTCTGCACTGCGTTTCCCGGATAGACAGTAAACTAGAATAGGTCTGTCACAACCCGAAATATAATCTGAATGGTTCTGTAATTCTTCTACAGGAAAATTAATTCCTCCGATATTAAACTGTTCATGTTCCTGTGGTGTGCGGACATCTATGATTTCAAAATGATTCTTTTCCTGCATCAGCTGCTCAAACATAATGGTTTTTATGGTCTGAGGTAAACCTGTAATCTGCACAGAAGTTTTTCTTAATCTGATAATCTGGGTTTTGCCATTCAGAACATTCATCATCCAGAGTTTTCCTGCCAGCGAATCATCGGGATTGGTAAAATATTTTATAGCTTCATTAGCCTGCATACACCCGACAATTCCTGCCAGTGTAGGCAGTACGCCACCTTCCCTACAGTTCGGCACCTGCGATTCTTCCGCATTCGGAAAAACATCACGGTAATTAGGGGAATAAGTGCCATCTTTCTGTAAAACATTCCAGATGCTTACCTGGCCTTCGTATTGGTAAATAGCGCCATATACCAAAGGTTTTCCAGTTAATACACATGCATCGTTCAGCAGACATTTTGTTTCGAAATTATCGGTTCCTTCAATAATCAGATCAAATTCAGAAATCAAATCCATTACATTTTCAGAGGTTACCCGGAAATTAAACGGAATGATTTTTACCGATGGATTTTGTTGCTGTAATTTTGTAGCGGCAATATCAACTTTTGATTTTCCGATATCTTCCGGAGCATATAAGATCTGGCGGTGAAGATTGCTTTCAGAGACGGTATCATGATCGGCAAGACCAATGGTTCCTATACCTGAAGATGCAAGATATTGTGCCGAAGGGCAGCCAAGACCGCCCATTCCCACGATCAGAACTTTAGCGTTTTTAAGAAGTTCCTGGGACGAAGACCCAAATCCGGGTAAAGCCATTTGGCAATGATAACGTTCAAGCGGGTTACTCATCTGTTTCTGTCTTAAATCTGTTTTCTTAAAATTTCCTGTGCTTTTGCTCTATCTTCAGGCGTGTTTACGTTCATTAAAGAATCCGGGTTGCCTGGTTTCAGGATTAATGTATCACTATTGATAAGCACTTTCCTTGGGCAGGTAATTCCTGATCCTAAAAAATTGAGGAGCAAAGGATAGCTTTTAGGTTCCCAAATCGTAATCAATGGTTCTGGTAAGCCATCAAAAGAACTTTCATAGGTGGTTGCTACTTTTTCTATATTCCTGTTCTCAATTAAAAACTCTAACGATTTTTCATCCAATAAAGGTAAATCACAGGCAACGACTAACCATGCCTTATCTCTTTGAGAACGCAACGCCGAAAGTATTCCGCCGAAAGGTCCCATATTCAGAAAAGTATCAGTAAGGACATTGTAATTTGGATCAAAATTTTCCAGCTGATCCTGTCTGCAGGAAATAAAAACCTCATCACAAAGCGGAGCTAAAAGATCAGCCGCATAATACCGCTGCTCTTTGCCGTGCCAGTTGATTTTATCTTTAGGGTTCCCCATTCGCTGGCTTTTTCCTCCTGCCAGTACAAGCCCGTTTAATTTGGGAACATCAGTCTCTTTTGAAATCATTTTTTCCTCCGGATTTTTCGATGAGTTGTATTTCTTTGATTACGATGTCATGGCTCATTGCTTTGCACATATCATAAATGGTAAGTGCGGCAACAGATGCGCCTGTCAATGCTTCCATTTCGATGCCTGTTTTAGCTTCGATTTCGGCAGTACAATAGATTTCAATTTCATTTTGAGCGTTGATTTCAATATCTATTTCACAGTTGTCCATACCGATAGGATGGCAGAGAGGAATCAGTTCTCCCGTTTTTTTTGCTGCCATTATCCCTGCAATGATGGCGGTTTGGAAAACGGAACCTTTTTTAGTTTTAAAATCATCTTTTTGAAGCGCTTCCAGAATATGTTCAGGAAGTAACACAATGGCTTTGGCAGTGGCTTTCCGGTGGGTAATCTTTTTACCGCCTACATTCACCATACCGGGCTGTTCTTTTTTATTGAGATGTGAAAAATTTGTCATGATTACTTTAAAAATTATATTTCCATATTTTATACACTTCGCCTTTCTTAAATACACTTTTTTCCAGAGGAAGTTCTATAAACGCATCGGTTTCCGCAAGATGGGAAAAATCTCCGGAACCATTGGTGTTTACTGATTCTGCAATCAATTGTCCTGATGGATTCACGCTGAGTTTTACCTGGGCAAAATATTGTAATGAAAAAGGAAAATCGATATCATTTTGTAAAACGGCATATTGAGGATTTTCCGGGATTTCCAAAGATCTTTCCAGCCAGGGAATAAAATACCGGTGCAGGCACATGAATACGGAAACCGGATTTCCAGGGAATGCAAAAACCAATTTTTCGTTTTGGCTTTTTCCGAACCAGAAAGGTTTTCCCGGTCTTTGTTTTATTTTGTGAAAAAGCTTTTCTATTCCCAGCTCTTCACAGGCTTTGGGTAGATAATCGAATTTTCCCATAGAAACCCCGCCGCTCATCAGTAGAATATCATAGTTGTCGATACATTGGGAGAGTTCTTTTTTTATCAATTCAAAATCATCATTCCAATGCAGCCGGTCAGCATCGGTTTTATATTTTTCCAAAACGGATTTTATAGTAATTCCGTTAGAGCGTCTCAACTGAAATGGAGTAGGAGTATTTTCAGGCGGAACCATTTCGTCTCCGGTTGAAATAATAGCGACTCTGGGAAGTTTTTTCACTTTCAGAAATGTTTTTCCGACTGATGCAGCAATCCCGAGAATAGACGGAGTGATGACCTGATTGGCTTTTACCAGTATTTCTCCCGATTTTTTATCCCTTCCTTTCAGATGGATATTCTGTCCTTTTTTGATATCAATATTGATGGTCGCAATATTGTTGTTGATCAGAATATCTTCATAGCGAATAACGGTATCCATCGAAGAATGTAATGCGGCTCCGGTCATAATTTCTATACATTCGTTTTCTTCATCAATAGAAAGCGGAGTCTCTCCGGCTGCCTGTACAGCTTTGATGGTAAAGTCACGAATTCCTTTTTCATAGGATTTAAAACTGATGGCAATTCCATCCACCGTCGGTCTGTCAAAAGGCGGTAAATCACGGTCTGCCAGAATATTTTCCGCTAAAATTCTTCCTGAGGCATTTTCATAGAAAATTTCTTCTGTCCCGAAATTTCTTACCTGGGAAAAGATGATGTTTTCTGCCTGCTGTACACTGATCATTTCCATAATTATCCTCCTATTGTTGCCATTGACTGATGAATTTGAGAAGCAGTTAAACTCAGTTTCTGTGCTTCCCAGCCGTCTTTCGGTTTTTTGTGTATGCTGTTGATAATGATTTTTTTAAGCTCCTCATCAGTTTTTCCCATACGGATTTCATCTTTCAGGTTGATACCGGTTCCTTCATACAAACAGGTTCTGAGGATTCCGGAAGGCGTAATTCTTATCCTGTTGCAGTCTCCACAAAATGAACGGGTATAAGCTGCAATAATTCCTATATTTCCTGAAAATCCCGGAATTTTATAATTGTATGATGTTGAACTTTTAGGATCCTCTGTCTTTTGGATCTCAGGAAAATGATCTTTGATATAGTTGTAAATTTGTGTGAAATTCCATTTCAGGGAAATATCATTATTACCACCGTTAAAAGGCATTTCTTCAATAAAGCGAACGTCTACGGGAAGGTCTTTTGTAAGCGTTACTAAAGGAATAATATCCTCAATATTTTCTCCTTCCATTACCACTGTATTGATTTTTACTTTTATATGATGTTGTAATAAACTGTCTAAGGTTTTCATTACCTTATCAAAACTGTTTCTCCTTGTAATTTTGAAAAAACGTTCTTTATCAAGGGTGTCAAGGCTTAGATTGACAGATTTTATCCCGTATTTTTTAAGTTGCGGAATGTATTGTTCAGTAAGAAGACCGTTGGTTGTTATGCTGAGATCAGTAAGTCCGGCTAATTGCGATAGATTTCGGATAAGCTCAATGCTGTTTTTTCTAATAAAAGGTTCCCCACCTGTTATCCTGATTTTATCGACACCCATTTCTGTAAATACCGAACAGATTCTGAGCATTTCTTCATCTGTCATTAATTCATTTTGCTTGATCCAGCTAAGACCGTTTTCCGGCATACAATAGGTACATCGGAGATTACACCGGTCTACGATAGCAAGCCGAAGATAGTTGATGCTCCTTCCAAATTGATCTGTCAACATTTAAATAGAATAAGTCTTATTACAAATATACTGAATGTTTTTCTGCAAAAGACTTTAAAGATAGCGAACAATTTTTCACCATTATGGATTGTCACGAAGTATTAGCATTTTGAATCATTTTATCTGAGTATGATAAATATTTATTTTATATTGGAACCTCTTGAAATGGAGAGCTAAATTTTTCAATAAATTTGGAAAAATAGCTATGGTTATGTAACAAATAAAATTTGTAAACAACCAATTAAAATATTAATGATCAAAAAAAATATGAAAACAAAAATTCTGTCTGTTGCAGCATTAGGAATTGCTGTCTGTTGCTTCATTTCCTGTAAACAAGATAAAACTGAGGCTTCCCGTGAACATTATATTGAAACAAAAAATATGGATCAGTCGGTAAAGCCGGGTGATGATTTTTATGAATATGCGAATGGAAGCTGGATGAAAACGGCAAAAATTCCGGGCGATCAGGCTTATGTGGGAGGTTTTTATGACATTGTAGATTCAACAAAGAAAAGACTGAAGTCTATTTTGGAAGACGCTGCAAAAAATGAGGGAAAATCGGGAAGTATTCAGCAAAAAGTAGGTGATTTTTATGCTTCGGGGATGGATTCTGTAACCATTAATAAACGTGGATTTGAGCCTGTAAAGCCATTGTTAACAAAAATAGATGCTATCAAATCTGTACCAGAACTTATGAAGTTTGTGGCTGAAGAAGAAAGGAACGGTTCCGAAAGCCTCATCGGTTTTATGGTGTATGCAGATCAAAAGAACAGCACGATGAACATTGCCTGGCTGTCTCAGAAAGGACTTGGACTTCCCGACAGAGATTATTATTTTAAAAATGATAAGGAAACCAAAGCGGTTCAGGATGCCTATAAAAATTATTTAACCACTTTATTTAAGCTTACCGGTTCCGATCCTTCAACAGCGGCTAAAAATACAGAAACCGTTTATAATATTGAGAAAAATTTAGCATTATCTCATAAAACAAATGTACAGCTTCGTGATGTTGCCGCCAATTATAACAAGGTGACATTGTCTAAAATAGAAAAGGATCAGCCTAATCTAAACTGGAATCAGTTTTTTGCAACTTTAGGTACTAAAGTGGAATCGCTGGATATGGAACAGCCTGCCTATTACGATAAGCTGAATGCTATGCTCGCATCAGTTCCGCTTTCAGACTGGAAGGTATATCTGAAAGCACATTCGCTTAATTCGTATGCTGATCTTCTGAGCAGTGATTTTGAAAAAGCATCTTTTGAATACAGTAAAACTTTGTCAGGACAAAAGAAGCAAAAGCCACGATGGGAGATATTGGGAATAGCTACAGATAGAGAGCTTGGAGATGCTTTAGGGCAATTGTACGTGGAGAAATATTTCCCACCGGAAGCAAAAAAGAGGATGGATGAGCTTATTTCTAACCTGACCAAGGCTTTTGCAAACCGTATTCAGAATTTGGACTGGATGAGTGATGTCACCAAAAAAACAGCAGAAGAAAAACTAAATGCTATTGCAAGAAAAATTGGTTATCCGAATAAATGGAGGGATTATAGTAAAGTAAATATTGATAAGACCAAATATTTTGAAAACACAGTTGCCTGTAATCGAAATAACTTCGAATTTCAATTATCCCAATTGGGTAAACCTGTTGATAAAACCCTGTGGATAACAACACCGTCAACGGTGAATGCATTCTATAATCCATATTTGAACGATATTAATTTCCCGGCGGCAATTTTACAGTACCCGATGTTTGATAAGGACGCTGATGATGCGATCAATTATGGTGGAATCGGAATGGTTATCGGCCACGAATTAACCCACGGGTTTGATGACCAGGGTTCTCAATATGATAAAGTGGGAAATATGAAAGACTGGTGGTCAAAAGAGGACAAAGCAAAGTTCAATGAAAAAGTAAAACAAATCCAGAAATTGTACAGTGGGTTTACAATCCTTAATAATCTTCATGTAAATGGTGAGCTGACTACCGGGGAAAATATTGCCGATTTTGGAGGAATTGCGATTGCGTATGATGCCTTTAAAATGACAGAACAGGGAAAAGAAAATAAGAAAATTGACGGCTTTACTCCAGATCAGCGATTCTTTTTGGCAATGGGAAATGCATGGCGTACAAAAATGACCGATGAATTATCCCGTCAGCTGATTAATGTTGATACCCATTCTCCAGATAATTGGAGGGTTCTGGGACCTTTAATGAATTTTGATCCGTTTTATAAAGCATTCAACGTAAAACCTGGTGACAAAATGTATAAAGAGCCAAAAGACAGGATAAAAATCTGGTAATATATCCTATTCTGATAAATAGAGTAGAAATAGAAAAGGCTGATCGAAAGATCAGCCTTTTTATATCATTTAATCTATTTTATCAATGACTTCTGAGGTTCTTTTTACTAGATAGGTAAAATGATTATGCAAGCTAAAAAATTGAAGTCTAAAATTTATAAATTGTAGATATATAAAAATAAATATTCGATGAATAATTACCATCCAAATCGCAGGAAATTAAAATTGGACTCTTGTTGGAGACAAAACGATGCCCTTTGTATTTAAATTTGATTTGGTGAAAATACTTCCTGCGACTGGCTGGTCTTTATGATGAATTATTTTTATTATGCAACTTAATCAAGCTAGATGAAATCTTTTAGTTATGATGCTTACAATGTTTCATAGAATTCATACTGAAGATCATCTTCTGTAATCAGGGTATTTAACGGGCTGTACGGATCCTGTTCTTCCATTTCTGCAAGAACTTTAGATTCCTGAATTAATTTTCCTTCAGGGCTGAAAAGCTTTATCAATACCCATTTTCCATTACGCTCGAGCTCCTTTACACCTTGTTGGCATTTATATTTAATTTTTCCACTTTGGATTAAGCCGTCTTTTACAGATGCTTTATTGGCAACTTTTCCTTTAGCATACTGTACGATTTGTGCTGTGAAATCACTTGACTGATCAGCCGATTGACTATACGTGTAGGCAACAGCTCCATTTTCATCAAAAACAGTAGAATTGTATACAGTCTGATCCTTATTGATCTTTGTTTCTTTTTTTAGCTTTCCATCTTCTCTGAAAGATTTTGAATTCACTAAAACACCATCTTTATATTGCTGTTCGATAAGGCCTTCGTAAAGCGTACCCGTATCCGGCATATCATCTTTATAGGTTATGGTTCCTTTCAGTTTTCCGTTTGGATCATAATATTTGATCTCCTGGGTCATTTCATCTTTTAATATCCTGTCGTAAGATAGCTTTCCATCTTCATCAAAAATTTTTTTAAGAATTGCTGCTCCGTTTTTATAAGTATCAATAGACGTAAACCCTGAAAACAGATAATTGAATTGATAATCGTCGCCCTCAAACGGTCTGTAGAAATCGTTTTCTTTTTCGTAAACGTAGGTCAGATTACCTATTTGCTTACCCGCTTCATCATAGGTTCTTTTATAGCCGTCTTTTTTGCCTTTCTTTTCCTCCTGTAGAATTCCCCCTTTCTTGGAGTAGATTACGCTTTCCATTGCTATTCCGTCCTTATTTCGCTTTTCAATTTTAGCAACTTTCATTGGATCATAATAATATTCTACTGTCACATTGTCTCCGGAATTTGCGGAGTTGTTTGTGCCAATATATTTTCCTTTTTCACCATAAAATTTAGTTTCATAAGATCCCTTTTTATTATCGGTGACGATTTCATAACGTATTCCTTTTATATCTTCATCATAAATCACAGATTTGAAGTTATCCGGAGTGTCATAGGTGGTAACTGTATTATTGTAGGACATTTCTTCCGGATTTTTATACATATAAATCTTCCCTGTAAAAGTGCCGTCCGCTTTGTAAGTCAGATCCTCCAAAATTCTTCCCTGTTCATCAAAAGTTTTAGCCGGCCCAACCTGGTTGCCTCCGGAAAATGTTCCTGTGGTCAATACTTTACCTTCAGGATTGTACCATGTGATTTTACCTTCGAAGACTTCACTTCCCGGTGTAGCATCTGAAGCGAGGCCTTCCATTTGAAGCGTTCCATTTTTATAATAGTCTCTGATTAAAGTGAGTTTTCCTTTGCTTTCTGTTTCACGATAATATTCCATTTTGCTTTGGGTGGTTTTTTCCCAGTTTTCATCAAAATAGATTTTTTCCTGTGCATTTGCGTGAATGCTTATGATCAGGGCAAGAACCGCTGATGTAAATAATTTTTTCATGTTTTTTTAAGATTTTGGAATATAAAAAAGCTATAAATGTGCTTTTAAATCATCAAAAGAGAAATTGCTTTTGGATTTTATTGTAGCTAAGTGAATGTTACCCATTGAAATTTTAACAATCAAATTGAATATCTGCCTCCGATACTTTTTTAATTAATTTCCCTTTGGCTGCCTTAGAAGAAAGGTATAAAATAACCCGCTCTTCTTCATAATCTCTGTTGGCACCAAAAATAAAGTCAGGTTTTCCATCCTTATCAATATCTCCGATAAAAAAAAGCTCAACAAAAGTGTCATTAAATGATTCTTCTTCTAAAAACAGCTGTTCCGGAGAATTATTTGATGATATATACAGTTTGTAATTTTTTACATTTTGAAATATTTCTTCTCCATTATCGGTGTAGACTTTTTCAGATGAAAGTACTTGGCCTTCTGCCCGTAATGTATATTCTTTATTTGCGAAATGAAATTTCAGTTTTTCTTTTGGCCAAATTTTCTTTTTCCCGATTGTAACAGTCTCTATTTCACCAAGTGTCAATTGTGGGCTGTTCATCAGTAAAATGGAATTGTTTTTAGAATTAATAATTTTTGTGGAATCCCCGGAACATTCGGAAAAACCTCTGACAATATTATAATCTGCTTTACCTAAATAATACTTCCCACCCTTTTTGTATAAATCGAGCCAGTTCTTTGTGAGTCCATTGACTTCATTTTCTTCTCCCTGATCACGGTATTCTTTAGGAATGAGAATTTCGAAAGTATCATTTTTTTTTTCGGTTATCACGGGTTTTGGTTCGGTGATTTTGCTGTTTAAATGATTTTCTTTTTTAGAATTGGTCAGATGGTGCTCTGTTTTTTCTGTTTTATCTTTGCAGGAAAACAGTACAATCAGGGTTGATAAAAAAATAATTCGCTTCTTCATTGTTTACTTTTTTGATATGCTTACCATAAGCAAATCCGGTAATTCAAAATACCAATTCCTATTTATAATCATTGGTATTTTATATCATTATATATTTCTTCATCATTTGTGTTTTTTAAGAAATATATTGGCAAAATTGAGGAAAATTGATCTATTAAAAAATCCCTGATTTCAGCCAATTTTTAATGACTAAAATAAGAAGTATAAATTAGCTGAAATCAGGGATTGAGAAATTGAATAAGAATAACGATTTTTGACAGTGTCATTGAATTGAATATTAAAAATAACCGGGAAGAAATGATAAAGTGATACCTTTGCATCCTTTCACCACCTAAAAATGCTGATCAGATTTTTTTCTTTTTTTCGTTTCTCCGCTATCTTTATATGCCTTGTGTTAGTAGGTCATGGCGTATCGGCTCAGAAACTGACTAATACCCTGGAACTGCAATACCAAAAATATAAACCGGGAAGCATCCAGCGAATGATGATAACCGGAAAGTATGCACAAGCTCTTTTCTTTAATAAACAGGAAGATAAAGCTTTTGCTGTTTTAAATGAAAATATTGCTTATGCTAAAAGGGAGACAGACGGTAAATATGCTGCTTATTTATATACGGTTGCTGCAATAAATTACAAGCTGCTGGACTATGCTAAAGCCTGTGAAAATGCTTCCAGACTTGCTCAGTTCTATGTGTCAAAAACAAAAGATCAGGAAACAAAAGGGTATGTAGCCTATGGAATGGGCTGGATCTGTACGCGTACTAATAAAGAAGCTGAAGCGGTTCGTTATTTTTTAAAAGCTTTGTCATTCTATGAAAAATCTGCTCATTCTGAAAGCTTAAACGGTAGAAAAGCATCTGTATACCGTGAACTCAATAGTATTTATGCCGATTGGAATGAATATGAGCTACAGGAAAAATACAGTAAGTTATCATTGGAAATCGCTTTGCAGCAAAATGATCCAACAGGGTTATTTGAGGCTTATATGGCTATGGGATATGTGTATGAAAAACGATATGAATCTACTGAAAATAAAATTTTTATCCGTAATGCAGAGTCATACTATATCAAGGCGATAGATACTTATAATGCCAATAAGACACGTATGCCGATCCCTTCTCATCTTTCTTTTGTGGCAATAAATCTGGCTAATTTATATTTAAATTATTTTCCTGAATCCTATAAAGGCAAAGCTCTGTATTATGCCAATTTAGCTAAAACCCAGGGTATTGCTACAGAAAACCATGACCATGTAGCCTCCGCAAGTGGCCTTCTGGCTGGAATAGCTTTACAGAATGGAAATAATAAAGAAGCAGAAGATTATCTGTTAACAGCGCTTGCAGAATCAGAATACAGCGATGATACCGATCCGAAGATCAAGCTGGCCATTTTTGAGAATCTTTCCCAGCTCTTTCAAAACGAAAATAACTTTAAAGAGGCTATATTCTACCAAAAGAAATATATAGAAACCTTCAAACAAATTTATGATCAAAAGAATGCGGCCTTAGGTAAAAAGCTGGAGATCCAATACGAAAAGGAGAAGCAGAAACAGCAATTGCTCCGCTTACAGTTGGCCTCTCAAAAGCAGGAACAGCAGCTTAAAGAAATGAGCTGGCAAAGTTTACAGCAGGCTCAGAAATTGGAAAATCTTGAGTTAACGAAAGAAAACCAGCTTAGAAAACTGAAATTTACTGAAATAGAAAATCGGAGAAAGGCTCAGGAACTTCGTTTGTCACAGCTTGAATCCTTTAATAGAAAACAGGAAGTAGATTTTTATAAAGAACGCATCAATTATAAAGAGAAAATCAATACATTTTATATCGGTTTAACAGCTTCTGTTTCTTTATTACTTCTGTTGCTTTTGTACGCCTATTTTCAGAGAACCAAAGGAATCAGGCAAAAAGAAAAATTACATCTTCTTGAAATGGAAAAAATGACGCAGAACTCAAAAATATCCAATCTTACCCTGATGCTGAAAGGGCAGGAGCAGGAGAGGGAAAGAATAGCACGGGACCTGCATGATGGATTAGGAAGTTTACTTTCCGGAACGAAAATGAATTTATTCTTATTAAAGGATAAATCTGATGATGAAGATCAGCCGCAAATAGAGAGATCAATGGAACAGATCGACATTGCCGTTGACGAGCTTCGACGTGTTGCCCATAATCTTATGCCGGATCTGTTGCTGAAGTACGGTCTTCAGGAAACCTTGACGGAATATGTTTCCCGAATGGCTACTCCAAAGTTGGATATTGATGTTCAGTTTTTATATTATTCAAATCAGCTTCCGCCGGAAAGTCAGTTGCTTGTCTATAGAATTGTTCAGGAATTGGTCAATAATGCTGTAAAACATGCTTCTGCAGAGCAGATTATTATTCAGTTTATCGAAAATGAATCCGATTACGTTATTATTGCAGAAGACGACGGAAAAGGGTTTGATATCAATATTTTGAATCATTTACATTCTGCAGGATTTCACAATATACGTTCCCGGGTTGAGTTTCTGAAAGGAACAATGCAAATAGAATCCCAGATCAATATCGGAACCAATATTGAAATCAAATTTCCCAAATAAAAACACTATGATTAAAATTGCTATAACGGATGATCACCCATTACTGCTGGAAGGCTTAAAAAATATTCTTTCCCAGCAGGAGAATTTTATGGTTGTTGGCTGCTATTCCTCTTCAAATGAACTTTTTGCAGGACTGGAAAATGATGCTTTAGATGTTTTATTATTAGATATTAACCTGTCCGATGGCAACAGTATAGATTTGATTAAACCTATATTAAAAAAATATCCGGCTATTCAGATCATGATTTTGAGTGTACATAATGAGTTTGCAGTGATTAATAGTACTCTGGAAGAAGGAGCTATGGGATATATACAGAAGAACGCTCTGGTTACAGAAATCATTTTAGGAATACAGACCATACTTAAAGGGGAGAAATTTTTATGCAATCAAACCAAAAAAATTGTAGAGATGAAAGTGAATTCCGGCTTAAATACGGTCCCAAAATTAACCCGTAGAGAAAAGGAAATTTTACAGGAAGCATCTTTAGGTCTTACAACATTACAAATAGCTGATAAACTATGTATAAGTCCACACACAGTAGAAAGTCACCGCAAAAACCTGATTGCTAAATTCAAAACAACCAATATAAGCACCGCAGTAAAATTGGCTATGGAATACGGATTAGTCTGACTATATCTTTAAGAACCAGATAACTCAAAGATTTTGTCAATATGCAAGTTTTTGTATTCTGAATAGAGATGTGAATGAAAGTCATTCAGCTTTCTGAGCAATTCTAAAAGTTCGGCTTTCTCTTTGTCCTCCAGCTTTCCGGCAAGGACTCTTGAGGTCATATTTACTTTTTCTACAGAACGGTGGAAGTAATCTTTACCTTTTTCTGTAATAGTTAGACGTTTGCTTCTTTTGTCTTCGCTGTCGTTCTTTTCCTCAATCAATCCGTACTCCAGAAGGCGTTTGATGATTTGCGTTCCGGTCTGTTTTTCGTGTCCGTTTCTTTCAATAAGCTGAATTTTTGTTAAGTTCGGTTCATCTTTTAATCTGTAGAGATACGTGAATTCCTCGTTGGCCAATTCAGGAAATTCACCAAGTCCTTTTCTGATTAACTGTTTGGAATACCTTCCCAAAAGCAAAACCTGTTTACAGATTTCGTTTTCAATAAAAGAAACTTCATGCTTTTCGTTCTTAAAAAGCTTGGTCGGACTTTCTTCTCTATATTTTTTGTCATTGAGCCAAAGCCGGAAATCCTCAACACTAGAGTGAGGTTTACAAGATTCAGAATTTTCAAATTCTTTTACCTGATGAAGCAGATCAATGAAAAAGTCAGTATTCATAGCGCAAATTTAATCTAAATATTTTTTCCGTTTATTACAGTTTCACACTTCCCATTCCGCCGTCGATTCCGTAAACCTGTCCCGTTATCCAAGAAGATTTGTCCGAGATCAGAAATGCTGTCATTGCAGCAATTTCCTCAGCGTTTCCAATTCGTTGTAAGGGATGTCTTTTCGCAGACGCTTCTCTTTTTTCAGGAGTTGATAAAAGCAGGGTAGCGAGATGAGTATCTGTCAAAGACGGAGCAATCGCATTTACCCGGATTTTCTGTGCTGAAAATTCCGCCGCTAAACTTTTCGTAAGACCTTCCAATGCACTTTTACTGGCTGCAATTGAAGCGTGAAACGGCATTCCCAGTTTTGCTGCTACCGAGCTGAAAAGTACAATGGATGAGGTTTCAGATTTCTTAAGATTCGGCAAAAGCTTCTGGATAATTTTCACAGCTCCCAAAACATTGATCTCGAAATCATTTTTAAAATCATCTCCAGAAAGTCTGTTAAAAGGCTTTAAATTAATGCTTCCGGGTGCATAAATCAATCCGTCTACGACCTCCGGAAAAGTAATTTCGTCTAAATTTCCAGAAAGAATATCCATTGTGTGAAATTCTATATTCGGATGGTTCAGTTCCGGATTTTCAGTTCTTGAAATTCCAATGATTTTGTTTTCTTCGGAAAGGATTTTTGCCGTTGTAAGCCCGATTCCTTTTCCGCAACCGATGATGACTATATTTTTCATAATGATTTATTTTTAACCAACTATCTCTTCGAAATTTTATTATTGCTGATAATTCTTTGTCTGCTGCATTTAAAGCGGTTAATTTCCTCGCTTCTCTTTTTAAGATGCTTTTGACTTACTCCGGAATTCACTCTTTTTCTCCAAAGTTTAAAACTCGATTCCTTCAGTTCTGAACGCATCAGTTCAATCACTTCCGATTCGCTGATTCCAAACTGAAATTGTATGGCTTCAAACGGCGTTCTGTCTTCCCACGCCATTTCGATGATTCTGTCGATTTCCTGTATGTTGAGGTTTTTGTTCATTTTATTTTAATTGAAAGATCCTTCGACAAGCTCAGGATGACATCTCTAATCTAGATAACATCTCTAATACTAACGGTTCTTTTTGCTTTGTCAGGGTGAGCTTGTTGAAGCCTCCTATTTTAAAAAACTTAATCTTCAAAAATTCTTTTGTTTCTTTTTGAGGTTGAAAAATTATTTCAGATTCCCAATAAATTTCTTTGCCATTTCTAAGTGGTATTTTCGTTTCTCTTCCGGCATTTTTTCGAACGTTTTCAGCATCATTCCCAGCCTTGGATTTTTGGTAAAAAAGTCTTTGTTGTTATTAATAAAATTCCAGAATAGCGAATCCCATTGTTCCGTCCAGTCTCCATCGGGATAATCACTCATTTTTTTAATGTAATTGCTTCCGCTGATGTAAGGTTTCGTACTCATTTTTCCGCCATCCGAAAAGCTGCTCATTCCGTATACATTCGGAACCATCACCCAGTCGTAGGAATCGATGAACATTTCCATAAACCACTGATAGACTTCATCAGGATTGAACTGGCAAAGATTCATAAAATTGGCAAAAATCATCAGTCGTTCAATGTGATGGGCATAACCGGTTTTCAGAATTTTCTGAAGTGAACTGTCAATCGGGCGGATTCCCGTTTTAGCAGTATAAAATGATTCCGGAAGTTTTTGTTTGTGTTTCCAGTAATTTTTATTTCGTTGATACGTTCCCTGATACACATAAACACCACGTACAAATTCTCTCCAGCCTAAAATCTGCCGTACAAAACCTTCTAAAGAATTTACCGGAACATCATGGTCTTTTGCGAAAGAAATTGCTCTTTCCAAAACATTTTCAGCAGTTAAAAGCCCAACATTCATTAGCGGAGATAGCACGCTGTGATGCAGAAAATGTTCCTTTTCCACCATGCTGTCTTCATAAACTCCAAACTCATGAAAACGGGTTCCCAGAAACTGTTCCAGCCACTTTTCAGCTTCTTTGAAAGTAGCAGGGTAGAGCTGTTCATCCGTAAGCATTCCGTAGTTTTTAGCAAAATATTTTTCTGTATATTGTTTAGCTTCCTCGTAATATTCATTGTTTTCCGGGAAATGAATCGCAGGCGCTTTTTTATTTTTTGGATATTTTTTTCGGTTTTCAATGTCGTATGTCCATTTTCCGCCCAAAGGTTTTCCGGCTTTCATCAGAATATTTCGGGTGATTCTCTGCTGTTTGTAAAAATCCGTTTGATGATATGATTTTTTGCCATCAAAATAATCTTTCAGTTCTTCTTTGGTGTTGATGAAAAGTGGACTGTCCAGAATTTCGAGCTCCAGTTTTATTTTTTTCAGCCTTTTTTCAAGCCAATTATCACAAACGTCGGTTGTTTTTATGGTTTTAAAATGTTCTTTCTCAAGTTTCGGAATTAAATTCCTGATATCCGAAAATTTTGATGAACTTTCTATATATTCAACTTTAAAACTTGCTTTTTTCAGTTCGTTTTCATAAAATTTCATAGTTGCGCGGTGGAACGCAATCTTCTGTTTATGAAATGAATATTGTTTAAAAAACAGGAATTCCTCCACTAAAAATACAGGCTGGCTTTTATCCAGGTAATCAGTATCCTCAAAAAGCTGATGTGGAAAGATCAATTGGGCGGTATGTTTTACTGTTTTAGCCATAGTTTTCTGAATTCTTGGTTCGGATCATAGATTTCTGCCTGTTTTTCGGGGTTGAAAGTCCGGTCTCGGTTGTCATTTCCGACTCCTGCGAGATACATCCAGTTGCCGTAATTGCTGTGAACATCATAATCAATTAACATTTCTTCAAAATAGGCGGCTCCGATTCTCCAATCCTGTTTCAAAATCTTACAGAAGTAGGAAGCTACATTTTGGCGACCTCTGTTGCTCATCCATCCTGTATTTTTCAGTTCGAGCATGTTTGCATTTACAAAATCAGAATCAGTTTCTCCATACTCCCATTTTTGAATCAATGCTTTACTGTTTTCGGTGAAATATTTTTGATGATTAATTCCGCTTTTCCAGAAAATCGAATCTTTGTACTGTAGGGACACATATTTGAAAAAATCCCTCCAAAACAACTCAAAAATTAACCAAGATGTAGATTCATTGGCTCCGAATTCTTCTTCATATATTTTAACTTCGTGGTAAATACTTACTGCGGAAAGGCTTCCGTCGGACAACCATGACGAAAATTTTGAACTGTAATCCGTTCCAACCATGCCGTTTCGGATTCCTTTGTATTGACTCAGTTTTTTAGTTTCTGAGAAATAATAATGTAATCTTTTCAAAGCCTCATTTTCTCCGCCCGAAAAAGGAAAAGCTGTTCTTTCATCAGTTTCAAAATCTTCAAAACCTAATGATTTTAATGAAATGTCATCACTTTTAATGTAAATATCTGTTTTATTGTAAATCAAATTTTCAGATTCAAATTCAGGACGAATTAATAAATTTTTTTCAATTTTCTGCCTGAACGTGGTAAAAAGCATCGGAATTTTATCCCAAATTTTAAATACAAAAAGTGGATGCAGTAAAAATTGAGAGTAAGATTTTTCCCAAATCGCGGCCGGAACTACTTCCCGTATTTTTGTTTGAAGTTCGGTTTCTTCTTTTGTCCATTCTTCCTGACAGAAAATTTTCACCACATCAAATTCTTCGGAAATTTCTTTAAAAACGTGTTCAGTTTTGTCGTGTTTCACTAAAAACGGAATATGCTGTTTGGTCAGATTCTGTTTTAAACCTTCTACACTTTCCAGAAGGAATTTCGCTCTGTATTTCCCGATTTTTCTGAAACCGAACTGTTTTTTTGTAAAAAATTCAACATCGAAAATATATACGGCAAGAAAAGGCAAGCCTTCCTGCATCACTTTGTATAATGATTCTGAATCTCTTGTTCTAAGATCTTTTGTGAACCAGAGGACGTTGATTTTTTGTTTTTCCGGCATTTTTCGCTGCAATATTTTACTTCTTCCCAGTTTTTCTTCCATTTTTTCCGCCAGTTGAAAGGCAGTCCACAGACTTCACAGATTTTGGACGGTAATTCTGAAGGCATATTTTAGGCTTTTATGAAATTTTCATAATTATTAATCATAACATCTTTCGCTTTCAGGTCATGCATAATATTATATAACCCGAAAAATGTTCTGTTCAGGTAAATGAAATGTCTGGAACCGCGGTTGGTGTTCATTCCTTTTATATCGCTGATTTTGGCATATCGTTGTCCCAGATCGGCAATCTCCTGGAAGAAAGACTCGTCTGAAAAATCGAATTTTTCCTGATTGAAAGGTCTTGTAAACAGCTCCAGCAATTCGTAAAAAAGTTTGGCGAAAAATTCTTTTTCCTGTGGCGAATCTTCTTCACGGAGAATTTCAAGTGTGAATAACTTCTCACGGAAAAATTCAGGATTTTTAAGATTTTCTTCTTTTGCCAATTCAAAATACGGAATGTAAAAATCTTCCGGAATTTCTTTGATACAGCCAAAATCAATAACCAATAATTCTTTGTTTTCCGAAATCAGGAAGTTTCCCGGGTGCGGATCGGCGTGAACTTTTTTCAGGATATGCATTTGATACATATAAAAATCCCAAAGCGTTTGTCCGATTTTGTTCGAATCTTCCTGAGTATTCTGCTTTTTAGTAAATTCCGAAAAATGAATTCCCTGCATCCAGTCCATCGTGATGATCTTTTCACACGAATATTCCGGATAATAGTGTGGGAATTTTACATTCGGAAGATGCTGACATTCTTCTGCAAAATGCTGGCTGCGTTTGAGCTCCAGATTATAATCCGTTTCCTCAAACAACTTGTCTTCCACTTCCTGAAAATAAGATTCCGAACCTTCTTTTTTGATATTGAACATCTTCATGGCAATCGGTTTTACCATCTTAAGATCACTGGAAATACTTTCTCTCACACCGGGATACTGGATTTTTACTGCGAGTTTCTTTCCCCCTTTTTTAGCAGTATGAACCTGCCCGATACTCGCTGCATTGACTGATTCGGCAGAAAATTCATCAAAAATATCTTCCGGATTTTTCCCGAAATATTTCCTGAAAGTTTTTTTCACCAAAGCTCCCGATAAAGGCGGAACGGAAAATTGAGAAAGCGAGAATTTTTCAACATATTCTACCGGAAGAATATTTTTTTCCATACTCAGCATTTGGGCAACTTTCAGAGCTGAACCTTTGAGTTCTTTCAGAGAATCATAAATATCGGTTGCATTGTCCTCGTTCAGGATTTTTCGTGCTTTTTCTTCATCTTTAGTGATTTTGTTTCCGTAATACTTCAGGTAATTGACCCCGACTTTAGCTCCTGCTTTCAGCAGACTTCCTGTCCGTTCAATTTTTCCTGTAGGAATTTTATCCAGTGTTTTCATTTTTAGATTTTGTTTGTTGTGGGTTTCTTAAACGCAAAGCACACAAAGATTTTTTTTAATATTAACTGTTTTAAGAATGCAAAAGCGTTGCATTCAGCAAAAAAGTAAGAGTATAGTAATCAATTGTGTCGGGCTTTAGCCCGATGTTAAAGTTTGATTTCCAAATGGCTTTAGCCGAAACTTATTTGAAGCCAAAATCAAATCGCCAAAAGCCATACATCAGCTCATCTTAAACTTTTCCTTCCATAAAAATTTACCAAGGTCGAAGACTTTTCTTAAGGGTTCGTTGTCCATAAGTTCAAAGCCTGTGTCGATCGTTTTTTCGATGAAAATATCGGTCTTTTCAAAATCGGGAGAAGTATCTTTTTTCCAGAAATCGATTGCTGAAATAAGATGCAGCCAAAATGCTTCCTGTCTTGATTTTTCGTTGAATTTCCGGATGTCTTCCTTCGCTTTTTCAATGATTTCCCATTCATTGAAATCTAAAGTCTTAACGAATTCTTTGTGCGTTTCCCGAAGTTTCTGAAGGGTTTTGATGCTTTGAATTTTATGAGCTCCCAGAATTGATAATACCAACGAACGATTCATTGTTAAGTTTTCAAAGAAAATATAATAAACATTCAGCAGTTGCTCTTTGGTGGTTACTTCATCGGAAGAATTAACTTCCGAAGCGAGTTCTAGCGATTTTGTGAAAAGATGATTCAGTATTTCTCTTTCAATTTGCTCGAATCCTAAGAAGTAATGATAAAATTCTTTTTCCTCGAAATTGTTTTCCTTGGCAAAAAGATAAACGTTTTTCGGTTTTTCTCCATGGTTAAGAAGATAATCACCGTATAATTCAAATATTTTTTCCTGTGTGATATGGGCTTGTTCTTGCATGATAGAATTTATTTATTGACAAATTTAGTAATTAATTTTATTTTTAATTAAAATAAAGTATAAATTTGTACTATATAAACCATTTAATTATTGAATTATGTTGACAATACAGGCACAATCGAATATACCTACAGATTTTGGGATGTTCACTGTTTATGCTTTCTCAGACCACGAAGATGACTGGAATCCTCATTTGGTTTGGGTGGCAGAAAATACCGATTTTAACAAAACGGTGAATGTCCGTTTTCATTCGGAATGTATTACAGGTGAAATTTTTCACTCCAAGAAATGTGAATGCGGACAACAGCTTGATACAGCTATGAAATATATGTCGGAAAATGGAGGGATGATTATTTATCTTCGTCAGGAAGGGCGAAATATAGGAATCATTAATAAGTTAAGAGCGTATGCACTTCAGGAAAAAGGTTTTGATACCGTGGAAGCCAATCTGAAACTTGGGTTGCCTGCAGACGGAAGAAATTTTGATGTAGCAGTAGAAATGCTGAAGATTTTGAATGTTAAAGAAATCAATTTGCTTACCAACAATCCGGATAAACTTAAGTCTCTGCAAAACAGTGGAATTAAACTGAATCAAAGAATTCCTCTGGAAATAGAATCCAATGGAGTAAACGAAAGTTATCTATCGAAAAAGAAAAATTATTTCGGGCATCTTTTGGAAAAGGTATGATATTCTCATTAGTAGAGAAGCATTGTCAAATCATAAGCTAATTAACATGAAAAAAATTCTGCTTACCGGAGCCACCGGATACATTGGGAAAAGAATGATTAATGTTATCGCTGCACAGGGTTATCAGGTAATTTGCTGCTGCAGGGATAAAAACCGTTTTTCCAAAAGTGTGGATATTGACGATGCACAGATTGAAGTGGTGGAAGTTGATTTTCTGAAACCCGAAACGCTGGAACATATCCCGAAAGATATATCCGGTGCATATTACCTGATGCATTCCATGAGCAACAGCAATAATTATGCAGAAATCGAGAAACAATGTGCCGTTAATTTTTCTGACTTTATAGAAACCACCGAATGTCAACACATTATTTATCTTTCAGGTTTAGCTAATGAAAAAGAGCTTTCAGAGCATTTGAGTTCAAGGCTTGCTGTTGAGAAAATCCTCATGGAATGTAAAGTTCCGGCAACTGTTTTGAGAGCGGGAATTATTATCGGTTCAGGAAGTGCCTCTTTTGAAATCATTAGAGATCTGGTAGAAAAATTACCGGTAATGGTGGCTCCGAAATGGCTTCACACGAAATGTCAACCGATAGGAATTGCCAATGTTCTGGACTTTCTGATTTTTACTTTATTTAAAGAAAAGGCTTATCGCAGAAATTTTGATATTGGCTGTGATAATGTACTCACTTACAAAGAAATGCTTTTGGAGTTTGCGAAAATAAGGGGATTAAAAAGAAAAATTTTTACGGTGCCTGTCATGACGCCAAAACTGTCTTCCTATTGGCTGTATTTCATTACTTCAACATCTTATAATCTGGCTTCTGCTTTGGTGGGAAGTATGAAGATTGAAGTAATATGCCGACCGGAAAGTCTTGCTGAAATTAAAGAAATTACCGAAGTTCATCCTTTTTCTTATGAGACTGCTTTGAAAAGAACGTTGGCTAAAATTCAGGATAATGAAATTGCATCAAGCTGGAAGGACAGTTTTATCAGCAGCCGGAGCGATTCCAGTTTAAAAGATTATCTCGATGTTCCTAAATACGGCTGTTTTACCGATTTGCGAACCGAAGAATATGACAGTCGTGAAAAGTGCCTTGATCGGGTCTTTTCTTTAGGAGGTGCCAATGGATGGTATGGACAAAGTCTCTGGAAAATTCGTGGTTTTATGGATCTGTTGGTTGGTGGTCCCGGATTGAGACGTGGAAGAACGCATCCTGATAAAATTCACGAAGGAGATGCTTTAGATTTCTGGCGAGTTCTGTATGCAGACAAAGAAGAAGGAAAACTGATTCTCTTCGCAGAAATGAAGCTTCCCGGTGAAGCTTGGCTGATGTTTAAAGTATATAAAGGCAAGCTTTGGCAAAAGGCGGTTTTTCGTCCTCATGGACTCACGGGAAGGCTTTACTGGTATTCTGTTTTGCCATTTCACGGGATTATTTTTAAAGGGATGGTAAGAAGATTGGCTGGGAAAGATGGCTATAAATAGTAATCTATATTAAAAATCGTTAAAGTTCGGCCCTGATTCTGCTGAGCTGAGTAGGAGTAATGGCTAGATAAGAGGCTATCTGATGAAGTTTTAAACGAGAGATCAAATCTGGATAATCATTTTCAAATTCTAAATATCTTTCTTTGGCGGTAGTTGATTTAAGGGTGATTTCGGCAAATTCTTTTTCTATAACCCAATGGCGTTCCAGATAGCTGATGTAGAAATTGGCAATATCATTATATTTCATTGCCAAGTTTCTGAAATCTCTGAAAGAATAACTGATCAGTTCTGTATCTTCCAAAGCCTCAATGGCAAAAAATCCCGGTTCCTGTTTTAATAATGCACTTGTAGACGCTACAAGTGAATTTTCCTGAAAAAATCTTTTAATTATTTTCTCACCTTTTTCATTGAGGTAATAATAAGAAAGCAGTCCACTACTGACAAAAGCAATATCTTTAGGTATCACTCCTTGATCTAAGAAATTATTTCCTTTTACAATATTGGATGTTTTCAATAAAGCAGACCATGCGTTTTTTGATTCCTCAGAGATCGAGGAATAATGATCTATAATTTCCCAAAATGCTGTCATACCATAAAGATAAAGGAAAAATTGAAACTAATTAATTGAATTTTTAAAATTTAATCATTTTTTGATTTCCTCAACATATGTAAAGTGTTTTGAGAATTTGGGCCTCTAACTTTGCTACTACAAAAAATCAATTACAATGATAAAATCATTATTTGCCTTAGTCGTTATGTGTATGGGAAGCAAAATGTTTTCTCAAAAAATCGACTCATTGAATGTTTATAGCACTGCTATGAACAAGGAAATTAAAACACTTGTAGTACATCCGTTAAATAGCGGGAATAAAAAACTGCCAACAGTGTATATACTGCACGGCTACAGCGGTTATCCTAAAAGAACTTTAACACAGGATATTCCCTCTTTATCAGCGCTAAGTGAAGAAATGCAGATGATATTTGTGTTGCCCGACGGAAATTATGACAGCTGGTATATAGACAGCCCCAACTCAAAGTATGAGACTTTTATTTCTAAAGAATTGACCGGTTATATTCAAAAAAAATACAAGTCGGATCAGTCTAAAACGGCCTTGATGGGTTGGAGTATGGGCGGACATGGAGCACTGTATATTGGCTCACGGCACCAGGAAACCTTTAGTGCTATCGGGAGCATGTGTGGCGTCATAGATTTCGTTCCTTTTGGAAAAGAATATGGTGTTCCTAAATTACTAGGTGATAATCCTGAAAAATGGACCTCATACACAGCAATTTCACAGATAGATAAGCTTAAAGGCAGCCGGCAGAAAATCTTAATTGGTTGTGGAACCGACGATATCCTGATTGCACAAAACAGAAAATTTCACGAGCAGTTAATCTCATTGAAAATTCCTCATATCTATGAAGAGCGTCCTGGTGGGCACGACGCTGGATATTGGTCGAAAGCCGCTGTTAATCAAATATTCCAACTTCATCAATTTTTTACCAACCATGATTAATTTTAAATATTTTACAGGTAAGAAAAAATATTTTCTGATATCTCCGTTTTTTATTTTATTACTTACGGGTTGTTTTAAAAATGAAAATCATCCGGTCCATATCCCAAAAGATAGGTCAAACGTTCAATATGGAAATCCTAAAGGACTTTTTGATCCTACGCCATTTGCCTTTTCACATTCTACAACGAATTCAAATAAAGGAAGTTATGTGTTCATCTCGGGGCAAAGCGGAGGAGAAGGATTAAATCATCACCTTTCCAAAGATTTCAGGACACAGGTGAAAGTGGCTTTACAAAACCTGAATACTGTTCTTAAAGCATCGGATTTAACCCATGATGATGTACTTAAAATCACAATATTAATTGTTGACCATGATCAGGAAAAACTCCAGATATGGAGTGAGGAAATGCGGAAAGTATGGAAAGATAACGTATTTCCTGCGAGTACTTTAGTACCCGTTCCAAAGCTTGCTTTAGACGGTATGCTCATAGAAGTTGACGCCATTGCATTTAAGCCATTATAGATAATTTTCTATTTCCATGTTTTTAAGCATCCGACTACATTCGGATGCTTTGCTTTTTATGAGTAGCAATGATATTGAAGTATTCAATTTATTGTCTTAGTAATTTCATTGTGCTTACAGTCAATATGAAAGTATATTAAGCTCCTTAGAGTTTAGCTCAGTTTAATTAAAAATTAGGAATATTTTTTATATCAAACATTTCCAATACATTATATTTATACCGAAATTATAAAACAATTTCGCAAATTTGTTTCTATGAAAACCTTTAACGATCTTGCCGGTTACAATAAATACCTTAATCTCTCAGCTCCTTTACATCCATTAATGGACAGCAGGGTTTGTAAACAAGCCATTCCAAATTTTCCACAGGCGAGTGGTGAAATTCAGGTTAATCTGTTTAAAATTTCGTTAAAGAAAAACTTTACCGGAGATATCAATTACGGAAATAATAAATATTATACGGAGAATGGATTAATGCTTTTCAGTGAACCGGGACAGGTTGTTTCCTGGGACAGTCTGACTTTCTGGGATGGTTATGCATTTGTTTTTCATCCTGATCTTATTAAACAAAATCCGATTGCCAACAAAATCCATCAGTATAAATATTTCAGTTATGAGATCAATGATGCGTTGTTTATGACAGCGGAGGAGGAAGAAATTATTACCTGGCTTTTTACAAAAATTCATATGGAATTGGTTGAAAATAAAGCTCAAGCCAACATTAATATTATTCTTTCGCTGTTAAATGTCGTTCTTTCGTACGCAGATGTTTTTTATGAAAGACAATTTAAAGACAAAGCCACAAAATCGGTTTCAGTGTCTTCAAAATTAAAAAACTTACTGCAAAACCATTATAAAGACTTATCAAAACCCGTTTCAAATTTTCCTACTGTTTCGTCTGTTGCCGATGAGCTTAATATGTCTTCCAACTACCTTACAGACCTTATCCGTTCAGAAACCGGGAGAAGTACTATCAGCGTTATTCAGGAGTTTGTAATTGAGCAGGCCGAAATTTTATTGCTTCAGACCGATATGAATATCAGCGATGTTGCTTACCAGTTAGGTTTTACCAATGTTCCTTATTTCTCACGGTTTTTTAAAAAAGTCAAAGGCTTTTCACCAACAGAGATCAGAAATCAGAGAAAAGTATAAGATATTCCCCGATTTGTGTTAAAAATCCAGCATTTGTGCAATTAATTTTGAACAGACAAAAAAGTTATGTCTTAAATAAAGATTTGCATCAATTAAAATTATTACTATGATTTTTACAACACAGAAAATAACCGAAAGCTATTGGAAAATAGCCATTAATCATCCTCCGGTAAACGTATTTGACCCTGAATTTTCAGTTCAGCTGAGAACAACAATGGAAGAGCTGGAAGCTAATGAAAATCTGAAGGTTGTAGTTTTTGAAAGCTCTAACCCTGAGTTTTATGTTGCTCACGCAGAACTAGTCAATATTTTTGAATTCCCGAAAGGAACAGGAGAAACAGGCCTTTCCATTTCCTGGCCCGATGTTGCAAAGCGTCTGGAACAGGCCCCGTTTGTAAGTATTGCCTCCATCAGAGGAAGAGCAAGAGGTTTGGGAAGTGAATTTATTCAGGCTTTTGATATGCGTTTTGCGAGTAAGGAAAAAGCTTTTTTTGCACAGCCCGAAATTGGAATTGGTTCCTTTCCCGGCGGCGGCGGATTGGAGCGCCTTCACTTGTTGACTGGAAAAGCAAGAGCTTTGGAAATTATTTTAAGCGGTGATGATTATGATGCTGAAACTGCGGCGAACTATGGCTGGATCAACAGAGCTTTCCCGGATAACGAACTGGATGCTTTCGTAGAGAATTTAGCAGGAAGAATCGATTCATTCGACAAAAAAATCATCACAACTATAAAATCCATTATGAATGAAAGGGTAATCATTCCAAAAAATGAACATATTATGGAAACCCAGACCCGATTTTTCGCATCATTAACTGAGCCCGAGGCGAGAACAAGAATTAAAAAACTGTTGGATCGGGGATTACAGACCTATGGAGATGTAGAGCTTAATCTAGGAAAATATTTATAATTAAATGAAAGCATTAGTAATCAACGGACATATCAAATGGCCACAAATTGCAGAAGGAAATCTTAACAGAACCATTTTTGAGAAAAGTAAAGAAGTTTTCAGCGGAAAAGGCTACGAAATCCTCGAAACTGTCATTGACTCTGGTTATGAAATTCCACAGGAAATTGAAAAGTGGGTAAATGCCGATGTTATTCTGTTTCATTTCCCGATCAACTGGTTTGGAATGCCTGCAAAAACAAAGGATTATATCGATAAGGTTCTGATGAGCGGCTACGGAAAAATCTACGCCGGAGACGGCAGAAACAATGGTGGAAACTACGGAACGGGCGGTTTACTTAAATCCAAGGGGATCATCGTTAATACATGGAATGCTCCGCAGGAAGCCTTCGGGAATTCCGGACAGCTCTTAGAAAATTTTTCAATGGAAGAGTTTACCAGACCTTTCACGGCTACACTTCAGTTTATAGGAGTTCAGCCATTACCGACCTTTGCTTTCTATGATGTTTTTAAAAATCCTGATATTGATAAGGAATTATTATCTTTTGAAAAGCATCTGGAAAATTATATCTAATAAAAGCTTGAATTAAAAAAGTCGGAAAATTTATTTTTCCGACTTTTTATTTACTGATTAAATAGTATTGAATTTTAATCAATAAAAAGGTGAATCATTTTTGTTTCACCTTCTCAGTATATATTCGTCTTTTAAGACTGGATAAACTCCAATAAGTCTTTATTAATTGTTTCGTGTTCAGTAGTCGGCATTCCGTGAGGGAAACCTGGGTAAGTAATTAACTTTCCGTTCTTTAATAATATAATTGATTTTAATGCAGCATTGGCAATAGGAACGATCTGGTCATCTTCACCGTGCATCACCAAAACAGGAATATCCACAGCTTTCAAATCCTCTGTGAAATCAGTTTCAGAAAATGCTTTGATTCCGTCATAATGAGCCACGATTCCGCCCATCATTCCTTGTCTCCACCAGTTTCTTTGTACACCTTCTTTTACATTAGCGCCTTCTCTGTTATATCCGTAGAAAGGAAAAGTTAAGTCAATATAAAATTGATTTCTGTTATTCAAAGTTTGCTCTCTGATGCCGTCGAAAACTTCCATCGGAACTCCGTCTGGATTACTTTCGCTTTTTACCATTATCGGCGGAACAGCGCTGATTAAAACAGCTTTTTTAGCTCTTCCGTTAGAATATTTATTTACATAACGGATCACTTCACCACCTCCTGTAGAGTGACCGATATGAACTACGTCTTTCAAATCAAGGAATTCAACCAATTCGGCAGCATCAGAAGCGTATTGTTCGATCGTGTGGTTATAAATATTTTGGCTTGATCTTCCGTGACCTCTTCTGTCGTGAGAAATTACCCTGTAACCTCTCTGTAAAAAGAAAATAACCTGTGCATCCCAATCGTCTGAAGATAAAGGCCATCCGTGGTGAAACATCAATATTGGTCCTTCTCCTTGGTCTTTATAAAAAATCTCTGTTCCGTCTTTTAATGTTAGTGTACTCATTTTGTTTAAATTTTTAATGTTTGTGATTAATTTATTTGATAGTTGTTTTGTCTTATTTCTTTAGCAAATGTATGATGGATAAAGTTGATAGAAATTAATCTAGTTTAACTTCGTATATTTTGTTGAATATTTTTTATTGGGGCAGCTGTTTCCGCCTTCCGCTCCCAATCTTTTCACTCCGCTACGCTGCGTAAAAAGGATTTCCGCTCAAGTCAGGCTGCGCGCAATTCGCTGTAAAAAAACTTAGGTATAAAGTTTAGTATGAACTTATAATAGCTTAAGTGTCAAAAAACTTTTGTGCCTGTTTTGGTTTACCTAATTGCATTCTCCCGTATCAGCTGAAGCAAATCCATCGCACTTCCGTTGAATTTTTTATCATTCACAAAGAAAGATGGTGTTCCGTTCACTCCGCTGATAATCCCGCTTTCAAAATCCGAATCTACTTTTTCTTCCAGCTCAGCTTTTCGAATATCTGTTTTGAACTGAGAAACATTTAAGCCTATTTTTTCTGCAAGCTCAATTAAAAAATTTTCATTCAGAGATCCCTGGTTTTCGTAGATCGCATCGTGCATTTCCCAGAATTTTCCCTGAAGATTGGCGGCTTCAGCTGCAATGGCGGCAGGTCTTGCGTATTGATGCATTTCCGACAAAGGAAAATTCCTGAAAACAAATTTTACCCGACTTCCGAATTCTTTCATTAATTCTTTCAAAACAGGATAAGCGGCTCCGCAATACGGACACTGATAATCGCCGTATTCTACAATCACAAGGTCGGCATTGTCGTTACCTTGGGCGTGGTCAGTTATGCTGACTGATGGTTTTAGTGACATAATTATTTTGTGTTAAGATTCTCCAAAGCTTCTAATATTCCGTCTGCGCCGGGATTGATGGAGGTAGGAGACAGGTAGCTCCATTCGATGATGCCATCTTTGTTAATGACAAACAATGCACGTTTACATTCTCCTTCTTCTTCATCATAAACCCCGTATTGTCTTGCCGTGTCTCCTTTCGCTTCAAAGTCAGCCAACAATGGGAAATGTAGGTTTCTGGATTGTGAAAAAGCAAGATGACACCATTTGCTGTCCACAGAGATTCCAAAGAGTTCTGCGTCATATTTATGGAAGAACTTCAAAGTTTCGTTGTATAAAGCCATCTGGTCGCTGCAAACCGGACTCCAGTCTGCGGGATAAAAAGCGAGGATGACATTTCTTCCTTTAAATTCTGATAAAGTGACTTTCTGGTCTGGTGTTGCAAACAATGTAAAATCGGGAGCAGCAGTACCTTTTTGTAACATAATATTTAGTTTTTGGGTGTTATTGAATTGAAAATTAATCCTCTACAAGTTAGCAATAAAACTGCAGGTAAAAGCAAAATCCAGTTTCCCAATATATTTTGTAAGAACGGAGAGACCACAGCACCTGACAAAAATCCCATCCATAAGAGCAGCAAATGAACTGCATTGGCTTTAGATTGATTTTTTTCATCTCTGTCATTGCTCATCATAAAGATTGCAGTATTTCTTGCAAGGCTGTTCAAAGTGCCCGTTACAAAATTGGTATTTACTTTTTGATGTCCAACGGTTGTTACGATTGTATTCATCATTCCCATCGCAAAACCAAGAATAGCAACGGATGGAATATTGCCCATTTGGACACAGTAGTTGATGAATGTATAAAAAATCAAAATTCCCGAAACAATATAAAAAGCAATCGTTTTAGTGCTGCATTTCTTCCATAATGATAAACAGGTCCCGGCAAAAATCCCAATTAAGAAACTTCCAATTACTGTGACTGATATAATGATGACTCCATATTTTCCACTGAAAAAAGCCGCTCCCAATTGCGTGGTATTTCCACTCATAAAGGAAACATAGGTTTTCCATTTGATCAATCCCGTTGCGTCAATATATCCTGCGATGAAGGCTAAAAAAATGGCCAATTTCTCCTGTACTTTAATTTCGTCGGATGACAGAAGAGATCTTTCCGTAATCAAAACCGTTATTTTTCAGGTTGAATAAATACTTTCTTCGAAGGGAATTTTTCAATTTCGCCTTCCTTCAAACCAAAGTTCGTTACAACAACATCCTTTGGATTTCCAGCCAACCATTCGCTCAGATCAATGGATTCATAAGTTCCGCTATTAAATCCAATTAAAACTTTGCAAACCGTATCGCCTGTATTTTTGATGTAATGTCCGGCTCCCATCGGAACATAACCGACATCTCCCGCATTGAACTGTTCGGTAACAATTGTTCCTTCCGCTAAGAAAACCGACATCTCGGCCTGTCCGGAAATAAAATACTGCCATTCATCCGCATTCGGATGCCAATGCATTTCTCTCAAAGCTCCGGGTTGAAGTTCCAAAATAGAACCAGCCATTGTTTTGCTGATAGGAAATTCTTTACTCGTTACCAATCTCTGCAAACCACCTCCGGGAATAATTCTCGGCTGTTGGGAATGCAAAGGATAACGGTGAAGATTGGTTAATTCAATATCAGATTCTTCAGGTCTTGCTGTGGCATTGAAGGATAATTCATCAGGAACAATTCCTGCAGCGAAATAAGCTTCTTTTTGTGGTAATGCTGCCACTTCTTCAAGCGTTAATCCTAAGTTCTGAGCGGCAATTTCAGGCGGTACACTGGATATAAAATCTGTAACGCTGAACGTATGGTCTTCAGAAAAATTACCGTTATCAAAAATCAGAATGAAATGGCACTCTTCCGTTCCTGTCGCCTGGATCGAGTGGCCGTACCCTTTTGGGAAATACCATACATCTCCCGGTTCAAAATTATCGGTATAGCTTTTTCCGTCCGGATGAATAATAGTGGTACGAACGGTTCCTGAAATCACATACGCCCATTCTGCGGCATTGGCGTGCCAGTGCAGTTCTCTCATACTTCCGGGCTGCAGTCTCATAGAAACTCCGGCAATACCAATTGATGCAGGAAAATCTTTTACAGAAGCACCTCTTGTAGTTCCTCCGTCATTGGTGCGGGGATTTTGTTTTTCTAACTCGTATTTGAAGCTTAAAGTTGAAGTATTCATCGTATTATTTTTAGTGATTATCTCTTGTTCTTAATTTCTATGGTAAAGCTACTTCCAAATCTGGCTTTTCTCAGGTTCTATTCGGTGAATAGGCAAAATCAGTCGTTGAGTTTTATGATATAAAAGATGATGATTTTTTTTTCAGCTCCGTAGGAGCATTCTGTTAATAGATTGAAATTTGGTCGGAGGAGTTCCGTAGTAACGACCTTATAATTATTGGTTCACAGGTCGCTCTTACAGAGCTTTAATGTATCTTTATATGTTTATCTATTAATAGTTAATTTTAATTTGAACAATTTATTTTAGATTAAAGTAAAATACATTTTTCAAACAAGCTATAGGAAACAAAACATAAAGTCATTTGGTTACAAACAGATTGCTTTTAAACAAAAAAATCACTGGATGAACCCAATGATTTTAATTGCTATATAAAATATTGATTTTAAAAAGGCTGATTGTATTGGCCTGTCAAAGCCTTATTCTCAATACTTTTTGCAAAATTGGGTGTTTCTTCGTGGTTGTGAGCGTCGGAAGCCGCCTGTCTTGACGCTGCAGCATCTGCAAGATTAATATTGTGCTCTTTCAGATATTCAAACATTTCGGGAGTTGCTGTTGCGTGAATTTCGTTGGTGTACAAAGTCGTGTTGTCATCAATTTTTGTGGCTTTCAGCTCCCATAAAACCTGAACTTTCGTTCTTCCGTTTTTGGTAATGGAATCGGAGATTGATAACATTCTGCAATAATCCGGGCGATACACTGTGGCTACATAATGCTGAACCATCAAAGCATCTCCGATTGTTTCAACATTTAACGAAACCGGTTCGCCATCAAAAGTGGTAGAAATTGCTGCGCCAATGTGCTGTGTTGAACATCTTTGATATTCGGCATCGGGTAAGTTTAATAACCAATTTGCGATGTTAACTTTTTCGATGGGTGCATTGATAATAGCGGTTACACTTGAGTGAGACAGTGCGTTTTCTGGTGTTTGTAGAATTTCCATAATGTTTTTGGTTTTAATTGTTTGTATTAATTGATGACGTAAAGCTACAGGCAACTTAATGGAAAATCAATTGGTGTTCGGTGAACGGGCGAAAAGTATCGTTGAATCAGTACGATGAAATTTTGTAACCAATTTGGCTACTAAATAAAAAAAATCACTGCATTTCACAGTGGTTTTTAATTAATGATGTAATCAATATTAAGTTTGTTTGAAGTTTTATTTAACCACAAAAGGAACAAAAGATGAGTTAAAACGTTTATTTAAAGTAATAATATAAATGAAAAAGGTCACAATAGCTTTTAAAAATCTTTGATTTTTACTCTTTGAGAACTTTGAATATTCTGATTATTGCTTTATGATGGTCTTTTGTGACTTTTGTGGTTAATTCTGAAATTGGTTTAAACATATTATTTAAAAAGCCATTTTCTAATCAGTTTTGTATAATTCGGCATTACTACGAAAACCATCAGGAAAACAATACATCCTGAAATCAGAAGTCCGTCTGAATAATGATTTGCAGGGATTTTTAATAACCTTAAAAAGGGGAGAAGTACCAATGGAACCAACAATGACAATGGATAAATGGCTGACCAGGTTACCAAAAACTGTTTCCATCGTACGGGAACTTTTGTTTCGTTTTCAGTTTCAAAAAGAAAATCGAGCCCGGATTTTATTTTGTAATTATCATTTTTTCGGAAAAGTGGATTGGCTTTTTCAATCAGTTTTTTTCTGTCGTCAGATTCCATCCATTTTTTGAGATTTTCAATAGTGTCAAACCGAATAATTACCGTGTAAATAAACGTAAGATGGGGAATCGGGCGCACAATCTGATGGTCAATAAAACCTTCTGAATGCTTTGTGAGCGGAACAATATGCTCCAGCCATTTTTCGTATTCTGCCTCTTTGCCGTCTAAAACGTGATGGTTAATTACGACCGATGCGCCTTGAGTTTCCATACTCTTAATTTTAAATGAATGATATTTAAAAAGCTCTTTTATACTGCCACGGAATCTCAACTTCCAATTCCAATTCTTTCGCGGAATGTAAGGCAAAATAAGGGTCACGCAAATGTTCTCTGGCGATGAAAATCAAATCTGCCTTATCATTCACGATAATATCATTTGCCTGAACAGCTTCGGTAATCATCCCGACCGCACCTGTTGCAATCCCGGTCTGTTGTCTGATAGTTGATGAAAACGGAACCTGATAATTAGGAAAAACACGGTCTTTGCTGACGTTGGCAAATCCACCGCCTGAAGCCGTGATAAGATCGACACCGTTTTCCCTAAGAATTTTTGCGAGAATAATGCTGTCATCCAAAGTCCACGCATCCGGTGTTTCCAGATAATCGACCGCCGAGATTCTCACCAAAAGAGGCATTCCGTCAGGAATTGATCTTCGTACTTCGCCAACAGTTTCTACCAGAAAACGGATTCTGTTTTGCAGACTTCCGCCATATTCGTCATTTCTTTTATTAATGACTGCGGAATAGAACTGGTGGAAAAGATAACCGTGACCGGCGTGCAATTCTATGGTGTCAAAACCTGCTTCCACAGCTCTGTGTGAAGCTTCTACAAATTTTACTTTCAACTCCTGAATTTCATCAACCGTCAATTCCTCAGGAATCACACCGTTCATTTCTGTAGGCGAAGAGGATTTTACAGTCCAGCCACCTTCTTCTTTAGTAAGTGGCCTCATTTTTTCTTTGGGATGTTTCAGGCTTCCTTTTCCACCGGAATGCCAGAGTTGCATTCCTATTTTTGCATCCTGCTCGTGTACAAAATCGACAATGTTTTTCCACGCATCTTTCTGCTCGTCATTCCAGATTCCGACGTCGCTCAGAGTAGCTAAACCTTCTGGAGATATAGCGGTGCATTCGGTCATTATCAAACCTGCTCCGCCAACGGCTCTTCCACCGAGATGGACAAGATGCCAATTTCCCGGGATGCCGTTTTTTGCACTGTATTGTTGCATTGGTGATACCACGATTCTGTTTTTCAGGGTCAGCTGGCGCAGGGTTAAAGGTGAGAATAAGTTCATTATATTTTATATTTATAGTGATTGTGAAAATAATTTGCTTTCATCAAGTGATTTCAGCAAAATATCTTGTGTTTCTTCCAAAGCCTGTTTCGATATTGGATTTTCGTTGTTGGTTAATTCCAAAATATTCAGTTTTTCTTCTAATAAAGGAAGCAAGCCCATTATTGCTACACTTGATTTCAAATCGTGTGCTCTCAATTTTACGATCGTAAAATCGGCTTTTTCATAACCTGATTCCATTTCCTGAAGATGCCCCGGAATTTTGTCTAAAAACTGCTGTGTGACCGTTCTTTCAAAATCCTTATCTCCATTGCTGATGGATTTCATATAAGTAAGGTCGATGAACTCATAGCCAGAAGTAGTTTCTGTGTTTTGTGTTTCAATTTTTTTCGCTCCTTTCAATCCGAAATTTGAAATTAGCTTAAATAGTTCTTCCTCATTGACAGGCTTGGAAATATATTCGTTCATTCCACGGCTCATACATCTTTCGCGTTCTCCCGCCAATGCGTGCGCCGTCATTGCGATAATCGGGATATCAAGTTTTAGTTCTTCACGGATTTTTTGTGTTGCGGCATAACCGTCCATTTGTGGCATCTGAATATCCATTAAAACCAAGTCGCAATCGTTATTTCTGAGATATTCTACCGCTTCCAGACCATTGTTTGCAATGTCATAATCAATGTTCCATTGCGAGAGAAGATGTTTCATCAGGCTTTGATTGATCGCGTTATCATCTACAACTAAAACTTTTAAGGGTACGTTGGATTTATCTTTGAAATAATTGATGTTAACAGAAGGCGTCACATTAATCTGTTCTTTCGCAATGGCATAAGGAATGAAAAAATGAAAAGTCGTGCCTTTTCCCTGTTCACTCATTACCTCAATATCACCGTTTTGTAATTGAATCAGACTTTTTACAATCGATAAACCAAGTCCGGTTCCGCCATAATTTCTGGTTGTAGAATCTTCTCCTTGATTAAATCTTTCAAAAACTTCGCTGAGCTTTTCTTTATCGATTCCAATTCCGGTATCTGAAACTTTAAAACCGACAATGACTTCATTTTCTGTCAGTTGTTTATTGTAAATTTCAATAGTAATGCTACCTTGATGGGTAAATTTAATAGCATTCCCGATGAGGTTGACTAAAATCTGAGTGAGTCTTGTTGCATCACCATTCAAAGTATCAGGAATCGAGGAATCTATTTTGCTGGAAATCGTCAATCCTTTTTCTTTGGCACGCTCCATAAAAAACGTTTCGACAGAATTCACCAATCCATTGATACTGAAGATTCCTTTGGTAATGCGCATCATTCCGGCTTCGATTTTGGATAAATCCAGAATATCATTGATAATAGCCATCAGATTTTCTCCTGAGCGTTGAATGGATGAGACAAATTCTTTTGAAGTCTCATCCAAAGGTCTTTTCTGTAAAAGGTTCGTAAAGCCCAAGATTCCGCTCAAAGGTGTTCTGATTTCGTGACTCATATTGGCAAGAAAATTTTCTTTGGTTTCCGCGGCAACGGTTGCTTTTTTCTTAGCTACGTCCAATTCCTGAATTAATAATCGTTGACGTTTGAACTGGCGAAGAATATGATAACCAACGATGGATCCACTTAAAATCAAAAGAATCAGCAAGGAAATATCATACAATCTGGCTTTCTGTCCCATTTCCTCGTTTTTTTTGCTGAGGTCTACCATATGAAGCTTACGGCTTTCATAGATCTTTGCCGTGATAGAAGTAATCTCATTTGATATTTTTCTGGCTCTTGGATTGGCAATGGAAGTCTGATCATCCATATTTCCGAGAGTATTGAAACGAAGCAATAATTTGTCCTTCGTTGTTTTCTTGTCCATCGCAAGAACACTCAACCGGTGAATTAATCTTTCTTCTTCCGCATCAGCGTTATCTTTGGAAAGGGAATCCAAAAAGTTTTCTATCTGGCTGATCTTTTGGTCGATGCCTTCAAGGTGAGTGGTGTCATTGGTGGCAATGGAAGCTCTGATTCGGCTTTCAACCCCCAGAATGTCACGGTCGATTTCACGCAGATGATTGCTCGAACGTAATTCGTTGAGAAGCTTATTGTTATTACGGATAAGCTCCTTTGTATTTTGGGCTGAATTAATCTGAACGGCTATCAATAGGAGAGAACCCGCAATAAATGTGAGGATGATAAAATAGCTGAAGCGCTTGTTGTTCATTACTGAGGATATCTTTTTCATAAGTCTATAATATTGACTTTAAAATTATTGTTGACCACCCCGTCAAAAATTCTTCGAATTTTCGCCACCCCTCCAAAAGAGGGGAATTTTTGCATTGCAATTGGAACGGCGAATTGTTGCAGCCCGACTAGAGCGGAGCTCTTTTTGTCATTGCGATTGCTGAATAGTTCAACAGATTGCTTCACTTCGTTCGCAATGACAAAAAAGCGGGAGCGGAAGGCGGATTAAGCTGCCCAAATCCTAAAAAACATTCATTCTCGTATTGAGTGCTTTTCTGTATGCATCTGCAACAGGAATGAATTTTCCGTTAATCATAATTCCGCCGTCCTGAAGCGTATCAATTTTACCGACAGAAACGATGTAAGACCGATGAACCCTGATGAAATGATCTTTTGGAAGACGCTCTTCCGCAGTTTTCATTTTCCCGTGGATGGCAAACATTTTTTCTCTTGTATAGAACTTAACGTAGTCGCCCATTGCTTCTGCATACAAAATATCATCCAGTTTCAGGCGTCTTGTAATATTGGAATCCCGTACGAAAAGAAACTCGTCTTTTGTGATTTCTACATTTTCCTTTCGGCTTTCAAGAATAGCCTGTGCTTTGCTTACTGCCTGTAAAAATCTTGCCGGCATCACAGGTTTTAACAGGTAATCAGCGATATTCAATTCGAAAGCTTCGAGTGCATATTCTTTATTGGATGTAGTAAAAATGATGATCGTTTCTTTTCCTGAGAGATTCTTGGTGAGTTCTATCCCTGTCATTTCAGGCATTTCGATGTCTAAGAAAATGAGATCAACAGGATGGGTCTGCAGATAATTATAAGCTTCAATCGCGTTGGAAAATTCATTGACAATTGTAAGATTCGGAATTTGTTTTGCCAAATGTGATAATGTTGTTCTTGCAATGTCGTTGTCATCGACGATTAAAGCTTTCATAGGGATAGTTATTTATGATTTTACACAAATATAATTATTCCTTTTTTCTTTTCCCAATTATCTGAAATATGAACGGATCATCCAGGCCATTTCTTCGTGGGTTTCCATCAATCCCGTAATGAAATCGCTGGTTCCGTAATCTTTGAATTCTTCGGCAAAAGGGGTGATGTTTCCTCGTAGGAATTCGATGATGCTTTCGTGGTCGCTCAAGAGGTCTTTCATATAGCCTAAACCGTCGTTGGTTCTATCGCTGTATTCTGTAAGATGGGTTAATTCAAGGTAGATTTTCATTGTTGCAGGTGCGTAATGTCCTATTTTTCGCATACGTTCTGCAACACTGTCGATAATCTCGTCTAATTGTTTGTACTGCTCTTCGAAAAAGATGTGATTGGCGTGGAAGTTATCTCCGGTTACGTTCCAGTGGGCATTTCTTGTTTTGATGTAAAGAAGTGTTTCATCAGCTAAAAGTTTTGCCAATTGTTCTGCAACTGCTTCTGTGTTGTTTTCTGTAATTCCGATTTTTGTTTTCATAATAATTAAGATTTAAGTTGTTGTTGTTGTTTATTGATGTAAAGTTCGGTCAGTATATTTTAGAATTGGGATATTTTTCGATGAACAGGCAAAATGAGTCGTTGAATTCGATAGTATAAAGATTTTATCTTAATTTGATTGAAAGCTCATTTATTAAACTAGTTAAATGCACAGTATTTTCAGTCGCCATAAATTTGTCATATCAAAATTAAATAATCAACAACATGGAAAATAGAATATTAGGGCTGCATCATATTACAGCGATTGCAGACAACGCAAAAAGAAACTTAGATTTTTACACTCAGGTTTTAGGAGTAAGACTGGTAAAAAAAACGGTCAATTTTGATGATCCAGGAACCTACCATTTTTATTTCGGAAATGAGGAAGGAACTCCGGGAACAATTTTAACGTTCTTTCCTTGGGAAGGAATTGGTAAAGGAACCAACGGTTCAGGTTTGGCGACGCACATCGGATATTCTGTTCCAAAAGGAAGCCTAGAGTTTTGGAAAAACAGATTGCAGCAGTTTAATGTAAACGTTGAAGAAGGAGAAATTTTCGGTGAAAAACTGATTTCATTTCAAGACCCGGACGGTTTACAATTACAATTTATCGAATCTTCTACACCAGATGACAGAAAAGTCTGGACAACCGATGATATCAAAGACGAAAATGCTTTGAAAGGTTTCCATAATATCACTTTAACCTTGAAAAAAGCTGATCCAACGATTAAAGTTTTAACGGATATTTTCGGATACGATTTACAAAAACAGGAAGGCGAAAGATACAGATTTGCGACCGATGCCATTGAAACTGCAAATCTTGTCGATATTATTGAAAATGATAAAATTCTGGCCGGAAGAAATGCGGGAGGAACCAACCACCACGTAGCTTTCAGAGTAAAAGACGACAATATTTTAATGGAATTCCGTGAAAAAGTAATGTCTGCAGGATTGAATATTACCCCAAAAATTGACAGAGATTATTTCTACTCATTATATTTCCGTGAACCGGGCGGTGTTTTATTCGAAATCGCAACCGATAATCCAGGATTCACTGTAGATGAACCGTTAAATGAATTGGGAAACAACTTAAAACTTCCAAAACAGCACGAACCTTTACGTTCAAAAATAGAAGAAGTGTTGCCGAAGTTATCATAGGTCATTCATTATCATTAATTAACAGAGTAATTTAGCAATAAGCAATAAGCAATAAGCAATAAGCAATAAGCAATAAGCAATAAGCAATAAGCAATAAGCAATAAGCAATAAGCAATAAGCAATAAGCAATAAGCAATAAGCAATAATATTATGGAAACAACAAAAGTAGTTTTAGAAAACGCAAGAGGAGAAGTTCAGCTTTTCTCAGACGATAAAAAGGCAGGCAAAATGGATATTTCGGTGATTAAAGATAAATTAACTGTTTATCACACCGAGGTTGATGACGAATATGCAGGAAATGGTTTTGCGAAATTATTATTAAATCAATTGGTTTCTTATGCCAGAGAAAATGATTTGAAAATCGTTCCGCTTTGTCCGTACGTTCACGCGCAATTCAAACGTCATCCGGAAGAATACAGCGATGTCTGGTTTAAAGAAGAAGCATAAAATCTGAAGAACAAACACTGAAAGCCATTAACAATCAACAAATACCATCAACTAAAATGTCACTCATCACAGGACTTCATCACGTTACCGCTATCACAGGCGATACACAGGAAAATATAGATTTTTACACCGGAGTTTTAGGCCTTCGATTGGTAAAAACAACCGTTAATTTTGATTATTCTGAGGTTTATCATTTGTATTTCGGAGACGAGTTCGGAACGCTGGGAACTATTATGACAACTTTCCCTTATGGAAAAGGCTTAATCAACGGAAGACACGGCAAAGGAATGCTGAATACGACTGCTTTCTCGGTTTCGATGGATGCTGTTGATTATTGGATGAACCGTTTAGAACAGTTTAATATTCCTTTTAAACAGCCTCAGCAAAGATTTTCGGGCGAAGTTTTTATTTATCTGGAAGATTTTGACGGATTGGGTTTGGAGCTGGTTTTCAATGAGAAGGATGATAGAAAAGGTTATAACAATGGATTTATTCCGAAAGATTTTGCCCTCAAAGGAATTCACCACGTAGAAATCTGGCTGGATGCTTACGAAAGAACTGCAGCTTTGCTGACTACTCAAATGGATCATCAATTAATTGCAGAAAGTTCAGACCGATTCAGGTTTGGAACTGAAGATAAACCGGGGAAATATATCGATTTGCTATGCACACCGACTGCTCTGAAAGGTTTGGCGGGAAGAGGAACCGTTCATCACGTCGCTTTTGCCACTCCGAATGCGGAAACTCAGCTTGAAATGATTGAAAAATTAAACCAATTCGGGTTGGAACATACCGAAGTGAAAGACAGAAAATATTTCACCTCTGTATATTTCAAGGAGCCAGGCGGAGTTTTATTTGAAATCGCCACTTCAGGACCAGGTTTCGATGTAGATGAAGAATTGGCATCTCTGGGCGAACATTTAAGTCTGCCATCACAGTTTGAAAAGCAAAGAGAACATTTGGTTGAGGTTTTACCCCAATTTAATTATCCAACAGAAAAATACAGATAAAAATGAGTCATATTTTAGATATAAAAACAGGAGGGAAATCATTGAATGAAGCTGAAAAAGTTTTAATAATGATTCACGGAAGAGGTGGAAGCGCACAGGATATTTTGAGCCTGTCACAACATTTGAATGTAGAAGGCTATGCATTACTGGCACCACAGGCTACGAACGGAACGTGGTATCCTTTTTCATTCATTGCACCAACAGAACAAAACGAACCTTGGTTGTCCTCAGCAATAGAGACTATAGGAAAAACGGTTCAAACTGCTTTGGATGCAGGAATCAAGGCTGAAAATATTTACTTTTTTGGATTTTCACAGGGTGCGTGTTTGACATTGGAATTTTTGGCAAGAAATGCCCGAAAATTTGGTGGGGCGGTTGCTATCATCGGCGGAGTTATTGGTGAAAAAATCAATCGTGAAAATTACAAGGGTGATTTTGCACAGACTCCGATTTTCCTGGGAACGAGCAATCCTGATTTCCACGTTCCGGTGGAGAGAGTGTATGCAACCGCAAATATTTTGAAAGAAATGAATGCTGATGTTACCGAGAAAATCTATGCCAACTTCGGACATTCCATCAATCAGGAGGAAATTGAATTGGCAAATTCTATTGTTTTTAAATAATTATTCAAAGTAATTTTTAAAAATATTTTCTCGCAGATTTTTCTGATTTAGCAGATTTCACTGATCTGCTAAATCAGAAAAATCTGCGAGAATTTAAAATACTTTTAAACTCCAATAAAAATTAATCACATAATGAAAATCACAAGAATATTCAGCGACGAAAACGGCGATTCTCACTTTCAAGACATCGAAATTCCTTTAATCAATCAGGGAGAAATTGGATTTTTGTCAGATGATATCAATGTCAAAAAACTTCAATTCAGAAAAGTTTCTGCCGATTATGATTACGATTTTCATCACGCTCCACAAAAGCAATATATTGTATTGTTGGATGGCGGCGTAGAAATTGAAACTTCGCTTGGAGAAATCAGACAGTTACAAACGGGAGAAATTCTTTTGGTAGAAGATATTTCCGGTAAAGGTCACAAAACCAAAAACCTCGAAAAGAAGGAAAGAACTTCAGTTTTTATTCATTTATAAAGTAAGGCGTTAAAATTTTATATTGTTTTGCTGAGTTCAGTATGAAATGAAAAGTTCATGAAATAAAGGTTTTAATGAAATTGACCATTATGGCTTTGGAAGCGGCTTATGAGTAAGGATTTTTACGGACTTTTTCCTAATTTGCAGTCGTAAAATAAACCTATGTTTCAAAATATTATCAAAAATATCTCGCGATTTATCACCTTAACTCCGGAAGAGGAAAAGATTTATGAAGATTTGCTGACGCTTCAGAAGTTTCCGAAGAAAACGCATCTTTTGCGTGAAGGAGAGATTTGCCAGTTCGAGGGTTTTATAAAGGAAGGTTGTGTGCGGACATATTATCTTGATGAAAACGGGTTTGAAGTGACGCTTCTGTTCGCTGTTGAAGACTGGTGGATTACCGATATTGATTCGTTTAACAACAAAACACCTTCGAAGATTTTTATCGAAACGCTGGAAGATACCGAGATCTATATGCTGACTCCGGAAACGAAGGAGGAATTGCTGGAGAAAGTTCCAAAGTTTGAAAGGGCTTTCCGCATGATGATGCAACGTTATGTAGTGACCCTGCAAAACCGATTGGTAAAGACTATTTCTCAACCTGCGACAGATCGTTATTTGGAGTTTATCAAGGTGTATCCTACAATTCCGCAGCGTGTAGCACAGTACTATATTGCATCGTATCTAGGCGTTTCTAAGGAATTTGTGAGTACAATTAGGAAACGCTTAGCGAATAAAAATAAAGAATAATATATCCATAATTGTTTTCATCTGGAATGAGAATTCAATTTCAGTTGATAATAACTACCACAACAATTGAAAGAAAATTTTGGATAATTTTTTTACTGGTATTCATTTACGTAAATTTGATCTGTAAAAATAAATTCTAAGTAAAAAATAAGAATGGAAAAGTATAATTATGGAGTCATCGGACTCGGAGTAATGGGGAGAAATCTGCTTTACAATATTGCTGATAATGGTTTTTCTACAGCGGGATTCGATTTGGATGAGGAAAAAGTAAGAGAGCTTCATAATGGAGCAACTCCCGGAACTTCTGTTAAGGGAACAGCTTCTTTAGAAGATTTTGTGTCAGCCTTGGAAACTCCGAGAAAAATCATTTTAATGGTTCCGGCAGGAAAGCCGGTTGATGCTGTTTTGGAAAACATTACACCGCTTCTGAGCCCGAAAGATATTGTAATTGATGCGGGAAATTCTTATTTCAAAGATACCGATAGACGAATTGTTGATTTAGCTTCTAAAGACCTGCATTTTATGGGGATGGGAGTTTCAGGTGGAGAGCAGGGAGCAAGAAAAGGCCCGAGCATTATGCCTGGAGGAGATTGGGAAGCCTTTACTCTGGTTAAGCCGATGTTGGAATTAATTTCGGCAAAAGTTAACGGAGAAGCTTGTACTGCTTATATGGGGAAAGGCTCTGCAGGAAACTACGTGAAAATGGTTCACAATGGTATCGAGTACGCCATTATGCAGTTGATCAGCGAAGCCTACGATTTGCTGAGAAAAGGAGCTGGTTTAAACAACGAACAGTTGTATGAGGTTTTCAAAAAATGGAATGAAGGTGAAATGAATTCTTTCCTTATTGAAATCACAAGAGATATTTTCCAACAAAAAGACCAGTTGACAGACGGTTTTCTTGTTGACCAGATTTTGGACAAAGCTGGAGCAAAAGGAACTGGAAAATGGACTTCCGAGCAGGCTATGGAAATAGGTGTTTCTATTCCTACCATTGATATTGCAGTTACTTCAAGAATTTTGTCGGCTTATAAAGATGAGAGAGTGAAAGCATCTCATTTATATGTTAAAGAAGAAATAACAACTTCTGAAAATACAGAACTGTTCATCAAAGAGGTGGGCGATGCGCTTTATCTGGCTACTTTAATCAGTTATGCACAAGGTTTGGCATTATTGGTAAAAGCTTCAGAAGAATATCAGTTTGAAATTCCTTTAAAAGATGTGGTAAAAATCTGGAGAGGGGGATGTATCATTCGCTCTGTTCTGTTGGAGAAATTTTATCTGGCATACTCTAAAGATGAAGAATTATCTAATATTTTACTGGATCAGGAAATTTCAGAAATTGTAAAAGCAAAGATTTCTTCGTTAAGAAAAACAGCTGCTTTTGCTGTATTAAACGGCGTTCCAAGTTTGGGACTTCAGTCAGCTTTAGGATATTTCGAAGCCTACACTACAGAATCTTTACCGGTAAATCTGCTTCAGGCTCAGCGTGATTATTTTGGTGCACATACTTACCAAAGACTTGACAGAGAAGGAACTTTTCATACTTCATGGCAAAACCTAAATAATTAAGATCAGAAAATGAGCGACAATACCACTCTGCATCCAACGACTATCGTTATTTTTGGTGCAACGGGAGATTTGGCAAAGAGAAAGCTTTTTCCTGCGTTTTACAATTTATATATAGACGGCAGAATGCCAAAAGGCTTTAATATTTTAGCTTTGGGGAGAGCTGAAAATACAGATGAAAAATTCAGAGCCTATATTAAAGAAAATCTAGATAATTTCTCCAGAAAGGCTGTAACACCACATGACTGGGCTGGCTTTCAGGCACACATCAGCTATTTTCAGCATCAGCTGGATGAAGAAAGCTCTTATCAAAATTTATATCAGAAACTGGAAGGTTTTGATAAAGTTTACGGAATGCGGGGGAACAGATTCTTCTACCTTTCAATTGCTCCGAATTTTGTTTCGGTTATCTCAAATCATATTAAGAATACCTCTATCGCATCAGATCCGGATAAAGACAGGATTATTATCGAAAAACCCTTTGGTCACAATAAAGAATCTGCTATAGAGCTGAATAAGCTTCTTTCACAAACTTTCCAGGAAAAACAGATCTACCGCATCGATCATTATTTAGGAAAAGAAACGGTTCAGAACATTTTGGCCTTCAGATTCGGAAATTCAATTTTTGAACCTTTATGGAATCACAGGCATATAGAATCTGTTCAGATTACCGTTGCAGAAGAGGTGGGTGTAGAAACCAGAGCTAGTTTTTACGAGCAGACCGGTGCTTTGCGAGATATGATTCAGAACCATCTTTTGCAAATTCTCTGCATGGTTGCTATGGAACCGCCTGTTTCCCTGGAGTCAGATGAAATCAGAGATCGTAAAGTGGATGTTTTAAAATCGATCCGTAGAATTTCGCCGGATAAAGTAGATCATTATGCTGTAAGAGGTCAGTACGGAAAAGGGAAAGTTAATGGAATTAAAGTAAACGGTTACCGTCAGGAAGAAGGCATCGCTCCTGATTCAAACACGGAAACATTTGCTGCGATCAAATTTTATCTGGATAACGAAAGATGGGAAAATGTTCCATTTTACGTTCGTACCGGAAAAAGAATGAAGGAGAAGCATTCTTATATTACGATTCAGTTTAAACCGTTGCCGCATTCTACGTTTTCAGAAAGCTCATCGTTATTATCAGCTAACCGGCTGATTATTAATATCCAGCCACAAATGGATATCAGACTACAATTCATGTCTAAAAAGCCGGGACTTTCATTGGAATTGAAACCCGTAGAAATGATTTTTGATAATTTTGCCTGTCAGACTGATACTCCGGAAGCTTATGAGACCCTTTTATTAGAGGCACTTATAGGAGATCTTACCTTGTTTATGCGTTCTGATCAAGTAGAAGAAGCTTGGGATGTGGTAAAAACTATTCAGGAGACCTGGGAAAAAACCAAAGATTCTTCTTTCCCAAATTACGATGCCGGAAGTTGGGGACCCGATGACAGCAATCTTCTGGTAGAAAGACAGGGGCATCAATGGGTTTAAAATTTTAATTAAGAATTAAAGAATGAATATTACAATATTTGATAATCTGGATATTTTATACAAAAAAGCAGCTGACACTTTTGTGGAGCTTTCTGAAAAGGCAATCCAAAAACATAATAAGTTCGTAGTTGCATTAAGCGGTGGTTCTTCACCGAAAGCTATTTTCAGCTTATTGGCGACTCCGGAGTATGTAGGCAAAATAGAGTGGAACAAAGTATATTTTTTCTGGGTAGACGAAAGATGGGTTTCCCTTGATGATGAAAAAAGTAACTTTAAAATGACTTTGGAGACGCTTTTAGATAAAGTTCCTGTAAATAAAACTCAGATTTTTCCGATGTATAAAGACGGAGTCGAGCCTGAAGATTATGCGAAGGAATATGAAACACAAATCAGAAACATTTTAGGCGATAGCGGTACTTTTGATTTTATTCTTTTAGGAATGGGAGATGATGGTCACACCGCTTCTTTGTTCCCGGGAGAAAAGATTTTATATGAAAAAGAAAAATGGGTAGATGCTTATTATCTAGAACCTCAGGAAATGTATAGAATTACGTTGACTGAGCCTATCATCAATAAAGCTGAAAATATTTTGATTGTCACATTTGGCAAATCTAAAAAACATGCTCTGAATGAGGTTCTGAATGGAATATATAATCCTGAACAATATCCGCTTCAGCTCATTAATAAAAGAGAAGGTGTACAGATTTTTACTGACGAAGAGGCAGGAGTTTAATGTTAACAAAGTTGACTTCATTATAAAACAGCATATCATTACGTTTAAAGAGTTAAACAATAGTTTACTATTAGTATATATTTATTTAAATCAGGCTTGGATTCTTTAATCCGAGCCTGATTTTTTGATTTTAACATCACATTCATTGTTTGTGTAATTCAGTATTTTAAAACCGGAGTTTTTAGATGATATTATCGAGAATAAGAAAGACAGACTTTTATTATCCCGGAATTGTATTTAAATTTTATTAATAGATCAAATACTTTTAATTATCTCAGATCAATGCTGAAATTTATTTCTAAACCTATCTTTGATACACGGTAAAAGAAAAACCAAACTTTAAATACATTAAATTTTAAAATAAATTATTATGAAAAATACAGTAAAAAATGCTTTAAGCAATTTATTATTAATTTCAGGACTCGCTTTCTCTACTTTAACTTTTTCTCAAACGACATCTGCAAATTCCTCTGCGACTCCGGCATCAGTAGGAACATCAAAAAACTGGGGGTCTGTTGATGGAATTTCAATGATAGGATTAGTTCAGGGACCGTCTTCTGCCGATGCCCAGTTACAGATTGCCTGTGTTTTCGAATATACAGATAATGACATTCATAGTGCACAAGCATTACCTGCAAATCTGAACGGACTTGTGCATTTAGATGAAGCTTTGAAAGGAGAATTTACAAAAATCAGACAGGCAGGTTATTTCAAAGGACATTCTTTGGAAACGGTATTGATTTCTCCACCAAAAGGTTCTATATCTGCAAAAAAATTATTGTTAATCGGATTGGGTGATAGAAACAAATTTACTCCGGATTTAATGATCTCAGTAGGAGAGGTTGCTACCCGTGAAGCGATGAGGTTAGGTGTCAGTAATTTTGCTTTTGCAAGTGATTTAAAAGATGCCGGAATAGACTCTCCAACAGCTTTGGTGGCAGGAAATGTAGTAAAAGGTATTGTAAATGCAAACCGTTCTGAAGTTTACTTAAAAGAGCATAACCTTTCCAAAACAAAAAAATTAGAGAAAGTATATCTTTTGGCAGGGCCCTCTTTTTTTGAAGTTGCAGGCGGTGGAATTCAGAGTGCTATTGCAGCAGTGACGAAATAAAAATTTGATAAACTGAAGTTAATAAATAGAATGGCGCTACTTGTCTTAAAGTGGCCGTTTGGCTGCTGGTCAACTTAAAAGGACACTCACGACACAATCTTTAATTAATTCATTTCCGTCTGCAAAGCTATTTTATACAAACTTTTATATTCTTGGAATGCATTATAAAACGCTTCACTACATTCAAAATTACTGATCTGATATTCTTCATTGAGGCCGGTTGAAGTAGAAAAGCGTAGTCTTCCGTACAACACTACCGGTATCTGATAATTGTTCTTAAATCTTTTGTCAGGAGTTCCGTTCTTATTTACTTTCGCCCAAGTATTACTAATCACTTTCGAATCACGGGGAACTGTGCTGGTTTCGGTAAAGCGTAAAGAAGAAAACGTAACGCTTAATTCGTCAATTCCGATGATAGCAAAGTTTTGATTATTAGTATACATTAAGACGAATGTAGGATAGAAGTACAAGTCAGCTCCATTTACATTTTGAAAATACAGAGCTTCATAATTTGATCTAATGATCGGAAGTGATTTGAAACCAATTTTAGTATCCCTTCTGTTGACAACAGTATTGGCATTTGAGCGAGCAGCCACACGATCCTGAAAGTGTGCTCCGGTGATATCCCATATTTTATGTGATGTGCTTAAATTTTTGAAGGTATTGTGTAAATGCTCATAATTTCTTTTAATGGAACTGTCGAACTCTATTTCGATATTCACTGCTGAGTTGTCAATAACAATCTGTGTTTCTCTAATTGCTTCTTTTTGTGCATTAATATCTTCATTGAGTCTTGGAATAATCCTTTTATTAATTAGGCCATACATAAAAACATAACTTGCTACTTTCTTAGCCTTGGTAAAAGTTAACGTTTTTTTTATCTTCTTTAAATCTGTTTGCAATTCTGCTTTTTGCTGTTGAGCAATAATAATTGACTCTTTAATCCCTGCCATGTTCTGAGAAGTAATTTCATGAAGATCTGCGCTAAAGATGTTGTCTGATAAAGCTGTATATAAAGGCTGTGGCTCAGGAAAATATTGAGATTTGCTTCTTTGTGGAGAAGATCCTGAAAGTTTATAAGAGTTAGAAAATCCTAAAACATTTGTATTTATTCTTGTTCCGGATGAACTGAAATTGAGGCTTACTCCTTTGACTCCAATACTGGTTGAAATCCCCTTTTTACTAAAATTCAGATGTACGCCAGGTATAATTTTGATTCTCTTTCTGTAAGACCAAGTCATAATATATTTATTTAGGAATATGTATATAAATTTAAATTACCTAAACTGGAAGTTTTACGGTAAACCATAATTAATCTAGATCATAATTATCTCCTTCTCGGGGCACTTCTTGTGTGGGGTCGCACATAAGTTCCATTTTTTCGGGTATACCCATTAACATGTACAGAGTGACTTACACTTGAGGAATTATAATTGGAGGAAGAGCTTACTTTGGGCGAGCTATATGAAGTCTTTGTGTAATTACTGCTGGCTAAATAGCTTGGATTATTTGCCCAACCGGAATAGCTTCCCCATGTAAGCTTTCTATAATTTTTCTTACTACTTTTTGACGATATGTATACTTCAGTACCTTTAGGGATAACTGTGACAGATGTTTCACTCTTGTTGTCAGGATAAAGCGGCGTATCTTCCTGTAGTAGAACAGTGTAATAGTTTGTACATGAAATTATTGATAGAAATAATGACAGATAAAGTAATGATTTTTTCATTGTAGACAGTTTAATTATCTACAAAGCTAAGTGAACTTTAAAGGAATTAATTACGGTTTTCCGTAGTTATACTTCTCCATATTTTTATTCAAGATAAGTAAAGGGTTTACAACACTTTTGCAAGCCCTTTTAGATTTATAGCCAGGTTTGAAATTTTCGGATAAACCAGTTTTTAACGAATTGAGTAAGCAAACAATATGATAGCAAAATACCAATGAGCCAAGGGAAATAGCTTATAGGCAGCGGCTGTAATTTTAAAGCTCCTGCAAAAGGCGAGAACGGTATTGTAATACCAATAAGCATAATGAGGGTAGTGAGCGCCACTACCGGTGTTGCAGCCCAACTTTGTATAAAAGGGATTTTTCGGGTACGTATCATATGTATGATCAGCGTTTGTGAAAGTAATCCTTCGATAAACCAGCCACTCTGAAACAGGGTTTGATGCTCCGGAGAATTTGCTTTGAAGACATAGAACATTACAGCAAACGTAGCAAAATCGAAAATAGAGCTGATCGGACCGATAAATAACATAAACTTTGAAACACCTTTTGCCTCCCATTTTTTTGGTTCTGTTAAAAATTCCTCATCCATCTTATCCCAAGGAATAGATACCTGCGAAATATCGTACAAAAGGTTTTGTACCAAAAGATGAATTGGCAACATCGGCAGAAATGGTAGAAAGGCACTGGCTCCAAGCATACTGAACATATTCCCGAAATTGCTGCTGGCTGTCATCTTTATATATTTTATAATATTCCCGAAAGTCCTTCTTCCGTAGATTACACCTTTGCGTAATACCATCAGGTCTTTTTCCAACAAGATAATGTCGGCACTTTCTTTCGCAATATCTACAGCGGTATCTACACTAATACCCACATCAGCTTCTTTTAGTGCTGCCGCATCGTTAATACCATCCCCCATAAACCCGACGGTATGTCCTTTATCACGTAATGCTTTTACTACCCGAACCTTTTGGAGAGGGCTTAGTTTTGCAAATACGGAAACCCTATCTATTCGTTCTGCCAATACTTCATCTGATACGTCCTCAAGCTCGTTACCATTAATCACCTGCTGAACAGGAATTCCAATATCACTACAAATCTTGCGGGTTACAATTTCATTATCCCCTGTAAGTACTTTTACATGAACTCCTAATTTTTGCAATGCTTCAATAGCAGGTTGTGCTGACGGTTTAGCAGGGTCAAGAAAACCGATAAAACCTGTGAGTGTCATATTTCTTTCATCTTCAATAGAATAGGTCAGCGGATGGGTAGCATCAAATTCCCGAATGGCCACTAATAATACTCTTAATCCTTCTTCATTCATCTTTTTGGATGTGCGCAATACAACATCACGCATACTTACATCCATCGGAACAACTTTATCGTTTTCTATATGCAGGCTGCGATCATCACCCGGATCAAAAGCGCTGTTACAAAGTTCCAGCATTTCTTCTACGGCGCCTTTACAAATAAGCAGATGTTTTCCATTTCGCATTTTCAAGATTACTGACATCCGTCTGCGTTGAAAATCAAAAGGAATTTCATCAACTTTTATAAAATATTCCTCCACTTTCAGGTAATCGTGCAGTTCAATATGATCCAATACTGCTTTATCCAGCAAATTCTTCAATCCTGTCTGATGAAAACTGTTCAGATAAGCCCATTTCAGCACTTCGTCGTCCTCAACACCTAAAACATTCAAATGCTTTTCCAGCACGATTTTATCAAGTGTTAAAGTCCCGGTTTTGTCGGTACAGAGTATATCCATAGCGCCGATATTCTGAATGGAATTAAGACGTTTTACAATCACTTTACGTTTGCTCATATTAACAGCTCCTTTCGCGAGATTGGCTGTAACAATCATTGGTAACATTTCAGGAGTTAAACCCACTGCAACGGCAATAGCAAATAAAAGGGCTTCAGGCCAATTTCCTTTTACCAATCCATTGACTAAAAAAATAACAGGGACCATTACCAGCATAAAGCGAATTAACAAAAAACTGACTTTATTAATTCCTTTATCAAAGCTGGTTTCCGGGCGTTCACTTGTTATTAATCTGCTGATACTCCCGAAATAGGTATAACTGCCCGTTGCGACGATAACTGCGGTTGCGGAACCACTTATAACATTGGTTCCCATAAAAGCAAGATTATTCAGCTCTGTGGGCTGTTTTTTATCTGCATCACGTATAGCGAGATAATTCTTTTCTACCGGGAGAGCTTCACCGGTAAGCATACTTTCGCTAATGAATAAATCTTTACTTTTCAGAATACGGCAGTCTGCAGGAACCATATCACCCGCTGAGAGGTAAACAATATCTCCCGGAACCAGTCCATTAATAGGCAATTCTATCTTTCCCTGAAATTTACGTAAAACAGTGGCTGTTGTTTTTACCATGCCTTTTAGCTTTTCGGCAGCTTTGTTACTTCTGTATTCCTGTACAAAACGGAGCAAGGCACTTACCATTACCATGATAGAAACTACAATTACGGTTTTAAAATCACGTTCCGATGCAGGCGGTAACCAAACATCAATAATAAAAGACACTAAGGCAATGGCAAGCAGGATATAGATAAAAGGGTTAAGAAATGCCCGGAACAACTGCGTATACCATCGCGGTGCTTTCTGATGATGTATTTCATTGTGCCCAAATTTTATCAACCGATCTTCCGCTGTAATGTTTGTGATACCGTCTTCACTGCTTTCCAGCATAGCGTACACGAAGTTTTCATCCTGCTTTGCTGCATTCTGTAGTTTTAATACGGTCCCTACATTCATTCCATTCTGGCTGATAATAGAGTGAAAAGGATTTTTTATGGTTTCTTTCAATTTTTTCATAGCCTGTTGTTATATTCATTGATGATTACGGGAAATTTTTATAGGTCTGTCTGTGTTCCGCTGATCTCCCAACTCACTCTTGTTACTTTATCTTCAATAGTTAGCCGGCTGGCTACCCGTTCCATCAAACTATCCTGTGGTGTAGCAGATTTTATTTCTGCTGTTATGATGACATCCGTGATACTATTGTTTTCGTCGCTTGTCAATGATTTGAGTAGTAGTTTTTCGTCATTGCTGAGCATTTGCATCAACAATACCCTGATATGGTTTTCAACATCTGTCTTGCATTTAATGGTAAACAAGTAATCGGTTTGAATAGTGGCTGATTTTATATAAGTTACCCTGCTTAATTGTACACCCACCGGACGAAGAAGAATATGGGTGAGCATAACGGCGGCGGAAACAATGGCTCCCTCTGCGATCATTCCAATACCGCACAATGCTCCAACGGCTGCGGAACACCATATTGTTGCTGCAGTATTAAGTCCCTGTACATTGAGTCCGTTTTTCATAATAACTCCTGCACCCAGAAAACCAATGCCACTAACGATATAAGAAGCAATTCTTCCGGTTGCATCTCCTCCGATTTTTATTGAAAGCAATACAAAAGCAGCCGATCCCATTGAGACCAATGTATTCGTTCTGAGCCCGGCACTTTTTTGTCTCCATTGTCGCTCTACGCCAATAGCCGCCCCGAATGCCAGTGCAATAAATAGTCTGATAGCGAATTCCAGCGTTGTCATGTCATTACAGATTAATTAATTTCACATTGTAACCTGTGACAAAATTCGGGAACCTTGATGAAGAAGATGGTTAGAGATCTAACAGAAAAAAATTAGAATTTTATTAAAGAGTTTATGAGAATGAAATTTATTTAAGCAATAGCAGGTAATTCAACGGTAAAAGTTGTTCCTAGGTTTTCCTTAGACAGAACGTTAATTGTTCCTTTATGCAGTGTGATGATCTTTTGGGTAAGTGATAAACCGATGCCGTTGCCTTCTGCAAACTTTTTGTTATCCCCGCGATAAAAGGGCGTAAAAATATTTTCCAAGTCATTTTGGGAAATGCCAACTCCTTGATCGGTAAAGCGCAGCGTAATTTTTCCGTTGCTAAATGAAATATAAACTATACTTTGCTTATCGGCTGAGAATTTACAGCCATTCTCAAACAAGTTAACAAACGCAACTTTCAAAAGATATTCGTTGCCATTGACGGATATCTGGTTATCCTCATCAAAATCATTTTCAAAGTGGATGTCAATTTTATAGTTTGGGTCTGCTTTTTTTACTTGTTGTCGGGCATCCAGCAATACTTCATCAATCCGGATATGTTTAAATTTAATTTCGGAAGGATCATAACTTGCCTTTGCAAAATCTAACAGGCTATTGGATAAACGGGATATTTTTTTCGCATCCTTTAGCGCATTCATAATTGCTGTTTTGTATTCTTCGGCAGCACGCTCTTTATTAACAGATAATTCCAGCTCGGTAATCACGGCTGAAAGAGGGGTCCTAAGTTCGTGGGAAATATTTGAAACAAAATGTTTCTGGGCATCAAATGAGCTTTCCAAGCGGTTCAACATCTCATTGAATGTGTCGGCTAATTCGGAAAGTTCGTCTTTGCTTTCATTGCTTGGTAAGCGTAAATCAAGGTTAGTGGCCGTTATATTCTTTGCCTTTTCTATCATTTCACTTACCGGCTGAAAGGCTTTCCTGGAAAAAAATATTCCGATAATGATAGTAATTAGGATAGAAGCAATAAAAACAATAATAATATTGGTGAGAAGGCTGTTCAATTTGCTATATCCATACTGATCATATGCAGCTGCGGTAATTATAAATTGCTTTCCATTATATTCATACCGCAAGCCAACTACCTGCCAGTTTTTCTGATAAAATTCTACGGCTCCTTTTTGTGAGATTTCATCAATTAACGATTGGGTTTCTTTCACAAAATCTATATCCACTGCATCGTGGTAAAGCAGTACAAAATGAGTGTCATAAATAGCTACTTCAACTTCATTTAGAATTTTTCGATTGTTATGATAGATATTTTGAAGCACTTTTTTATCGACGTGTGCATTCAAGAAAAGATTTGCCTTGGTAACGGCTTCTTTCTCAAGCAGGCTATAAAATTCTTTTTCCCTGTTTTTCTTCGCAGAAAGATAGATAACGGTAGCAAACAGCGACAGAATAATTGCCGTAGTAAGGGTAAAAAGTATGATGAGCCGTGTTCTTATTTTCATTATTCTGCTTTCAAAATAAAGCCCATTCCCGATTTGGTATGGATAAGTTTCTTGTCGAAATTCCGGTCTATTTTTTTCCGAAGATAATTGATATAAACATCTATAAAATTTGTTCCGGTATCAAAATGTGTTTCCCATACTTTTTCAGCAATTTCCGATCGTGATAGTACTCTGTTTGGGTTTTGTACCATATACTCCAATAATTTAAATTCTTTGGGCGTAAGGTTAATTTCCTGATTATCACGTTTCACGATTTTGGTATGAAGATTCATTTCCAGCTCATCATATTTTAAAATGAAACCGGTAGCATTCGCAGTTTTATTGTTTCGCTTCAATAATGCTCTTATCCGCACCAAAAGCTCGCGCATTTCAAAGGGTTTAACTAAATAGTCATCTGCACCTGCATCAAAACCTTCCACTTTATCATCTGTTGTACCAAGTGCAGTAAGCATGATAATGGGTAAGTCAGGCTTTATTTGTCTGATCTCTTTACAAAGATCTATCCCGTCCATTTTGGGCAGAATAATATCTGTAATGATAAGGTCAAAATTATTTTGTAAGGCCAATTTCTTTCCTGAAAGCCCATCATACGCCAAAGTAGGGGTAAATCCTTGTTCTCTTAATCCTCTTTCTATGAGCTCTGCTACTCTTTGATCGTCTTCTATGATTAAAATTGTCATTCTCAACCTTTAATAAATACAAATTTAGAAAATATTATCCTTTGGGATTCCATATTATCCACAATTTCGGGTTTTAGTCGTTGCTTACTTCGAAATGGGAATAATATCTAAAAATTCTTTTAAAAGTTATGAGAATTGCGGCAGTTTTGAAATGGCTCAAAATACATGCAATAATATTGGCAAAGCATTTAACATAAATTAGAATACAGCGGAAATATTAGGTATAAAAATAATCCCGATTTACAGCGGATATTTTCACAAAACCATTTTGAAAATTCTGATATTTTCAAACTAAGACATCTTAAAACTTCAAAATTTTTTAAGAATTGGATAAATAAAGTTAGAGAAAATGACAATTCTGCTGAAGTAACAGAAGCACATATTTCAATCAAACAAATAAAATCAATTTTTAATAAGGCAAGCGAGAAAATTATAAAAACACGGCTGTGTGTGTGGTGTGTTAAAAGGATTAGGAATTTTAATTGTAGAGTCCGGTTGAATTGACTAGCTCCGGTTGTTAAACTAAGAATAGATTATGGTTGAGCTTATTGGGTGGATTTGCTGCTAAAGGAATATTTGCTGGAACAAGTCCTAAAATATTTATAGATATAATCCCAAAAACGATGGGGTAATACTTTGCAAAGGGATTTTCGTTACTGGAGACGGCAGAAAAGTAGCTGTTCGTTATTTTCTGTTCGTTTTATTTATCAATTCAAAGCACAAATCATCAATTTCGTCATTTATGTCAGCGACATTTGACAAGATAATTACTGCTGTTTTTTCTTCGACATTAATAGCGATTGAAGAAGAATACCCGCCAGTTCCTCCATTGTGCCAATGTAAATCTTTGTTATTGTCTGATTTTAAAATGTGCCAACCCAAGCCAATTTTCATATCTTCACTTACGTTGAAGGTTGGTTTTCGGGTCAGTGCTAATTCTGTGTTTTTAGGATTGAATTGTGCATTTGAGAATTTTACCAAATCCTCTGTTGTAGACAATATTCCGCCACCTCCAAACAGAGCATCAAAATCCCAATTAGACACAACTTCTCCGTTTACGTCTAATCCTTTTACAAGTCTGTTTCCTAAATTTTGAGAACTTGTAAAAGAACTTGTCATTTTATATTTGTCAAAAACCTTCTTTTGTACTAATTGCTGGAAACTCGTTTTTTGTGATAAACCGAGTGTGTACCCTAAAAGCCCTGCCCCTAAATTTGAGTAAGATGAAACCATTAATGGTTTGTTCTCAAGTTTCAACAAATTTTTCAAGTATTCCTCAATTTCTTTTTTACCATAGTCTTTGTATGGATTGTTTTCGTCAGCTGGCTTTAAATTCTCAGGTAATCTTGGTAAGCCCGAAGTGTGGTTAGCCAAACTTTCAAAACTTATTCTGATGTTATCTTTGAAAGGAAATGAATAATAAACATTGATTTCGTCCGTCAATTTAAGTTTTTTATTCTCAACAAGCGAAGCTAAAACGGTTGAGGTGAAAACTTTTGTAATAGAGCCGATTTCAAAAATTTTGTTTTGATTTTCGGTTGATTTTATTGTGTCGTTTACCTTTAAAATTCCATAGTAATTTGTTTTTCCGTTCTGAACTACTGCAATAGAAAGTTGTGTGTTGTTCGGGAAGTTTTTGGATTTTGAAAAGATGATTTCGGAAATTTTAGTTGGATAGCTGTTCAGTGCTTTTACTGCATGGCTTTTGGCCTTTTTAGGTTCTTCATAAGGTTTTATGAAAAGTCCATTGATTTGATTTTGATTGTTAAGTGAAATATTTACAGCCAAAACTGCTTTTTCAAAATTCGTTTTGTAAATAGCATAAGTTCCTTGCTGATAGCTTACAAATTCCTTGTTTTCTATTTTTCCGGCTTGAGCTTTCAAGCCTGTTAAAAATTGTTTTGTTTGGTCAATCGGTAATGCTTGTTTCATTTCAGGCGAAAAGTTGTTGAAAATGTCGGCATACTTTTCGGCATTGTAATTCTTTTGGAAATTGTCAATTGCAATTTTATAATTGTCCGTTTGAGCAAATAATAAATTTGTTATTAAGAGTAAGATGAGAAAAAATAATAGTTTTTTCATACGATTGTTCATTTATAATAAAAGTCAACGGAAAATGCATTGACGAAGTGGTAAATAAATTAGATGGAAAGCTGATTTCAGCTGGAGTGTATTCTATATATTTCCACATCGCTAACATACAAATAAAAAGCAAATGGGAGAACATATTCAATAGGTAGAGTGGACAACTGTGTATCTATAGCTTTGATAAGGACGTCTATTGATGTATTTGGATTGAATAATGTTTTTTAGCATTAAAAATCTGGTGATACCTACCAGATAATTTTCAAAAATGATAGACAGATCGGTTTTACTCAAAAAGAGTTAGAAATAAGCAATTTGGTTGCGGGATTTATATTAAATGAAAAAAACCGGATAAACTTGAACTTTTATAAATCTATAAGGGACTATGCACAAGTTGCTTTGTGTGGTATGATATAAACTAGACAGGTTAAAAAAATATTCAAAAAAAAATAATTATTATGAGTTCATATCCTTTTTTTCGTAAGTTCACTTTCGTAAAAATTTCCTTATCCTTCAGCTTATTATTGAATATTCATCAGATATGCATTATAAAATAAAATTCCAGCTCTCATTAGTTTTATCAGCCATTCTGCTGTGTATGGAATGCTCTACTCCAAAGAATCTGGTGAACTATTCCAGAAACTATATCGAAGTGGGAAAGGTGATGGATTCTGTACAACTACCTTATACTGTAGATCTGCATAGGAGCAATAAACATTTGATAGCTGTAGGAATTTCTCATACCTATGATAATAACAATCCTCAGATAGCGGCTCTGAAAAAATTGTATCTTAATTTTAAACCTGATATTACAATCAATGAGGGAGGACAGATTACCAAAACATTCGGAATAGAAAAAGAAGCAGTAGAACAAAATGGAGAAATAGGATTGGTAAAATATCTAAGCGATCTTGATCATAAACCTTTAATAAATGGTGATATTGAGGATTCTCTGGAGTTTAAACTTATGTTAAAAAAATACCCGAAGGAAGATCTGTTTCTATATTATATTATGGAACGACTTGTCATTCCGTATCTGAATGGCGCTTATGGTGATAAACCGTTTGATCAACTGTATGCAAAAGCCCTTCAAAAATGGTTTATCAAGGAAGGATTTCCAGTCGACAAAGACCTGCAGGATTTTGAAGGGTTTAAAAAATTATATCAATCCAAAATAGGACATCCTTTGGAATTAAGTCTAAATCCAGATATTGAGCTTTTTGATTATGTAAATCCTGATTGTACTTATTGTGCTATAGGCAGAACCTCTAAAGTGCTGCGTGATTCTGTATTATTAAGGAAAATCTCTCATGAACTGAAAACTCATGATAAAGTAATGGTTGTATTTGGTCATGGTCATATTTTGGCAATTGAACCGGCTTTAAAGAGAATGTTTTTATGGAAGCCTTAAAGAATGTAGCTTACCGTGGAAAGTTATTATTACGGGCTAATGGAAAAGAAGAGGAGAAAATAATGGAAGGAAAACATGAGTCGTTAATATCGGAAGAACTCTTTTTGAAAGTTCAAAATGTTTTACGGCGAAAAGGGAAAAAGGACCTGAGGTTGCTGGGAGTAAAAGCAATTAATGATGAAAGATACCCTTTGCGAGGAATTTTGCCCTGTCCATAATCTTAATGCGAATGGTTCAAAAGGAAGAAAAAGCATTACTACCATTATCATTGTAGTTCTTCCTGTGATTTCATCCACAATGTTTTTCTTGTAATCTTTAAAGGTATTTTTTGTTTTCTTTTATAGAAGATCGTTATCGTAATGGCAATCAATAGAACTGAGAACCTAAAAATGTTGGCGTACATACCTCCGATTGCAATTTCATCAACATTAAAAACAAGCCAATACAGATTCATTAAGCAGTGCAAGAATATTGCGGCCCAAAGATTAAATTTCCATTCTGCATAGATCCAAGAAAAAAATAAAGATCCTAAAAATGTAATTAGAAAAACTCCGATTGTCTCGCTTATGTTAGAGGCTTGATACAGGTGTATGACTCCGAAGAGTAATGAGCCAAAAAAAACAGAAAGTAGAAATCCTAATTGGGTAAAGCGATAAAGCATGCCAAACAAAAATGCTCTATAGATGATTTCTTCAAAAAATGCTGATGATAGAGTGTTAATGAAAACTGTATCAGGAGATAAGTCTGTATTTATTTTAAACTTTATAGCATAGCCGATTAGCATTGGTAAGGTGACGGTAAATGCAAAAATAAGTCCTATTATGATACCCCGGGATAAACCAAATGAATTAAATAGACTTTGTTTACTTTTCTTAAGAAGTAGGGTGGTGATCAACAAAGGAATTAAAGTGACTGTATAGGCAAATACATGAGCGGCTGATTTTGATTTTGTAAGAAGTAAAACTTCTTTTTGCAGATAAGAAAAGTAGGCTGCATCTAAATAAAAATAGATGGAAAATCCTAGAATAAAAATTGAATAAAATTTTAATTTGTTCATAGCTGATATTTACGTTCTCAGCAAAAGTAGAACAGTTTAAAATGATGATTCAAATAATAGTGGTCACTGACAAAGTTTAGGGACGAGTGACAAGCTTATTAAGAATGGGGACTATTGAAGTGATGTAGTTTCGGGATATTGAAAGTTCATTCTCAATATTGTCTAATGTGATTTTATAGCCAGATGAGTTCCCTTTAAACTTTATAACTTTTTTAAGGTTAACCACTGATGATCGATGAATTTGTTTTATTGAGTCGCTTTCAATTTGGTTAATTAATTTGCTCAATGATATTCTGATCATTTCTTTTTTAAGAGTATTATTTTTATAAAAATATATGATGCAATAGTTATCAGCAGCCTCGGCAAAGACGAAGTCGTCTACAAGCATTTCTAAATTAATGTTCGAATACTTGGCGGTGATTATCAATTTGCAATTTGCTGAGGTTTCTGATTCTTTAAAAATTAGCTCTGTGTTTGTTTGAGTGTGTTGTTGGTTCTGAGTTTCATTTTTATTGGCTTTAGGTTTTGCTTTTGCTTTATGATTAAGGTAAATATATCTACCCAGAATATATATAATTACAACAGGAGCTCCTAAGGCAGCCGTATAGCAGAACATATACAGATAGTTTTCGACAGAAACATTGACCCTGCTAAGAAAGAATGTATTGTAAAAGTACGAAAGTATTGAAGATGCAATTAATGCAAGTATGGTTTTAAAAACTTCAGCAATAATAGTCCAATTTGATTTTCTTTTGAAAAGCACTGAAAAGCACAAAAACGATAATGCAGATATTAAGGCATAGGGTAGCAAAAGAAAGTATTTAAAAGAATGTTCAAATTCATTTGTACCAAATGGCTGATAAATAATTAGGAGAGTATACAAAGAGACTCCTGCCAGAGATGAGGTTAAGATAATTTCTCTCGGTGTCTCATTATTAGGGTAAGTGATTTTATAAAACATTAGTAGTTGAAATCATTTAAAAATACTACATCATTTTTCAGAAAGCTAAACTTACAAAAAACTGAATATGTATCAAAATTATATTTATTATCCCAACAATAACAATTCTTTTGAATTATCTGTTTTTTTAGATTATTAACAATCCAGAGTGGTAGGTCATTTCAATATTATCCTTCTTAGATTTAAATCAAACATTTTCAAAAATATTATCAAAAAACACTTAAGAAATGGTAAGAAATATGAAATCTTTTATGTAACACTTTTAGGTTATTATTTTAGATTGGCTAAAGATTTCTCGTAAAAAATTCAAACCATAAAATATTAGACTGTAAAAGTTTGATATAGAGATTTTATGTGTAAAAAAAATAGACAACTATTTGATAGCTGTCTATTTAAGTGACCTTAACGGGCGTATATTCAAACACTTTTATAGATGATTTGGTTCGCTTAAGTCAAATTAAAAGTCATTTACAATCCCCAATTTTTACCAAATAATTTCTTTTAGTTTAATTCAATTTAATTTCTAAAATATTAACAGCAAATATTGGAATGGTAAGTCTTCAACTGTCTGTTTCTATCTTATAACCAAGACAAAAAAAAATTGAATCATTTTTGAAAGTTCTATGTTGTGTAAATTATCCAAAACTCACTTTAATTTTATTAAAAAGGTAATCTTTTTTGATTACCCTCTTACCCTAAATAATTGTTTTACTACCCGCATAGCTCGCATGGCTGAATTGGGCATAATACAACAACATTATTTTCACATACTACACAAGCACCATTCCAGAAATTTGTAGCACCATTTGTAGCGCACCCACAACCAAGACACCAAGCTCCGCCTTTAATTGTTCTTAAATTCTCTCTTGATAGTTTTTTTAAATTTTTCATAAAAATTATTTTTTTTGGTTTTTTCCTACTCTCTTATAGCTTTTCGGATAACGCTTTTAATTAGATTTAAATATAAAAATAATTCTGACATGGATGAATTATTTTTCACATTTAATTGCCTAATTCCAGTTGATTTTTAACGAGTCTATAATATTCTCCTTTTAGAGCTACGAGCGTCTATTCAAACTCTTTTGTCGATGATTTGATTCGTTTGAGCCAAATTAAAAAGGATTTAGCAGTTCCGAATTTAGAATTTAATTTTTTATAGTTGTAATTTTTTTTCAAGATGATTTTAAATATTTGAAACAATCGAAATTGAAATCGTTTGGCTTCATTTTACTTCGATTGGTTTCTCTCATTTATGAAGATTTTAAGGACAATATTTAATTTGAATGTAATTAATAGGATTTATGTAAAGATGAAGCCTGCTATATTCAAGTATGCTGTTGCCTTAGTTTTAAGTAAATCCCATAACTTAATTTCATCAATAATGCTTATTTAAGACAGTGACGCCTATTCCAAAATAATTGGTTTGGCCATCTTTTGTCTTAAATACTGGATCGAATTTGTGTCTTTCTTTTTTTTGGACTTATTTAAAGTAAATATTTTTAAAATTAAATATCGATCCAGTATTTTAAGGGTATTATAACTACTTTTTAAGTAATTCTCTAGCTTCTTCACGAGATGATTCCCTTATGCTGTTTTTTAACTTACTAATTTCATCTACATTATTATAAGATTTTCTTGTATTAGTATTCAATCCTTTATTCATTTCAGTTTTGGCTGCTCCTTGACTTGCTAATAATGCTGCTTTTAATTCTGCATATTTTTCAAATAAATGTGAGTTAATTAAAGGAGACTTAACATTTATTTTTTTTGATGCATTTGTTCTATATAAATTATTATTCATAGAGTGACAAGTAAAACAATTCATTCCTTCTGCTTGGAATGTGGTTTCCATAGTGACATTTGCTAAATCTAAACTACCAAAACTTTGCCCATTACCGGTACCATATGGTTTTGATAAATCTCCATCCAGCAACTCATTAATTGGAGCATTCGTTTTTGACCATATAGAGCCGACAAATTTATAGTTCGCCCATATTTTAACTTTATCAAGGCACGTTGTGGAAAATGCAAACTTAATTACATTGACAAATGACAAGGGTGAATTAGCAACCGTGAAAGAAGTCATCTTTCCCAATGATAAGAATATTGATATTGCAATTATTGTTGTTGACAATTTTGTATTCTATGATACAAAACATTTTAATGTAGTAGCTCCGGAAATACTTGAACAGGTTTTAACAATCGGATATCCTCCCATTCCAGGCTTTGATGCTTTTCAGTTATATGAAATATCGTCAATAAATAACAGCTACAAATTTTCAAATGGACAAATTATTGGTAAAGAAGTTTCTTATCTCGACAGTATTGAATATTTTATTCTAAATGCCAAAGTAAAAGGAGGAAACAGTGGTAGCCCGGTTATCAACCGTAAGGGAAATATGATTGGGATGATAATTCAAATACCAATGGACTCAGAAGATTTTGAAAAAATTGATAAATTAGGATATGGGATCCTGACACCATCAACTGAAATAGTTAAGTATTTAGGAGGCGGGGAAAAAAATCAAGATGTAACAATATTTCAATGTGAAAACATAGATAAAGGATTTAGAATCATAACGTGATGTTCACAAACCAAACCTGTTGGGGACAGGTATTATTTACTTTATTTGTATTTAAGAACAGCAAATAATTTCTTATGGGATAAAGGTAGGTTAATATTCTGCGAAGGAGTGTTGAAACTAGAGACATGGATTATTTACAAGTTGGCATAAGTAGAATGTTTGAAATACAAATTGTAGGTTATGACCATTTAATATAAATCTATATATTTGTATTGAATCTCATATAATTTGAGTTTTCAATGGTTATTAGTTTTTAGTCCCCGATATTTTTCGAGGACTTTTTTATTGAAACGAAAACATCTAACAATACTTGCACACAGTAGTAATAATCAGTTTGACTAAAAATTAAAACTTAAAGAGGAATGATCGTTTTTCGAATTTAACAGGAAAATAGTATATTGGGAGTTGAGTTCAAACTTTAAATAGTAAACCTAATAATAAATCTATCATGAAGTCAATCTATGTAATAGTATCTCTGTTCCTTACCTCATTATTTACAACGGCTTACGGACAAGCCATAAGTAAAACCTTAATCAACGATAATTTAGATCAGTTGTTTATAAATAAGGATAATCCTTTTGGAGATATTCCAGCAAAAACAGTTGATAAATATTTTGCTGAAACATCGAGTATCTATTATTTTGAAATAGTATATAATGGCAAAGTTATCTATCGGGAAAGTATCAGGAAATCAATTCCTCAGTCAAGAGATTCGGAAACTGTTGCTAACCAGTTTAGATTTAAGTATAGCAATATTTACCTTGATGCTTCTGTGATTAATGAATCAGATCAGCAAAAGCTTTTACAATCTCGAAAAAATGAAATAAAAGAAATTGCGAAGAAAAAGTTCATTTCTTTGAATGATTACCAAATCTTAAAAAAGGATCACAGTTCAAACAAGTATGTGATTTTAAATCCTTTGGAGACCATGAAAATTAATATCTATAAAATTGATTTTCAGTAGCAGGTTCCACGAGTTAATAATGTTATCTATACATTTAATAACGGAGCTAGGATCCAAAAATGATTGTATTTTTGGATGTTAAAGCCCATTTCATAATGTATATTTGCAATAAGAATTAGAACACAAGTATATGTCGAATATATTCTCGAACGATTTATCAAAAAAGATTTCTGTTTTACTGAATGAAGCTCGTCAGAAAGTGGTTCAGACTGTAAATCACACGATGGTTGTAACTTATTTTGAGATCGGACGGATGATCATTGAAGAGGAGCAAAACGGAAGAGAAAGAGCCGATTATGGAAAGCAACTGATCTCAGAATTATCACGAAATCTTACAACGGAGTTCGGGAAAGGATTTTCAGTGACAAACTTGCAGCAAATGAGGCAGTTTTATCTTGTTTATTCAAAACAACAGACACTGTCTGTTATTTCTGAGAAACAGCAGAAATCGTCTGCTGAATTCAAATTAAGCTGGTCGCATTATCTAAAATTGATGAGAATTGATGATGAGCTGGAAAGGAAATTTTATGAAATTGAAGCATTCAAAAACAATTGGAGTCTCCGAGAACTTAACAGACAGTATGATTCTGCGTTGTTCACGAGGCTTGCATTAAGTAAAGATAAAAACAAAATCTTAAAGCTTGCTGAAAAAGGGCAGGTAATTGAAAAGCCACAGGATGTTGTTAAAGATCCCTACATTTTAGAATTCATTGGACTTCCGGAACATAATACATATTCAGAAAATGAATTGGAACAAAAGCTAATCGATAAACTTGAACATTTTCTGCTGGAACTTGGAACGGGATTTACTTTTGTAGCAAGACAAAACAGAATAAGCTTTGATGATAAGCATTTTAGAATCGATCTGGTATTTTATAACAGAATCCTGAGATGTTTTGTGCTGATCGATCTTAAAGTAGGGGAGTTGAAACACCAGGATATCGGGCAAATGCAGATGTATGTAAATTATTATGATCGAAAAGTAAAACTCAAAGATGAGAATAAAACAATCGGAATAATACTTTGCCAAAATAAAAGCGAAGCAGTGGTTGAATTCACACTTCCGGATAATAACACCCAAATCTTTGCGAGTAAATACTTAACAGTTTTACCAAGTAAGGAAACGTTGATTAAACTTATTGAAGCTGAAGAATAGCAAAAAGTACGACTAGAAAAACAACTACTTTTACTTTTGCATTCTAATATTCCTATATTTAGATCACTCAGCTTTTAACTAGGTGGTAATGGTTCAGATGCGGAGTTATTACTTCTCTTTTAAACATTATGAATAAATAAATGTCAGGAGGCGTTATTTGTTTAGCTCTTTATTGAATTCTGTAGGCGTTTTCCCCATATATTTTTTAAAAGTCCTGCCAAAATATGAGATACTGCTGTATCCCGTACTGTAACAGGCTTCTGTGATACTCTTACCCTCCAGCAGTAAGGTACAAGCTTTCTCCATCCTGTATTGATTGACAAAATCAGAGAAGGTAAGCTTTGTGGCTTTTTTAAAAAAATTACAAAATGCGGGTAGAGTAAGATTGGCAAGATCTGCAACTTCATTAATATCAATCTGCTTATCATAATTTTTTTCAAGAAAGGTAAAAATAACTTGTAACCGTTCTTTATGTTTCGAGATAATTGTATGTGGCATTACCTCTTTATTAAGAAGTACATAATCTTTTTCATCCGCTAATTCGAATAATAGATTAAGCAGGAGAGGATATCTTTTGGAGTTTTCAGCTTCAAGCAATTGAACAAGTTTTGGCAAATATTTTCTCTTAACCTTTGAACTGAATAAAATTCCAAACTGCGATAGTGTAATTAATTTTCTTAAACCTGAAATTTCTTCCACTTCCCGAGGTAGAGCAATAATTTCTTCTCTGAACTGGACAACAATTTCCTCATGAGGGTCAAGAGAATTGATACCAAATCCGGAATGCGGAATATTGGATCCTATCAATACCAGGTCTCCGTTCCTGAAATTGCTTTTATTATAGCCAACGTGCCTCGTACCACTGCCTGAAATAACACATATCAGTTCGATTTCTGGATGATAATGGTATTCCCATTTCAGTTCTTTTACCGGTACATTATTATGTAAAATCCTAAAAGAGCAATTTTTGTCCGGAAGAATGCTTTCATAACTAACTTTCATTATTTTAACTTATAATTTATATCAAATATACTATTTTAATTAATAGAGTGATAATAATGATTTATTATGTGAAATAATTGTAAACGCAATGTTAATATTTTTGTCACATAAATTAAATGAATGAAAAATTTTAGAATTAAAATTGTTCTCTTTTTAAACTATTTCGTTTTTGCAATTCTTTTGAATTCTGTTGGAACGGTTATTTTACAGATGCAACAAAATTTTGGAATTACAAAGTCTTCTGCAAGTGTATTAGAAGGTTTTAAAGATTTGCCGATTGCAATTTGCTCATTTATTTTAGCATCATTTTTACCAAAAATAGGAATCAAAAAATCTATGTTAATTGCATTGTTTTTGGTAAGCTGTATGTGTTTTGTGATGCCTTTTGCTAACGACTTCTGGTTTTTCAAATTACTGTTTACCATTGTAGGGATTTCTTTCGCATTAATTAAAATTTCTGTTTTTACCTCTATCGGATTGGTGACCAATACAGATAAAGAACACTCCAGTTTTATGGGATATCTGGAAGGTTTTTTTATGATTGGAGTTTTGGCAGGAAATGTTTTATTCAGTCTGTTTATCGACGATCATAATCCCAAATCTACGCATTGGCTCAATGTGTATTGGGTTTTGGGTGGAGTTTCAACCTTGTCGTTTTTATTTTTATTCTTTACTAAGCTCAATGAGAGTGATGCGAAAAGTGAGAAAACCGATTTGCTTGGAGATTTAAGAAACAGCATCAGTCTATTCAGCTACAAAAAAGTACTGTTCTTTTTATTATGTGCTTTCCTTTTTGTTTTGGTGGAGCAGAGTTTTCAGACCTGGACTCCCACTTTTTATAAAGAAATTTTGAAAGTTCCTACTTCGATGTCTATTCAGGCAGGAGCCGTTTTGGCAGGAGCTTTCGCTTTAGGAAGATTTGTATCGGGCTTTTTCTCTAAGAAATTCAGCTGGATTTATGTTGTTTCTTTCTGTGTCGTTGGTTTTGCGATAAGTATTTTACTGGTTTTACCATTAACTCATAACATTCATATTAATACAAATACCACTTGGTTCAATGCTCCGCTCGTCGTGTATTTATTTCCATTAATGGGCGGGTTGTTGGCCCCGATTTATCCGAGTATCAATTCTGTGATTTTAGCATCAATTCCGAAATATTTACACAGTGCAATGGCAGGTTTAATAGTTGTTTTCTCTGCAATCGGAGGTACAATCGGATCGATTATCACAGGTTTTGTATTTCAGGAATTCAGTGGACAACAGGCATTTTACCTTTCATTAATTCCGCTTTTTTTACTGATTGTTTCTGCAATTATTATGAACAAATTAAAAATAAATCCTAAAAAATAAAGATGAATAATCAACTATATATCAACGAAATTCAGACGCTTTTTGATGAGGTTCAAAGGTCTCAGATTTTTGAAGACCAAAAAACAATGACAGATGCTTTTCCATTATTGTCTGTTGCTGAAATTAATTCTAAATATGAAAATGAAAAAAATGCAAAAGGTTTTGACTTAAAACAATTTGTATTGTCAAATTTCGATTTTCTTGGAACTAAAATTTCAATTAAAAGAGAAATACAGTTGCCAATTGATGAACATATTGACAAACTTTGGGACGAATTGACCAGAACAGCTTATGAAGAAAAAGGAACCTTGCTGAAACTTCCACAACCATATGTTGTTCCGGGAGGACGTTTCAATGAATTTTTCTATTGGGACAGTTACTTTATTATGTTGGGTTTACAGGTTTCCGACAGAGTAGAAATGATGAAAAATATCATTGAAAACTGTTCTTATTTAATTCAAACTGTTGGATTTGTACCGAATGCAAGTCGAACTCATTTCCTAAGTCGTTCTCAACCGCCTTATTTTTCGTTAATGCTCGATTTACTTTTTGAAACAACGAAAGATGAGAATATTTACATAAAATATTATGACACTTTAGAAAAAGAATATGCTTTCTGGATGAACGGAGCTGAAAAACTGGAAAACGGTTTGGCTGTGAAAAGAGTAGTAAAAACAACTGATGGAGATATTTTGAATAGATATTACGATTCTGAAAACGAACCTCGTCCTGAAAGTTATTTAATTGATATCGAAGACAGTGAAAATGCGGGTGAAGAATTTTACAGGAACATCAGAAGTGCCTGTGAATCAGGTTGGGATTTTTCAAGCAGGTGGTTTGCGGACGGAGAAACAATTCAGACCATTGAAACTTTAAATCTTGCTCAGGTTGACTTGAACTGTCTTTTATGGCATTTGGAAAATACTTTAGCAAAATCTTCATCACTTCAAAATTTATCTGAAAAAGGAAAATATTATTCAGAAAGAGCGACAGGCAGAAAACAGATAATTAATAAATATTTCTGGGATGCAAATTCAGGAACATATAAAGATTATCACACGAAAAAAAATATACAAACTTCGTCGGAGCATATTGCAGCTCTTTATCCTTTGTTTCTTTGTTTGGCGAATGAAAATCAAGCAAAATCGGTTGCTGAAAATATTGAGGGAAAGTTTCTTTATATAGGAGGTTTAGCTACCACGACCAAAAATTCCGGTCAGCAATGGGATTTTCCAAATGCCTGGGCTCCTTATCAATGGTTGGGTTTTAAATCGATGAAGAATTATGGGTTTGATGATTTGGCCGAAAAAATTAAAAATAACTGGTGTTCCAATGTAGAACGTGTATACAACAATACCGGAAAGCTGATGGAAAAATATAATGTGGAAGATGCCAACAGTATTGCAGGTGGAGGAGAATATCCAAACCAGGATGGTTTCGGATGGACTAATGGAGTTTACTTGAAACTTAAAAACAAACATTAATAAAATTAAACAACATTAAAAATTCTACGGTATGAAAAACAAATCAATTCTTTTCATTGTAGGCATTGCATCACTCTACCTGAACAATGCTTACGCACAGCAAACTCAACAGGACTCTCTCAAATCAAAAAATATTGACGAGGTAGTGGTTACCGGTGTATTTGACAAACGATTGAGAATGAATTCACCTATTGCGATTTCAGTTCTTAAGGGAGATATTCTAGAAAAACAGGTTCCGGTAAGTGCATCAGATCTACTGAAAAATGTTCCCGGCGTATATGTAAATTCTTCCAACGGAGAGATCAGAAACAGTGTGGCCTCCCGAGGTATTACCGTAGGAACTCAGGATGGCAGTTTTGGTTATGAATATGTATCAATGCAAGAAGATGGCTTGCCAATTACCAATACAACCTATTACAATTATGGCCCTGATTTTTTCCTTCGTGCAGATGCAACTATCGAAAGGCTTGACGCAGTAAGAGGAGGATCTTCTTCCATTACAACAGCGAATGCCCCTGGAGGTATTTTCAATTATATTTCCAAAACCGGAGGAAAAAAAATTGAAGGTGAAGCAAGGTTCAGAACAGGATTTCAAGGTCACGACAACAACGGATTGTACCGTACAGATCTTAATGTAGGTGGGCCATTAGCTGAAAATTTATTTTTCAATATTGGTGGATTTTACCGTTATGATGAAGGTGCAAGAAGTCCGAGTGGCTATCCTTTGAACAATGGTGGACAGATAAAAGCCAATATTGTCAAAAAGTACAGTACAGGGTCATTAAAGCTTTATGTAAAATATCTAAAAGACAGAAACGGTTATTCTATGGCAATTCCGACAAGGGGTTACGGAGATCCTAGGCCTGCAGAAGGATTTAATAATAGCTCATCTGTTCTTTTACCGCCGGTAACTTACGATCAGGGGAATTTTGTAGAAGGCGGAAATCTGCATTATGATTCAAGAAGGCTGGTGGATAATACATATCGTTCCGTAGGACTGAATTGGGAGCAAAAATTAGGAGATGGTTGGAATCTTGATAACAAAATAAGAGTGTCTAATAACGATGTACGTTACAATTCGTCTACCAATATTTCTATTATTGCGGCAGATAACTCAGAGTTTTTTAAATTATTCGGAATGGAAAAAGGTGCCGGAACTTTCACATTCAGAGATCATAACACGGGACAGGCATTATACAGTATTAATTCTACTGGCGGTAGTGCTCCGGTGTATTCGGTAACAGCCAATAATCTGCCTGGGCAGAGCCTGAGAAATAATGGCGTATTTATTTCACCGCTTCAGACGTACCAAAATAAAGTAAAAGAAGTGCTTAATCAGCTTACCATTACCAAAAAGTGGAACAATATGAACTTTGCACTTGGTGGATATTTCGGGTATTCTGATGTTGCAAGAGTTTCTGGTGGAGGAGGTGTTGCCATTACAGCAATAGAACCGAATCCAAGAATTCTCGATATGGAATTTACAGGAACTTTAAACGGAAATACAGGAACTTATCAAATGACCAACCTTGGTGGTATGGCACAATTTGCAAGCAATAATGGTTCTTTATTAGGGTTTTATGCTACACAAAGACAGATTGCTGGATTCTTTGGACATACTTGGGATATTACACCAGAGCTTACTTTGGATTGGGGCGTTCGATATGAAAGCCAAAACATCAAAGGGCATAATACAAGAGCTTACCTGAAATCAACTGCAGGTCCGGACGGAAATCCTTTGACAACGTATGACAATACGGTATTAGATAGAAATGAAACAGTAGAATACGATCGCACATTAGAGGCTTTTTCTTATTCGGCGGCTCTTAATTATAGATTTAATACTAATTTATCAGTTTATACCCGATTTTCTCAAGGTAAAAAATCTCCGGATTTGGATGTTTATTTTGCAGCAAACCGTGTTGGAACAATCGGTTTATTAGACCCTCAGCAACGTACAACCAATCAGCTGGAAGCAGGTCTGAAGGCCAAGTATAATAAATTTGACCTTTTTGTTACACCATTTTACAGTGTACTGAAAAATGTTCCTTCAGGAGGATCTGCAACTTTAGCAGATGGTAGTTTCTATGCTTTACCAACTTTATACAATGATTTCAGAACTTTTGGTTTAGAAGTTGAATCCAATGTAAGACCTATCGATATTTTAAGTATCAGAGCGGTTGTTACTTTACAAAAATCTAAAATCACAGATGGAACGTACTGGGTGGTTAACAAGCCGGGAATGGCAGATGATGAGATTGCTTCTTTCTCTGGAAATGAAACAGGAGCTACGCCAAGATTATTTTTTAATATTACACCTAACTTAACCTTAAACAAATTCTACACGTTCCTAACGTGGAATTATATGGGTAAAAGACAGGCAAATAATTCTAACGCATTTACTTTACCGGCATTCTCTATGTTTGATTTGGGAGCAGGATATAATTTCAATGAGAGATTATCAGCTTCGGTAAATGTTAATAATTTGTTCAACACTTATGCGACAATGAGCTGGACAAGACCTGGGTCTTATGCTGACCAAAGAGCGAGCTTAGATGGTTTTACACAAGCAAATTATCAGGCTGCAGAAGCCGCTAATATGCCTTATTTTACGGTAGCCAACCCTCCAAGATCTACGTTTGTTTCAGTGGTATACAAGTTTTAATTGTAAAAATCCGAACATGTTTAGAAAAATCATCACTGCGACAATCATATTATGCATCATTAATAATATCACTGCTCAAAAACTATCGAGCTCAAATATATTATTAAAACAAAATCATATTGTTGTTAATAAAAACAATCAGCTTAATATAAGGTTCTATAAACCTGAAGCTAAAACTGTTGAGCTGAAAGGTGGTGATGTTTTTTCAAACCTGCATATTGATGTGCAAAAAGAAGCGTCCGGATATTGGAATATAATAACTTCACCCGTAGATATAGGTTTCCATTATTTTTGGCTGGAGGTAGATAAAGAAAAATACCTGCTTCCAAAAAATGAAAAGTATTATGCATACAATTCATTGGTAAATGGTTTCGAAGTAGATTCGGGTGAAGATTTTTTCAAAAATAAAAATGTTCCAAAGGGGATCATCAAAAAACAAAACTATTTTTCAAAAAACCTTCACGAAAAAAGAAATTACTATCTGTATTATCCGTCTGGCTTTAATAAAAACAAAACGTATCCGCTCTTGGTTTTATATCACGGTGCCGGTGAAGATAATACAGGCTGGATAAAACAGGGTAAGATTCAAAATATCTTAGATAATCTTATTGCTGAGAAAAAGATCGAACCAATAATGATCGTATTGGTGGAAGGTGAAATTCAGGATCATAAAAATTCTGATATAGAAACTTCTACTTTGAAAAACATCAATTCAGTAGAGAAAGAGCTGGTAGAGGGTGTTTTATTTTCACTTAAAAATAAATTTAATTTTTCTGATTTCTATATTGCCGGTTTATCAAGAGGAAGTTTTCAAGCCCTAAAAATCAGTAATGATTATTCTGGCATGTTCTCAAAAATCGGACTTTTCAGTCCTGTTATTTATGGAGGGAACAATGATGACCGGTTTAAGTTATTAAATACACAATTATTTAAAGATCAATCTTTTTTTATTGGAATCGGAAGCATAGAAAAAGAACGATATTTTAATTTCAGAAATTCTTTAATCAAAGAGTTAGAGACACAAAATACTGATCTTAAATCCTATGAATCTTCAGGCACCTATCACGAGTGGTTAACGTGGCGGAGATGTTTATATGAATTCCTGATTTGGCTAAATAACAAATAAGCTGTTTGAACTTATCTTTCTGGATGTCCGTATTGGTATTAAATGTTGAGATACATTTCATAGAGTAGGGACATCCAGTTTTTTTATAAATTAATTTTAAATATTATGTTTGATAAAACTATAAAAATACTATTCATATCTCTCGCTTTAACAGGCTTAAGTGCACAAAAAAAGAAAGTTAATGCAGTCGAAAAACCCAAACTTGTTGTGGGGATTGTTGTTGACCAGATGCGTTGGGATTATCTCTACCGTTATGAACAAAAATACGGTAAAGAAGGTTTTAAAAGAATGCTGAAAGAGGGTTATTCTCTCAATAATGTTCACATCCCTTACATTCCGACAATAACTGCTGTCGGACATACTTCTATCTATACCGGGTCTGTTCCGTCCATTCACGGAATTATAGGAAACAACTGGATGGATAAAGAAACAGGAAAGAGCGTGTATTGTACAGCTGATCCAAATGTAAACCCTGTTGGTTCTGCAGATAGGAAAAACGGTAGCCATTCTCCCGTCAATTTATGGACAACCACAGTTACGGATCAATTGAGGATCGCCAGTAACTTCAGATCAAAAGTAGTTGGGGTTTCATTAAAAGACCGCGCTTCTATTTTACCGGCCGGGCATAATCCTACAGCTGCATTTTGGTTTGATGACTCTACCGGAAATTTTATTAGCAGCTCATATTATATGAATGAACTGCCCAATTGGGTCAACAGCTTCAATAATGAAAAGAATCCTGAAAAATTATTGTCCAATGGTTGGAATACCATTTTACCAATAAATGAATATACAGAAAGTACGGAAGACAATGTGCAATGGGAGCAAGCTGTCGGCAATGCTAAAGAACCGATATTTCCCTATAAAAATTTAATGACCGATTATATTATGAATAAAGGAGTAATAAGAACAACTCCTTTTGGAAATACGCTGACGTTGCAGTTTGCTAAATCGACTTTGGATCATTATGGATTAGGAAAAGGGGAGGAAACCGATTTTCTGGCAATTAATCTTGCCTCTACAGATTATATAGGACATTCTTATGGACCTAATTCTATTGAAGTTGAAGATGCCTATATCCGATTAGACAGAGATCTGTCCGCATTTTTTAAGACACTGGACGAAAAAGTAGGAAAAAATAATTATTTGGTTTTCTTATCCGCCGATCACGGCGGAGCTAACTCGGAAGGATTTTTAAAATCGAATAAGATACCAAGCGGGTTTTTTGATGAAGATTTAAAAAAAATATTAGAAGGGGAGCTTTACAGGAAATATCAGACTGAAAAAATTGTTTTGGGTATCGACAATTATCAGATTTACCTTAATGATGATATAATAAATGAAAAGGGATTAAATACAGAAGATGTAAAATCAGTAATCATTGGTTATTTAAATAAAAAAACTGAGATTTTGTTTGCATTTGATCTGAAAAAAACAGTAACATATCCTATTCCGGAGCCGTTAAAATCACGTGCGATAAATGGTTATAACTGGAAAAGAAGTGGTGATATACAAATTGTTCCCCGTGACGGAATATTACCAAACTATGCAAAAAAAGGAACTACCCACGGTGCCTGGAACTCTTATGATTCTCATATACCGCTTATTTTTATGGGCTGGGGAATTAAAAATGGAAAAAGCGATACCGATTATTATATGACCGATATTGCGCCTACGATTTCAGCTTTGTTGCGTATCGAGTTTCCAAGTGGAACGGTTGGTAATCCGATTATAGAAGTGCTTGGGGAATAGTAAAATATAAATCAGTATAGTAATATGAGTTAAATATGATTAATTTATATTACTATTTTATAGTATTTAAATTATGAATAATTTATTGAGTTTTGCCATTTGTTTTAGGTGTTTTTTAATAGATTTTTCAATTATACTTTTAATAAATTCTAAACTTTAGAGTTCTGAAATAGATAATTTTCTAAATAAGAATTTAATTTAAATCTTATACAGACTGTCTCATAAGACAGTTTTTTACAAAGATTGCTGAAGTGTTCTATAGTTATATTTTTTTCCGAAATCCGTTAAAAGTTTCGTTTTAACTGTTAAAAGTATAGCTCTTTCCTATTTCCAATTCCTAATTTTGTAAATTGTAAAAGTAGAATCACAGCAATGGCAAAGAAATATAATATACCTTCATTTTTAAAATACATCAATATCAAAGGATCATTGAATGACAGTATACAGGTGATCCATTACGATGAACACAAAAATATATTACTAAAATCCGAGCCCGTTGAGTTGGATTTCTATCTTATTGCCATAAAAAGCAATATCGATGTACAACCGCCCATCGAAGAAATGTCAGCATCATATCTGTTTTTAGACAGACCGGGAAACCTGATGGAATGGGATTTATCCGGGTCCTTTCTGGGTTATGGTATATTTATCAGCGATAAGCTGATAAAGAAGTATGCAAAGGATTATACATTTACTGGATACAACAGGCATGAGGCTCTTTATTTGACCGAGCGTGAAAGTAAGATACTGCTTGACCTTTTTATAAAAGCTCATGATGAGTTTAATCAGAATGAGTTTTCGGAAGATGTAATCGCATCCTATACATCATTGATTCTTTCCTATACACAGACTTTTTATGAGCGTCAGTTTCAGTCCCGAAGCAAAATCTACAATAAGGTTGTGGCTGATTTCTATAAGCAGTTAGACCAATACTTTGACAATGACAGAAAAGAGGAGTTTCCCACTGTCAATCATTTCGCAGCTAAAGCCAACCTTTCCGTCAATTATTTTGGGGATGTTATCAAGCACTTTACAGGACAATCACCTATAGAGCATATTCACCAATATATCATACAAGTAGCTAAAACTAAGTTACGAGAAACTAAGCTCACAGTTAATGAAATAGCTTATAGTCTGGGCTTTGAATATCCTACCTATTTTACACGTTTCTTCCGTCAGAAGACAGGTATCTCACCTAAAGTTTTCAGGAATCAGTAAAACGTTTTGCTTTTAAAGTGTTTTGTTTCCTAATGTAACCAAAGGTCTGGCTATTTCATTAGTAATGAAATTTTTAACTGCATTAAAAGTTAATTCTGCTGCTTCTTTGTGCGGCGTGTGTCCAATATTTGGAATGATATACTTTTCTGCTTTCCCGCAAACCTGAGCAGCCGTTTTGTCAACTTGTGCCAATGTTCCGTACTCATCGGCTTCGCCTTGTATGAAAAGTAAAGGACAGGTAATCTTCGATAAAAAATGTTCTATGTTCCAATTTCTGTAATCATCCCGTGTCTATGTTTCTGTCCACGCTTTGAATATGGTGTCCACTTTGTCGCCGTGATACTTCGCCAGGCGTTCAGGTAGATTGGTAGTTTTATAGGCTTCCATCACTTCGTAAATCCCTTTTAGCGTAACGGCTTCTACAAAAATGTGTCCTGCTTCGCAGATAACGGCTTTAATGTTTTGAGGATATTTGCTTGCGGTAAGTAATGCAATACTACCGCCATCGCTATGTCCGAATAAGATAGCGTTATCAATATTCAATGTAGTCAGTAAGCCGTTCAAAATATCGGCTTCCAATTCCATATAATGGATTGGTCTTTCATGAGTGGGCATAGGTTCAGACTTCCCGTAGCCTAAACGGTCATATACCAATATATTACACTGAGTCGCTTCTGCTAATTTTTGAGGAAAATCCCGCCAAAGCTGTACGCAACCTAAACTATCGTGTAAAAAAACAATAGTCGGATTATTGGGATAATCGTACTGCAATTCTACATAAAGCTGATTGCCGTTTATATCTAATAATGTATTAATGTTTTTCTCTGTCATAATATGGATAAATGGATTATACGGTTGGTTTGGCAGTTAAAGATTTTTTCTCCTGCCAGGATTTAGAAAGGTTAAGGTAGATAATAGCCCCAAGCATAATAGCAATACCTGTTATCTGTAAAAACATAACCTGCTCGTGAAGAATGAGGTGTGCGCAGAAAACGGCTGCTGGCAATTCCAAGGTTAGTAAAATGGCACTTAAACCAGCGCCGATTTTAGGCATTCCTGTGGTAAAGCATATCGGCGGTATTATAGTTCCGAAAATGGCTAAGAATGCTCCCCACTGAAGTAATCCTAAATCTAAATGCGTACTTGTGGTAATGGATTTGAGGTTGATAAGTAAAATCATCATTGCTGAACCGGTTGTCATTAATGCGCTTTTTTCAAACATGGGTACGTCATTTCCCAATTTGCTTGTAAACAGTACATATAAAGTGTATAACAAAGCCGAACCTATGCTTAAAGCAATGCCTAAACGGGAGAAATTCAGGTCTTTGGCATTTAGTAAATTGCCTGCAAAGATAGTTCCCACAATAATAATGGCTGCCGAACTGATTTCAACCATTGAGGGTTTCTTTTTAAAGAAAATCCATTCGGCGAGCATACTCATCCAGGTCATTTGCATGAGCAGGACGATGGCTAATGATGCGGGGATGTATGCTACCGACAAATAATAGGTATAGGCTGAAATGCCCATTGATGTACCCGCTAAAAGCAGTTTCCATCTTTTGGTCTTATGAGCCTGTTTTTGTTTCTTGTTACGAATAAAAGCGATAGCTCCAAGTATTACTGCACCGATACTCGCCTGGGTAAAGGTTATTTCCCCTGCACTATAACCTTGTTCGTATGCGATTTTTGCAAACGATGACAGCATCCCGTAACTCAATGCTCCAAGAGCAACTATAATAATATACTTTGTCATAAATTATTTTGTCCATGCAAAATTATAAAATAACATTTTTTGTATAGATTACACATTACAAATAAGTAAAATATCCAATAAAAATTAAAATTTCCGTATTTTGTCCAATACAAACTATTTTCTTTTTATATTTATCGGAAAAAATCCGATGGAAGAATTAAGCAAACAGGAAATAGAGCTGTTAAGATTGCTGCAAAAAAACTCACGGTTTGATATTTCAGACCTGACGGAGCGGCTGAATATGTCCCGGACTTCTGTTTATGACAAGATAAAGAAACTGGAGAACGAGGGATATATCAAAGAATATGTTGCCATCGTTGATCAAAAGAAAGTCGGACTTAAATTTACCGTCATCGTGAATGTTTCGCTCAATAGTCAACGCCTTGAATATGTGGATGAATTTTTGGAGAAAATTTCCGACTTGGACGAGGTGATGGAAGCATACGTTACGGGCGGGATTTTTGATATCGTTTTAAAAGTGATGGTCAAAGACCCGGATGCATACAATGATTTTGTTTCTAACAAACTTTCGAGAACACCTCATATCAGTAAAATCCAAAGTTCTTTTGTAATGCGCTATATTAAACAGACTTCTGCTTTACCTTTTTGAGTATCAATTACTGGGACAAACAAAAATCCCTAATCAGTAAAATGTTTCGTTTTTTAAGTGATTTGTTTTCATACTTAACTTATTGACCTCTATAACTTTGTTTTGTCAAAATGATTGAATGTTAAACATTCAATTAAAAAGAACAGAACAATGAAACAGTCAGTAATATTCAGGAACGGTGAAATCGAAATGGCAGGAAATCTATTCCTTCCTTCTGATTTCAACCCAACCCAAAAATACCCAGCAATTGTCGTTGGTCACCCCGCAGGAGGAGTGAAAGAACAAACAGCTGGCATATACGCTTCAAAAATGGCAGAGAAAGGATTTGTTACCCTTGCTTTTGATGCCAGTTATCAGGGTGAAAGCGGCGGTCTACCAAGAAATACTGAAAACCCCTCAGCCAGAGTTGGTGACATCAGTGCTGCTGTCGATTTTCTGACCACCTTAGCCTACGTTGATGCAGAACGCATCGGGGGAATTGGTATCTGTGCCAGTGGCGGTTATTTTGTGGCGGCTACAAAACAGGAAAAACGAATCAAAGCTTTAGCAACTGTAAGTGGTGTTGATATTGGTCAGATGTACCATAAGGGCTGGAATGGCAAAGGAGGTACAGTCAATATACAAGAAACTTTGGAAGCAGTTGCAAATCAGCGTACCGCAGAAGCCTCAGGTGCAGAACCTGTATATATGAATTGGGTGGGTGAACGCCATCCTGAGTATGGTAAAGAAGCAACAGACGGGTATGATTATTACCGTACCGCCAGAGCGCAACATCCTAATTCTACAGGAGTATTTCTATTAACTGATCTAAGCAGACTTATCAACTTCCGCGCTTTTGACCGGATTGAAACCTTATTGACGCAGCCTCTTCTGGTGATTGCAGGAAGGGAAGCCAATTCTAAATGGAACAGTGATTTCCTGTATGTTTATGCGGCAAGTAAAAACAAGGAATATTTTATTGTGGATGAAGCCAATCACTTTGACCTCTATGACATTCCACAATATGTGGATCAGGCTATTGAAAGAAGTACCCAGTTCTTTTCAGAAAACCTTTAATAAATAGATACAAAAAAAATGGAAAATCAAATCAATTTAGCAGGAATGGAGCATCAGCCAACTGCTACAGCAAGAATGCCAAAAGAATTGTTGGAAACAGCAAAAAAACAAATGGACAAAATTTCGGAAGAAGATTATGCCAAAGTCATGGGCTTGGTAAACGTTTGCAAAAGAGAATGGCGTAGTATCCTCCACAAAACACCGGACGATTATGGTATGACCAATTGGGAAGATATTTATTTTCTTGCGGATGACGGCGTGCCGCTTAGCGGATGGTATATTCCCGCAAAAGGTGGAGAAAGCGATAAGCTGATAATCTTCAACCACGCATTGCCAATGTCACGTGCAGGTTTTCAGGGGCACTTGGGAATGCCTTGGGCCGGATTTGACAATATCGAAATTGATTTCGTGTATCAGATGAAAATCTTAACCGATGCTGGTTACAATGTCTTAGCCTATGACCTAAGAAACCACGGACAAAGTGGAGAAGCTAACGGAGGTATGAGCGGTATTGGTCAATTGGAATGGAGAGATTGTGTAGGAGTGAAAAAATATGTGGACAATCATCCAAGATTAGGTACAATGAAAGTCGCTTTGTTCAATCAGTGTTTAGGTGCTATTTCGCAATGGGTGGCACTGGATAAACAACCCGAATTATTTGCAAACGTAAAATGCTTCATAAGTCCGCTCGTACCTAATATGGGACCTATTTATCAAGCGTTTTCAGAGTTGTACGGCGTATCTCAATACCTTGATTTATTGGATTTCGAATTACTGAAAGCAGGTGGCTTTTCCCGCAAAGAAATGGATCCGAAAAAATATGCAAAAAATGTAACAATGCCTTTGTTAATGTGGCAAGTGGAGCATGATACCTGGACCAAAAACCCGGAAACAGATCAGGCTACATTTGATGCCATTCCAGGAAGTGATAAAGAACTTATCTGGATTGACAGTACATTAAGATTTAAAGATGGTTATAATTACTTCGGCAGAACTCCGGAAAAAGCATTAGCTTTCTTAGAGAAACATATGAAATAAAAACAAGACTACGGAAGCTTTAAATATCTTCCGTAGTTTTTTTAATTTATGACAATTGGAAACATAAATTCTCAATCAGTAAAACATTTCGTTTTTTAAGTATTTTGTTTTCAAACCTTGCTTAAATGTTGGTCTACATTTGTATCATCAAAAGAGGTTAATGTTTAATCACAATTAAAAAAATAGAAAATGAAAAAGTCAGTAAAATTTAAAGCACTTTAAAGATTTCAGAAATCAATGATGGAGTGCCACTTTTTACAGAATGAAACTTCGTTAAAACTATTTTTCTTATTGTAGTTCATACGCATTTGCCATATATAAAAGAACATGAACAAGAAAGCCCCGTTTGTATGGGGATAATTATGATGAATTTTATGATGAAAGAATATTTACACTGAAAACATTTATTGGTTAAGCGTAAAAATAGCGATTATTAAAGGACTTAAATTATTGCATTTTTAAAATTTTTGGACAATTATAATAATGAATAAAAAGATTTATAACCTCAGTGAATATGCCCATTATTTGGGTATAAATGACCTAAAAAACGACGATATGCATATTGTCTTTTTCGGGGACCAGAATGAAAACGCGAGTCCAGAATCAAATCCTGTTACAATTGATTTTTATCTAATTGCAATAAATCCACCATTGGATAAAAAGCAACCGTTTTATAAACATTGGATTGACCAGACAAATTCGTCCCACTTGTACGTAGACTGCCCTCAGAATACTGTGAAATGGAAAATAACACGACCGATGTCAGGGTATGCCATTATGGTGAGCAGCAATTACCTTGAAAAGTATGTCAAGGACTATAACTTTGTCCATTACAATAATCATGAAGCGCTTATTCTTACATCCCAAGAAGAAAACCTTTTGTTAGACCTGTTCGAAAAAGCTAAAAACGAATTTGAAAAAACTGACTATTCAAGAATGATAGTTATATCATACTTGAATCTAATACTGACCTCTGTTAAGAACTTTTATGAACGTCAGTTTGAAACCCGTAGCGATATTTACGAAACGACCATAGCTGATTTTCGTAAAAACTTAGAAGACTTCTACCACTTGAACAAAAGTGTACCTGGGATACCCTCGGTTGCCTATTTTGCACAAAAAAGCAACCTTTCCCCTAACTACTTTGGAGACCTTATTAGACATTTCACTGGTACAACACCTATTGATCATATCCATGAAGAAATTATACAGATAGCAAAAAAGAAACTACAAAACACAAAACTCTCTATAAGTGAAATCGGTTACAGTTTAGGATTTGATTACCCGACCTCTTTCGCCAGATTCTTCCGTCAGAAAACAGGTATCTCACCTAAAGTTTTCAGGAATCAGTAAAATAATGTTTCGGTTTAAGATGTTTTTAAGATAATTATAGCTCATCTACTGTTTTTCCAATTTCCAAATCCAGTTATCGGGATTTTCTTTTACTCTTCTAAAATTATTCTTTTCCAAAGTCCGATGAGAACTATAATTATTCGGGTCAGTTTCTGCAACTATGGTCTTGACGCAAGTATTTTCAAATATCCAACCTGTGATGGCTTTTATAGTTTCTGTCATAATTCCTAAATTCTGGAAATTCGTAAAAGTGGCGTAGCCAATTTCTGCAGTATCGTTATCATCCGGCTTTCCTTTAAAGCAGAACTCAGCGGACATTACATTTTCCGACTTCAATATTATTATCCAAAATGTAATAAATAAATTATCCTGACTTTCGACTGCTATTTTTGGAAGAATTTGTTCTTTGATTTTCTTGGTAACCTTTGAAGAAACCAATCTTCCATTTTCAATTAAACCCAAAGAACTTTCCAATTGGTTCGGAAAAGTATAATTTAATAACTGATTATAAGATAATGGTATTATTTTTAATCTGGAGGTTTCTATTATCATATTTGCACGGAGCTTCTATTTGTATAATTTTTTATTTCTTCATTTTCTTTAATGCATCAAGATACTTTTTCTTTACGCCGTTATCCTCTTCCTTTTCGCAAAGGACTTCAATTTTCGGTAGCAACTTTATATTGCTCTCTGTTTTTAGTTTTAGTATCTCTGCCAATGCGTAAACTGTTGCCCAGCGAACAACCGTTCCCGTATTTTCTGCATTTGGCAAAAGATTATCAATAGATTGATTTAGCTGTGTCGGAAAAAGTTTGGCAATGTTTCCTATTACTTTCGCACTTTCCCATTTAACCCTCGGCTCTTCGTCTTTTAGTGCCTTGGTTACATAGTTAAGCAAATTATCATCAGCAAGATTGAGATTTTTTTTAGTTGCATACTCCACAGCTTCTATGCAGGTAGCTTTATCTGTAGCCTTTTGTTTTTCGGCATAAGCCAGTAACTCGTCCAAAGGTAGTTCGTTATTTAGCAGCCATTCTCCGATTGCAGAAACCTTACCTTTTGCTTTTATGGTTTTATCTTGAAATATTTCTTCTATTGTCATACTAATGTTCTATTCTATACAAAATTATACAAATATTTCTGGGGTTGTATCGTCGGTTAGATGAATTGCTATTGTCGTTCACTTAGCACGAACTGATAATTCCTCATTCAGTAAAATGTTTCGTTTTTAAAGTGTTTTGTTTGTTCAAAAGTATTAGACAGCACCCATTTCTTAAAAAATCCAAAAAGCCTTTCTATATTTATAAAATACAGAAAGGCTTTTATTATTTGGTTGTGGTGCCGTGAGCATTTGCACTGCTTTTGGCATCAGGCGTTCTATTTTAAAAGTTCATCAAGAATTAAGCTTAAATCATCTTCAGAATTAGAGATTTCTCCGAAAACATATTTTACATTTCCATTTTTGTCTAAAATGAGATTTGTGGGATAAGAAGAATAGTTTAAATCATCTAATTGTTTTTTAGAATCAGTTATATGTTTAAAGTTTATGTTTTTCTTCTTTAGAAATTCTTCAACACTTTTTTTATTTTCATAAGTAATAGATAAAAAATTCACTCTGTCTCCATATTTTTCTTTTAGTGAATTTAAAAGTGGAATTTCATTTATACAAGGTATACAATGCCTAAACCAAAAATTTATAAAAGTGGGTTTCCCTTTAAGATAATTTTGTGAAAATTGTTTCTTAGCATTATTTTTAAAATTTTCAATAGGAAAATGCTTGTATAACAATTTTTTAGGTTCAGAATATGGATCGAAGTAGTTTCCATCTTCATCTTTTGTTATAATTGTTATTCTCGTTGTATTAATTATTGAATCATTTTTTGTTTCACTTTTTAAAATCGATTCTTCTATCTTTCCGTTTTTTGAAGCATTTTCTTTCGCTTTATTAAATTCTTCTTGACTCAAAACCTTACCATTCGCCATCTTATAGAAGTTATTTTGAGCAAAAATGTGAACATTTAATAATATGAATAAACAGATAATGAAATTTTTTTTGCACATCATTTTTAGATTTTATTAACTTAATTACGCGATTTTTTAAAACGCTTGCAGATAACACATAAATATGCGAAGTTCTCTAAATCATCAAATATTTATATCTGTATTTTCTAACTGCTAAAATACAAAAAAAGATAAGTTGATCTTTCGCTTTTCACAAACATTCCCCAATCCGTAAAAAGTTTCGTTTTTAAAGTGTTTTGTTTTCAAATGTAGCTTATATGTCTATTTACCTTTGTATTGTTAAAATAAGCGAATGTTTAACCACAATTAAAAAAAATATAAAATGAAACAATCAGTAAAATTTAAAGCACTTTATTGGGACATCGCAGCAGATTTGCTTTTCCCTCCAAACTTTGACGAGAACAAAAAATATCCTGTTATCATCAGCACCCACCCAATCGGAAGCTGTAAAGAGCAGACTTCAGGAAACGTTTACGGACAGGCATTTGCCGATGCTGGGTTTGTAGTACTGGTTCCTGATGCATCTTTCCAGGGTGAAAGCGGCGGTGAACCAAGATTTTTGGAAGATCCATCATTCCGTGTGGAAGATTACAGCTATGCTTGTGACTATTTGGTAACGCTACCTTTCGTTGATGAAAACCGTATTGGTGCATTAGGAATGTGTGGTGCAGGTGGTTATGTAATCAGCGCAACCATGAAAGAACGTCGTATCAAAGCGGTCGCAACACTTACAGGAGCAAATTATGGTCGTGTAATGCGTGAGTTTGGTGACCCGATTGCCAATCTTGAAGCGATTGCGGCACAAAGAACGGCAGAAGCAAGAGGAGAAGCATTAAGAGTTGATCAGGGATTGTATCCAACATATGAAATGGCAAAAGAAGCGAATGCGGATATTGACATTTTAGAAGCTACAGAATACTACCGTACTGCTCGTGGTGAAAAACCAAACGGTGTAAACAAAACGTTGTTCTCTCACAATGCAGCAGCAATGACGTGGGATGCTTACAACTTAGCAGAGAAATTATTAACGCAGCCGTTAATGGTTGTTGTAGGACGCAAACCTGGAGCTTTCGGAGCGTACAGAGATGGTTTTGAAATCATTCGCCGTGCTGCTTCTACTAAAAAAGAGTTGGTAGTGGTTGAAGGATGGTCTCACTATGATCTATATGACAAACCGGAACCGGTGAAAATCGCATTGGATAAATTGATTCCGTTCTATCAAGAGAATCTTTAATCAATAATAACAAGTAATTGCCAATGGCTTTATCAATTGGTAAAGTCATTGGTATTTTTCTATTTCAGTCAGATATAATGTACACAGAAAAAGAAATAACGGAAATGGGGTATCAACCAGCCCCTGAGAATTATTTTACAGGACAGGCTTTGCTAAAAACCTATGTAAATCCTGATGAAAAGACCAATGCATATATCGGTGAAGTTTTGTTTAAACCAAAAACGCGTACAAAGTGGCATACACATGCAAGCAATCAGATTTTATTGGTTCGTGAAGGGGGTTGCTACTATCAGGAAGAAGGAAAACCTGTACAAAAAATCAAAGCAGGAGATTTTGTAAATATTATGCCGGAGGTTAAACACTGGCATGGAGCATCACCTGATGGTATTATGATCCATACGGCAATAGGACTTAATGCTGAAAAGGGACTGGTGAACTGGATGGAACCAGTGTCTGATGAAGCGTACAACGGAAAATAAAAAATGAAACGCCTATACAAATTTTCTATATCAGAAAATTTTATAAGCGCTCCATTCGACCAAAATAATCGCTGTGAAACAGCAAACAAAAATAGTAACGGATGAAAAAGTATATCTCATTATTAGCAATAGCCGCAACAATCGGGATTATTTCCTGTAGTAACAAGGCTACTTCGACCAATGGAGAAAAACTTCCGTTGGTTGAAAACACAACAATTCATAACAACACATCCGAAAGTGATAAAATAAAGATTAGCATTGATGGCAAATCCTTTGTTTTTAAGCTGGCAAACAATAAAACGGCAGCAGCATTGCTGAAAATTGGTTCATTTGAAACAACAGCAGCCGTATATCACGACAATCATTATTATGGTGTAACTCCAAAAATTCTTCCTATAGACAATGCTTCCTTTGTAAATACAGCCAAGAAAGGTCAGTTGATCTATTCACAGGAATACAATGGTTTAGGAGTATTTTTTGAAGCCGGTCATTTCGAAAATAATGAGTTTGTTATCATAGGCGAAGTGGAAGGCGACATTTCCACTTTAAAAGCATCGAAAGGTCAGGTAGATATGAAGATAGAATTAATCCAGAAAAATAAAAAATAACAAAAATGAGTACAAAAGTTTTAGTATTGGGAGCTGGCGGTGCAATTGCACAACATGCAATCAGCTTCCTACAGGAAAATAAAAATATAGAATTAACATTATTCGCAAGACATGCGGAACAATTACCACAAAGCGGTTCTGATATTAACCTTATCAGCGGTGATGTTTTGAACAACGAAGACTTAACCAACGCTATCAAAGGTCAGGATATTGTGTATGCCAACCTTGCAGGAGATGTGGATAAAATGGCGACAGCCATCGCTGAAACAATGACACAGCAAGGCGTAAAACGTCTGATTTTCGTGACTTGTCTTGGCGTTTATGACGAGGTTGCAGGTAAGTTCGGGGAATGGAACAATCGTATGATAGGTTCTGATCTTGTACGTTACGGTAAGGCAACACGTAATGTAGAAAAATCAGGATTGGATTATACTGTAGTGCGTCCATCTTGGTTGACTGACAAAGACGAGACGGATTATGAAACCACTCAAAAAGGAGAACCTTTCTTAGGTACTGAAGTAGCAAGAAAAGCCGTAGGTGCTTACATTGCTGATGTTATTCTGCACCCTGAAAAAGACGTAAAAGCGAGTGTGGGTATTAATAAACCTGGCGTTTACGGAGATAAGCCTGCTTTTTATTAATCGAAAGAATAAGAATGGATAAAACCAAAACAGTTTTATTAATCAATACGCATTTAACTTACCCGAACAGATCTGAGGGTAAGTTAAATGCTTCTTTGCAAGAGGTAGCAAAAGATTTTTTTCTTTCCAACGGCTACGAAGTATTAGAGACTAAAGTAGAAGGCGGCTACAACTCCGAAGAAGAGGTTGCCAAGCATCTTCAGGCAGATATTATTATCCTTCAAACGCCTATCAACTGGTTCGGTGCTCCCTGGATTTACAAAAAGTATACAGATGAACTTTTTGAAGCAGGTCACGCCAAACGTGAGTTTCTGGAAGGCGACGGACGTACCCGACAGGATTCAAGTAAGCAATACGGTTCAGGCGGTAAATTAAAGGGCAAAAAATTCTTGGTATCCGCCACGTGGAATGCTCCCGGAGAAGCTTTCGGTGATGAAAATCAGAACCTGATGAAAGGTAAAACCACAGATGACCTCTTATTGAATATTACGAGTAATTATGCTTTTTGTGGAGCAGACATACTACCGGGATTTAACAGTTTTGATGTGGTGAAGAATGGCACTCCCAAAGAAGACTTGGAGAATTATAAGATCTATTTGGCAAGTATTATTTAAAACGATAGAAAGAATAAAAATGAAAACAATATTTATTACAGGAGCATCCACCGGATTAGGAAATGCAACGGCAGTGTTATTCCAGTCAAAAGGTTGGAACGTCATCGCAACGATGCGTGATATAAGCAAAGGAAAAGAACTGGCAAAGCTGGAAAACGTAACGGTACTTCCATTGGATGTAACCAACCCGGTACAGATTGAAGAGACCGTTTCAAAAACATTAGAGCTGGGAACGGTAGATGTGGTATTCAACAATGCAGGTTACGGCTTGGGCGGTCCATTGGAAAACCTTACCGATGAAGAAATTGTAAAACTATTTGACACCAATATGCTGGGGACGATACGTGTTACCAAAGCATTTATTCCTCATTTCAAAGAGAGAAAACAAGGATTGTTTATATCGACCACTTCGATGGCCGGACTGATGCCAGTTCCTTTCAATACGATATACAATGCCTCCAAGGTGGCTATTGAAGGCTGGACAGAAGGAATGGTTCCGGAGCTTGGGCTGTTCAATATCGGGATAAAAACGATTGCTCCAGGCATCATCAAATCGCAGTTCGGCGAAAACGCTATATGGGCTGTGGCGGAAGAATACAAAGAAGGATTTGGAAAATCAATGGCACATTTTGATTTCGGAAGCTATTTTTCTACAGCTGAAATGATTGCAGATATTGTTTACGAAGCGGCTACCGATGGTAAAAAGCAGATTAGATACATTGCAGGCGAAGATGTAAACAGACATTTTGCCAAATATGAAGAAATGGGTCGCCAAGCTTATATGGATGAATTAGCAGATAAAATAATCAAGTAAATATATACTCCTGATAGCAAAGGTTATTAGGAGTATCTTTCATTTTAGATATGAATGATATCGTCATCAAAAAAGTCAACCTAAACGACCTTGAACAGCTTCAGGAAATAGGCAGGAAAACCTTTTCAGAAACGTTTTCTTCGAGCAATACCGAAGGAAATATGAAAAAATACTTAGAGGAAGGATTTTCTATCGAAAAGCTCACTAATGAACTTGATAATGAAAATTCCCGGTTCTATTTCGCACTATCTGAAACAAAAGTAATCGGTTATTTGAAAGTCAATTTCGGCGCATCACAAACCGAACTAAAAGACAAAAATGCGCTTGAAATAGAACGGATTTATGTTTTAAAAGAATTTCACGGCAAAAATGCCGGACAGATTTTATACGAAAAAGCGGTTGATGTAGCCAGACGGATACATTCAGATTATGTCTGGTTGGGTGTTTGGGAAGAAAACCACAGAGCAATCGCTTTTTACCAAAAGAATGGTTTTGTAGCATTTGACAAGCATATTTTCAAGCTGGGAGAAGATGAACAAACCGATATTATGATGAAATTAAAACTGAAATAAAGGATCCAATATCATCATAACAAAAAAACACAATTTAAACTATTGAATTTATGAAAGTAATCATCACAGGAGCAACAGGAATGGTTGGAGAAGGCGTTCTACAGGAATGTATTGCCAATCCCCAAATAGAAAAAATACTACTCATCAACCGTAAACCCAGCGGCTATGCAGGTACTAAAGTTGAGGAAGTGCTGCACGGAGATTTCAACGACCTTTCTCCAATTATAGAAAAAATACAGGGCTACGATGCCTGCTATTTTTGTGCAGGCGTTTCTTCCGTTGGAATGACTGAAGAAGACTATACAAAATTCACCTATAATCTTACCGTAAACTTTGCATCTGCTATGGCTACGATTAATCCCCAAATGACATTCTGTTATATATCAGGCGGCGGAACGGATAGTACAGAGCAAGGTCGCACCATGTGGGCAAGAGTAAAAGGAAAAACCGAGAATACTTTACTGAAATTGCCATTCAAAGCCGTTTATAATTTCAGACCAGCATTTATGCAGCCTACCAAAGGAGCAAAAAATGTAAAAGGTTTTTACAAGGTAATCAATGGATTATATCCTTTCCTGCGACTATTCAGTAAGCCATTTTTCCTGACGTTGGAAGAAGTAGGCAAGGCAATGATTAATGTTACCGCCAATGGCTACAAAAAAAACATTCTGGAAACCAAGGATATACTCCTGTTGAGCAAGAGAAAATAAAAGGCATAATCATAAAAATACCAGCTGATTGATACTCGGCATCATATAAAAATAGCATTATGATAGAATATTTTACTTTATTTCTGATACTGATTGTAGTGATTGTATTGCTTATTATGCTGGCAGACAAGATAAAAGTTGCTTATCCCGTGCTGCTGGTCATCGCAGGATTGATGATAAGCCTGATACCAGATATGCCCCGGGTACACATTGAGCCTGAACTTATCTTCATTATCTTTTTGCCACCATTGTTATATGAAGCTGCATTTGTTATCTCGTGGAAAGAGCTTTGGCGCTGGAGACGGATTGTCGGCAGCTTTGCTTTTGTGCTGGTTTTTCTTACGGCGATGTCGGTAGCTTTTGTTTCCAATTGGTTTATTCCAGGGTTTTCATTGGCATTAGGCTTTCTGTTGGGTGGTATTGTATCCCCTCCTGATGCCGTCAGTGCAAATGCTATCCTGAAATTTGTAAAACTGCCAAAGCGGATGTCCTCTGTAATAGAGGGTGAAAGTCTGCTGAACGATGCTTCGTCACTTATCATATTTCGTTTTGCCCTGATTGCCGTAGCCACAGGACAGTTTGTTTGGCAGCAGGCCGCATTAAGTTTTGGGTGGATGGTCGTTGGCGGGGTTGCTATCGGTCTGCTGATTGGCTGGCTGATGATGAAAGCGCACAAGCTTCTGCCTACTGATGCCAACATTGATATTGTTCTTACGCTCGTAACTCCTTATGCGATGTATATACTTGCCGAAGAGGTTCATAGTTCGGGCGTACTTTCGGTAGTAAGCGGTGGTCTGCTGATGTCCGCACGAAGAAATGATTTTCTGAGCAGCTCTTCACGTATACAAGGCGCCAAGGTATGGAAAAGCCTTATTTTTCTACTGAACGGACTTGTATTCCTGATGATTGGACTGGATTTACCCGAAATCACTGATGGGTTGAAACAGGAAGGCATAGGACTTCCTTCAGCTATAAGCTATGGTCTGCTTATAACTGCCGTATTGATTATTGGTCGGTTTTTTGCCTCATTCGGTGCAGTATTGGTCACAAAAATAGTCAGCAATTTTATTCCGGTAGCAGACAAAAATCCGGGGTTAAAAGCCCCATTGATTTTAGGCTGGTCGGGAATGCGGGGTGTAGTTTCGCTTGCTGCTGCATTATCAATACCGATTGAAATGGGCAACGGTACTCCCTTTCCCTATAGAGATCTTATTCTCTTTATCACCTTTGTCGTGATATTGGCAACATTGGTCTTACAGGGACTCACGCTCCCGTGGCTGATTAAAAAGGCAAATATTCCCGACTATGGCGACCACTACAAAGAGGAAGAAGCAGAAATGATGCTGAAGAGAGGTATGGCTGAACATTCCTTACACTATTTAAAAACCGGATACCCGCAACAGCTTGATAGCAACAGATATTTACAGCAGATAGCCACACTGTGGGAATACAGGAACAGCACACCGCAGGAAGATGAATTGTCTGTCGAAACGAGGAATATCTATCTTGAAATTTTAGAGCAGCAAAGGATTTGGCTGTTGAATAAAAACAAGACAGATGACAAAATGGACGAAGAGCTCATCCGCAAATATTTATTCGCAATAGACTTAGAAGAAGAAAAGCTGAAATATACTTAACCGCTTTAATTTGAGATATATTGATGTATTGAAAATACCATGTTGTGTACAGGGTATAAGGATGTTTACATTATTACCTAACGAATAAAGCAGATGATTGAGATGAACATAAAAATAAAGAAAATAGTAAAAAGAATGGTCTGGAGCATTATTGGAATACTGCTGTTGTTGGTTGTTATTAGCGTTGTTGTAGTCAACCAGCCCAGCTTTGGGAAACTTCCCAGTGGGGAGCGTTTGGTAAGAATAAAAAAATCACCTAATTACAGGGATGGTAAATTTCAGAATCTGAGCTATACACCTTTGTTGGTGGGTGATAAATCTATCATTCAGGCTTGGCTGGGAGCTATTTTCGACGAAAAATCTAAAGAACTTCGACCAGATATCAATCTTCCAAGTATAAAGACCGACCTTAAAAAAATTGCAAAGGAAGAGGATGTATTGGTCTGGATGGGGCACTCCTCTCTTTACATACAAACCGATGGCAAAAAATTGCTGGTCGATCCGGTACTGGTTTCAGCTTCACCTTTCTCATTTTACAACAAGGCTTTCAAAGGGGCTGATGCTTATACACCTGCTGATATGCCCGAGATAGATTATCTACTGATAACACACGATCATTGGGATCATCTGGACTATGAAACAATGAAGCAGATTAAAGACCGTGTCGGAAAAGTGATATGTCCGTTAGGGGTAGGTACTCACCTTGAATACTGGGGTTTTGCCCCTGAAAAGATTCTGGAAGTAGACTGGAATGACAGTCTGCAGATGGATACCAACATCAAACTAACTTCTTTGCCGGCAAGGCATTTTTCAGGACGTGGACTAAAAGCCAACCAGTCGTTATGGACAGCTTATATGCTTCAATCGTCTTTAGGCAACGTCTTTATCTGCGGGGATACGGGATACGATGACCATTTTTTCGCTATCAAGAAAAAGTTTGGAACCATTGATTTTGCCATCATGGAAAATGGGCAGTATAATGAAGACTGGAAATATATCCACTTGATGCCTGATGACTTGGTAAAAGCTATTGAGGTTCTTCAGCCCAAAAGGGTAATGACTGTCCACAATTCCAAATATGCACTGGGAAGACACTCCTGGCACGAGCCGTTGAATAAAATTTCAGAAGCATCTGAGAAGTATGATTTCAAAATGATTACTCCAATGATAGGAGAACCTGTGATGTTTAAGGATAGTACACAGACATTTAAAAAATGGTGGAAATAATATATGCGGTTAGAAAAGAGATTAGATGCACACGTAACTAAAGAGTCTGATCCTATGTTCGTTAATGTCTTGTTTGAAGAGGGATTCACTTCAATACGACACTCTTATTTTTGAGAAAAGTTTGATTGTTAAAAAAAATGAAATATCTCCTTAGTAATTTATAAAAAATCCATTTTTTTAAATATAAATTGTTTGTATATGTCAAATTACAGCATTGAGCCATTTTTATTCCCTAACGGTAATTTGAATATTAATACCAAATCCATAGCGGAACTACTTGAAGACAGACCTCAAATTATAGAACCGCATAAATTATCATTTTTTGCATTGCATCTCTTCGAAAAAGGAGAAGGGTTGCATATGGTAGATTTTAATAAGATCGAAGTTAAAGAAAAGCATATACTTTTTGTAGCTCAAAATCAAATTAATCAATTTTTTCCTCCTGTCAATTATGGAGCGAAAATCTTAATCTTCACTAAAGAGTTTTTTTGTCTTAACCAAATGCATTTAGGTTTTTTTCACAATACTTGTTTGTTTAATGACCCTGCAATATTACCTTATTTTGATCTGGGTAACAGGTATGATGATGTTTTGCTTTTATTCAACTTGATTGAAGCTGAACTTAAAAATTGTGATAATGAGAATCAACATATTATTCTTAATAATCATTTGTTTAGCCTTTTATTAATTTGCGAAAATATATTTCGGCCAGATAGCTCTAATACTGTCGACATTTCACCGCGAAAAATTTTGATATCTAAGTTTAAGACCTTTGTTAATAGTAATGATCTTAACAAATCTTTATCTGTAAAGCAGATTGCATCTTATCTAAATGTAAACGTTCGGACTTTAGAAAAGGCATTTAAAGAATTAGAAGAAACGACCCCTTATGTTTGGATGAATAATAGACTGATTTTAGAAATCAAAAGATTACTAGTTTATAAAACTTTCTCATTTCTTTGAAAGGATAGATATGCAGGGTGTTAATGGTAGTACTATATATACCGATTTACAGAATACAACAATTAACAGACTCAACATAATGCCTGTAAGTAATACCTTGGTAACACCTGGTAATCCGACTGTAATGATCGTCAGCTTAAAAGAAATCAATCATCTCAATATCCAGAAAAGAAATATTGTGGGATTACAGAGTAATATAAAAGTAAACCAAAGTATGCAGCTGCAAGGCGACTGTCTGGATGGTGACCGGTTACAAGTAAGTGGTTACGGCGCGGCAAAACAGATTATTATCCCTACATACAATACCACAGATTTTATCATAGACAGGGTGCGTCTGCAAAATATATTTTCATCAGGCGGACAAACTTACATTACTTCCGCAAGTACAGATTTGGGAGGCAATACAGGTATTGATTTTACCAATTCTCTTTCTTCTGCTTCCAGAGATCTCTACTGGATTGGAGGGCAAGGCAGCTGGAACGACCTATCGCATTGGTCGTTAACATCTGGAGGTTCGCCTATTACAGGTTGTGGTGCACCAAGACCGAATGATAATGTTTTCTTTGACCAGAATTCTGGCTTTACTCCTACGCTAAATCAGGTAATGGTTGATAATTTCGGAGGGCAATCTGCATCGGCGAATAATGTAACTTTCAGCAATGCACCCAATACGCCGGTACTGAAGATTAACAGTGTTGACAATAGTTATAATGTAATACCTCTTTATGTATATGGTAACCTTACCTTGCAAAGTGATATGAAAGTTGTTTTCCAGGAGAGTTCATATAACAGCTTGTATTATCCGATAAGAATGCAGAATAATAGTGTGTCCAATGCGGCACGCTACATCGACACAAAAGGGATTTATGTAAATATTACGTTTGATAATACTATTCCTGCAAACGTTGAGCTGCTAAGTGCGTATAAAGGTTCTCTTTATAGTTTTAATAGCAACAGCTTTAAAACTAATAATTATCCGATGACATTAACGCGTTTATTTTTTCAGAATATTAACTCGGCTAATACAACGCTGGATTTTGGTCAATCGGTTATTACAGGGATACAGACCAGTAGTACAGGAAGTACACTTTATACAGATAATTTCCCACAATTTTATGTAAACTCAGGTAACAATACGCCTGTAACTATTATCGCGTCTCAATCTAAAATTATGATGAAAATATTTGAGATACCGGGAGTTCCAAATGCTTCCAGCTTTGGAGAAGTAACGATCTGGAAAGACGGTATTGTGAACACGGGAAGCACTGCTCATAACTATGAAAAACTTACTTTCCTGGGAAGTTCTAATACAAGCACATCCAGCACTTTATCTTCTCCGGGCAATTACAAAACTTTGTATTTTAATCCCGGAACCTATACAATTGCCAGCGGACAAAATGTATCAGAAAATCTCTTTATGACGGGAACACCGTGTAACAGGATTAATGTGAGCAGAACAGCAGCATCGGGACAAAGTACCATTAACCTTGATCCGGCAGCTAATTATACGATGTTCTATGCTTCAGTTAAGGATATTAATTTCTCACGCCCGGTTAGCGCTTACGGTAACAGCCAGGATCTGGGAAATACTACCAATCTTACTATTGTGCCTACCAATGTGCAGGCAGCGGGCTTTGGTGGTAACAAAACACTTTGTGCTTCAGAATTCCCTAAGACTTATGATGCCGCAGCATTATTTGGTACAGATCCTAATGCATCGTATACCTGGACAAGGTTAGGTACAGGAGTTATCAGCACTTCGCCAACGGTTACCTTTACCCAACCGGGTAGTTACAGTGTCAGTGTAACTTACAGCCAGGATGGATGTAACATCACAGAAAATTTTACGATTACATCTGTTGCTCTGCCGGTAGACAATACGGCACTTACAACAACCAGTGTTCTGGTGCAGCCGACAGGTGATGTTGTGGTAACTTTTAAAGGAAGTCTTACCAATCAGACGTATATTTTTACTTACAATATTAATAATGGTGCTGATATAGAAATTACATCCAATGCAAATGGAGTGGCGACTATTAACCACCCAAGAAATGTTGCAGGAACTTTTGTTTATCATCTTAAAGGTGTTCGTTTTGCAAGCGGTTTGGCTTGTTCTGTGGCAATCAGCAATAAAGATATTGTAGTAAATATCAACCCTGATTGTACAACACCGGGTGTTGTACAATTGTACGGAAACGAATTGAGAGGCTGTACAGTAAGTGCCGGAGCAAGACGATTAGCCGAATTATCTTCGATTACTATTGCTAATCCAACGGTAGATGCTAATGTAATACAGCTAGTCCCGGGAACAGGAATCGTTGTCAAAGAAGGAACGGGTATTTTCTTGCTGAGAAATAGGGATGCCTTACCGGAAACACTCACTTTACCCGCAAATAAACCTTATATCCAGGGAGCGATTATTTATCACAATGATCGTTTCTATGAAGGAGTGGAGAATGGTAAGTGGGTGAGGATTGATAATGATTAGAAACACAAAATTGTATATTTTCTTAGGCTGTCTGTTAAAGGCAGCCTTTTTATGAAATATAAAGAAATACTAAGCATATGAGGATAGATAATGATCTTAATTACCTCGTCTTTCACACCTCTGCTCGGAAGATAGATAGTAGATCCAACGGACGATCTTGTTTATATGTCGGAAAAAGCAGTCGGTAATTCGCAGAAAGGTGTTGAACTATCGAAGAGCTTCGTTTTTATACAGTAATTGTTCGCTATTGTATAGTGGATTAGCACTGATAAATCAGTTAATTTATAAATGTATTTAGTGATAAAAAAGTAATAATATATAATTGAATATTAAAGAAATACACATAGGACAAGCGATTAAACTTCTAATTCAAGAGCAAAAGATTAGCAAGAATCGAATAATTAACTTTTTTCAATGTACAGATCAAGCTATAGAACTTATGTATAGGTCAGCAAGCTTAGATACAGATTTGCTTTTAAAATGGAGTAAATTGTTGGAATATGATTTTTTCAGGCTTTATTCGCAGCATCTGATTTTGTACTCCCCACCTGCCGGAGTTGAAAAAACAGAAAAACAAAAAAATAATAAAAAGACCTTACCTCACTTCCGAAAAAATATCTATACCAGGGAAATTATAGATTTTATTGTTGAACAGATAGCGACAGGTGAAATGACTAAAATTCAAGTATTGGAGCGTTACAGGATTCCTAAAACAACTTTATACAAATGGATAAGCAAATACGGAAACTAAAAAAAATAGTGAGATTGCATATCTCTCAAAAGAAAGAAGATATACGCAAAATCTGGGGAGAACCGGCAAAAGGTTCAGACGAGGAATTCTGGTTTTATTCCCGTTATTGTTGGGGAATTTTTAGAGACGAAATTGCTTTTATTTTTGAGAGCGATAAGGTAGTGGATATTACAATTACTGAATGTTTCTTGTGGATGGAATACGGAAACATATTTTATTATGAATACGGAACTCCGGAATACAAAGTGTTTAAATTTTATGAAAGAGAGTAATGGACAAAAAATATATAGGAAAAACACTGGAAGAGATAGAAATTATTTTTAGTCGTTCTGCGAAGAAGATTTGTAAGAATTGGTATACAATCACAGTGAAGAATTACTGTTTTGGACTGCTTCAAAAAGAACTTTACATTACTTGTGATGTCAACGGAAGAGTTCAGGATTGTTATTACAGGACAGATATCAAATAAATAGAAGTACACAATTATTACAAGATAAAATCAAAAAGAAATGAATAAAAAATAGGACAGTTATCACTGGAAGGAAAAACAAAAATTGAGATTATAAATCTGTTGCGAGGTGAATTCATAGAAAAATAGAAATACCTGAGAATGAAATGAAGATAAACAGTGAAAATTTTGAGATTTTTGAACAGGAAATCATTGGAAAAACCCGGGAAGAAATAGAAAACCTGCTAGATTTTCGATTAGAGAGTAAATGTGACGAACAATATATTTATATGGTTAAAAGGTATTTTTGGGGGCTTTATAAAAGGAGGCTTTACTTATATTTTCATAGAGGAATAGTTCGGGACTATTACATTGGTATAGGATAATTTAAATACATACCGAAATTCAGGTTTCACCGAAGAAGAGTTAATTCTTATGATATAATTTTGACAACACAAATTTATTATATAAAATGTTGAAGTCTTGTCAGGCAATTTTTGATTTTTGTGATATCATTAAATGATTATTAGTCACTATTGCCTGGCTTTGTTTGTTGTGTTCTTAATCATGTTATTGTAATTTAATGAAATAACTTAATATTTAAACAAACCAGATTTTTTAGAATATCGGACTATAAAAAAGCATAAGCTTAATAATACTGAATTGGCAAAGCACTTTTCATTGAGCAGGAATACAATTACAAAATGAGAAAAAAAATTTAGTATAACAATCAATTTAACCTAACAGTCTTAAAAATGTAACTTTAAGATTGTAATCTAACAACGAAGCTATCAAACATAGCTTCGTTTGTTTTTTTAGAAAACAAACCATTCTAAACTGAGGATTGATAAATTTGGTGTTTCTAGTAAATAATATTTTATAATGTATTATTTGTTTATTATTTGTATTAATAACTAATTATAATTAGTTGGGATTCGTTAATGTGATGATTTTATTCGTGATTATTCAACGGGTGTATGTTTTTGAAGTTGTAATTTTAATAAAAGCATACAACTCAAACTATAATAATGAATTGGACGTAATGCAGTAGGTATAATAGTTAATAGAACTTGCAAAAACATATTAATCTAATACCAAACACATGAAAACATTAATTACTACAGCAGCAATGCTTTTATTTTCATTATCTCATAATGGACAAGTAGGTATTAATACTACTGATCCTACAGCTACGTTAGATATTAATGGCAATCTTAAAATCAGGACATCTACTTCATTGGTAGCTTTAACAGGTAATCATTCTATATTAGTTCGTGATAATTCCATTACTGGTGATCATGAGGTTAAAGAAATCACTGCGACGAACCTAGCGTTATTAGGCTCTTCACTAGTCTATTCAGCAGCCAAAAGTGGAGGTTGGCAGCTTATTGATTTGTCAATTGGAGGAGGTTGGTATAGGATGAATCTCACTGGGGTGGCGGACACTATAATTGGGGATTCATCTTTATTCACAGATGGCACTTTTACTGCTCCTGCATCAGGAGTGTATATGATTAGCTATGAGCTGCAACCTCAATCTGGACTAGACTTAGGAGTACTGACAGGACGAAAACTGGGGGTTTTAAAAAACAATATTGTTTGGAAAGACAAAAAATTGGACGCAGTAAGGGTCAATCTTGCTTTAGGAATTGTTGAAATTCCAATATCTTCCACAACTCTCAATACGTTTGTCCGTTTGAATGCCAATGATACATTAACATTTGTATTTCAAGCCAATGGGCTCCTTCCGATTAGTTTAGGGCTTGTTACCCAAGGTGCTGTAAATCTCCACATTGCTAAAGTTTCAAATTAAGTTTCATCAATGTGAACTTAACACAGATAGGATTAGCGACATTAAGATAATAAAAAATATGATAAAATAGTTGCCACCCTTTTAGCCATCCTTTAAAAAGAAAATCCTTTGATAACAGTCATTTCGGAGGATTTTTTGTGCCCAGAACTGGAGTATATGAGTTTTTTATCAGATTTTATTTTGTTTAAGTTTTATATCAATATATTTGATTCGTATAGGGGAAAGCTATTCTGGCAGGAGATTTAAAATTGGCTTCAAAAATTAGCTATAATCTGTGCTTACTGTCAAACAGCTATGTCAAAAAATAGTATAGAAATTAGAAAAAGAATGCTTTTAAACATCCTTTTTAATTTAATGATCTGTATTCATTAGGCGTTACTCCTGTCTTTTGTTTGAAAAGTCGGGTAAAATGTTGTTGGTATTTGAAGCCTAATTCTGTGGCAATGTCATTGATAGTTTTAGTGTTATCGAATATTTTAGTTTTAGCTTCATCAATCAGCTTGGATTGTATATAATCTAACGCGGTTGTGCCTGTTTCCTTTTTGATAAGGTCGCCAAAATAATTAGCAGAGAGATGTAGTTGCTCCGCACACCAGCTCACAGAAGGTAAGCCCAATAACTGTGCCTGTTCAGATTTGAAATAATCACATAGTAGATTTTCAAACTGTACTAAAATATCTTTATTGGCATGGCTTCTGGTAATGAACTGGCGGTCATAGAAACGCATACAATAGTTCAACAGAAGTTCAATATTCGATACGATGAGCGTTTTACTGTGCTTGTCAATATTCTGTTCCATTTCCAATGCAATTTTTTCAAGGCATTCCACAATAGTTTTTCGTTCCTTTTTTGACAGGTGCAATGCCTCGTTTACTTCATAAGAGAAAAACGAATACTCTTTGATTGTTTTTGCCAGATGAGTACCTGCAACCATATCCGGATGAAACAGCAAGCCATAACCGGACGGGTTTTCATTCACACTATGGTTGTCTATACCATAAACCTGTCCGGGAGAAACAAAAACAAGAGTTCCGTCCTCATAATCGTAAGGCTGCCCGCCGTAGATTATATCACCGCACTTGGTATCTTTTAAGAAAACGGCATAGATATTCATATAGCGCCTGAAGTTTCTAATAAAAGGAAGTTCACTGAATTTGACAACACTTACCAACGGATGTAAAGTATCTACACCAGCGTAGTCATTATAATTCCTTACCGTATCTATTCGCTCAAAATGTTCCATAATCCAGCTATTATCTTACAAATTTAGCAAACCTTAACCCGTCTTCAATACATTTAAAGTAAAATCCGTAAAAGTGGTAAAAAGAACAGTATCCTGTATAAATAAGCTGACGCTTATACTATCGAAATTTGCAGAAGAATAATTAATTGGGGTTTCAGTATCGTATTTACAAATAAGATGACAAATAGATAAATTTATGAGTAATGGAAAACGAAAAAGACATTTTTGAACGGCTGAAAAATGGTGAAACCATATCGTCAAATGATCCGAATGGCTATAAGTTGAGAGAAGCTTCCTATGCCACAAAAAAGCTGCTTATTCAAATGAATAATTCAGCAGACCCGGCAGAAATCAGAACAATATTAAGCCTGATTACCAATAGTGAAATTGATGAAAGCGTTGCTGTATTTACACCACTATACATCAATTATGGTAAAAACACTAAAATTGGCAAAAACGTATTTATTAACTTTGACTGTACCTTTTTAGATTTAGGTGGAATTATCATAGAAGATGATGTGCTTATTGCTCCGAAAGTCAGTTTGCTTTCGGAGGGACATCCGATTGCTCCTGAAAAAAGACATTCACTTGTTTCAGGGAGTATTCATATCAAAAGAAATGCTTGGATTGGGGCAAACGCAACTATACTCCCCGGTGTAACTATCGGCGAAAATTCAATTGTCGCTGCGGGTGCGGTTGCCTCTAAAGATGTTCCAAATAATACTATTGTTGGAGGTATTCCTGCAAAAGTTATTAAATCAATTTAAAATATAGTCAGCATGAAAATAGCAATTGTAAGCACTATAACGATGATGTTCCTTATTATGGGACAGTCATTTGCACAAAATAAAAAATCAAATTCTCAAAAAATGAATACAGCAGACCATTATACATTTGAATTGAGCGACAAAGTAACACGCCAAAAAGTAACTTTTAAAAATCGTTACGGCATCATGCTTACCGGAGATTTGTACCTTCCGAAAGAGCAAGGCAACGAGCCTTTAGCAGCTATTGCCATTAGTGGTCCTTTCGGAGCGGTAAAAGAACAATCTTCAGGACTGTATGCTAACCAAATGGCACAACGTGGCTTTGCGGCATTGGCATTTGATCCTTCTTATACAGGCGAAAGCGGTGGCGAACCTCGTGCTGTGGCATCGCCTGACATTAACACAGAAGATTTTAGTGCCGCAGTAGATTTTATTGGCATACAGAAAAACATTGACCGAAATAAAATAGGTATCATCGGGATTTGCGGTTTCGCAGGCTTTGCCTTAAATGCTACTGCTATCGACAAACGTGTAAAAGCTGTTGCCACAACAAGCATGTACGATATGACACGAGTGATGTCGAAAGGTTACAATGATACAGTTACTCTAGAACAACGCACCAAAACGCTAGAGCAATTGGGTGAGCAGCGCTGGAAAGATGCAGAAGCTGGAACATTTGCGGCAGGAGCCATATTAAATCCTGAAAAACTGAAAGGTGATGAACCGCAATTTGTAAAGGACTATTACAACTATTACCGTACCCCAAGAGGATATCATAATCGTTCCCTAAATTCAACAGGTGCATGGAATGCAACTACTGCGTTATCATTTATGAACATGCCGATATTGACCTATATCAAAGAGATTTCGCCACGACCAATGTTATTGATTGCAGGGGAAAAGGCACATTCCCGTTATTTCAGTGAAGATGCCTTTAAAATGGCAGCCGAACCAAAAGAGTTAATGATTATTTCGAATGCTGTACACACTGATTTATACGACAAAGTAGATGTTATTCCATTCGATAAATTAGAAACATTCTTTAAGGAACATTTAAAGTAATAACCCAATGATGAAGCGTACATTTTTGATGACCTTGGCTTTTATGTCAATTTTTATAAATAGTGCATCATCTTGTAGCAAAGAAGATGACAATAGTAGTAACACTAATACCGAAAATAATACTCCTATGGCAAATAGTAAAATCAAAATAAAAGCTGGTTCACAAACCTTTACAGCGACACTGTTAGACAACAATGCAGCAAAGACATTCAAAGAAATGCTCCCGTTAACTATCAACATGACGGAGCTGAACGGAAACGAAAAATACTTTGACCTATCACAAAGTCTTCCAACCAACTCATTCAATCCCGGTACAATACAAAATGGCGATTTAATGCTGTATGGCTCAAAGACATTAGTATTGTTTTATAAGACGTTTTCAACTTCGTACAGTTATACAAAATTGGGAAAGATAGATGATACGGCAGGTTTGGCAACTGCATTAGGTTCGGGAAATGTAACTGTTGCTATTGAAAAGGAAAGAGCTGCGTACAAAAGATAAATCTATTAATCTATGTCTACTAATAACAATCAGCTTTCTTACAGGTACGATGATTGCACTCATACCCTGTTATAACAATAAAAATCAAAATAAAATGAAAACAGAAATCCCAAAAATCAGCGATTTCCCAACCGGGGACGAAAATACATCATTTGCACAATATTTTTCAGGTAAGTCATGGCTTGCCCCATTGGCAAATAACAAAGATCTGAATGTACCTTTGAATAACGTCACATTCGAGCCGGGGTGCCGTAACAATTGGCACAGCCATACCGGTGGGCAAATCCTTATTGCCGTTGGTGGTGCAGGTTATTATCAGGAACGTGGAAAAGCTGCGGTACGAATGGAGCCGGGTGATGTTATCGAAATTGCCCCAAATGTTGAACACTGGCACGGAGCCGCACCTGATAGTTGGTTTTCACATATCGCCGTAGGTTGCAATCTGCAGACCAATCAAAATAATTGGCTGGAGCCTGTTACTGATGAAGAATATACAAAAGCTGTAAAATAAATAATCAAGCCAGTGAACAAAAACAAATTTAGAAAATGAATATTGTTTTTTGTTTTAATTCTAAACGTAAACTTAATGAGTGCACAAAATAATTGTGATAGCCTAAATGTACAGCAGCAAAGTTTAGTAATGATTTCAGCTCTTACTGCAACAGGAAATCTTGAAAAACTGAAAACACAGCTCAATGCAGGGTTGGATGCTGGGCTTACCGTGAACGAAATAAAAGAGATATTGGTACAGTTGTATGCCTATTGCGGTTTTCCAAGAAGCCTTAATGGTATCAATGCCTTTATGCAAGTATTGGAGGAAAGGAAAAAGAAAGGGATCACAGATGTGGCAGGTAAGCAAGCAACACCATTAAAGGGCAGTTCAGATACGTATGAGCGTGGGAGAAAAACACTTGAAACCCTGACCCAAATACCGCAGGCAAAACCTGCACCGGGTTTCGGTGAGTTTGCACCACGTATTGATGCTTTTCTCAAAGAACACCTTTTTGCTGACATCTTTGACAGCGATGTGCTGACTTACCAGCAAAGAGAATTGGTAACCATTTCCGCTTTGGCAACCATTCCCGGAGCAGAAGGTCAATTACAAGCACATATCGGTATGGGGATGAACACAGGGATTACAGCCGGGCAGGTTACAGGGGTATTTGAGATTATTGAAAGGTCTGTCAGTAAGGAGCAGGCTGACATCACAAGAGCAGTTTTCTCTAAAATGAAGAAGTAAAATAAGCTATTACCACTATGGTAATTACATTTTTGAATACTGTATTTGCCTTTGGAAGTCATTTATACTTGCAATCGTAATGCTTTTCTGTGAATGAAATTGCTTACACATAACAACAGGAACCGATAGTGCTTATTTTGGAAATCGGTTATGTAGCGAACAAATTGAAAATATAAAAAGTATTGAGAAATCAGTACTTTTTTATAATAACTAATATGAGACCTATGATATAAAATGATAATGGATATAGCCGTAGCAGATATTATTAGAAAAATGGATATCTGAAATGCTAAGGATCATAATAAGTATATCAAAGATATCGGTAAGAAATTATCTCTTATAGATAAGGGTATTCTATCCGTTTGAGTAAAGTTCTTTTTTTCGGACGGATAAAATTTTTTTGAAATTTTATCAATGTGAACTTAATATATATAGGATTGGCGACATTAAGATAATAAAAATATGATAAAATTGTTGCCACCCTTTTAGCCACCCTTTAAAAAGAAAATCCTCTGATAACAATCGTTTCAGAGGATTTTTTGTACCCAGGACCGAAGTGGAGTGTGGAAGCTGTTATGAATTTTTACGCCAATACTTATCCAATTGTGACTACTATCTCTAAAGTTTCCGCCCTACACATTATTTATGATACTAATTGAGATGATAAGTTTGATACAGCAGAATAAGAAAGATATGTTTGATTCTAACCAGATCATATATTTCCGAATTGACAGTTTCAGAATTTCCGAAAATATAGATTATCTCATCACGGTACTTGGTTACAAACCTTATGAAATCGGTGTAATTACTTTTGCAACGAGTAAACCGAACAGACTGAAAATTCAGTATGATTTCACTTCCGAGAAAGTCAAATTATTCTCAGAAGTGAAACTATTCAGGAAGGTGTGAATCTTCAGCAAAATACCAATATTTTATTGAAGATAGAACTATAGTTTTTTCTACTTCCACTTAGAGCCACATTAGAAATAATTGAAGGTAACGAAACAATACGTAGTGCAACATATTTTTAACAAACTTCTTTTTTATTACAAAATAGACTTTTAATTTACTTTTTTAACCCAAACTATTCTTCAATAGCCCAACCAACTTAATTAACCACCTTTTTTACAATAAATTTTTCGAAATTTATTCAAATTATAACACAGAATTCCTTTTATTAAGAAGGAGATTAAAAGTGCTGGCATTGCTCATGTCTAAAAAGAAAACATCTAAACATCAATCTATTGACAGTTCAAATTTATTTGAACTGGAGCATCTCATAAAATTTCAAGAGATGAAGCTGGATGTTGCAATGAAAATGCTGGCGGCTTCCGGGATTATTGTTTCAGAAGATGAAGCTGCTGAAATATTGCAATTTTTTCATACTATCGCAAAAATTACTATTAAAGAGTTTCTAATATCTCAAAATTAATTCCTTATTTTAGTCACTTAGAAGCTTGTATTTTTTACACAAGTAATTCTCTATAGATAATTCTAGATTTTTTACCATTAATAATAAACTACTAATTATGAAGGTTGCCGATTTATATATTCGAGTATCAACTGATGAACAGGCTGATAAAGGTTATTCGCAACGTGATCAGGAAGAACGTTTAAAAAAGCATTGCGCTTCTTTGAATATAGCTATTGATAAAATTATTTATGAAGACCATTCTGCAAAAACTTTCGAAAGACCAGAATGGAAAAAATATATAAGTGGAATTCGAAGAACTAGAGGTGCTAAAGATAGCAGGTATTTGTTTTTTACAAAATGGGATAGATTTAGTAGAAATACGAGCGAAGCCTATCAGATGATTTCTAATCTAAATAAATATAACGTTACTCCCCAAGCTATTGAACAGCCCTTGGACTTAAGAGTTCCCGAAAATAAACTTTTACTGGCGATTTATTTATCTACTCCTGAGGTAGAAAATGATAGAAGAGCCCTTAATGTTACTTACGGCATGAGAAGAGCAATTAAGGAAGGCAGAATGATGGGAATTGCTCCTTACGGGTATATTAATAGAAGTAGAGAAGATGGAAGGAAATATGTTGCAGTAAAAGAGCCTGAAGCAACAAATATCGTATGGGCTTTTAAACAGGTTGCAAAAGGACATTTACCTACTGCAGTAGTTTTAAAGCAAATGAATAAAAGAGATGGTCGAAATCTGACCAAAAATTCATTTATGGAAGCTTTAAAAAATATTGCATACACAGGAAAACTTTTTTTAAAGGCCTACAATGATGAGGAGGAAAGAATTATTGAAGGAAAACACGAGGCATTGATCTCCGAAGAGTTATTTATGAAAGTTCAAAGAATTCTCCATCGAAAAAGTAACAAAGATGCTTTTTTACCAGCAGGTAGAATAATTAATGAAGAACGTTATCCTTTGCGAGGTCTTCTTTTGTGCCCAATTTGCAATAAAAATCTAACCGCTAGTGGAGCAAAAGGTAGAAGTAAGCATTATTACTATTATCATTGTACTACCCCCTGCGGTTTTAGGCATAATTCTGAGATAGTTAATGACTTATTTGTTGAAGAGCTTACTAAATTTAGTTTTGCTAATGGTGCCGACAAGGTACTAAAAACAATACTATTACAAAATTTTTCCCTGGCATCAAATGGTATAAATGAGGAACGAAAAATTCTTAAAAGTAAACTGACAAATATCGAAGAAAGAATTGATAAGGCAAGAGATATGTATATTGAAGATAAATTAGATGAGGAAGATTTTCGTAGAATAAAGACCAAGTATAAAATTGAAATAGATGATCTTACATTTAAGTTAGATTCACTAAAAAGTTCTAGTGAAGAGGAAAACTTAGAAGAAAAAATAAATCAAGCTTTAAATTCCATTACAAATATTTCTGAGAGATACAAAAATGCGAATACAATAGATAAAAGAGCGATTGTTGGTTTGATATATCCTGAAAAGATAATCTTTGACGGCGAGAATTTTCAAACCACAAAAATCAACAGTTTTCTCAATAATATCTTTCTGATTAAGAAGGAGTTAGGAAATAAAAAAAACCGACAAAGAAGTGAAAAATCTTCAAATGTCGGTCTTGTGACCTCGACAGGATTCAAACCTGTAACCTTCTGAGCCGTAATCAGATGCGCTATTCAGTTGCGCCACGAGGCCGTTGTTTCCTTATTGTTTAAAGGTTTGCAAATATAGCGCTTTTTTCTTTTCTTTGAAACATGAAATCAAGAATTTTTCTAATATTTGCCATTTGTGCGCTAATCTCTTGTAAAAGAGACCCAAAAATTTCATCCTCACAATGGATTTCTGTATCAGAATATGTACAGTATAACGAAACAGGAGATGTTTTAAAATTAAAATCAGGAAATTTCAACTACGATTTTAAGAAAAGCCAGATTCCTTTTAAGAAAGTGATTTTATTAAATGCAAGTATGGCAGGCTATATTTCCGAACTTGGAGCTGAAGATTTAATTACCGGAGTTTCCAGCCCGGAATATATTTTTTCTGAGAAAATTCATGAAAAAATAAAAAAGGGTAAAATAAAAAATGTTGGAAATGAACAGAAATATGATGTGGAACAGATTATATCTTTAAAACCAGATGTAATTTTTACCAATCATATTGCCAGTTTTGATAATACATATGAACTGTTGAAAAACAATGGTATTCAGGTAATTTTTTTGGATGAGTATAAAGAACAGAAACCATTGGAAAAAACAGCATATCTAAAACTTTTCGGAAAATTATTTGGGATGGATGAAAAAGCCGAAACCGAATATGCGGAAATCGAAAAAAATTATAATGAACTTAAGCAATTAGCTTTAAAAGCTACACAAAAGCCTGTGGTTCTGGCGAATGAAATGTATGGCGATGTTTGGTATCTTCCGGGAGGAAAAACCTCTGTAGCCAACTATATTTCAGATGCGAATGCGCAATATATTCTGAATAATAATACAGAAGAAAAAGCAGTAACAATGAGCTTTGAAGAAGTGTTTTCAAAAGCTAATGGGGTAAAATACTGGGTAAATGCAGGCAATCACGCTTCTAAAAAAGAAATGTTGAATATGAATCCGTTCTATGGCAAGCTGGATGTTTTTAATAAGGGCTATGTTTATGGCATTGGAGGCAGAGAAAAAGAAAAAGCCAATGACTTTTTCGAAAGTGGTATTGTAAGAGCAGACTGGGTACTGAAAGATTATATTAAAATTTTTCATCCCGAATTGTTACCGAATTATCAGCTGACTTATATGAAAGAATTAAAATAAGTCGATGGATTTATTTATTTTTGTGTCTCTTTTTTAGAACTTATGTGGAAAAAAATTAAGCAGATTATTTTTATAATCCTTATTCTGAATGTTTTTTTTATTGTTTGGGGACGGTTTTTCAATCCGCCCATTACCATTACACAGATCGGAGGTCTTTTTGAATATGGGAAACTTCATAGAGATTATATTTCTTACAATGAAATGGGAGACAAAGTAAAGAAAGCGGTAATTGCCTCTGAAGACCAAAAATTCTTCATGCATGATGGTTTCGACTATTCTGCGATCGAAAAAGCGATGAAGCACAATGAACAAGGAAAAAAAATAAGAGGTGGCAGTACGATCTCTCAGCAAACAGCAAAAAATATTTTTCTTTGGCAGGGAAGAAGTTGGTTAAGAAAAGGTTTGGAAGCTGTTTATACCTTTATTATTGAAAAAGTTTGGGGTAAAGATATTATTTTAGAAAGATATCTGAATTCTATCGAAATGGGACAGGGGGTATTTGGAATAGAAGCCGCTTCAAAATACTATTTTGGAAAATCATCCAAAGATCTTACAACTTCCGAAGCAGCCTGGATTGCTGCTGTTTTGCCAAATCCCAAAAAATATGATCCGAAAAATCCTTCACCATATCTGACTAAGAAGCACAATTGGATCATGAGACAGATGAGAAACGTGAGCTTGAAATAAACGTGAAAGTTTAACCCAGCTTAAGGATTTAAGCTGGGTATCTTTTATTGTTATTAATAAGTTTAAACAAGTTTAGTATCTTTGTACTAATGAAGCTTTTTAATTCCAGCACAAACTTTGAGTCTGTTCTTAAAAAATATTTTTCCTTTAAGAACGAAACCCTCTCTCTAGAACCGTTCGCAGATTTCTTAGAGAGTATTAAAAAGGCAGACTTTACGGATGTACTCAATTTTTTTAAAAGCAATCCTCAGATCACTGAAAATTTTAAATATTACATTCATAATATTTTTAAGGGAAGACCTTTTAATTTATCATTGACTGAAGCTAATATTCTATCTGAGAATTCCTTTTTCCCGGAGCTTAAAAAACGAATCTTAAACAAAGTCTTACCACCTGTAGAAAATGAAAATACAGTATGGTATATGATCGATAACGTGAGTTTAAGCCCACAAAAAGATCTTAAATTTTTCCAGAACCTTCCCGAAAATGAAGTGGATGAGTTCTTGAAACTTCTTGAAGCTTCAGACTTTATAACCAAACCCGTAGTCAAAAAAGAACTGATTTTTGCGATGAATATCCTTTCTTGGCGTGCTACTGGAATGGCAATGGAAGTTGAGGTCGTAAGAATGGCACCGGAATACAGAAATTTTGATAATCCTTTTTTAGCATTACAGAATGAACTGGAAGGACTTGCTGAAGAACTCGATAATAACCCGGAATTACAGCTCCATTCCAAAGACAGTCGCTATAAGCAGATAAAAATCTATGCAGAGCAATGCTTGGAATTTGTAACGATTGCCTTTAAAAACTCTGGCAAATATGGAATTTCGGGTAAGATCAATCAATCTTTGCTGAAAATCCGTCAGCAAACCAATAGAATTTATGAAATAGTTCAGTTGCTGATCATTGATGAAGAAAAAGATGTTTTTATCAATTCGAAGCAACTGATATTTAATATTATAAGATATAAATCTCATAAGAATAATATTTCTGAGCTTGTCAACGACAGTACGAGGCTTATTTCTCATCTTATCACGAATCATACAGCAGAAACCGGAAGCCATTACATTACTTCTTCCCGGAAAGAATACATGAAGATGTTCTATAAAGCCAGTGGAGGAGGGATCATTGTAGGAGCTTTGTGTGTGTTGAAAATGCTTTACGGATACTTTCCGGGAAGTGATTTTTTCCATGCTTTTTTATATTCCATGAATTATGCAATGGGATTTATCATGATTTATCTGATGGGATTCACGTTGGCAACCAAGCAGCCTGCAATGACGGCGGCGACGATGACCAAAGTGCTTTCGGAAGAAGGGGGAGGAACAAGAAATAATACGGAATTTGCCCATCTTGTTTCCCAGTTGTTCAGAAGTCAGTTTATCGCTTTCGTTGGAAACGTTTTGCTTTCTTTTCCGATTGCCTTGATCATTATTTACGGACTGGATGTTTTTACCTCTCAGAATATGGCGATAGATCGGTCAGATAAGCTGCTAAAAGATCTGGATCCGTTTAAGTCAAAGGCAATTCTCCATGCGAGTATCGCCGGATTTTATCTTTTTATTTCTGGGATTATCTCAGGGAATATTGGGAATAATTCTGTCTTTTATCAGATTCCTGAACGTATTGCCAAAAACCTTTCCATCAGAAAATTCTTTGGAAAGAAATTTGCCAAAGGTCTTTCAAAATATTATGCTAAAAATTGGCCGGGAATTATATCTAACTTCTGGTTTGGGGTATTTTTAGGCGCAACCGCTCCGGTTGGATTATTCTTGGGATTAGACCTGGATATTCGCCACATTACCTTTGCTGCCGGAAACTTTGCCTTAGGACTTTACGGGAAAGATTTTTCAGTAGATTCTTATACATTTTGGATTTCCTTTGTCACGGTTTTCCTTATTGGATTTTTCAACTTCCTGGTAAGTTTCACACTGTCAATGTTTTTGGCATTTAGATCAAGAAAATTAAACTTTGGTCAGGTAAGTGAAATCTATAAAGAAATTTTCAGATACTTTTTGAAAAATCCGTTGAGGTTTTTTATTCCGTTGCGTTCAAAATTAGATCAGAAAGCGGATGATTTAAGAAATAGCACCATTACAAAACCTGAAGATCATTAAATTTTTCTTTTCCAAACTGAGCCTGGAATTTTTTCAGAAAAAAACTTTTACGAAGCTGAAAATCATGTTTTAATAAAGGAGAATTGATTTTTATAATTATACAACGGTCTTCAATATTCACACTTTTTATTTCACGGAAAAGACTTTCATCAAGATATTCTTCCAGAAAATCCTTAATTTCAAAAGCAACCAGTTTACCTTCAAAACCATGAATTCTTGCAAAAGACTTTACAAGTTCTGAGGATTGGTATTCGCGTTTTTTCTTCTTCATATTATATCTCAAAAATTATACTCTCTTCATTTATTTTTTTTACTACACTTTCCGTACGTTCTCTGTGCGTATCCGTAATAAAAATCTGCCCGAAATTTTCCTGGTTGACTAGTTCAATTAATTGAGAAACCCTGTGATCATCCAATTTATCAAAAATATCGTCTAACAGAAGGATCGGAGTTTTATTCGTTAATTCTTTTATCAGGCTCATTTGTGCCAGTTTTAATGAAATTAAGAATGATTTTTGTTGCCCTTGTGAACCTGTTTTCTTGATTAAAACAGAATCCATTTCAAAAAGAAGATCATCTTTATGGATTCCTTTTGAAGTATAGGTAAGCATTCTGTCTCTTTCCAGACTTTCTTTTAAAAGATTTTCAAAAGAATCGTTTAGGAGATGGGATTCATAGATAACAGAAACCGTTTCTTTTCCGCCTGAAATGATCTGGTAAAAATTCTGAACGATAGGATTCAGTTTTTCCACGAAAGTCCGTCTTTTTTCAAAAATCTTAGTCCCGAATTTAGAAATCGGATCATCATAAATTTCCAGTGAATCTTTATCCCAAACGCGATTTTTTGCGAAGTACTTTAATAAGGCATTTCTCTGCTGAATTGTTTTTTGATACTGAATCAAATCAAAAAGATACTCAGAATCAGTCTGGGAAATCATGGAATCCAGGAATTTTCTCCTGCTTTCCCCCGAATCTGAAATTAGATTAGAATCATATGGCGAAATCATTACACTAGGCAAATATCCGATATGATCTGCCATTCTATCGTAGCTTTTGTCATTTTTTTTAATGACTTTTTTGGCTTCTTTAGGCTGAAGGATTTTGATGTTGTCTTCACTGTCTTCACTTAGAATTTCAGCATCGATGGTAAAGAAATCTTCGTCTTTCAGAATGTTATTAAGATCCGTATTTCCCAGAAAGCTTTTACCCACAGAAAGATAATGCAATGCATCCAGGATATTGGTTTTCCCTACACCGTTGTTTCCCACAAAGCAATTGATTTGGGGCGAAAATTCAAATTTCTTTTCAGAATGGTTTTTGAAATTGTACAGGGAAAGCTTCTTAATAATCATTCGTCAAAAATACTCCATTATTAGTAAAAATAAAAAAGGAAGTGCAGAGCAGGTTTCTACTCCGAATGAAAAATAAGCGTCACTCCTCTCATTTTCAGAAAAATAAATGAAAATATAAGAGATAATTCCCGACAGAAAAAACGGAATGGAATAATGCGGTGTTAAATAAAAAATAGACAGAACCGTACTTGCAAAAATCAGTGAATAAGCAATGTATTTTGTATTCTGAACCCCGATCAGCATGGGAAAGGTTTGTACTGTATCCCGTTTCATATCCCGAATATCAAAGGGTAAAACGAGTGCCGTAATGAAAAATAAGCTGATAAAAAAGATTGGAAAATTAAACTCAGGTAAAGTCAGCCAACAATTAACCAAAGCCCAGACTAGCCCTACATAGAATACTTTTAAAAGAGGAATTTTACGAATATAAACATCGAGAAAAAAACTATTGTAAAGCAATCCCAAAACAACGATGATAAACCATTTTACCAATCTTATTTCATTGTGATTATGATAAATCAGCAAAGCGCAGATAATGCCTGCAATACCATTTAAAATGAGAATTTTAAAAAAATATTTGGTATGCTGATACTTTGTATAAAGATAACCGCTGAAATAGGTGATGAAAATTAAAATAACACTCGGTAAACGGAATGTATTTTGCTCTTCCATGAAAAACACTGCAAAAAGAGTTCCCATTAAAGACACATACAATTGACTGTCGATAAAGGATTTTTTCAGTATTTTTAAAAAGTTCATTGATCAAAAATAACATTTATGAAAAAAAAATCCAAGATTTTTCTGCTTTTGCTGTTCCTATTGAATTTTTCTGCTGCTTTTGCCCAGAAATATTATGATGAGCAGTGGAAAAAAGTATCTGCTAATTCTCAAAAAGGCATATACAAATCGAGTCTTCCCATCATTTTAGACATACAAAAACAGGCGATGAAAGAAAATAATATTGTGCAGCTTATACAATCTTTGAAAGGAGAATTCTCCATTGTGAACCGAACAAGAGACGATGAGAAAAATGATTCTGTAAGTAAGCTTTTCAAAAAACTACAAGAAGTTGATAAACAACTGAAAGGAGAAGATAAAATTGTCTTTGAGGTTCTGTTAAGTGGTTTTCTCATGGATTATTATAATGAACATTCTTGGGAGATCAGAAGCCGGACAAATATCAATTCTCAGGATAATTCTGAAATTGAAACCTGGAGCAAATTGGATTTTAAGAACTATCTGAATAAAAATTACCAGAAGCTTGATGAGCTAAAAGCTGAAATGAAAAAAATTGCTCTTAAAAAATATGAGAATGTTTTTTCACCTAACGATTATATTTCCTATTTCCCAACCTTATGGGATTGGTATTCAGTAAAGAAAATAGATTTTCTTTCCAGCAATGATCTTTTTACCAAGAATGAATTGGAAGTGAATCATACCGTTACTGACCAGATTTATAATGAATTGATTGCTCAGAATACTGGAAATTCCAAATTGTATTTTATGCACAGAAAATTACAGAATAATTGTGATTTTAATCAATGCAAAGATAAGTTAGAGCAGCTCAAAACACTTTTGAAATCTGATATTAATGGCGACTATAAAGTTTTGATTATTGGTGATATTGTTGATGAACTGAATAGTAAAAATAAAGAAAAGGAAGCAATTGAGTTCATTAATCAGGCCAAAGCTCAATATCCAAAATCTCCTTTTATTGATCATATTAAAAACAAGGAAAACCAGATTCTGAATCCTTCTCTGAATATTAAATATGAAGGGCAGACACAAAGTAATAAGCCGATTCATCTGGTAGCAGAATATAAAAATGTCTCTGCGTTTTCAATCAATATTTATGAAGTAAAAGAAGACCTGAGTTCTTTTTTACAATATGCAAGAAATTCTTACGGAAATCCATTGAATAAAATTAAAAAAAGTCTGGTTAGAAAAGAAGCATATACATTAAGCGATCTGAAAGATTTTCAATCCCATAAAACATCTTTAGAAATCAAGCCGCTTCCTTCCGGAGTCTATGTTGCAGAATATGTTGTAACAGGAATTAATGATAAGGATAGTGATGATGAGAAAGATTTTTATTTCCTGGTTTCAGATAACAAAATTATTTATCAGAAAAAGACAAATAATAATCCGTTATCAGATGAACTGAAACTGGTGAATAGTGAAAATGGAAAACCGACTGTTAATGAAAATCTTACATTTTATGAATTTGTCGGAAATAAAACGTTAACTAAAACCGAAGGAAAAACTGACGATAAAGGAGTTTTTAAATTTCCAACAACGGCGAATACAGAATATTACCGAACTTTTTTGACCAGACAGCCCAAAACAAATGATTTCCAGATAATGCAGATCTATGGAAATAGGGCGATGAATACAATCGATCAGAATAAAGATACTAAAAGTAGTAAAGCGCAGATTTTTACAGACCGAGCTATTTACAGACCAGGACAAACAGTATATTTTAAAGTGATCAATATTCAGCGTGATAAAGAGGTTGAATCTGTCATTGCTGGATTACAACAAAAAATTACGCTTACAGATACGAATGGGCAGGAAGTTTCTTCTCAAACATTTAAGACCAATGAATTTGGTTCTTATCACGGAAGTTTCATTTTGCCAAAAGGTAAACTGAATGGAATATTTTATTTGAAAACTTCAGAAAACGATGGTTACTTCAACTTTAGGGTTGAAGAATATAAAAGACCTAAGTTCGAAGTGACATTTGATCCGGTAAAAGAGGAGTACAAATACGGACAGACTATTGAACTGAAAGGTAAAGCCATGATGTTTTCCGGAGTTGCCTTAAGTAATACAACGGTCAATTATGAAATCAGAAAACGGAATATCCGCTGGAGGTATTTCAGCTGGTATCCGCAAGATGACGATAATGAAAACTCGATTTTAGGGGAGGCAAAAACGAATGAGAAGGGAGAATTTATCATCAAATTAGATCTTAAGAAAGATGAAAAACTGGAAGGGATTCAAATTGACAATTATGAAATTAACGCTTCTGTGACGGATATTAATGGGGAGACACAAACAGCGGATACGAACCTGAAAGTATCTTCGGTTTCTCATTATATTCAAGCAGAAGAAATTAAGAATATTTTCTCCGGCGAAAATGTAAAAGTAAAGGTTGAAACCAAGAATTATAACGACCAGCTTCTTAAAAAGTCCTATCAGGTAAAACTTTCAAAGCTTCAGTCACCTGACCGGATTTTTAGAAATAACTTTATTTCCGAAGTTCAGGATTTACCAACATATTCAAAGGAAGAATTCATCAGTAAGTTTCCACATGATCTGTATGATAAAAATGATAAGGCGGAAAATTGGAAATCTCAGGTACTCACCACCAAAACCGAATCCTCTGAAAATTTAGAGCTCGGAAAATTAGAAGCAGGAGATTATAAGCTTGAATTATTTAATATTGAAGGTAAAGACACCATAAAAACTGTACAGAATTTCAGTGTCTGGAATAAGAATTCTTCGCTGGCCAATCAGAAGACATTTCTTACTGTTGTAGAGCCTAAAAAAGAATTTGTAAGAGGAGAGAAAGCTGTTTTTTATGTGTATTCTTCGATTCCCAACGCTTTAGTCAATGTTTTTGTGCAGGACGGATCAGGAAAAACAACTTCAGAGGTTCATCAGCTTAAAAACGGAATCCTGGAATATGGGGTAGAAATTCCAAAAGATAAAACTGTACAAATATTGAATGTACAGTTTCAGATTGTTACATTTAATGATGTTCAGACACAGTCTGTAAATCTTGAAATAAAAGATGCCAAAGAAAAAGAGTTAGCAATAGAAACGGTTACTTTCAGAGATAAAATTCAGCCCAATTCCAAAGAAAAATGGTCTGTAAAAGTTTTAGGAAACGGAAAGGAGAAAATCAGTGCAGAGCTATTAGCAAATATGTATGATATGTCGTTGGATAAATTTGCGGCTCATAAGTTTGACTGGTATCAGTTCTATACCGCGACTTCTATTGTAACATTTTATGATATCAGACAATATTTGAGTCAAAAGTATTATCAAAAAAGATTAGAATATTTTAATGGTGAACAAGTAGAAGTTCCTGCTTTTGATTGGTTTGATGCAAGTGTTTTATGGAGGAATACACGTTTACTAGAAACAACTACAGGTTTAGTGAATCAGGAAGGAGTAAAAGCAGCTGCGTATACACCCCCGCCGCCGCCAATTGGAGGAGCGAAGAGAAGTGTTGCAATGGCAAAAAAAGAAACAATGGTTAATGATGCTATGATAGATGTAGTACAAAATGTTGTTCCTGAGCCAGCGAAAGTTCCAAAGGTAGAAGCGGATCTTAATAAAGTTCCAGTCCGTCAAAATTTAAATGAAACTGCTTTCTTCTACCCGGACTTAAAAACAGATTCGGAAGGAAATGTAAGTTTTGAATTCACTTCTCCGGAAGCTTTGACAAAATGGAAACTGATGTTCCTGGCTCATACAAAAGATGCAAGAGCAGCAACATTGGAAAAAGAAGTGGTAACTCAGAAAGAATTTTCAGTAACGCCAAACTATCCGAGATTTTTAAGAGAAGGAGATGAACTGAATCTTCAGTCTAAACTTTCAAATTTAACCAACAAAAAACTGAACGGTTTTGCTCAATTACAGATTCTTGATGCATTGACCAATGAAGATATTTCGGAGAAATTTGGACTAAGTACTCTGACAGCGGTTTCTGGATATAACAGAGAACAGGCCTTTTCATTAGACGAAAATGGGAATTCCGTTTTAACATGGAAAATAAAAGTTCCGAAAGATGTTTCTTCAATTGTTCTGAAAGTGGTTGCAAAAGCCGGACAATATTCGGATGGAGAACAAAAGGCTATTGCAGTTTTACCTAACAGAATGCTGGTAACGGATGCGCTTCCGATTTTTGTGAAAGAAAGCGAAACAAAGACTTTCGAACTGGAAAATCTTAAAAATACAACTTCAACAACGGTTTCCAATGTTTCCAATACATTGGAACTGACAACCAATCCTGTTTGGGAAATTATGTTTGCGCTTCCAAGTCTTAAAAATGATCAGAATAACTCTGCCGACGTCATCTTTAATAAATGGTTTGCTGATGTTTTGGCTTCGGAAATTTTCAAAGCCAATCCAAAAATGAAAACTATTTTCGAAGAATATCAGAACAAAGGTCTGTTAAATTCAAACCTTGAAAAAAATCAGGAATTAAAACAATTATTATTGGAGGAAACACCTTGGGTATTGGAAAGTAAAAATGAAGGTGAACAAATGCAGAAACTTTCACTTCTATTTGATGTCAATACCATGCGGAATACCATTCAGGGCGACTGGGACGATTTCAAAAAACTACAAAATCCTGATGGAGGCTTTTCATGGTATCAAGGCTATCCAAGCTCTTATTCAACATCATTGTATATTTTGAAAAACTTAGGGAAAATCAATTCCTGGTTAAAGGATAATGTAAAAGATTATCAGAGTTCGGAACAGAAAGAACTGGTTGCAAATTTGGTGAAATATGTAGATGACGAGATCGGCAAATATTGGGATGTAAAGAAAGGAAATGCTTGGAGTAATTGGGCGTTAGATTATCTGGATACCAGAAATTACTGGGAAAAACAATATCCTTTAAAAGGTAAAGGAGCAACCCTGAAATCGTTAGTAAAACAAAAAGCCAAAACGGCAAAAATTACTGATTTTACGTTCTTCGGACTGCACAGAGCAGCTTTATTGATGAATGATTACGGATTAAAAGATGTTTCCGATAAGTTAATGACCTATTTGAAAGAAACCTCTGTAGATTCGAAAAACCAGGGAGTTTACTGGAAACAGAATCTGGATGATTGGGGATGGTTCAGTTCAAAAGTGGTGAATCATGCAGGAGCTTTGGAAGCTTTCAATACTTTAAAGCCAAATGATCAGAAATTTATTGAAGACATGAAAATCTGGCTGATCACCCAAAAAGAAGTGAATTCATGGGGAAGCTCGAGAGGAACTTCAGAAGTAATTTTCACGATTCTGAACTCAGGTAAATCCTGGACAAGTCCTGAAAGTGATAAAGCTACAATTGTTTGGGGAGGGAAAGAACTGAAGCTGGAAACTCAGGCAACGGGTTATGTAAAATCTTCGGTGAAAACTGATGTTATAGATAAAAATTTAGCGACTGTTACCGTAACAAAACCAGGTCCTGGAATTGTTCAGGGTGGACTGTTCTGGCAATATTATGAAGATCTGGATAAAATAAAATCTTCTGAAAATTACATTTCAGTTACCAAAGAATTATATAAAAAGGTTAAAACAGTAAATGGTGAAGAACTTCAGCAAATCTCTCCTCAAACTCCGTTAAAAGTGGGCGATAAAGTTACTGTAAGAATGATTCTGAATACCGATCGTCCAATGGAATTCATTCATATCAAAGATATGAGAGCTGCCGGATTTGAGCCTGTAGATGTATTGTCCGGATACCAGTGGAAAAACAGTTTAGGCTATTATCAGTCTACTAAAGATGCGTCCACCAATTTTTATATTCAATATATGCCAAAAGGTAAATATGTATTCGAGTATGATTATGTTGCGAATGCATCCGGAAAATTTTCCAACGGAATTACTACGATTCAGAATTATTACGCTCCGCAGATGAATGCGCATACAAAAGGAACCAATGTAATAATCTCGGAATAATTAAATAAAACTGCAGTAATCTTACTGCAGTTTTTTTATGAGATTTAGCTGAAGGTTATCTTCATGTTCCAGCCTTTTTTAGTTGGGTTATTTTATAGATTTCACTGCGGATATATTTAAAATTAAACAATTGTTTAATTTTTGGAACGGTTTTTGAATTTAAAGAATTATAAAAAATAAAATACAAAATTTATGAAATTTTCAAAAACAATTATTTTAGGATTAATGATGGTTGCCGGAACGAATATTTTCGCTCAGAAGAAAGTTGAAAAGTTTGAGAAATTACAGATTGAAATGTTCCCGAAAGCAAAAGAAGGATTTAAGCAAGTTTATATCCAGCTTCCTGTTGCAAAAAATGAAGGTGATCTAAAAGTGGAGTTTTTTGTTGGAATGGAAAAAATGTTAGACTGTAACAAGCATTTTCTGATCGGAAAAGTAAATAATCAGGATCTTCAGGGTTGGGGATACAATTATTATGGAGTAGAATCAAAAGGAGAAACTGGCGGAACACTAATGGCTTGTCCGGATCAAAAACTGACCAAAAAGTTTGTTTATCTTCAACCTGAAACCGTAAGATATAACAGTAAATTGCCATTGGTTTTCTATATTCCGAAAGATATGGAAGTCCGTTACAGAGTTCTTCGACCTGATGTAATGAAGAAAGCGATTCAAAAATAAATGATAATCTATAAATAAAAACCTTACAAATTTTGTGAGGTTTTTTTATTAATAATGTTTCTGTAGTTAAAAATAATATGGAAGCATCAGAAAAACTTGATATATTTGTTTTTCAACAATTATATGGACTATGGAAAACGTATTTGATATCAAAGATGCTCAGAATTACATTGATAGGATTAATAACCTTGTAGAGGACACTCATGGTCATTGGGGAAGAATGACGGTTGATCAAATGTTGGCGCATTGTTGTGTGTCTTATGAAATGGTTTATGAACCTGAAAAACATAAAAAACCGGGAGCTATTGCTAAATTTATATTAAAAAGATTCGTGAAGCCTAAAGTGGTAGGTGAAAAATCTTATCCTAGAGATTCTCCTACAGCACCGCAGTTTATTATTACAGGACGAAAAAACTTTGAAGAGGAAAAAAAGAGGTTAATTGGTTTTATCCAGAAAACCCAACAACTGGGAGCATCCGCTTTCGACGGAAAAGAATCTCATTCTTTTGGTAAGTTGACTTCTCAGGAATGGAACAATATGTTTGCAAAACACCTCAATCATCATTTAGCGCAATTTGGTGTGTAAATCATACTGTTTTGAGGATGCATAAATTATATCAACCTAATATTTAAGAACACATGAAAAAAGCTTTATTATTCCTCATTCTTGTTTCCAACTTTTTCTTTGCCCAGATGCCGGATATTTCATCGGTCTGGCTGAATAACAGTAAGCCGTATCTTGGAACAATCGGAAAAGATAAAGAGGTTCTGAAACTGAAGATCAATATTTCGGAGCAAAATAAAAAAAATGACCAGGAATATTTCGTTTCCGGATATTCTCTTGTAGATAATGTATATGCTAAATTTGAAGGGAAATTTACCATCACCAAATACAAAGACAATAAAAAAAGCGGAACCGTGTACGGAACTTACGAACTGGCAGAAGAAAACAAAGGAAAGCATTCCGGACTTTTCACGGGTAAGTTTGTCTATAATTTTAAATGGAATAAAATAACCGAAAAAATTGAAGGACAATATATTGAATTGATTGGTGACTGGAAAAGTTACGACGGAAGTTTAGATTTTAAAACCCGATTAAAAAATCAATAATCATGTTAAAACAGTTTTTAGCTGTAATAGCCGGAATTATAGTTGGTTCTATAGGTATTTGGCTAATGGAAAGACTGGGACATTCACTGTATCCTTTTCCTGCAGATTTGAAACCCGATGATATTGAGGGGTTTAAAGCCTATGTTGAAAACCTGCCTTTTATGGGCAAATTTATTGTCATTCTAGGGTATGCTTTAGGAGCATTGCTTTCAGGATTCGTTGCAACAAAAGTGGCTAATAATAACAAACCGGCGGCGGCTATCGTTTGTGGAGGTATCTTTCTCTTTTTCACTATTTACAATATGTTGGTTTTACCAACTCCGGTTTGGTTCTGGGTATTGGGAATAGCTGTTTGGGGACTGGTTTTAGTAGGATATAAATTAGCTTTAAATAAAAAATAAAGGATGAAATTAGGAGCATTTTCAGTAAGTTTAAGTGTAAAAGACTTACAAAAATCAAAAGAATTTTATGAAAAACTGGGTTTCAGTTCAATGGGCGGAAGTATGGAACATAATTATCTGATCATGAAAAACGGAGATCATTTGATCGGTCTTTTCCAAGCAATGTTTGATGGCAATATGCTGACTTTTAATCCGGGATGGGATCAAAACGCGCAGAATCTGGAGGTTTTTGATGATGTTCGGGATATTCAGAAACATTTAAAAAGTCAGGGTATAGAATTGAGTAAAGAAGCCGACGAAACCACACAAGGTCCGGAACATATCTTCCTTAAAGATCCTGATGGAAATATGATTTTGATCGATCAGCACAGATAGGTAAAGAAGAAACTTTGAAACTAACTTAAATACAAATCTAACTAACTAAAAAAATACATTATGGCGTCAGTAAACGTTTATTTAACATTTAATGGAAACTGTAAGGAAGCATTCGATTTCTATAAATCTGTTTTCGGCGGGGAATATCCTTATATAGGAACTTTCGGCGAAATGCCTTCAGAAGAAGGTAAAGAAATACCTGAAGAAGAAAAAAATAAAATTATGCACGTTTCTCTTCCGATCTCTAAAGAAACAATTTTAATGGGAAGTGATACCGGCGGAGAATGGGCTTCTCATTATAAAGCAGGGAATAACTTCTCCATCTCCATCAATGCAGAGTCTAAAGAAGAAGCCGATAAATTATTCGCTGGATTATCAGAGGGTGGAATGGTGACCATGCCAATGGCAGATACATTTTGGGGAGCGTATTTCGGAATGTTTACTGATAAATTCGGAATCAACTGGATGGTAAATTATGATGATCCTGCAAAAATGCAGCAGCACCCATAATATAAAACTGAAAATTAAAATATAATAAACCGATAGTCACTAGCTGTCGGTTTTCGTTTTTTATACACTGCATTCCAAAAATCTTTAAATTTGAATATAAAGTTTTCTGACTGATTTTAAACAGATAGGAAAACTTTCATAAAAAATATATTTTTCTTATTATTGATAATTAATATTGAATTTAATTAATTTGATAGATTTTAATAATTGAAAAATAAACGGAATGAAGATTTTTAAAATATTGGCGATAAGCGTTGGTCTGTTCGGAAGTATAGGATTATCTGCTCAAAAAAATGATCTGGGAGCTTGGTATATGTATTTTGGAAACAACAAGATAAGTAAAAAGCTGAACCTGCATAATGAAATTCAATATAGAAATTTTGATGCTGTTGGAGATTTGGAGCAACTTTTAATCCGTACGGGAATAGGATATGATTTAACAGAAAATAATAACAACATTTTATTAGGATATGGTTTTATACTAAGCCAGCCTTATGTAAACGGAGAGAAAACAGAAAACATAGAACACCGTATTTTTCAGCAGTTTATTACAAAGCAGAAATTTGGCCGCTTTAATATTCAGCACCGTTACCGTTTAGAAGAACGTTTTTTACAGGATGATTTCAGGATGAGGTTTCGATATCTGTTAGGATTAAATATTCCGATTAATAATAAAGAAATGATTCCGAAAACTTTTTATGGATCTGTATATAATGAAATCTTTTTGCATTTTAATAGCCCTACCTTTGACAGGAACCGTGTGTATGGAGCTTTAGGATATGTTATTAATAAAAATATGAGAATAGAAGCAGGATATATGAATCAGATTCAGGAAACCCGAAACAGAGGGCAGATTCAGATCGGTTTTTATAATAATATTCCGTTTACGAAAGACTAATAGATTTCGAAAAAAGAATTAGAAAAATATTAATTTCATAAAATATAATATAAATGATTCACAATTATGTCATACTATCAATCGCGGTATTGTTGTCTGTGATGATATTGGTAATGATAGGGCAGAAGCTGAAAGTCGCCTATCCTATATTTCTGGTCATTGCAGGGCTTTTAATAAGCCTTATTCCCGGAATGCCCCATATTGAAATAGAACCCGATTTGGTATTTCTGATTTTCCTTCCTCCTATTTTATTTGAAGCTGCCTGGTTTACTTCATGGCAGGATTTTCATAAATGGAGAAAACAGATATTTTCTATGGCTTTCGGCCTGGTTTTTTTAACTTCCATTGTTGTCGCTTATTTGTCATCATCAATTATTCCAGGACTTACTGTTGCAATGGGATTTTTGTTGGGAGGAGTCAATTCTCCGCCGGATGCTGTGGCTGCAACTTCTGTATTAAAGCACATGAAAATCCCCAAAAAAATTACCAGTATTCTGGAAGGAGAAAGCTTAATTAATGATGCATCCAGTTTAATAGTATTCAAATTTGCTTTAGCAGCTGTGGTTTCCGGACAATTCATTTTTGGAGAAGCGGTAAAAGACTTTTTCACAATGGCAATTGGAGGAATTGCGATTGGAGTAGGATCGGGATTGCTTTTCGGAGCTTTACTGAGAATTATTCCCTCCAATTCAAATATTGATACCATTATTACTTTAATTGTTCCTTACATTATGTATGTGGGAGCGGAACATTTTCATTTTTCCGGAGTACTTTCTGTGGTTGCAGGAGGATTATTGATGTCTTATAATTCTCATTGCTACCTGAGTCATACTTCCAGGATTCAGTCAGGAAATGTGTGGAGTGTCCTTATCTTTTTAATGAATACCATTATTTTTATCCTTATCGGGTTGGAGTTGCCTGTTGTAGTTGCCGGGATGCAGGATTATACCATTTCTGAAGGGATTTTCTATAGTATTGTTATCGGTGGGGCCATCATCCTTACCAGAATCCTGTACAGCTATGCAATTATGTATTTCCCGAGACTTTGTTCAAAAGAATTTAGGCTGAAAGCTCCGAAACCCGACTGGCGTGAACCATTTATTATCAGTTTTGCGGCAATGAGAGGAGTGGTTTCTTTAGCCGCAGCATTATCAATTCCGGCATTTTTACCTAATGGAGAAGCTTTTCCACACCGAAACATCATTTTGTTTGTCACTTTTGTGATTATTTTGATTACTTTGGTTGGACAAGGATTACTTCTTACACCGATTTTAAAGTTTTTAAAAATAAGTGACGCGGGAAGCGAGCTGCCTGAAGAAAAGCAGGAAGTAATTTTAATGAGAAAATTAAAAGAAACGGCTTTGCATAAACTTGATAATGACTTTTTGGAACTGGCCAAAAAAAACAGTTTGGTACAACATCAGAAACATAAACTGGAAAATGAAATGATGATGATGGCAGATAAAGCACAATGTATGGCAACAACAGGAGATTATGTAACGGCGATGAATGAAAATAAAGATGTAATGAGACAGATTATTCAGGCTCAGAGAAACGAGCTTCACCGCCTGAAACGTGAAAAAATATTTGACGATCATGTCATGAGAACCATTGAAATGCAGCTTGATTTCGATGAGGCTAAAATCACAGGTTTTTCTCATGGATAAACTAAAATAAGAACCTCTATTCAATAAGATTATAATGAGTATTCCAATTATAGTTCAGTACAATATAAAAGCTCCGGTTGAAAAAGTCTGGAAGGCTTTGACCGATAAACAGGAAATGAAATTCTGGTATTTTGATATTCCCGATTTTGAACCGGAAATAGGAAAAATCTTTAATTTCTATGAACCCGGGGAAGAAAGGAAATATCATCACCAGGGAGAAATATTGGAAATCATTCCTCATAAAAAGCTTAAACATACCTGGTCTTATCCGGAACTGTCGGACGGAATAACTACTGTAACCTGGGAACTGAATCAACAAGGAGAAGAAACATCGGTCACACTTATTCATGATGATATTGATCATTTGAAGGAATTGGGAGTAAACTTTTCCAGAGAAGCTTTTGCAGATGGCTGGAATGGAATTCTGAAGCAAAGTTTAAAATCTTATCTGGAAAACTAAAAATATGTCAAAATATAAATCACTTCGTCCTATTTTATGGACAGAAAACCTGGAGGATACTATTGGTTTTTATATTCACGTCCTGGGATTTACATTGCAGGAAAGAAATGATGACTGGCAATGGGCTTCCCTGGAGAAAGACGGAATAGAAATTATGCTTACGAAACCGAATCAGCATGAAGATTTTAAAGGAATAGGCTTTACAGGCTCATTTTATTTTACTGTAGATCATGTGGATGAGCTTTGGGAAGATTTGAAAACAAAAGCAAAAGTCTGCTACGAAATTGAGACTTTCGACTGGGAAATGAGAGAGTTTGCAGTATATGACAATAACGGATATATATTACAATTTGGTCAACATATTGATGAAATTAGCAAGGAGGAATAAATTTTGCTATTTTTGGGGAAATATTTAGAAATTCAATGAAAAAGAATATCATAGCAGGTTTTGCTGCAATTTTGTTATTGGCTTCATGTAATAAAGATGAAAAGATCTTAAGTACTTTAAGTGATTATAACAATTCTATGGAAGCAAAAGGATATCATTTTGGAGATAAGCTGAACCTTCCTAAAGAAGTGACGGATAATGCAGAAAGTATCACTGTAAGTTTCGGAGATAAAGAAACTACAGATTTAACAGTAGATCCTAAATTTTTTACATTAGGAGATAATGCTGTTACTTTCAATATAAAAACAAAAGGAGGAGAAACTTTGAACCAGGATGCTACCATTAATGTCTTTGCGAAAAGTCCTGAAAAAAATATTGCCTATCAAATCGTAGCGGAATATCCTCATGATCCTAAAAACTTCGTACAGGGTTTCCAGATTGAAGGAAATACAATTTATGAAAGTGACGGGCAGAACGGATCTTCACAAATTCTGAAGTATACGTTGGGAACGACAACGCCCCTTGCTTCCACAAAACAGCCTCAGGAAGACTTTTCTGAAGGAAGTACCATTGTAGGAGATAAAGTATATCAGTTGACCTGGCAAAGTAAAAAAGGATATATTTACGATAAAAGCTCTTTAAAATTATTAAAAGAATTTGCATATCCGAATGTATTTGGAGAGGGTTGGGGATTGACGTATGACGGTAAAAATCTGATCGCTTCGGACGGAAGTAAGCTATTGTATTTTTTAAATCCGAACGATCCATCCAAATTGGTAAAATATATTGCAGTTGCGGGAAGCTCTCAGGCTTACGACCAGTTGAATGAGCTGGAATATCATAATGGATTTATCTATGCAAATGTTTGGCAAAAGCCTATTATCCTAAAAATCAATCCGGAAAACGGGGAGGTTATAGGAAAATTTGATTTTACTGAAATTGCCAAACAAAATACAAAAGGAAGTGATGATGTATTAAACGGAATTACTTTTAAAGGAGATAATATGCTGGTAACCGGTAAAAACTGGTCAAAAATATATGAGGTAGCCATTAAAGAATAATCGGTGATCTCCTAAACATAAATATAGCGTTCCTATGGAGCGCTTTTTTTATAATAGAAAAATCCTATTTTTGGACAAGATTAAAAATTCAATGAAAAGAACCTGTTGATTCTGTTCCGTAATCTATGAAGTAGCCATCAAAAATTAGTATAAAATGATTCCGCTGAAATAGTCATTTTAAAAATGATTCCATTACCTTTGACAATCTTTTGAGTTGTGTTTTTTTAGTATATTGACCGTATAAAAAAACTGAGTGAAGTTTTTACAAATTATATTATTTTTCTTTTTCTGTTCATTGTCTGCACAGAAGACTCTTCCTTTAGATAGTCTTAAGCTTAAGGAAGCAGGAGATATGCTGGCTGATGATTATGGTAACCTGTATATTTATAAGAATAAAGACTTCAGTTTTACAAAATACGATTCTACCGGAAAGCAGATCGGAAAAATGATGCTTACTGTACCTTTTAAACCCCAAAATGTCCAGAATCCTTTGAGTGTGGCTCTGTTTTCTGAAAACGCTCAGGAGCTGAAATTTGTAGATCAGAACTTAAACGAAATACAGCGGGTAGATTTTAAGCAGAAATTCAGCTTTATAAAATATGCCTACGCAGAAGATTTACAGCAGATCTGGCTGATGGACGAAAGTATGAAGCGTCTTATTCAATACAACTTCAGAAACGAGACGATGATCAATTCTTATCCTTTTGATGCTAATTTTGACGACCTTATTGATCTTTTAGTATATGATAATAAGGTCTATATCCTGACCAAAAAGCAATTTAGGGTATTTAGTCTGAAATTTGAAAAGCTTTTTGAGGCTGAGGTAGAAAACGGGAAACGTTTCAGAAGAGAAAATGATATGATCTTAATAATCACTAAAAATACGATTTTAAGATATATTCCGGGTAAAGAATTGGTTAAGATTTTCAATGATCCTGATGCGCAAATTGTGGATAAAAACACGCTTGCTTATTTTGAAATCAAAGCCAACAAACTTTATCTTTACACCCTTGAAAATAACAAGGAAACCAAACCTCCGGCAGAACCGGAAACAACTCCAAAGAAAAATGAAAATCCGGAGGAACATAAAGAGAAAAAAGAACAGCCGGATTTAATCAAGCTTATGGAAGAGGTTTCGCAGGTTCAGTCATTAGGAGTAGATAATTTATAATCATCAGTTAAATACGATACAAGGATGCATATTGCAGTTACAGGAAATATTGGAGCGGGAAAAACGACTTTAACTACAATGTTGTCTAAACATTACGGTTGGGATGCTCAGTTTGAGGATGTAGATCATAACCCTTATTTGGAAGATTTTTATGCCGATATGAGCAAATGGAGTTTTGCTTTGCAGATTTATTTTCTGGGAAGTAGATTCCGTCAGGTAAAAGAAATCAGAGAAAGCGGAAAAAATATTATTCAGGATCGCACGATCTATGAGGATGCTCATATTTTTGCGGAAAACCTGAACGATATGAATCTTCTTTCAGATAGGGATTTCAATAATTATGCTTCCGTATTCAATCTGATGAAATCTTTTGTTTCTGCTCCGGATCTGTTGATTTATCTAAAATCCGATGTTCCGAATCTGGTAAAAAAGATTTATAAAAGAGGAAGGGAGTATGAAGCATCCATCAGTATAGAATATTTATCTAAACTGAATCAAAAATATGAAAAATGGATTTCCAATTATACAGAAGGAAAACTTCTAATCATAGAAGTTGATGATCTGGATTTTGTTGAAAAACCTGAAGATTTCGGCTTTATTTTAGAAAAAATAGAGGCTGAACTGAATGGCTTGTTTTAAAAAAAATAATATCATAAAACAGAAAGATGATTAAAATTCTGCATAACGGAAACTGTTCAAAATCAAACCAAGCATTAGAATATTTGATGCAGAATAATATCCCGTTTGAAATCATTGATATTATCAAAGATCCTTTAAGTATTTTAGAAATAAAAACAGTTTTGAAGAAGCTGGGGAAAGATGTTTCTTATATTATACGGGCAACAGATAAGTTGTATACGGATAACTTCGTGGGTAAGCCGCTTACAGATGAAGCCTGGATTGAAGTTTTGTCAAAAAATCCGTCTCTCATTCAGCGCCCTATCTTGATAAAAGGTTCTGAAGCAATCATGGGAAGGCCTTTTGAAAATGTGAAAAGCTTCGTAGGAAATAAATAATTTAATTTTATCATATCAAAAAAATAAAAGTCAGCATTTCCGCTGACTTTTTATTATAATAAGATTACTCCTTCTATTTTCGCAACCTCTTGGTAGATCGCAACTACCTGATTAGCATCTAAAACAAATGCATTGATATTGCAGGCTGTGTATTTTCCGTTTTTACTTTCACGGTTCCCTAGTGTAAATTTAATGCCGTCGAAAACCTTGTATATTTCGGTAAGTTTCGACTGATCTGTAGGAATGATAAATTTGAATAAATAATCTTCCGGAAAATCGTGGTGATCTTCCAGTTTAGCCTTTAGAGATTTGTAAAAATCCTCTGGGCTTGCATGTTGATTTCCTTGTAATATATCCATCTGCAATTATAAAGTTATATATAAATATAGCAATTTTTTTCCTATTTACCAAGCGGACCTAAAAGCGATTTGGAGTTTTGGATTTCATAATCTTCAATAATATTAAAAATTCCGTTTACCAATTGCTCTGAAGCTAATGTACTCAATCCGCCGGCATTTACGTTGGATTGATTTCCTCCTAATAGGCTTCCCAGAAGATTACTTCCGGATAAAGCTGTATTAATGGTTTTTACTATTCCGTACTTGTTAAGCTCTTCCTCTACTTTGGGAGAAATAGCAGCAATAAGTTGTTGGGAGGTTTTTTCCTTTAAAATAAGAGTTGCTGTGCCTTTCTCTCCCTGAATAATTCTTGTAACATCCTGAGCATTTAAGCTGTGAACAGCATTTTGAAGAATGGGTTTCGAGATGTTTACTGTGTATACGGCAGCATCAGCAATATATTCTCTTTCTTTTTTTACCAAAGAGGGTGCTATTTTTTCCAGCGTTGAATTAATATCTCTTAACTCTTTAGGTAAAGCTTTATCTACAAGGTTATTTTGAAGAAAAGCCTCTCTGTTTCCGTAGACTTGTGCTCCTTTGTCGATACCGTTTAATAAAATATTTCTGATGACCGATAATCCTAAATCGCTTGTCGCTAAGGAAGTGCAGGAATGAGTAATCGATGATATGATGGCTCCTGTTCCTATTATTAAACTTGCGGCAATAATGTACTTTTTCATGAATCTTGATAATTATTCTTAATGGTTTCAAATACCGAACCAAAGGTAAAGATTTAACGAAAAATAACAGTATTTATTCCCTTTCCAACACAAAAAAAATCTTAAAGCTTTAAAACGAAGCATTGATAGCTGTTTTTTGGTGTTTTTTATGATTTTTGAAGGTTTTTGTTGGTATGAATAATTTAATTATATTTATTTTTTATTGTGACAATTTCAGTTATTTAATATTTTTTTTGATTTTTTATTCATTTAATGTCATTTAATATTATTTTTTAAGTAACTTTAACATTGTTTAGGATATTTTTTTACTTTTGACTAATGTCTTTTTTTGAGAATAAAGATTTTCCCATAAAAGACCATAAAAACTGAAAAGTTTTTATCCTGACTTGATTGTACGAATAAAATTAAACTATATGAAACAACGTGATTTAAAGTATTCATGTCTCATTGCTGTTCTATACTTTGGTATGAATGTCAATGCGCAGGTTGCTCCTAAAAAAGATTCTGTAACTAAGGAACAGAAAATTGAGGAAGTGGTACTCATTGGTTATGGATCTCAGAAAAAAGAAAATGTTACCGGAAGTATTGGTACTGTTTCTGCAAAAGATCTTGCAGACAAGCCTAATGCTAATCCAATTAGTTCTATCCAAGGAAAATTGGCAGGGGTAAACATTACGAACTCGGGGACCCCGGGAAGTTCTCCAAGAATAGATATTAGAGGTGTCGGCTCTTTAACAGGAAATACGGTATTCATTGTAGATGGAATGATTACGACTGATATTTCTTATCTTAATTCTCAGGATATAGAATCAATGAGTATTTTGAAAGATCCTTCGTCTTTAGCTATTTTTGGAGCTCAGGCTGCTAACGGAGCTGTAATCATTAAAACTAAAACCGGAAAAGGAAAACCTTCTTACAGTTTTAATTCTTATATAGGAATAAAAAAAGTTACGAATGTACCTAAAATGGTTAATTCTGATCAGTATATAGAGTTGTATAATGAAAAGCTGATGAATGATAATGGTTCTAGTGCAGGTTCTATTTCAAGGGCAGATTTTCCGGCAGATACGGATTGGTACAAAGAGATTTTACGAACAAGCATAATAAACTCTAATGATTTCTCTGCAACAGGAAGTTGGAAAAAACTGAACTATTATGCTAGTGTAGGGTATCTTCAGGATGAAGGAAATCTTGCTGCAGGGCAGGGAATAAATTCCGGAAGTGGTTTTAATAGATTTAATACTAAATTAAATCTTAGCTATAAAATAACTGATAATATTACAATTGGAGATAATTTCAGTTTTTCCAAAATGCGTACTGATATTGCACAGAATCCTTTGTTGACAGCATTTATTGCTCCACCAATATTTTCAACAATGAATCCTGCTACAGGAGACTATCAGTATTTTAATGGATATTCTATAGTGAATCCAAGAGCACAGTTGGATCTTTACCGTTCTCAAAAAAGAGAAGAAAGATTGCTTAATAATGTTTGGGGAGAATTGAAATTTTTGAAAGATTTCACATTTAGAATCAGTTATTCAAGTGATAACTATAGCCCTAGTCAATATGAGTATACTCCAACGCTTACTTATGTTCCTGTTGCTAATCAGGTGCCTTCGACTTTAGTTACGAGAAATTACAGAAACAGAAATTACGTTTGGGATAATACAATTAACTGGAAAAAGAGTTTTGGCAATCATAATTTTGATATTCTTGGAGGTTTCTCAAGAACAAGAACTTCGCTTTCACAAGATTATTGGTCTTCAAGAGGTGTTAAGTATGATGGAACAAATGGCTCTTTAAGTATTTCAAACGGAACAGATATTTTTCATGTTGATGGTGTAGATAGATCAGATTTAAGTGTAGAGCAAGATCAGCAGAGAATTGAATCTTTCTTCGGAAGACTTAACTATGATTATAAAGGTAAGTATTTAGTTAATGCCTCTATACGTCGAGATGCGAGTTCTCAAATTAGTGTAGACAGGGCTAAAGTATTTCCTGCAATAAGTGCTGGTTGGGTAATATCTAAAGAAGATTTTATGAGTAATCAAAACGTCTTCAATTTACTAAAACTGAGAGCTAGTTATGGTGAATTAGGAAATCCTAATGTAACAAGAAAATTTAATTCAAATACAACTATTATTGGAAGTGGTGCGTATTTTGGAAATGTTGGCTATCCAGCTCAAACTATCACAGAGTTCATTAATCCTAGTATTGGTTGGGAAACAACAACTGGAAAAGATGTAGGTTTAGAGATGGCATTATTGAATAATAAGCTTAAAATTGATGCAGCTTATTATGATAAAGATTCTAAAAATGTAGTGTATGCTGTAACTCAAGGAACCGTATCTGGAGCAAGTAACTGGAATAGTTTTTATACGAATGCCTATTCTTTTAATAACAGAGGTTTTGAAATTTCCGCGAATTACAATACAAAAATTAATGAAAACATTAGTTTTGGAGTATATGGTAATTTTACGACGCTTAAAAACAAGATTACATCAGTATATGGTGGTTCATATTTGGAAACAGGAGCTAGTTTATTCGGAAATTCTATTGTAAGATTACAAGAAGGTCAGGCGGTTGGTTCTTATTATGGCTATCAGGTTGCAGGTGTTTTCCAAACAGACGCAGAAGCGGCTGCATCAGGGCAGAGTGGAGCAAAAGCAGGATGGTTTAAATTTGCTGATCAGGACGGTAACGGAATTATTGATTCTAGAGATAAAACATTCTTAGGAAGTCCAATTCCTAAGGGGACTTATGGTTTTGGTGTTAATTTTAATGTTTATTCGTTTGATATTGGTATTGACTTCCAAGGTGTATTTGGTAATAAAATTTACAACTACAATCGTGAACAACGTTATGGAAATGAAACGTGGGATTTAGATATGTATAATAGCAGATGGCATGGAGCGGGTACTTCCAATACGAATTCTATGATTACTTCTAATCAATCAATTATTTTACCTAACAGCTTCTACGTAGAGGATGGTAGTTATATCAGAATCAGAAATATTCAGGTTGGGTATAATTTACCAAAAGCTTTTGCAAATGCTCTGTCAATTACAAAGCTAAGATTATATGTAAGTGCACAGAACCCGTGGACTAGCTTTAAGTATCATGGTTTCTCACCAGAAATTACAAATACGGATAGAGTACAGATGGGAATTGATAATAATATTTATCCGATTTCTGCAATTTATACATTTGGTATGAACTTAACATTTTAATTAAAAGATCATGAAAAAAATATTTTTAACACTTTCTATATTATCACTGATTGTGAGTTGTAACAATGATTTTGTAGATATTAAGGATGAAGGACGAACTGATGCATCGAATTTCTTCACAACACAGGATGATGCGATGCAGGCAACTAGTGCGATTTACAGTTTTTTAAGAAGTTGGGAAAATTCGGGTTTTCCTGCGCAGTATGTATTTGGAGTGACGGGCGACGATGTTGAAAAAGGATCTAATCCCGGAGACGCATCATTTATCAATGCTTATGACAACTTTACATTTACCATAAGTGATGACGGGGTAAGAGGATATTGGATTGGTCAATGGCAGGCAGTTAACAGGGCAAATCAGGTGATTACCAACGTTCCTAAAATTGCAATGGACGAAAATCTTAAAAACAGACTGGTAGCTGAAGCTAGAATGTTGAGAGCCTATTTCTATTTTAATTTGGTAAGAATTTATGGTGGAGTTCCAATATATGATGGATTGCCTGCAGATGGAAATTATGTAAAAGCAAGAAACTCAGCAGCGGAAGTTTATAATTTTATTGTTTCAGATCTTACTGCTGCAGCTGCAGTTTTACCTCAGACTTATCCTGCATCAGATCTTGGAAGAGTAACTAAAGGAGGTGCTTTAGGATTGCTTTCAAAGGTATATCTTTATATGAAAGACTACCAAAAAGCGTACGAGACTTCAAACCAGGTAATCAGTTTAGGGTACTCTCTTGATCCTGATTTTAATCATTTATTCCGTCCTGCTGGAGAATTTGGGTCAGAATCTGTATTTGAAGTGAACTGTGGTTGTGATCCTTCTTTAGGTTCATCTGCAGGAAGTCAGTATGCTGAAGTACAGGGAGTAAGAAATCAGTTTGGATGGGGGTTCTTTACTCCGACAACAGAGTTGGAAAATGCATTTGAACCAGGAGATATCAGAAAAGAACTGACGATTCTGAGAGAAGGAGAGACAACCCCGGAAGGAGATTTGATTCATAAAGGAGATCCTCAAGCAGGAAATATGTGGAATCAGAAAGTATACGTTCCAAAAGCTCTTAATAATAGCAGTTGTGGATATGGATCTATTCAAAATATAAGAATTTTAAGATTTGCTGATATTCTTTTAATCAATGCGGAAGCTGCAAACGAATTAGGAAACACGGCGGTTGCGATTACAAATATTAATAAAGTGAGAACAAGAGCTCAATTGCCTAATACTACAGCTTCAACTCAGGCTGCTCTAAGAAATGCAATCTGGCAAGAAAGAAGAGTAGAGTTGGCAATGGAAATGGATAGATTTCCAGATTTAGTAAGAACAGGACAAGCAGCTACTTATTTAGGACCTAAAGGGTTTAAGGTAGGAAAAAATGAACTTTTCCCAATTCCTTTAGATGCAATGAATCAAAGTAACGGACTTTTTGTTCAAAACCCTGGTTATTAATAACTACTGATAAACTTTAGAGGAGAATGAAAGTTCTCCTCTTCTTTTATATTCCAATAAAAAAATGATACAATGAAAAGGATACTATTACCCATCATTGCAGCATCACTATTTGCCTTTTCCTGCAAGAATTCTCAAAATGCTAAACAAGAGGTTTCAAAAATTGAAGCTGTAAAAAGCAATATTACCGATGAACAGCTGATGAGCAGGGTTCAGAAGGATGCTTTGAAATATTTCTGGGATTATGCGGAACCCAATTCAATGTTGGGAAGAGAGCGCTATCACGAAGACGATATCTATCCGGATAATGATAAACACGTTGTGACAACGGGAGGATCAGGATTTGGTTTAGCAACAATATTGGTTGGAGTTGAGCGGGGCTTTGTTCCCAGAAAAGATGCGGTGAAACGATTGACAACTATGATGGATTTTCTTGCAAAAGCAGACCGTTACAAAGGGGCTTGGTCACACTGGATCAATGGAGAAACCGGAAAGACTGTTCCGTTTGGAAAAAAAGATAATGGCGGAGATTTGGTGGAAACAGCATTTCTTACTTCAGGAATTTTGATGGTTCGTGAATATTTCAAAAACGGAAATGCGGAGGAAAAAGCACTGGCTAAAAAATGTGATGAGCTTTGGAAAGGTATTCAGTGGAACTGGTATACGAAAGGAGGAGAAAAAGTTCTTTACTGGCACTGGTCTCTGGAATATCAGTGGGAAATGAATTTTCCGCTTCAGGGCTATAATGAATGTCTTGTTACTTATATTTTAGCGGCATCTTCACCCACTTACTCTATAGACTCAGAAACCTATTACAAAGGATGGACAAGAAACGGTACTTATCTTTCAGATAAAGAAAAATACGGGCTTCCGATGTATGTCAAGCACAATGGGGCTGAAGAATATGGAGGACCGTTGTTTTGGACTCAATATTCTTATATTGGTTTAGACCCAACGAACTTATCTGATAAATTAATTAAAAATTATTTTGATTTAAATAAAAATCAGGTGCTTATCGATTATAAATATTGTGTTGAAAATCCAAAAGGCTGGAAAGGTTATGGTCCGAATTATTGGGGATTAACAGCTGGGTATTCAAGAAATGAGGATGGAAGTGTAGGTTATGATGCACACTTTCCACAAAATGACCGTGGGGTAATTACTCCCACGGCGGCTTTGAGCAGTTTTCCGTATTTACCAAAAGAATCTATGGATTTCCTGAGATTTATGTACACTCAGAAACCTGAATTTATTGGTTCTGCGGGACCTTATGATGCAACTTCAATCAATTATAACAACTGGACCACGCCGAGATATTTGGCAATCGATCAGGGGACTATTGCTCCGATGATTGAAAACTACAGAACTGGATTTTTATGGAAATTATTCATGAATGCTCCTGAAATCCAACAGGGATTGAAGAAATTAAGTTTCAAATCTGAGAAATATAACATCAAATGATCTTTTTAAGAGCTTAATGGTATTTTAATCTGAAGCATGTTAAAAATCAAACAAAATCTGAATATTAAAATGAATTTAAAACTAATCCATTTACCGCTTCTGCTTCTGCCACTATCATTGAGTGTCAATGCTCAGGAGGTCAAGGCGGAATTGAATAAAGAAATTAAAAGACAGGAAAAAATCTCTTACATTCTTGATTATCCTCAAAAGGCAAAAGGAAATGTTCCGTTAATTGTATTTCTGCATGGTTCCGGTGAAAGAGGGAGTAATTTAGAACTTGTAAAAGCCCACAGCCCTTTTACCTATAAACATTTGATAAAGGAGCCTGTAGCGATTTTAGCTCCTCAATGTCCGGAAAATACTTGGTGGGATACCGTAACGGTTTATCATTTGATTAAAGAGATTCAGGAAAAATATAAGATTGATGCTTCCAGAATTTATCTTACTGGGCTTTCTATGGGAGGTTGGGGAACATTAAAACTGGCAATGGAGCATCCGGAAATGTTTGCTGCTGTAGTTTCAGTTTGTGCTCCAACAGACAGAGTAATGTATGCAAACATCGATCAGTACAAGAATTTAAATATGAAAATTTTCCATGGCGGAATGGATGATGTGGTTCTACCAGAGAATGCATTCAATTTTTATCAAAAACTTCATCCGGTTAATCCATCTGCGGAACTGACGATTTTCCCAAATGATAATCATAATTCGTGGGATTCAACCTATTCTGATCCTAAATTGTATGAATGGATGCTATCAAAAAGAAAAGAGAAATAATTTAGTATAAATATTTATACAAGAAGTCTTTGCTGAGTGAAACGCCTTTGCGAACGAAAAATATGCAGAATAATTTTAAAGAAAATCTTTGCGGGCTTTGCGTTTAAAATAAATTATTAATAAAAAAAGAAACTATAATTAAAGAAGATAGATTTATGAAAAAGTTAATTGTAATTGCAACGTTAGCATTAGCTCCTGTATTTTCGGCGCAGGAAATGGTAACGAAGCCTGTTCAGTCTTATCAGACGGCTCAATATCAGTCTAAAAAGAAAGCTTTTGTAGACAATCTTTTATCTAAAATGACATTAGATGAAAAAATCGGTCAGCTAAACTTACCAAGTTCAGGAGATTTTACTACAGGATTAGCTAAAAGCTCGGATATTGGAAAAAAGGTAGAGCAAGGCTTAGTGGGTGGACTATTTAATATAAAAGGAGCTGAAAAAATCAGAGCCGTTCAAAAAGTTGCTGTAGAAAATGGCCGCCTGAAAATTCCTTTGATTTTTGGGATGGATGTTATTCACGGTTATGAAACAACTTTTCCAATTCCATTGGGGTTAGCTGCTTCCTGGGATATGAATTTGGTTCAGCAGTCAGCAAGAGTGGCGGCAAGAGAAGCTTCCGCTGACGGGATTAACTGGACATTCTCTCCAATGGTGGATATTTCCCGTGAGCCAAGATGGGGAAGAGTTTCGGAAGGTTCTGGTGAAGATCCATATTTAGGAAGTGAAATTGCTAAAAATATGGTGTATGGTTATCAGGGAAAAGATCTTTCTATAGGAAATACGATTTTAGCTTGTGTAAAGCATTTTGCATTATATGGAGCGGGTGAAGCAGGAAGGGATTACAATACGGTTGACATGAGCCATGTGAGAATGTTCAATGAATATTTTCCGCCTTACAAAGCAGCTGTTGATGCTGGTGTAGCTTCTGTAATGGCTTCTTTTAATGAAGTAGATGGAGTTCCGGCAACCGGAAATAAATGGCTGCAAACTGACGTTTTAAGAAATCTGTGGAAATTTAAAGGTTTCGTTGTTACCGATTATACAGGAATCAACGAGATGGTTGATCACGGAATGGGAGATCTTCAGCAGGTTTCAGCTTTGGCACTGAAAGCAGGAGTGGATATGGACATGGTAGGAGAAGGATTTTTAACAACCTTGAAAAAATCTTTATCAGAAGGAAAAGTCACACAATCTGAAATCAATATGGCAGCAAGAAGAATCCTTGAAGCGAAATATGATTTAGGTTTATTTGATGATCCTTACAAATATGGAAGTGCAAAATTGGCGGAAAAAGAGGTTTACAATTTGGAAAACCGGAATATCGCAAGAAATACAGCTGCTCAATCGATGGTATTGATGAAAAACGAAAATCAGGTACTGCCTTTGAAAAAATCAGGAACTGTTGCGGTAATCGGACCATTAGTAAATAATTCTATGAATATGGCAGGAACCTGGAGTGTGGCTACAAAACATGCGATTTCAGTTAATTTAATGCAGGGTCTTCAGGCGAATTATGGTAAAGAAGTAAAATTCCTATCTGCTAAAGGAGCTAATATTGATTATGACGCAAAATTAGAAGATATTTATGCGGCTCACGGTAAAAAAACCGACAGAGATAACCGTTCAAAAGAGGAGCTGTTGAAAGAAGCGGTTGATATTGCAAAAAAATCGGATGTTATTGTTTTGGCAATAGGAGAATCAGCAGAAATGAGTGGGGAATCCTCTTCAAGAACTGAAATTACGATTCCTCAGTCTCAGGTAGATTTGTTAAATGAATTAAAGAAAACAGGAAAACCAATCGCAATGGTGCTTTTCACAGGTCGTCCTTTGGCTTTGACGAATGTAAAAGATACTCCTGATGCTATTCTGAATGCTTGGTTTGCTGGTTCGGAAGCAGGAAATGCAATTGCAGACGTTCTTTTCGGAAAAGTAAATCCTTCAGGAAAATTACCGATGACATTCCCGAGAAGCTTAGGGCAGGTTCCTATTTACTATAATGCTAAAAACACAGGTCGCCCGTTAGATCAGGCATTGGTTGATAAATGCGAATATCAGAGATTCCGTTCTAATTACATGGATGAATGTAATACCCCTTTGTATCCGTTTGGGTATGGTTTGAGTTATACCAAATTTAATTATTCTGATATGACGGTTTCCAATACAAATCCAAAAGGAAACCAGACGATTCAGGCTTCAGTTACAGTAACCAACTCAGGAAATTATGACGGAGCAGAAGTTGTTCAATTGTACATCAGAGATATGGTGGGAAGTATAACAAGACCGGTAAAAGAACTGAAAGGATTCCAAAAAGTAATGTTGAAAAAAGGAGAATCTAAGAATGTGACTTTCGATATTACTCCTGAAAATTTGAAATTCTACAACGGAGATTTAAAATACGATTGGGAACCCGGAGAATTTGATATTATGATCGGGACTAACTCTTCCGACGTGAAACATTCAAAAATCAATTGGACAAAATAAATTTTTATAAGCCGCTCAAATTGAGTGGCTTTTTTTGTAATTTAGAATAAAATAAACTGATATCCTATTTTGGTATAAATTTAACCAGACTATAAACTTAAATATTAAAAACATGAAAAAAACAATTTTATTTGGAGCAATGTTCTTTGCCTCCTTTGTGTTTGCACAAAAAGCTCCGGTTGTCGGAGGAGACAAAGATGTTCATGGCTGTAAAGCTTCTGCGGGATATACCTATTCACAAATCAAAAATAATTGTGTAAGGGTTTTCGAGCAGAAAATTAAGCTAAAAGAAGTAAGCTCAGACAAAAGTTATACTACAATGACGGCAGTTATTTTTAGTAAAGACATGAAGAAAGCTGAGGTTTTTATTCCCGATGCAAGTGCCAAAAGTATTATTCTTGACAGGCAGGGTAAAGAAAAACTTTGGAAAAGTGGAAGTCATATAAAAGACACCTATACTTTAGTTCCTTATAAAAAAGCAGGATATCAGATTAAGAAAAATGATGCTGTCATTTATCAATAAATTTAAAGTCATTCGAAAGAGTGGCTTTTTTGTTTTTAATAAGAACAATATTTTGCATAAAATACTCTAAAGAGCAATCCATCAACCATCAACTAACAACCATAATTATTTTTCGGAGCTGTTTCCCGCTTTTCATTTCAATCTTTTTTTTCAAAAAAGGATTTTCATTACAATCGGGGCTAATGAAAATGGAGTGTTTAATTAAAAACTTCTTGTAATTATGGTTGTAACCCCATTAAAAATAGGTTCTTTTGGATTATTCTAATAAAAATAGTAAATCAACTGCCTTAATTTTTATCTCTCACTGAAAAATAGTATTTTTGCATATCTAAAAAAAGTAAAAGAAAAGAATGAATTCCTACAAAAATCCTTTGGAAGAACGCTATTCAAGCGAAGAAATGTTATTTAACTTTTCTCACAACAATAAATTCCAGAATTGGAGAAAGCTTTGGATTGCCCTTGCTGAAATAGAAAAAGACCTTGGCCTGGATATTACAGACGAGCAAATTGCCGAATTGAAAGCCAATGCTGAAAACATCGATTATGAAAAAGCAGCAGAATACGAGAAAAAATTCCGTCATGATGTAATGGCTCACGTTCACGCTTATGGTGATGTGGCGCCTTCTGCAAAAGGAATTATTCACTTGGGAGCAACTTCAGCGTTTGTAGGAGATAATACAGATTTAATTCAGATTCGTGACGGACTTTTAATCTTGAAGAAAAAGTTGGTTAACGTGATGAAAAACTTAGCAGATTTTGCTATTCAATATAAAGATCTTCCAACGTTAGGATTCACACATTTCCAACCAGCTCAATTAACGACTGTTGGAAAAAGAGCTACACTTTGGTTACAGAGTCTGGTTCTTGATATTGAAGAGCTTGATTTCTTCTTGGAAACGTTGAGATTCAGAGGGGTGAAAGGAACGACTGGAACGGCGGCAAGTTTCTTAGAGCTTTTCAACGGAGATTATTCTAAAGTAAAGCACCTAGATAAAGAATTGTCAAAAAGATTCGGTTTTGAAAAAGTTTTCGGAGTTTCCGGACAGACTTATGACAGGAAAATCGATGCTAAAGTTGTTGCTTTATTAGGAAATATCGCGCAATCAGCACATAAATTTACAAACGATTTACGTTTACTTCAAAATCTTAAGGAAATTGAAGAACCGTTCGAGAAAAACCAAATCGGTTCATCGGCAATGGCTTACAAACGTAACCCAATGAGAAGCGAAAGAATCGGAGCGTTGGCAAAATACGTAATGTCTTTAACGACAAGTTCCGCAATGGTGGCTTCAACTCAATGGTTTGAAAGAACGTTGGACGATTCTGCAAACAAGAGATTAACAATTCCTCAGGCGTTCTTAGCAGTTGATGCAATTCTATTGATCTGGAACAATATCATGAACGGAATTGTGGTGTATCCGAACAGAATCAACAAGCATATTATGGAAGAACTTCCTTTCATGGCGACAGAATACATCATCATGGAAGAAGTGAAAGCTGGTGGTGACCGTCAGGAAATCCACGAAGTAATCAGAGTTCATTCTATGGAAGCTTCGAAAAAAGTAAAAGAAGAAGGAAAAGAAAATGACCTTATCGAAAGAATCTTAAATGACGATTCATTAAAACTGGATAAATCAAAATTAAAAGAAGTTCTTGATCCTAAAAACTTCATTGGTTTTGCACCAATTCAGACGGAAGAGTTCATTGCAAATGAAGTCCAGCCGATTATTGATCAAAACAAAGACTTGATAGGATTAGAGGCTGATCTTAAAGTATAATCTATGCAGCTTCGGCTGCATTTTTTTGTGTCTGTCATTCTGAATGGAGTATGCGAAATGAAGAATCTTTGAATAGATTTATAGTTCTTGGGAATGACAATTTAAAATTAAAAATAAATCTAATAAATATCTGACATCTAATGTCTCAAAACAAAAGAATTTTCGTAGAAAAAAGAGGAATTTTCGATGTGGAAAGTCCAAAAATTTTTGATGAAGTAAAAGCGGTGGTTCCGTCTATCCAAAGCGTAAAAGTGTATAACGTTTACGATATTTTTGGATTAAATGACGGTGAGTTCGAAAAAGTGGTTAACAGTACTTTTGTAGATCCGGTTACTGATATTTTAATCGAGGAGAATCCTGCGCAGGGAATTTATTTCGCCTTAGAATTTTTACCTGGCCAATACGATCAGCGTGCGGATTCCGCTCAACAGTGTATTGCTTTATTGACTGGAAATGAGAATTCTAAAGTAAGAAGCGGAAAACTAATCGAATTTGAAGGTGTTTCGGAATCTGATCTAGTAAAAATAAAAGACCTTTTAATCAATAAAGTGGAATCTCAGGAAAAAGATTTATCAATTTTAGACATTCCTGCAGAAGAAACACCGTCAAAAGTAATTGTTCATGAAAATTTCATCAGTTTTGATGATGCTCAGCTTGAAGAATTCTTTAATAAACATGGTTTTGCATTAGGTTTAGACGATTTAAAATTTATTCAGGAATATTTTAAATCCGAGAACAGAAATCCTACGGAAACTGAACTTAAAGTTTTAGATACCTATTGGAGCGATCACTGTCGTCACACAACATTTGAAACAGAGTTGTCAAATATTGAATTTGAAGGACAGTTCAAGCATACATTGGAAACGATTTTCAATGATTATATCGAGAAAAGAAAATTCTTAGGTCGCGAATTGAAACCAATTTCTTTAATGGATTTGGCGACAGTTTGCGGAAGATATTTCCATAAAACAGGTAATTTAGAAAACCTAGTTGTTTCAGATGAAATCAACGCTTGTACCATCCAGATCGAAGCTGAATACGATGGTAAAAAAGAACCTTGGTATTTATTATTCAAAAATGAAACGCACAATCACCCTACGGAAATCGAACCTTTTGGTGGGGCTTCAACTTGTTTAGGAGGAGCGATCAGAGATCCTTTGTCCGGACGTTCTTTCGTTTTCCAGGCGATGAGATTAACGGGTGCTGCAGATGTGTTGGAGTCTGTTGATCAGACTTTGCCGGGTAAATTACCTCAAAAAACAATCACAAAACAGGCTGCAAACGGATATTCTTCTTACGGTAATCAAATTGGTTTGGCAACTACGATGGTTTCTGAAATCTACGATGAAGGTTACAAAGCAAAAAGAATGGAAGTTGGTTTCGTTGCTGGAGCGGTTCCTGTGGATTGGGTAAGACGTGAAAAACCTGAAGCTGGTGATTCTATCATTATTTTGGGTGGTGCGACTGGTCGAGACGGAGTTGGTGGAGCGAGCGGAAGTTCAAAAGAACAGGATGAAACTTCGATCCACACGATGAGTTCTGAAGTTCAGAAAGGAAATGCCGTTGAAGAACGTAAAATACAAAGATTATTCAGAAATTCTGAAGTAACGAGACTGATTAAAAAATCAAACGATTTCGGAGCCGGAGGTGTTTCTGTGGCCATCGGTGAAATCGCTGATTCTTTGGAAGTTAATCTTGATGTTTTACCTTTAAAATATGAAGGTTTGAACGGAACCGAGCTTGCTATTTCTGAATCTCAGGAAAGAATGGCAGTTGTGGTTGAACCAAAAGATAAAGAACAATTTATCAAATTCTGTGAAGCTGAAAACATTGTAGCTGTTGAGGTGGCTAAAGTGACCGATTCAGGAAGAATGCAGATGTTCTGGAAAGGCGATAAAATCGTTGATCTATCAAGAGCATTCCTTGATACGAACGGTTGTTCAAAAAGTCAGGAAGTTAAAATTACGCACCTTAATGAAGTAAAAGAAGAAACTCCTGCATTTAATGAAGAGAATTTCTTAAAAATATTAAGCGATAAAAATGTAGCTTCCCAAAAAGGCTTGTTGGAAATGTTTGATTCATCAATCGGTGCGACTACGGTTGCGATGCCTTTAGGTGGGAAATACCAACAGACTTTGATGGAGGGAAGTGTTCAAACATTGCCAATTATCGGAGCAAAAAATATCGAAACAGTTTCTTTGGCGAGTTGGGGATTCGATGCGGAGATTTCTAAACAGAATTCTTTGTTGGGAGCTTCTTACGCAGTGGTAGAAAGTGTTGCTAAAATCGTTGCGATGGGTGGCGATTATAAAAATATCAGATTCAGTTTCCAGGAATATTTTGAAAAATTAGGGCAAAATCCTGAAAAATGGGGAAAACCTTTGGCTTCACTTTTAGGAGCTTATGATGCTCAGATCAATTTCGGTTTAGCGGCAATCGGAGGAAAAGATTCAATGAGTGGAACGTATCAGGATCTGAATGTTCCGCCAACGTTGATTTCTTTCGCTTGTGCAAACGGAGAAAAGAAAAATATTATCTCTCCTGAATTTAAAACTGAAGGGAATAAAATCTATTTCTTCAATCATATCGCTCAGGAAAACAGACTTCCGAATTATGATGCTTTAAAAACTGTTTACGAATTTATTTTCGAAAACATCAAAGCTGGAAAAATCGTTTCTGTGAAAACGGTGAAAGAAGGCGGTGTTGCAGTTGCTTTGGCAAAAATGAGCTTCGGAAACAGATTAGGTGCTGAAGTTACGGTTGATGAATCTGTTTTATTAGCTAAAAATATCGGTAGCTTAATTATTGAATCTAAAGAAGAATTAAGCTCTGTGAGCCTTCATTTGATAGGAGAAGTTGTTGCTGATGAAGTTTTAACCATCAACAATCAACCAACAACTATCAATAAACTTCTAGCTGCCAACACAAATACATTTGAAAATCTCTTCCCAACAATTGAAAAAGAAAAAATAACAGTTGAGATCGACGAGAAATTAAACTCGATCAATCCAAGAAATATCATTATTAAAAAACACGGAATTGCTCAGCCAAAAGTATTTGCACCGGTTTTCCCGGGAACAAACTGTGAATATGATACTTTGAACGCTTTCGCAAAAGAAGGAGCTGCGATCAGTAGTCTGCCTTTGATCAACATCAATCACCAGTTATTGGATGAAAGTATTGATGCTTGGGTAGAAGAAATCAAAACTTCTCAGATTCTGGCGTTCTCAGGAGGTTTTTCTGCAGGTGACGAGCCGGATGGTTCTGCAAAATTCATTGTCAACGTTTTGAAAAACGAAAAAATGAGAAATGCAGTTCACGAATTGCTGGACAGAGACGGGATGATTATCGGGATCTGTAACGGATTCCAGGCTTTAGTTAAATCAGGATTATTGCCTTACGGTAGAATTAAAGATTTAGATGAAAATTCTCCGACTTTGGCTCATAACGCAATCAGAAGACACATTTCTCAAATGGTCAATGTGAAAGTTCTCAACGATGAATCGCCTTGGCTAAAAGGAATGAAAGGTCAAGTTTACACCATTCCGATTTCTCACGGTGAAGGTCGTTTTATGGCTTCGGAAGCGGAAATTCAGAAGTTGTATGAAAACGGACAAATTGCAACTCAATATTTAGATTTAGAAGGAAACATTGCTCACGGAATGCCATTCAATCCAAATAATTCATTGTTCGGAATTGAAGGTGTCACAAGTCCGGACGGAAAGATTTTCGGTAGAATGGGACATCCGGAACGTTTTGCAGAAGGATTGATGAAAAATATTCCAACCGCGAATTACCACAATATCTTTAAAAATGGAGTTGAATACTTCAAATAACAATAAAAAGAAAATGACTGTCATCAATGGCAGTCATTTTTCAAATCTGGAAGGTTTCTACGAAGAAGTTTCTCAACTTTTTATGAAAAATGAGGATTGGAAAGTAGGAACTTTGGACGGGTTCAATGATGTTTTGTATGGAGTAAAAACTGATATTATCTGGAAAAATTCACAAAAATCAAAAGAAGATCTGGGTTTTACTGCAACAAAAGAATTTTATCAAAATAAAATTCGAATTGGAAAGCTTTTTAATGTAAAATTAATTCAGCAAAACTGGAATTGATTGAAGGAAAAGGGCAAACCTTATTTGAAATTTTAATTGAAATTATAGAGTCACATAAAAATATTACACTAATTTTGGATTGATTTTTAATTAAACCATTAAGATTTTATTTAAGAAGTTAAGGTTAATTAAGCTCAATGCAATGAATGCAATTTTTAGTATCATAAAGGTTAAAACAGTTAGTATTAGCAAGGTTTCATGCTGAGCCTGTCGAAGCATCTCAGAAATTCTTATTTAAATTAAAATCAAATAATAAACATTCAAAAAGCAAATGAAAAAGATGATGTACGGATTGTTCTTCGGAGACAGCATTACTTACGGAGAATACGATGGCGTTTTTGGCGGTTGGGTAGATATTCTGAAAAGATATGCCCTGCAAAAATACAATGAGGGCAGTAATGAATTGATTATTTTCAATCTCGGAATCGGTGGCGAAACAACGGGAGGTTTGTTAAAAAGAATGCCTTACGAAATGGAAGCAAGAAATGCTGCAGATGGAAATATCATTTTCATTGGTTATGGAGCCAATGATCTGGCTATGAAAGAAGGAGTTCAGATGGTAAATCCGGAAAAGTTTGAAACGAATATTTTGGCTGCCATTCAGGAAGCAAAAAAATATTCCGATGATATTTATTTGGTGAGCATTCTGCCTTTTTCTAAAAACGTAGATGGAGTTGTTGTTGCTTCAGGAAAGCTGAGAACAAATCATGAAGTTTTGGTTTACAATCAAATTTTAAAAAATATCGCAGATGAAAATTCATTACATTATGTTGATTTTTATTCTGCTTTTTTAGAAGATAAAGAAATTTTACTTTCGGCTGATGGCGTTCATCCTAATGAAAAAGGCTATGGAATAATGGCTGAAATTGCAATCCCAATTATTGAAAAATATCTGTAATGCTTAATTTATTTTCTTACGGGACTTTGCAAAAGAGCAGGTTCAGATCGAAACTTTCGGACGGATTTTAAAAGGCGAAAAAGATGTATTGAAGGGCTTTAAACTTGAAATGCTGGAAATCACAGATCCTGAAGTTTTACGAAAAAGTAATCAGAAATACCATCCGATTTTAGTGTTTTCCGGAAATGTAGAGGATGAGGTAGAAGGTGTTTTATTTGAAGTTACAGAAGAAGAAATTCTAAAAGCCGACGAATATGAAGTGGATGATTATAAAAGAATAGAAACATTTTTTAAATCAGGAAAGTCAGGATTTATATATGTTGGAAAATAGCTTCAATATATTTCCAATAGATCAAAATTCCGACAACAACCGACAAAATTGTCATTAAAATAACAGCTCCTGCAGCAATATCTTTGATAAAACCAATTCTTCTGTCAAACTCCGGCTGTACAATATCGCAGAGTTTTTCTATAGCGGTATTGAAAATTTCAGAGGATAAAACTGCGAACGAGACGGTTAAAATTAAAATGGTATCTGTTGAAGAAAGCTTCAAATAAAAAATTAAAAACAGATTGATACCAAAAGCTAACATTTCAATCTGAAAATTTCTTTCACTTTTTATCATTAAAAAAACACCTCGGAAAGCGTTTAGAAAACTTGTATGGATTGGTGGTTTTCGCATGGTAAAAATTTATTGACAAATATACTTAATTGATGAAAAGTAATAGGTAATTGATCCTATTAATATAATCTGTGTCGAACAAAAGTGAAAGCGAAATATTTATAAAATTCTTTTGATGGTTGTTAATAACTCACCTAATTATTCTTTTCTATCTGTTTTCTATTTATTATATTTGTAGAAACTTATTTTTAAATCTATGAAATTTATTATTTCAAGTGGTGAACTGCAGAAGGCGTTACAAACTGTAAGTGGTGTAATATCAAGCTCTCAATCGAGACCTATTTTAGAAAACTATCTTTTTGAATTAGACGGAACCAACGTTACCATTACAGCATCTGATGGCGAAACAACTCTTGTGACTTCTCTTGAAGTGAAGTCTGATGATACGGGGAAATTTGCTGTTCCTGCTAAGATTTTTCAAGATTTTATTAAGACTTACGGAGAGCAGCCTCTTACGTTGGCGGTAAAAGACAATGCGGAAGGAACGGGAAGTCAGCTGGAGATTTTGGATGAAAAAGATAATTTCGCAGTAGCATTAGATAATGCGGATGATTACCCTGAATTGCCGGAATTTGACGCTTCTCAAAGTGTTACCATGTCTGCAGGCGTTTTGTCTGAAGCACTTACCAATACGCTTTTTGCAACAAGTAATGATTCTCTTCGTCCTGTAATGACGGGAGTATTATTCCAGTTTGGAGAAAATGAAACAAACTTTGTTTCTACCGATTCTCACAGACTGGTTGTTTATAAAAGAACAGATTTGATGAATGCCGAACCAATGGAATTCATCATGCCTAAAAAACCGCTGAATATTTTCAAAAATATTTTGGCAAGCTCGAATGAAGACGTTACCATCGACTTCAACGAGAACATGGCTAAGTTTACTTTTGGTAAACATATCTGGATCTGTAGACTGATCGATGGAAAATATCCCAACTATACAGCGGTAATTCCAAAAGAAAATCCAAACGTATTAACGATCAACAGAAACCTTTTATTAGGAGCAATCAAAAGAGCTTCTATTATGTCAAACAAATCTACCAATCAGGTAAGATTTAAGCTGTCTGCAAACATTCTTCACCTTCATGCAGAAGATACGGAATACGCAAACAAGGCAGATATGCAGATTCCTTGCGATTATAACGGAGAAGACATCAATATTGGATTCAGCTCTAAATTCTTAACAGAAATGTTGACTATTCTTGGGTCAGACGATATCACAATGAAAATGTCTCAGCCGAACAGACCGGGAATCATCGAACCGCTTGATGGTCTTGAAGACAACGAAAACATTTTAATGTTATCAATGCCTGTAATCGGATTGTAACAATATTAAAAAATAGATAAAAAAGAGATTGATTTTTCAGTCTCTTTTTTTGTTTTATAAAAATAAGACTATCGTTTTCGGCCTTAAAAAAAGGCTGTTCTTCCATATAATTTCATCGTTTGTCTATTAGATTTGCTATTGGCCTTATAATTGAACAATTTTGTTACATAGGGTAGATAGCTTATAAATCTATATAACAGATCAGAATAGGCTGAATATTTAATTTTAAAATTTGATAGAAAATGTTGGAAAAAATTTTAAATTCACTGATCCGTAGATTTCATAAATCAACCATTTTTAATGGATTGAATAAATTTAAATTCTGAAGATGAGGAATTTCTTCATTCACAATATCGCGGAAAACTGAAGCAATAAATAGATAATGATTAATCTTAAAAATAAAAAATTAGAAGTCAGTATTCATGTATTGATTTGGCTGTTTCTTTTCTTTCTTCCTGTGGCTTTTTCCTTGGGTTTTGATGGTGACTGGTTAGGTCTTTTTAAGCATTTTTGGTTGCAGTTGATTCTTCTCGCAGCTATTTTCTATCTTAATTACTTAATATTTGTCAATTGGCTTTATACCGATAAGAAACTCCGTTTTGTACTGGTAAATCTGGCAGTTATTATTGTATTTATCATTTTTAAACATGAGATTTTTGATTGGATTGGAGTTCAGCGGTTAAGAAGTTCAGGAAGAGGAAGACGCCCACCTGAAGGATTTATTTATTTTACGGACTTTTTGATTTACATGATTCCGGTAGCTTTTTCTATTGCCATAAGTTTCGGACAGAAAATGAAGCACGCAGAAGAAATCAAACGTGAAGCGGATAATATCAAACTGAAATCGGAATTACAGCATTTGAAATATCAGTTACAGCCCCATTTTTTCTTTAATGCTTTAAACAACATCTATTCACTCATTGATTTTGCTCCGGAAAAAGCAAAGCACAGTATCCACAGTTTAAGCAAACTTATGAGACACCTTCTTTACAAAACAGACGTAGAGAAAATAAAACTCTTTGATGAAATCGATTTTTTAAACAAATATATCGAGTTGATGACACTCAGACTGAATGATAATACCAAAGTTTTTATAAGCTTTCCGAAAATCATTCCGAATCTTGAAATTGCGCCTTTACTTTTCATTTCTATAGTAGAGAATGCCTTTAAACATGGAGTTTCGGCAACACAGCATTCCGATATCTGCTTTAAAATGGAAATTGTGGATGATGAAATTCATTTTACCGCTTCCAACTCTAATTTTCCAAAAACAGAAATGGATAAAAGCGGATCCGGAATCGGGGTGGAAAATCTCAAAAAACGATTAAGTCTGCTGTATCCTGGAAAATATGAATTTCACTCTCATCTCAATAACGGAATGTATATTGCAGAAATGAAACTGAAAATAAAATAAATATGAGAACACTTACCTGCTTGATTGCTGATGATGAACCGATGGCTTTAAACCTTATAGAAAGTTATGTTCTGAAAACTCCTTTTCTGGAACTAAAGGCAAAATGCAGCAGTGCTATCGAAGCAATGCAGGTGTGTGAAAAGGAAAAAGATATTGATCTTTTCTTTCTGGATATTCAGATGCCCGAACTTTCGGGGTTGGAATTCTCAAAACTACTGCCTGCAACAAGCAAAGTGATCTTTACAACAGCCTTCGATCAGTATGCAATTGACGGTTATAAGGTAAGTGCTCTAGATTATCTTTTAAAACCATTTGACTACAATGAGTTTCTGAATGCTGCTCAAAAAGCAAGAAATTATTTTGAAACGGTACCTGCCGCTGAGCAAAAAACAGAGAAAAAACAAAGTTTTATTTTCGTAAAATCAGAATACAGACAGGTTAAAATTGATTTTTCAGAAGTGCTGTACATCGAAGGACTGAAAGACTACGTTAAAATATATCTCAAAGATAATCCTAAACCTGTTTTAACACTCACGAGCCTGAAAAAGCTTGAAGAAGAATTACCTTCCGAAGACTTTATGAGGGTTCACAGATCCTACATTATTGCTTTAAGTAAAATAGAAGCCATTGAAAGAAATCATATCGTTATCGGAAATCAGCAGATTGTGATTGCTCCGAATTACAAGAAGACACTCATGGATTATATTGAAGGAAAAAGTTTATAAAAACTTTAATCCCTGCTTTTTATTGGCGAAATCTGTCATTTCTCGGAAAATAAAAAGCGGAATATTTGCTTTAAAGTTTCCTCTAAATTTCTCTATCTCTCAAAAAATGACGACATTTGTAGACGCAAAATTCATTTAAAAATTTTCAAAATAGAGCAATGAAGATATCAAATAACTGGCTTAAAGACTATATCAAAACGGAATTAAAACCTGAAAGAATAGGAGAGTTCCTTACCGATATAGGCCTTGAGGTTGAAGGAATTGAAAAATTTGAAAGTGTAAAAGGCAGCTTGGAAGGGATTGTAGTAGGTAAGGTTTTAACTTGCGAAAAACATCCTAATGCAGATAAACTGAAGAAAACTACGGTAGAAGTAGCAAAAGGAAAAGTTTTGAACATTGTTTGCGGTGCTCCGAATGTGGAAGCCGGGCAAACAGTTCCTGTAGCCGTTGTCGGAACTAAAATCTATGATAAAACCGGAAACTTTTTTGAAATAAAAGAAGCAAAAATCAGAGGAGAGGTTTCTCAGGGAATGATTTGTGCAGAAGATGAATTGGGGCTTAGTGAAGACCACGGAGGAATCATGGTGCTGGATCCGGAAAAATATGAGGTTGGGAAAAATTTCGCAGATTATTTTGAATTGACTAATGATGAGGTTTTCGAAATTGGTTTAACGCCAAACAGAACTGATGCAATGTCTCATTATGGTGTTGCAAGAGATTTGTATGCTTTCCTTTCTACTAATCAGTTAAAATCTACTTTTGAAAAAGTTTCTTCAGTAGTGCTGAATAATGAAGGCTCTCATGATTTCCAATTGGAAGTTGAAGATGCTGAATTGTGTCCAAGATATATCGGAGCGGTAATTGAAGATGTAAAAGTGGCAGACTCTCCTTCTTGGCTGAAAGACAGATTGAAAGCCATCGGATTGAGCCCGATTAATAATGTTGTTGACATTACAAATTATATCCTTCACGGTTACGGTCAACCGCTTCATGCTTTTGATGCAGATAAAATTGCAGACAAAAAAGTGAAAGTAGGAACAGTAAAAGAAGGAACAAAATTCACGACTTTGGATGGGGTGGAAAGAACTTTGAACGGTTCTGAAATCATGATTAAAGACGGAAAAGATAACCCAATGTGTATTGCCGGAGTTTTTGGCGGTGCTAATTCAGGGGTTTCCTCAGAAACAAAAAAAATTTTCTTAGAAAGTGCTTATTTCAATCCTGTTGCGGTAAGAAAAGGAGCTAAGTTCCATGGATTGAATACAGATGCTTCTTTCAGATTTGAAAGAGGAGTAGATCCGAATATTACAAGAACTGCGATTACGCATGCCATTAAATTAATTTCAGAATTGGCAGAAGGTAAATTAATAGGAGAGTTGTTGGAGGAATATCCAAAGAAAATAGAAGACAGCTATGTGATCATCAGATTCTCTAAAATCGAGCAGATTTTAGGGACAAAAATTCACAGAGAAAAAGTAAAGGAAATTTTAAAATCACTTGAAATTCAGGTTTTAAATGAAATTCAGAACGGATTGGAAATTTCTGTTCCTGCTTACAGAGCTGATGTAACTAGAGAAATTGACGTTATTGAAGAAATTTTAAGAATCTACGGATACAACAAAATTGATGCTCCGCAAAAGATTTCATTTACTCCGGTAAAGCTGAGTGCAAACGATCAGGATGAATTAGAAAACAACTGGGCAAGAACTTTGCAAAGCTTAGGTTTCAATGAAGTCATGAACAATTCATTAACTTCCGTAAAAGATGAGACCGATGCCGTTAAGCTATTGAACCCTTTGAGCGGTGATTTGGCATTCATGAGAAAATCTTTACTGGAAGGTCTTCTTCAGAACGCCATCTACAATATCAACAGAAAAAACCAGGATATCAAGTTTTTTGAGTTCGGAAAAATCTATCATAAAAAAGATAAATATACTGAAAGAAAGCAGCTGGCTATTTTAGTTTCAGGAAGAGAAGTAGCTGAAAACTGGTTGCAGCCTAAATCTGCTACAAGTTTTTATAACTTAAAAGCTTATGTAAAAGTTCTTTTGGAAAGACTGGCAATTGATTATAAAGAAGTTGCTTTATCAGACGACAGATTTTCTGATGCTTTAGCTTATGAAGTAGATGGAAAAGCTTTAGTAAGAATCGGGAAAGTTTCTGCTCAGCAATTGAAAGATTTTGACATCGACCAGGAATGCTTCTATGCAGAAATAGAATTGGAATTTGCTCAGGAATTACGTTCTAAAAATGAATTGAAATTTAAGGATATTCCTAAATTCAACAAAATCAGAAGAGACTTAGCGTTATTGATTGATAAGACGGTGAACTACGAAGATCTGTATCAGACGGCTAAAAAGAATAAATCGCCCTACATTAAAAACATTAATTTATTTGACGTATACGAAGGGAAAAACCTTCCGGAAGGCAAGAAGTCTTATGCAATGAGTTTCGAGCTTTTAAACGAAGAAAAAACGTTGGAGGAAAAAGAAATTGCATCAGTGATGGAATCTTTGATTAAATCTTTCCAAAAAGAATTCAATGCTGAATTGAGGGGATAGTTTTCAAATAATTATGCAATATATTACGAAACGGACTTTTTAAAAGTCCGTTTCTTTTTTATAGATGCTTCGGCAGGCTCAGCATGACATTTATAATACTAATTTTTTATTAGAAAATAATTTGCTGCGTTGTCATGCTGAGCGAAGCCGAAGCATCTTTTCCCAGGAAAACAGCAATAGATTTTACAACCCTAGAAAACAACCGTTAAAAAAACAATAAAATTTTTTGATCACTTTTTAAATAATATAATTTCCGTAAATTTGGGTTAAATCAAAAGAATAAAATGAAAAACCTTTTTTTAAGCATATGCACAGCAGCAGTTTTGGTATCGTGCGGAACAGTGGCTTCTTCATCAAAAGCCGGAAAAGCACAGCCATCCATTGCCAATACAAAATGGACTTTAGCAGATAATGTAAAAGGGCAGACTCCAACATTGAATGTAGAAGGTGGAAAAATCAATGGAAATTCAGGGTGTAACCGTTATTTTGGTGCTGTAACTATGGAAACTGCTTCAGGAAAGTTTGCTGCTTCACAGATGGGGTCTACCAAAATGGCTTGTGATAATATGAGCGTAGAAAAAAACTTCCTGGATATGGTGCAGAAAGCAAACAGATACGTTGTTTCCGGAAGTACGCTGGAATTGTATCAGGACAATCTTTTATTGCTTAAATTCAACAAGGCAGAATAAAAAATAAAGAATATAAAAATAAAAGGAACTCCATGGAGTTCCTTTTTATGTTTTAATGGGATTACTTATCAATCTTCCTCTTCTTCATCGTACTTAGCCAACTCTTCATCACACCATTTGAAAGCAGCTTCTACTACTTTAGTAGCCTCATCTGCCATCGTTTCTTCATCATCACCTTCTAGATCGTCTAACCACTCAACTTCTTCTTCCTCAACGTTTAAGATAAATCTTGGATATTCTGTATGAACTACGAAAAGATCTTCCGGAAATTCTGAATTATCTGCTAATAAAAACTTTGGTAATTTCATTTTTCTAATGTTTTAACTTTGAATCAAAGATAACAAAATTATTGATATTTGTTCTTGTCGATTTTAATTTTTTGTGAAACTTTATAGTAGGTTAAAGTTGTTTTTTTTAAGGTATCAGAAGCTTTAAATGTTACCTCTAAATTGGAATTTACTGTACTTACAAGCTCTGCAACCTGCATTTTATCAAGGTCTTCCATAGATTGTAAATAAAACTGTAAAGGAACCTTATCTAATTTTTCAGACTGTAAAAAATGAACCACCTCCTTTCTGTTTTCAAGATAATTTCCTTTGGAAAGCCATGTGAAAAGAACTCCTGACATGATACTTAAAATTCCGATAACGTACACTTTAACATCAAAAAGCTGAAATAACTTTCTAAAGTAAACCAACCATAGCGGAAAGCTGAACGGAGCAAGTATCCTATAGCCAATCGCATCTACAGGATAAAAATACTGGATAAAAAACGAACATATAACACCAAAAAGACTTGTAAAAACAAAGAAAAACTCTGAATTGGTAAGCTTTGATCTTGTAAATAAAAAGATCATGAGAATAATATTGAAAGCTCCTAGTCCATAGATTCCATAATTAATTATCCCGCCTCCCGGATCAGACATATGGATGAATGGGTTGAAAGTGGTACAAAGTCCTTGAAATAGCTCAAGCAGAAGTTTCGAAGTAGGATATAAACCTATTTCTAAAGACTGTTTTACATAATCTTCATTAAAATAATCAATGAATAAAAGCTTATAAAGAATAATATAAACTCCTGAAATAATTCCTGAAAATAAAAATGAACGCCCATAACTACGTTTGATGAATAGTAGTCCGTAAAGTCCTACAGCTCCCATGATAAACAATGAACTATACCTTATATTGTAGAGGATAATTAAACTTAGAGAAAGATAAAAAACAGCTTTCCATCCTTTAAGGCTCTCTTTGATAATTTTGTCTGCTACAAACAGGAAAAGAAAAACGAAAGGAAGAATGCATCCCTCACTCAAAGTGACTGCAAAAATGGAAACAAAGCTGAAAAGAGCCACTAAAACGGTAGATTCCCTCGAATAAAAGTTCTTTTTCCACGAGAAAAAAACAATAAACAGCATGGCTGCAATTCCTACAATTTTACTTGCCCAAAACTCATCGGTCCCTAAGAAAGTAAAGATTTTAATAGCCAAAGGATAGCCTAAAGGTGTAATCGTATTATCGATCTCAGGAAGTACGTGAGCAAATTTCATATACCGTATAGAATCGGGGCTTACTCTTCCGTTTTCATTGAGTAAAAAACGTAAAATGGTCACCATTACCGTAATGATGACCAATAATATCTGAATATATTTTTCTTTGAATTTTATCAAGGTTGCAGTTATTAAGTGTATGGATCGTAGCTTTTAAATAAGCCAAATTTATAACTTAAAACTCACAACTCAAAGTCTATTTTGAGAACATTTTTGCTACTTTCTCCGCTTTTTTACTTTCAGAATAGTCGTAGAATCCTTCTCCTGATTTTACTCCTAGTTTTCCTGCCATTACCATGTTTACCAATAATGGGTTAGGAGCATACTTAGGATTTTTGAATCCGTCATACATTACGTTTAAGATCGCTAAACAAACATCAAGACCAATAAAATCTGCTAACTGAAGCGGTCCCATCGGATGAGCCATTCCCAATTTCATTACCGTATCAATTTCCTCAACGCCTGCAACACCGCTATAAAGCGTTTCGATAGATTCGTTGATCATTGGCATCAGAATTCTGTTAGCCACGAATCCTGGATAATCATTTACTTCTACTGGAACTTTTCCTAAGGTTTTGCTCATTTCATAGATCGCATCAAACGTTTCTTTAGAAGTAGAATAACCTTTGATGATTTCAACCAGTTTCATGATAGGAACCGGGTTCATAAAGTGCATTCCGATTACTTTATCCGCTCTTTTTGTAGCTGCAGCGATTTTAGTAATGGAAATAGACGAAGTATTGGTAGCCAAAATACAGTTTTCAGGGGCAAATTCATCCATTTGTCCGAAAATTTTCAGCTTCAGTTCCTGGTTTTCAGTAGCCGCTTCCACGATAAGATCTGCAGATCCTACAGCATCCTGAAGCGCTGTGAAAGTTGTAATATTTCCTAAAGTTTCAGCTTTTTGTTCTTCTGTAAGGTTTCCCTTTGCAATTATTCTGTCAAGATTGGTAGTAATGGTTTTCAACCCTCTGTCTAAAGCTTCCTGAGATACATCTACTAAATTCACTTTAAACCCGCTTTGTGCAAAAGTATGTGCAATACCATTCCCCATGGTTCCTGCTCCGATAACTACAATGTTTTTGATCATTTTAATTTTTCTTTTTTATAGATAGTTAAATTATTTAATTTGTTTAGATTGTCTTTACTTAAAGATTCCGTAGGCGTGAAAAATACAGAACCGTCGCTGCTGCGGTTTCTTCTGTTGTTCTGTGAAGTCACTGTTTCTTCAAGACCTTTTATGAATTGTTTTTTTTGAGATTTCGAAAGCGCATCAATTCCGATAAAAAGCTTGAATTCACCTTCTCTTCCTAGTCCTGATTGTCTGTAGGTTTCAATCGGTTTTGTCTTGTTTTTGTTTTGAAAAGTTTCAATGTAAGTCATGACAGGACTTGTGGAGGGAGTTCCGCAACACATACTGTTATAGTCCAGATAAAGATATGTTTCACTCTTCTGCGCAAAGAAAAATGAGCAGGTGAAAATTCCTAATATTAAAAATGTTTTTTTCATTTTGACGGTTTTAAAATTAAGCTTTAAATTTTACTTATTAAAATAATCCCAGACCGTCTTTGAAATGTCTGAAATCATTTTGCAGTTGACAGCATCCGTTTCCATTGAATTACTGACAAATACAGCTATTGCATAATGCTTGCCATTCGGTAAAGTGATGATCGCAATTTCATTTTCTGCACCCGTTAAACCCTCTTTATTTTTTCCAGAAGCTCCCGTTTTTCTGGCCACAGGAGTGTTTTTTGGAAGCTGTTCGATTAATTTGTTTAATCCTGTTGAAGTAGATAGCATGACTTTCATCAAATAATCCGTCGATTTTTTTGATAATAGTTTTCCATCATAAAATTTTTTCAATACATCTGTTGCGGAATTCATGGTGCTATAATTTTCATACTGAACATTCCAGTCTTTGTGCATAGCTTCTTCATTATATTTAATCTGAAATCCTTTCACGCCTTTAGCATCCATAAATTTCTGAACGGTTTGTGTACCTCCCAATAACCTCAAAAGAATATCGCAACCGTTGTTGTCGCTTCTGGCAACGGTCATTTCAAGAACTTCGCTCAGTGGAATTTCTACCCCTCCGTTAGGATATTTGTCACGAAGAGGCGACCATGTATTTTCCAGTAAATTAGATTTATCCAATACTATTTTTTGATCTAAAGAAAGCTTTCCTTTATCTACAAAATCTAAAACAGCTGCTGCAATATGAAATTTGAAAACACTTTGCATCGGCAGTTTTTTGTCTGCATCTTTACTGTATTTAAAACCATTTTCAAAACCCAATACAGAAATTCCGACAGTGGCTTTTTTATCTTTGATAATGGAATTAATCTTCTGATCTAAAACGGATTGCTGAGCGAATATAAACGCTGAAATTAAAAGGAAAAGCAGACTTATTTTTTTCATAATAATAGAGATTAAAAAATCCTTCTTAGAACTAAGAAGGATTGTATTCAAATATAAATAAAATAAATTACATCACACGTCCGAAAGCAGCAAACATCATCCATAATATCATAAGAATATAGATTCCGATCATTACAATGGTAAGAATTCCTATAAACTTATAATGTGATTTGATGTACTCGAATGAAGTGGTGAGACTTGATTGATTATTTGTACGTATCGCATTCTTCATATTAGAAGCAAACTTATACAAGTAATTAATTGGTACGAAATAAAATCCTGCAACAATAAAGTAAAAAATACTTACAAAGGCACCACCACCCAAAGGCGCAAAACTTGCCGATGTACTCGTTGAAGCACCTATTACTAATACGAATAAAGCTACAATCACCATAAGTCCAATACCGATAAAGCCTAGAATAGATAAAAAGTTAGCCCATTTTGCAGTTTCTGCAAGAAATTCTCTTGAAATTCTGTCGATTCTTAACTCCTCAAATTGTTCGAAAGGAGAATTTGTTTCCATCATAATTATTTAATTTTTGGGCAAAATAATTAAAATTATTTTAACTCTGCCCTATAAATCTTAAATTTTTATTTTACTTCAAAGGATTTTAGGTTTACTCCGTCGTTTTCGAAATAAATCCGGATTTTATTTTTTCCTTTTTTTAGGTTGATTCCCTTAGTTGAAGCAGTTTTCCAGATTTCATTTCCTCCTGTTGAATTCAATGAAACGGTTGCCAGTTGTTTTCCGGATACTTCTTCAATCCTAATTTTTGCACTAGTATTGCTGGCATAATTGATATCAAAAGTATAAATTCTGCTGTCTCTTGCATTAATGGTATATTGCAGCCATTCTCCACTTTCTGTTTTTCCGACGTAATATTGATTGTCTTTTGTTTTGTAAATATCAACACCGTCGTTTCTCAGCTGATTTCCTGAATTCCATTCAGATCTTTTTGAAGCATCACTTACCCAGAGATTAATGAAGTCTTTATCCAAATAAGCAGCACCCATTCTTCCCAAATCATAATCTGTAGCCAGGATTTTCCCCGGAGCCTGAAGATTTTTAAAAGGTTTTGTAGAACCATCTTTGGTCTGTCTGAACATCGCATCAATCACATCATTTTTAATCTCAACATTACTGAATTTATAATTATCTGCAATCTGCATTAAAGCTTTTTTAGCAAATTCTTTTGACGGTTTTTCACCTCCGTTTTTCCAGTAATCTAACAACTTTTGATATTCCGGGGTGATTTTCACATTGGTAATCCCTGCAATATTATCTATCTTTTTCATCGGCCAGAATGCATAACCAATATTATGCTTATCTAACAGTTGAATAAGCTCTGTAAACCATACATTCGAGTTTTCCCCTGTTTCTCCCAACCAGATAGGAATATTATGCTTTTCTCTTAAATCCAAAGCAAATTTTAATGTCGCATCATCATTGTAATTCCAGTATTTATGAAAACTGAATGCCATATTGTTATCCCAAAGCGGAGTTAAACCATTGTAGTTATTTCCCCAACCGTTTCCTTCGATAATAATGATGTGTTTTTTATCAACCGTACGGATGGCCTCTGTAATCTCTTTTTGTAGTTTCCAAAGAGGAGCATTAGACATTTCATCTGTTCCGTTAGGATTTTTCCCGGTGAAATTGATATTCGGCTCATTAATCAAATCATAGCCTCCGATCCAAGGTTCATCTTTATATCGTTCTGCCAGTTTTTTCCATAAAGCAATTGTCTTTTTCTGGTTTTCTTCGCTGTCCCAAAGTGAAGGTTTAGTTTTATCATTGTCAGAAATATTGACGTCATTTCCCTGTCCGCCAGGTGCAGCATGAAGATCCAGAATCAGGTACATTTTATTGTCAGCACACCATTTCAGAAGATCATCAGTCATTTTAAAACCTTCTTCCAGCCAGGTATTTTGTCCTTTTTTAGGTTCCTTTTCAATTGGTAATGTGTAAAGGTTATAATGCATAGGAAGCCTGATGGAATTGAACCCTGCTTTCTTCAGAAAATCAACATCCTGTTTTGTGATTCCGTTTTTAAGATAATCTGCATAAAACTCATTCATTCCGTCTTCACCAACCAGTTCAGCTATTTTTTGCTTGATCTTGTACTGTGGACCGGCAAAATCTGCAGTTTTCAGCATATAACCTTCCTGCAGCATCCATCCTCCCAAACCGAGGCCTCTCAATTGAACATTTTCTCCTTTGTCGTTTACGATTTTCTGACCACTGGTCTTTAAAAGTTGTGATGTCCCAAATTGAGACAATAAAAAAGCGGATAGAAGGATGACTCTTTTCATAATAGTTTAATTATTTAAATATTAGGGATTGTTTTTTAAGAATTAGAGTTTCTACAATGACAAATATATTTAAAAATTGTTGAATAAAAATTAAATAATAAATAAACCCAAAAGATTTTGTTTAAAAAATAAAGAGATTGAGGCTAAATTATGACTCTTAATTAAACTTAATCTATCTTTAATAATTGAAAAAGAGTTTTTGGTGAACTCATCTGAAGTTAATCATAAAAAAAACGGGCTTTAGCCCGTTTGTGTATAATATAAAAATTGATGTAATTAAAAAAATTATGAAATCAGCTTCATAATCTCCAAAGCTACTTTTAAAGCTTCTGTTCCGTCTTCAAGAGAAACTTCCACATTTTTATTTTCCATGATAGAATCTGCAAAAGAATTAAGCTCATCCAGAATCGCATTATTAGGCTGAATATTCGGATATTCAAATAAGATCTGATTCTTTTCTCCATCAGCGTTTTCAATGATCATATCGAATGGAGTAGGGTTTTCAGGAGCATCTTTCATTCGGATGACTTCGGCCTTTTTTTCAAGGAAATCAACAGAAACATAAGCATCTTTCTGGAAAAAACGGCTCTTTCTCATGGCCTTCATCGAAATTCTTGAAGTCGTAAGATTCGCAACACATCCGTTTTCAAACTCAATTCTGGCATTGGCGATATCCGGAGTTTTGCTTACCACGCAAACACCGCTTGCATGAATATTTTTAACCTTAGATTTTACGATACTTAATAGGATATCCAAATCGTGAATCATTAAATCCAGTACTACGGAAACATCTGTCCCACGAGGATTGAACTCAGCCAGCCTGTGGATTTCTATGAACATCGGATTTTGAATATAATCTTTCGCTCCGATAAAAGCCGGATTATATCTTTCAACATGTCCAACCTGAGCTTTAATGCCATTTTCACGACATTTATAGAGAATTTCTTCAGCTTGCTGCAATGTCTGGGTTACCGGTTTTTCGATGAAGAAGTGAAGCTTTTTTTCAATGGCTTTTAAAGCATAATCGTAATGATAAATAGTGGGTGTCACAATATCCAACATCTCGATCTGCTCAAGTAATTCATCGAAGTTTTCAAAATACTTATATCCGAATTCTGCTTCCAGTTTTTTTCCGTTTTCTGCATCCTTATCATGAAATCCTACAAATTCATACTTATCAGACTGATTCAGAAGACGTAAATGTATTTTTCCTAAATGTCCGGCACCTACCAAACCTGCTTTTAACATAGCTGTATTAAATTTTTGTAAAGATAATAAAGAAGTTAGATTTTAAACGGCAGAATTTAATTTTTTGTGGATAAATCTTTTGCTGAATCCCGGAAATCTAAGTTCTAATTTATTATTTTTGTGACATGCAGGATTCGTTTGTACACAAGGGAAAAAGAAAGATTTTGGTTGATTATCTTCGGAATAGGATAGGAATTTCGGATGAAAATGTACTTTCGGCAATGAATGAAGTTCCGAGACATCTTTTTATTGAAAGCATCTTTGAGGACTTTGCTTATGAAGACCGTGCTTTCCCTATTCTGGCTCATCAGACGATTTCTCATCCTTCCACGGTAGCGGAACAATCAGAACTTTTGCAGGTAAAATCAGGCGAAAAAGTCCTGGAAATTGGAACCGGATGCGGTTACCAGACTGCTGTTTTATTGGCGATGAAGGCTCATGTATACACGGTGGAAAGGCAGAAAGATCTCTTTGATTTTTCAAAGAAAAAACTTCGTGAAATGCATCTGTTCCCAAAATTTCAGAGTTTTGGAGATGGGTTTGCAGGGCTTCCTACATTTGCTCCTTTTGATAAAATCATTGTAACCTGTGGAGCTTCAATTTTACCTACAGAATTATTAAAACAGCTGAAAGTAGGCGGAAAAATGGTTATTCCTTTAGGACCTACTGATGAGCAGGTTTTATTCAGGTTTACAAAAATATCACCTACCGAATTTGAAAAAGAAGAATTCGGAGCGTATAAATTTGTACCGATGTTGGGAAACACCAATCAGTAAATTCCTATTTGCATAATCATTTTTATAAAATCATTATATCATACTGTCATTCTGAATGAAACAAAGTGGAATGAAGAATCTTTTGATAGTAGATTCTTCCTGTGTCGGAACAACAAAACAGAATTGGGATATGTATTGGTTGCATAACTAATACTATTAAGTTAAGTATTTTAATTTTCCAAGAAGTCTATTTTTTCGATGTAATTGTTTTAATTTTAAAAGATTATTAAGATGAAAAATATGGACTCTGATATTCAACGATACATTGAATCACAAACAGAATCAGACCAGCTGATTTGTTTAAAACTCTCAGAAATCATTAATGAGAATTTAAGGGAGGCCGAATCAAAAGTATGGCATGCTCATCCAGTCTGGTTTTTAGAAGGAAATCCGATTGTAGGTTATAGCAAACAAAAGAAAGGAATCAGACTGATGTTTTGGAGTGGAAAATCCTTTAATGAAGAGCTCTTAAATGTTCATGGAGTAAAATTTCAGGATGCTTCTGTCTTTTACAATAATGCTTCTGAAATCAATGAAGAAGACATTAAAAGATGCCTTGAAAAATCTGAAAAAATTCAGTGGGATTATAAAAATATAGTGAAAAGAAAAGGACAGTTAATTCAGATAAAAAAATAAAATTTTCTGAAGGGTTCGGAACGATAATTGGATTCAAAACAGAACCTAATCTTTTAAATCTTATTATTATGGACACTAACAGATTTAAAGCCTCACATGATTTCAGCAATATTCAGAAAAATCTTTCTAACAACAGAAGATATAGATCAGAAGGACATTTTCAGCAAGCCGATATGAAAAACCAGAATCAGGAATCATCAAAAAATGGTTTCGTGACTCATGCTCCAAAAACAGTGAAAGAAGTTTGGGCAGAAATTCAGGAAATGAATTTTAAAGCCAGATATAGAGATGACAAAAAATAATTTTTAATACTAAAGTTAGAAAAACCTTGCTTTTAACAGGAGTAAGGTTTTTTATTTGAAGACAATCAAATTAATTACAAAATAAAAAATGAAAGTATTCGTAAATAAGAGAATTCCCGAAATCGGAATTCATATGCTGAAAGATGCAGGATGGGAAGTTTTTATTCCTGAACATGAAAACCTGTCTCACGATGAATGGCTAAGTTATTGTAAAGGCCACGATGCCATCCTGAGTGTGGGCGGTGAATTCAAATATGACAAAGATTTCTTTGCAGAATGTCCGAATGTAAAGGCAATTGCATTGTATTCTGTCGGTTTTGACCATGTTGATATTCGGGAAGCTACTCACAGGCATATTCCGATTGGAAATACACCTGATGTTTTAAGTAAAGCTACTTCAGATGTTGCATTTTTATTAATGCAATCGGTTGCAAGAAGAGCCAGCTATAATTTTGAAAAAGTAAAATCCGGAAATTGGGGCGATTTTGATCCTTTGCATGCATTAGGTCAGGAATTATATGGTAAGACATTAGGGATTTTTGGATTGGGAAGAATCGGTTTTGAAATGGCGAAAAAATCACAGAAAGCTTTCGATATGAATATTATTTATCACAATCGCCATCAAAATAAAGAAGCTGAGGAAGAACTGAATGCAAAATATGTTTCCTTTGAAGAACTGATTGCACAGTCTGATGTTTTAAGTATTCACGCCAGCTTCAAACCTGAGCAGAAAGAACTGTTCAATGCCTCGGTTTTCGAGAAAATGAAAGAAAACGCGATCTTCATTAATACAGCCAGAGGAGGATTTCATAATCAGAAAGATTTATATAATGCACTTGCAGAAAAGAAAATCTGGGGAGCGGGATTAGACGTGACAAATCCTGAACCGATTTTTAAAGAAGATCCTATTCTGGAACTTTCCAATGTTTGTGTTCTTCCGCACATCGGCTCTGCTACTATAGAAGCAAGAAGCGGAATGGCAAAATTAGCAGCAGAAAACCTGATTGCTTTTTCAAAAGGAGAGAAAATGCCGTCTTGTGCAAATCCGGAAGTATATTCTCAAAATTCTTAGAAACTTGGAATTATTTTTGTTTACCTTTATATAACCACTAAATACAAGAATTATGATACCTGAAAATAGCGAACAAGAACAAGACAGAAGATTAGAACAGCGTGAATACAAGTCAAACGAAGACATTTTTAACCGCGAAGAACATATTCCGCTCGACGGAGATGGCAATCCTATAGAAGATGAAGAATTTTATGACAGCTTAGACAAAGGGCTCGATATTCCGGGAGTGGAGGATGACGATGAAATGGAAGAGATTGGGAGTGAAGACGAAGAAAATAATTATTGGAGCATAAGTGATAATGAAGACGATCACGAAGAAGAAAATGATGATGTTCTGACATAGACTTCAACGATATACAATGTAAACCTTACTGAAATTCAGTGAGGTTTTTTTATTTTTGAAAAGAAGTGTTTTAATAATCTGCGAAAAGATTCCCTTCCTTTGGAGGGGTGGATTCGACTGAAGGGAGAAGACGGGGTGGTTAAAAAACATAAACAAATAAAAACAACAAATAATGAAAGAAATCTTAACCGAAATTAAAGAAATCCCTATTTACAGGAACTATATAGAAAACCTGCCCTACAACCCCAAATTAAAACCACTACTTAATGGAAAAAGAAAAGCCGGAATTCTAAGTGAAGTAATATTCTGGAAACAGGTCCGAGCAAAAAGTTTTCATAGAATAGATTTTGACAGGCAACGAATCATAGGAAATTATATTGTAGATTTTTATGTGAAGAACTTAGGGCTGATTATTGAAATTGATGGTTGGAGTCATGATACAAAAGAATCTTATGATATGGAAAGGCAAAAATATTTAAAATCTCTTGGATTGCATATTTTCAGAATTACCGATTTTGATATTAAAAACAACCTGGGTATTGTAATGAAAGATTTAGAAAATTTCATTATTGAACACTACAGCCATCAGTAAAACAAAATGCACAACAACATTCCCCTCCTCTGGAGGGGTGGATTCGACCACAGGGAGAAGACAGGGTGGTTCAAACATACATCAAAAAAATAATAGAATACACAAGTTTCAAACCACCCCGTCAAAAATTTTCACGAATTTTCGCCACCCCTCCAGAGGAGGGGAATTGCAAGGTGTTGCAAAATTGAACACATTAGTTGCACGGATTTTTGAATTTGAATATCTTTAAAACTTTGAAATTTTAACTGAACTTAAACTATAATATGACTTTCCAGGAACAGATACAACAAGGCATTCCAAGCCAGTTACCACCATCCAGACCTTACGAAACCAATATCAATCATGCTCCCAAGCGTAAAGAAATTTTAGGAGATGAAGAGAAAAAATTAGCCTTAAAGAACGCTTTACGTTATTTCGAACCTAAGTTTCATGCAGAATTGCTGCCTGAATTTAAGGAAGAATTAGAGAAATACGGAAGAATCTATATGTACCGTTTCCGTCCGGAGTATGAAATGAAGGCAAGACCGATTTCTGAATATCCGGGAAAATCTGAGCAGGCAAAAGCAATTATGTTGATGATTCAGAATAATCTGGATTATGCAGTATCGCAGCATCCTCATGAGCTTATTACCTATGGTGGAAACGGAGCGGTGTTCTCCAATTGGGCACAGTATCTTTTAACGATGAAATATCTGTCTGAAATGACAGACGAACAAACGTTGGTCATGTATTCAGGGCATCCGATGGGATTATTCCCTTCTCACAAAGATGCGCCGAGAGTGGTTGTAACTAATGGGATGATGATCCCGAATTACTCTAAACCGGATGACTGGGAGAAATTCAATGCGCTTGGTGTGACACAATATGGACAAATGACGGCGGGAAGTTATATGTACATTGGTCCGCAGGGAATTGTTCACGGAACGACGATTACCGTTTTAAATGCTTTCAGAAAAATCAATAAGGAGCCAAAAGGCGGACTTTTCGTGACTTCGGGATTGGGAGGAATGAGTGGTGCTCAACCAAAAGCAGGAAATATTGCAGGTTGTGTTACGGTTTGTGCTGAGGTGAATCCAAAGATTACCAAAATTCGTCACGATCAGAAATGGGTAAATGAGATCCATGAAAACCTTGATGAATTGGTGGCAAGAGTAAGAAATGCCCAGGAAAATAAGGAAACTGTTTCCCTAGCTTACCTTGGAAATATTGTTGAGGTTTGGGAAAAATTTGATCAGGAGAATTTAAAAATTGATATTGGTTCAGATCAGACTTCCCTTCACAATCCATGGGCGGGAGGATATTATCCTGTAGGACAAAGTTTTGAAGAATCCAATACAATGATGGCAGAAGATCCTGAATTATTCAAGGAAAAAGTTCAGGAAACATTAAGAAGACACGCTGCAGCCATCAATAAACATACCCAAAAAGGAACCTATTTCTTCGATTACGGAAACGCTTTCCTGTTGGAAGCTTCAAGAGCAGGAGCCGATGTAATGGCGGAAAATCCTACGCTGGGAAGAGAATTTAAGTTCCCTTCTTATGTTCAGGATATTATGGGACCGATGTGTTTTGATTATGGTTTCGGACCGTTCCGTTGGGTGTGTACCAGCGGAAAGCCGGAAGATTTACAGAAAACCGATGATATTGCATGCACAGTGTTGGAAGAAATTGAGCAGAACTCACCTGAAGAGATCCAGCAGCAGATGAAAGATAATATTCATTGGATCAAAGGTGCACAGGAAAACAAACTTGTGGTAGGTTCGCAGGCGAGAATCCTATATGCTGATGCAGAAGGTAGAATGAAGATTGCAGAAGCTTTCAATAAAGCCATCAAAAACGGGGAGATCGGACCGGTAGTCTTGGGTAGAGATCATCACGATGTTTCGGGAACGGATTCTCCGTACAGAGAGACTTCCAACATCTATGACGGTTCAAGATTTACCGCAGATATGGCGATCCACAATGTGATCGGTGACAGTTTCCGTGGAGCAACCTGGGTTTCTATTCATAATGGAGGTGGTGTCGGTTGGGGAGAAGTCATCAACGGAGGTTTCGGGATGTTATTGGATGGAAGCGATGATGCTGACAGAAGATTAAAATCGATGCTGTTCTGGGACGTAAACAATGGAATTTCAAGACGAAGCTGGGCAAGAAATGAAGGCGCTGTTTTTGCCATTAAAAGAGCGATGGAAGCAGAACCGAATTTGAAAGTAACACTTCCGAATTTTGTGGATGATAGTTTGTTTTAAAACTTTTTAGATATAGAAAAACCTGCCGTGAGGCAGGTTTTTTATAATATTAAGTACTCCAATTTATTTCTAACTGTTCATCTTTTTTAATTTGATTGAAGCCATGATTATGACTTTCAATATCAAAGACATCAAAATTACAAACTAATGCTTCAACAACTGTTTTACGATTTTCAATACTACCTCCATTATGATAAAAATGATCTTTTGTAATAATATTAAACTTATTCCAGAATTTGTCTATCATTTCATTCTTTCTCCAATCATTATGATGCCATGTGGAAAGAATGAATTTTGCTTTAGTAGTTGATAATAAGGAGAAAAGTAATTCCTCATCTTTTTCTGTCCAGCCATTATAATAATCGACATGTCTTCCAAAATAAGGAGGATCACAATATATTATATCATTTTCTGTTGCTAATGGAATTATCTCGCTAAATTGTTTATTATAAAAATACCAGTCTGGTTCAGGTTGGATAATTTGAGATACCTTTAATAATTGATTAGTAATTTTAGTTACATATGCTTGGGCAAATCTATTTGGCTTTTTACAAAAAGGTATATTCCAATTTCCTTTTTTTCCAAATCTCATCATTCCATTGAATCCTGCTCTTGATAAGAAAATAAAATCATAGGGTGAAAATTCACCACTATTAAAACGTGAACGAACCTTTAAATAATGCTCATATCCATCATTCTCAGCTTTACTTAATAACTCTCCTTCAATTTCAAGATAATTCTTCAATAAGGGAGCTGTTATCTCTTTCGTTTGAACCCCCCTATAGAAGTTAATTATGTGAGGATTGGTATCATTAAGAATTGCTTTCTTATAATCCGAATTAAAAGCAACAACGCCTGTTCCTAGAAAAGGTTCGATCCAAGTTCCCTTTTGATTAGCAATTTTAACTAAATCCTTTATCCAAGGTACTAATTTAGTTTTAATACCTTGGCTTTTTATAGGTGGTACATTTATTTTACTCTTCATTTTCTAAATCTTCTTTAATTTCCTCCTCGTTCATTTCTAGAATTTCTTGCTTATGTTTAGTCAAACTATCTATTCCTTTACTCTTATATTCTAAATATGACTTTAAGTTCGTATATGGCCTTTTAATTTCTAATGCTTTTGCCATATCATTTGTTAAATAAAAAGTCCAGTAGTCATCATAAACTTCTTCTCCTAATTCTGAAAATATACCTTGTCCTTTAATTAATTTTTCCAAATTGCTAACCGCTCCAATGTTTTTGGTATTTCCACTACCAGGGCTCGCAGATGCAATTTTATACTTAGGTTGAACAAAAAACTGAAAATCTTGAATAACAGATTTAATGCTGTCTAATTCATCTAATTGATATACTTCTTTTTCATTAGAAGACGATTCAACTTGAGAATATACAACACCTAAAACTAAATGACTTTGATATTCTTGGTAAGGAAATGTAGTGTTTTTTGTTGACTCTCGATTCCTAAAATAACCTGTAAACGCTCCAAGAGTCATGCTTTTAATTTTATTATTAGAATCCTTAAAAGTACTTTTAATATCTACTGCGAATTTATTACCCGTTTCTTTACATACAAATGATAAATCGGGATAAAAATTTTGTTGTGGAGGTAAAATTAAATCAAGATTATATTTCTTTGAGAATTTTTCAAATTCAGGAATTAATAAAATTTCGATGACTTTCGAAACAACCTTTGTATCGATGGTGATAGTATATATATTTTTATAAATATCAATAAATCCTTTAACAATCCAATCTCCATTGTCTGTTGCAATTACTTTATTATACTGTAGAATCTCGTTTTGTAAGGCTATTATAAAATCTTCTTTATTCATAAATTCAAAGGTAATAAATTAATTGGATTTGCTATTTTTTCACTTCTCAAATTTTCCTATTATTTAATGATCTAATATAATGCAGGTGCGAGTATCTTTCTCATATTCCAAATATAAAATCGTAGCACCCGTTCGAAGCTTACGCAGGTGGGATATACTATCAAATATTCAAAACAACTCAATCAAAACCACTCACATCTGCATTTTATTTAAAACAACCTTGTTTCTCATAAAATACAAATTACATTTTTTTACAACAGGATTGTTTGCGATCAAATACAATTGTATTTTATTTCTGAAACTATTGTTTATAAATAAATACTAATTTTTTTATATTTGTTTCAAGGAAATAGTTCCTATTTAATAATAAAAACACAAATCACGTATGAAAATTACATTAGCAAGGCTAGGTACTAAGGACCTTGCAACCTTAGCCCAACGCGTTATTTCGAATGTTCAGTCAGGAAAATATCCTGTGATTACTAACCATCCGCTTACTACTACTTTGGAGGCTTCATTTACGGAGTATGATAAAGTGTATGCAAAACAGGTGTATAGCGGGAAAGGAAAAGATGTTGCTACGGCGGATCAGGAAAGGGATCTTGCCTATACCAATCTCAAGGCTTTCCTGAACGGGTACCGAAAGCTGTCTTCGGCTTCTCATTACGAGTATGCGGAAGACCTGTACGGAATCTTTAAGAAGTTCGGGCTGAATGTGGATCGGTTAAGCTATTCATCACAGACGGCTCAGATGAAAAAGCTGATCGAAGAACTGGAAACTGCAGAAAACCTTAATAAAATTTCCCTGCTTTCTCTGGATGCTGCTTTTGCAGACATGAAAGCGAAGCATGAAACCTTTGAAGTGATTTTTGCCGATCAGGCAGGAGCCAATGCCGACCTTCGCCAGTTGACGAGCGCGACTGCTATTCGAAAAGTACTAGAGAAAAACCTGAAATCGTATTTTAATCTGTTGACCGTCATGAAAGATGTCCCCGGATGGGAACTTCTTTACAGTGATACGAATGAGCTGGTAAAGGCTGCAAAAAATTCTGAACTGAAAAAAAAGGATGAAAATCCATCTTAAATGAGAAAAAACAATGCAGCATTGTGCTGACTTGTTTACTTCCATCAGTTCGAGTGTTTTTCTTTAGGGAAAATGTATCAGGAGCTGTGTATGTAGGATATGTGGAGTTGCCGATACAAAATCGTTCAGAATTTCACCCGGACTGGCGGATTTATTATAGGAATAAATGCTAGTACGGTTTAAAAATAATATTTTTTGAAAATTAAATTATTGATAAAAATGAAAATCTTAAAGCTTATCCTTTTCCTGTTTCCGATTTTAATTTTTGCACAAAGCGGTCTTCCTGATTTACATTTAAATAATAGTATTGATGCGGGTAATGAGGTTCAGAAATTATTGAAACTTAAAAGAAATGAGATCGCGGTTTCTTTTTATACCAACGGAGGATTGTCTTCTCAATTTGATATAGATCATTTTATTTATAAAGAAAACGGGAATGTTTTACATTATCAGGACAAAATATATTTTAATAAGGGCAAAAAGCATCGAAGAAACAAGACAGAAATTGATGCGTCTAAAGAGATCGAGTTAAAGAAAATTATAAACTCAGCATTTTTCAAAGATTTTGTTAAATATACTCAGGCAGATTTCCGATACTCAGAAAAGAATCATCAAATTTGTGCGACCAACTATGTTGATGATGCACCGGAAAATTTTGTAATGATCACCCAAAACGGAAAGCAAAATACAATCATGGTTTATTTGCCGAAAAATAATGCAAAGTGCAGTGCTGAAAGCTCTCCTTTGATGAAATTTATTCAGTTGTATCAACTATTTGGAATTGAACTCGAGAGATAATTATAAAATGAATATGAAAAAATTGGGAATCATTGGCTGCGGCTGGTTAGGAAACCAGATTGCAGAACATTTTTCAAACCGATATGAAATTTTCCCAACCACGACCTCTGAATCTAAAATAGAAGAATTTAAATCCAAAGGATATTTCCCGACCTTAGTCAGTTTCCCTGATGAAGCGAATGCTGAAATAAAACAATGGAGTGTTGTATCAATGCTGGATGCAATTATTATTGCTGTTCCCTTTTCAGGATTGAGAGGTTCACAAATTCCTATGACCGGAAAACGGGAGAACCTGATCCGTTTTCTTGGAGATTTTCAAGGCCAGATTTTTTATACCAGTTCAACAGGAATATATCCGGATGTCGAAAAAGAATTTACGGAGAGTGATAAACCTGCATCTGAAGTGGAAAGTGAAAGCTTTATACTGGAGAAATTTCCCCACACGAATATTCTAAGACTGGGAGGTTTAATGGGAGGTGCAAGGTTGTTGAAGAACTATACTATTTCCAATCTTGATCAGTTAGTGAATCATATTCATTATGCAGACATTTGTTCAGTGATTGAAAAAATGCTTGATATCCATTCTCAATCTAAAGTCTATAATATTGTAGCTCCGGTTCATCCGAACAAAGAAGAAATTATTAATGCGCAGAAAGGTCTGCCGTATTCGGGAGAACGGAACCAAAAAGGAAGGATTATTTCTTCTGCAAAACTCATCTCGGAGCTGAATTTTGAATTTCAATATCCCGATCCAAGGTATTTTCATCTTTAAATACCAGTCATTGTTACTAAAATAATAAGTAACCTGTCATTCTGAACGGAACAGAGTGAAGTGAAGAATCTGTTGAATGAAGAGATTCTTCTCTCGTCAGAAAGAATACTGTATATTTTATGTAAGAATAACGATTTCTGACTTTATTAAATTCTTTATTTTTATCCAATAATCATTAGAAAGTAAGAGATGTTAATATGAGAAAATCCTTTTTTAGCTTAATGTTCGGTGTTTTATTTTCAATTCCAGTTTTTGGATGCCTGAACGGCGAGAGCTTACGATTAGAAGATGGCTCTGTCCTTTACGAAGATTATGAAGGGTACGTTCCTTATGGTCATCAGTTTAGGAATAATGAAGAATTGATGCAGACTTTAGCTTCATTGGAAAAAAGTTATAGAGAAACTGGGAAAATAGAGTATTTATCAGATAAAGGACTGATCTTAATTATTCAGGGAAAATATAAGGAAGCGATTGATCTGTATAAAAAAATTGAACAGCTTCATCCCAACAGATATTCTACCGCTTCAAATATAGGAACAGCTTATGAATTAACAGGTAATAATTCTGAGGCTTTACAATGGATTGAAAAGGCGGTAAAAATTAATCCTATATCTCATTTTGGTTCGGAATGGATTCATATAAACATTTTAAAAGCTAAAATTAAAGGTGAAAAATATATCACATCGAAGTTTTTAATTGAGCAAGACTTTGGTAATAAAAAATATCCTGCATCGAATTTGGAAAAAGAAGAGATTTTTAAGCTTAGGGGGATGATTTACTATCAATTGAATGAGAGAATTTCATTTGTGAAACCCAAGGATAAAATCGTAGCACAGCTTTTATTTGATTTAGGAAATACTTCTTACTTATGCGGTGAGAAAGAAGAGGCGCTGGAAACTTATAAAATTGCGAAAGAATACGGATTTGATCAGCCTATATTAAAGGAAAGAATGGCATTGTATTCTCCGCCGGTTATTGATAATCTGGAAATAAAAGCAATCAGAGAAATAAAACACCAGATAAAACCAACAAGAAAAGCTCGTCTCATAGGAATATTTGTTTCTGTCTTTGCGCTAATTTTTTCAGGGTTAATTGTTTTTAAGTTTAGAAAGCGAATTTTATTAATGATAAAATAATTTAAATTTTTCCAACCTTCTTTTGCAATAAAGCATCTTTATAAGTAAAGAAGCTATTATGAAAATCACAATCCCTACACCATGTCATGAAAACTGGGAAGCAATGACTGGCGAAGAAAAAGGAAGATTTTGTTCAGTCTGCTCGAAAACAGTGCGAGATTTTACCGCTGCTTCGGATGAAGAGATTATAGATGTATTCTCTAACTCTACAGAGGAAATCTGTGGTAATTTCTATGAGTCTCAACTGAACAGAAATCTGCAATATTCCTACATCAATTCTATTTTGGGAAAGTTTGCTGTAGGATTTATTCTAACAACAGGAGGTCTGGTTTCTTTACAGGCACAACAAAATGGGGTAGATACCTTAAAGACAAAAGAATTAGGTGGGATTATAATCATTCCTAGTAGACATCATGTATTAAACAGGTTTACCGGAACCACAACCGTTGTATCGGAAGCTGATTTGCTTATGGCTCAGAAAAATAATTCTAAAGCAGATACTTCAAAAATAACAGGATTACAGATCAATCCAATGCCTCAAAAAGATGTAAACAATAGGATAAGGATTGGAGGAGCAAATTCAAGTCTGATGCAAGATCATCAACCTTTGGTTGTACTAAACGGAAAAGTAGTTGATTTAAAAAAAATACAAGCACTGGATCCTAATTCAATAGAAACTGTAAATACTTTAAATAAAGCTTCAGCGACCGCATTATATGGTTTAAAAGCTCAAAATGGTGTCATTGTAGTGACTACGAAAAAGAAATGGAAAGCTAAAAAATAATTAAATTTTCAGTAATTTTCTTTTTAAGGAATTCATGAATAAAAATGCTTCGACAGGCTCAGCATGACATCTCTAATACTAAATGTAACGGATAGTAACTAATTAGTACCTGTCATGCTGAGCGGAGTCGAAGCATCTTTTCATGAAAAAACCTCCGGCAATTAATACCGAAGGTTCATTTATTTAAAAAAGTACTTTAATTTTTTACTGCTTTAATAGCTGCTTCATAATTCGGTTCATGAGAAATATCGGCAACCTGTTCTTCATAAATAATCTTTCCTGAAGGATCGATCACCACAACCGCTCTGCTCAACAATCCTTTCATCGCAGAATCTGTAAGTTCTACACCGTATGTTTTTCCAAAATCTGAACGGAAATCGGAAAGCATGACTACATTTTTAATTCCTTCTGCCCCGCAAAACCTTTTCTGTGCAAATGGAAGATCCTTAGAGATGCAAAGAACCACCGTATTCGGAATATTGGCAGCATCTTCATTGAAATGATGCACGGAAGCAGAACAAACTCCCGTATCTACACTCGGGAAAATATTCAGGATCAGGTATTTTCCTTTATAGGAATCCAGCGTCTGATCTTTCATCGTAACATCTGTAAGGGTGAATTTAGGTGCCGGTTTATTAATGGGCGGTAACTGGGCATATGTATGAACGGGTTTTCCCCCGGCTAAAACGGTGTTTGATGTTTTAGACTTTTGGGCAAAAGCCAATGATGAAAGAAACAATAGTGCTCCGAAAACGAATTTTGAATACATGAGATTTATTTTTAAACAAAATTATTCTTTTTTCAAGTTTCCAATATTAATTTTTTTTCAAATAGAACAAATCTATTAAACGCCTCTTTTTAAAGTCAATTTTTCACTCTACCTTTATTCTGTTAAAAAAAATTGCAATAACACTATTAAAAAAATAAAAGATTTATGAATTCATTAAATACAGCATCGTTTCACGAAATATTCAAATCCGAAAATGAAATTCCCGAAGAATATAAAATCCCGGAAATTCATCAGAAGGTGTATCTCTTAAACGGAGAATTGGTAGAATGGAATGGCGATGTACAAAATATCTATTCACCGGTCTGCATTCCTACGGAAAACGGTCTCGAAAGAAAATTATTGGGAAGTATTCCGAATATCGGTCCGGATGAAGCTATGAAAGTTCTTGATGCATGTGTGAAAGCTTATGATAACGGACTAGGAGAGTGGCCTACAATGTCAGTAGAAGGAAGAATAAAATGTATGCAGAAGTTTGTCTATCTGATGATTCAGCAACGTGACCTGATCATCAAACTGCTGATGTGGGAAATAGGGAAAACACTGGCTGATTCGACCAAGGAATTCGACAGAACGGTAGATTATATCAATCAGACTATTGATGCCTTAAAGGATTTAGACAGAGAATCTTCACGTTTCCAACAGGCAGAAGGAACAATTGCTCAGATCAGAAGAGCACCGCTTGGGGTTGTTTTGAGTATGGGACCATTCAATTATCCTTTAAATGAAATTTTCACAACATTGATTCCCGCTCTGATCATGGGAAATACCATTTTGTTTAAACTTCCTAAACACGGGGTTTTAGCGCATTATCCTTTATTAAATGCATTTAAAGAAGCTTTTCCTAAAGGAACCGTGAATACGCTGTATGGAAAAGGATCTGAAATTATTACTCCCATCATGGAAAGCGGAAAAGTAAATGTGTTGGCGTTTATCGGATCCAGCAAAGTAGCCAATGGATTGAAAAAGCTTCATCCAAAAGTTAATCGTTTAAGAGCAATTCTAAGCCTGGATGCTAAAAATGCAGCGATCGTTACGAAAAATGCCAATCTGGATGTTGCCGTGAGCGAATGTATTTTAGGTTCACTTTCTTTTAATGGACAGAGATGTACTGCGTTGAAGCTGATCTTCGTTCAGAAAGAGGTTGCTGAAGAATTTACCCAGAAGTTGACGGCTGCTGTTTCAGCAATGAAACCGGGACTTCCATGGGAAAAAGATGTGAAAATTACGCCTCTTCCGGAAGTAAACAAGCCTCCATATTTGAAAGAATGTATTGAAGATGCAGTGTCAAAAGGGGCAAAAGTGCTTAATGAAAACGGAGGATTTACAGAAGAGTCTTTTGTTTTTCCTGCGGTGGTTTATCCGGTGAATAGTGATATGAAACTGTATCATGAAGAACAATTCGGACCGGTAATTCCTGTGGTTCCGTTTGATGATATTGAAGAACCTATTGATTATCAGGTGAACGCCGACCACGGAATGCAGGTGAGTATCTTCAGTGAAGATCCTGTTGAGGTAGCTAAGCTGATCGATCCTTTTGTCAATCTGGTAAGCCGGGTAAATATCAATTGTCAGGCTCAAAGAGGACCGGATGTTTTTCCTTTTACAGGTAGAAAAGACAGTGCGGAAGGTACTCTTTCTGTTTTTGATGCTTTGCGTTCATTTTCTATCCGTTCTTTGGTAGCAGCAAAAGTGACCGATTCCAATAAGGAGCTGTTGAATACTATTGTAAGAGATCATGATTCTAATTTCCTGAGTACAGATTATATTTTTTGATTAAATGATTGCTTACTGAAATAAAATCCGCAATAAAATTAATTATTGCGGATTTTTTTGATCAATGAAAATCAAAAGAGAACTGAAAAAAATTATGTGAGATTAAAATGTAATGATAAATTCCTTTTAGGATATTATAAATGAGTTTTAATATGAAGTCAATAAAATAAACAACTGTATTAAAAATTTAATTTAAAAATGTAACAAATATTTAAAATTCCTACTAACTGAAACATAGCCTAATTTAATGTCTTTACTGGAAAAGGAATTCCTGGAAAAAATTGACAAGCATAAAGGTGTGATTTTCAAAATTTCCAAGATGTATATGGACAATCCCGACGATCAGAATGATCTCTATCAGGAGATCATTTATCAGGCATGGAAATCCTACAGTGAATTTCAGAAAAAGAGTGAATTTTCAACATGGCTTTATAGGACGGCACTCAATACAGCTATTGTATTTCTTCGAAATGAAAAAAAACGTAGTTTTATACAGAATCAAAGTATAGAAAATCTCAATGTTCATCAGGAATCTTATAATGATACAGAAGACAGGAATATGAAGATGATGTATGAAGCTATCCATCAATTAAGTCCAATCGACAAAGCACTTATTTTTTTCTTTTTAGAAGACTTTCCGGGCAGAGAAATCGCTAAGCAGTTAGGAATTACGGAGGTAAATGCAAGGGTGAAGCTTAATCGGGCAAAAGCTAAGCTGAAAGAGATAATTGAAAAAAGGACGGTTTAAATTTTAAACATCTAAAGTATGGAATTAGATAATTTTAAAGAGCTCTGGAACAAAGACGGTCATGATCTTCCGGAAATTTCTTTGGAAAAACAGAATGAAATTTATTCTCCGCTGGAGATGATTAAGATTAATATGAAAACCGAATTTTGGCTGATGGTTATTACGCTGCCTATGGTTTTCATCGGCTTTCCGTTTACCACCAATAATTTTAATGTAAGAATAATTTCAATATTTGTAACATTTTTAACCATCGGATTGGTTGTTTATTTTTATTCCAGGTTTTTGAGAATTTACAAGAGGCTTATAAAAACCAGTACCAATACCAATTACGATCTTTTCAATATCAAAACCCAGCTTTTGGTTTGTAGAGAGATCTATATTTCTTATTATATTTCTTATTTACCTTTAGCTTTTGTTTCTTCTTTACAACAGATCAATTTTCAGTTTGACGAAGATTATCATATTGCCATTTTTGCAATAAGTTTTCTGATTATAATTTTGTTACTCTGCATTACTTTAAAATATTGGGTCTATTATATGTACGGGAAATATATTGAGGATATTGTACGTTTGGTAGATGAGCTGAACGGAATTGGATTACCTCCCCTAAAAGTAAGAAATAAGTCCTGGTTTGAAAGATCTCAGAGATATTTTATCAATAAGCTAGGAGTGAAAGGGAATATTTTAAATACAATTTTATGGTTTGTTTCAGTGTATTTACTTTTGATTGTAGTACTCATTGTAATTCTCAGTATCATTATTATTGTAGGAGCAAAGCTTGATCTGATCAATTTAAATACTCTTTTAAAAGCCTTGAATCAGGGAAATTAATAATATGAATTGCAAACTGTTTAAAAAAATAAATAATTTGTAACATTTTGAAAATTCTTCTACTAACTGTCAGATTTAATCAAAAATAAAATATGAAAAAGACAGTTACTTTTGCTAAAGCTTTGATTTTTACATTTTTCATCGGAGTTGCTCCGCTTTCTTATGTTTATTCTCAAAATAAAGGAATATCAGAAAGTTCCGTTGAAAATTTGCCTGTAATAGTAAATACGTCAGAATTAGGTACTTTTTATTCTAATTTTATTAATTATAATATTTCTTCCAGAGATCTTGAAGCAAATTTGGGAAAATGGTTAGGATGCCAAAGTGATGATACATTTAAAATTGTAAAGACATGGGAGGATGATTTAGGAATTAAAAAAACAATGTATCAGCATTTTTATAAAAATATAAAAGTTCAGGATGACATTGTTGTTGTTCATGAAAAAGGTGGAAAGGTTGTATATGTAAATGGTGAATTTGTAAAAAATATTGATATTCCTGTTGTTACATCACCTATTTCCCCGGATGAACTAAAAAATATTATTGCAGCGGCTTCCAGAATGTCTTCTGAGAAAATTACGTTATCACCTGCAGAAAGTGTTATTTCTAAAACAAACTCTCCAATAGGATTGAAGGTAAACAGCAGTACAATGGTATCTGCATCTTCAATGATTGCACCTGTTTTTTCAAAAACTTATTATATTGACAATACTAAGAAACAGGTTGTAAATGAAATATCTCTTATTCATAATGCAGATACACCATCTTTAAGTAGTACCTATTATAAAGGAAATCAGAACATGACTGTAGATTCTTACAACGGAAGCTATAGGTTAAAAGACAATGCAAGAAAAGTATGGACTCTGGACGGAACAAATTTAGGAAGTGCAGGTGGATATGGTTTGGATGCACAGGGTTATGTTCTTCCTGCATCTGGTCCTGTAGAATATACTAGTTCTACGGCTAATTTTACAGCTACATCTACTAAAGCTCCGGTAGAAATCCACTGGGCAATACAAAAAGCGAATGATTTTTACAGTACTATATTCAATAGAAGTAGTTTTGATGGAAATGGGACTGCCATTGCCAATTATTATAATGTAGACTTTTCCATTTTTAATCAGCCGGGTCAGGCAAATCCTACACCTGCAGGATATGGTGCAAATGCAACTGCTATTACTTTTGGCACAAGTGCAGGCGGACAGGTTCATTTTATGGCATATGGAAACGGAAATCTTCCATCCAGTCCGGGAGCCTTTAATCCCTTCGCCGGAATTGATGTGGGGGGGCACGAATATTCACATTTAGTTGTAGCTACTAATGGAACGGGAGGGCTTAATTATCAAGGTGAATCTGGGGCAATTAATGAATCTTTTGCTGATATTCTGGGAACCAGTATCGAGTTTTATGCAGCACCTTCACAAGCCAATTGGACAATCGGGGAAGGATTATGCAACTTTGCTCCAGGTTATTTGAGAAGTATGGCTGCTCCTAAAACAGGACCTGCAGCACTTAGCTCACAACAGCCTGATACATACAACGGAACATATTGGCAAAGTACAGCTGCCGGAGCTGCGGACAATGGAGGAGTACATACCAACAGTGGGGTAGGAAATAAATGGTTTTATCTACTTTCTGTAGGAGGAATCGGTACAAATGATAATGGAACTACATATAATGTAACCGGCCTTACCATACAAAAAGCTGAAAAAATAGCATTTAAAGCTTTGACAGGAGGATATCTTACTGCAAATGCAACATATTTAAGCTTGTATAATGCCTCAAAGCAAGCTGCTATTGCTCTTTACGGAACTGGCAGTAACGAATTACAACAGGTAGAAAATGCTTGGTGTGCAGTAGGGTTAGGTAATTGTGCAAATTTATTAGCAGTGCATGAAAGCACAAAATCTGATGCGCAGAATATCATTGTCTATCCGAATCCTGTAAAGAACAGCTCATTCACAATAGATAATAACAGTACATATACGGCAACATTTGAAATTTATGATGTTTCAGGAAAGCTGGTAAGACCGTCAGAAAAATTAAATAAAGGTGATAATAAAATTATAATCAACGGATTTCTGAAAGGAGTCTATATAATTAAAATTAATTACAATGGTACTGCTATTTCTAAAAAGATAGTGGTCGAATAAATTTTCACGATCAAAAAAAAAACACAATGGAAGCTCGGTAGAAATATTTCTGCCGGGTTTTTTATTTATTTTCACAAAAGCTGTAACAATTTTTTTCAATTACAACTAACTCTTTAGAGTAATGAAAATCATGACCTCATTAGAACAGGAATTTTTAGAAAAGATCGAAAAGCATAAAGGAATCATATTCAAGATTTCTAAAATGTACATGGACGAAAAGGATGATCGGGATGATCTTTTTCAGGAGATCACGTATCAGGTATGGAAAGCTTATCCTAAGTTCAAGGGAGAAAGTGAATTTTCAACCTGGCTGTACAGAATTGCGTTGAATACAGCCATTATTTTTCTTAAAAATGAAAAGAAAAGAAATTTCATCGGAAATGAAGATTTTTCCGAATATAAAATCATTCAGGAAGAATTTGACCACGAAAAAGAAGAAAAACTGAGCGCGATGTACAAAGCGATTCATCAACTGAATCCGATTGATAAAGCCTTTATATTTTATTATCTCGAAGATTTTTCGGGAAAAGAAATTGCCGAACAAATGGGGATTTCCGAAGGAAATGTAAGGGTAAAAATGAACCGTGCAAAAAATAAATTGAAAGATATCTTAAACACAAATACATACTAATTTTTAAATCAATTATCATGAATATAGATGAACTGAAAAATACCTGGAATGCAGACGATTCTTTTGAAGAAGTTCCGCAGATCAGTATTGAGCAAAAAAATAAAATCAATCTTCCCCTTGAGAAAATGCGAAAGAATATGCGTATGGAGTTTTGGTCTACCGTAGGAATTTTCGTTTTTTCTTTTACTCTGATTACTTTATCTCCCGGACCTTTTAAGTTTAAATTTTACATTACCATTCTGATTGCTTCAATGGTTTTTGTTACGTTTTTCTTTTTTAGTCAGTTTTTTAAATTGTATAAAAATATGAGTGAACCCACAATGAAAACATATGAAGGATTAAAGGATTTATTGCACCAATTTAATTTGAATAAACAGTATTATCTGTCATTCTATCTTGCTTTTGTTCCGTTTTTGGTTTGTGAAATAATTATTGTTCTGGAATTTATTCCACGTCCGATTCCGTTGTCAGACTTGAAAATTGCAAGTATTCTTATTGGAACAATGGTCGTTACATTACCTGGTTTGTTTTTATTTGGGAAATGGTGGTTTAAAGTGTTTTACGGAAAACATATTGATCAGATTGAAAATCTTCTGAATGAGTTGAAAAAATAGTTTCGGCGGGCTGAAAGCCCGCCGAAACTATTTTATTAGGTATAATAAGCCGGAAATTCTCTTAAAATTGAGTAAAGATCTCTGAATTCAAAATAATTGGGGCTTACACTGCTTACATTTTCAAAACCCTGATCTTCAAATAATTTTTTTGTCCGTGTCACATGAAAATACTGAGAGACAATAATGATACTGTTGAATTTTAGCTGAGGTTTTAGTTTTAGGGTATTAATAACGGTTGCTCTTGTGTTATCTCCATGATTATCAACAATAATCAGAGAATCTGGAATACCTTTTTCAACAAGAAACTCTTTCATTTTGTCGCCTTCATAAAATCCTTCTTTCCCTAATCCGCCACTCACTAAAATCTTTTTTATACGATGATTTTGATATAGATCAATTCCGCTTTCCAGACGTTTTTCCAATCTTTTAGATAAAGTTCCATCTTCATTAACTTTATTTCCCAAAATAACAGCAAGATCAGCATGTTGATCATGATCAGAAAGGCCATCAATGGTAATGTAAGTAGAATGAACGAAAAACCATAAAATAATTACAGAAGCAAAAATTTTAAAGAATTTAAAAATATTTTTACTCATCAAAATGATTATTTTCCATTTTTCTCATTACCAATTTTCTTCATCACCCATTCCATCTGACGGTCTTTTTTATCTAAAATGTCCTGAATGTTTTCTGTAATCGTTACGTCAGGAAGAACACCCCTTTCTGTATTCGTGAAAGAAATATTGGGCTGTACTAGAGCCAATCCGATCGGTAAGCTTATTTTTGAATGAGGCAGTTTCTGATAAGAATAAAATCCGGCAATGGTGCCGTCATTGGCACCTCCCGTTTCTTCTCCAACCAAAGTCGCTAGTTTATCATTTTTAAGCTTTGCAGATAAAATTGAGGAGGCTGAAAAACTTCCTCCGTTGATAAGCACAAAAACCTTTCCGTGAAAAGCATCTTTTTGAGGTTGGGTTTCTCGATCTGCTTTCATTTTATAATAAACAATGCTGTCCTTTTTATAAGTATTCATCGTCTGACTTATAATATATGCAGGATAAAGAAAGCTTTTAAAAGTGTAGTCTAATGCATTGCTTTTTCTGAAATAATTGGTTTTTAAGGGGCTCGTTTTTGAAGTGACCTGAGAACGTTTAATCAAGGTAAATGGTCCGGGAGCCAAATAAGAATACAGATTGTTAATTTCATCCAGAGACCCGCCATAATTATTACGGATATCTATGATGAGGTATTTTGCACCTGCATTTTTAATTTTGGTAAAAGTCTCTTTGTAAAATTTTTCTGAATAGGTTCTCGAAAAGCTTTTGACTTTAATGTACGCAATACTGCTATCTGGGTCCACAAATTTGAAGGTACGGTTATATGAGTCATTAAAGGCAACATAGTCATTTACCTTTTTCTCCAGCGTTTTCTTTTTTTGTTCCCTATCTTTTTCGAAATCAGTTTTAGATTTTTCGGCTCTTTTTAAAGTATAGGTTTTAATTTTTTTATTATAAAGAGTTTCGATTTTCGCGGTATCATTAAAGCCAAATTCGGCACTGTAAAAATTAAAAAATATATCCTTTAAAAAATAAGGCTGAAAGGTAGTATTGTACCCATCACTGCTGATGAGGTTTTTATACTTCTTTAAATACACAGGTACAGGAACATCATTGATTTTTAAAATTTCAGTTCCCGGTTTTATATTTTCTATCGAATCTTTGTTTTCAATAATATACAGATGCTCACCGGTTACATAATATTCAAACCGGCTGAACATCCCTTTTTTATTATCTAAGGATCTGATTTCTTTTTTCGTGAATTTTTTTATCGGGATTCTTAAAGAAAGATGCCCTTCTTTGATGCTGGCAATTACGGGCTGTAACTTAAAATAAAACTCAAGCGGAGTAAGGGGCTGGTTTATAGTATGCTTAAGGCTGTCAAACTTATAATCTAACTGGCTTTCTGAAATGTACCAGTAAAGTCTGGGGTGCATTTCCTTGATTTTTGCATACGCGTAGTCTACATCCTCTTTCAGGTCTTCAGGGGCAATACATACACTCCTCTGCTCATTATGTTTTTTAACAGATGAGCAGGACGAAAGGATGAACATGAATAATAGAATGGGGGAAAACTTTTTCAATGTTCAGAAATTTCAATGGGCTAATTTATAAAAGTTTAGAATAATGTTTTGCTTTTTATATAAAATTAAGTAAAAAATAAAGGTATTCTCTTTATTGATCGTCATAGAGGATAATGTCATACATTTGGCTATTTAAGAAATGATATATATATTTATTACAATAACGGTTTTAGTCATCCTGTATTTTATAGTGACCAGTCAGGATGTTTTCGGGGCAGAGGCAAAAGGGGAAAGACTGGCAAGAATGCAGCAGTCAAAGCATTTTAAAGATAAGCAGTTCCAGAATTTAAGCCATACCCCTTCACTGGCAGAAGGATATTCGATGCCTAAAGTATTATATGATTTCTTTTTCAAAAAGAAAACTCCGTTTTTGAAGCCTTCAAAAAAACTTCCGTCTATTCATACAGATTTGAAAAACCTTCCAAAAGATCAGGATGTTTTTATCTGGATAGGACATTCATCATATTTTATTCAGACAGATGGGGTTTCATTTTTGATTGATCCCGTGCTCAGTTTGTATGGTTCTCCTTTCAAATTTTTCAATAAGGCATTTGCCGGAGCCGATATTTTCAAACCGGAAGATATTCCGACGATAGATTATTTAGTAATTACACATGATCATTATGATCATTTGGATTATCCGACCGTAAAAGCAATTAAAGATAAAGTAGGAAAAGTTATCGTACCTCTCGGTGTGGGGGCTCATTTAGAAAAATGGGGATATTCACCTGGTCAGCTTATTGAAGAAGAATGGGGAGGTGAAGCTGTCTTAAAGAATACCATTAAAATAATTTTTACTCCTGCAAGGCATTTTTCGGGAAGAAAGATGAAAAGGAATGTTACATTATGGACATCTTATGTATTGCAAACTCCTACCAAAAAAATATTTTTAGGAGGTGATAGCGGATATGATACCCATTTTAAAATGATCGGAGAACAATTTGGCCCGTTTGACTATGCCATTATGGAGAACGGACAGTATAATGAAGCTTGGAAATATATTCATGCCTTACCGCAAGATGTGATTCAGGCAAGTATAGATGTGAAGGCAAAAAAGATTATTCCGGTACACTCTTCAAAATTCGCACTGGCATTGCATCCATGGAATGAACCTTTGGAAAAAGTAGTCGCTCTCGGAAAAGAAAAAAAAATGAATATTTTGACGCCTATGATTGGTGAGCCTGTTGACCTCAATAAAGAAGATCAGCAGTTCAGGATCTGGTGGGAAGACTGATCAGGCATGCCAAATGTCTTTATATCTTGCCGGATGATTTTCGAATTGTTGTCTCACAAAATCACATTCAGGATCTACCAGCAAATCTTTTTCTTCGGCATAGCGTACCAATTCGTCTAAAAGCATTTTGGCGTATCCTTTTCCCTCCACTTCCTCATTAAGCTTCGTGTAATACACAATAAGGAGTCTTCCGTCAATTTCTATGGACATATAGCCTGCTTTTTTTTCATCAATCAATATCTGCAATTCGTCTTGATAGGGAGATATTTCAAATTTTATATTTTCCATAATATTGAGGTTTTTTGGAAGTTAAAAAAATGAGGTTTTGTTGTTTTTCTCTTCTTAAAATTACAAATTTAAAATGAAAAATAATTGTTTTTTATATATTTTTAAAACTAATTATTGAGAAATTAAGAAACTGAAAAATTCTGATAGCCTAATTTATTAGACTTGAAAATAGAATAAGTTCTTTCATAATATTCGAAGTCTATTTTGTAGATTATCAGTTATTTATGAATTTTGAAGAGCTTTTATACATAATTTAAAGCTGATTTGGCATCCTAATTGAAAATTAATAGATAGTTTAATTTAAAAAGGATGATAAATGAAAAAGTTAATAATAACAGCAATGCTTGTCGGAACATTTGGATTAACATATGCACAGTCGGATTATTATAACGATTACAGAAGAAGTATAACAGATATCAACTGGGCATCCGTAATTGCTGATTTGGTGTTGTCACAGACACAGGCCAATCAGATTTATGTTCTGAACGATAGATACGATAATTATAATTCGTGGAATAGAGTGTATGTCCACAATCCCGACGGATGGAGAGATGATAGATATGTGGAGTTGGAAAGAATTATGGGGCATGAGAAATATTTAAAATTCAAAAATAAATATTATAAAGGGCAAAATCCGGTGGCAGTGTATAACCGTAATAAGCATTATGATAAAAAATACAAACACGGAAATAAAAAAGAATATAAAGAAAAAGAGAACCACGGATATCATTATTAAACCAATTATCAACTATACATTCAATTTTGAAATGGCTAATCGTAAGGTTAGTCATTTTTTATTTTATCGATCATCATTATTTTTTACACAACTTATGTTTGAATTTTATAATTTTGAACTATGGAATCCAGAGAAACAATAAAAGGTTTTTATGAGCGGAATGCCCATAACTATGGCTTGCAATGTGTCAAAACTCCGGGAGTGGGGCATTTCAATGTTTTTTCGCGTGAAAACTGTTCGTCAATTACGCCTTACAGCAGAAGAGATTATTACAAAATTTCTTTAATTATAGGAAAAGGAAAGCTCCATTATGCAGATAAATGGATTCATGTAGACCGTCCGGCTTTATTATTTTCAAATCCTGTGGTTCCCTATTCATGGGAAGCGGATGACGATGACCAAAAAGGTTTTTTCTGTCTTTTTACAGACCAGTTTTTACATTACGGAAACCGTTTGGGGACTCTTCAGGAATCACCGCTTTTCAGAATTGGCGGAACTCCGATTTTCTTTATTGATGAAGAACAGCAGAAAACCGTTTCAGATATTTTTGTTAAAATGATGACGGAAATACAGTCGGATTATTTACATAAATACGATATGTTGCGTGCTTATCTTCATCTGTTGATCCATGAAACCATGAAGATGCATCCTGCGGAAAATTTTGAACCTTATCAGAATGCTTCCCAACGCGTAGCTTCTTTATTCATGGAATTATTGGAAAGACAGTTCCCGATCGACAGTCCGGAAAGATTTTTAAGGTTGAAAAGTCCGGTGGATTATGCGGAAAGCCTTTCCATTCATGTTAATTCGCTCAACCGCTCCGTAAAGGAAATTACGGGAAGAACTACAAGCCAGCAGATTGCTTCCAGAATTATCCAGGAAGCGAATGCGCTATTGAAACATACGGACTGGAACGTTTCTGAAATTGCCTATGGATTAGGTTTCGAAGAGCCAGCGTATTTTACCAATTATTTTAAAAAACAAACCGGAATGACGCCCAATGCGGTCAGAACTTCTGTTGTTTGAATTTTATAATTCTTCGTTTGAATTCTATATCAGAATCTTTACAATTCAGTTATAATTTTGTCCTGTAAATTTAAAATCACAATCTATCATGAAATTTAGAAAATTAGGAAACACAGAAGAACAGTTATCGGCGATCGGTTTGGGGTGCATGGGAATGAGCTTTGCGTATGGACCGACGGATGAGCAGGAAAGTATTAACACGCTACATAAGGCTTTAGACTTAGGAGTCAACTTCTGGGATACGGCAGATATGTATGCGAACGGGGAAAATGAAAAACTTATTTCCAAAGTATTGGTTCCGAATCGTGACAAAATTTTTATCGCTACCAAATTCGGATTCAGATTTAAAGACGGAAAAGCCAGTCACAGCGGAGCTCCCGGAACCTATTTTGACGGTTCGCCGGAGTGGATCAAACAGGCAGTTGATCTAAGTCTTCAAAGATTGAAAATTGATGAAATTGACCTTTATTATGCTCACAGAGTAGATCCTAACATTCCTGTTGAAGAAACAGTGGGAGCAATGGCAGATCTTGTGAAAGCAGGTAAAGTAAAGTATTTAGGATTATCGGAAGCTTCTGCGGAATCTATCAGAAAAGCAAATAAAATTCATCCTATTACTGCTTTACAATCAGAATATTCTATTTTGACAAAAGATGTTGAAAAAGAAATCCTGCCTACAATCAGAGAATTGGGAATTGCTTTAGTGCCATATTCTCCTTTGGCGAGAGGGCTTTTCTCTAATATCAATGAGGTTCAGAATTTTGGAGATGAAGATTTCAGAAAATCATTGCCTCGTTATCAGACGGAGTATCTTGAAAATAACAGAAATTTAGCTAAGGAGATCAATGATTTTGCGGCCTCAAAAGGGGTAAAAGGAACTCAGTTGGCACTTGCTTGGGTATTAAGTCAGGGTGAAGATATTATTCCGATTCCAGGAACCAAACGTATTAAATATTTAGAGGAAAATATAGCAGCTATCAATATCGAGCTTTCACAGTCAGATTTGGAAACTATTGATGCTATTTTGAAAAAGTATCCCAATACCGGAGAAAGATACAATGAAGGCTCTATGAAATTGGTAAACAATTAAAATAAAACGATTATGTAAAATTTAAATTCCGGAGATAATGCTGGAATCTGAATTTTTAATGAAAAGATGTAATGACAGAATGGTAACACTCAAAGAAAAAAATAAATTTATTGCTACAATTTTAGCATTTGCAGTCATTCCGATGTCGGGTCTTGCTACCGATATTTATTTGCCTTCAATGCCGAGTATGGCAACAGAACTGCATCAGACGGAAAGCAATATTCAGCTTACTTTATCCCTATTTTTAATCAGCTACGGGCTGACTCAGTTTTTTGCAGGGAGTATTGTTGATTCTTTCGGAAGGTATAAGGTTTCAATGGCTTCTCTGGCTTTATTTATCGTTTCATTTTTAGTGACAGCGACTACGCAGAATATTTTTGTCATCTATTCAATGCGTGTATTGCAAGGTATTTTATCAGGTTTTGCCGTAGTTTCCAAAAGAGCATTTTTTGTGGATGTTTATGAAGGAGATGAGCGAAAACATTATTTAAGTATTATGACCATTGTCTGGTCTGTTGGACCGATCATTGCGCCGTTTATCGGAGGATATTTACAGAAAAACTTCGGATGGCAGTCCAATTTCTATGTTCTGGCCGGATACAGTTTACTGCTTTTAATTTTAGAATTCATATTTTCCGGGGAAACACTTAAAAAGAGAAATCCTTTTCATGTGGAATTCCTCTTAAAAGAATACGAATCAATGTTTAAAGCTAAAGATTTCTTCTACGGAATGCTGATGTGCGGATTGAGCTATTCAATGATAATGTTCTTCAATTTATGCGGATCTTTTATCATTGAGCATAAAATGGGATATTCTGAAGTTGTAGCCGGGTATGTTTCTCTTATCCTTGGTTTTGCCTGGATGACGGGTGGTTTTTTAGGAAAAGCATTAATTAACAAAGCATTTTTACCTAAAATTCGGTATGCGAACTTTATCCAGTTAGCTTTAATTGTTCTGATGTTTGCGGCTTCGTATTTTTCAAGTAATATTTACAGTCTGGTTGCCTTTGCTTTTGTGATTCACGTGACGGCTGGGTTTATTTTTAACAATTATTTTTCATATTGTATCGGAAGATTCCCTAATTCTGCAGGTATCGCAGGTGGTTTAACAGGCGGAATTGCTTTTATCATCACCTCGGCTCTCAGCTATGGAATTGCAGCATTAATCAAACCTCAGATTCAGTTGCAGGTTGCAGAAGGCTATTTTGTTTTAGGAATTTTGGGGCTGATTATCTTAAGTATGATTAAAATAAGAAAAGCACACGCTTAGCGAAGATCGGAATATTATTTTACTCATCATATTGAACAATAAATCCTCCCAGTACTGAGAGGATTTATTTTTTACATAAGTAATTTGAAAAGTTGATATTTGCTTTTATCATAGACGGATGATATTTATTTTTACTTTAAATTTCTTTCACTGTTATTTCCGATTTCAAATACAAGATATCAGGCTATTGCTGTCATTCTGACGAAGGAAGAATCTAATCTGTTCTCGCTTCATATATTTATTCATTCCAAAGCCTTAAGTTTAAATGAATAAAAAAAGCTCCTTAAAAAAAGGAGCTTTTCATTTTTATATCAAAACCGAAAATTAAATTCCGTCGATGATTTCATTTAAAACTGTACTTGGTCTCATGGCTGCATACGTTTTATACGTGTCAGTTTTGTAGTAACCGTCAATATTTTGAGGTTTCCCTTGAGCGCCAATTAATTCAGCGTTGATCACTTCTTCATTTTCCTTCATTGCTTCTGCAACAGGAGCAAATTGAGCAGCTAATTCAGTATCAGCAGTTTGGTTAGCCAATGCTTCAGCCCAATACATTGCCAAATAGAAGTGAGAACCTCTGTTATCGATTTGTCCTACTTTTCTTGCAGGAGATTTATCTGTAGCTAAGAATTTAGCATTTGCTTCATCCAATGCATCGGCTAAAACCTGAGATTTTGTGTTGCCCTGCGTTTGTGCCAAATGCTCTAAAGAAGCCTGAAGTGCTAAGAATTCACCTAGAGAATCCCATCTTAAATATCCTTCTTCGATGAACTGCTCAACGTGTTTTGGGGCAGAACCTCCGGCTCCTGTTTCAAATAAACCACCACCATTCATTAATGGTACGATAGAAAGCATTTTTGCAGAAGTTCCAAGTTCAAGAATCGGGAAAAGGTCAGTTAAATAATCTCTCAATACGTTTCCGGAAACAGAAATCGTATCTTTTCCTTCTCTTGCTCTTCTTAATGTTTCAGTCATGGCATCTTTTACATCAAGAATTTTGATGTCAAGACCGTTTGTATCGTGATCAGCTAAATATTTTTCTACTTTTTTGATCATTTCTCTATCGTGAGCTCTTCCTTTGTCTAACCAGAAGATTGCAGGTGTATCAGATAATCTTGCTCTGTTTACCGCTAATTTTACCCAGTCCTGGATTGGAGCGTCTTTAGTCTGACACATTCTGAAGATATCTCCTTTTTCTACTTTCCGAGAAAGAAGAACGTTTCCGTTTTCGTCCTGAACTTCAATTTTTCCTTCAGCAGAAGCCTGGAACGTTTTGTCATGAGAACCGTATTCTTCAGCTTTTTGAGCCATTAAACCAACATTCGGAACAGAACCCATTGTTGTAGGATCCAATTTTCCGTGTGCTTTCATATCATCGATTACAGCTTGGTAGAATCCTGCGTAAGAACGGTCCGGAATGATAGCGACTGTATCTTCTTCTTTTCCTTCTTTGTTCCACATTTTACCTCCACCTCTTACTAAAGCAGCCATAGAAGCATCAACGATGATGTCAGAAGGAACGTGGAAATTCGTAATTCCTTTGTCAGAATTTACCATTGCCACTCTTGGTCCGTTTGCCAAAGCAGCTTCTATATCCGCTTTGATCTCAGCTTCCTGAGCATTTCCTTTTATTTTATCAAAAAGATCGGCAAGACCGTTGTTTGGATTAATATCTAGTGATTTGAAAGTCTCAGCATATTTGGCGAAAACATCTTTAAAGAAAGTTTCTACGATAGCTCCAAAAATGATTGGATCAGAGATTTTCATCATCGTAGCTTTCAGGTGAGCAGAAAGAAGTACGTTTCTGTTTTTAGCTTCTTCAATAGCTTGCTGTACGAAAGCTTTCAAAGCGTTTAAGTTCATTACAGAAGAATCAATAACTTCTCCAGCCTGAAGAGCGGCGAAATCTTTTAATTGAGTTTCAGAACCATCGTTTCCTTTGAAAACGATTCTGTATTTTGTAGCATTTTCTAGCGTTGTTGAAGTTTCAGTTCCGTAGAAATCACCTTCATTCATGTGAGCTACATCAGTTTTGCTGTCGGAAGCCCAATCACCCATTCTGTGAGGATTTGCTTTTGCGTAGTTTTTAACAGCTTTTGGAGCACGTCTGTCAGAATTTCCTTCTCTTAATACAGGGTTTACGGCACTTCCTAAAACCTTCGCATATTTAGCCTTAATCGCTTTTTCTTCATCATTTTTAGGTTCTGCAGGATAATTTGGAACTGCGAAACCTTTAGCCTGTAATTCAGCAATAGCAGCATCTAATTGCGGTGCAGAAGCGGAAATATTTGGTAATTTGATAATGTTCGCATCAGGTTGAGTCGCCAATTGACCCAATTCAGCCAACGCATCACCGATTTTCTGATCATCTTTCAGAAATTCAGGGAAGTTTGCTAAAATTCTTCCAGCCAAAGAAATATCCGGAACTGCGATCTCGATGTTTGCTGATTTTGTAAAAGCTTTTACAATCGGTAAAAACGAGTGTGTCGCCAACATTGGAGCCTCATCCGTAAGGGTGTAATAGATTTTTGATTTGTCTGACATTATACTGTTATTTATTATTTGATTTTTTAAGACTCACAAATTTAGTAAATATCCTTGTTTTATTTAAGCTATTTGCATAAAAAAAGAGGTGTTTGCCTCTATAAATTATAATTGTGCGGGTTCTTGTTGTGTCAAAATTAAGTTCAGATTCAATTTTGAAGTTTTAAGAGTAGAAACAGGATTCGGAAAATTATTAAAGGATTCATTTACATCAAATGATCCATCATTAAATTATGTTTAAATCTTCCGGCTCTGTACCACTTGGAGTCAACTGAATATAAAAAATCCACCATTGGATTACTAGCTCCACGTACATTTATTATAAATGAGTATTTTTATTTTTGCTTTAAGATTATTGATTTTCTATCGAATAATATCTCCTGCAATCACTGCTGAAAACTTATCCATAGATTCAGGTTCCAAATGGACTTCGTCTACCCATTGATAATGATTAGGATAATTGTTATAATTGATATACGGAACTTTTTTAGACTTCATAATGTTTAAAATGATGTTGTCAAAATCAGGAAGTGCAGAATTTTCAATATCGTAAGGGATTTTGCTTACAGGCATTCTTACCACGATTACTTTTCCGTGCTTTTCTAAAAAATCAATTGTTTTTGAGAGATAATCCAATCGGATCGCAGAAAGTTTAAGTTCGGTAAATCTATTTTTTAATTCCTTCATTTTTTCTGCGTTTATTTCCTTTCTTTTTTCAGCAGAAAATCTTTTGATCACTTTTCCATTTACTTTCCCATTATCCAATATGGAAACTTCAATCATGAGATTTTTTTCAGGTCTTATTTTTTTATTGAGTTCATTGGTAATAGAGAAATCATAACTTTCCAGCAGGTATTCCAGATTAGGATTGGTTGCAACCATAGAAGTTTTGGCAACCGACTTGTCATTTTCGGTATAATACTGCGGGTCGTCCGGTTGATTTTTGTAAACCATTAATGCAGTGGGTTCTACAGTTACAATAAAAACCCCGTCTTTGGTGTCTGGTTTTATTTTCTTTTTTATGGATTCTAAGTATTTTGGACCATAAGGAGAATGTGCCCATGTAAAAGCATAATTGTATAATTTTGCGTTTGGATATTTAGAATGTATCACCTTATCTATAATTTCGGGGTTCATAGATGCAGCCCTTGAACTTCCCAGTATTAAAGAATTTTGCTGAGGTGAAGAAAATCTTTTATAAAAATCATCTGTATTTTTTCCGGTTAAGTATATTGCATAGCAGATGAAAAGCAATGGAAGTATAGAAAATGTAAGTAATCTAAAGATTGATTTTTTCATAATTAAAACTGTGCATAGATAAATCCCTTCGGGGCAATGTAAAATAAAAATACCAAAAATACCAGCACATAATAAAATCCCCATCTTATCATAACATTCTTGCTAATCAACAATTCTTTTATGGCGTATTCTTTATCTCTTCCAATCCATTCAATACCTAATGTAAACATAATAAGCAGGGCTATTTCTTTATGAAACTGATAGTTTGGAAACTGGAAAAAAGAAGTAGAGAAAATTTTTGTATAATAACTCATTGCCATTTTCATATCTGTTGAAAAGAAAAGTACCATGAGTAATGCAAACATAACAAATGTTAAAGGGATGTTTTTCAGCTCTTCTTTGGTCGGGATGATATTGTTCGAGTTTTTTATCTTCTTGTTCATTTTTCCTTTCCAGATGATAGGAATAAACATAATGCCGCTTATCAGTCCATGAAAAATATAATGCCATTCTGCACCATGCCAAAAACCTACAACCAGAAAATTAATGATTATGGCCATAATCAATCCGTATTTATCATAATCCCTGAACTGAATCGATAGGGGAGTGAAAACATGCTCAGTAAGCCATGAAGTTAATGAGATGTGCCATCTTCGCCAATAATCGGCAACATTTTGTGCAAAAAGAGGATAATTAAAGTTAGGCTGAATTTTGATTCCCAATAATTTGGAAATTCCTATTGCCATATCTGTATACCCCGAAAAATCTGAATACAATTGTATAAAATACAAAACCGCTCCAATGAACAAAGCACTTCCGTTTATTGTATGATAAGATTCGAATAATGGGGTAGTAATCGTGGCAATATTGTCTGCGATAACCAGTTTTTTAAAAACTCCCCATAATATTTGTCTCAACCCGTCTGCAAACTGTGAAGACGAAAACGTTCTTTTGACCTTAAGATTATTTAAAAACGGCAAAGCTTTATCGATTGGTCCTGCAATGATGCACGGGAAAAAAGCAACAAAAACAGAATAATCTAAAAGGGTCGGAAGTTCTTTAAGCTTATTATTTTTTATATCCAGCAAATAGCCAATCATTCTGAAAGAATAAAAGCTGATTCCTATAGGGAATATAATTTTCAGTAAACCCAATTGATCTTTGCAGCCGAATATTTTTAATAAATCATTAAAATTTTCAATGAAAAAATTAAAATATTTAAAATACAGAAGCTGTATCAATACTAAAAAGACTCCTGTTCTGAGCCAGTATGCTTTTGCTTTTCCTTCCGATTTCTTTATTTTGTTTCCAATAAAAAAAGTAGCTAAAGTAGAAATAATCAGTAATGATAAAAAATTCCAGCTCCAGCTCGAGTAGAAAATATAACTTCCTATTAAAAGAAATAGATTCTGAATTTTTGATGTTTTTCCAAAAATGTAATAAGCAAAAAATAGTATAGCAAAGAAAAAGATAAAATAGTAAGAATTGAGAAGCATACTATTTTATTTGCTGATAATGGAATCTATCATTTCGCCTACATTATTCCAGCTTTGAATTTCTGAAGACGTAAAGCGAATCCCAAAAGCTTTTTCTATAGCTACAATAAGCTGAATATGAGAAAGCGAATCCCATTCTTCAATATCGTCTGCTGTAGTTTCAGCATTCAGTTCAATGTCTTCATTGTCTAATTGTTCACGAAAAATAGGCGTAAGTCTTGTTAAAACCTCATTTCTTTCCATAATGTGTTATTTATTTTTAATATATATTTCTTTTGGTTGATAGTCATTTACATTCAGAATCCATTTGTCATTTTTATTGATGAAGCCCAGATTTTCATAATGATCTTTTACCATTTGATTTTTAGATGTGGGAATATATTCTCCTATTATATAGGTATAACCTTGTTTTTTAGCAAGATCTGCAATCGTTTTGAGTGTGAAGTCTTCCATTCCTCTTTTCAGAACCCTGCAGCTCATCAGCCAGGTTTCTATAAAAAGTGTTTCTTTATCCTGTTCTTCAAGCACGATAACACAAATTAAACCATTATCTCCGTACTTATCTTCCAAAGTAAATGAAATGGTGTGGTGCTTTTCAGAAGCAATAAGAGTATCAATTTCCTGTTCAGTATACCTTACTGTTCTCAAATTAAATTGATTGGATCTTTGGGTAAGCTGGGAAACCCTTGGTTTAGAAAAATCATTAAACTCCTGAACATCAGAAAGCATATCCATGCTTTTCAGAAAATCCTCAACATTGGTAAAACTTTCCAGATCAACCACCCGCTGTGCTTCTACCTGATATTGTTTTGTTCTTTCCACGTCATTTTCCGAGAAACTTGCTGTTTCAAAAAGATTTAAGCCATATAAATATTCCAGATATTCTGCAGGATCTTCCGGTAATTCGGGTACACATACTTCGGGAAGATTTTCTCTCACAAGATTTCGTTCAAAGGGATTGTCATCAAGAAAAACCATTGAATCCAATCCGATATTTAATATGCTTTGAATTTTTCTGATATTATCTGCTTTATTTTCCCAATTGGCAACAAAAACAGCAATATCTTCCAGCTTCAGAACCATATCCGGATGTTTTTCAAATGGTTCTTTTGCTTTATCTTCGTCGTTTTTACTGCAAACAGCAAGAATAATCCCTCTTTTTTGCAGTGCTTTTACCCAATATTGAAATTCCGTAAAAGCTTTTCCGATTCCCAAATTTCCGATTTGGATTTTCTCCAGGCCATCATCTCCTATAATTCCTCCCCAAGTTGTGTTATCCAGGTCCAGAATAAGGCATTTTTTAAATTTACCTTCCAGAGAAGAGATAATGCTGAATATCGTATGAGCTACAATGGGTAAAGCATCTATTGAAATGACCATTTCAGTGTTCACGTAAATGCTGGGTGCAAAAATAAAATCTCTTCCCCATTTATTCTGAATAGAAAGCAAATCTGCAATGAAAAAGTTGTTTTTGCTCATTGCTATTTCCAGAGAAAGTAAATAATTAAGTTTATTGAGCTGAAAATTAAAAGATGATTCTACTTTGTTAGAAAAATTTCCAAAAACTTTACTGTCGATTATGGGAAAATTGCAGTAAATGATTCTGCTTTTTGTACGGTTTTGTATCGTATTGTAAAGCTCTTTAATGTATTTGACTTTATTATTTGCAAGATCTTTAGCAGAATCGTAAGATTTATAATATTGATTCAGTAATTTGTGGGTTGATTCAAAAATAACGGTATAATCTGCATCAAACGCATAATATTCCGAAGAGGGATCCATAATTTGGCGGGATATCTGTCCGAAATCTGCTTCAAATATTTCCAGATTGAAACCTTCCGTTTTTGCTGTTCCTTTTAAAGCAACATGTAAAAACTGTGTAGCAGTATCACCAAGTAAGGCTACTTTAATCGTTTTTGGTGAATTAAAGTATGTTTTTTCAGCTTTTTTTAATTCCGAAAATGTTTTATACATCATTATTAGTTTTTAAAGAAAATGATATTTTTTTTCAATCTATTCATCAATAATCATCTTTTGGGATTTTTTAGACAATTATTTGATGTTATGATTAAAAATCATAATCTAACTTAATAATATTCGGATTTTGGTGAACTGTAAATATAGTTAAATTTCATGTTTATACCATATTTTATTATGATAATGTTGGAAGAATTAACAATTAAACAATGCGTTGATTATGAATTATAAAATTAAGTGATTTTCTCTTTGTAAATTGTAATATGGCTATTATGGTTAAAATAAATTATTAGAATTTATGTTTAAATGTTAGTTAAAAAATCTGTTGATATCTTTTCTATTTTGAGTAAATTTGAAAAACTTAAAAAATAAATTTATGTCAACGATTACTTTAAAAGGAAATGAAATACATACAATAGGAACTCTTCCGTCAGTAGGAACTACAATCAGAGATTTTGCTTTGGTAGATTCTGGCTTGAATGTAAAAACTTTGGAAAGCTTCGAAGGAAAGAAAAAGGTATTCAATATTTTTCCATCCATTGATACAGGAATTTGTGCGGCTTCAGCAAGAAAATTTAATGAAGAAGCTTCAAATTTGGAAAATACGGTTGTAATTAATGTGTCTAAAGATCTGCCTTTTGCATTAGGAAGATTTTGTGCAGCAGAAGGTTTGGACAATGTAGAAACCCTTTCAGATTTCAGAGGAAGTTTCGGGGATGATTATGAGGTGACGATTACTGATTCTCCAATGCAGGGACTTTTGAGCCGTGCTGTAATTGTAACGGATGAAAATAATAAAGTAATCTATACAGAGCAGGTTCCGGAAATCGTACATGAGCCTAATTATGATGCAGCTTTAGCAGCATTGAAATAAGATAATAGAAATAAAATTTCTGTTAAAATTCCTGTGAAAACTTTCACGGGAATTTTTAATTTAAATATATATGAAGTCTGTCATTTCGATGAAAGGAAAAATCTGTATTAGTATCACAATTCCTGATTCAAATCAATAAAAATTAAAAACAATACACCTACCTTTACAGAATGAAACGTTCCGGAACAGCAGATTTACCTTTACATTACGGCAAAGTACCACCTTGGCTGTATGAACGTATGTCGATTCTCGGGCTTTCAATTGTTGAGGTTATCCTGATGGATTATGGGAAAGATGAAGTTATTCGCCGACTGTCAGATCCGTTTTGGTTTCAAAGTTTCGGTGCTGTAATGGGAATGGATTGGCATTCTTCCGGAATTACCACTTCTGTGATGGGCGCTTTGAAAAGATCTATTAATCCAAACTCTCAGTCTCTTGGGCTGTATATCTGTGGAGGAAAAGGCAAATTTTCGAGGGATACTCCTTCGGAATTAATTCAAATTGCGGATAAAACAGGTTTAAACGGGAATGATTTGGTAAGAGCCAGTAAACTTTCTGCAAAGGTTGATAATACGGCGATTCAGGATGGTTATCAATTGTATCTGCATAATTTTATTCTGTCCGATACCGGCAGCTGGAGTGTTGTTCAGCAGGGAATGCATGAATCCGACGGAACGGCCAGACGTTATCATTGGCATTCCGAAAACATAAAATCCTTTGTTGAAGAACCTCATACAGGAATTAACGGAATTTCAAGAGGTCATATTTTGAATTTAACCGCTTCAGAAGCTTCAGAAAACCGGAAAGGGATTTTAGAAATTTCCCATACAGATTCTGCAGAGGTGATGAATGATTTTTCAAGATTGATTCTTCCTAATCATCACGATGTTCAGGCGTCTGATGTTGATTTGAAACGGCTTGGAGCCCTTCTGTATGTGACAAGAGAACGGCAGCCTCAAAATTTCGAAGACTTACTAATGTTGGAAGGGGTGGGTCCGAGAACCATGCAGTCTTTAGCTCTGGTAAGCGAAGTGATTCATGGAGCGCCTTCAAGGTTTAAAGATCCAGCTAGATTTTCCTTTGCTCATGGCGGAAAAGACGGTCATCCGTTTCCTGTGCCGACAAAAGTGTATGACGAAAGCATTCAAATCCTTAAGAGCGGAATTGAAAAATCTAAACTTGGGAACTCAGATAAATTAAAAACACTGAATAAGCTTCATCAAATTATTGAATCTACTGAAAAAGATTTTACCCCAGATTTTGATATTCAACAGGTTATTGAAGAAGAAAGACAAAATTCATGGCGTTTCGGTGGGAAGACTGTTTTTGGAGATGCTCAGAAACCTTCTCCTTCCAAACCGATCCAGCTTTCTTTGTTTTAATTTTTAGTAAAACACTAAAGGTTCTTTTGTCATTCTGACGAAGGAAGAATCTCGATAACAAAATTTCAGCTGTTTTTTCTTTAAACTATAAATAAGTAAATATTCTTTCTTCAGCAGAATGACGAGGTGATTGAAATGTGTTTAACTAATTTATAATTATTATAAATAGTTTATGCTGTTCATATGTAGTGGATTGCATTTGTTTTGCATGTCGTATTTATTATTTTGTTTAATATTCTTTTCATCATCTCAGATAAAAATTCTAATTTTAAAACCTTACAAAAACATAGAATTTGATGAGCAATAAAGCCTTAGAAATCTGTTATGATTTTCCTTTTTTCCTGCAGGAAGAGCTCGATGAGATATTTCAGGCTCATGAAAAAGTATTTTTCCAGAAAGGTGATTTTATTCTGGAAGAAGGAAAAACAGCTAATGAATACTATATTTTGGAGAAAGGACTGGCTCGTTCATTTGTTAATGATTTTAACGGAAATGAAGTAACTACCCATTTTTTTGTGGAAAATGAAGTCATTATTGAAGTTTCATCACTGTTTCAAAGAATTCCGACACAGGAAAACATTGTCTGTATAATGGATTGTGAATGCTGGAAGTTTGATTTCGAAACTTTTCAGGAACTGTTCCACAAAATCCCAAACCTCAGAGAATGGGGAAGAGCGTGGATGTCTCAGCAGCTTTTTGTATATAAACAACGTTCTGTGGAAATGTTTATCCTTTCCGCAACAAGACGCTACCTTAATCTCTTAGAACAAAAACCCCATGTAATACAGTTTGCTCCCTTAAAGCAAATTGCCTCCTATCTGGGTGTTACAGATACTTCTTTAAGCCGTATCCGCAAAGAATTGGTTTCCCATCCAAATAAAAATTAAATCTTGCCTTATGACAAGTTGATTTTCACGGGTACTTGATAATTTTGAATAAAAGTTTAACCCTAACAATTAAAAAATGAAAATCAATCAAATGTATGTAAACCTTCCGGTAAAAGATGTTCAGAAAACAAGAGAATTTTGGACTCTACTTGGGTTTTCAATCAACGAACAATTCTCAGATGAAAAGGCAATTTGTGTAATCATGAAGGAGGATCATATTTATGCAATGTTTTTAAAAGAGGAATTTTTTCAAACCTTTACAGATAGACCTATTGCGAAAGGAGATACTACACAGACACTTCTTGCCATTGGTGTAAACAGCCGTGAAGAAGTGGATGGAATGGTGAAAACGGCTATTGAAAACGGAGGTTCAAAATACAGCGAACCGCAAGATCACGGGTGGATGTATCAGAATGCTTTTTCAGATTTGAATGGTCACCAGTGGGAGGTCATGTTTGTAGATATGTCTAAGCTTCCGACAGAATAAATTTCAAAAAATGAAATAATCCTAAAAATTACAAAATGAAAGTCAATCAAATTTATGTAAACCTTCCGGTAAAGGATATTGAGAAGACAAAAGAATTCTGGACAAATGTCGGATTTCCAATCAATGAACAAATTACTGATGAAAAAGCAGTTTGTGTAATGTTGAATGACAATATCCAGGTGATGTTTTTAACAGAAGAGTTTTTCGAAACTTTTTCTGAAAGACCGGTTCCGAAAGGCGATACCACGCAGGTTTTGGTGGCTATTGGTTTAGACAGCCGCGAAGAAGTGGATCAGGTAGTGAATACAGCAGTAGCTAACGGAGCTTATCAGCACGAAGAACCGCAGGATCATGGCTGGATGTATCAGAATTCCTTTTGGGATATCAACGGGCATGGCTGGAACGTAATATATGCTGATCCGTCTCAAACACCTACAGAATAAATAAGTTTTCAAGGATAAAAGGATAAAGCGTAATCTGTTAATCCTGAAAAATTATACAGTTTCAAAAATAGCTTCGTCCTTTTGGAAACATTCTTAAAGTTTTTGTGAATTCTCACACCAAAATCCAATCATATTATGAAAAATGATATTGAAATTGTTAAGATCCAGATATCGAGCAGTTACACTGTAGTCTCGAAGAATATTGAAGGTATTACCAATGAGGAAGCTCTGATTTTTCCTAACGGTGAAGCCAACTGCATGAACTGGGTACTGGGACATTTGATCCACATCAGAAATCCTTTATTAAATATTTTAGGTGAAGAACCGGTTTGGGACAGTGAAAAATTTTCCTGTTACAACAGAGGGGAAATTCCTTTAGAACGGAAAGATGAATTTGTTTCTTTTGATGAATTGAAATCTTATTTGAAACAATCTCAAGACAGACTGAATTCAAAACTTGATAAAATGGAAAGTTTCAATCCTGAACAGATTAAGGATATTTCTACTCTTTGCTTTCATGAAATTTATCACAGCGGGCAATTAGGTTATATAAGAAGGGTTCTTGGAAAAACAGGTGCAATTAAATAAGATAACAAACAATTAAAATCAAACAAATGGATACACCAAAATCGAAAAAATTAGAGATCATAATTCCTGCCTATCGTGCACACAGTCAGACTTTTTTATTAGTTCTTGACGGGGTTTCAGAAGAAGATGCCCTGAAAAGGATCGAAGGAAAAACCAATCATATCGTTTGGATGGTCGGGAACTTTCTGGATATGCGCTACGGATTAGGATTTGTTCTCGGGCTTACCGAAGAATTCAGATATAAAGATTTTTTCTTTCAGGGGAAAGCTTTGGATGAAAGTTTAACTTACCCGGCTTTACAGGAGCTGAAAGAAGATTTTCATAAGATTTCTCCACTAGTTTATCAAAAATTATTAGAGGCAACAGATGAAGAATTGGATAAGGCTTTTCCAATGGGGATGAATATCGATTTCTTTCCGGAAACGGTCTTGAATTTCGTAGGAATGTGCATTGGACGCGAAGATTATCTTTGTGGACAAATGGGATTAATGCGAAAAATTCTGGGATACGAAGGCATGAAATACGATTTTGATAAAAACTTAAAATATTAATTCATGAATCCGGTAGAAAAAGGGTATAAGAAAGTGAACGGAATCAGAATGTATTATGAAATATATGGTTCCGGAAAGCCTTTAGTATTGATTCATGGCGGAGGTTCTTCAATTCTGTTCGATTATAAGGAAATTATTTCAAGGCTGGAAAATAAATTTCAATTAATCGGAATTGATCTTCAAAATCACGGAATGACAGAGCACCGGGATATTCCTGAAACTTTTGAACAGGATGCCCATGATATTGCTGCTCTTCTGAAAGAGATTAACATCGAAAAAGCGTCCTTCTGGGGGTTCAGTAATGGCGGAAGTACAGTGATGCAGATTGCTCATCTTTATCCTGGAATGATAGAAAAACTAATCGTTGCCTCTGCACTTTTCAAAAGAAACGGGATGATGGATGGATTTTTCGAAAGTATGGCGGATGCTACCTTAGATTCAATGCCGGAACCTTTAAAAATTAATTTTTTAAACTTAAATCCAGATTTCTCCGCACTTGAAAATATGTTTGAAAAAGACAGCAGAAGAATGCAGACTTTTGAAGACTGGAACGAAGATATTCTGAAAAGAATAAAATCCCCGACTTTATTTATTTCAGGAGATAAAGATGTTATAAAGCCTGAACATACTGTCGAAATGTGGCGCTTGGTGGAAGGCTCTCAGTTGATGATTCTTCCTGCTACTCATGGCTCTTATATGATGGCTGATTTTGGAGGAAATGTTGACGGAAAATTGATTGACTTTACAGCAGGTGAAGTTGAGAAGTTTTTGAATTAAAGACGATAATTATTTATAAAAGACAATTTCGTCCTGTCATTCTGACGAAGGAAGAATCTTTCTTAAGCATTTAAGATTCTTCTAATCATACACAAAATACAAACAACAAAAAATAAAAATCATGGCTAAATTAAATCCATACCTAAATTTTGACGGGAAAGCAGAAGAAGCTTTCAATTTTTACAAATCCGTTTTCGGAGGTGAGTTTTTAGGAGAAATTCATAAAATGGGAAATGCTCCCGGAACCGAAAATTTATCGGACGAAGAAAAAAACAGAGTCATGCATATTGCTCTTCCAATTGGGGGGGATCTTTTGATGGCTTCCGATATTGTCCCTAGTTTCGGACAGAATCTGAATGTAGGAAATAACAATTATGTTTCTATTTTCCCGGAATCAAGAGCAGAGGCAGACAGACTTTTTAAAGGACTTTCTGACGGCGGAAATATTGAAATGCCTATTGAAGACCAGTTTTGGGGCGACTATTTTGGGAGCTTTCAGGATAAATATGGTGTTCATTGGATGGTAAACTACAATGAAAACTATACAAAATAACCCTATCTTTAAACTAAATTATATAAAAGGGTAACTGTTTGGGTTGCCCTTTTCACCACCAAAAAAATGTAATTATATGGAACCCATTAAAATTGATATTACGATTCTAGCTCCTGTACAAAAAGTTTGGGATTACTATAACGATCCTAAACATATCACCAAATGGAACTTTGCCCACGAATCCTGGCAATGTCCGAGATCTGAAAATGATTTAAAAGTGGGAGGAAAGTTCAAAAACAGAATGGAAGCGAAAGACGGAAGCTTCGGATTTGATTTCGAAGGTGTGTATGATGAGGTTGTTCCTGAAGAAAAGATAAAATATCATATCGAAGACGGAAGAAATGTAGAAGTGGCTTTTCACACTATTGATGAAAATACAACCCAAGTTAAAATCAAGTTTGATCCGGAAAAACAAAATTCCGTAGAGATGCAGAGAGACGGTTGGTACGCGATCCTGAACAATTTTCATAAATACGTAGAAAATCATTAAAAAAATTGATCATCATGATAAACTTAGTAATAATGGCAAAGTGTTTAAGCTCTATTTGCGTTGTTAATCATGTTGTGGAAAATGATTTTCTAAAAGGGATTATTGCCATGCCTGCAAGAAGAGCTTTGGGAAAAGAAAAAATAGATTCTCTGGAAAAGCTTTCGGATTATTCTGAAAAAGAAATTAGGCAGATGCATGGTTTTGGGAAAAATTCAATGGAAAAGCTTAAAAATTATATGAGAGAAAATAATCTTTCTTTTAATGAGAATTAAAAACCAACTTAAAATTTAAAACTATGAATAACAATATTTTTCCTTGCCTTTGGTATGAAGGAAACGCAAAAGAAGCCTCCGATTTTTATTGTAAAGTTTTTGACGGGAAAATTACAGCAGATACTCCCGTTGTAATGAATATAGAGATTTTCGGACAAAAATTGATGCTTTTGAATGGAGGACCTTATTTTACAAAAAATGCTTCCGTTTCTTTTATGGTCATTTGTGATACGGAAGCTGAAGTTCAGAAATATTGGGATCAGCTGTTGGAAGGCGGAATGGCTTTGATGCCCATCGATTCCTACTCATGGAGTAAAAAATACGGATGGGTTCAGGATAAATATGGAGTATCCTGGCAGATTTTTCTGGGAGAGAAGGCCAGCCAACAAAAAGTAGTTCCCACATTAATGTTCATCAATGAAAATAATGGAAAAGCCATGGAGGCCATGGAATTATATACAAGTACTTTCCCAAATTCTAAAATTGGAAATATTTTAAGATATGGCGAAGGGAGCGAAGGACATCCGATTGCGGAGCCTGCTGAAAATATTCAGCACGCCCACTTTGAAATTGACGGTTATAGTTTCTTTTGTATGGATAATTCTTATGATCACCCGTTTGATTTCAATGAAGGAATTTCGATGGTTATAATGACTGATGATCAGGAACAGACAGATCAATACTGGAATGCTTTAACCTCTAACGGAGGAAGAGAAAGTATGTGTGGCTGGCTGAAGGATAAATACGGTTTTAGCTGGCAGATTGTACCCAAAAGACTGATTCAGCTGATGAGTGATCCGGATCAGGAAAAAGCTCAAAAAGTAGTTCAGGTAATGATGAAAATGCAGAAAATCATTATTTCAGAACTGGAAGCGGCCTATAATTCCTAAATAGGATTGTTTTTCACTTTCGGCTTGTTGTTTGATGTATTATTGAGATAAATTGGTTACGAAACGGGTGAAAGATTAATCTAAAAATATTTTGAGTCATGGAAAAACTGGTTTTTGAAATACAGATAAATGCGTCTCCCGAAAAAGTGTGGAGTGTACTTTGGGATGATATCTCGTATAGACAGTGGACAACTGCTTTTGCTGAAGGGTCATTTTATCAGGGGACTTTAGAAGAAGGAAATACCATTAAATTCTTGGATCCCAACAATAACGGAATGTTTAGTCGCGTAGAAAAAAACATTCCGGCAAAAGAAATTAAATTTCTGCATCTTGGAGAAATTTATAACGGAGTAGAAGCTCCTCAGGATTGGGGAGAAGCAACAGAAGCCTACATTCTGGAAGAAAATGATGAAGGTACAAAACTGAAAAGTGAAATTCAGACACCGGCAGAATTTAAAGGTTTTTTTGAAGAAAAATTTCCAAAAGCCTTGGGAATAGTGAAAAACCTTTCTGAAAATCAGCTTTGAAAAATAAAAAATCACGGCTAAAATTTTAAAAATGGAAACGCTATCATTTGAAAAAGTAATAGATGCTCCAAAGCAAAAAATTTGGGACGTCCTTTGGAATGAAAAAACCTACAGCGAATGGACGAAATTTTTCAGTCCGGGTTCTGTGATGAAATCGGATTGGAAAGTAGGAGGAAAGACTTATTTCCTGAATCCGGAAGGGGAAGGAATGGTTTCTACAATCGACAGTATTGAACAACCGGATCAGATCATATTCAAACACTTAGGAATGATTGATAAAGAAGGAAATGAAGACATTCACAGCAAAGAAGTGATGGAATGGAGCGGATGTTTTGAAAAATATATTTTAATTGATTTTGGTGGCAAAACCAAGCTTCATGCAGAAGTTCAGACAGAAAAAGAATGGCAGGATCATATCAATACAGGCTTTATAAAAGGACTGGAAATAGTGAAAGATCTTGCTGAGCATAACAAATAGAAATGAAAGGAAAAATTTCTTAAGTGTTGAGAAAAAAGAATATATATGAAATTATTGACAATCCTTTTCGTAACTTTTATTCTGGCTTTGCTGGGAACTAAAATTTTTCAGGGAAGCTGGAATTTTTTATTTTCCGGAAACCTAGGAATGGCTGTTTTTATAATCTTCACGGGACTTTCTCATTTTAAATTTCAGAAAGGAATGGCGATGATGATTCCTGATTTTATTCCCGCTAAAATGTTTTGGGTATATGCTACCGGAATTATTGAAATAGCGGCAGGAATAGGATTGATGATTCCTTCCCTCCGTGAAATTACGGCAATACTGCTGATTATTTTCTATGTATTGGTTTTTATGGCCAATATCAATTCTTCAAAGAAAAAGATCAATATTTTTAAAGCCGATTATACAGGACCCGGAATGAATTATCTCTACAAAGAAAGAATTCCGATGCAGATTATTTTAATAGCCTGGACCTGGTACTTTGGGATTTATCTGAATTAGACTTAAGATAACAAGAGAAAAAAAACCCGGAAGTTAACTTCCGGGTTTTTTTATATAAATATTTTTCAAAAAATTGTGAAAAAAATGTAACTTTTTGGTTGGTTTAACTGTCTTATTATTAAATATTTATTTTTAGACAGAATGAATATTATAAGGCTAACCAAAATATAAGTTATGAACCTCAATCACAAAATCCTAACCACTGCCCACATTGTAATATCTACGATTATGATCAACGCACAGAGCTCGACCGCAAAATTACCCGGTGATCCGACTTTAGTCTCTTCCAAGGCTACTTTAGAAAAGCTTATCTCTTATGATAAAGGCAATTTTAAATATAAAGTTGAAGATTACTTTGCAAGACCTAAAGCTTCACAATTTAAAATCTCTCCCGACGGACAATATCTTTCTTACAAAGAAAAAGACAAAGACATGAAAAATCACGTCTATGTAAAAGATTTAAAATCGGGAAAAATTACAAAAGCAATTGTTGAAAAAGAAGATCTTATAAAAAGTTATGGCTGGCTCAATAAAAGCCGCCTTTTCTATACCCAGGATAAAGGAGGAAATGAGAATATTCATTTGTATGCAGCAGATATTGACGGGAAAAATCTTAAAGATTTAACCCCTTTTGATGGGATTACCTTAGGTACAGTGAAAGTTATAAAAGATACTGACTATGTTGTTGTTACCATGAATAAAAACAACAAACAGATTTTTGAACCTTATAAAATCAATTTTAAAACAGGAGAAATAACCCAGCTGTATGAAAACAAAGATACGAAAAGTCCCATTGATGACTATCTTTTTGACAAAGACGGTAACTTAAGAGGATATATTGTTCTTGAAAACGGCCTGACTACAAAAACATATTATAAGGACCTGAAGACCGGGAAATTTAATCTGTTAAAATCAACAGACTGGAAAGATACCTTTAGTGTGGCCAGCTTTAATTATAATTCTAATAATAAGGATGAAGCGTATGTGGTAACTAATTTAGATAGCGATAAAGCAAGAATTGTATTATACGATTTAAAGAAAAATGCAATCATCAAAGAAGTATATTCTAATCCGACATTTGACGTGAGTTCCATAAGTCTTGCCGAGAAAAACAGGAATTATGAGCTGGATTATATTGATTATAACGGAATTAAAGATGAAGTGATTCCTGTAAGTAAGTTTTACAAAGAAGTATATGAAAAGCTGAAATCAGAATTTGGTGAAAAACAATACTATGTTGTTTCCTCAGACGATAATGAGAACAAACTTTTGGTAGTTGTAAGCAGTGATAAACTGTATGGAAAATACTATGAATATGATACCAAATCCAAAAATATAAAACTTCTTTTCGATCTAATGCCGCAGCTGAAAGAAGAAGATATGGCGGAAATGAGGCCTATTGAATTTAAAAGCCGTGACGGACTGACGATTCATGGGTATATTACATTACCTAAAGCAGCTTTGCAAGGTCAAAAAGTTCCGTTAATTGTAAATCCTCACGGAGGTCCGCAAGGAATTAGGGATAGTTGGGGTTTCAATCCGGAAACTCAATTGTTTGCAAGCAGAGGATATGCTACTTTACAGGTGAATTTCAGAATTTCAGGAGGGTATGGAAAAGAATTCCAGACTTCAGGATACAAACAGATCGGAAGAAAAGCAATGGATGATGTGGAAGACGGCGTAAAATATGTCATTCAGCAGGGTTGGGTGGATAAAGATAAAGTGGCTATTTATGGAGGAAGTCATGGAGGTTATGCAACATTAATGGGATTAATTAAAACCCCAGATTTATATTCCTGCGGTGTTGATTATGTTGGCGTTTCCAACATCTTTACTTTCTTTGATTCTTTTCCTGAATACTGGAAACCTTACAAAGAGATGGTAAAACAGATCTGGTATGATCTTGACAATCCTGAAGAAGCAAAAATTGCCAAAGAAGTTTCCCCTGTTTTCCAGATCGATAAAATCAAAAAGCCTTTATTCGTCGTTCAGGGAGCCAATGATCCAAGAGTTAATATCAATGAATCTGATCAAATTGTAAAAGCTTTAAGAAGCAAAGGTTTTGAAGTACCCTACATGGTAAAATATGATGAAGGACACGGATTTGGAAAAGAACCTAACAGACTGGAATTATACAAATCGATGCTTGGTTTTTTTGCCGAGAATTTTAATAAATAAACACAGATATTTTTATAATTAATTGGAACGGAAAGTGAGGTTTTACTTTCCGTTTTTGTTTTTTATTAGATTTTGAAATCCGATGAATAGAAGAAAAATTGAAATTCCGGAAAATTATTTTAAATTTATTAAAGTAAAACAAAATTTTCAATCGTCATAGCAATATGGAGGTTGCCGAAAAAATAACAATGCCACAGAAGGAGAAGGAAAATATCATCTCACAAACCGTTTCAAAGTACGGAGGAAAGCTGATGTCGTATATTCGTCCGAAAGTGAAAAATACGGAAGATGCGGAAGATATTCTGCAGGAGGTGTGGTATCAGTTCAGTAGCCTTACCAACCTTTCTGAGATTGTGAACGTCGGAGGCTGGTTGTATAGAGTAACCGCAAACAAGATCACGGACAAGTACCGTAAAAAGAAAACCGAAAATTTGGAAGATTTCGTTTACGAAGATGAAGACGGGGACTTTTCGATTAAAGATATTCTGCTGATGGACGAAAGTGCAGGTCCGGAAATAAAGATGTTTCAGGATGAAATCTGGAAAAAGCTTTTTGAAGCCTTAGATGAATTACCCGAAAAACAAAGGCTTGTCTATGTGGAAAACGAGCTCAATGACAAAACCCTCCAAGAGATTGCCGATGAACAGGGCGAAAATATAAAAACAATTATCAGTCGGAAAAACTATGCGGTAAAGCATTTGAGAAACAGATTGAGAAGATTATACGAAGATTTAAATAGTTAGTAAAAAGAAAGATATGAATCATAAACATAAAAAAGGGTGGATTTTTTTAATTCTGTGTCCCCCGTTAATTTTCTTAGGAGTTACATGGATCGTCATGGCTTTGTGGAACTGTCTCCTTCCGGAAATTCTGGGTGCAAAATCAATAACTTACTTGCAGGCAATGGGAATATTGATTTTAAGTAAAATACTTTTCGGAGGTTTCCATTTCGGAAAAGGGATGAAAGATTTTAAAGAAAGAAAAATGAGAGAGAAAATGATGCATCTGTCTCCAGAAGAAAGAGAAAAATTCAAAGAAGTTTGGAGAAATAAATGCGAAGGCGGTTTCTTCAACAGACACAACAGAACAAACGAATAATTAAATTTTAGAAGTAGTAAAGTAAAATTAAAAATTCATTCGTCTATATACAAAAACAAAGTAGTAAAATTTAAAATTTTGAAAAAATGAAAAATTCAGTATTAAAAGGAGCTTTAGGAGCATTAGCAGTGGCCGGAGTTGCCATGATCGCAAAAAAAGCAATTCAAAGAAAAAGATTTGTAAAAGGTATTTTTGAAGAATACGGAATCAAAGAAAAATCACCTTTCGGATTGGCAGATAAAATAAGAGAAATGAATGAAGAAGAATATCAGGAATTGAAAGGGAAATTCAAGAAAGAATTTGCTTCAAGATGCCATCACAGAGGTTTTGAAAAAAAAGAAAATATTGTGGAAGCATAATAAAAAGTAACTAAATGAAATTGTTAGTTCCGGGTCGGGAAGCGAAGCTTCCCGACCCGGAACTTTTTTATTTAAAACAAACAAACAAACAAACAGAAATGCTGTCATTCTGACGAAGGAAGAATCTGTTATTAGCTTAACTACATCATACTTTTATATTCTTCTTCCATTCATAATGACAGGTAATCATAAATAAATTTGCCCTAAAATAATAAGAAAAAAAGAAAATAAAATCCTTATTTTTGTAGGGTTCAATGAAAGATTACTATTATTTTCTCGGGATTTCTCACGATGCTTCAGAAGAGGACATCAAAAAGGCTTATAGAAAATTATCTTTAAAATACCACCCTGATAAAAATGAAAATGACGATTTCTTTGCCGATCGCTTTCGTGAAATTCAGGAGGCTTACGAAACGTTAAGCGACAAAAGCAGAAGATATTCCTATGATCAGAATTTGGAGAGTCATCAGAAAAGTTTCAGGTATAATGTTCCGCCTTCTATTAAGACTTTTACAGCCAATAAAATTCATGCGAAAAAAGGAGAAGAGATTATTATCAATTGGCAGACGCAAAATGCCGATGTAGTCAAGGTTTTGCCTTTTGGACTGGAAAAGCCTTATGGCGAAAGAGTTTTTAAAATAACAGAATTTAAAGACGGAAAATTTCAGATCTTACTTCATGCAACCAATTCTTTGCTGAATAAAACAGCTGTTCAAGGAATTACCATTACAGAAGTTTTTGAAAGCGATACGGAAAAATTCAAAGAGAAAGCGGAAGAATTATTTAAATCACAACCGAGAACAGTTGCGAATCCGCATGGTCAGCCAAAAATTATAAGAATAATCGCAGGAATTTTATTACTGGTTTTGGCAATTTATTTTTTAGTAAAAAGCTTTAGCCACTAAGCCAACTTCTTTCTTCCCGGACACTTTTTACATCTTTTTCCTTTTTTGAATTTCTTGCAGCAGGATTTCTTATCACCACAATACATTTCTTCAGGAGTCATAGAAAATGCAGGAGCCAAAGGCGCAACTTTAAAAGGGATAATCATATTCATGCTGCAAATATATTAATTTAGAATAAATATAGATAATAAAATATGTTAAAATAATATTGTATTGATTTTTAATGGTTTAAATGGTTTTTAAAATAGCTTTTAAATAAAAAAAGTGAGAAATTATCTTCAGAAAACTACAGCAAACACCAAAAATGAAATTTTCAAGTAAAATCTTTTCTTTTTATAAGAATCTGAAGTTTTTAAAATTAATGTTAATTTAATATTAATAGGTTTTTTAACTGTTTTTATGATGTAGGCGATAATGAAATAATGCTAATATTGAATAAGATAGATTTATTATTCAAATCATTTGCGTTTTCAACTTACTTGTACAATTTTCTAAAAATTCGTAATTTTACCCATCTTTTTTACAAACAAAATCTAATATAAAAAATGAATACAGAACAGTTTGTGAGCCGTCACATTTCCTTGAATGAAGCCGATAAACAGGCGATGTTGGAAAAAGTTGGCGTTTCAAGTATCGAAGAGTTAATTTCTCAAACCATCCCTTCTTCTATCCGTTTAGAAAAAGATCTTGAAATCTCAGAACCGCTTTCAGAATACGAAATGCTGAACCATTCTAAGGAACTGGCATCGAAAAATACTGATTATACAAGCTACATTGGTTTTGGATATCACAATACGTTGTTGCCATCAGCAATTCAGAGAAATATTTTTGAGAATCCAAGTTGGTATACAGCCTATACACCTTATCAGGCGGAAATCGCGCAGGGAAGACTGGAAGCTCTTCTTAATTTTCAGACTGTTGTGTGTGATCTTACAGGTTTTGCTTTAGCAAACGCTTCATTATTAGATGAATCTACAGCTGCTGCAGAAGCTATGCATATGTTCTTCAATAACAGAACAAAAGACCAGAAGAAAGCTGGAGCCAATAAGTTCTTTGTTTCTGATCTTGTTTTGCCTCAGACAGTATCTGTTTTAAAAACAAAAGCTGAAGGTTTAGATATTGAAATCGTAGAAGGAGATCACAAAACTCATGAGTTTGACGGGTCTTACTACGGAGTTTTATTACAGTATCCTGGTAAAAACGGTATCGTTTTAGACTATACAGAAAATATCGTTGAATATAAAAAATTAGATCTACAAGTAGTTGTTGCTTGTGATCCGATGGCTTTGGTTAAATTAAAATCTCCGGCTTCAATGGGTGCAGACTGTGCAGTTGGAACTACTCAGAGATTTGGTATTCCATTAGGGTATGGTGGTCCTCACGCAGCATTTTTCTCTTGTAAAGAAGAATATAAAAGAGATATTCCGGGAAGAATCATCGGGGTTTCTCAGGATATGTACGGAAGACGTGCATTGAGAATGGCTTTACAGACAAGAGAGCAGCATATTAAAAGAGAAAGAGCAACTTCTAATATCTGTACAGCTCAGGTTTTACTTGCTGTAATGGCTGGAATGTATGCCGTTTATCACGGTCCGAAAGGATTAAACTATATTGCGGATCAGATTCATTTTAAAGCAAACGCTTTAAAAGGAGGTCTGAAAGCTTTAGGATATGAAATCGTTGAAGAACCGATCTTTGATACGGTAAAAATCACGATGAATGAAGATGAAAAGGGAAGATTGATGAGAATGATGCTTGATCACAGATTGAATCTGAACTATTACACAGAAGGAGTAGTAAGTATCGCAATCAATGAAAGTACAACATTAGATAAATTAAATGTTCTAATGGCTTCTTTTGCTCAGTTTAAAGACAAGCAGACTTTCAAATTAGAAATTAAAGAAGGATACAGTATTCCTGAAGAGAATTTAAGAAAAGATGAAATTCTTACAGAAGAAGTATTCAACAAATATCATACGGAAACAGAATTAATGCGTTATATCAAGCGTCTGGAAAGAAAAGATTTGTCATTGACACATTCAATGATTTCTTTGGGTTCTTGTACGATGAAGCTTAATGCAGCAACCCAAATGCTCCCGCTTTCTTGGGAAAACTGGGGAGCCATTCACCCTTTTGTGCCGGTAAATCAGGCAGCAGGCTACCAGGAAATGATTCGTGAACTGGAGAAAGACTTAGCTGAAATTACTGGTTTTGCAGGAACTTCTCTTCAGCCGAATTCCGGAGCTCAGGGAGAATATGCAGGATTGATGGTGATCAGAGAATATCACATCTCAAGAGGAGAGGGGCATAGAAATGTAGTGCTGATTCCTCAGTCTGCACACGGAACCAACCCGGCTTCTGCAGCAATGGCAGGAATGAAGATTGTTGTGGTTAAAAATCTTGAAAACGGAGAAATTGATTTCGAAGATTTAAAAGCTAAAACTGAAGAACATTCTTCAAACTTATCTTGTGTGATGATCACGTATCCGTCTACTTACGGATTCTTTGATGCCAACATTAAAGAAATTACAGCATTGATTCACCAACATGGAGGACAAGTATATATGGATGGTGCGAACATGAACGCTCAGGTAGGATATACAAGTCCTGGAAACATCGGAGCAGACGTTTGTCACCTGAATCTTCACAAAACTTTCGCAATTCCTCACGGAGGTGGAGGTCCTGGAGTTGGCCCGATCTGTGTGGCTAAACACTTAGTTCCTTTCCTGCCTTCTAATGCGAACATCAAAATCGGAGCAAAAGAAGCTATCGACGGTATTTCTGCAGCACCTTACGGTTCTGGACTAATCCTGAATATTTCTTACGCTTACATCAAAATGTTAGGAACTTCCGGACTGAAAAAAGCAACTGAACATGCGATCTTAAATGCTAATTATTTGAAAGAGTTATTGGCAGAGCATTTCCCGATTTTATATTCAAACGAAAACGGAAAAGTAGCTCACGAATGTATCGTAGATTTCAGACAGTTTAAATCGTTAGGAATTGAAGTTGCTGATGTAGCGAAAAGATTGATGGATTACGGATTCCACGCTCCAACGGTTTCTTTCCCGGTTGCAGGAACATTGATGATTGAACCGACTGAATCTGAAAGCAAAGCAGAAATCGATCGTTTTGCGGAAGCCTTAATTGCAATCAAACAAGAAATTGATGAGATTGCTAATGGTGAGGCTGATGCAGCAAACAACGTTTTGAAAAATGCTCCTCATACTGAGCAGGTTGTAATTTCTGATTCTTGGGATAAACCATACAGCAGAGAAAAAGCAGCTTATCCATTAGAGTGGGTGAGAGATCACAAATTCTTTGCTTCTGTATCTAGAGTGGATGAAGCTTACGGAGACAGAAACTTAGTTTGTACTTGTGAGCCGATTGAAGCTTATATGTAATAGAATATTTTCTAGATATCAATATAAATTCCTCTCATTTTTGAGAGGAATTTTGCTTTTAGGAGGGTTGAAGCGATTTTTTTATATCTAAAGCTTCATGTTTTTAGAGACAATTAGCTTTGCTTCTTATTTTAGTGCTATTTTTTAATAAGGCCAAGTAACATGTAGAGGCTTTTTCATCCATGGATATTTTATAATAGAAAAAGAGAACGGAGATTTATTAATCAAAATATCATAAGCTCTCTTATTTATTGTAAGTTCCCATTTGTCGGATAATTCTGTTAAAATTCCATCCCTAATAAGCCAGTTGCCTCTAAAACCATCTAAAGAACTATCTCCAATTGTATTCCATTGTGAAATTGTTGATTGCATTAAGGAATTTATTATTACTTCGTTTTCTGCTGTTATTTCAATTGTGTCTGGGATGCTATGGCTAATAGGTAGCCCGCAAAGAACTTTGTCTAATGGCAGATCAATATCTTCAGTAATACTTACTCCTGTAGCTATATATTGTAAAAATTGTGCAGCTTTTGATTGATTCTCCAGTGATGTAAATTTATTTTCACGTGATAAACCTAAGCGTTCAAATAACATACCGAAAGAGTTATTTAGAATTACAATTCCTGCATTCCGGATTATAATTCCTTTGTTTAAATCTATTTTTGAGTTTTGTGTAATTTCCATTTTATCAGCAGTGATTTAATATTTTATGATTTATCTTTTAATGTAAATTTTTTTAATATAAATACATATTCTAAGATGTTAATAGTGGATTTTTAAACTCATAATATGGTTATTTGTTGTGGAGTTGAAATGAATGTTTGAGAAAGAAATCATTGCAACTTGTAATACCAAATCCCTTTCCGTGATGAGAGGATATTGCAACTATTGGAGTAATTCGCTTCTTATTTTTGTTTTTCAAAAATTTGAATTTGGTACCCAATAGCGGATGGAAGATTTAATTCTAAATGTTTATCTCGTAAAGTAAAATTAAGATCACTTCCAATTCCGGGACATTTGCTAGATTCAAGAGTAAATATTTTGTCTGTTCGATTATGGTTTTTTATATAAAACGTTCCGGAAGAAGGTTCTTCTCTTTTGATTCCATCGAAGCAATAATCCTCATTAGAAGTAAAAGTTCCATTTTTTTTAAAATTTATAATGGTATTGCTTTGTATATTTTGTGGAACCAGAGATGAGCGAGTTGCATAAGAATCATTGCTTTTGATTATTGCAGATAATTTCCATGTTCCAACAATTTGTTTTTGTGTTGAATTACAGCTATTTAAAAGAATTATAGTAAAAAAGATAAATACTTTGTATTTTGTGAAGTACTCTGGTGGATTTGTTTTTTTCATTTTTAATTAATACTAAATCTATTATAGGATTTTATTTCCATTCGTCAAGTCTAGTAATATTTTTTATTGATCCCCCAAACATTCCCATATGGCCTTTTGTGTTCATGTCAAACTTTCCAATCATTATAACATATTTTTTATTTAACTTTTGTAAGTCATTCTTTTTCGAAAATTCATCATTAAAAGAAACCCACATTCCATTTCTTGAAGAACCATTTTCATAATCTTCTTTATGAAAATATATTGCATTACCCTCAAACTCAAGATTTAAATATCCTATAATCTGAATTGTTTTATTATGATATTTTTCTGGTGTGACAATTAATCTCAACATTGAAATATCATATTCGTCAAATTTGGATACTTTGAATATTTCATTTTCACCATTTTTGTTATTGATTTTTGATTCTTTTTTTTGTGCAAAATTCATAAAGAAAAATGATAAAAACAGTAATGAATAAATATTTTTCATAGATTTTTTTTAGGTATAGTATGATTTTGAGATTTGTACTTCAGCATATCCTATTTATACTTTCTAAAATTACATAAATTCTAGTTTAAACAATGAATAAGTCAATCTCGATTAAGGATAATATTTAAAAAAGCTCTCTACATTTCAATGATTTTCATGTATTGAAATAATTTTTTTTAGTATCAAAATAATAATTTTATATGTAATTATTTGATTTTTAATATTATAATCAGGATGCAGCAGGATGCTGGTGTTTGCGTTTGTGTTTAGATTAGTTAATACAAAATTAATTCTATGAAAAAATCATTACCCTTCAAGCAAACTCTCATTTCTTTGCTTTTTTGTGGTTTAACATTGTCCACAATTGATTCAAATGCTCAAACTTTGGCATTTCCGGAGGCTACAGGTTTCGGGAGATATACTACAGGAGCCAGAGGTGCGACAAATCCTCAGATTTATCTGGTTACTAATTTGAATGACAGCGGTCCCGGTTCATTTCGTGATGCGGTGAGCCAGCCAGGGCGGTTTGTCATATTCAGAGTGGGAGGTATTGTAAATTTACAATCGGTGGTTGCTGTTGCAGCTAATACAACCATTGCCGGACAAACGGCTCCCGGAGAAGGAATTGTATTCCTGGGACCAAGAGTATCATTTACCGGAGCCAATAATACGATTGCAAGGTATCTTCGTCTTCGTTATGGAGGGACTTCTCAAAATCAGGATGCGTCGGGAATTGCTAATGGAGCCAATATCATTTTGGATCATATGACTTTTACCTGGGGAACCGATGAGGTTTTTTCTGTTAATTGGGATGGCAACGGGACGAGTCCTGATAATATAACAATTCAGAATTCAATTATCGGACAGGGAATGCACCGTCATAATCATTCGGCGGGCGGATTAATGCAGCCTCCTGCAGGCGGAAAAATCAGTTTAATTGGAAATCTATACATCTGTAATAAAACCCGAAATAATAAGATAAAAGGAATCAATGAGTTTGTCAACAATGTGGTTTATAACTGGGGAAATTATGGGAATACCTACGGACACACGCAATCTGGTGAAGCCTACATTATGGGTGGAGATTCTGCGGGACCTTCTTATGCTAATATCATCAATAACTATTTTATCGGAGGACCGAACACAAGTACTACGGTTACAACACCATTCAGCGTAGGAAATGCCAATTTTAACCTATACGGTTCAGGAAATTATTTTGATAACAATAAAAATGGAGCATTAGACGGAACTTTAGTTCCGCAGAATTTAACAGGATATCCGGTAGGAGATATAACAGCAATACAATCAGCTCCGTATGATTATCCAATGAAAAATACGACAGTAACCGCTCAAACTGCCTATAATAATATTGTTGCAGGTGCAGGAGCATCGTATCCCAGACGAGATCAGGTGGATCAGTTAATGATTTCGGATCTGATGTCGAAAGGAACAACTGCCACTTATGTTTATGTGCAAACGGATTTAACGACTCAATTTGGTTTCACCAATGGCGGAGCGGGTCATGTATATGGTGCTCCGGCTCCTTTGGATACAGACAATGACGGGATGCCGGACGCATGGGAAATTGCGAACGGATTGAATCCGAATGTTTTTGATGCTTTAGCAGTAAGTACAACATATGCTCCTTACCTGAATATTGAGGTGTATATTAATGGCTTACCGAATACACCTGCTCCGGACTTTATTATTCCACCGACCAATCTGAACTTTACGAATGCAGCCACAACAGGAACTCCGGCTGCAAGTTCTTTAACGGTAAACTGGAATGATAATGCGGCTAACGAAACCAATTATATTTTAGAACGATCAGCTAACGGAACTAATTTTACAGTAATTGCAACGCTTCCAGTCAATACGGTAAGCTATAACGAATCAGGTTTAGCACCCAATACCCAGTATTATTACAGAGTAAAAGCGATCAATGCTACAGAATCTTCTGTATATACTTCAAATGCATCTGTAATTACGCCGTCTGTTCCTTCAGCACCGACAAAGCCTACGACTCCAACTCCGGCAAATGGAAATAATTATGTAGAACTTAGCAATGCTAACGTGCTTTTAAAATGGAATGGAAGTTTAAATACTACAACCTATTCAGTGTATTTTGGAACAAACCCTCAAAGCTTAAATAACATTGGTACGGTAGCTTATAGTGTGACTCCATCATATCAATTAACTAACTTAAATACGGGAACAGATTATTACTGGCGAATAGATGCTTCCAATGCTCTTGGATCTGTAACAGGAGATGTGTGGAGTTTCCGTGCTTTAACACCAAGTCTTGTAGGGAACTGGCCGTTTTTAGAAGCGCCTTTATCTGGTGAACAGATTACAGATATTTCATCTTTTGCTAATCACGGAACATTAAACGTAGCTTATGATAATTCTAATGTAAGAATTCCGGGAAAAGAAAACTTTGCTCTTGATCTTGCCACTGCACCTAATACCTATATAGCAAGTATTCCGCATCAGGATCAGATTTTCTTTAATAATAATTCTTTTACGGTTTCTTTCTGGATGAAAGCTCCGACTACCATGATTCCGGCATCATCTTCGACAAGTCTTTACATATTATGTAAAGGTTCATTCACCAAAAATACAGCAACAGGTGCTACTGGAAAACGTTTTAATGTAGAGATAAAAGGAGGTCAGCTCCGATATGCGATCGATGATGATATCACCAAAAAGGAAATTACATCACCTGTTGCTAATTATTTTACGGGAAATTGGGTGCATGTTGTGATCATGAGAGATATTGCCGCCCATAAAATGAGAATTTATACCAATGGTGTTTTATCAGCAGAAGGAGATGAAACAGCGGTCACAGATATCGGTGAAACGAGTGATTTTATCATCGGAAATATTGGCGAGCTTGAATTTTTGTCAACCGCAAATGCTCCTGCTCCTTACAAAGGTGCAATTGATGAGCTTAGAATGTACAATTACGCATTGTCTCAATCCGAAATAAGTGCTTTATACAATCAGGATGTACTGAGAAATGATGAACTCAGCATTAGTAAAAACACAGGAACTGTGTATCCAAATCCTGTAAAAGACCAGATTTTCATTCAACTTCCTGAGTATAAAAAATCAGATCTTACTGCTACATTGATTGATATAACAGGAAGAATTCTTATTAAAGAAAAAATTACTTCCAAAGGAAATAGTATTTTTGAATTAAATCTCACAAATAAAAAAATATCCGGAAATTATATTTTGAATGTTTCGGGAGAAAACGTGAATAGCAATTTTAAAGTAGTTGTGAAGTAAGAAGATCATTTAACGTATTCATATTTAAAAAAGTCCTTTCAATGATATTTGAAGGACTTTTTTATTTTTACAAATTGTTTGTTTTAGGAGACTGTAGTTGATAAAACATTTGAGGTCGTTTGCAGGATTTTTTCAATATTCTTTCTATTTTTTCCCATATCAAATGCTCCCCCAAACATTATCCCTGTTTTGGGTGAAGATGTTATTGATACTTTTGTTAAGTTATCTGAAATTATCGTAAGTTGAATGGGGATATTTTCTCCCCAACTAAATAAACTTACTCCTGCTTTTACTAGAATTCTACCTGATAATTTGTCTGCATTGCTTATTTTCATTCCATCAATTTTGGGAATAGCTTTACATAAAGCATCAAATACTTTTTCTCTGTTAAAAGGGAATTCGCTTTCTCCGTTGTGATCTAAAAGTGCCATATTTTATTTTTTTAATATTTTTACAAAAATGAATATGAAAAATTTAAATTCATTACGGGAATCCATAAGTATATTTTAGAAAAGAAATGCTTAGATTTTGTATAATATACAGGTTTTTAGTTTGTTGTTTTCCATTAATAATGGATGTTCAAATTCATATTCCTTTTTCATACCTATTTTAATCATAATACTTTCTGATTTTACATTGATTTTAGGTGCCACCGAATATATTTCCTTTAGATTGAGATTGTCAAATGCGTAATCAAGACATTTTTTAGCGCCTTCCGTTGCAAAACCCTTATTCCATTCACTGCTTTTTATTCTCCAGCCAATATCAATACACGGAGTAAAAGCCGCATCGTAAGTTTGCTCAGAAAGTCCTATGAAACCTATAAATTCGTTGTTTTCCAATTTATCTACAGCAAAATAGCAAAACCCTTTATCTTCAAATTGCTTTGCCATTCTTCTGATAAAGTCATTGGTCTGTTCTTTGGTTGGAATACTTGGGAAAAACTCCATTACTTTTTTGTCAGAATTTATTTCGTGCATTTTCTCAACATCATCCAAGCTCCAATCTCTAAATCCAAGCCGAGCCGATGTGAATAAGTAACTTTTATTTTCTTTCATTTAAAGCTGAATGATTTTATTTGAAATTTGAATAAGAACTAATTTGAGATTTTCCTTCCAGCTTTTTAATCAAATTTCCCTTAATAACAGTAAAAGTATAATCTTTCGCTTCCGCAAATGAAATTCCGTATTTACGTTCAATCGTTCTTATATCTTCCGGAAATTTAGATAATAAAGCATCATAAAACTGATCCAGAAAGGCATCTGAAGGCATTTTATAATTGATTTTAAGCTGAAAACGTCTAATCAAAGCCATGTCAATGATTTCTGGATGATTGGTCGCACAAAGTAAAAGCGCATTTTCAGGATAATAATCGATCAGTTGGATCAATGTATTCACCAGTCGCCTCATTTCGCCTACATCTTTATCGTCGCTGCCTCTTGCTTTTCCGATCTGGTCGAGCTCGTCAAGAAAAAGAACCGATCTTTCACGGGCGGCTTTATCAAAGATCATTTTGATATTCTGGGAAGTTTCTCCGATTCTGGAAGATACAATATTGCTTAAGTTTAAAATAACAATACTTTTGCCTAAAGCATGAGCGATTGCTTTTGCAGTCATGGTTTTTCCGCAGCCGGAATTTCCTTCCAAAAGAACTTTGTTGTTTACAGGAAGTCCATATTCCTGTAATTCTTTAGAATAGGTATTTTCTTTGATGAGCTGTACAATCTGTTCCCTGTTTTGAGGGTCAAGAAAAACATCATCCAGGGTTACTTCTTCTTTGTCTTGAATAATAAGGTTGTACAGGTTCATTTCGGATAAAATTATTTAACAGATGGGTTAATTTACAATGACTCTAATGTAACGCGTAAATATTTCTGCAAAGATAAAACTTAAAGATATTTTTAGAAGAGTGAAGTTTCTAAAATAGTATTGAATTTTTCAAGAGAGCTGATTTCGGTAAAGGGAATGAAAAATAAAGTTTGCCAATTCTGTGTTTTTTCAGCTTGTTTATTAGTGGGGATATCCCAATCCGGATAAACTCTAAAGCCCCGTTTTCCTGATCCTGATGAAATGGTGACAATTTGTTTTTCACACAAAATATTTTTTGAAAAGAAGAAAAATCCTGATTGGTTGTTGAACTCAGTTAGAATGATACAAAAATCAAAAGGATCTTCACTATCAAAAGGCTCTGTCTCTTGGGTTTCAGAATTTCTTTTCCAAAGTGTTACGAATTGTCCTGTTTTTTTAGGGGTAATCTTTGCCTTCCGGAATTTTATTCGAAATTGGTTGAGCTGAAAATCATAACCTGAATATTCGGCAGAGTCCGGATCCGGCTGCAGGTGTGAAATGCTTAAATTTAACTGCCTGAAAATAGCATTTTGGAGGGTTTCAATTTCCTTTATCATTGAATTGTTGGTTTATCAAGAAGCAAACATAAATATCTAAAGTATATAAAAACAAAAAAGCCGAACATAAAGTTCGACCCTATCGGCTATTATAAAAATTAAAATTTGTTGCGTTAAATTTTTTCCATTATGTTTTTTTTGCCCTTTTACTCTGTTGAGTAAAAGAGCGAACAATCTGTGTACAGATTGAAAACATATAACAATACAATTAGTAAATCTGCTTTATAAGATACTTATTCTTATATAGGATTTAATTAATTCCCTTCTTTTCTAACAGTCAAGAAATAAGATGAGAATACTATTAAACATGTTGCAATTCCGATGTAAGTTATCATTTGTTTTATTTTTAATTATTTGACTTTTTATTATCAATTTTACATTTGCAATATTACAACTTTCAAAGGATATGCCAAAACAAATAATTATGATGTATATCAGTGTTTTAGAGTGGTTTTGTTTAAGATTTTGATAAAATTAGTTTACATTAAGTTAATATAAAATTAAAAATTTATAAAGGGTTTTATTGCGTTATATGTAAAATTTTATTAATCTTTCAATGATTCTCGGTTTTGTATTTAAAAGTTGATAATACAAAAAAGAAAAAATGCAATACATAATAACATTCTTTGAGACAATATTATATCACATGTTTTTGATATTTATATGTACTGAATGTTAAGAAATGTTGTCATGAACACATTTTAGGACATGTTTTTCAAAAAAAAAATCTGAATAAATTTTTTGAAGCTGAAGAAACTGGCTTCTTAATAAAACAGAAATGATGATGTTTTTTATAATCCGATGTCAATGTAATGACTGAATAGAAAATGGATTATGAATTTGAAAACAATTCATCAAAAATTCCGGCAAATGAGTTCTTGAGAACTTGTATTCCGGAGGTTCTCTGAATTTTGATTAATATAGTTTTTGATCATGTATGCAGAAAAAACTTGTTCGTTTTCCGTATCCTGTGTCTTTTTTAATAATTTCTGCACCGCATTTTGGGCAGTTTTTTCGATGATATACTTGAAAATTCTTTTTTAAGACATTCACTTTTTTCCATTTTTTAAAATCAAAACTGTAATTTCTGGCTTCGGCAATTAATTCTTTTAATTTTTTTGGAGGCAAATTTTCAATCAGACTTTCGGGATGTACACCAATTCTGAATAAAACTTCATTTTTAATAATATTCCCAACTCCTGAGAAAATATCCTGATCCATCAATGCATCGCACACCATCGTTTTAGGATTGGATTTCAACTTTTTTTCGACGTCTGTAGAATTCCATTCATCACTCATGACATCGGCCTTCCAATCTATTTTTGATAAAAATTCAGAGTCGACAAGTTTTACATTGCAGGTGTAAAAGTACATTCCACCATCGTTAAAAATCAGTCCCAAACGCAGATTATCTCTCTGATCTCTCTTCTCAAATAAGCTGTAAGAACCAAACATCAGAAGATGTATTCGAATATTTACAGTATCAAAAATAAGATAGGTCTGTTTGCCGAATGTTTTTATTTCGCGTAAAAATTCATCTTTAACTCCTGATTTTTCTTTAATTGAATTTCCTTTAACTTCAATTACTTTTTGACCTACAAATTTTTGCAGATCTTCTTTCATCAGAATAATAGTAGGACCTTCGGGCATAGTTTTCTTTTTAAGAAAAATTCAAATATTATTCCGTAAAAAATAAATTTGAAGTAATTTTGAAAAATGATGAATTTAAACCAGATTTTCACCAATCAGCGTACAGGAAACAATCCACATACGAAAGCGTCCAGAACGGATTTTCAAAGAGATTTTGACAGAATTATTTTTTCATCGGCTTTCCGAAGACTGCAGAATAAAACCCAGGTTTTTCCGCTTCCGGGAAGTGTCTTTGTGCATAATCGGCTGACACATTCTCTTGAGGTTTCATCAGTAGGAAGAAGTTTGGGAAGCATCATTGGAGAATTTATTCATGATGGTTTTAAAAATGATCTCAACGAAGATGCTAAAAGTTTTTACCTGCATAATTTGGGAAATGTAATTGCTGCAGCCTGTCTTTGTCATGATGTGGGAAATCCGGCTTTCGGGCACTCCGGAGAAGATGCCATTGCAAGCTATTTCGAACGAAATGAAAATGATCTGAAACCTAAATTCAATGAAAAAGAATGGGCAGATCTTGTAAATTTTGAAGGAAATGCCAATGCAATCAGGGTTTTGGGACATCAGCAGCAAGGGAAAGATGAGGGAGGAATTCAGTTAACATTTTCCACACTGGCAAGTATTGCAAAATATCCTTGTGAAGCCATTGCTAAAAAGAAAGGAATCATCCACCGAAAGAAATTCGGTTTCTTCCAGAATGAAAAAGATATTTTCCTGGAAATTGCAAAAGGAACAAACCTGATTTCCGAAAGTGAAGATCCCTACATTTTTAAAAGACACCCATTTGTTTGGCTGGTAGAAGCGGCCGATGATATTTGCTATAATATCATTGATATGGAAGATGCGCACCGATTAGGGATTGTTTCAACGGCAGACTGTAAAAACCTGTTTTTCGAGCTGGTAAAATCCGAAACAGACGATGTTGAGAGAATAGAAAGGAAATTAAATTCTATCTCCAATGAAAATGAACAAATTTCTTATTTAAGAGCAAAAGTGATCAATGCTTTAATCAATAAATCGATTGAAATGTATAAGCAGAATTTCACGACAATTCTTGAAGGAAATCTCGATAAAGCTTTACTCGATATATACAAAGCTGAAAATAAAGCATTACAGGATATAGAGAGTTTTTCGGTTGAAAAAATTTACAATCATAAAGCGGTAGTAGAGATTGAAAATGCTGGTTACAACGTTATGTATGAGCTTTTAGACCATTTTATTCCGTCTATTTTAAAACACGAAGATGAAAGGAAATCTTACGATAAAAAAGCATTGAAACTTCTTCCTAAACAATTCGTTTATCAAGACGGAACCGATTACCAGAAAGTTCTAGGTGTTATTGATTTTGTTTCCGGAATGACGGACAATTATGCGACTGACCTTTACAGGAAAATTAAGGGAATTGATATCGGAATGACGATGTAATTTCTATATTTATTAACCTAAATAATAAATTCTAATTATAAAAACCTGATTAGACTTTACAAGTTTCATTTTTTAAGAATGTAAATATTTTAGTATATTTAAAAAAGACACTTGATCTGTATTTTTTTTAACAAAACATAAATAGTTACGACTCATTAAAAAATCAAATTATGACATATTTAGGAATTATTGTTTTTATCGGCCTTGTTACGTTATTTGCCTCTTTTTTTACTGTAAAGCAGGAAACTGCAGCAATTGTAGAACGTTTAGGCAAATTTCATTCTGTCCGTCACGCGGGATTACAGTTGAAAATACCTTATCTGGACAGAATTTCAAAAAGGATGAATCTAAGGATTCAACAATTGGACGTAATGATTGACACCAAAACACTGGATAATGTTTTTGTGAAAATGAAGATTTCCGTTCAGTTTCAGGTCATTAGAACCCAAGTGGGAGATGCATATTACCGTTTGGAGAGTCCACATGACCAAATCACCTCGTATGTTTTTGATGTGGTAAGAGCGGAAGTTCCAAAATTAAAATTAGATGATGTTTTCTTAAAAAAAGATGATATTGCTATTGCTGTAAAAGCAGAACTTCAGGAAGCCATGCAAAGTTATGGATATGATATTATCAAAGCTTTGGTAACTGATATTGATCCGGATGAGCAGGTAAAACACGCCATGAACAGAATCAACGCGGCTGAAAGAGAAAAAACCGCGGCAGAATATGAGTCTGAAGCACAGAGAATCAGAATTGTAGCGGTTGCAAAAGCAGAAGCGGAATCTAAAAAATTACAGGGACAAGGGATTGCAGATCAGAGAAGAGAAATTGCCAAAGGTCTTGAAGAATCAGTAAGAATGCTGAATAATGTCGATATCAATTCACACGAAGCATCTGCTTTAATTGTCGTTACCCAGCATTATGATACTTTACATTCGGTAGGAGCAAGCAATAGAAGTAATTTGGTATTGCTTCCTAACTCGCCTACTGCTGCAAGCGGAATGCTGAATGATCTTGTTGTGGCAATGACTACAGCCAATACGGTAGGAGAGGCCAGTAAAGGAAGCTATCCGTCACCTCCGAAAGATCACGATCATAACAGGCCAAGCAATATATAGATAAAAAACTCTCGAAATTTTTCGAGAGTTTTTTATTATTTTTTAGTTTTTGAAACCTGTTTAATTAATGTATATTTTATAGAAGAGGCATCTGCAGGTACATTTTCCACTTTTTCAGTTTTTACTTTGATTACATATTCATATCCAGGTTCGTAAGTAAACCCTTCGATATTCGTGTAGAAATTACTCCAGTTATCCGTTGGTTTTTCTTTTACCTGTAAACATTTCATAGGAGCTACTCCTGTACAGTCTGCTGTCTGTGGTCCTACGATAAATGTTTTTTCATCAGCTGCAGAAGCTGCAGAAGTTGTTCCACACTGGATCATTGTAAATATGGCTAATGCAGGTGCTGCTCCTTTCAGAATTGTTGCTATACTTTTCATAAACTTGATTTTGAAATCATAGCTCGCAATTACCATGCCGAAGTATTTTCGTTAATTGTCGCGGTTCTTCTATTGCTTTACTCTTTTTTTATCATTTATTTTGAGAGCTGTAATCAGATCTGTAAAAAGAGAATGTTTATAATTAAAGTAAAGAAGAATCAAAAATAAAACAGATGAGAATATTACTTTCTACAGTTTCTATTTTAGTATGCAGTAGTTTAATGAATGCACAGAAGCTGAAAAAAGAAGATGTTATAGGATTTTGGAAGCTAAAGGAATCCGGCTTTTATGAAGGAAAGAAAAAGGTTGTGAAAGCTTTTAATGACTGTCAATTAATGAGGAATTATTCTATAAGAGAAGATGGCTTTGCTATTTATAATTATGTAGAAGGAAATGCAGGGAACTGTAGTATATCAGAACCCAGGCTTTCATTTTGGAGAGTGGTAGACAACAGGATTCAGTTTTATGCGGATGATAAAAATATTCTTGAAGAAGTGGAGGTGACTTTAAACAAAGATAAAACACTGACTTTTTTAAGTTATATTCCTGAACCGGTTAAAGATAAAGATCCAATGCTGGAAAAGATATTAAATACCGTTCATTACGATATTTTAGCACCTGCTAATTAATATTATATTCGTTTTCCTTTGGCTTTGCTTCTCTAAATTTTTGCTTACCGACAAGTAGTTCAAAGAACAATCTGAAGTCTGAAATCAGAGACCACAACGGATATTTAAAAGTAGCAGGTTTATTCCTTTCAATCACGGCATGGCTGAACCACGCAAATCCGTAACCGAAAATTGGAATATACCACAGAAATCTTTCTTTCCCGGAGCTGATAACATAACCAATCACTACAAATACAAGAAGCGTTCCTATGAAATGGAAAATCCTGGTTCCTGTCTTACTATGTTCTGTAAGATAGAACTGGTAAAATTCTTTGAAGGTTTTAATTCTTTCAGACATGGTGTTAAAGTTTGTAAAATGATGTAAGCAATAAGTTCGCCATTTTATATATGACGTCTAAAAATAAAAGCAAAACTGTAAGTACAGTTTTGCTTTTATTTTTTATATTTTTTAGAAACTATGCTTTATGCAGTTTACTGTTTTTATATCCGTAGAAGAAGTAAATAACCAATCCGATAGCGAACCATAGTCCGAACCAGAACCAGTTGTCGTGACTCATTCCTGTTAAAAGATAGAGACAAGAACTCAATCCTATTAGTGGAATTAAAGATAAGTTTTTAATGAAAGTCAAGACACAAAGTGCTAGATTAATTAAGATAAAAAAGAAAATGGATGCTCTGAATTCTCCTTCTTTAGGATCTTTCCAATCCATTAAGTTTTGGAAAAATTCAGGTTGCCATTTGTAAAAAACAATTAGCCCTCCAATGAAAATAACAGGGAAAATGATCTTTCCATTGATATAGGGTAAATGGAATCTTCCTTTTATTTTTTCTTTGGCAGGCAGCATTAAAACACCGGCACAAACCAACACGAAAGCGAAAATAGTTCCGATACTTGTAAAGTCTAAGATGAACGTTTTATCCGTAAATAATATAGGAATACCTACAACAATACCAGTAACAATAGTAGCAAAAGAAGGGGTCTTGTATTTCGGATGTACCGTCTGGAATTTCTGAGGCATTAGTCCGTCACGGCTCATCGCATACCAGATTCTAGGCTGTCCCATCTGGAAAACCAAAAGTACCGTTGTGATGGCAACAATCGCTATAAATGAAACCGTAAGCTCCATCCAGGCAACATTGGCATTTCCTTTTTCAAAGATAAATGAAAGCGGATCTCCGACACCATCAAACTTTTTATAATCAACCATTCCGGTCAACACTAAAGTTAAAGCAATATAAATGAATGTACACAAAACCAAAGAAATGATCATTCCTTTCGGTAATGTTTTCTGAGGATCTTTGGTCTCTTCAGAAAGTACACTTAATGCATCAAAACCGATATAGGCAAAGAAAACTCCGGAAACGGCGCTCATAACTCCCACAAAACCATTCGGCATGAAAGATGGTTCCCCTGTTGCCGGGCTTATTGGGGTCCAGTTTTCCGTATGAATGTAGGAATAACCGACTAAAATGACTAAAATAATTACGGCTAATTTTAAGATTACCAATGAGTTATTGAAGTTTTTACTCTCTTTTACCCCAACGTAGCATAACCAGGTAATCAATCCGTTAATAACCAAAGCAGGAATATCAACAATGAATCTTAAGTTTCCTATTAACGGAGCGGTCTTCCACGCACTCAGAAGAACTTTGTTTTCAGAGCCGCTCATAATGGCTTTTTTAGCTTCAGTATAACTGCAGGTCAGATAATCCGGAATGTGCATTCCCAAACGCTCTAAAAAGCTGGTAAAATAATCTGACCATGAAAAGGCAACATAGATATTACCAAAAGAATATTCCATAATCAATGCCCAGCCGATGATCCATGCAATTAATTCTCCAAAACTGGCATATGCATAAGTATAAGCAGAGCCTGCTGTCGGGATTCTGCTCGCGAATTCTGCGTAGCAAAGAGCCGTGAAACCACACGCAAAGCCGCAAATCAAATACAGTAAAATAACACCGGGGCCTCCTCTGAAAACAGCTTCTCCTAAACTACTAAAGCTTCCTGCGCCAATGATGGCTGCAATACCAAAAAACACAATATCCCAAACACCCAAAACCCTTAAAAGGTTTGTCGATGTATCTGATTCTGAATAGATTTTCCTTCTAAAAAGTTGACTCATCCAATCTTATATTTGATTTGAAAAAAGCAAATGTAATTATTTCTAGGAAATAATTTTGATTTTCTTAATAGTTCTTATTTGAAAAGTTAAGAAGTATTAAAAAATAATCCACATTTTAACAATATGTTAAAACGCTTGTTTATACAATATCTTTTCAATATTTTCGTTGATAAATTGTGGATAAAATTCACCTTCAATTTAAAATATTCAGCTCATTTTCAGAGCCTAAACATTTTAAAATTTGATATTAATGAAATCAAAAAAAATACTTCTAGCGGCTGCCGTGGTGTATTTCGGAATTTCCGAGGCTCAGCAGTCCCAATATTTTACACAAAAAGAAAATTACAGATTCAATCTTGCTGAAAATCTTTATCAGACCAAGATCTATGATGCCTCGCAATTCGAATATGCGAGACAGTATTTTTATAATCAGAACTTGTCGAGATCAAGAAAAGAAGCAGCGCAGTTTTTTGATAATATAATAGGAGTAATCCTTCAGAAAAATCATGCTGAAGAAGGATTGACTGCTTTTATGAAAGAATATCCAAATTCTGCTTATTTTGCTCAGGCTAATCTTCCTTTGGCGGATTATTATTTGGCTAAAAAAGATTTTGACAAAGCTTTGGAAACCTTAAAGAAGGTAAACCAGTATCAGCTTTCAAAAGAGGAAAATACACAGTATATTCTGAAACTGGGATATGCTAAATTTATGTTGGGTGATTCTAAAGGAGCAACAGATGCTTTGGAAGAAGCTTATAAAACAGCTGATGCTTCTCAAAAAGGAGATATTGCCTATATGTTGGGACACCTGTACTATACAAACAGACAGAATGATAAAGCGTTCCAATATTTTGATTCGGTAAAAGACCAGCCTAAATATTCTAAACTGGTGCGTCCTTATTATGTACAGATGTATTATAATGATAAGAATTATGATAAGGCCATCACAGAAGGGAATGCTTTGTTGAATGAAGATATTTCAGAATCTTATAAAGCGGAAGTTCATAAGATCATTGGTGAGAGTTATTTCATGAAGAATGATTATAATGCTGCTTATCCGCATTTAAAAGATTATTTAAGTGTACAGCAGAACCCTTCCGAAAATGATTTGTATGAAATGGGATTTGTTGCGGCTCAGCTTAAAAAATATGATGAAGCCGTATCTTATTATAATCAATTGCTGAACAGCAATTCTGCATTGGCTCAAAATGCATACTATCAACTTGGAAATGCTTATCTAGCGGTTGATAAAAAGCAGGAAGCACTTTCTGCTTTCCGTTCGTCTTACCAGATGAATTATGATCCGAAGGTGAAAAAACTGGCACACGAACAATATGCCAAATTAAGTTACGATATCGGTAATCCATTCGAAAGTCCTTCTACGGTTATTCAGAATTACATCAATGAAAATCAGAATGCAGGGAATGTTTCGGAAATGAGGTCTCTTTTGGTGAAATCTTATCTGTATTCCGGAAACTTTAAAGAAACGCTGAATGCTATTGATAAGCTTAAGACTTCTTCTCCTGATATTGATAAAGTAGATCAGGAAGTTTCTTATTTATTAGGGACTGAAGAGTTCAATAAAGGGAATTATGATGAAGCTGAAAAATACTTCCTTAGAAGTTTAGAATTCAATATCAATAAAGAATTCAACAGCAGAGCTTTATATTGGTTGGGACAGGTGTATTATCAGAAAGGAAATTATCCGTCTGCCATTGTTCGTTATGAAAAATTACTGAATGAAAATTTCCCTGAAAAGCAGCAGTTACCTTATGATTTAGGATACGCTTATTTTAAATCTAAAAAATTCGATCAGGCGGCAACTTATTTTAAACAGTATTTGACGAATCCGAAGCCTGAGTTTAAAAATGATGCGGAACTTCGTTTGGCGGATATTCATTATGCGAATAATGATCTGAATGAAGCGATTGCTATCTATGATAAAAACGAGGATGCTACGGATTATACTTTATATCAAAAAGCCATGGCTTTAGGATTTAAAGGAGATACTCAGGCAAAAATTACCAACTTAAAAAATCTGTTGTCAAAATATCCGGGCTCTGAATATTATGATGATGCTCAATATGAGATCGGAACGGCTTATGCGGATCAGGATGATTTTAATAATTCCAATGATTTCTTTACTAAAGTCATTAAGACTTCTTCAGATAAAGATTTAGTAGCCAATGCTTCTATTTACAGGGCACAGAATTATATTGACCAGAATCAGAATGATAAGGCATTGTCGGAATTGAAATCTCTAGGTGAACAATATAAAAATACTCCTTATGCAGAGAAAGTTGTTCAGGCAGCGAAACCGATTTTCACGAAAAATGGTGATGTTTCCGGATATCAAAGTTTTGCAAGAAATATCGGTATCAATGTAGATGCGGCAGAAATTGACGAAATTAACCTGTCTACTGCAAAACAGTATTTCACGAAGAAGGATTATAAGAATGCCATTTCTTATTACGAGAAATATTTAACGCAAAACCCTACAGGAGAAGGACTTTACCAGGCGAAATATGAATTAGGGGAAAGTTATTATCAAACCAATAATACAACAAAAGCATTGCTTGTTTTACAGGAAGTTGCGAATGTTCAGAACGATTATCAGGATGATGCACAGACCCGTTTAGCACAGATTTATGTAACGCAGGGCGATACTAATGAGGCTAAAAAATACCTGGAAAACATTAAAAATTCATCAAACGTAAGTGTCAAGAACTATGCAAATGTAGAATTGATGAAAATTTACGCAGATGAAAAGAATTTTTCACAAGCTGAAAAACTGGCGGATGCAGTAATTGCGAATACGAAAAACTCAGCTGCCGTTATTGAAACAGCAAAAGTAATCAAAGCAAGAAGTTTGATGAATTCAGGAAAAGATAAAGATGCACAAACAGCATATGCTTCTCTTGAAAAATCATCAAACACTTCGGTTGCAGCGGAATCTCTGTATGCAAAAGCTTTCTATCAGAACAAAGGAAAGGCTTTCAAATCTTCGAATGAAACCATCTTTAAACTAGCCAATAATTACGCTTCAGAAGAATATTGGGGTGCGAAAGCATTAGTATTGATGGCGAAAAATTATATAGGATTAAAAGACAATTATCAGGCAAGTTATACATGTGATCAGATTATTGAAAATTATAAAGATTTCCCTGAAATTGTAGCCGAAGCTAAAGAAGTTAAAAAGCAGATTAAAAAGTAAAAAGTGTACTAATGTATTAACGTAAAACGTATTTATATAACTGAAAATCAATAATACTTTTTACACAAATACTTAAATACAAAAATAATGAACAGAAAAATTCAATTATTATCCATCATATTTTTAGGGTTTTCGTCGGTGGCGTTTTCCCAGATCAAAGAAGAAAAACTGATTCTTAATAAAAAAAGAGAACCGGAAGTAAAGAAGATCGAAAAAAAGAAAACTTCTGTGGAGACGATTAAAAACTATCCACCGGAAGAGAAATCTCAGAATCCAGTAAAATATACCATCACAGATGTTCCTGCGGTTTCGGATTTCAAAACTTCAACCATTCAGGGTGCTGATGTAACTCCTAAATTTGACGGAACTGCTCAGAATAATTATATCCAGTTCGGAATGGGGAATTACGGGAAAATTTTGGGTGATGCCAATATTTCGAAGACATTGGAAAATAAAATCGAAGTAGGTGCTGATGCGCATTTCCTATCCACTCAGGGACTTAAAAAAGAATATGCCTGGGATTCTAAGCAGAGTGCTACAACACTTGGTGCTTTCCTTAATTCTTACGGAGATAAAGGAAAATTCAACTTAAATGCTGAATACAATTTAAACAGCTATAATTACTACGGAATTTATGCATTAGAACCTGGAAACGTTGATTTGGATCAGCGCGTAAACCAGTTTAAAGTAAATGGGTACTATGACTTCTATTCCAATGAAATATTAAATGATATCAGAGTAAAATCTTCCTTCCTAAAAGATCATTTTGACGCACAGGAGAACCAGGTTTCCGTATTGGCCAATCTTTCGAAACATGCGGTTGAAATCGGAAAATCAGGAATTAACTTAAATGCTGATTTAGGAGTAGGTTTAGAAGCTGTAAAGAGTGAATTTGCCATAAGAGATAAAAATTCGTCAAATTTTTTCAATACCAATTTAGCTCCGAAAGTAACATTCAGAAAAGGAGATTCTTATTTAATGCTGGGTTCTTCATTTGAGTTCTTGAATGCTAAAAATTCAAATGACTTAATGGCTGAACAACTGAAAAACAATAAAACTTATTGGTTTCCTAAAGCTGAGTTTCAATATGCAGCCATCAATGGATTTAAATTCTATGGTGGAGTTGACGGAGGTTTAAAACTGAATACTTACGCAGATTTATTACAGCAGAATCCTTTCATTGTTTCTGACCAGTATTTGAGACCTACAGAAACAAAATACCATTTCTATGTAGGGTTGAGAGGTGATATTGACGAAACTTTCAAATATGATGTTTCAGCTGGATACGGAAAAATGAGAGATATTATGTTCTTTAAAGCTAACAGCTTATTTGACAATACTTATACCTTAAACCGTTCAGCGTATAATTTTGCCAATACTTTCTCTGCGGTGTATGATGACGGAAATGTAAGTGATATCAAAGGGAGCCTTCAGTATTTTCCACTGGCTAATTTAGTGTTGGATGCTGAAGTTAAATTTACAAAATTTGACTTGAAAAACTACTCGGATATCTACAATGTACCGTTGTTAACTGCAACTATCGGGGCAAAATATACCATGCTTGATCAAAAATTATTACTAGGTTTTAAAGGGATTTTTGCAAGCGACAGAACCACGAATTCCTTTATGATTGAGGGAGTTGGAAGCCCAATGATGTATCAGTCTACCGAAAATACGAATGATAAAGTGGGAGGATATGCAGATCTAAATCTTTCGGCAGAGTACAAAATTCACAAAAATTTCAGTATTTTCGCACTCGGAAATAATCTTCTAAGCTCAAAATATCAGACCTACAAAGGATATAAAGTTCTTGGAGCTCAGGTTTTGGGAGGAGTAAAGATTACATTCTAAAAATTTTTGATAAATGATTATCATTTATGCAAAAGCCGGCTGCATAGTTTAATGGATAGAACTTCGGATTTCGGCTCCGACAGTGAGGGTTCGAATCCTTCTGCGGTCACCTCTTAGGACAAGTCTAAAAAAAGGCTTGTCCTTTTTTCTATAATTTATTGGTGTTAAGATAGATAATCATGGTTTAAGAATTTATTTTTTGAGTTCAATATCTTAAATTCCAAAATTCGGAGAATAGCGACAAAATCTAACATGACAATGAATTACTAAGTAGATTGGCGAAAGATTATTATCAAGGACTTTAAAAATTTACTAATCAAAACTTTTTGAATATCGTGAGTTTTACTGCCTAAAAAAACCAGAGAATATGCAGAAAATGGATTGACGAATGAAACGAACCTTTCATATTCGAGACGACAGAACAAAATTACATGGTATTTTTAATTTTTTCTCGGTGTTCCTTTCCCCATTTAATCATCTCAAGAATTATATTTCCAAAACTTTGACAGTAATCTGTAACGGTATATTCAACGAGCACCGGGGTTTCCGGCGTAACAGTTCTTTTTACGAGCTGGTTAGCTTCCATTTCTTTTAGTTCCCGGGATAACATACGGGTTGTAATGCCGGGTATGCTTCGTTCGATTTCACGGAAGCGCTTATTACCATTACAAAGTGAATTGATTATAGGTAATTTCCATTTGCCTCCAATAACATAAATAGTGTCCTGTAAAGCTTGGACTTCTTCTTTCTGATTACGCGGATTCGATAAGATTTCGGCCGCTTTTTCCTGTTTAGTCATTTTGGTATACTCTGTTATACTGGTAACAAAGTTATACCATTTTGGGGTAATTTTGTTATATGAAAAATTTAAAAAACAAAATTGCAGTAATTACTGGCGGAAATAGCGGCATAGGTTATGCTACCGCAAAGGAGCTAAAAGCGCAAGGGGCAATCGTAATTATCACTGGAAGACGCCAGGAAGCCGTTGATAAGGCGTCTAAAGAGCTTGAGGTAACCGGTATAGTTTCCGATCAGTCCAGCATTCAACAAACTGAAAATCTTGTTGCTGAGGTCACTGAACGGTTTGGGAAAATAGACATACTTTTTATCAACGCAGGAATAGTAAACTCAAGCCCGATTGGCCAGGTCACTGAAACATTCTTTGATAACATCTTCAACGTCAATTTCAAAGGAGCTTATTTTGTGCTCAGCAATTTCATTCCACATTTGAAAGATGGTGCTTCTGTGGTATTCCTGTCATCTAACACTGCCAGTATGAACGGTGCAAATTCTTCTGTTTATTCTTCCAGCAAGGCAGCTCTAAATTCGGTGATGCGCATCGCTGCATTGGAGTTAGCTCCAAGGGGTATTCGCGTAAATGCGGTAAGCCCGGGACCCACCGATACGGAAATACTTAATAAAATGGGATTGGATGAAAAGACACTATCTTCTTTGCATGATTGGATGATTGAACGCATTCCGCTTAAGAAAAAAGGAACAGCAGAAGACGTGGCTAAAATGGTGGCATATTTCTGTACTGATGCTGCAAAATTTATCACTGGTGCTGAAATTGTTATGGATGGCGGAATGTCGCTTCTTTAAAGACCTAAAGAACCAATGTGCCGAAAATAAAAGACGGGGAAGGCGGAAGTAAAGATCCAATGACATATTTAAACATTAATATAAAATACAAAATGAAAACACGACAATTAGGGAACTCGGGATTAGAAGTGTCAGAACTTGGTCTCGGTTGCATGGGATTAAGCGTTGCTTATGGTCCAGCAACAAATGAAAAAGAGGCCATTGCACTTATCCAAAAAGCTTATGAATCGGGCATTACTTTCTTTGATACCGCAGAAGCTTATGGACAAGGCGCCAATGAGCAGTTAGTAGGAAAAGCGTTGTACGATGTACGTGATAAGGCTATCATCGCTACCAAGTTTGGCTTTAAAAATGGTAGGTATACAGATGGTTTGGATAGCCGTCCAGAACGTATCAGGCAGGTGGCAGAAAACTCGCTCCGGTATTTGCAAACCGATTATATTGACTTGTTTTATCTGCACCGCGTGGACCCAGGTGTGCCTATTGAAGACGTTGCCGGAACCGTAAAAGATTTGATTTCCGAAGGAAAAGTAAGACACTTTGGTATGAGTGAAGCCGGCGTGCAAAGTATTCGCAGGGCGCACGCCGTACAACCCGTGACTGCCCTGCAAAGCGAGTATTCCATGTTCTGGCGGGAACCTGAAAAGGAAATCATTCCATTGCTTGAAGAATTGGGCATTGGCTTTGTTCCGTTTAGCCCATTAGGGAAAGGATTTTTAACGGGTAAGATGAATGCAGATACTGAATTTGACAAGACCGATGCTAGAAATTCTTTTCCTCGTTTTACCAAAGAAAACCGCGAAGCGAATCAGGCTATTGTTGACCTTGTAACAAAAATTGCGAGAGAACAAGACGCAACGCCAGCACAGGTTGCGTTGGCATGGCTGTTGGCGCAAAAGCCGTGGATTGCACCGATTCCGGGAACCACAAAAATTACCCGCTTACAAGAGAATATAGGTGGAGCAAAAATCCATTTGAGCGATAATGATCTATCCAGTATTCATAAAGCTTTGGACAACATCATTCTTCAGGGAGAACGCTATTCCGCAAGCGCGGCAGATCTACAAGGCAGGTAAATGAATACTTTTATGAGATATTTGATTATCTACTGTGAGAATGATTACCAAAAGCAATCTTAGTGTGAGTAGGCTAAATATAGTTTATATTAATTTAAATTGATCCTTTAAGAGACAATTTATTAGACACTAAATGATGTTTCTACAGAGTTGAGGTTTAAAATTTTAAAGTGTTTAAAAAAATAAGCTCTCAGAAATGAGAGCTTATTCATTAAAAAAATTAATTAAATAATTATTATTTCTTGATGAATTTCTTCTGAACTGAAGTTGAGACATCTTGAATATCGATTATATACATTCCATTAATAAATTTAGAAGAACAGATTCTTTAAAATTTAAATTAGTTTACTACTTCTTAATAAACTTAGATGTAAACAAATCGTTTCCTCTATCTTCAATAGCAATCACATAAGTACCTTTTGTCAATGCCGAAACATTAATTATTCCACCATTCATATATCCTTTACTTACTAATTGCCCTGCGGGGTTATAAATTTTATATGTTGCTTTATCTGAAACTTTTGTTACGTTTAAGAAATCTGTCGTTGGGTTGGGATAAATATTTATAGTACTCTTGGTACTTACTTCAGATGTTGACAACGAAGAATTGGTGATAGTAACCCTCCCGTTACCCGTAGTATCAGGATTGGAAACAAAACCTGCTTGACCATACTGTATAGTTACACCACCTGTTACACCACCCACGTAGGAAGAACCGCCGCCGCCAGCTCCTCCCCAGTGTCCACTACCACCACCATAATATCCACCGCCACCAGCAGTACCACCCAAAGTTCCTGTACTTGAATAGCTTCCGCCAGTTCCTAATGCTCCAGCTAAAGAATAAGAGGTTATCCCTCCAGTTGCAGATGTACCGCCTGCTGTTTGACTTCCACCACCCCCTGCATAAGTTGCCCCACGACTACTTCCCCCATTACTTCCAGCAGTACCGCCTCCATTGCCTCCATTTCCAGTATAAGTACTATAACCGGTACCGCCGCCGCCGCCGCCAGCAACAATTATTCTGTCCGCATAGGTAGTATTTTGAGTAGTCCTGATATCAGTTCCGCCACCGCCAGTTCCTCCGTTATAACCGGTAGTATATGTGCCTAAACAGCTGCCACCACCATTCCATCCGCCAGGTGTTGAACTCGTTGCCGTGCTTCCCTTACCGCCAACATAAATATAATAAGTTGTAGAGGTGGCAACCGTTAAAGTCCCTGTACTATATCCACCTTTACCGCCAGTTCCCTTAAGTGCATCACCTCCATCAGCTCCCCACATTTCTATCTGATAAGAACCTGCAGCAAGGGTTACCGATTGTACAGCTCCTGTATAAGAGAAAGTTTGTGCTTGTATTTGAGTGAAATATAAAATTGCGCCAAATAATATTAAAAATGAGGTTTTAGTTTTTAATCCCCATATCTTAATCTTTGATTGTTGTGTAATTTTTTTCATGATTTTAATTTTAATGTATTAAACATATGTTTTGAGCCCATTGTTCCCATTTTCACCGTTAAATTGGTGATTGAGTTATCGCTGGAGGCTTTCGTATAAACAGTTATTATATTTCCTGCCTGAGTTACAGTAGTAAAATCAGAAGGAGAATATATTAATTGTCTGAAATTGGAAGTTGTCTCACTTGTAAATAACATTTTAATACTTACACAATGAGCACTACCATCATACTCATACTGCAATCCAAAACTTTGCATTGATGGTAAAATGGCTAGAGAAAATAGTAGTTTTTTTTAGATTTATACAATTATTCTTATTGATTAAACAGTAAATTCATTATTTGCTTATCCAAGTAAATGTGTTTTTTACTAGATTATAGCTTTATTTTCTGCTGTAGATTTTTAGGTTGAGTTAAAGAAAAAAGAATTTGTAATTGTGTAGAGATGTTGTTTCATAGGCTATTTTATTTAAATGTTAAAATATAGAATTGATAAATATATTTAAGATATGTGATTAAAAATTAAATATATGAAAAAAATAAATAAGAAATATTCAATAAAATAAACAAATGTATATATCCTGTTGTTGTGAAATTTATTAATGTTATTGAAACTGATTTTAACTGTTTGAAAACAGATAAATATTCTTAGGCATAAATTGTGACTAAATAAAAAGTACCTTCCAGTATTAAGGGCTTAGTTTAGAAGAGGGTGAACTATAGGCGAATAGTTTGTAAAAGGTTCGAATCCTGTTGAGGTTTCTTTTTATCCCTTAAGTTTATAATACAAATCCCCAAACCAAAAAAGTTCAGGGATTTAAATTCAATTAATGTATATACTTAATTATTGAAAGAATTTGCGAGTATTTTTAAACAATTTTTTTCAAAATTTAAGCAGGGTTAATAATTAAATAAGTTGCATTTGACGAAGGAATATAAAACCAAATTGCTTTGGTAACAGTTCCTACAATATCAGTCGAGCTGCTCCATCCGCAATTCGGGAATGCTGAAGTATCCCCCATATTAAAGTCTACTGTGTCATAGACTGTATTACCCGTAACGGGGTCCATAGTCTGATACCAACAAAATTGCCAGCGAGTAAGGGATGATACGGTCGTTAGCAGACCTGAAGGAACTGTTACATTCGTTGGGCTGCCTGTTGTGGATAACCTCACAGACCAGCCTGCAGCATAAGGAAGTGAATCATTGAAATTATTGATTACATCCTGTGTAGAGGCAGGAAAATTCATGCTGGTTATTACAGAAGGTAGACAATTGGTGGTATTGCCTGCTTCAACACGCATAGCAAGATCATAACTCGAATAGTTAAAAATATTTAAGCTTCCTTGTGCAAATGACACTGAAGACAGAAGTATAGATGATATAATTAAAATTTTTTTCATAGTTTTTAGGTGGATTATAGAATAATATTTGACCAATCGTACAGACTAAAATGCCTAAAAAAGGATATTGTTGTAAGAGTTGGTATAAAGAACTAATTATTGGAGTACAAAATACGTTTGACCACCTGCAACAAACCAAAATGCCTCAAAAGGATAAGGTGTTGTAGAAGTTGGTATTAAGGTACTTACCAAAGGAGTACCACAGCTGATTGTTCCTATAGAAGCGCCACTGTAATAGAGCGGAGCTCCATTTGGGTCATATACATAAAATTTATTCATCATCCAGTCCGTACTGGCTCCCAATGCGATAAGAACAGGAGAGGTACTGGGCTGTACGCTGCCATTATTAGGAGCAAGTACTACATCCCAGCTATTTATGGGTGGATTTTGGAGTTGGCTATTGTAATAACCCGTATAGCTTACTGCGCCTAAAGGAGGAACCGGAATTGGGTAATTAGTTCCACTGACTGAAGGATAACAATTATTAGCCTGATCTGAAGCAACTAAAGAATTGATTAAATTATAGCCGGTATAATTAAATATATTAATTGTTTTTTGAGCATATATCTGCAATGTGCTCAGAACAAAAAGGGAGAGAATTATTTTTTTCATGACTTAAAATTTTTTAGTTCTCTGCTTTTTGTTTAGCTTTTATTGTATTCAGTTTAGAAAAATAAAGCTCAGTAGCCTGTACAATTACTTTTTCTTTTTCTATTCTGTTGCTGTTTTCACTGAGGCTGTTATTGCCGTTTTTTCCTGTTAGTTTTAATGAGGCATTAAAAAGAATATTCAGTGCTCTGTCGTTCAATTGTGCACCCAATCGAGCTTTTTCCTCCGGTGTTGAAAGATTTTCAGGTTTCATGATGTCTTTCAGCGCTTTGTCAAAAGTGGACATTTCTGTTGATTTCATATCCTCAACAGATGCTAAAGTGGTTCTTTCTGTTGAACATGAAACAACTGCACAGAAAATGCTGGCAAAGATTGCCGATAAAAAGATTTTTTTCATAATGATTAATATTTAAAAATGTATTTAGTGTTGCGAATATAATAAATATTTCACTTTATTGTGTTTAATTTTCAAAAAAAATAAATTTATGCATGTAAATGCCAAATAGACCGGACGTAATAATGATTTATTCTTTTATAAGGATAGGTATTTCAGGGCGTACTTGATCAGCATGAAAGAGCAGGATGCCATGAATAGGTAAAATGTATACTTTTATTTTGTTAATTGGTTTAATTAAAATAAATTCAAGATTTACTTAAAAATTATGAAATTTCACAATATATATAACTTCACATTCTCTTTTTTAATACTTTTTCTTTTTTCAATAAACGTAAAAAGTCAGGACAAATTCCCGGACGGAACTGCCATTCCGAAATGGTTTAAAGAAAACAAACCAACAGATATTAATACATTAGGAAAAAAATATGTTATCACAGAAAATGGCATCAAGAATGACAGTACAATTCTTCAGACCAAACAATTTCAAGCTGTTGTTGACTTGGCAGCTAAAAATGGAGGAGGCGTTATTATCGTTCCGACAGGAACTTTTTTAATCAGTTCAATTTTCTTTAAACAAGGAACTCATTTGCATTTAGAAAACGGAGCAAAATTAAAAGGAAGCGATGATATTAATGATTTTCCTGTAGTCACCACAAGAATAGAAGGTCAAACCGTGAAATATTTTCCCGCTTTAATTAACGCAGATGGATTGGATGGTTTCACAATTTCCGGAAAAGGAACACTTGACGGAAATGGCTTGAGATATTGGAAATCATTCTGGAAAAGACGCGAATGGAATCCTAAATGTACCAATATGGACGAAATGAGACCTAGAATTATCTATGTTTCCAATTCAAAAAATATTCAGATTGAAGGAATTACCCTTAAAAATTCACCCTTCTGGAGCACACATTATTATAAATCCCAATTCGTAAAATTATTAAACTTAACGATTCTTGCTCCGAAAGCTCCAGTAAAGGCGCCAAGTACGGACGCTATTGATATTGATGCCTGTTCAAATTTTCTGGTGAAGAACTGTTACATGTCAGTAAATGATGACGCAATTGCTTTAAAAGGAGGAAAAGGTCCAAAAGCAGACGTTGACCCAAATAACGGAGAAAACAGGAACATCATCATCGAAGACAATACTTTCGGATTCTGCCATTCTGCATTGACTTGCGGAAGCGAATCTATTCATAATTACAATATCATTTTCAGAAATTCTACGGTGAAAGATGCTTCAAGATTACTGCATTTGAAAATGCGTCCCGATACGCCCCAACATTACGAATACATTATGCTCGACAACATCAAAGGAAACGTAAAAACGTTCTTATATGTAAAAGGCTGGAACCAGTTTTTTGATCTGAAAGGGGAAGAAAAACCTAAAATGAGATTAGCCAATAATATTACACTAAAAAATATTGATATCAGTTGTGAAACCGCTTTTGATATTGAAAAATCAGACTTGTATGAGCTGAAAGATTTTAAGTTTGAAAATTTGAAAATCAAAGCATTGAAGTCTGAGGAGCAAAATTTAAACGCTATTCAGAATTTAAAGCAAACTAAAGTTAGGGTAACGAAACTAGCTTCTCTTACGAAATCTTACGATAAAAAAGACGATTCCGATATTGCCGCAAAATAATGAGTTTTTCTTCCAAAATATTTGCTTTATTATGTGTTTATTCACAACTCTTGTTTTCTCAGTCTAAAGAAATTCAATTCTTAACTGGGAAAGATGCTGAGCACACAAAAGAATGGGATTTTTGGATAAGCGGGGGACGAAAATCAGGAAGCTGGAATAAAATTCAGGTTCCTTCACAATGGGAACAGCAAGGATTTGGCTCGTACAATTATGGTCGGGATTATGTGACGTACGGCAAAAATTTCAAATTTAATGATGAAATAGGTCTTTACAAGCACAAATTCTCAGTCCCAAATTCCTGGAAAGGCAAAATCATTAACATTGTTTTCG